>NZ_NSDZ01000014.1:0-219272 GCF_002300155.1 Rhodococcus sp. ACS1
CGCGGGGCTATGGAGGGGGGAGAGGCATCCCGGATCGCAGACCATGGCACGTTCCTTCGGCAGGTTGGCCCCGACCCACCATCGAGGCTATGGCCTCCGTCGCCGCGCTCGCGTCGGTCATGGCGTGTTAGATCGGGGCAGAAGATGTGACCAGGGAGGGTGAACGTGTGCGGCCGCTACGCCAGTACCACCACGGACAAGGAACTGCGCTCGATCTTCCACGTCGACGAGGTCGTCGGTGACGAGCTGCGCCCGTCCTACAACATCGCCCCGACCCAGCAGATCCGGGCGGTCCTCGAACGGGCACCCCGGGACGAGCCGGACGCGGCACCGGTCACACAGCTCAGGACGCTGACCTGGGGTTTGGTGCCCTCGTGGTCGAAAGAAGCCAAGCTCGGCCGCCTGATCAACGCACGCTCGGAGTCGGTGACCGAGCGCCCCTCGTTTCGGGCCGCGGCCTCGAAACGGCGGTGCTTAGTGCCCGCCGATGGGTACTTCGAGTGGGAGAAACGCGACGGCAAGAAGATCCCACATTATTTGCACGGCGACGGGGTGCTCGCGATGGCCGGCCTGTACGAGCTGTGGCGCGACCGTGCGCTGCCCGAGGACGACCCGAACGCCTGGCTGTGGACGGCGACCATCTTGACCCGGCCCGCCACCGATGCGCTCGGACGCATCCACGACCGCTGCCCGGTGGTGTTGCCGGCAACGTTCCAGGAGCACTGGCTCGACCCAACTCTTACCGACAAGGACGACGTCCAGGCGCTACTCGCGTCGGTGCCCGATCCGGTCCTGCAGACCTACGAGGTCAGTACCGCGGTGAATTCCCCGCGCAACAACGGCCCCCACCTGCTCGAGCCCGTGGCCTGACTCCTCAGCCGGATCGCGTTTCCCCGATCCGACGGGCGCCCCGACGACTTGCAACCTAACAATGTGAAATTGTAAAGTATGGGGCATGACGGAGGGCGCGCAGAGCAGCATCGGCAACCAGGCCGAGCCCACAGACACCGTGGTGTCGCAGCACACCGAGAACGGCTTCGGCACCTACGAGTGGGACCCCGAGCACGGCGTCGTGTTCCGCATGGACCTCGACCAGTTCGGCACGATCGGCGACGTCCCGATCAGCCAGTACACTCCGCCGCCCCCGCCCCCGTACGCACCGCTCAACCTCTCCTGAATCGGTCACACGCCCGCGCCAGCACCCACCCCCGGTGCTGGGGCGCACTGCATTTCGCAGCAACCGGCTCGCCGGGGCGCAGTGACCGATTGTGGTGGCGGTGGGTGCCGTGGGGTGCGAATCGAGGTCCCCGGACGTACCGGAACACTGGCCGGTGATGAGCGAGACGAACATGGGCCGGAAACACCTGCTCGCCAGACATGCCCGCCGTGAGCGGATTCGTC
This sequence comes from Rhodococcus sp. ACS1, assembly GCF_002300155.1. NCBI lineage: Bacteria > Bacillati > Actinomycetota > Actinomycetes > Mycobacteriales > Nocardiaceae > Rhodococcus > Rhodococcus sp. ACS1. The sequence goes on from NZ_NSDZ01000014.1 coordinate 1,402, forward strand.
GGACAGGCCGCGGCAGCGGCAACTGACCTGGGAGAATGGGCGGTGGGTCGGGCCCCGCACCACCGGAGGGCCCATGTCTCGGTTTCTGCGCCTCGCCCTCGTCGCGTCCACCGCGGCCGCTGCCCTGTCCCTGACCGCGGCGCACGCACACGCCGCCCCAGCTCCGAGTGGGTGCGACATGCAGTTCTTCGCGGTCGGTGCCATGTCGACCTGTGCACCCGGATCGGTGAATACCCACCAATTGGAACTGGTGTGCGTCCCGTTTACCAATCTGACTTATCCCATCAACACCATCACCGTGTGGGGGCCGGAGGTGCCCACCTTCTTGCCCTCCATCGCACTGTGTCCGCCGCCCATCTACTTCGTGCTCGGCCCCCTGGGGGACACCCGGGTGCACACCCGATAGGACCAGCCCCCGGCTGCTCCTGCGCCCTACAACCGGCGAATGACCTGCGGAGATGACACGTCCCCGGAGTCGGTGCCCCCGATCGGCTGCGGCCGCCAGTAGGGTTCTGCCTGCTGTATCGAGACGTGAGAGATCGGGGAACTGTGGCGCGCAAGGTAGTTGTCGAACTGGTCGACGACATCGACGGAACCGTCTTCGGTGAGGACGGGGAGAGCATCACCTTTTCCGTCAACGGGGTGGACTACGAAATAGATTTGAAAGGCAAGCACGCCAGCAAATTTCACAAGCAGATCGGATTCTTCATCGAGCACGCCACCCGGGTCGGTGGCCGCAAACGACGCTCGGATCGTCCCGTCGCCCCGGACGCCCCGGTGCGGCGACGCGGGAACGGCAAGGAGATCCGCGCCTGGGCGGCCGAACAGGGCTACGAAATCTCCTCGCGCGGGCGCATTCCCGCCGAGGTGGAGCAGGCGTTCCAGGACGCCCACTGAACGCGAAGGAGCGTTGATGCGATCGCTGCGTAATCCCTGGTACCGGGCCTCGGTGCGCCGAGCGGCGAGCGAGCATTGGCTGACCACCGGCAGCCGGGGGTTACGTGGCATGACCGGTGAGCCGGTGGAACTCAGCGACACCGAGGCAGCTACCGTCCTCGCTGCCCTGGTCGAAACCACCGGTGGACGGTGGCCGGCCCACCCCGCGCGTATCGCCCGCACGCTCCGCCGGCTCGGCATCGACGGCAACACCGAGCAGATGGCCACTGCCATCACCGCTCTGGTAAGCGACCCGGACTGGTCCCACCGCGCCCGCGAGATCACGTCCAGCGCATCGGACTGGTAAGCCAGATTGGCTCAGTCACCTGGGGAGATGACATGTCCCCATCGACCGCAATCCGGGCCCGGCTATTGGCACAGGGAAGCTCTCTAGTCAGGCGTTCTCGCTCTGCTTGTTCGCCACTTCGCCGACTGCACTCTTGAGCCACCACCGGAGATTCCGCCTTCCGACCAATCGCGCGCCATCTCCGAACCGGCTTCGTTCCTGCGAAATGAACGGAACCGGATTGCCCTCGACCACAGGCTCTTGTGTCCAACGGTGCGGCGACCCGTAGATCGCATTGAGGGCGTCGCGGTCATTTCCCAGCTCTACCAGCTCATCTTCGGAGATTTCATGGTGATGGAGCGGATCGGGAGCACCCACAGTTCCTGCTCTACGATTGAGCTCCTCGTAGAGCCTGACCAGCTCGCCAGCAGCCTCTCCCACCTCGGAATGTCCGCGCAGACGTTCGATAAGGAAGGGCAGTACAGGGATGAGGGCCCTTCCTTCTGCGCGGTCGATCCAGTCATCTTCCCAACCGAGGGTTCCGTCGGGGCCTGTCTTTGGCTCCCCGAAGAGCTGACGTGCTCCATCGACCGTATATCCCTGGTCGTACAGTTCTTGGGCAGCGATCCACGACTGCTCGGGCATTTCACTCCTGTTCACTCTTGTTACGAGCTTCTCAGTCGGACAGTTGCGCGGTGTTTGGCGCGAAGCCAGTGAATCCGCTAGGTGACGGTTTCTCCAAGCACCCCCGCACGCGCTCGGGCGTGTCGCTCAGCCGGCGACGGACGGGCGGTGACGGCCGTGGGGTTGTCGCGATTCTGAAATCGGCGACGAGTTCGGCAAAATTGGGTTTGACCTGTGATGACGACAGGTCCCCGAGAAGGGATGAGGCGTTTACCGGAGTGCGCGCAGGTTCGATTGGGCGGTTGCATGCAGAATCCTCCGACTTCAGCTGGTCGCGGCGGTACATAGCGCCAAGTAGCCCGGCCCTCGATTTCGCACGAAACTAATGGATTCCATGAGTTATGCGTGCAATCCGCGAGTTTCTCGCAGATTCCGATACTTGCCGCCGTTGGGAGCGCATGTCTGCACCGTTTGACGCCCCAGTTCGGGATTCTTCACCGGACCACCTCTACGGGACTTCGCAGGTCAGCGAGTTCCAGTCATGGGACGACAATCGGAACGTGCCGGTGAGGGTTCCGCATCTGGCGCGGGCTCAGCGCCGGCTGACGTTACCCATGAGCAGTTCCAAGTCTGCGACTATCGACGCAGGGGAAGGCATTTTCTCGCTCTCGTCGCGCACACGTTTTGCGCCAGTCCTTAAGGAATCCGAGGCCAGGGTGCGGAGTGAGGCTGCCCCCTTGGAGTGGACACCCCTGACAATGGTTCCAGTAGAGCCAGGAGGGATGTCGAAGTGGGACGCCAGTCTCTGTACACGGAGGAATTCCGGAAAGACGCGATCGCGCTGTATCGCGCGGCCGACGGCCAGCGCACATACGCGGCGGTCGCCGCGGACCTGGGCATCAGTGGCGAAACGCTACGGACGTGGGTCCGCAAGGACACCGCCCGCAATGGACGCCCGGAGGCCCGCAGCACCGCCGGTGGGGAAACCCAAGCGGACGAGCTCGCGCGGCTGCGGGCAGAGAACGCCCGGCTACGCGGTGCCGAGAAGGAATGGCAGCTCGAACGCGACATCCTGCGCCGGGCAGCCGCGTATTTCGCGTCAATGTCATCCTGGAGAGGTCCGGTGGGATTCGCTCGGTATTTTGCTGCCCCGGTCCACGGCCTGGTGGCTTGTCTTGATGTGCGGTCCCACCGGGCCCGGAGGGTCGTTCGTGTGGCTTGATAGAAGCCTGCCGCTGATGCCCGATTGAGGCCTGCCCGCGAACGCACCGATCCGACGCCTACAGCCCGTCAACCGGATTGGAGTCGCCAGTTGATCGTGATCGGAGTCGACGCCCACAAATCCACCCACACCCTCGTCGCGGTCGACGACATCGGCCGTCAGGTCGGGCAGCGGACCGTCAAGGCCACCACCGAGGGTCATCTGTCGGCGATCGAGTGGGCCGCCCAGTGGCCGCAGGTGCAGTTCGCGCTCGAGGACTGCCGCCACGTGACTCGGCGGCTCGAATCGGATCTGCTGTCCCGGGGCCACGCGGTGGTCCGGGTCAAGACCCAGTTGATGGCCCTGCACCGGCGCAGCGCCCGCCAGCCGGGAAAATCCGACCCCATCGACGCCCACGCCGTGGCGATGGCCGCGCTGCGTGAGGAGAATCTGCCGATCGCCCAACTGGACGAATCCACCAGGGAGGTCAAGCTCCTGTCCGATCACCGACGCAACTTGGTCTGCGAGAGAACGAAACTCATCAACAGGCTTCGCTGGCACCTGCACGAACTGGACCCCGAATTGGTGATTCCCGTGCGGGGGATCCGGAGGTATCGCGTCATGGACGAGCTCGCCGAACGGTTGACCGCGTTCACCGGTGTGGTCGCCCAGATCGCGGGCGAACTCCTCGACCGGTGCCGGCAGCTGACCGGGCAGGTCAACGATCTCGAGCGCCAGATCCGTGACCGCGTTCGGCGGATCGCGCCGTCGCTGCTCGCGATACCCGGGTGCGGAGTCCTCTCCGCCGCGGTCATCATCGGCGAGACAGCCGACGCTCGACGGTTCCACTCGAAAGATGCCTACGCGAAGTTCAACGGCACCGCCCCGATCCCGGTCTGGTCGGCCCACGAGCGGGTCCGCCTCAATCGCGGTGGCAACCGTGCCGTGAACGCCGCGCTGCACGCGATCGCCACTACGCAGGTCGCCCGCGGCGGGCCGGGCAAGGACTACGTGGCCAAGTTGCAGGCAGCCGGGAAGACGAAGCGGGAAGCAGTGCGCCTGCTCCGCCGACGTGTTTCCGACCGGGTGTTTCAGGTCCTGCGCGTCCACGAGTCCGCGACCGGAAACGCCTCGGAATCATCGCTTTCGGCGGCGGCTTGACATAGAAGCATCAAAGAGGTGAAGTGAAGACCCGCCGCTGGGACTTCATCTCCGACCATCGCGCCGAGTTCGGCGTGCAGCGGCTGTGCCGGGTGCTGGGAACCTCCCGCTCCGGTTACTACCGGCACCTGCGCCGCAGCAAGCGCACGACCATCGCGGACACGTCGGCTCCGTCGGTGCCGGATCTGGTGATGCGAGACTTCACCGCTACGGCTGTCGATACCAAATGGTGTGGGGACATCACCTAATGGGTGAGTCGGACCAACGATCCGACACGCACAAGGCGACTGGCGGGAGGTCCCTGAGATTTTACCGATCCAGGCGCAGTCTGAGCAGTAAGCTGCTGGAAGGGGATCACTGCTGTGATGGCATCCGACTGTGTGAGAGGTCTGAATGTAGACGGTGACCCTGCCAGTCGCTGGGGCACGTGATCGGCTTGTGAGATGCCGCGCCGAAGAGCGCTTCTAGGTCGCCGCACAACCCCCGAGCTCACAGCAGAATACGCCGCTGGGCAGGAGGTTGTACATGAGCATCAACTGCGGGATCGATTGGGCCGAAGTGCATCACGATGTCGCCCTCGTCGACGAGAACGGCACCGTCGTCGCCCGGAAGCGCATCGACACCGGCACAGCGGGACTGACCGCGCTGCTGGAGGTAATCGCCGAGAGCGGAGGCGCACCCGGCACCACCCCTATCGCGATCGAAACCGACAAGAATCTACTCGTCGTGGCCCTGGTGGAAGCAGGATTCACCGTATACCCGATCAACCCCCGTGCGGTTGCCCGCTACCGCGAACGCCACGGACAGGCCGGCGGCAAGTCCGATCCGGGTGACGCCGCGATTCTGGCGAATATTCTGCGCACCGACCGAGCGATGCACCGTCCGATGCCGGCGATCAGCGAACACGGCCGGGCGATCAAGGCCCTCGCCCGTCAGCACCAGGAGGCGATCTGGGCGCTGTATCAGACCATCAGCCGACTACGTTCTGTATTGCTGGAGTTCTATCCTGGTGCACTGCAGGCATTTCCGAATTTGAAGCACCGCGCCGCGGTGGCGGTGCTCTCCGCGGCGCCCACCCCGGAATCGGGTCGAGCCCTGACCAGACGCAAAGTTGTGGCGCTCCTGCATCACAGTGGCCGACGCAACGACCCGAACCTGGTCGAGCGGATCCTGCGGGAGCTGAAGACGCCCGCGCTCCGGCAGCCGCCGCAGGTCGAGGAGGCACTCGGTCATGCTGTCACCGGCCTGCTCGCCGTCATCGCCTCGATGCAGCAGTCCGTGGACAGCCTGGAGAACGCGCTGGGTCGCGAATTCGACAGCCACCCCCTCGCACCGATCCTGCGGTCGGCTCCGGGTCTCGGTCCGATTCTCGCCGCCCGGGTCCTGGCCGAGGTCGGCGACGATCCTGCACGGTTCGCGACGGCGAACGGGTTGCGCGCGTTCGCCGGTACCGCGCCGATCACCCGCGCCTCGGGCCGATCGCACTACGTCAAGGCGCGAAAGGTCCGCAACAAGCGACTCGGCGACGCCTGCCACTGGTGGGCGTTCGTCACCCTCACCAAATCAGCGGGCGCACGTGCCCACTACGACAAACGGCGAGCCGCCGGCGACCACCACAACGCCGCGCTGCGCAACCTCGCCAACAAGCTCCTCGGACGCATGTGGTGGTGTCTGCAACACAACGAACCCTGGGACGACCACGCCGCCTGGCCCGACCATCAGATCACGTCTCAACCGGCGGCTGCTTGACATCTGACCCGCGTGGGATGTCTACATCCCCGTGGGATCCTCGTGGTTGTTCTTGGCCACGGTGATCGACATCTGCTCACGCCGGGTGGTGGGCTGGTCCATCGCCGACCACATGCGCACCGATCTCGTCACGGACGCGATCGAGATGGCGGTGCGCATCCGCGGCGGTGACGTCGGTGGCGTCATCTTCCACAGCGACCGCGGAACACAGTACACTGCAGCAGCTTTCGTCGATGTATGCCGCCGTCATGGGATCCAGCAGAGTCGGGGACGGGTCGGGTCAAGTTACGATAATGCTCTCGCCGAGTCGTTCTTCCAAGGACTCAAGAGGGAGTGGCTGCACGGACGGAGTTGGTCGTCGAAGTCGCAGGCACGGCTGGAGCTGTTCGAGTGGCTCTCGTACTTCAATCGACGTCGCCGTCACTCCGCCCTCGGATACCTCACCCCGGTGGAGTTCGAGCAACGACTGATCGCGTCGTCTACGCTGTCAGTCGCCGCATGAAATTCGGTGTCCACCTTCAAGGGGCAACCTCACACCGTCATGCCAGTGCCGGCCGGTGCGAGCGCACCACCGCAGGAACAACGCGATCCCGCCCGCATACGACCTGGTCGTCAACTCCGAGCCGTCGCGGCCGAACCGGACATGCCGCAAGAACGCATCCGCCTCGTCCACCACGGCCAGGTCCTCGTCGAGCACCGTCCAATACCGCACCCCGGACGGCAACCTCACCAGAAACGCCCACATCCTGATCTCCTCTCGTGGCAGGCATCTGTAGGACTACCAGCCACGAGCACCACAACCCGGGAGATCTGTTGCAAACCGGTCCGTGTCGCGGGACCTATGCAACGTCACACAACAACCCGGCTGACCCCAGAGAACTGTGCCGATGGTTGTGGTCATCCTTAAAGTCCTCGATCACCACCCGAGCTTCGAGCAGGCTTGTCCAGTGGTTCCGGTTCAGGCATTCCTTCCGCAAACGATTATTGAATGATTCGATGTGCCCGTTGTTCCACGGCGTCCCCGGTGGAATGTACGAAATCCCTACCCGATCCCTGCAGAACTGCTGCAGCACAGTTGAAATAAACTCCGGACCGTTGTCCATCCGCAGCACGACCGGTGGGCCGCCCCACAACGCGAATGCCTTGTCCAACTGGTCGGTCAACCGCTGCGCGGTGATCGAACGTTCGACGATGTTCAGCAGCGACTGCCTCGTGTGCTCGTCGATCATTGAGGCGATCTTGATCGCTTTCCCGTCGATGGTGGAGTCGAAGTGGAAATCCAAGCCCACACCACATGCGGGGCGTCGGCTTCGATCTGCGGGCACGAGCTGACACCGGACCGTTTGGTGGATGGTGAATCCGAACCTGAAGGCCTTCCTCCTTCCAGAGCCGGTGGACCTTCTTCTTGTTCACCACAGCGCCCTGATCGTGCCTCAGGTGCGCCCAGGCGCGATGGAAACCATGCAGCGGATGCGTGTGGGCGTATTCGCGTAGCGCCGCTCTCAGAGCGGCATCGGGGTCTGCTGGTGTCTGAGCGAGAGGTGTTCGGGCGTAAGTGGAGCGGGCGAGCCCAACCGCTCTGCATGCCAACCGCTTCGACATGCTCATCGTGGAGATGAGCATGTCGACCGCGCGGCGCTTGGCAGCTGGGCTCAGAATTTTCCCTTCGCTACCTCCCGCAGCGCGTGCTTCTCCAGCTCGGCTTCGGCGAGCAGCCGCTTGAGCTTGCTGTTCTGCTCGCGCGGCTCCTTGAGTTCCTTCGCTGCGTCGGTGTCCATACCGCCGTACTGGCGGCGCCAGTTGTACAGCGTCGCTGCCGACACCTCGAGCTCCGCAGCGATTTCCTCCTGCGCCTTACCAGCAGCAGTGAGCTCGTCGGCACGGCGCAGTTTGCGCAGGATGTCCTCTGCGGAGTTCCGCTTCCGTCCAGCCATGTTCTCCATCGTCCTATCCGCCCAGTTCACGGGCAACAAGACTCTAAAATAGAGTGGCCCCATTCACCGGGGACACGCCAATGGGACCGGACTCCGTTCTCGGTGTTACGGCGACGCGATCACCACCGTGTGGTGCACACACACTGCGGTTGCAGGGACGCCACCGCCGGACGCGGGGTGATGCCCTTGACCTGAGCCGACAGGGAGATCAGCTGACCGCCGACAGGGAGATCAGCTGTCCGCGCACCAGGAAACCACCTGTCCGCCTACAGGGATGCCCCCATGTCCCTTGACAACGGGTTCAACTAACGGGAGGGATCGATTATCGCCTTGATCGCAGAGCCTGATGCAACCGCATCCAGCGCTGACGCAGCTTCGTCGATCGAGTAGCGATGCGTGATAAGCCCGGTGAGCGGAAAGCGGTCTTGCATACGCGCCGCTAGTCGCATGGCCTGGTAATAGTGCTTCGGTTTGGGAAAGCTTGCAGCGCTGACCGTCATGTTCTTGACGACCAGCTCTCGCGGTGAAACCTCTCGTGTCCCGATAGCCCCCCACAGGCCCACAACGATGTAGCGGCCATGATTGCCAGTTAGGTCCAGGCCCTCGGGGAACGCTGGAAGCGCCCCGGCAGCTTCGACAACGATGTTTGGTCCCGATGGCCCGGATCGTTCCCAGATTTGATCGTGCCGCTGCTCAGGACTCAGGTCACTGAGCGACAGCGTAGTGGTGGCACCCATCGACTTGGCAACCTGAAGTCGTTCAGGGGATTGGTCGATGACGATAATCTCGCGAGCGCCGGCGACTGATGCGACCATACTGGCAGCAAGACCAACTGGTCCGGCTCCCTGAATTACTACTGTGTCCTCGATCCCGACCCCGCCACCTTGGTCGTAACCCATAATTGCAGTCGGAAGTGCACAACCGAGCGCGGCAAGCGCTTCGGGCTGAGCGCCGTCCGGGATTTTATAGAACGCCGTACCATTCGGTAGCCAAGAATACTGTTGGTAACTACCCCAGTTCGGCTTCTCGGCGTGCTCGAAAAAGGTTGAGTTTTGGCATGGTGTTTGCTCTAGTACCGAGCAGGAGTAGCAGCGATTACATAGCGCAATTGGTGCCCAGTAGACGAGATCGCCGACCTCGACGGGAACGCTCGCGTAGTCTGCGCTGACGCCAGCTCCGAGTTTGTAAATCCTTCCAACTCCCTCATGGCCGAGGATGATCGGGAAAGGCATCTCACCGGCTTCGCCAGTGACGATGTGGTTGTCACTGCCACACACGCCGCCGATCACGACCTCTACGAGAAGTCCACCCGGCTCTGGATCACTGACCGGCACCTCCCATGTCTCAATGCGATTAGTTTCGACCAGTACCGCTGCCTTGCCAGTAGCCATGATGTCTCCTGTCTCGGAATATATCGCCCGACGTCCCGGGCGTAAAGATGAATCGTTGAAGTAGTAATCATTCAGGGAGGGTCGATGACATCAGAACTTCGCCCATAACACGGCCACCGAGGTGTGTGCCGCGCCCCAAATGCTCGACGGCCCACTCCCTAGAGCTCAAAAACACCGGAGGATTCGTTACGATTGGATAATCGGGCATTCGGGTGCACAAGTATGTCCGGGAGTTAAGGTGCCATCAACTTTGTGATGGCGTTCGCGACCCGCTCCGCGTCGGTTACATGCGGCGAGTGTCCGCAATCCCACCGTTCGGAAGTCCATGCGGGATCCGCTTCAACTCGGGCAATAGTCGGTTCTCCATGGGCAATCATGAACCTCTCGCAACGAATGTAGTGCTTGCGGGCCACGGTCTCCCAAGCACCAGTCAGATTGACTGGATCGGTGAAGGCAGCCAGCGGGTGGGCGGTCATGCGCCGATTCACCCACGCAGCATCGTCCGGGTCGTCCACTCCGAAGCCAGCCGCATCGAACGGGGGACCTGCGGGCACGCGCCAACCATCTCCCAATTCGTTGGCCTGGGAAAGGAATAGGTCGGGGATGCCTTGCGTGTCACCCATAAAATCCAACATCGACTGTCCCGTTGTCGGAAGCGACGCGTCAAGGTAGAGGAGAGCCGCAATGCGAGCTGGTGCACGGTCGGCCACTGCGGTTATGACCGTCCCGCCCGCGCTGTGCCCGACCAGCACCACTTTTTCCAGTTCTTCGGCTGCCAGCAAACTCAAAACGTCTTTGACATGTGTATCAAACCTCACCTCAGGTGAAAGCAGATGCGCCCGGTCACCGAGACCAGTCAAGCTCGGCGTAAGAACGCGCCAACCTTGAGTACGAAGCGACTCCGCCACCCGCACCCAACACCATCCGCCTTGAAAGCCGCCGTGTACCAGAACCGCAACGGGCGTATGAGAACTCATAGGAAACCCTCCTCAACTTGATTGGATACTGAGCGCCGAACGCCTTCTGGGTCGAACACCAACGGCAGTGTCAACGGTCTCCGCGTCGACCCCTGTTGCACACCCATTTTTGCCTCGCTCGGCTGCACGGAAATCCCCGAACCGAAAGGTGGATATGTCATCGACAATCTCGAACTCTTTGCGTGCCAATGGCTGACCGTATCCGCCAGTCGAGGGGACCGTCGCGCAGATGTGTGGGTATTTCTTGACATCTGCCAGAGAAGCTCCATTGTCTTTCGCCTGCCATATTGTTGGAATTTGCGAGTCCTGATAAAGGACGAGAAACGGCGCATCCGGTAACAACCAGGAAGCGACTCATTTATGACCGTTGTACGATCCACTGGCAGCCACTTCCCACAGGAGACGTGCCCTTAGTCGGTGGTCCACCGCAGCGGAACCGAAGTCACGGAGCCCACGATGCCCGACTGATAACCCACCCTCGACGGATCGGCCACCTCGAATTCAGGAATATGCGCCAACCACTCTTCCAGCGTCACCTGAACCTCTACTCGAGCCAAATGCGCCCCCGCGCAATGATGCACTCCGTGCCCGAATGTCATGTGCTCGATTTTCTCACGCCCGAAGTCGACATCCATAGGGCACTGGTTATTCTGTTCCTCGAGTCCGTACAGCATGCTTGGCACCGCCACCATGTCGCCTGGTTTCAGGTCAACACCGTCAAGCTTGACGTCCTTTTTGATCAACCGGGCGTCGGTTACCAACGCGAAGCGCCGCAGCAACTCCTCGATAGCAGTCGGAATCAGCTGGGGGTCCTTCACGAGCGCGCGCCGCTTCTCGGGGTTCTCGGCCAAGAAGTGCATCATGAAACCAAGAAAATTCACCACTGTGTCCAGTCCGGCCAATACCAGAAGAGAACAGATCTTTAGGGCCTCGTCCTTCGTAATGGGACGGCCGTCGACCTTGCTTTGCACCACGATACTGATCGCGTCATTGCCAGGCTCAGCCGTGCGGGCATCGATGAAGGGGGACAGGTACTCGAAGAATTGATTCGTTGCCTCTGCCATGGTCATCGAGCCGTCAGGTCTGGTCATCTGATCCGCAATGTACTTCAGTCTCGGAGCATCGCTCGGCGGAAGGTCGATCATCGTGAGGAATACCTTGACGGGGAAGACTTCCGCGTACTCCTTTATGAAGTCGCAACTGCCGGCAGGTCGAATCTGTCGAACCAACTCCCTTGCTGACGACCGAATTTCGTCACCGATACCATCGACGATACGGGGGCCAATACTCGCGTTGAGAATTCGCCGGTAGGGGCGCTGTTCGGGCGGGTCCATCGACATGGGAATGAGAACATACTGTTCTCCCGCCTCGCGGGGCAGGAATGGGCATTTACTCGAAAAGTGCTCGTAGTCCGTGAGGATGTGCTTGACCAGCGATCCGCGCGTCGCGATCCAGTGTCCACCGTTATGGTGAGTCCACATCAGGTCATGCCCGCTGGATTCTTGCAGATGCTTCCACGCCTCTTGTAGACCCTGATCAATGTGGGGCGGATTGAACATGTCGAAATCAACGACACGTTCGGCCGGAACATTCGCCGGCAGGTCCTGTCCGGCTGCCGTAGTAATTGCTTCGGGTACTGTTCCCATTGTTCGCTCGCTTCCTGTGACTTCTAGCCTCTGATGTTGGACTGCTTCGCTTTTGTTGGTATGAGTAAAGTGTTCTACTTCAGCTGTTCTGTCGCGCTGGTCCATTTCTCTCAATGAGATTTGGATATGTTGGTACAGTGTCGCCACGGTTTCCGATGAAGGGCCGGGTTTTCACCCGATAAGCCATCTACCACTGGGTTGGCGCAATTTCCACGTTGATTCCGTCAAGATGCTCCTGCATTGCAATCTGACAGCTCAGCCGGCTGTTTTCTTCCACGGGAGATGATGCGCATTCGAGCATCTCACGTTCATTGGGATTCATTGGAGTGAGCTTGTCGAGAAACTGCGGATCCACGTAGACATGGCATGTTGCACAGGCGCCGCTGCCGCCGCAATCGCCGACGATCGAGCGGATTCCATGGCTGATCGCGGCTTGCATGAGTGTTGTTCCGGAGTCGATCGTCAGTTCATCCCGCTTTCCGTCAGGAGAGATGAAAGTTGCCTTTGCCATGACTGGTGTGCCTCCTATTTTCCAGCTGTGAAACTTGTGACTGGTGATGATGTCGAATTGGCGAGATCCCGCAATGAGAGATTGGGTTCTGCAAGAAGTTTTGCGGAGACGGGCACTCTTTCCGAGATGAGCTTTTTTGCGAAGTTGAAATCTGCAGGCCGGTTTATGGTGTCTACCGCCAAAATTCGGTCGCTAAGTAGGTAGAAAGCGCTGAAGGACCGATCTTCGGGTTTTCCGCGTAATACTAGAGAGTCGTATCCATCCGACAAACCGACCATTTTTAGATTTAAGTCGTATTGATCGGACCAGAACCATGGAGCGGCAATTGGACGAGTCGGTCTATTGCATAAGATTGCAGCGGCCTTACGCGCCTGCTCCAGGGCGTTGGGAACCGACTCTATACGAACGTAGCGTTCGTATAGATGGCTGTATTGGCGAACGCAATCTCCTACAGCCATGATGCTGGGATCCGTAGTACGAAGCTCATCGTCAACGATCACCCCGTCCTCCACCTCGAGCCCAGCTGTGTCCGCCAGCTCGCTATTTGGGATTAGACCAATGCCGACGATGACGAGATCCGCAGCTAGTCGTCTGCCGTCCGAACAGCGAACTGCTCTGATGTGGCCGCCTTCCCCAGGGGTGGTCTCCAATTCTTCCACCGCACAATTTGTCAGAATGTTGACTCCCGCCTCACGGTGAACGGCGGCATAGTAATCGGAGATAGGCTGCGCAGTGACGCGAGCAAGTACTCTGGACGCCGCCTCTATCGCAATCACATTCATACCGGCCCGTACGGCAGCCGCTGCGACTTCCAAACCGACGTATCCGGCGCCCACGATAACGACAGTCCGTCCGGGTCCCAACTTTCCTCGAAGTGCGTCAGCATCGGATCGAGTCCGGAGATAGTAGAGATTCTTCGGTTTTTCCGAAAGCGCTTCTGCGGCAGGTAGCGCCCGCGGCCGACCCCCTGTAGCGAGAACTAATCGGTCGTAGTCGATTTCGGTGCCGTCGGACATCGCGACTCTGCGTCTCTTGCGATCGATCTCCACCGCGCGATGGCCGGTGCGAAGAGTGACGTCGCTCTGCTCGTATGCCACCGCGCCACGCAGATGCAATGACGCGGCGGAAACCTCGCCCTTGAGGTACGCCTTCGAGAGAGGGGGGCGGTGGTACGGTTGGAAGTCCTCGTCACCCAAGAGCGTGATCGGACCGTCCCAACCGGCGCTGCGTGCAGCGAATGCAACTTCGGTCCCACCGCAGCCATTGCCGATGACAAGTAGGCGTTGGTTCGACATTTGGTGACCCTCTTATCTCGGTTCGGGGTGGTAGCAGACTGTGGCTTCTGGGATGTACCAGCCAATTGGGCGGGCTCACCGGAAGGGCTGTCCATCTTGTGACACACAACACTGTCTGCAAATAAGGTAACCATATTCATATTATCTTCGCAAGGGGTGCGTAGCTTCATGCACGATGTATGGGTAAGGCGTTGCCCTCTCGGAGTGTGCATGCGCGGTCTGCTGCCGGTTTATGTGTGGAGTGGGCGGCAGGCGCGGATGGACGGTCGATGAGTGAGGGTAGAGCCATGACCAAAGGCGAATGCAGCTCGCGATATATACGCCAGTACGCTGGCCACAGTGCGTGGGGCGAAAGTCGTTGGTGCAGAGGGAGTCCTGAGAATGGACGGACGGGTGCCGCAGCTGGGCGGTCGAAGCGCGACGGAACTGGATGTGACTCCCGAATTGGGGCCAGCTCCGATCGCATGGCAAGGCCCTACGGATGGCGGGTCGCCTCGGGAGCGGCAGGGTGGTCGCCACGGCGCCACGGGCGATGATGCGCAAGTGCATGTCGAACTGAATCTCGAGAGCTGGTCAACCAGACTACGAACTTGGTATAGCGTTCCGCGGCGACGGTTCGCAACTGCGGGTGCTCGTGGTTGGGATGTCGACGTCCTTGGTCCCGCGGCTCATCGTGCGTATCGCGGCTCACGACGCGTCCTCATCGGCGGGCGGACTCCAGACCAGGCTGAGGTCGAGGCTCAGAATGTAACAGTGTCATCGGACAGCTTCGACCGCTCTTCCTCGCAGACCAGGATGCGGATCGATGTGGGATCTTGGAAGGTTTCTCCGTCGGCTCGAATGACCTCTTTCACCTTCGGTTCCGCGAGGATGCTGAACAACACATTCAAGTCTTCCTTTGAGCGGAGTCGCATCTCGGTCACAACGTCGTACTCGAATTGTGATGGTTCGATGCCTGTTTCTGCTGACATGTAGGGGTGTTCTTTGACCGGATAGCTTCGCCTGTAGTCGATGAGCACGTCCTTGAGATAGTTCAAAGCTAGGGAAGCGTGGCGCTCGTAACGGTCCCTGAACTCCGCATGGGTGATATCGGGGCGGCGCTTGATCAGGATTATCAGTTTGACCATTGTATTTTCTCCCGTCCGAGACCCGCGGTCCGCGAGTGGTGTGGTGTGGCGCAAAGCACGTTCGAAATACTGTAAACATAATCATATTAGTTACGCAAGTGGGAAGCTGCCCGAGACCGCGGCGGGACCAGCCTGCATATGGACCCGAGTCCAAATACATGGCTGACTACGGGGGCGACCAACTCGGCTGTGCCCGGGCATCGCGGGGGAGTTTCGACGAACATCCGGAACGAAAACCGGAGGTCGTGTCGACTAGAGACCAGCGTGCTTGCCCTTTGAGCTACCCGGGAGACCGGGTGCAAGTCGAGATCGTTCTTGTTTCGTACGCCAGAGGATTGAGCACGGCTCAGACCTCTCAGGCGCTACGTTCAGGGGGTACTCCATGCGCGTTTCTCCGAAATCTATGGCGCGTCTACCTCGAGGAAGACCGTCTCGGGGATCGCTGACGAGGTGATCGAGAATAGGCAAGGACTGGCTGTCCGTCTGCCCGACGAAGGGTGTACACGACGCGATCTATGCTCTCATTGGTCTCGCTCTCGACGGACACGGTGGCATCCTCCGATTGTCGGCCGACACCGGCGAAGGGGCGGAGTTTGGAAGGAGCGCGCCGTCCATAGCCGGATGGTCGCCGCCCCAGATACCTCTCGCGTTGGCGACGGCACGTAAAACTGAACACGGTATGGCATCTCAAATTTGACCCTCTGTCCACCGATCCGGACTCGAGTCGAGCCAGGAGGGACGAAGGGATGTTGTCCGTGGAAGATGGGGCCGATATTCGCCGTCTGCATCGCAGCGAACGGTTGCCGATCAAGGCGATCGCCCGGATGATGGGGATCTCCCGCAACACGGTCCGATCGGCACTGGCCGCCGACGGACCACCGAAATATCGACGCGCCAAGTCAGGTTCGATCGTCGACGCGGTCGAACCCCGCATCCGGGAGCTGTTGAAAGAGTTCCCCACGATGCCGGCAACGGTAATCGCCGAACGGATCGGGTAGGAACACTCGATCCGGTCCTGCGCGGTCGGGTCGCCGAGCAGCGCCTGGTCTAACTGCCGCCGGATCCGGTTTCTCGTACCACCTACCTGCCCGGGTAGATCGCCAGTGCGATCTCTGGTTCCCTGCCTATCAGCCTCCCGGTCGACCATGGCCAGACCAGAACGCCGACGAAACTGCCGGTCTTGACGATCTGCGGGTCGAACGAGGCATTGAACCTCTTGGGTTTGATGTCGCCTCCGTTCTTGAGGGGTCGGCTTCGATTTTCTTCGCGAGGGAACTCGTCCCCCGCACGCGGGAGGTACCCCCACCTCGCCGCTGCTGACCTGCCAGTTCATCGACCGGATGCAGCACAAGGACACCGGGTCGAGTCGATCTGCGCCGTGCTCACCGAGCCTGGCATCAAGGTCGCCCCACGCACGTATCGGAACTGGCAAACCGCTACTCCGTCCCCTCGGACCGTCACCGATGCGCATCTGACGAACGCCCCGCGTGAGACTGCCGGCACCACCGAAGGGCCCTACGGTCGACGGACGATGACCGCACACTCGCGCAGGCTCGGCTACGAGGTTGCGGCATGCGCCGTCGATCGGTTGATGCGCGGTTAAGGGCTGTCCGGAGTCGTTCGGGGCCGCCCGCACCGCACCACCATCCCGCCGGAGCGAACAGCCGACGTGCCCCCGATCTGGTCGATCGCGACCTCACCGCCGAGGCCCACCGGAAATGGGTCACCGACTTCACGTATTGCCGCACGTGGGCAGGGTTCGTCTACGTCGCATTCGTGATCGACTGGTCCCGCGGGCGATCGTCGGCTGGCACGCCGCCACCGTCAAGGACACCGCGATGGTCCACCGCCTTGAAGGCGGCGCTGTGGCGACGTGACCACACCGGCCACCCGTCGGTGCAGGATTGATCCATCCTCCCCCGAGCACTTCGTGCCGGGCGGTACCCCAGCGATGCGGGCAGTCAGTACACGTCCATCTCTTTCGCGGAAACCCTTGTGCTGAAAAGGATCGCTGCATCTATCGGCAGTGTCGGAGATTGCCTGTAACTCGTTCAATCGCAGTCGTCTTGGATACGTCCTTCCGGACGAATTCGAGACGGTGTACCACGCTCACCTGTCGAGTCCACAACCGGAGCCGTCACCGATATAGGAGCGGCACGAAACCCGAGACGGTTCAATTCAGCGTTGACACCTGACAATGCTGCCGCGCTCTCTCGGCCACCGGACTGGTCATGACCACGACCACCCCGGGGTGTTCGCGCTGTCAACGACCCGGAATATTGGGTATGCAAAGTCGACACGCTCGCTTTATGACGGTCCCCTCAACCCGCTCGACCTATAGGCACTGCCCGGTCGAGTGCTTGGTGCGCTGATCTTGCGTTTGTGTCCATGGATCATGTCGGACAACGGGTAGATTTACTGTTGCTGATGTCGTATCGGTGATGGCACGACGGCCGCCGATGCATCGACGGAGTGCCGTCTCAGCGGAACGCGGGTGGTGAAGGTGTGATGGTTGAGGATGGTGGGTTGACGACACGGAGGGATGACGCTGCCATCGAGCGTGAGTTGAGTGGGGCTGGATTGACGGAGGCCTGCGAGATCGGCCGTGGCGGCTTCGGAGTGGTCTATCGATGTCTGCAACCGTCGTTGGACCGTACGGTCGCAGTCAAGGTCTTGACCGGAGCTATCGACGAGGAGAACAGGGCCCGGTTCTTCAGGGAACAGCGGGCTATGGGTCGCCTGACTGGCCACCCAAATATTGTCAATATTCTTCACGTGGGTTCCACGGCGAGTGGCCGACCGTACATCGTCATGCCGTACCACGCCTTGGACTCGCTCGACACGCTGATCCAGAACGACGGTCCCCTGAGCGCGGATCTAGTATTGAGACTCGGGGTCCGAGTATCGGGTGCTGTGGGGACCGCGCATCGACTCGGGATTCTCCACCGCGATATCAAGCCGGGCAATATCTTGCTCTCGAGCTACGGAGAACCGGCACTCACCGACTTCGGCATCGCACACATTGCGGGCGGTTTCGAGACAGCCAAGGACATGATTACGGCTTCGCCTGCCTTCACTGCTCCCGAGATCTTGAGAGGAGAATCACCGACCCCGGTCTCGGACATATACAGCATCGGCGCGACCCTCTTCTGTGCATTGACCGGGCACGCGGCCTTCGAGCGCCGGTCGGGTGAGCAGGTCGTCGCGCAATTCGTCCGAATCACGAAGAATCCGGCTCCCGACTTGAGGGAACACGGAGTCCCCGATGATGTGGCTGCCGCAATCGAACACGCCATGGCACGCGACCCCCGTGACCGTCCTGGAAGTGCTATCGAGTTCGGCGACGAGCTACGCGCCCTCCAAGCGCGGAACGGTCTCGACGTGGATGAGATGGCGCTGTTGAGGGAGGAGCAATCGGCGCCGCTCGGTCGACGCGACGCCGTGCCGACGGCGTCCAGCGAGGAGAGCTCAGGTCACCGAACCGCGCGTCAGAGTCGCGGGGGGAATCTCCCCTTGGAGTTGACCAGCTTCGTCGGCCGCCAGGGCGAGCTGTCCGAAGTGAAGCACATGTTCCACACCGCGCGTCTGGTGACGTTGACGGGTATCGGAGGTGTCGGGAAGACACGGCTCGCGTTGCGACTCGCCGCCGACATGCGAAGCGATTTTCCGCACGGTGTGTGGCTGGCGGAGTTCGGTGAAGTCTTGGACGAGTCGCTTCTCGTCGACGTGATCGCACGAGCCCTCGGCCTGAGAACTCGTCACGCTGAGCCTATGGACGAGGTTGTCGAGTTTCTGATCGACCGGAAGTTGCTGATCGTCCTGGATAACTGTGAGCACGTGGTTGCGCCGGTTGCGCGGTTCGTCGAGACCGTTCTTCGCACGTGCCCGGACATCAAGTTCTTGACCACGACTCGTGAGCCCTTGAACATTCCCGGCGAGTCCGTCTTGCGCGTGCCGTCCTTGAGCACCCCCGACGCCGATCACGAGCCCGCATTGATGGCATCGCCGCACTATGATGCGATCGCTCTGTTCGAGGAACGTGCCACCACAGCGGTGCCGGGTTTCGAGCTCTCCGACGACAATATCGACACCGTGGTGCGGATCTGCCGTCAGCTCGACGGCTTGCCGTTGCCCCTCGAATTGGCCGCAGCTCAATTGCGGGCGATGTCGCTCGATCAGATCGCTCAGCGGCTGAACGACCGATACAAGCTTCTCACCCATGGAAGCCGTGCGGCGCCGGCTCGTCAGCGCACCCTTCGGCTGTGTATCGAGTGGAGTTATGACCTCTGCACGCCGCTGGAACGGCAGATATGGATCAATCTGTCCGCATTCGTCGGTAACTTCGAACTTGATGCGGCGGAGTTCATTTGTGAGAAAATTGACCGAGATGAACTTCTCGACGGCGTATTCTCGTTGGTCGACAAATCGATCCTCATTCGGCAAGAGCACGGCCCTGCGGTGGGATTTCGGATGTTGGAGACGATCCGTGAATTCGGACAAATGAAAGCACGGGAGTCCGGCGACTATGCGACACTGCGGCGTCGTCATCATGACTGGTACCGACAATTAGTACTCGATGCCGAGCGCGATTGGATCAGTGTCCGTCAACTCGACTGGATCGCGCGACTTGGCAGGGAACAATCGAATCTCCGTGAAGCGATGGAGTTCGCGGTGTTCGAGCCCGACGAACGAGAGCAAGGGACCGCTCTCCAGATCGCGACGGCACTGTTTTCCTTCTGGCTCTCCCGAAACCTGTTTCGCGAGGGGAGGTATTGGCTCGATCGTGCCCTGGAAACGCGACCGGTGAGGAGGTCGGCGGACCGAGTCAAAGCTCTGTATGCCAACAGCGTGCTCGCAGACTTGCAGGGTGACGTGGCCGCTGGCTCGAATCTCATCGCCCAGGGCGAGATGCTGGTCGCCGAGATGTCGGACCCTGCCAGCGACGCTCGTATGGCCCACGCCAAGGGAATCCTTGCGCTCTACAGCGGCGACGTCGTGCAGGCCATCAACAGACTGGAAGACGCGCTCCCGGTGTTCTGTGAAAAGGATGACGTCGGCGTGCGAGTCTGGATTCTGATGTTGTTGGGATTGGCACACGAGTTGGGCGGCAACACGGAGCGGTCGATCGCGTGCCATCGTGAGGTGCTCGACATCACCGAATCGCATGGTGAGTCGGTCTTTCGCTCGTATTCACTATGGGGAATCGGCATTGCGGTCTTCCGGCAAGGAGATATTGTTCGCGCAAAACACTATCTGGAGGAGTGCCTGCGGTTGTGCCGTTTGATCGACGAGCCCCTCGTCACCGCCTTTTGCCTGGAGGGGTTCGCGTGGATAGCAAGTCGTAACCGAAACTTCGACCGAGCGGCGATGCTGTTAGGTGCCGCAGAGTCGTTGGGATCTGCGGTGGGAAGCTCCCCTCTACTATTTCAGGACCTTCATATCCACCACACCGAATGCGAGGCAGCGACCCGCAATAGCCTCGGCGAGACGGCCTTCAGTTCACGGCACCGTAAGGGATCACGGTTGGGTGCGGAAGACGCGATAACCTTGGCCATTACCGATTCCTGACCGGTATCGTCCACGCGGTTCGAGTACCCGCCGGCTGCAGGGCGCCGAGGACTGCCCGATACAGACGGAGTAAACCGGGCCCGGGCTTACTGACCGTACATTTCCCAAGTCAATGTCTGGTTCATGACCTTCGGGTGTTTACGCTCAAAAAAGGCGCGAGTCTCTTGCATGTGCTCGCTCATGGCATCACGTGCGCGATCACTGTCGCCGTCTTCGATTGCTTCACAGATTTGGTCGTGAATCACCGCAACGTGTTTGCGTGAGGCATGGCTGTAGACAACTCCCAACCGGGCGCCGTCGATGATCCAGTCGAGTGAGTTGAGAAAATAAGAGATCAGCGGATTCTGAGCCCCATCGGCGATCAGCTCGTGGAATCTGTGGTTCTCGTAGAGAAATGCGCTTTCGTCGGCGAGGCTCGCACGCATGGCGTCGACTGATTGGCGAAGTCCGTTGATCACCCGTTCGTCACCGTTCTGCGCGCAGAGGGCGGCGGCGATCGGCTCGATGTATTCACGAGTTTCCAGCACGGATCGAAAGGGGGTGTCCGAGAACTGCATCAGAAGGGCAAGCGTGCTCGCGAGGTGACGCGAGTCCGGTGATCCAACAGTAGGTCCGCCACCTCGACCCGGGCGGATGACGATCACGCCCTGCCGTTCCAAGATGCGCAGAGCCTCACGAAGTGTGCTTCGTGCGACCCCGAACATCTCGTACATGTCCGTTTCGATGGGGAGGGGGTCGCCGGCCTTCAGGCCCTGTTCTTGAATCATGTGCACGATGCGTTGAGTGATCATCTCAGCACGTTTCGGAGGCATTCCGGGCGGGCGTGTCAGAGGGGTGACGTCCCGGAAGAGTGGCAGGATCTGGGTGGCGGTCTCGTTGGAATCCACGGAGCGACTTCTGCGGGTGCGCGTGTCGGCCGTAGTCGTGGCCACCTTTTTACCTGCCATATGTTCATCATACATTTGGAACCCTGGTGTGCGTCGTTCGTGCCGCTCCGAGTCCCCACGCCGAAGGGTTGACGGGACGAATTCGCCGCTGTAAACATAGATATGTTATGCCTCTAACGGGTCCCGGTTGATCGCGGTGGACGTCAATAGACCCGCGGGCGTCAATCGAGCCGGGCAAATGATCAGAACCGACACATCGTCGCTGTCAGGTTCGAAAGGAGTCGGCATGTCAGGTTTTCGGCCGCATCCCCCACAATCGGGCCGGGACTGGGAGGTTGCCGACCCCAAGGTGCTGGCGCCGATGCTACTTGCGGGGAAGCACGCCGTGGTAACAGGTGCTGGAAGTGGAATCGGGCAGGGGATCTGCGTCCGCCTGGTCGAACTCGGTGCGACGGTGACGGGGATCGGTCGAACCGATTCCGCGCTCCAGAAGACAGCGGAACTGGCGGCGCATGCGCAGGGAAAGTTTCGATGGTTCACGGCCGATGTTCGAGACTGCGCCCGGGTGCGCTCAGTCATCGCCGAATCATCGGCCGAACTGGGCATGGATCTTCTCGTCAACAATGCGGGCGGCCAGTTTTACGCTGCGGCGGAAGAGATCTCCGACAACGGATTCAGATCCGTGGTCGACCTGAACCTCAACGCCGTCTTCACCGTGATCTCGGAAGCCAAGCAATTCCTCGCCCAGCGGGGTGGCAGCATCGTCAACATCTCCTTGTCCGGGATCGAGCGGGGGAGCGTGGGCCTCGCGCACTCGCTGGCGGCTCGCGCCGGTGTACTGGCGATGACGAAGACCCTTGCGCTCGAATGGGCTCACCTGGGCATCCGCGCCAACTGCGTGGCGCCGGGGGTGGTGATCTCGGACTCGTTGCCGGAGGCAGTGGCGGCATCCCTGCGTGATCGCGTGGTTCCCGAATCGGTGCCGGCCGGTCGGGCTACGCCGGTCGCGGACGTTGCCGAGCTCGTTGCTTTCATCGCAACCCCTGCTGGACGGATGATTACCGGTCAACTGTTGCAAATCGACGGTGCCGCTCATCTCGGGCGCGGACTACACATGATTGATGAATGGCCGCCGCGGGAGGGACGCGAATGAACCGCGACGCCGACCTCCTCGCCTTCGCCGTCAAGTGGCGACATTGGGGCGGGGGGAGTCGTTCCGACATCTTTGTCGAGTTCGGTATCTCGCCGGACCAGTACTTCAGGCGGCTTGCCCGCATACTCGACGGTGTCAAGGCACGCGAGTTGGCTCCCGATGTTCGAGAGGAGCTGCGGACAATCTGTCGGGCGCGCCGACCGGAGCGCGCTGCTCAACGAACTAGATGATTGATTCCTTGAACGGATCAGTGGTCGTAGGCGATCAATGATCGCTTGGCAGTGGCGCCGATGTTCCAGTTGTGCCAGATGCCGGCGGCCATCGCCAGCACACGCTGGGCGACGCGGGCGAACACCCCGTGCGTGGTACGGCCACCGTGTTCCTCCAGGCCAAGCTGCCCTTTCAACGTGTGGTTGACCGATTCGATCCACTGCCGTACCCCGCCGAGATTGCCGTTCTTGTACGTTTCGTCCTTACGGTCCGGGCGTAGCAGCTGCAGGCCCATCGCGGCGGTGGTGGCGGCGAACTGTGCGCCGGAAAAGCCTTTGTCGGCGAGCAAGATCTGCCCCGACCGAATCAGGTGATGATCGCGTTCGAGCAGCGCGGTCACCACCTCACGCTCACCGAGCTTCGGATTCGCCAGGCACCACATGATCGGCATCCCGTCGCCCGCACAGACCAGATACAGCTTCAGCCCCCAGTAGAAGCGCGAATGGGAAGCGCAATAGCCGTAGCCGGCGTGTCCGGCCAGGTCCGACCGTTTCACCGTTTCACGAGACATCCCGCAGGGCACCGGGGTGGCGTCGGTGATCCACAAATCGTCGAACCAGGATGGTGAGATCCGCGCCAGCGTCTGAATTGCCTTGCACAGCAACCCTCGTGCCGCCCTGACACGTTTGTTGTAGTCCGACTGTCCGGGAATGTAGGGAAACAGGGCACGCAACTCGACGCTGTGGTGGGCGTGCCGGATCCACCGGCGTTCACAATCGAACCCGAGCAGCATCTGTGCCACGGCCAGGGTGAGCAGTTCGGCATCGCTGAGCACGGGCCGCCGACCCCGACCGGAGCGAGGTTCGACGACATGATCGTCGATGAGCACATACAGTTCGGTCAGGAGGGTTTCCAGTTCTTTGGTCACGCTTTGATCTTGGAAACCCTCCGCCTACTCCTCCTCCGCGACACGCTTCAAGGAATCAACCATCTAGGTGACGACCCTGTCGGTGGGTTGATCCTGCACAGCCGGTTGTGCCGATACCGAACGCGGCACAACCGGCTGGCGGCGGCTCATCGCATCATGATGTCGACCACCCCCGTGACGGGGCGGCCCTCGGTGATCAGACTCCATGCATCATCCCGACCGGCGGCGACCGCGGTGCGGGTGAGCAACCGGTCCCACTGGTCGACAGATCCAAATTCCGAACGCCAGGCGAGCACCGGCAAGGTGTACCGGTGGAGGTCATGCTCGTGTGTCGTGCCGATGGCGCCGTGGACTTGATGGGCATTGCGGACCACGGTCGAGGCGGCATGCCCAGCGCAGGACTTGGCTACCGCGACGCTGAAAGCAGCGCTGGGTGTGTTCCATCCCTCTCGCTCGACTCGGGAGACCGCTGCGTCTGCGGCGGCGCGTGCGAGTGCTGTCTCGGTGGCGATTCCGGTGACGAGGCGTTGTACTGCCTGAAATTTGGACAGTGGCCGGCCGAACTGGACACGGCTGGACACGTGCTCGATCGACAGCTCGACGATCCGTTCCATCGCTCCGCACGTTTGCAAGACTCGGGCGAGAGCCCCTCGTAGGACGAAGGTTTCGGCGACGTGGTCCGGGACTGATGTCCAGGTTGCATTGTCGACATCGATTGTTACGCGGTCCCGGGGCTCGCCGGCAACATTCTGTACCGGGATGATGGTCGCCTGGTCTCTGGCTATGTCGGAAACCATCCACGTTGAGTCGGTACGGCGCAGGGCCACCAGGGATTCGGCGTCGCGTGCCCACGGAACCATGCTGGCCTTCCGCGTGTCGGTCAGCAGGAAGGCTGTTCGCAGGCGACCGTCGATGGGAAGGCCAGCCGTCTCCAGAAGCCAGCCGGCCAGCAGATCGTGCTCGGCGACGGGAACGTGCACGGCCGAGGCGGCTGCGGCTCCGAGCAGTATTGCGGCGGCGTGCCAGTCGGCGCCGCTTCCTCCATGGGACTCGCTGCCGGTCAAACGTGCCAGTCCGAGGTCGTCCAGTACTTTCCACAACTTGGGATCCAACACAGCGGCATCAGCCGAGGTGTGGATGGCGGTGCGGTGAGATATGAAGACCGATTCCATCATCTCGACGAGATCAGGATCGACCGTCGTGTGTGTATTCATCAGCGCAGTCCTAGCTCTCGTGCGACAACGCTCTCGAGAATTTCGTTGGTGCCGCCCCGCAGGGTGAAGCCTGGTCGTTGGACGATTGCCTGGTCGATGAGGTCGGCGAAACATCCGGTTTCGTAGGGGCTGACGTCGCGGTCTACGAGGACGTCCACGTAGTCTGCGATGTCGCCTTCGGCCGCGGTGCCCAACAGTTTGACCCCGGCGGCAGCGCTGTCCGCTCGCTCACCGCGGTGCAGGGCGCCGGCGACGGCGGAGGACATGTGGTGCAGTCCTGCGATTCGGGCGGTCAGACGCCCGAGGCCGCCGTTGCCCCGAATTGTCTGGGTGCGGACCTGTTCCAGCGTCTCGGCGAGCAAGCTGAAGGTCGACAGAAACCGCTCCGGACCGCTGCGTTCGTATGCGAGTTCGGACGTCACTTGCCGCCAGCCGTCCCCGATCCGGCCAAGCACCATGTCGTCGGGAACGAATACATCCTCGAGTAACACCTCGTTGAAGTGATGACTTCCCCCCATCGAGATGATGGGTCTGATTTCGACGCCGGGTGACCTCAGATCGATGATGAACTGGCTGAGACCGGCGTGGCGGGCGTCCGGATCCTTCGGCGAGGTCCGGGCGAGCGCGATGAACGCGTCCGCACGGTGGGCTCCGGACGTCCACACCTTGGTCCCGGTGACCATCCAGCCGCCGTCGACACGAACGGCTTTCGTGCGAACACTCGCCAGATCCGATCCGGAGTCGGGTTCACTCATGCCGATGCCGAAGAAGCACTCACCCCGCGTGATGGCAGGGAGGAAGCGGTGCTTCTGCTGCTCGGTGCCGAACTTCATCAGCGACGGAGCGATTTGCCGGTCCGCGATCCAGTGAGCCGCGACCGGGGCGCCCACAGCCAGTAGTTCTTCAGTCACGGCGAAGCGTTCCAGGTGCGACCGCCCGTGTCCTCCGTATTCGGTGGGAATGGTCATGCCGATCCATCCACGTTCGGCCAGCAAGCGCGTGAACTCGGGGTCCCATCCGGTGAGCCAGGTGTCGACTCCAGGTGTGAACACCGCGTCGTCGAGGCACTCACGGAGGAAGCCGCGCAGCTCGGCGCGAAGCGCAGCGTGGTCGTTCGGATCGTCGACGGCGGGCGGGATCAATCGAATCTTGCTCACCGGAGGCTCCTTCGGGAACGGGCCCGGCGCGCGCGGGGCCGGGCTGGCGACGATAGAACCTTCACGAGTGGCTCGCTGCCACCAGCGCGGTGAGACTGTTCAACCCGGCCTGGTACAAGCCGCCCACTGCCTGTGCCAACGCCGCGCCTTGCGCATCGTCGACAGCAGTGAACTGCGCGGACCACACGATCTTCGAACCGCCGTCGACTGTGGACTGCACCGCGAACCGCGCGGACATTGAACCGAGCACCAGCGGGCCGTCCAGGTAGTCATAGGTGTAGTAGTGCTCCGCGTCATCGTGCTGGGTGATTCGATCCCGGGCCTGGCCGGCTCCGGTGAGTTCGACGTACCGTACGTCGCCATCCATCCAAGACTTCCCCACTGAGGGAGACCAGTCAGCGATCGAGGCGGGGGCGCCACACAGCTCCCAGATCTCCCCGGCAGGCGTGGGGGAGAGGATGGTCTCCTCGACTGTCATCGGAACACTCATAGGTTTCATTTACCTTTCGTGACGGGTGATGGGGGCCATCGGCCACCGACTCGAGACCACTGCTCGCCTCTCGCGAGAGTGCAAAGGGGTCTGGCGCCGACACCGCTTGACGTTTAATATGACAAATATAATTAGAATATAGTTGCCTGGCAAGAGCGCGACGACGGTGTTACCCGTAGATGTGGTTACGCCGAGGCACTTCAGCACCGAAAGGAATGGGATCAATGGACCTCCAGCTTGACGGAAAGGTCGCGATCGTGACGGGCGCAAGCCGTGGACTAGGTAGGG
This sequence comes from Rhodococcus sp. ACS1, assembly GCF_002300155.1. NCBI lineage: Bacteria > Bacillati > Actinomycetota > Actinomycetes > Mycobacteriales > Nocardiaceae > Rhodococcus > Rhodococcus sp. ACS1. Next base: position 28,135 of record NZ_NSDZ01000014.1, read on the forward strand.
CAGCGGCTCGAGCCCTGATAAGGGAAGGGGCGTCTGTACTGCTGGTGGCACGTTCGCGTGAGGCGCTGGAGGATCTGCACGGCCAATACCCCGACCACACGGCCGTGCAGACGTGCGACATGCGCGACATGGATGCCGTGGCGGCCCTCGCCGACACGGCAGTCGAGGTTTTCGGACGCCTCGACATCGTGGTAAACAATGCCGGTATCGCGCCGGCGGGGCGTTTCGAGGAGCAACCCCAGAAACTGTGGGATGAAGTTTTCGACGTCAACGTGCGTGCGCCCGCTGTACTGACCCGCGCGGCGGCACACCACCTCATTCCGCAGGGGTCCGGCAAGATCATCAACGTCGCCAGCACCTCCGGGATCAAGGGGAAGCCGACATTGGTGGCCTACTCCTCGTCCAAGGGCGCGCTCGTTCAGTTCACCAAGGCCCTCGCGGGTGAGTGGGCCAAAAAAGGTATCCAGGTCAACGCCATTGCTCCCGGCGCCTTCACCACGGACGCGCAGAGTGCCGTCACCGACTCGCCGGACGTGCTCGCCCGGCGGCTGAGAAAGATCCCGGCCGGCCGGATGGGTGACCCCGAAGAATTCGGTCCCCTTGTCGCATATCTGGCATCACCTCTGTCCGATTTTGTCACCGGTTCAGTCGCCGTCATCGACGGCGGCGAAGTCAGCCGGCTCTGAAAGGTCTCTGTCAATGATCATCGACGCTCATACCCACATGTGGCCGGATGCGGTGGCCAAACGCGCTCTGGCCGGATCGGTGCCGGATCTCGAACGCCGCGGTGACGGCACGGCGAACGGTCTCATGAAATCGATGGCCGCAGCGGGGATCGACCGCTCGGTCTGCCTCGCCGTCGCGAACGACGGTGCAGCCGTCGACAAGGCCAACAAGTTCTCCGGTTCGCTCGATCCCGACTACTTCATCGGATTCGGGTCCGTCCACCCCGACCTATCGGTCGAGGACAACATCAGCAGCCTCCGCAGGCACGGTCTGAAAGGGGTGAAGATCCACCCCTTCTTTCAGAAGTACGCTCTGGATGACCCGCGCATGGACCGCCTCTTCGACGCGATGCAGGGCGAGTTCGCCGTCATCATTCACATCGGTTCCATCTCGACCGCCAGCTCCGAGGGTGTCTGCAGTCCTGCGATGCTGGCAGCGCTGGTGCGCAAATTCCCCAGGCTCGACGTCATCGCCTGCCACTTCGGCGGCTACCGGCAGTTTCAGGCGGCGGTCGACACGGTCGTCGGGCTCCCGGTATACCTCGACACCTCGTGGCCACCGAGCCTCGCCGAGCTCAACCCGACCGATGTGCGGAAGGTGATCGAGTCACACGGTCCCGAGCGAATCATCTTCGCCTCGGATTGGCCGATGGCAGATCAAGGGCGGGAGATTCAGGCAGTCCGGCAGCTGGGCCTGCCCGAAAGCGATGTCGATAACATCCTGGGGTTGAATCTTGCGCGTTTGCTGAATATTTCGATCTGACCTGGGTCGAATCTCGACCTCTCGGTTCGAGCCCTGCCACCGGTACGAGGTGGGGCTCGGACCGAAGCCGTCTGGCGGGCGGGTGAATGGCCTCCGCGTCGGCTGCAGGCAGGAGTTGGCCATGTACAACCGATTTTCTTTGACCGGTCGGCAGGAGCCAAAGTGCCGACTCAGCTGAGGATTCCAACATCAAGTCTTTTCGGCAGGACCGCAGCCCTTGCGTAGATAATATGAATATGGTTACGTACTTTCAGTACGTGTTGTGCGTCACATAGCGAACTGTCCGGGCATGACTCAGAAGAGTCGGTCGGTCCTGATTTGGAGGTCATGGTGACAACCGCCACCGGTTTCGATCCGCTCGAATACCTGGTTCAGCAGAACCCTTACCCCTTCTACAAAGAACTGCGTCAGAACGCGCCGGTGCAGTACATCGAGTCGGTCGGTGCATGGGGAATCTTCCGGTATTCCGATGTGGAGAGCACCTTCAAGCATCCGGAAATCTATTCCGCCAAGGACTTCACTACCAACGCGTTCGGTGAGTTCGATCCCGTACCCGAAGTGAATTCCATCATCGCCACGGACCCGCCGGAGCATTCACGCGTTCGCCGCCTGGCCAACGCCGGCTTCCGCCCGGGTGCGATCAAGTCCATGGAGCCGAAGGTCGACGCTGTGGTCAACCGTCTGCTCGACAACCTGGAGGACAAGCGTTCGGACTTCGATCTTGTGTCGGATTTCGCCGCCTACGTTCCGGTCAACGTCACAGCCGACCTGCTCGGCGTCGAGGACCCGGACGTGCGGGAGAACTTCAAGCGCTGGACGATGGATCTGTTGAAGTCGCCCAGCCGCGGAGTCCTCCCCCAGGAGGAGATCGACCAGATCCGCAAGAGTGTCGCCGAGCTCCGTGCCTACTTCACCGAGCAGATCGAATACCGTCGAACCAATCCCGGGACCGACCTGGTCTCAGATCTTGTTCGCGCCGAGGAAGAAAGTCAGACTCTCACCGCTACCGAGATCCTGAGCCTGGTTGCCTTGATGCAGTTCGGTGGTTCCGAGACGCCGTCCCACCTGATCAGCTCGACGGTGTACAACCTGTTCACACACCCCGACATCCTGGCCGAGGTGCGGCGCGACCCGAGTAGAGCCCTGGCAGCAGTACAGGAAACTCTGCGTCAGAACTCGCCCGTGCAGATGGTCTTCCAGACCGCCGTGCGGGACGTCGAGGTCGCGGGTGTCACCATCCCGGCCGATTCCATGGTGTTCGCGTATATCGCGTCGGCCAACCACGACGACACGGTGTTCGACGAGCCGGAGCGGTTCATCCTCGACCGGCCCAATCTCAATAAGCATCTGTCCTTCGCCACCGGCGCCCACCACTGCATTGGTGCGCCGCTCGGCCGCATGATGTGCGCGAAGGCCGTCAGCGGGCTGCTGACACGCTTCCCTGATCTGCAGCCGCTCGAGTCGGATCCGCAGTGGATGCCGTCCTATTGGGTGCGGGGCCTGGCCGGGTACCGGTTCACTGCCTGAGTCGTCGGTCGCTGCAACAGCACTCATTTCATGCGTGCTGCTCGACTGCGGTCCACCGGCTCTGATCTCGTCGTCGAGGAAGTCCCGGACCCACCCCGGGGCCGGACCAGGTCGTGGTGAAGCTCGCTGCGTCCGGGGTGTGCCACTCAGGCGGCGCCGTTGACCGACGCCGGACTCACGGCCTACGGATCGATGCGTCGCCGTGACCGGCGCCGGAGGATTGGGTCAGTTCGCGATCAAGTACCCAAATGTCACCATCCAGAACGCTGGACCCGGGATGCCCTCCGCGCCGTACTTTCCGTGGACGCTCGGACACGACAACACCGGGCACGTGCAGGCGCTCGGGGACGGCGTGACCGGCCTCGACGTGGGGGATGCGGTCGCGGTATGGCCGGGGTGGGGTGATGGCACCTGCCGGATCTGCGGGACCGGCCATGAGCACATCTGCCCGAACGTCAGCTATGTCGGCGTGACCCCAGCCCAGGATGGGCGGACTACCTGCTCGTTCCCGCCGCCCGGCACCTCGTTCCGCTGGGAGACCTGGACCCCGTTGTCGGCTCTGACGCCGGCACGGATTGTCGCCGTCGACATCGACGCAAGCAAGCGTGAACACGCTGTCACGATCGGCGCCTCCATGGCGGTCGATTCCTCATCCGACGAGGCTGTCCGTCAGCTGTTGGACGTGTCCGGTGACGGCCTCGGTGTCGACGCGGTCATCGACTTCGTCGGAGTCGACAGCACACTCGCCCTCGCCCTCGCCGCTGGCGCCATCGCCCTCGTGGTGCCCTCGTTCTCGCCGGGATCGGCGGCGGCTATCTGTCGTTTGGCTACACGCGTCCGAACCAGGAAGTGCAGGTGAGTACGAGTTCGCTCGCGTCACACGCCGACCTGGCCGCGGTCATCAGCCTCTGGAAAGCACACGGAATCAACGCCGACGCCACGCGTTACAGTCTTGACGACGTCAACCAGGCCCTGCAGGACCTTGCCGAGCACAAGATCGCGGAGCGAGGAGTCCCCTGGTCATGTAAGCCGCCAGACGGAGGCTTCCGTCCTTCGTCGTCAGCGGCACTGGTCCGATCTCGCGCAGAGACGGACCGGGGCCGTTGCGATTTCAACGCGAGGTGCTTGCCGACCGAATCGTTCGGCAGCCGTACACAACCGGTCATCCGGAGGCAGCACGAAACGACCCGGGCTGGTGTTCACCGGCCCGGGTCGCGTGTCATCTGAGATCGTTCGGCGGTGTGCGCCCGTCGTTCGAGAGGTTCGCTGTCGACCACAGCGGACGACAGAATCGATCAGACGTAGAGCGCCAGTTCCTCGCCCTCGACGTCGACTTTGTAGACGCGGGCCCGGAGCTTGAGCTGCGGTGCGACGACTGACTTGCCGTCGGACAGGTTGAATTCGAACCCGTGCCAGGGGCACCTCACGATTTCGCCTTCGCGTCCCCAGTCGTAGACGTCGGGTGCGCTTTCGAGCATCATGCCGGTGGGGGCATTGGTGCACAGCGGCGCACCCTTGTGCGGGCAGGCGTTGCGCATCGCGTGAAAGGCGCCGCCGACATTGAAGACGGCGATGTCCACGCCGTCGATGTCGACGACGCGGCGGGTGTCGTCGGGAAATTCGTCCAGTTTGCCGATCACGTGGCGTGTCATTGTGGTGCTCCAGTCGTGCGGTGAGGCCGTTCCCGTCGACGGGAACGGTGGGAGGTAGGTGGTCAGATTCTCTCGATCAACGTGGCAGTGCCGAGGCCGCCGCCGCAGCACATCGTCACCAGTCCCCAGCGGGTGTCGGTGTTCTCCAACCGATTGACGATCGTGGTCAGCAGCCGAGCCCCGGTGGCACCCAGAGGATGTCCGATCGCGATGGCTCCGCCCCAGGCATTGACGCGGTCCATGTCGGGCCGGAATTCGCGCTGCCATGCCAACACCACCGATGCGAACGCTTCATTGATCTCGATCGCGTCGATGTCGTGGATGCTCAGATTGTTCCGGTCGAGGATTCGTGTGGTCGCCGGGATGGGGCCGGTCAACATGTCGACCGGGTCCACCCCGAGGACCACCTGGTCCACGACACGCGCACGCGGCCGGAGGCCGTGTTCCTGCGCGAAGTGAGCGCTGGTGAGCAGGACGGCGGCGGCACCATCCGAAATCTGCGACGAGTTGCCTGCCGTCACTTTTCCGTCGTCCGCGAAGACCGGTTTCAGTGCTGCGAGTGATTCGGTTGTGGCCCCTGCCCGGATGCCCTGGTCGGAGTCGATCTTGGTGCCGTTGACATCGATCGGGTGGATTTCCCGGGCGAGATGCCCGTCCCGGACGGCCGCGGCGGCGCGCTGGTGAGACCGGGCGGAGAATTCGTCCATTTCGGCGCGACTGATCTGATAGCGGTCGGCCAGACGCTCGGCGGCCACGCCCTGGGGAACTAGGGGGTACCGAGAGTGCAGTTCCTCGGTGAACGCCTGGCCCCACTGTTCCTGGGATCCCTGGTGCACGCGGAAACCGTTGCGGCCCATGTGCTCGATCCCGGCGGCGATCACTGCTCGATCGATGCCGGCCGTGATGGACGACGCCGCGTAGTGTGCGGCCTGTTGACCGGACCCGCAGCGGATGTCCACCGTCGTTGCGCCCGTCGTTGCCGGGAGACCCTTCTGCAACCATGCGGTTCGGGCAATGCCGGAGGACTGCTGCGCGATCTGGTTGGCGCATCCGGTGATCACGTTGTCGACGACAGCCGGGTCGATGCCCACACGGTGCAGGACGCCTTCGTAGCACTGCCCCAGCAGATCGGCGGGGTGGACGTCCCGCAGGACTCCCTTGTCGGCATGGCCACGGCCGACCGGGGACCGGACCGCATCGATGATGACGGCCTGATGCGCTGTGTCGCGGCTCATCGTCGCAGTCCTTCCTGCATCGTATCGCCGGCGAGGACGGTGCTCACGAGCGTCTTGGAGATACCGAGCCGGAGAATTTCCGAGGAACCCTCATAGATCCGCATCGGACGCGCCTGGCGGTAGAGTCGCTCGAGCTTGGAATCGCGAACCAGCCCGAAGCGGCCGGAAATTTGCACTGCGCGGTCGGTGATACGACCGGCGGTTTCACTGGCGACGAGTTTCGCCATGGAGCTGAAGTGCAGGGATGCGGCCGGGTCGACCCGGGCCATGTCGGCGGCCTTGTAGGTCAGCAGGCGGGCCGCTTCGAGTTCGGCCCAGGAGGCGCCGAGCATGTCGGCCACTGCGCCCAGCTTGGCCAGGGGACGCCCGAACTGCACGCGCGTCCCGGCGTGCCGGGCGGCCTCGTCCAAGGCGGCCTGGGCGAGACCGATCGATGCGCCGGCCACCGAGACACGGAACACCGCGAGTGTGGCGAGCACGTGCTCGAGTCCCTTGCCGATTTCCCCGATGCGGTTGCCCTCGTGGACTTCGACGTTGTCGAAGGCGAGCTCGGCAAGGATGTGGGGGGCGATGATCTCGGGCGTCGGGGTGAGGGTCAAACCGGGGGCGTCTGCCGGGACCAGGAACAAGCTCAGCCCCTGTCCCTCTTGTGCCAGAACGCAATAGAACCCCGCCGCACCGCCGTTGGAGATGAAGGACTTGTTGCCGTTCAGCACCAATCGTTCACCGTCTCGGTGTACCTCGGTGATGATGTTCTTCAGGTCCGAACCGGCCTCCTGCTCGGTGAGACCGAGGCCGGCGAGCACATCCCCGGAGGCAACCTTGGGCAGCCACTCGTCCCGGAGCGCGTCACTTCCCGCCCGCGCCAATCCGAAGCTCCCGATGCCCTGTAGTGCGAAGAGCGAATCCAGGTGCGCCGAGGTTCCCATGAGGACTTCACGCACGATGCACACGGCCAGGGGGTCGACCGAGTCGAATCGCCCACCCCAGCGGGCCGGTATGGTCAACCTCCACAGGCCGCTGTCGGCGAGAATCTTCCGCATGCCCTCGTGCACGGTGCTCATCGCGTCGGCTTCGATGGCGAATGGTTCGGCGGAGGCCGCGACCGCGATCGCCTCGTCACGTATCGCGAGATACTTCTGGTCTAGATCGAAAGACATAGTTTTCCTTGTCTGTCCGCCAACTACGGCGAGTACGTGCGGATCGTGATGCTCTCGTTGCTGTGCAACGACATTCACAGATCCAACTTGAGGCAACTGCCCTTGGCGCGTGAGACGCAAATCATCATGCACTCGCCGCTCTCACGCTCGCTCTCGGTCAGCACGACGTCATGGTGTTCCGGGATGCCCTCGAGTACGACGACTTCACAGGTCCCGCACGTGCCCTCTTCGCAGGAGGCGTCGACCATGACACCAGCGTCGGTCAACACCTCGAGAATGCTCTTATCGGACGGCACGGTCAGCGTCATGCCGGACTGAGCAAGTTCCACCTCGATCGCTCGGGCGTTCGCCAGATCCGGCAGATCGGCGCGGAATCGTTCCACATGTAATGCACCTGCAGGCCAGGTCGATTCGCAGAAGCTTTCGATCGCGGCCAGCAGCGGTTCGGGCCCGCAGCAGTACACCGCGGCCCCGGGAGCGGGGTTCGCCAGTTCGGTGGCCAGGTCGAGTAGCCCGTGAGTGTCCTGCGGGTGAAATGTGACCTTGTCGCCGTATCGGGCCAGCTCGTCCCGGAAGGCCATCGTCTCGAGTGAGCGACCACCGTATATCAGCGTCCACGGTGTACCCGACGCCTCCGCCGCTCGAATCATGGGCAGCATCGGAGTGATCCCGATACCGCCGGCCACGAACCGGTACGCGCTCGCAGGCTCGAGTGGGAAGTTGTTCCTCGGCCCCCGGCTCTTGACGCTGGTTCCTGTGGGCAGGTTGTCGTGGATGTAGTCGGAACCGCCCCGGCTGCTCGGCTCGCGCAGCACCGCAACAGTCCAGGTCTGCCGGTCGCCCGGATCCCCGCACAATGAATACTGTCTGGACAGTCCGTTGGCGAGATTCATCTCGACGTGTGCGCCGGGAGACCATGACGGAAGAAGTGCGCCGTCATTCGCCCGAAGATCCAACACCACGATGTCCGGCGTCAGTATCCGTCGGGTGTGGACAACGAGGTCGAGGTCGACTTCGGAGTCGTTCGCAGTCAGCATGACATTCATGGCTGTGGTATCCCACTCAGTTGATGCGGTCACCGTAGAACTCCCGTGGATTGTCGAACATGATCCGGCGCTGGAGATCCTCCGGCAGACCGGCGAGGGCATTTGTGGGGTCGTTGTAGTTCCAGTGCGGGTAGTCGGAACTGAACATCAGGACCTTCTCCGCGTTGATCATGTCCATCAGGGCAAGCAGGTGCTGCTTCTTGGGGGGCTCGACGAACGGCTGCGTCGTGAAACGCATGTTCTCGTTCAGGTACTCGCTGGGATGCCGCTTGACCCAGGGAATCTCGTCGCGCAGTCCGTACCAGTCGGCATCGAGCTTCCAGCTGAGTTCCGCGATCCAGGCGATACCACCTTCGGCGATGACGACCTTCAGCTCCGGGAAACGTTCGAAGACACCGTGACAGAGCAGGCTCGCGGTGTTGGCCTGATGGATCTGACCCAGCAGTGCGTGCCACTCGATGTAGTAGGTCGGGGTGCCGGCCATCCGGGGAGCGCGGGCGTAGACATTCTCGGTTCCGCTGGGGTGCACGCAGATGGGGAGTCCGTGCCGCTGTGCTGCCTCGTAGATCGGGTAGTAGTGCTTCTCGCCCATGAGGATGTCGTGCAGGGGCATGAAGATCTCGACGATCCCGGGTCGATCGGCCATCCGGTCGATCTCCTTGACGGCGAGCTCGGGGTCCTGGGGTGCGATGACGAGGCCGCCCCGGTACCTCTTGTCGAACTGGAGCCACCGCTCACACATCCAGTCGTTGTATGCCGACGCGATGGTGGCGGCGACCTGCGGATCGGGCATCGCTCCGATACCCAGCAGGTGTCCGGACAGGAGAATCGCCCGATCGATGCCGGCGCCGTCGAGTAGTTGCGCGGCGGTGAACGCCGGGTCGGTGGCCGGCGACATGCCGGGACGGGACGTGTCGCCGCGCATGCCTCCGGAGGAGTTGATGTAGAGGTAATCGAGAGGAAGGTGGAACTGCGACGCCACCGTGTGGCCGCCGCCCAGTCCGGCGCCGATGCGCTTCTGCCACGCCGTACTCATGTACGGCACCAGAGTCGCCAGCCCGTTCTCCATGTAGGGATGGACGTCGGAGTCGATGATCGCCAACGACTGCTTCTTCTCGGTGGCCTGTTGTGCTGCATACGCAGTGGTCATGGGCACTTTCCTCGCTTAGGCGGTGGGTCGTTAAATAGTGCTATGTTATCTACCTTACAGCCCGTCGATCGGGTTGTCGAGATCCGGGTCACAGCCGCAGGATGGGTAGCAGGGGATTGCGTATCGCACCGGCGCCACTGCGTCGTTGACTTTTAAAACATATCTATGTTAAATATGTTAAGTGTTACTTCCGTCACAGGAATGCACCTCATCTCACGCGAATCCGAGAGGTCCAGATGTCAACTACCGCCGCGACCGCTAACGAGTTCGACGTCACCGTTCCCGAACTCGACAAGGTGTTCATCGCCGGGGAGTGGGTAACGCCCACCGGTGCCGGGACCATCGACGTTGTCATGCCCTCGACCGAACAGGTCGTGGCCACGGTGCCCTCGCCCACCACGGCGGACGCCGACGCCGCGGTCGCGGCGGCGCGTGCGGCATTCGATCAGGGTCCCTGGCCGCACATGCCCGTCGAGGAGCGGGCGCGAATCTGCCGCACCTTCGCCGACGAGCTCGAGGCCCGGTTGGATGCGATGAACCGTGCCTGGATGTTCGAGTCCGGATACACCCGCGCGCACGGCGAGATGATCAACTCCGGTGCGGGCAGCGCGATCTGGGGACATGCGATCGACATCGCGCCTACCCTGCAATGGGAGGAGATCCGCAAGAACGCCACCAGTGAGGTGCTGGTCCAGCATCAGCCGATCGGCACGGTCCTGGCGATCCTGACCTACAACGGACCGGTGCCGCTGATGGGCATGAAAGTCATCCCGGCGCTGCTCGCCGGCTGCCCCGTGGTGGTGAAATTCGCGCCCGAGTCGCAGCTGACCTCGCGGCTGATCATGGACGCCGCCAAGGCCGCCGGGTTCCCGGTAGGGGTCATCAGTGGTCTCGCCGCGGAACTCGAGACCAGCAAGTACCTCGTTCAGCACCCCGGCATCGACATGGTCCACATGACCGGCGGCACCGCAGTGGCCAAGGAAGTGGTCCAGCAGACCTCGCAGCGCCTGGCGAGGACCGCCCTCGAACTCGGCGGCAAGTCACCGGCGATCATCGCCGACGACGTCGACATCGACGAGGTGCTGGCTACCCTCGTGCCCGGCGCCACCGGCGGCTGTGGGCAGGTGTGCGTCGCACTGTCGCGAATTCTTGTCTCCCGCAGCCGTTATGATGAGGTTGTGGCCAAGCTCGCCGAGGCGTTCGATGCGATCAAGGTCGGCGACCCCTTCGATTCGGACACCGATCTCGGTCCGCTGGCCAACAAGCGATCCGTCGAGCGGACCGAACGGATGCTGGCCAAGGCACTCGAACAGGGTGCGGTGGTTGCGGCCGGCGGTAAGAGGCCGGACGGTCTCGACCGCGGCTACTACTTCGCGCCGACTCTGCTGCGTGACGTCACCAGCGACATGCAGATCGCACAGGAAGAGGTCTTCGGCCCGATCACCGTCGTGATCGCCTACGATGACCTCGACGATGCGGTTCGGATCGCGAACGACACCCCGTTCGGACTTGCCGCGTCGGTCTATGCGCAGGACCGGGACAAGGCGCTCGAAATCGCGAAGCGCATCCGGTCGGGTGGAGTCGCGCTCAATCTCGCGGGTTGCTCGCTCACCGAACCCTTCGGCGGAGTCAAGCAGTCCGGATGGGGCCGCGAATGCGGCGCCGAGGGAATCCTCGAATTCACCGAGCTCAAGCAGATTCTGCTCAGCGGGGCCTACTCGGGATAGCGCCTCACACCAAAGAGAGTGGTGGGGAGAGTGGTGGGGAAGAGTCGGTGGACTCTTCCCCACCACTCTGGTGCGCCGTGGCCGGGACAGCCGGGACACCTGCCGCCGCAGGAAAAATCAACGCCCCGCATGAAAAGACCGTATCCATCCCGGGTGGGCGGATACGGTCTACTTGTGCCGGAGGAACGTCAGAGGCCGTAGAGTTCCCACGTCACCACCTGACGCATGACGGTCGGGAACTTCTTCTCGAAGTACTTCGCCGTCTCGACCATGTGGCGTTCCATTGCTTCCCCCGCTGCGGTCGGCTGGCCGGCTGCGATCGTCTGGCAGATCGCCTCGTGTACGGCGAGTACCGAACGACGAGCGGTCCTGGTGAACTGCACGCCCAGCGGCGCGCCGTCGAGAACCCAGTCGAGGGAGTTGGAAATGTACGTGATCAACGGGTTGTTGGCGCCGGTGGCCACGAGGGTGTGGAACTGGTGATTCTCGTGCAGGAACGTGGCCTCGTCGTCGATGTCGGCCCGCATGCTGGCCACCGACTCCTTCAGCGCGAGGACCGTCTGCTCGTCCCGGTGTACCGCGCACAGCGACGCGGCGATTGGCTCGATGTAACCCCGCAACTCTATGACAGAGCGAAACGTGGTCTCCGAGAACTGCATCAACAACGCCATGGTGCTCGCGAGATGGCGTGAATTGGGTGCGGCCACGATCGGCCCGCCACCGCGTCCGGGACGGATCTCGATCACGCCGAGAAGCTCGAGGATTCGCAGTCCCTCCCGGAGCGTGCTCCGGCCGACGCTGTGGGAGGCGCACATCTCCGTTTCCGTGGCCAGGGGATCACCGGGACGAAGACCGCGAGTCCGAATGTCCTTGACGATCCGCTGGGCGATCACCTCGGAGCGTTTCGGTGGCATCCGCGGCTCATAGGCCTGCGGTGTCATGTCTTTCACGTTGATGCCATTGCCATTGCCATTCGCTTCCAGCATCCGATGCTCCTTGGGCCTGGTGTCGCTGATGTAGCTGCGGGGCATCCGAGGGTCATTCCCTGCCATATACAGCTGACATATGCAGTGTTACTGCGATATTTTCCCGATTGGGGTACCTGTTGGTGCGCATGGCGCGGCCGGTCAGCGGCCGGTCCAGACTGGCCGCCGTTTCTCGGCGAAGGCCGTCGCGCCTTCGCGTGCGTCGGCGGAGTGACGAACCGGGTCGACAATGGCTTCTTGATGCTCGAATGCCTGATCGGTGGCCCAATTGCCGGACTCGATGATCACCTTCTTCGACGCCTGCACGGCCAGCGGTCCGTTGCCGCTGATCTCCTCGGCGAAATCGAGCGCAGTATCGAGGGCACGGCCCGGCGCTGCGATTCTGTTGACGAGGCCGTGTTCGGCGCACCACCGGGCGGTCAGACGCCGTCCGGTCAGGGCTGCCTCCATGGCAAGGTGATACGGGATGCGCGAGGGCAGTCGCAGCAGACCGCCGCCGGCGGCGGTGAGTCCGCGCTGCACCTCGGGGAGACCGAACACGGCGTCCTCGGCGGCTACGATGAGGTCGCATGACAAGGCGATCTCGAATCCTCCGCCCATGGCGGCACCCTCGACAGCGGCGATGAGCGGCGTATCGGGCGGTTTGCGCACCAGGCCGAATGGTCCACGCTTGTCGTCGACCGGGCGTTCGCCCGTGGCCCGGAAGGCTTTCAGGTCCATTCCCGCCGAGAAGTGGCCGCCCGCGCCGGTCAGCACGATGACACGGCAGTTCGGGTCGTCGTCGAGTGCGTCGAGGGCGCGGCTGATCGCCCGAGCGGTGGCCAGATCGACGGCGTTACGGGCCGCGGGCCGGTTGATCGTGAGGACGGCGACTCCGTCCATCGGGTTGTCGATCATCAGCGATGCGGGCGCCTCGGTGGTGCTCATCGCGGCGCCATCCGGATGGCGCCGTCGAGTCGAATCGTTTCACCGTTGATCATGGAATTCTCCATGATGTGGACGGCGAGTTCGCCGAATTCTGCCGGATCGCCGAGGCGGCTGGGGTGTGGGACGGACTGTCCGAGTTTGTCGCGCACGTTCTCGGGAAGCCGTGCGAGCAGCGGAGTGTCGAAGATTCCGGGTGCGATCGTGGCGACCCGGATCTGGTGGGTCGCGAGGTCCCGCGCGGCGACGATCGTCATGCCGACGACACCCGCCTTCGACGAAGCGTAGGGAATCTGCCCGACCTGACCCTCCCAGGCCGCGACCGATGCCGTCATCACGATCGCGCCGCGGTCGCCGTCGAGGGGTTCGTTGCTCACCATCCGGGCGGCACTGAGCCGCAGCACGTTATACGAGCCGATGAGATTGGTCTGGATGACTCCCGCATAGTTCCCGAGCGGGTTGGGTCGGCCTTCCTTGTCCAGGATGCGCATCGTATGACTACGTCCGGCGCAGTGCACCACCGCACGCAACGGGCCATGGGACTGCGCGGTGTCGAGCGCGGCCGACACCGTTTCCTCGTCGGTGACGTCGGCGGGTGCGAAGCTGGCCGCGCCACCGAAGCTCGCGGCCACCGCCTCACCGGCGGACGTGGGTAAGTCCAGGATGGTCACGTGCGCTCCCCGTTTGGCCAGTGCGCGCGCACTGGCCAAACCGAGGCCCGACGCGCCTCCGGTGACCAGCGCGGATGTCCCGTCAAGATTCATGAGATTCTCCTTCGTCTCGAAGCCCGGTCGACCCTGTTCGACAGAGTCAGAGACTTAACGTAGATAATATAAGCATCATTAAGACCGGTAGTCGAGACCCTGTTTGGTTACGAGGCAGTTCGGGCCGGCCGCGCGACCTACAAGCGTGCGAGGGGAATCGGTTTCCGAGAAGCTCTTCTCAACCACGATTAAATATGTCTATGATAACACCACATACTGTTTCAGGTGCATGACGTGTGCCGAACTGGCGAGGAGAAGTGACGTGGGCGAGACCCTGCTCGAGCGGGAGAAGGACCATCCCCAGGAAGTTGTCGCCGAACGCGACGGACGACGGATCATCATCATGGACTCCGCCCGCTGGGTCGACGGGCGGAACACCGACCGTGACGTCGTCCTGCCGGCGTCGTACATCGGCGTCCTTCCCGCACGCATGTGTGCCATCCACCGCCCCCGCGGCGTCATCGGGCACGACGCCTGCGTCGGCAAGGACGGGGCCGGGATCGCCGGACTCTGGTACCTGGAGGCACTGGGCATCCCCGCCGCCACCGCGGACGGCATGACCGTGGAAATGGGCAACGGACGCGACCTCTACGACAACGGCCTGATCTCCCATGTGAACTACCACGCCGAAAGCCTGGGCGTGGCAGTCGGGATGCCCGTTCGCGAAGCGGCCGAGCTCCTGCGCGACAAAGAGCTGACCGACACCACCGTCGGGAACAAGATCCGGCGCGAGATCGTCGAGGAGCTCGCGGACGGCCGCCGGATCGTCGTCACCGACTCCATCGTGTGGGCGCTGCCGGAGGACGCCGGCCGCAGCGTCATGGTGACCGCGGGCCACACAGGCCGCAGTGGCGCCAAGTTCTTGCTCGAGGCCGACCCATGGGCCTTCATCTGCCACGACGGAGGCATGTCGAAGAACGACTCCGGCATCGTCGGACTGCGCACCGCCGAGGACGCCGGACTGGCCGGCGCCTGCATCGACGGGCGCACGGCGCCGATCGGCGACGCCTTCCGCGGCTACCACGAAGGGCTGATCAGCGCCTGCAACGGCCACGCCCGCGACCGCGGCGTCACCATCGGCATGCCCGTCGCGGAAGCCGCGCACCTCCTGCTCGTCGGCGGCAGCTGATGGACATGCAACTCGAGCGGCCACTGCCCACCCCGAGCGAATTGACGGCGCCGTTCTGGGCAGCAGCCCGCGAGCATCGCCTGATCCGTCCCGTCTGCGACGACTGCTCCCGCAGCTTCTTCACACCCCAGTTGATCTGCCCCCACTGCCTCGGCGAAAAGTGGAGCTACCAGACCAGCACCGGCCGCGGAAGCGTCTACAGCAGCACCATCGTTCACCGCCCGCCGTCCCCGGCCCTCCCAGCACCCTACGAGCTCGCGATTGTCGACATGGACGAGGGCTGGCAGTTGCTCACGAACATCGTCACCACGCGGAACGAACCGACGCCGATCGGTGCACGCGTCGAGGTGACCTGGACCGAGATCGACGAGAACTGGACCTTCCCCGCCTTCCACACCACCGACACAGAGGACCTGCGATGAATATCGGACTCGCCTTCAGTAGAAACGCCCGCCGGGACCCACAGGCCCTCGCATGTTTCGCAGGCACCCGAGCACGCACCTGGGCGCAGGTCAACGATCGGGCCTGCCGCCTGGCGAATCTGCTCATCGACCGGTACGGGGTGGCCCGCGGTGACCGCGTCGCGGTGCTGGTCGCCAACCGCATGGAGGTGGTCGAACTCGTCGGTGGCTGCGCCAAGGCGGGCGCCGTCTACGTCGGTCTGAATTTTCGGCTGGGTGAGCCGGAGTACGCCGACATCTTCACCAACTGCACCCCGAAAGTCATTCTCGCCGACGCGGAGTTGGCCCCGATGGCGCGGCGGCTCACCGACGGCACCTCCGTCGTCGTGCTCGATATCGACGATCCGAGCCAGTACGACGAGCAGCTGAGCGCCTCGTCCGCCGCCGCACCACTCATCGAGCGGCAGGTGGGCCCCGGCGACGACTTCTGCATCGTCTACTCGAGCGGCACGACCGGTCGACCGAAGGGCATCCTCTTCAGCGTCGGCGCCACCCTGCAGCATGCCGCAGTGGCGGTAACCGAATACGAGCTGTCCGCGCAGACGCGGTGGATGATCGCCATTCCCCACAACTCCAGCATGCAGATCACCCTCGCTCCGCTCGCCCTCCTCGGCGGTGCGATCGGATTCGCGGACTCGCGGGGCTTCAAGCCCGCGCGGTTCGTCGACGACGTGCGAGCGAACGCGGTCACCCACACCTTCCTGGTGCCGACCATGCTGATTCGACTGCTCGAATCCGAGATCGACCGTGACGCGATCCCGACCCTACGGACGATCGGGTACGGATCCGCCCCCATCGCGCCGGACCGCGTCGCGGCCCTCGTCGAGCGGTTCGGCCCGATTTTCGTGCAGTTGTACGGCATGGCGGAAGTCGCCTCGATCGGCACCATGCTCCGCAAGAGCGACCACGCCGCTGCCGCGGCCGGTCGCCCGGAATTGTTCACCACCTGCGGAAAAGAGTCGATGGCGGTGATGGTGCGCCTGGTCGACGAGACCGGTGCCGACGTCCCCCCGGGCGAGCGCGGCGAGATCGTGTTCGGCACGCCGTACACCATGGTCGGCTACTACCGCGAACCCGAGCGGACCTCGGAGGTGCTCGTCGACGGATGGATGCATTCCGGTGACATCGGGCAGTGGACATCCGACGGTTATCTGAAGATCGTGGGCAGGAAGAAGGACCTCATCATCCGTGGTGGATTCAATATCGCGCCCACCGAGATCGAGAACGTGCTGACCCTGCACGAACAGGTGCGTGAGGCCGCCGTCGTCGGCCTCGACGATCCCGAATGGGGTGAGGCGATCGCCGCGGTCGTCGTCGCGAGTGGGGCGCAGGCACCGTCGGCGGACGAACTCATGCAGTGGTGCCGACAGCAGGGGCTCCCGAGCATCAAAGTTCCCGAACGGATCGAAGTGTGGCAGGATCTGCCGCGCAATGCGGTCGGCAAGATCACGAAAGCCCAAGTGCGAGAGAAGTTGGCTTCCCCGGCCGGTGTTGCATGACCACCGGCCATCCGTTCCACGACATCGCGGTCGTCGGCGTGGGAATGACCCAGCAGGCTCGGCGACTCGAGATGAACTCGCTGACCGCCAGTGTGCACGCCGCCAAGGCGGCCCTCGCGGACGCCGGGATAGACCGCACCGAGGTCGACGGCATCTGTGCCCGCTGGCCAGGACCCGGCGGCACAGTCTTCCAACCCGGATCGGCGGACTGGGCGGGACTGCTGGGAATCCCGGTGCGCTGGATCGGTGACACCTACCCGCAGGGCGTGCCTGCAGTCCTCGACGCCGCCGCGGCGATTGCGACGGGCCAATGCCACACCGTGCTGATCACCGGCGGACAGGCGGGGGTGATGACCGCCGAAGCCGGCCGTGTCGCCTCCTACACGCGTCCGGCGAACGAGTTCGTCGAGCCCTTCGGCTCGTTCACCACCGCACAGTTCGCGCTTGTGGCGCAGCGCTACCTGCACGAGTATCCGCATGCCCGGGAGGCGATGGCCGAAGTCGCCGCAACCATCCGCAACACCGGATCGGCCAATCCCGATGCCGTGATGGCCGGTCGCGGCCCGTACACCGCCGAGGACGTCCTCGCCGCCCCGAAGCTGGTGGATCCGTTCACCCGGCTGGAGGTATGCCTGGCCAACGAAGGCGCGGCCGCCCTGGTCGTGACCACGCTCGAGCGGGCCCGGGATTTGCCGTCGACGCCGGTGCGGATCCTCGGCGGCGGCGCCGAATGGATGCGCCAACAATATGTAGACCCACCCCGCTACGACGACGTGTGGATGATCGGCGCCGACGCCTCCCGCCGCGCCTACACCACCGCCGGCATCGAACCCCACGACCTCGACTTCGTCCAGTTGTACGACGTCAACTCCGCCGAGGTGCTCCGGCAGTACGAAGCCCTCGGCTTCTGCAAACAGGGCGAGGGCGGACCGTTCGCCCTCGACACCGGAATCGGCATCGACGGGGGACTGCCCACCTGCACCGACGGCGGCGTTCTGTCCTTCAGTCACATCGGCTGGGGCGCACCGACATTGAAGATCATCGAGGCCGTCCGGCAAATCCGCGGAGACGGCTGCAACAGGCAGGTACCCGGCGCACGAACCGGGTTGGTCGCCGGAGCCGGATCCGGCGCCCAGTACTACAACGTCCTCGTCCTCGGTGCCGCGGACTGACCGAAGACCGCGCGGACCGCCCCGTCGAGGTCGCCAGCCACGCCAGACCGAAGGAATCATCATGGCAGATATCGAATACGAGGTGGCAGATCACGTCGCCACCATCCGGCTCAACCGTCCACGGCGGAAGAACGCCTTCACCTTGGAGATGATCGACACCTGGGCGAACGCGCTGACCGAAGCCGAAGACGACCCGAATATCCGCGTCGTCGTCCTGACCGGGGCGGGCGGATCGTTCTGCTCCGGTGTCGATCTCGCGGTGCTCGACAGCATCGAACCGACACCCCTCGGCGCAAAGAACCTCCTGACCAAGCACGTGCACAAGGTTGCCCACGCGGCGGAGGCGCTCAGCAAGCCCTACCTGGCCGCGGTCTCCGGGGACGCGTTCGGTGCCGGGATGGACATGGCCCTGCTCGCCGATATCCGGCTGGCCTCCGAGTCGGCGAGGTTCTCCCAGGCATACATCCGGGTGGGTCTCGTTCCCGGCGACGGGGGATGCTACCTACTACCCCGGATCGTCGGCACCGCCACGGCCCTGCAGCTGATGTGGACCGGGAAGGTCGTCGCCGCACAGGAAGCGTTGTCCCTCGGACTGGTCAGCTCCGTCCACCCAGACGACCAGTTGGATGAGGCTGTACTCGCGTTTGCCACCGAGATAGCCCATCAGCCTCCGGTGGCGGTGCAGATGATCAAGCGCAGCGCGAAGCTGGGCGAGAAGCACGACCTGAGAACGGCTCTCGACCTCATCTCCTCACACCATGCCGTCGTCATATCGACCGAGGATTCCCGCGAAGCCCGGCGCGCCCTGGCCGAGAAGCGGCCGGCGTACTTCGTCGGAAGCTGACGACTTCGCGCCGAAAGTGTTCGAGGAGCCGCGGCGGTGTTCGGATGCGGAGGCGTCGGGACACGCGGGCGGGCAGAGCGCGATGCTCTGCCGGTTCCCGTATGTGTCCGGCGGTATCGCAGCTGACCCGAAGGTTCCGGCTGCAAGGGTTGACAACCCGGCCATCACAAGTAAATATAATTATATTAGATGTAGTTACGTGGATCACAGTCGGTCCGTCGGAAACACCGAAGACCCCTGAGCGCGGAACCCAACAGGAGGTTGGACATTGTCCGTCCAAGGCAGTCGTACTCACTCGAGTGCGGCTCGAACCGAGTCCCGCAAGAAACGCAAGGCACTGATCGCCGGATCGGTCGGTAACACCGTCGAATGGATCGACTGGGCGCTCTACAGTGCGCTCGCGCCGGTGTTTGCCACCCAGTTCTTCCCGCCTGCCGCACCTGGGGCGGGCCTGCTCGCGACGCTTGCCGTCTTCGCGGTCGGTTTCGTCATGCGCCCGGTCGGTGGTGCTGTCATCGGCGTCTTCACCGATCGCTACGGTCGCAAGAAGGGCCTGACGCTGACCATCGTGATGATGGCCGGCTGCGCCTTCGTGATCGCGCTGTGCCCGACCTACGAGCAGATCGGCGTGGCCGCACCGATCGTGCTTCTGCTGGCACGCCTGGTCCAGGGATTCTCTGCCGGAGGTGAATTCGGATCGTCCTCCGCACTACTCGTCGAATCCGCCACCGGGATGCGCCGCGCCTTCGCGGGGTCGTGGCAGCAGGTTTCGGCAGGACTCGGTGTGCTGATCGCTGCCGTGCTAGCCCTGGTGTTGACGTCCGCGCTGGAACCGGACGTCATGTCGTCCTGGGGTTGGCGGGCAGCCTTCATCGCGGGCGGACTCCTCGGCATGGTAGGTCTGTGGCTGCGTATCGGACTCGATGAGACCGACAGCTTCCGCACCGCGCAAGAAGAGGGCCGCATTCCGCGAAATCCCCTGACCGAAGTGTTCCGCAAGCACCCGGGTGCCGCGCTCCGCGTGATCGGGATGGCGGCCGCCGGCGTGCTGATCTACTACATCTGGATCAACTACATGCCGGGCTACGTCAGCGCGGTGATCGGCACAATGACACTGCAGACCGCACTGGTGGCGAACACGATCGCGTTGGCCTACTTCCTGTGCCTACTTCCCTTCGTCGGCATCATCGCCGACCGCATCGGGCGCAAACCGGTGATGTTGACCTTCGCAGTCGGCTTCCTGGTATTTGCATATCCGGCGTTCCGTCTGCTCGAGACCGGCGGCTTCTGGACACTGTTCGCCGTGGAGATCGTGGGCGTCACGCTGTTGGCCGGCTACGCCGGACTTATCGCGACGGTCATGGCCGAACAGTTCCCCGCCGAAGTGCGCACCACCGGAATCGGTTTTCCCTACGCCATCGCGGTGGCCGTGTTCGGCGGAACAGCCCCCTACACCACCACATGGTTGGCCACCAACGGTCTGCAGGACTGGGTATGGCTCTATGTCGCCGCGGCGGCACTGGTGGGCGTAATCGTGTACGCGCGGATGCCGGAAACCCGGGACCGCGTCCTGACATAGACCGAGGCCGCCCGGCAACTGGTCCGGGCAGTCCCCGCCGCACAGCACTGATCGGGCAGCTGCACGAGCACGACCCTTACCAGAGTGAGTTTTTCAGGACATGGGGAGCCGTCCCCACGTGTGAACGTGCCTGTAGACCGTGTCCGAAAGCCTTCCTTTTTCAGCGCGTCTCAGGTGGATGAAGTGGCGCGCGGGACATAATGTGACGTGTGGTAGATGAGTTGTCTCTGCGGTTGGTGTCGGATGCCTTGTGGGAGATCGCAATCGCCGAGACAGTGATCCCGCGAATCGGTGCGCCCCCGCAGGGCGGGGGCAGTGCACCGGTGGGTGATCGAGCGGTGTTCACCGCGAGCCGCCCTAACCCGACACAGATCAGCACACCCCCGACGCGGGCGGGGTGGGTGGTGCCGGACTGTGTGTTTCGCACCCCGAGGCCGCGGACCGCACACCGGAGCCCGCGGTCGACCGTCGGTGACACCCGGCCACGGCTGCGCGATGTCGGGAGCAGCCCTGGATCGGGCGGCGCTCGCGCCATTGCGCGGCAATATCTCGAGACTGTCGAGGGTCTCGCACGCCAATTTCAGCCACCGGACGAGATGGCGTTCGGCGTCCGTCCCGGCTGATTTCTCCTCTGCGAGGACGTTCACGGGCGACCAGGCTGTCAGGTCACGGCGGATCCGCCACCGCAGTTCAGCTTGATCGACAATGCAGGGCCTCCCGGTGGCCCGATCGTGGTCGGCGCCCGCCGAGTCGCCGGGGGCGGTGCGATGCCGCCGGGTATCCCTGCGCGGTATGGCCCCGAACATCTCGGGCCATTGGTGATAATCGAGGGCGCGGGCATCGGTGCAGGCGTCGCACAGTTCGGTGAGCGCGGGCAACGACGGCCGCCGGTGGGTGGCGAGGTGGGCGAGCATGTCGGCGCCGAGGTCTTCGGCGCGCGCGAAGACCTCGAGCCCATACCGGTAGCGCATGACCGCGGCGTTCTCCCCCGGTGGCCGGCGAGTGTGCGTTCGCGGCGGGGGAGCCCAGCGACAACTGCAAAGAATCGTTCCTCGGCTACGTGTGCTCTGCCCCTTGCTGCGGTGGCTGCGGCATCGCGGCGGTCGGGGGTGATGCCGTGCAGGGGAATCAGCGCTTCCCGGAACTCGTGCGCAGCGTAAGCGAGGTTCGAGGGGATCGAGGGGGTGGGCGCGCGTGCGCCTGGTTAGTCCAAGCGCCATGCCGGGCAGTCTAACCGGACCGGTAGGCCGCGATTGCGTTGCCGGCCGGCCGCGACCGTGCTTGCCGGTCGTGTGAGAACTCGCACCGCCGGCACCGGATTAACGTCAGCGCTGACGATGGTGGTGGTGGTGTCGTATCCGCCCCTTTGGATTGTCCTTTGACCAGCAGAATTGACACGTCCCGTGACTCAGGGCTTTCGGTGCGCTGGTAGTCTTGTCGCCGCGCTCCGACCCGGGAGATTCCTGAAGTCTGTCGTGGTCGGCTTCAGTAGTGGCAATGAGCTTGTGGCACAAGTGTATCCAAGTGTCACAGTCCTCCCCGGGTGGATCAACGGACTGGATTTCGCCCCCGGGCGCCGTTCTCGCGTTTGTGGGGCAACGGCGACCAGCTGTCTGTGGCAGGGGCCGGATGGAGACGGATGGAGGAACCCCAAGAGCGAGCAGCGTCGACGTGACTTCGAGGTCGCACCTGTCGGCGGGCGTGCAGACCGGACACCCACGGAAGCGGAACCCGCAGACAGTGGTCCGGCCTGGGGATCGCGGTCGCGCGTTCCCGCCGACGGGGCAGGGGCCCGAACCGAGCCTTCGAGGACCTAACGACGTGGGCTCTGCCCGCGCAGATGCTTGGCACCTCCCGGAGGTGCGAGTTCTTCTGGCGGGGAAGCTCCGCGCGACCGATACGGTGTTCCCCATGACTGACTGGGCGCAGCAAGCGCACACTCTCGTCGACGAGGTGCTGCGGTCGGCCGCAGCAAGCGCCGTTCGTGTCCGGATGGGGACTCGTCGACGTCATCGGCGTCACTGCCTACGATACCGGGGCACAGAGGACAGTCACCTTCCTGATGGATGCGGTGGACGGCCGGGGCGTTCGCGGACAGAGCATCGCGCTGGCCTCGGCCGACGCATCGAGCCCGGTCGAGCTGGTCTTCGACGGATGTGAGGTATCGCTGAACTCGGTGATGCACGTCGGGGGCACCGGAGGTTCCGGTCTCGCCCTCGCCGACCGGCTACTTCTGCGGATCAACGGCTCCCTTGGGCGGGGTCAGGCAGTGGTAGGAATGGTGATCTCAGCTCTGCCGTCGATGGCAGAGATTTAGGGGGTGGTCAACCCGTCGAGCACATGTCGGCGAAGCTGGCGCCGATCTGCTCGGCCGGAACACCACTATCGGGCTGGTACCAGCGATGCGACCAACTCACCATGCCCATCACCCCCTGAGCGATCACCGCCACCGGCAACTGCGAGGCGAACACACCGGACTCCATCCCGGCCCCGATCACATCCCGCACCGCCTGGAAATGCCGCCGACTCCACTCCTGCGTCCGGTCCCGCCACGCCTCGTCCTTGCTGGCCAACCGATCCGTGTCTTCTTGCAAGAACACGAAACTGCGGATAGTTCACCTCATACGAGCGCATCAACCCGATCAAGATCGCCCGCAACTTCGCCGCCGGCTCCCCCGCACTGTCACGAATCTGCTCGGCCATCTGCACATTCCCGAGGACCGCCTGCTCGACCACCATCTCGAACAGCTCTCTCTTGCTGCCCACGTAGTAGTACAGAGTCGCCCGGTCACTGCCGAACTCGGCGGCTATATCGGACACACTCGTGGCGTGAAACCCCTTCTCCCGAAACACATTCGCGGCAGCACGCAGCAATTGCTCGCGACGCACGTCGTAAACCTCCGACGACTCCTCGCGCGCGTTGCGGCGCCGAACGCCGATACCGCTGGGCTGGTCAGCCATTACGTACCCCTCCCCCAATGCCCTCGTTTGTAAATCAAAATTATAATAAATAGTTCGAGAGTTCGCACCCTACCGACGGCAAGATGAATCACCATTAGACGTTCCCCCCTTGATCGACTCCCGAAAGCTGCCCCGGCGGATCTCGGGCCACTTCGGTGCCGGGTCTGCTTACCGGTGATGTGTCGTCAGCCGGTCTGGCTGAGCGTCGAGCGGTGGTCGAGTGCGGTGGATGAGGGCTGTTCTGTGGCGTCTTTTCGCGAGGCTTTTGCAAGTCGATGCCTCGGCGACCCGGCGATTCTGCGGCACGGGGCGATGGGGACCGTCTTCGACCGCCCCTATGCACCGTCGACGATCGGATCTCTTCCGAGAATCACCTTCGGGCACGTCCGCCGGCTCGACGCCGTCGCGTCCCGCTTCCTGCGCGGACTCGCCGCTCGCGTCCCGGTGGTGGGGGCATCGACACTGGACGGGTGCTGGTCGATATCGACGATTTCATCATCGAAGTCCACGGTCACGCCAACAAGCGAACAAATCCACCTTCGACCCCACGCCGCTGGTCGCACCTGATGCAACCTCTAGCTTGAGTTTCCCCGCTATCTGATTGGTCGGCGTGTCTTCGACTGTGGTGCTTGCCTTTCGGTGCCATCGGCTGTATTACCTAGATATGGCTTCGATCGTGGGGAAGCGGCAGGGCGGGAAGACGTACTACTACCTGGTCGAATCGGCCCGTGTGGACGGCAAGCCGCGGATCGTCTCGCAGCAGTATTTGGGCAGCGCGGACGAGGTGATGGCGAAGCTGACCGGCGCCGAGCAGGGGCAGCCGGTCCGCACCCAGCACAAGGGGTTCGGGGATGTGGCGGCGGCATGGTCGATCCTCGACCGGCTCGGAGTGGCCGAGGTGATCGACGCGGTCGCGCCGCGCCGCTCGGATGCGGCGGTGTCGGTGGGCACCTACCTGGCGTTGGCCACCGTCAACCGGGTGGTGGCACCGCGATCGAAGGCGGCGTTCGCGCAGTGGTGGGCGGGCACCGCGGGCTCCCGGTGGGTCAAGGCGCCCGCCGCCGCGCTCGATCACCGCCGCTTCTGGAAGGCGATGGACCGCCTCGGCGAGGACGAACTCCGCCGGGTCGAGACCGAACTCGGCCGCCGCATGGTCACCGAGTTCGGGCTGGACCTGTCCGGGCTGGCCCTGGACATGACCAACTTCGCCACGTTCATCGACTCGGCCAACGAGGCGGCGCCGATCGCACAACGCGGCAGGGCCAAACAGAAACGCGTGGACCTGCGGCTGGTCGGGCTGGCGTTGGTGATCACCCGCGACGGCGGAGTCCCGATCGTCTCGCACCCGTACCCGGGCGATCGACCCGACGTCACCCAGTTCTCCGACGTCCTCGACGCACTGGTGACCCGCTACCGGGACCTGACCAACACGGTCGACTCGCTGACCGTGGTCTACGACGCCGGCCAGAACTCGACCGCCAACCACGCCCGCGTCGAGGACTCGGGCATCGGCTTCGTGGGCTCGCTGCCCCCGAGTGATCATCCCGAGCTGCTGGCCCTGGGCAAATCCCGCTACATCAGCGTCGACGAGGACCGCTATCCCGGCCTGACCTGTGTCGACACCGAAGTCCGCGCCCTCGGTGTCACCCGGCGGGCCGTGGTGACCCATTCGCCGAACCTGCACGCCAAACAATCCCGCGGATTCGACCAGACCCTGGCCAAGGTCCGCCGACAACTCGCCGAACTGCAGGCCACCCTCGCGCGCGGACGCACGCGCCGCGAGAAGGCCGCCGTGCAGGACGCGATCGACCGGATCTGCCGGCCCCGCTGGGTGCGCGAGGTACTCACCACCACCCTGACTGGGGACACTCCCGGCAGCCTGCGGCTGTCCTGGCGCACCGACACCAAGTCCCGGAAACGACTCGAACACCGGATCTTCGGCAAACGCATCCTGTTCACCAACCGTGAGCACTGGACCGCCGCCGAGGTCGTCGCCGCCTACCGGTCCCAATCCGAAGTCGAATCCGGCTTCCGGCAACTCAAAGATCCCGCCGTCGTCTCGTTCTCCCCGATGCACCACTGGACCGACTCCAAGATCCGCGTCCACGTCTTCTACTGCGTCCTCGCCCTCGCCGTGGCACACCTGATGCGCCGCCAGGCCGAACACGCCGGCCTGCACCTGTCCGTGCGCGCCCTGCTCACCGAACTCGCCGGCATCGAAGAAACCGTGCTGCTCTACCACGACGGCGGCAAGGGACGACCCCGCGCCAGCCGCATGCTCACCGACATGAACGACACCCAACACCGCCTCTACGAGGTGTTCGCACTCGACCGCTACGCCCCCACCCGATGATCCGAGACGACAGTTAGGTAATACAGCCACACCACCCCAAAATCCCTACTGGCCAGCACAAACGCCACCCAGGCGCGAGACAGCGGGGAAACTCCGGCTAGGGGACAGACCAGGTCTGCAGACCAAGAAGCTGATTAACTCGACAGAAACTTCACTGGCAGGGGCGCGCTGACCTGCTGCGTCAGGCTCTGGTGTGACCCGTTCGGCCTTACGAGAAACCTTGCGTGCGTGTACCACTCACAGATTTCAGGTCGACGGCGTGGGCCTTGCATCCCCGTCGGGAAGGCGGAGGCAATTCGTCAGCATCATGGCCATCACATCGGCCAGATCTTCGTCTGAGCGCGCCAGCGGACTGTCGGGAGCGGCGATGGCAAGGTAGACGCAGCGCTCGCATAAGGAGATCAGCGCGGCCGTGAGCATGTCGTCGCCGGGTTCCAGGGGACGCGCCTTGGCTAACCGTGCTGTCAGCGCGAGCCGAAAGCTTTCGTTGATCTCATTCCAGGTGTCGTGGATCTCTTGGTTGCTGTGCCATCCTTCGATCGTCGCCGAGAACAGGGTCGCGTGTTCGCGCCAACCTCGGAGTGTCTCCAGGCTCACGTGGCGCAGAGTGTCCTTCTCGATGGGGCCCTCCCCTTCGAAGAAGGGGTTCCAGCGCTCGTAGATCGTCCGGCCCATGTCGGCGATCAGGGCGGCGACGACCGAGTACTTCGTATCAAAGTGTGAGTAGAACGTGGGGCGGGACATCTGAGCGCGGTCGACGATTTCCTGGACGGTCAGGTCATCGAGTCGACGGATCGTTAGCAACTCGCGCACGGCGTCGATGATGGCCTGGCGCGAGGGTGCGGCCAACCGTCGCTGCCCGAGACGCTGGGGCAAAGTTCCGCTGTTGGCCTGGTTAATCACCTTATACACCCTATCCAATTGCGACATGACATGCGTCTCCACGAAGTAGAACACGAAACGGCAACCGGCCTGCGCATGAGTGCCGTCCACCGACGTTGAACAGGTTGGACGTCTTCCGCGGTTGCTCCGATGCGCCTGCATAACGTGTCTTTACGTGATCATTGACACATGACTTTACAGCTGTAAGGATTCACAGCAACGCGGGACTGCTCCCGCAACGACGCGGACGTGAGTGAGCTCAATGGGAAGTGTCGAGGTCGAGCAAGTCAGGGGAATCTGGCAGGGGCTGTTGACGGCGCTTGAGCCGGCGGAGATCCCGGACTGGTGCCGGGGCTACGAAGAGCTGTGTGACGGGTTCCCGTCCGGAGGAGTTCCTGCAATCAGTGCCAAATAGGGCTTGTGCTTCGCGTCACATCCGCTATATTCTAATTGAATCTACATTCGAAAAAAGCTCGCCGAGTCCGTCCCTGTGACACAACAACGCCGGTCGGCGCTCACCGCCTCCTCAAACCCACAGACAGAGAGGAACTCCGACTAATGACTGTTGCTTCTGCACAACGATCGCAGTCCGCCGAGTCCGCCCAGTCCGCACTCGACCGAGTCCCGCGTCAGCTCTACATCGACGGAAGATTCGTCGACGCCCAGTCAGGTAAGACTTTCGGAGTCGTTGATCCCGGTACGGGCCGCGAGTTGCTGCAGGTCGCCGAGGGTGATGCTGCTGATGTGGACCGTGCGGTGCTGGCTTCCCGTCGAGCCTTCGAGAGTGGGCCGTGGCGGGACATGACGACGATCGAACGGTCCCGGTTGATCTGGCGGCTGGGCGACCTCATCGAAGAGAACCTCGATACATTCGCCATCCTCGAGTCCTTGGATGTCGGAAAGCCACTGCAGGTTAGCCTCACCGGCGATATCCCCTTCGCGGCGAAGTGGTTCCATCACATGGCGGGGCTCGCCACTCGCATGGAGGGTACGACGGTGACGCCCTCGCTGCCGGGACGGTGGCAGGGGATGAGCCTGCGACAGCCTGTCGGTGTGGTGGGCGCGATCGTGCCATGGAATACCCCCCTGATCATCACCGCGTGGAAACTTGCGCCCGCTTTGGCTTGCGGCAACACCGTGGTTCTCAAGCCGGCGGAGGAAACGCCCCTCACGGCGCTCTTCTTCGCGTCATTGCTCGAGCAGGCCGGTCTCCCGGACGGCGTCGTGAATGTGGTGACCGGCTTCGGGCACACCGCGGGCGCGGCAATCGCGGCCCACGGAGGAATCGACAAGGTTTCGTTCACCGGGTCCACCGAGATCGGGAAGGAGATCGTCAAGGCTGCGACCGGAAACCTCAAGCGAGTCTCTCTCGAGCTGGGCGGCAAATCGGCCAACATCGTGATGCCTGATGCGGACCTGGAACTGGCGATACCGGGTGCTGCTACCGCGGTGTTCGCGAACTCGGGCCAGATCTGCACCGCAGGAACGCGGCTGTTCGTGCATTCGTCGATCTTCGACGAGGTCGTTTCCGGAGTAGCGGAACAGGCTCGCGCCATCAACGTCGGGCACAGTCTCGACCCCGACGTGACCATGGGCCCGGTGATCTCGGAGCGCCACCGCGACAGGGTGGTCAGCTACCTCGAATCCGGCTTCGAGGACGGTGCGGAAGCGGCAGCCGGCGGATCGGCCCGACCCGACGACGGTTACTTCATCGAGCCGACGATCCTGACCAATGTGCGACCGACCATGAAGGTGGTGCGAGAGGAGATCTTCGGTCCCGTCGTTGTTGCGCAGCGATTTGACACCCTCGCCGAAGTCATCGCGATGGCGAACGACACCGAGTACGGGCTCGCGGCCGGTGTCTGGACCACGAACCTCCACAGCGCTCACCGCTGCATTCAGGAGCTTCGCGCTGGCTCGGTCTACGTCAACACCTTCAACGTCGCAGACCCGAGCCTGCCCTTCGGAGGTATAGGGCAATCGGGCTGGGGGCGTGAGCACGGCGAGGGAGCGCTTGAACAGTACAGCGAGACCAAATCGGCGGTGATGTACCTCGGATGACCGGCGGCACCTGACAATACCCAGCGGGTGCGCGCCGCACACCCTGTAAAGCTGCTGTCGATTCACACACCATGAGCCACGGTAGCGGGCACCCACGAAAACTCATGTAAGGAAACCAAATGGCGGATCAGAACGGTATCGCAGACGGCGACCGGCGCACTATCGACTTCGACCATCACTCTCCGGAACTGACCGAGCGCGTCGAGGACCTCGGCGTCGGTCCGGCGCTCAGTGAGTTCCAAGCCAAGTGCCCGATCGCTTGGTCCACCGCACACGAGGGCTTCTGGCTCACCACCGGATACAAAGAGCTCAAGCGGGTGGCAATCGACGACAAGACCTTCTCCTCGGACTTCGACGTGAACCACGAACGTGGCGGCACGCCCGACAAGCCCGGATACCGTGGCGTCGGAGTCCCGCCGGTGAGCGTCGTGCCGTTCGGATTCCTCGAGATGGACGACCCCGATCACGCGCATATTCGGCGCGCCCTGACCCCCTGGCTTGGTCCTGAGGCGGCGGCGAACTGGGTGCCGGTCATCGAAGATCTGACCAACGCATTCATCGACGAGGTGATCGAGCGAGGTGAATGCGACTTCATCGACGACATCGCGTCCCCCATTCCCGCCGTGCTCACGATGATGATGCTCGGCACGCCGCTCGGGAAATGGAAGGAATGGGCCGAGGCGAACCACTTGCAGCAGTCTTCTTTCCCCGGCACCCCGCAGAAGCAGCGGTCCGAGGAACTGATGAACGACTTGGTCGCCGATCTGGCCGGCATCATCGCGGAGCGTCGGGCGAACCCGCCGGAAGGCGAGCCGAAGGATCTGCTGGGTGTGATGTGCCAGAATGAGATTGGTGGGCGGCTGCTCACCGAGCAGGAGATACTGCTGCACGCCGTGCTGATCGTCGGCGGCGGCGTCGACACCACCACCTCGGTCATGGGGGCCGCGATCAAGTGGCTGGCACAGCATCCGGGCGAGCGCACCAGATTGGCGGAGGACCCGGACCTGACCAAGACCGCTATCGAAGAGTTTCTCCGCGTCTTCCCCCCTGTCACGGGACTGGCCCGGACAGCGAAGTGCCCCGTGCAGGTCGGAGACCAGAAAGTTGACGAAGGCGATCGTGTGCTGCTGATGTACGCCGCGGCGAACTACGACCCGCAGATCTTCGACGAGCCACAAGAGGTCCAACTGGATCGGTGGCCTAACCGGCACACCACCTTTGGTCTGGGTGGCCACCGCTGCATCGGCCTGCACGTTGCGCGTGCGGTGTTCACGGTAGTGCTCCGGCAGGTGCTTGAACGTCTGCCCGACTACACCATCGACCACGAGAACGCCCAGATCTACCCTGACGTCGGCTTGAACCAGGGGTGGATCAGCCTTCCGATGAAGTTCACTCCGGGATCGAAGGTGGGCAGCGAGTTCAAGCCCTCCGATGCCGCTCCCACCGCGTCTGCCGTCAATGCTGCAGCTGGGATGAGCGACGCAATCGCAAATGCAGCGGATGAGGTGGTCCACTGATATGCGTATCGCGATCGACGACTCGCGCTGCCTGGGTCACACCATGTGCATAGTGGCAGCATCCGAACTGATTGAGATCGACCCGGTATCCGAGCACGCGAAGGTCAGGACTGCACATGTTCCCTCTGGACAAGAAGGCAGCGCGTGGATGGCAGCGAGCGGATGCCCGGAACAGGCGATCTCTGTGATCGAAGAGTAACGGCCCCACCAACTCACCGAGTGCTCAGTTTTAGGGTCGGCCCACCCTTGTAAGCCGACAAATGACCAATCGAAAACCTGATTCTGATCCAAATCGGGATCTTATAAGCCCCCGTTCGACAGATGGGTTCACCCGGTGGGTGCCCGAACGGCGGACGGGATTGAACGAAAGGGAAAGACAATGGGACGAGTGGAAAACAAGGTAGCCCTGGTCACCGGAGCCGGGCGAGGGCAGGGGCGCAATCACGCGCTCCGGCTGGCAGAACAGGGCGCGGACATCATTGCTCTCGATGCCTGCGTCGACTACGCCAGCATGAACTACGGCATGGCCACCGAACAGGACCTCGAGCAGACCGCGAAATTGGTCAAGGCGACCGGACGTAAGGTCATCACTCGACGCGTCGATACCCGCAACCTCGAGGGCCTCAAGCAGGTCGTGTCCGAGACCGTCGCCGAGCTCGGCAAGCTCGACATCGTGTGCGCCAACGCCGGCATCTTCTCCGCTCAGCCTTGGGACGCGGTGACACCCGAGGTGTGGCGCGACACGATCGATGTCAACCTCACGGGCACCTGGCACACCTGTGTGGCTGCCATCCCGCATCTGCTCGAGAACGGTTCGGGGTCGATCATCATCACCGGTTCGACTTCGGGCGTCAAGGGACAGCCGTACTTTCAGCCCTACGTCGCCGCAAAGCACGGTGTCGTGGGCCTTATGAAGTCTTTTGCGAACGAGCTGGCACCGAAGAATATTCGTGTCAACGTCATCCACCCCACCGGTGTGGATACCCCGGCCCTCGCTGGCGTGGGTGGACTCGACGGACTGTTGCAACTCGACCCCCATCAGGGGCCCTGTTTCGTGAACGCAATGCTCGTCGACATGGTCGAGGTCGACGACATCTCCAATGCCGTGCTGTACCTCGCTTCCGACGAGACCCGGTATGTCACGGGTACAGAACTTCGCGTGGATGCCGGCAACCTCGGTCGATAACCCGTTCGCTCATCCGGATTCGAATACTGTTGCAGCATTGACACCTTGGGTGCGAGTGCGTGGTATCCCTGTGCGCTCCCCGATGTACCGCGCATGCGCACTCCACACGCGCATGCGCGGTATTGACGGCATCTCTGGGTTCGGTCTTCATTCAGAACATCTTGATAGGAACTCCTGTGACCTACCTAATTACCCAAGCATGCTGCAACGACGCATCCTGCGTATCGGTCTGTCCGGTGAACTGCATCCACCCAACTCCCGACGAGCCGGCGTTCATGTCCGCCGAAATGCTGTACATCGACCCCGACACCTGCATCGAATGCGCCGCCTGCGTCGACGAGTGCCCCGTCGACGCCATCAAACTCGACACCGACCTCGCCGAGTCCGATTCGCGATACCTGACCATCAACGCGAGTTAC
Source organism: Rhodococcus sp. ACS1 (assembly GCF_002300155.1). NCBI lineage: Bacteria > Bacillati > Actinomycetota > Actinomycetes > Mycobacteriales > Nocardiaceae > Rhodococcus > Rhodococcus sp. ACS1. The sequence goes on from NZ_NSDZ01000014.1 coordinate 59,857, forward strand.
TTCGAGCAGAACCCCATCGATCCGGACGACTTTCCCATGGAGCCGAAATCGCGGCGCGGCGACTTCTCGGGTCTGAGAGTCGCGATCGTCGGATCCGGTCCGGCGGCCAGCTACGCGGCGGCCGAGGTGCTGCGGCATCGCGGCGCCGAGGTCGACATGTATGAACGGCTCCTGACTCCCTACGGCCTGATTCGCTCGGGGGTCGCCCCCGACCACCAGGGGACGAAGGCCATCACCGCCTTGTACCGCGACACTATGAGCAAACCGTCCTTCCATCTGCACCTCGGGATCGAGATCGGCCGCGACCTGTCTCACCTCGAGCTGCTCGAACATCACAGTGCGGTGATTTACGCCGTGGGCGCATCGGGTGATCAACGCTTGCGAATCGACGGTGAGGATCTCCCGGGAAGCCATGCTGCCACTGAATTCGTGGCCTGGTACAACGGGCACCCCGACTACGCGGACGCGGAGTTCGACCTCTCCGGTGAACGTGCCGTCATCGTCGGTAACGGTAACGTGGCTCTCGACGTCGCCCGCATCCTGGTGAGCGATCCGGACGCTTTGGATCGGACCGATATCGCCGATCACGCTTTGTCGACGCTGAGGAACAGCAATATTTGTGAGGTGGTGATCCTGGGTCGGCGTGGTCCGGCGCAGGCCGCGTACACCAACTCGGAATTCCATGCACTTACCCAGCTGCCGGGCATCGATGTCGTTGTCGACCCGCGCGAGGTCACCCTCGATGAACACACCCGGGCGCTGATCGACGGAGGAGACGCCTCGGCGGCGGTCCGGCTGAAGGCCGAACTCGCCGCGGAACTAGGCCAGAGGGCGGTGGCCGACGACCGCAAGAGGATCGTGTTCCGTTACCTGGTGTCACCGACGGAAATCGTCGGCGACGCCCGGGCTACCGGCGTGCACGTGGTCCGAAACTCGTTGGTACTCGACGATGCTGGTGTTGCTCGGGCAGTTGCCGGTGAGGACGGCGAGTTCATCGAAGCCGGCCTGGTCCTGCGGTCCATCGGATACCGCGGAACCGGAATAGCGGACGTGCCGTTCGATCCGAAGCGCGGGGTGATTCCGAACGCGAACGGCCGGGTGATCGACCCCGGAAGCGGCGACGTGGTCGGCGGCGTATACACGACTGGTTGGATCAAGCGTGGGCCTTCCGGCGGGATCGGTACCAACAAAAAATGTGCGAGGGACACCGTTGATCTGCTGCTCGACGACTTCGGCAACGGAAGGCTCGGCCCCGTCACCGCACGCGGGGACCTCGAGACCCTGATCGCCGAGCGCCAACCCAAGGCGGTTGACTTTGCCGGCTGGAACCGGATCGATACCGCCGAGCGCCAGGCCGGTGGGGAACGCGGACGGCCTCGTGTCAAGTTCGTCAGCCTCGAGTCCATGGCGGAGGCGGCCCGCGCCATCGACTCTGCGAGTGCCCGATAGGACTACCGCACCGTGAGACGAATCCGTGCTGGCGACTACGCGAGGCTGAGACAGCGACGCACCACTGATACGGATGTGCGCGTCGCTGTTTGGCGAGTCGACCTGAGGGCGGCTCGGACGAACCTTGGTGTAACGCGCACCGGTGTTCTTTCACTTCCCACCCGTCCCGAAGTCGGCGAGAGTGCGCAGCGCCCCAGGGCCGCCGCCACAGCTCCCTATGACGTAACCTGCGCTGCCGCAGCGAGGCCGCCTCCGGTAGGTCTCCACGAACGGAGGCATCTCCGCCTTGTGGGGCACGTCTCACTTTGCTAAATTTCAAGAAATTGAAAATAGATTAATTTGATGTTGTGGCTCGCGACAAGCAGTCACCACCCCTCATCGCCGTTTGCCGCTTGTACGGCCTGCACCGACCAGGTGCAGTCGACACACAATCTCAGGAGGCCGCATGTCCGTGGATGAACCCACTATCGTGCGAGCAGATGGCCCGCTCGACGCGGGCAGTTCGACAGCCGGCTCCGTTAAGGCGAGGCGGGCAGTTATTGCAGGTGCACTGGGTACCCTGATGGAGTACTACGACTATGGCCTGTATGGATTCATGGCGGTCATCATTGCGCCGCTCTTCTTCCCGAGCTCGGATCCGACCGTTTCGCTGCTGGCGACATTGGCTGTGCTCGGAACCGGTTATGTCGTTCGTCCGCTGGGTGGAATTTTCTTCGGCATCCTCGGCGACCGGAGGGGCCGACGGCTTGCACTTGTCTGTACGGTTGTGGGAATCAGCGCAGCATCTGCTGCGATCGGAATGCTGCCGACGCATGCGCAGATCGGGATCTTCGCGCCGATTCTGCTCATCCTCGCGCGTCTGGTGCAGGGTTTCAGCGCGGGAGGAGAACTCGCCGGTTCTGCGACGTACATCTCCGAATCCGCGCCCCCGCGCCGGCGAGCTTTCTACGCTTCCTTTAACCTGTCCGGACTTGCACTAGGGTTCGCGACAGCTGCCACCACCGCCGGTGTCGTATCAGCACTGACAACCCCGGAACAAATGTCCTCTTGGGGATGGCGTATCCCCTTCCTGATCGCGGTGCCCCTCGGAATTCTGGCGATGTGGGCACGAAATAAGCTCGAGGACACCCCCGAGTTCCGCGAGATGGCCGAAAATGACGAAGTGGTCAAGTCACCTGTCCGCGAGGTCATTCGAAAGAATCCATTCGAGGTGCTCAAGGTGGCTGGAGTTTCCTTCGCCATGAACGGTGCAGGGAACATCGGTCTGATCTACATGTCGGTCTACCTCGTCAAGAACGTCGGATTCAATGCCGGGAGTGTCTATTGGCTGGCTGCGATCGTTATCGGATCGGTGGCGCTCATTGTTCCTTTGGCTGGCACGCTTGCGGACAGCTGGGGTCGGCGACCGGCAATGGCGATCGGTCTGATCGGCTTCCTTGTGCTGAGTTACCCGGTAATGCTTGTCATGGAGAAGACGTCGAGCCTCGTTGTCGCGGGTCTCGCGTATTTCGTTTTCATGGTGCCCTGGGCCTTTCTGCAGGCCCCTGCAATGCAGGCGTTCACCGAGATGTTCCCGCGCCGCTATCGGTACACCGGCGTCGCCTTGGGCTTCAACATCGGCACCGTGTTGGTGGGAGGCACTGCCCCGTATCTGGCGGCCCAGTTCGCCGAGTGGACAGGCAACCAGCAATCCGCGGCCTTCGTGGTGATGACCGTCTGTGGCATCGGGTTGATTGCGCTGTTGCGTATGCGCGAAACAGCTCGTGACAAGCTGCCCGTGTAGCACTACGAAAGAGCGGACCGGGTCCGGGCATCAAAGGGACCCGGTCCGCTCTATGTCGGCCGTCGGCGATGATGGGAACGCATCATCTGTGGCGCCCACAAGGAGTGGCCGCGAAAACCGCCGCGAGTGGGGGTGGACTGCGCCCGAATCGCGAGATCTGGCTGAAACTTATCCGAGGATTGGATGAAATGGAACGAGTCGACGTACGGACCGATCGGCCCTTCGGGGTCGGGATCGTCGGCCTGAGCGCACGCGGTGGCTGGGCGGCCACCGCACACGTGCCCGCGATCGAGAACGTGCCCGGCCTCGAACTTCGGGCACTGACGGCGAGCTCACCCGCATCGGCGGCACAGGCGGGGGAGAAGTTCGCCGTGCGACCCCACACCGACGTCTCGGCGCTCGCGCAGGACCCCGAGGTGGACCTTGTGGTGATCGCCGTCAAGGTATCCACCCATAAGCGGCTGGTCGAGCCCGCACTGTCGGCGGGCAAGATGGTCTTCTGCGAGTGGCCGCTGGGAAACGGAACCGCCGAAGCGAGAGGGTTGACCGAGCAGGCGGCGTCCTCGGGCGTCCGTACGTTCGTCGGGTTGCAGGCACGGGCGACCCCGGCGATCCGTTACCTGCGTGACCTGGTCGCAGACGGGTACGTCGGGCGGGTGCTGTCCACCACGCTCACCGCGTCCGGCATCTCCTGGGGCGACCAGACCCTACCTGGCAAGACCTACCTTCTCGATCGCAACGAAGGCGCCTCGATGTTGACCATTCCGGCCGCCCACACCCTCGACGCCCTCCAGTTCGTCCTCGGTGATTTCGAGAGCATTCAAGCGACCACCGCCATTCGTCGTCGGCAGGTCCGAATGGGCAACAATCCCGGCGAGCTGCACACCAAGACGGTGGCCGATCAGGTCGTGGTCCAGGGTCTGGTCGGCGACGGCGCGGTCGCCGTCACCCACTTCCGCGGCGGCCGAAGCCGAGGTACCAACTTTCGCTGGGAAATCAACGGCACCGACGGCGACATCGTCATTCACGGCGATGCCGGGGCATTCCTCGAGTACGGCCAGCTGCACCTGTTCGGTGCGCGTGGAGAAATGCCCGAGTTGGCGCCGTTGCCGACACCGTCCAGCTACATCGACGTTGCCGCACTCCCCGAACACGGGAGCGACGCCTTCACGGTGGCCCATGCCTACGCCCAGATAGCCGGCGACATCGCGAACGGAACATCACTTGTTCCCGATTTCGCGCACGCACTCCGGCTGCACCACTTCATCGACTCGATCGAGGGATCGGCCGAGCGCGGGGTGCGGTTGAGCCTGTAGGGAACGACACCGGCGCGCGGCGTCCGCACTCGCTTAAACCCCAAGTCAAAGGCGCACTGTGACGTGGGGTCAAACGCGGATACGACGAGTGCGTGCCGTCGGGGTCAGCGCGAACAGGCGACAGGGAAGCCACGTGCAAAGACTCAGAGGCCACCCATTGCCCGGAAGGATCGGCGGCCTGTTTCTAGGCGGACCGGCAACCTACGAGATCATCGAGTCCGACCACCGGAAGATCGTGCAACCTCGCGAAATTCAGCAAGTCCGAACCGTGGCTCATCGAGACAGACGGCGCCGAACCCACGATCTGCGCGGTCACCGCGACGGGCTCACGGCCTGCCAGAGCCAACAGCTGAAGCGAGGCTCGCTCGATCGTGTCCGGGAAGCCGAATGGGACATCCACGCAGAAAGGCACGACGTGGCCCGGTCTGGTGAACGAGGAGGGCGTGGACTTGGAACTCGCGAGCGCCCGCGCCGTGCAGGCCCGATCGGATGCCGAAATACCCGTGGTGGTTCCCTCCACGACGTCCACCGTGACCCGTTGGCCCGGGCCGTACGTTGCGGTTCCCTGCATGATCGGGATGTGTAACTCGTCGCACCGCGATTCGGTCAAGGCAACCTGCACAAATCCCGACGAATACCGGACCGCGAACGACATCGCCGCCGACGAGACGTCACCCGCGAAGATGACCAGGTCCCCCCGATTAGGCAGGCCGGCGCTGTCGCACACGATGACGAATCGGCCGGCCGCAAGTCTGTCCACAGCGCACTGGACACGAGCCTGCGAAACCCCGTCGAGAACCGGGACCAGGCCTCGGGGATCCTTTTCGATGCGCTCGTCTCTGTCGCCCTTCGATGCGGCAGAGCTCGCCACGAAGCCTGTTGGTGCAGCCACTGCGGACTCCTTCCCGTGCGATCGGTATCTGTAGGCCCCGTCAGCGACCACCTTGCGGATCGTCGACAACGGACTAATTTTTAATTCATCTTAAAGAATCCGACGATGCGACGCAAGGGTCGTTCACGGTTGCAAGTGTGGCCACCGATGGGCATTATGTGGGGATTCACGGCGGCAGCGAAGAAGCTGCGCCCATCGGCCCCGGCGCGGCACTGACCCGAGTTGCCGCGGTTGTGCGACCCGCGGCACGAGTGGGCCTGTTGCGCGCTGCATATTTTCATTTAAAATAAGCAGATGGCAAAGCGACGAACGAGCGGACGCGACGCGGAGCCGGATGGCGCGAAAGCCGTTCGGACGCGACGGCGGATTCTGGAAGCGGCGGCAGAGGTGTTGGCCGAGAAGGGGTTCGCCGGAACCCGTCTAATCGACATTGCCGAGGTGGCAGAGGTTCAAGCGCCCGCGATCTACTACTATTACGAGTCGCGTGAAGCGCTGATCGAGGCCGTCGTGATGGAAGGCACCAGGAACGCCACCATCCAGGTCGAAATAATCCTCGGCGAGTTGACGGACGCCGATCCGGTCGCCCGGCTGTTGGCCGCAGTCGAGGGGCATCTGCGCGTCGCGATGCACGGTTCCGCGTTCACCCTCGCCAGTATCCGCAACTCCGGCCAGCTTCCCGACGACATGCGCGCCCGCAAGCAGGTGGAGGAGACGAAGTACGGTCGAATCTGGCGAGGGCTCGTCGCTGATGTCGCGGACGCGGGGCTGCTCCGTGCCGACCTGAACCCGGTTGCCGCGCAGATGCTCATCATCGGGGCGATGAACTGGTCACCGGAATGGTGGACACCGAAGCTGGCCTCCCTTGACGAGGTGGTCGACACCGCCAAGGCGTTGATCACCGGCGGGCTGTTGACCGCGAAGAACGATCAACCGGCGTTGACACCCTCCCGCTGATACGCGGCCCCGGACTCTAGGGCCTCGGCGGCCGGGCCGACGCCCCATTCCTCGAGGACTTCTGCGGTGTCTGCGCCGGCCATCGGAGCCGACCGATGTACGTGGCCAGGGGTGACGGAAAAACGCGGACTAGGTGCAGGCTGAATCACTCCGTCCATCTCGATGAACGCCTGGCGGGCGTTCGCATGTTCGTCGTCGAAGGCTTCGCGCAGACTCAACACCGGCTCCACACAAGCGTCGGTGCCGCTGAATACCTCGGTCCACTCGGCCAAGGTGCGGGCTTTGATTCGTTGGGCGATCACCTCCCGGAGCTCGTCCCAGCGGTCCCGGTCGTGCTGCGCCGGCCGGTCCTCGGGAAGCTCGGCCAGGCGGGCGAACTCCGCGTAGAACTTTGGCTCGATCGGAGCCACCGTCAGATGACCGCCGTCGGCGGTCTGATAGACGTCGTAGAACGGCGCTCCTCCGTCGAGGAGATTCGCCGCGCGTTCGTCCCGCCAGCCACCCGCGGCGAGCATGCCGTAGATGAGCGTACCGAGATGCGCCGTCCCGTCACTGATCGCAGCGTCGACGACCTGTCCGGTACCGGTCTGTGTGACGTGATGCAAGGCGGCGAGGACACCTGTCACGAGATACATTGCGCCACCGGCGTAGTCGCCGAGTAGGTTGAGTGGGACGCTCGGGGCTCCGGCGCCGCCGATGGCGTGCAGCAGCCCGGTGCCGGCGATGTAGCCGAGGTCGTGGCCGGCGGTGTGCGCTTTCGGGCCGTGCTGGCCCCATCCGGTCATGCGGCCGTAGACGATGCGAGGGTTTCGCGCGAGGGCGCTCTCGGGTCCCAGCCCGAGCCGTTCGGTCACCCCGGGGCGGAAGCATTCCACCACGACGTCGGCTTGCTCGATGAGCCCGAGGGCGATCTCGATGCCGCGCGGATTCTTCAAGTCCAATACGAGAGAACGTTTGCCGCGGTTCACCACACTGCGGCCGTCGTCCTCCACGTCGGTCAGGTCGGCGACCCGGTCGATGCGCACCACATCGGCACCGAGGTCGGCCAGCAGCATGGTCGCGAAGGGCGCCGGCCCAATCCCGCCGAACTCGACGACTCGCACCCCCGCCAACGGGCCGGGGTGTGAGGATGTTTGCTTGCGAAGACTCATGATCGAGTCCTTTCAGTTGGAGGAGCGGGACTCAGACCTAGCTTTCATTCTTAATTCATGTTAGAAAAGATGCAAGTCATCCGATCGAAGGAAGGGGCGTCATGGGCGACGCACAGACCGAGAACTCCACCGTCGAGCAACTCGGCCAGACCAACGGCAATCACAGCGGCAAGGACGAGGGTCCTGATGTTCTCGTCGAGAAGGACGGCAAGGTCGGCAAGCTCATCCTGAACCGGCCGGAGCGGCTGAACGCCCTCAGCGTGTCGATGATGCGGGGAATCGAAGCCGGGCTCAAGGAATTCGATGCGGACGACAACATCTCCGTCGTGATCATCAAGGGCGCCGGCCGAGCCTTCTGCTCGGGCATGGACATCCGTGAGGTCGCCGACCAGCACCTGAACGTCACCGCACACGAGGATCGTCAGCACACCGACAAGCTCGGCCTGTGGTTCCACCACACCTTCTGGGAGTTCCGGAAGCCGGTCATCTTGCAGCTACACGGCTACTGCTACGCGGGAGCCTGTTACTTCCTCGGCGTCACTGACCTCGTGGTCGCCGCCGATGACGCGATGATCGGTGCGCCCGAGAGCAAGTCTTTCGGACTCGAACCCAGCCTGGGTATGTGGCCGCTGACGTTGGGCCCCCGCTGGACGAAGGCGCTGCTGTTCACCGGTGACGCGCTCGACGGCGCGACGGCGGAACGCATCGGCATGATCAACAAGGCAGTGCCCGAGGATGAACTGGACGAATACACGGACTGGCTGGCGAAGAAGATCGCGCTGACCGAGATGCCGATCCTGGCGCTGCATAAGCAGACCGTCAACATGGTCTACGACATCATCGGCTTCTACCCGATGCTCAAGGCAGGCATGATCTTCGACCATATGGAGCACCGCGAGGAAAAGTTCAACGAACTGCTCCGTCGAGTCAAGGAAGACGGCGTCAGGCCCGCCCTGGAATGGATCTACGGCCCCACCGGCGGCATCCTGACCAAGGGCGCACCATCGTTCCTCGACGGTCCCGAGGGGGAGCGGCGATGGCTGGAAAGTCAAGGGCGAGACGCGTGACCACGGCAGATTCCGCTCCACCGTTACTGATCGAGCGACGAGACGACGTCCTCTGGCTCACCTTCAACCGCCCCGACAAGCACAACGCCCAGAACGCCGCCATGCTCGAGGTGTTGCGCGATGTGCTGCGGGACGCCGCGCAGGACCGGGAACTGCGTGCTCTCGTCATTCGCGGCGCGGGCCGTTCCTTCACCGCCGGCCACGATCTGCGTGAAATGGTCGTCAACGAGGACTATGCCGCAGCCATCGAGACCGCCGAAGGCCGCCGCCAGTGGGAACTGCGCCTGTTCGTCGAACCGGTGCAGCTGCTGCAGGACCTGCCGGTCCCGACCATCTGTCAGGTCCAAGGGAATTGCCTCGCAGCCGGTTTGATGTTCGCAGCTGCCACGGACCTCGTCGTCGCCGCCGACGACGCCATCTTCGGATCCCCGATCATTTCCGCCATGGCACTCAACGACGCCGAGGTGCCGCACTTCGCGTGGCGACTGGGCGAGCGCCGGGCGAAGCAGGCGCTATGGCTCGACGAGCGGCTGACCGCCGAGCAGGCAGAGCGGATCGGCTTCGTCAACTGGGTCGTTCCCGTCGACGAACTGGACGCCAAGGTGCAGTCGGTCGTGGACCGGCTTGTCACCATTCCTCGGGAAACCCTGGAGCTGTCCAAGGCGAGCTTCACTTTCATGGAAGAGCGGCGCGGCCGCCGAGACTTCGCCGCCTATCACTTCGCCAGCCACTCCTTCAGCCACCAGACACACGTGGCTCGAGAGGTCGCGAAGAGCCGCGTCGAGACCGTCCGCTCGGGGGCATCGCCGGTGCAGGGCAGCCAGCGCGGACCCGGCATCACTTAACCGCACTGACAGCTCCGCGGATGGCGGGCAGATCGGGCCCGCCATCCGCACAGACTCTGCACACCGATGAAGCGAGTCGTGCCGAGACGACACCGTCCACCCAACACTGAAGGGATGAGATTTCTGTGAGCTCGATGACCAAGGAATTCATGGCGTTGCAGATGTACGCGGAATACGCGCATCGTGTCGACGACGGCCGGATCAAGGACTGGTCTCAGATCTTCGCCGCGGACGGCGTCATGGCGGTTCGGGGGGAGGAGCACGTCGGTCCGGACGGGATCTACGCGTATCTGACCAAGGCACGCGTGGACGGTGAGCCGAGCACGGCACGGCATCTGATCACCAACGTGCGTGTCGATGTCGACGGCGATACGGCCGACATGCGTGCCGATTTCACGCACGTCCGGGTGGCCGACGGATCCGCCACCACCGAAATGGTCGGTGCTTACCGAACCCGGATGAGGTGGGAGGACGAGGAGTGGAAGTTCGTCCGCCACGAGGTCAGTTTCCTGCTGGACTTGCCGACGAACTGAACATCACCGGCGTCTGTCCCGCCGGTAGTTCGCGCGCATTGTCGCGCCACCGCGGCGCCTCAGCCGGGCTTTCCGCGGCGGTTGTTGATGTGCGCTGGCGACTGTGCGTGTCGGACGATAGTGGCTGCGGCCGGGGGAGTGTCCGAACACACGAATTGGAGATTGTGGTGGATGAAGCTGGAACCATAGGCCTTCCCTTGGAGGGAATCGTCGTAGTCTCGGTCGAGCAGGCCGTCGCTGTGCCTTTCGCGTCCCGGCAGCTGGCCGACCTCGGGGCCGAAGTCATCAAAATCGAGCGTCCCGAGGGCGGCGACTTCGCCCGCGACTACGACGACGTGGTGGAGGGTCTTTCAGCACACTTTGTCTGGTTGAACCGCTCCAAGAAATCGGTCTGCCTCGATCTGAAGACCGCTCAGGGGCGGCAGGCCCTCGACCGCCTCCTGGACCGCGCGGACGTCTTCTTGCAGAATCTCGCCCCAGGGGCGATGGAGCGTCTGGGCTTCGGGCCGGCTGCAGTCCGTGCGAGTCGGCCCGGTCTGATTACCGGTGATCTGTCGGGTTTCGGTGCCGGTGGTCCCGACAGTGATCGCCGTGCCTACGACCTTCTGATCCAGTCCGAAGCGGGTCTGCTCGATGTGACCGGCAGCGCGACCAGCGTGGCCAAGGTCGGCATCCCGGTCGCGGATATCGCCGCCGGAATGTATTTGTTCAGCGGTGTTCTGACGGCCCTGTACGAGCGCACCCGTACAGGGGAGGGGCGGCAATTGAGCCTGTCGATGCTCGAGTCGCTAGGGGAGTGGATGGGATTTCCCTTCTACTACGGGCGGTATGCAGGCGCGGCACCGACGCGGGCGGGCGCCTCACATGCATCCATCGCTCCATACGGTCCGGTGCAGATCGGTGACGGGCAGCGCATGGTCATCGCCGTGCAAAACAACCGCGAGTGGGCCCGCTTCGCCGATATCGTCCTGGGCGCGGCGCCGCTGGCTGTCGACGACCGCTTCGCTACCAACTCGGCCCGGCTTACCCACCGGGACGAACTTCTCACCATTATCGAGGAACGGCTGGCGCAGCTGACCTCGGAGCAGGCAGCACGATTGCTGGACCAGGCGCAGATCGCGCACGCACAGCAAAGTCCGCCGCAGCGACTCGCCGACCATCCTCAGCTCCTCGCCCGCGACCGTGTGCGGCAGATCGACTCGGAGGCCGGCCCGTTGGTCGCCCTCGAGTCACCTACCGGCGCCGGTGTGTGGCCGACCAGAATGGGCCGAGTTCCAGCGCTCGGCGAAGACACCGAACAAGTTCTCTCCGGACTGGGACTCGTCTCCCAAGCGCCGTTCACCTCGTGAGTCGAAGGGCCCGGAAACTCGTTTCCCGCGAATCGCGGGTGACAATGGCGCAGCCGACGTCGTTGCCCCATACCCGACCTACCGACAAGTGCTGAGGACACGAGCACGCGGAGGTGTCTGGTCCTCAACAACACCGAATTCACCAGCGGCAGAGGAGGTAGACCTTGACATCTGCACCGCATATTGGCCGGACCATCCGAGGAATAGATGAGATGGAACGTGTCGACCCACATTCCAACAAGGCACGACCGATCGGAATCGGCATCGTCGGCCTCAGCGCACGCGGGGGCTGGGCGGCCCTCGCACACGCTCCCGCGATCGAGAACGTGCCCGGAGTCGAGCTACGAGCACTGACTGCGAGCTCGCCGGAATCGGCGGCGCAGGCGGGGAAGAGATTCGCCGTACCCCACCACACCGATGCCGCGGCGCTCGCACACGATCCCGACGTGGATCTGGTGGTGATTGCCGTCAAGGTTTCCAAACACAAGGACCTGATCGAGTCGGCGCTGGCTGCCGGAAAGATGGTGCTCTGCGAATGGCCGCTGGGTAACGGATCCACAGAGGCCAGGCAGCTGACCGAGCAGGCCTCGACCCTGGGGATCCGGACCTTCGTTGGAATGCAGGCCCGGGCGACGCCCGCGATCCGCTACTTGCGTGACTTGATCAGAGAAGGGTACGTGGGCGAGGTGCTGTCAACAACACTGACCGCGTCTGGCGTCTCCTGGGGAGATCTGACCTTTCCTGAGAAGACATACTTGCTCGACCGCGAGGAGGGCGCCTCGCTGCTGACGATTCCGGCAGCACATACTCTCGATGCGGTGCAATACGTCCTCGGCGACTTCGCGACCATCCAGGCGACTACCGCCATTCGCCGCAAGCAAGTCAGAATGCACCGCCGTCCTGACGAGCTGCATCTGAAGACTGTGGCCGACCAGATCGCCGTCCAGGGCGTGCTCGACAGCGGAGCTGTCGTCGCCACCCACTTCCGTGGGGGCACAAGTCGTGGCACTGACTTTCATTGGGAAATCAACGGCACCAAGGGCGACATCATCGTACGCGGGGATGGTTACGCCGGGGCATTCCTTCAGTACGGTCAGGTGCATCTTGTCGGTGCCCGCGGCGACGAATCCGAGCTGACTTCGCTGCCTACTCCGGACAAGTACATCAAGTTGACGTCGCTCCCCGAGCATGGAAGCCACGCGTTCACAGTCGCCCACGCGTATGCCCAGATAGTCGACGATGTCGCGCACGGAACATCAGTGGTTCCGGATTTCTCCCACGCACTGAGTTTGCATCACTTCATCGACTCGATCGAGGAATCCGCCGAGCGGGGTGTACGGGTGGAACTGTGATCTGCGGGCGCGCGCGGTTGAGGAAAGCTACGGTGCTGAGGGTCCCAGCCAGTGCAGTGGTCGTGGTGGCGACTGCATTTGCCGCCTTCTTTGCGCTCGACCTGAAATACGGCCCGCTCGGCCGTGCCAGTTCGGGCGACTGATATGCCGATCGGACCCGAATCCGATCGGCATATCGGCTCTCACGGACACAATCTGGGCTGCACTGAAGTTGGCCTTCGATGTTCACAAGCACCACGCCGTGATAGCGCTGTTGAGCTGGCTCGCCGCCTCCCATTGCACAAAGTGCCCGCAATCGCGCAGTAGGAATGGCCCGATGTGGTCGGGAAACACCAGCGCAGCCATTCGGTCGAAGTCGGGGTACATGACAACGTCGGAGGTGCCGAACAGAATCATCGTGGGCGTTTTGTTGGGGAACGGCATCAGCATCGGCTCGCTCAGCCGTCGTTCGTTGAGCAGGCTCTCGTAAAACCCGAAGCCGGCGCGCAATTGGTCCGCGTCAGCGAACGGCTCAGTCATGAAATCCACTGCCGCGGAATCGAACGCACCTGGGTGAGCCCACAGCCGTGACTCGTAAAAGGCGGCGATGTAGCGGCGACGCATCCGCGCAGTGCACAATTCGGTCACTAGTGCGTCCGCGTCCAGGGCCTGCCGCCGAAAATAATCGCCCACTTCGTGAGGCGGTCGCGTCGCCAAGTCCGACATATTGGCCTTGTCGTAGGGCAGCTTCGTGTTGAATATGATCGCCTTATCTACGAATCCTGGGTATCGCGCACTGAGGTCTTGAATGATCGGGCCGCCGAGATCACCGCCGACCGCCACCACCGAGTTGTGCCCGAGTTCGGTGACCAACGCGTGCAGGTCCCGGCTATGGCTGGGAACATCGTGAAACCCGTCCGGACCAGACTCTGAGGAGCCGTGACCTCTTAGGTCCGGAACTACCACCTCAAACCCAGCTCGTGCAAGCGGTTCAATGTTACGCCACCACACACGCTTGGTTTCCGGCCAACCGTGGATCAGAAGAAGCGGGGTGCCGCCGCGCCCTTCATGTATGAAGGTCTGGCGGAACCCGCGGACGCGGGTACACCGCTCGGTAAATTTGTTCGGATCGGTATCGCCCGAGTTCATGAACTCTCCTCTGCGACCCTTGGCCGGCGAGGTGGATGGACAAGTTCAAACTGCCAACTCTGAAATCGCCACTGTCCCTCAACTCTTAGGAACTGACCGGTGTAAAAGCCGAAGGCCAGATGGCGTCGACCCTCTGACCAAATCGCTGCGATGCCCTTGAATTCGCCGTGGGCGCGATCGCCGTTGAGCGTGATCGAGTCATTGGTCAGGTAGTGGATGACATGGGGCAGCGACGCTTGAAGGTCGGCAAATACGTCTCTGATCTCGTCTCTGCCCCGTGCTGGTTGTGAGCGTTGCGGAATCTTGTATGTCGCATCGTGACAGAAGAGGGAGGCGAGGTGGTCAGGGTCGGCATGGCTGGGCCCATCCCACCCGCCGTCACATCCTCGCTGGTAGGCCGCGGCCAACGCGCGGATGGTCTCCCTGTCCTGGTGTTCGCACACCCACTGCTCAACCGTAGCGAACCGGGCGTCGCTCATGACGCTGTCCCGGCTAGCAGGCCTTCCCTCACCGAATCAACATCGTCACCGGCGACGATCGCGGCTCGCAAACGCATGACCATCGGGGAATTCAATCCCAGTACGCCCACAAGCTTTGGGCCACTGCTATACAGTGCGACGAACTTGTCTCCACTGCCGATGATTTCGACATCATCGCTGCGCGTTCCGAGGAACTGGATCCGATTGCCATACCAGTCGGACCAGAAGTACGGCACGGTCTGGAATGACTCGGCCGTCTCGCGAGCAGCGTTGCATCCGGCCCAGATGCCCTGTTCGGCCGCGCTCGTCCAGTGCTCGAGCCTCATGAGCTCGTCACCGAACAGGGCATTCGGCCAGCGAGCGACGTCTCCGGCGGCGTACACGTTCGGCGCGGCCGATAACGTTGCGTCACAGACGACGCCGTTGTCCAAGGTCAGTCCGGAGCCCTCGAGCCACCCGGTCTGCGGACGCGACCCGACCCCGACGACTACGGTGTCGGCGGTGAGCCGGCTTCCGTCGGCGAGATCGATGTCGACACTGCCACCGCTCTCGGTGATCGCCGCCACCCGCACTCCCGTGGCGAGGGTGACCCCGTTCGCGGCGTGTACGCCGGCCAACGCACGCGCGACCGCGGTTCCCAGCGCCGGCACCAAGGGGGCCTCCGCGGCCTCGAGAAGTGTGACCTCGAGGCCACGTTTGACGGCAGCCGAGGCGATCTCGGCGCCGATGAAGCCTGCGCCGACCACGGCGAGTCGGCCGCCCTGGTTGAGGCGGCGGCGCAACGCGACGGCGTCGTGCCAGGTCCGCAAGGACAGAATGCGGTCGGAGAACTTAACACCGGGCAGCGGAATCGGACTCGAGCCAGTGGCGATGACCAGCCGGGAATAGGCGAGGGTCCGCTGGTTGGTTGTGATCACCGACCGATCGAGGTCCAGGCCGGTCGCCCGTTCGCCGAGCGCCAGGGTGACCCCGAGATCGGTGACCAATTCCGCTTCGGTCCGGAAGGGTTTGAACTCCACGGGGGCACCGTCCGCGAGGACCGCTTTGGACAGTGGGGGCCTGTCATAGGGCAGGACGGGTTCGGCACCCAACAGTGTGATCGGACCGCCCCACCCTTCGCGGCGTGCCGCTTCGACGGCACGCAGACCGGCCAATGACGCGCCCACCACGATCAGGGGGTGTTCGTGCTTCACTCGACTCTCCTTAGTCCGAAATGCTGAGAGCTTCGGTGGGGCACGCGTAGACGGCGTTCTGAACCGCTCCGCGCACATCTTCACCAGGCTCGGAGTCGGCGACGACCATGGTCCCGTCGTCGTCGAGTTCGAACACCAGGGGGACCAGTGAAGCGCAGATGCCCAGATTTTGGCACCGGCCGTGGTCGACGTTGACCTTCATGAGGTAGCTCCTGTTGCTGTGCTGTGCGGCACGGACTCGGCGAACCGGGCCATCAAATCGGTGATCGTGCTGTGAAAATGCACGAGTCCCGGCTCGTTGCGGCCGTAGACCAATGCGGCCAGCGCTCCGCTGGCGAGGGAATCCTGGCTCTGCTGAGCCTGGGGGAAATCCTCGTCATTGGTGATGTTGATCGCGAAGTCGAGGTTCTTACGCCAGTAGTTCCACGACTTCTCGGAGTGCGGCGGCTTCGGGGCGTAGAGGGTGGCGTCGAGGCGGCACTGGTCGGGGGTGGGCCCCGGGAACATCTTCCACAGCTCGATGTGGTCTTGCTGGTGGACCAGCACGGTGTTCGGTGGAAGCATGTGCAGCACGGTGGCGTGCGGCAGGATCGACCGGTCCTCCTCGGGTGTATCCACCAGCTTGGTGATGGTCGAGCGCACACCGCACACGCGTGCGGACGGGCCGAACGAGTCGAACAGGCCGGGCGAGGAGAAGTACCAGGGTCCGATGGAACCCTTGTGCAAGGCGAAGATGTGGTAGCTCTCCAGGAACGTGTCCATGACGAACTTCCAGTTCAGCGGAATCTGGAGGGTGCGTGATTCCACATGCGACCAACTACCGAGGTCGAAGTGGTCGAGTTCGGCCCCGATGCTGCCCAGGAGATCGTCTGGCGTCACTTTGACCGCTTCGTCTTCTGCGCTCAGCGGTGTGACGAACAGAAGGCCGTGCTTCTCTTCGACGGGGAGTGAGCGCAGACCGAGCAGGCCGTTGTCGCAGTCGGAGAATCCGTCGGCGGCCAGTGGCTGACCGAGCAGACGCCCGTACGCGTCGTAGGTCCAGGCGTGGAACGGACAGGTCACGTTGCGGCCACCGTGATGGCCTCGTCCTTCGGCGAATACGCGGGCACCGCGGTGGCGACACGCATTGACCAGCGCCCGCACGTTGCCGTCCTCGCCGCGGATGAGGATCAGGGGGATACCGGCCGCGTCGAAGCTGACATAGTCTCCAGGCCCCTTCAGATCGGCGGACAGTCCGGCGATCAGTGGCATTCCTCGGAACAGGGTGGCCCGCTCCCGCTCGGCTTCTGCCGGCGAGGTGTAGTGCGCGGCCGAGCCCCGGTAGGTCTTCTCCGCGAGATCGGTTGTCCGGCGGCGTTGTAGATCGAAGAAGCGATCCACCAGTGCTGCCTGTGTCGTTTTGTTCATAAGTTCTACCTCCCGGATTTATTTTAAGCTATATTAGAAGATGCGTCGAGGGGCGCGGTAAAAACATTCAAAGACACGGAGAGGTGGCAACATGACCGCCGCAAACAAAGGGGCCGTCGTCATCGGCGGCAGTGGTGGAATCGGAACCGCCATCTGCCGACGGCTGGCGAATGACGGCTACGACATCGGGCTGACCTTCCGGAGCCGCGAGGCTTCCGCGGCCACGGCCGCAGAGGAGGTGCGCGCGGCCGGCGCAACCGCCCACACACGCCAGCTCGACCTCGGTGACCACGCGGCCGTGCAGTCGACGCTCGATGATCTGGCCGAATCGTTGGACGGCATCGACCTCGTGGTCTACGCCGCCGGACCCTATCTGCCGCAGCTGCACGTCAGCCGGCTCGCCCCCAAGGAGTACCTCGCCCAGCTCGAGCAGGACGCCGGCGGCGCCTACGCCGTGGCGCACCATGGTCTGCCGCACCTGCGGCAGACGAAGGGATCGTTCCTGAGTATCTCGACTCCGGCGGTTCGCCGGCACGCCGCGAAAGACATTCTTTCCTCCGCCCCCAAGGCGGCGATCGAGGCGCTGGTCCGCGCAATCGCTGTCGAGGAAGGCCGATTCGGTGTCCGGGCCAACGCGGTGGGCGTCGGCGTGATCACCGCGGGAATGCACCAGAAGCTGATTGACAACGGCGATTTCAGCGCCGAGCTGCTCGAGGTCGCCCGCAAGAACATTCCCCTCGGTCGATTCGGCTCCGCCGACGACATCGCCGAAGCCATCGCCTTCCTCGCCTCCCCACGAGCGGCATGGATCACCGGTCAGGTCCTCGACGTCGACGGCGGGTGGTCCGCATGAGCACCGTCTCCTACCCCGACCTGCGTGACAAGGTCGCGATCGTCACCGGCGGCGCGTCGAACATCGGCCGCGGCATCGTGCTCGCGTTCGCCGACCAACAAGCGAAGATCGTGATCGTCGACCTCGATGTCGACCAGGCCGAACGGACCGCTCAAGAGGTCAAGGCGCGGGGCACCGAAGTGGTGATCGTCAGCGGGGACCTCAGCAAGCCCGAGGTCGTTCAGAACTCGATCGAGACCGCGCAGTCGACGTTCGGCCGGATCGATGTACTCGTCAACAATCTCGGGTGGCAGCGGCCAGCCTGGTTCACCGAGCTCGATTCGGCCACCATCGACCGAACGATCGCGCTGAATCTGCGCGCCACCATCGACATGTGCCACGCGGTGCTCCCGGTGATGATCGAACAGGGCGCCGGATCGTTGATCAACATCTCCTCGGATGCAGCCTTCAGTGATGTGAAACAGTCGGTCTACGGGGCAACGAAGGCCGCGATCATTTCGCTGACCAAATCCCTGGCGAAGGAGACCGGTCGATCGGGCATCCGAGCCAACGTCGTCGCACCGGGTCTTGTCACCCCGCCGGGGAACGAGTGGGTTGGTGACAACAGCCTGTGGGCCGGGGACAAGCCGGTCTTCGACGAACGCGGCTTGCAGGCCGTGCTCAAGGGCATCCCGTTGCGCCGGATGAGCGAACCGGGCGATATCGCCGCGGCGGTACTCTTCTTCGCCTCGGACCTCGCCGCCCGCCAACTCACCGGGCAGGTCCTCAGCGTCTCCGGTGGCTACGCCATGCCGTGCTGAGCTAGGCGCACCAGCAGCTACTCCGAAGCCAAAAAGGGAAGAATGATGACCTCGATCGAAGACCGTCGAGCAGCGATCGCGCAGCGGCATCCGGTGTGGGTGCCCAAGACGGTATCCGCGCACTTCGCCGATCTTGCAGCTCAATACCCGGACCGGCCTCTGGTCATGACCGCGGACCGGACCTGGACGTACGCCGAGACGGTGTACTGGGCACGCTCGATTGCCAAGGGTCTGATCGCTCTCGGACTCGAGCGTGGCGAACACGTCGCGGTGGTAATGGCCAACTACCCCGAACTCACTGCGCTTCGCCTGGGGATTGCTTTCGCGGGCGGTGTGACCGTGCCGATCAACACCATGCTCAAGCGGGATGAACTCGGATACCTACTGCGCCAGTCGGATTCGGCGCTGCTCATCACGATGGACACATTCCGTCAGGCTGACTACCTGGGCATGCTCGACGAACTCGGCGCCGGGTGGGAGCGCAACCCCGCGGTGTTGTCTCCGGCCCTGCGCAAGGTCGTGGTGTTCGGTTCCTCCGACCGGACGGTCACCAAGTTCGAAGAAGTCGCCGAGCTCGGACGGTCGGTCACCGACACCGAACTGGACCGGCGTCACGCGCAGGTGGGCGCCGACGATCTAGTCGACATCGTCTATACCTCGGGCACGACGGGACTGCCCAAGGGGGTCATGCTCACTCATGACAACGTGATGCGGTGCTCGTTCTCGGCGTGTCTGGCCCGGGCCATGGAAGACGGTCGCAGACTGGTATTCGCCCTTCCTCTGTATCACAACTATGCCCACATCGAGGGGTTCATGGCGATGAGCTGGGTGGCGGGTGCGATCGTGCCCCAGATCCAGTTCGACCCGGTGGCCACGCTCGAGGCGATCGAGCAGTTCGCGGTCAACGAGCCGCTCTTCGTGCCCACGATGACATTGGCCATCCTCGAACATCCCCGGTTCGGGGAGTTCGACCTCACCAGCCTGACGGCGGTCATGTCGGCGGCCGCGCCGGCGCCGGTGACTCTGTGGGAGGAGATCTGCCGTGCGTTCGGAGTGACCGAGGTGACCACCGCCTACGGTCAAACCGAGCTTGCGTCGTCGGCCGCCTACAAGCGCCCGGAAGATCCGCTGGTGCTCCTGACCGAGACGGTCGGCCGCCTCAAGCCCCGCAGCGTCGCTGGTTCCCCGGAGCTTGACGGCCGAGTGGCCGAGTACAAGACCATCGATCCCGCCACCTTGCAGTTCCTGCCCGACGGGCAGGAAGGTGAGTTCGTGGCCTGCGGGCCCGAGCGGATGCGGGGCTACTACAACATGCCCGACGAGACAGCGGAGGTGTTCCTGCCCGATGGTTGGATGCGGACCGGCGATCTCGGCTACATCCGCCCGGACGGCAACCTCGTCCTCACCGGTCGTAGCAAGGAGCTGTACAAATGCGGTGGTGAACTCGTGGCCCCGAAGGAGATCGAGGAACTACTCACCTCACGCAGTGACGTGAGTCAGGCGTACGTTGTCGGCGTCCCCGATGTGCGGATGGGCGAGGTCGGCTGCGCCTACGTCGTGCCCACGGCCGGTGCGACGTGGACCCCCGATGAACTGATCGAATTCTGCCGAGAACGCCTTGCCCGCTTCAAGGTCCCCCAGCAGGTCGTCAAGATCGGGGCCGCGGACCTGCCGACGACGGCGACCGGAAAGATTCAGAAGTTCCTCCTCGCCGATCGCGCTCGCAAAACCACCTTCGTGTAAATCGAAACAGGGAAGAGGCTGATGCGGTAATGCTCGATAAGGAACACCCGAGAGTGGACGTCGAGAATCTGATCGGCCGCCGAGCCACCGGCCGCTGGGAACGGACCTCCGTCGGAGACTTCTTCGAACGGGTGCGCTGGAGCGCTCCGGACAAGGAAGCGGTCGTCGGACGTCCGGGCAGTTACGCCTACCCAGGCAACGATCGCCTGACCTACCGGGCCGCCGACGAGCTCGCCAACCGGATCGCCAACGCCCTACTCGGCGCCGGTCTGCACGCGGGTGACCGAGTGCTCTTCTTCTGCGAGAACTCGGTGGAGGCCTATATCGCGAAGTTCGGCGTCGCCAAGGCCGGTCTGGTCTGCGCACCCGTCAACCCGCGCATCGCCCCCGATGTACAGGCACACATCATTGATGTGCTCAAGCCTGCCTTCGCCTTCGTCGATGCCGAGCTCTGGGCCACCGGTGAGGCGGCGCTGACCCAGGCCGGCATACCCGGTGCGGTTATTCCCATTGGCGGCAAGGACATCCCCCAGGGCTGGATCGAGTTCTCCGACTTCATCGCCGACGCCGCGGTAGACGAGCCCGACGCGGAGATTGCCGGCGACGACATCTGGGAAATCATCCCGACCTCGGGAACTACCTCGATGCCCAAGTGCGTGATGCTCTCCCACAACCTCGCCTACCTCAATGCCTACGCCCACGGCATGTCGCACACGCGTGGGCTCACCACCGAGAGCGACCTGAAGATCGTCAGTCTCCTGCCGGTGATCTACCATGCTGCCGACCACAGCCACAGCTTCCCTGCGTACCTCACCGGTGGCACCTTCATCCTCGGTCGAAAGGTCAACGCAGACGAGCACGCTGCGGCGGTTTCGCAGGAGAAGGCCACCGCGTTGTACGCCGGCTCCTCGCAGTTCCTCGACGAGTTGGTCGCGACCGTCCGCACGGATCCCCAACGCTACGACCTGACGTCGCTGACCTCCATTCTGTGGGCATGGGCGGCGATCTCGCCCGAAACGGCCGCCGAACTGAACCGGGTGTGCGACGGCGTACAACTGGTGGAGATCCTCGGCCAAACGGAGTCACTGTCCTCGACGCGGTTCCGGCCCAACCTGTGGCCGGAGGTGCATCGCGCCACCGCGCCGGCCGTCAACCATGTGGGCCTTCCCAACCCGTTGATGGCTGCTGCCCTGATGCTTCCCGATGGCGAACTGGTCCCGTTCGGTGAGTCCAATCGACCCGGCGAAATCGTCTACCGGTCACCGGTGATCTCAGCAGGCTACTACCAAGATCCCGACGCCACCCGGGAGTCCCTTCGGCACGGCTGGTTCCACTCCGGCGACGCGTGTGCCTACGACGAAAACGGACTGCTGGTGATGCTCGACCGGTACAAGGATGTCATCAAGTCCGGCGGAGAAAACGTCTCGAGTCTGCGGGTGGAATCGCTCATAGCAGCGTACCCAGCGGTAGACCGTGTCGCAGTGATCGGCCTCCCACACCCGCGATGGGTGGAGGCCGTCACCGCGGTGGTCGTTCCGACAGCGGGAGCGACCCTCGACGTCGACAAGCTGATGGCCTACTGCAGAGAGGTGCTCGCCGGCTACGAGCGGCCCAAACGGATCGTGCTGGTGGACACGCTCCCGGTGTCGGTCGGCAGCAAGATCAGAAAGAACGTCCTTCGCGAGCAATACGCCGACCTGTTCGCCGACGAAATATATGAAGGGGCCCGATGACCTCCCGATCCAGCAACGCAACAGTGGACATGCTCCGTTCCGGACTTCGGATCGCGGGCCATCTCGCCGAGGAGACCGTCCAACGACCCAAAGCGCACTCCGCCGAGGAGCTTCCGCGGTCGGTCGCCGGCATCACCACCGAGTGGCTGACATCGGTCCTATGTCAGAACGCCCCCGGCGCCGAGGTGATCGATTTCGGGTTCGCCGACGGCAGCCGCGGCACCCACGAACGCCGACGCATCCTGGTGATGTACAACGCGGAGGGCATACGTGCCGGTCTGCCGGCGAGCGTGTTCACCAAATCACTACCCTCGCTGGTGACCCGAATGCTGGTGGGGTTCATGGGACATGCCCGCTACGAGATGCTCTTCTACAAGAAGATCCGGCCCTCGCTCACCATCGAGACGCCGCAGTGCTTCTACTCCGCCTCGGACAAGAAGACACTGGCCGCGCTGCACGTGCTGGAGGACGTCGTCTACACCAAGGGCGCACGGTTCCTCGACGAGCGCACCTATATCGACAAGGCCATGGCCGAAGGCATGGTCGAACTCCTCGCCGGCCTGCACGCCACCTTCTACGACGATCCGAGGCTCGACACGGAGCTGAAGTGGCTGATCGACTTTCCGACCTGGATCGAGAAGGGCGTCGAGCGCGTCCATACCGACCACTTCAGCGACAAGGCGATCGCCAAGGCCAGACACGTCATCCCGGCCCGGCTGTACCAGCGACGCGACGAAATCTGGCCGGCCACCATGAAGGGGCTCGCGGTGCACCGCACCGAACCCGGCACGGTAATCCATTCCGACGTGCACATCGGCAACTGGTACGTCACCGACACCGGCCAGATGGGCCTGCTCGACTGGCAGGTCCTCACCCGCGGACACTGGTCGAGGGACCTGGCCTACGCGTTGTCGACGGCCCTGACCGTGGAGGACCGGCGCAACTGGGAACACTCACTGATCAGTCGCTACCTCGAGGTGTTCGAGGCACGCACCGGCACCAGACATTCCCCGGACCAGGCGTTCATCTGGTACCGCCAACAACTGTTCCACGCCCTGCACATGTGGACCCAGACGCTGTGCCACCCACGGCTGCAACCCAACTCGCAGCGTGACGAGATGACCTACGAACTGCTTCGGCGGATCACCACCGCCATCGACGACCTCGATGCGCTCGACGCATTCGAGTCCCCGATCGCCGCGGGACCGGCGTCGTGACCGGCGATCTCAGCGGGCGCGTCGCGCTGATCACCGGAGGCTCTCGCGGCATCGGAAAGGCGATTGCCGCCAAGCTCGCCGACGCCGGCGCGCAGGTAGTCATTGCCTCCCGCAAGGCGGAGGTGTGTGCCGCCGCAGCACAGGAGATCGGGCACGGCTGCGGGTGGATCGCCGCGAACGTGGGCTCTCCGGAGGACGCCGAACGCAGCGTGACCCAGGTCGTCGAGCAGTACGGCGCGGTCGACATCCTGATCAACAACGCGGCCACCAACCCCTATCTCGGCCACACGATCGAGATCGACCTGCCCCGGTGGCAGAAGGTCCTCCAAGTCAACCTCACCGCCCCTCTGGTGTGGACTCAGCTCGCCTGGCAACAGTCGATGCAACAGTCCGTGACGCAGTCGGCGGTGCTCAACGTCAGTTCCGTCGGAGGATATTGGACCAGTCCGGATCATGGCGCGTACGACGTCAGCAAGGCCGCTCTGATGCACCTCACCAAGCAGTTGGCAGCGGAGCTCGGCCCTGCAGCCAGGGTCAATGCACTCGCTCCCGGCCTGACCCGCACCGATTTCAACACGGGCCTGTTCGAACAGGACGGCGCCGAAGCTGCGATCGCAGCCAAGTACCCGCTGAAGCGACTCGGCACCGTCGCCGACATGGCCTCGGTCGCGCACTTCCTCGTCTCCGACGACGCCGGTTGGATCACCGGCCAGTCCCTGCTGGTCGACGGTGGCGGTATCTACGGGTTCGAACGCACCGGATAGCCCACAACCCACAGCAAACTCTTCGAGAAATGGTGATTCGATGACCAACACCCACACGCCGGCACCGGCCGGTACCCTCGCCCTGGAACATCGGTTCGACATCCAGCAGGTGCTCCACCTGTATGCGCACCTGATCGACGCAAAATCCTGGAACGAACTCGACCGGGTCTTCAGCGACGACGCGACCTACGACATGAGCACCGTCAAACTCGGTGTCTACGAAGGTCTCAGCGCGATCCGTGGACAACTCGCCTCGATGGACCACCCCGACGCACACTTCTCGCTCGACCACGTCATAGGGGAAGCCCGGCGCAACGGTCTGGTGCCCGTCCGCTCCAAGTACTTCGTCCGACTCAAAGACCGCACCATCATGGATGGCTTGTACGACGACCGGTGCATCCTAACTTCAACCGGCTGGCGAATCCGATCCCGGCAGATCCTCCGAACCGGGTCCTCCTGCCCGCTCTGACAGGCGTCCTCACCCTGGTCGACCACCGTCGCGGTCGTTTGATCCGTGTCATCTAAAGCGGGTTTGGTATCGCCCGCGCCAGATCGAGTTCCCTGCGGTCCTCGGCGAGCCGACACTCGATGGTCACCGCCGCCATCGACCGCAGCAGCGCAGCAGTCGCGCCATGGAGGCCGGCTTCACCGAGGCGACCCAAAGTCGGGACCAGGTCCCGAAGGATCGGCCGCCAGCCGTACCGGTCGACCGCGCCCACGCACGGTAGGCGCACCGCACACGCGCATTTCTCCTGTGAGGCAACGATCCTCTCCATGCGCGAATCTTTGATGAGTCGACGTAAAGGATTGACCAGTGAAATTACTTATTTTACAATAGATTTTATTGAAATTGGTCGCTGTCGAACGCGGCGACCAACAATCGCGGATGAGGACCTATGTGCGGCAAAATGATTGCAAGAACGATCTGCGGCGGGATTCGTACAGATTGCGGGCCAGTGGCCTGGTCTGGTCAGACGAGAGCGATGAGTCGATGACGAACACCGAGGCTTTAACGACCAAGCCTGTCGCAATCGTGACCGGTGGCGGTAGTGGGATTGGCCGAGCGACCGTGCTGCGCCTACTCGCCGATAACTACAGAGTTGTTGTTGCAGACCTCAACGTGGACGGCGCTTCGGAGACTGTCAAACTCGCCGATGCTGCCTTCGAATCGGGTCGTGTTATCGCGGTACGAACAGATGTGCGCTGCGAGGAGGACATCGCAGCAATGATTGCTGCGGCGACAGACGGTTTTGGTCGACTTGACACGCTGGTGAACAACGCAGGGGTCGGTGGAGCATTCGGTCCTGTCTCCGAGGTGCAGGCGCCGGACTGGGACTTCACCTTCGATGTGTTGGTGCGCGCCGTCTTCCTTGGCATCAAACATGCTTCAAAAGTGATGGAGGACGGCGCGAGTATTGTCAACGTCGCGTCTGCCGCGGCATACAGTGGCTGCTTTGCGCCGATGGCATACACCGCAGCGAAGGCAGCGGTCCTCAGCCTGACGCGGTCGGCGGCTGTCGAACTTGCACCTCGACTGATCCGGGTCAATGCTGTGTGCCCGGGCGCCGTGCGTACACCACTACTCGAGGCCGGTCGTGGCGAGGAGCTTGATGCTTTGCTTCCGTTGGCCCAGCCGCTTCCACGGTGGGGGCGCCCTGAAGATATCGCGGACGCAATTGTGTATCTCGCCGGACCTGGGGCGGCGTTCGTGACTGGTGAATCTTTGGTCGTTGACGGTGGATTGGTGGCAGCGGGTCCCGGACCCGACTTCCAGTCCCATTTGGGCACTGACCCACGCAAGCGTGGACTTACCGGCGTCAACCGGGGGACCTCGGGGGAGCGCAGCGTGGTTCACAGTCGAGCGCAATAGGAGCGTCTCATATGGGTGGCTCTGGCAGTCTGAAGTGACCCCGGTCGGGCGACGTTCGCTAGATTCCGCCTCCGACCAGGCGACCTCGTCGCCATCGGAGAGGCGACCGCGGAACCACGCAGCTTTACGTTGCCTTCGACAGCGCTAGACGATATGGAGTGACGCACGACTTGTCGTGAGCTCGCTCCCGTTGCGGCGGGATGTCCCTCGGTCCGATGAAAGGTGCGCCCGGCGCGGGGGACGATCTCAACGTCGTTCATGCTCGCTGCGCTGCGCGAGTTCACCCCGATTGTCCGCCGGATGTGTTGCCTGCGCGGGGTGAGCACCTTGACCGGTTTCGCGTTGGCGGTGGAAATCGGTGACTGGAATCGGTTCACCGGCAACACCATCGGCTCGTTCGTCGGATTGGTGCCCTCGGAGTACTCGTCCGGTTCGTCCGGGGTGCAGGGATCGATCACCAAGACCGGCAACACCCACGCCCGACGGCTCTTGGTGGAAGCTGCCTGGCATCACCGGCCGCGCTATCACATCGGGGCAGTGATGCGGTCCCGGTGGGATCAGGCACCGGCCGCGGCCCGCGCCCGAGGCGACGAGGGCAACCGTCGCCTGCACCAGCGGTGGGTGGGGTTTCTCGAACGCAGCAAACGCCCCGTGATAGCGAACGTGGCCATTGCCCGGGAACTGGCGGGCTGGTGCTGGTCTCTGGCGGTGATGGACTGCTGAGGTCACCCCCCCTGGTCTGCTTCGCCGACGAGCTCCAGTGGTGACGGCGCGTGGATCGACCCGCGACACAACTATGAGCAGGCCGTCGAGGCCGACGCTCGACCTTAGACACGCGGATGCGATCCAGCCGAAAAACCGTCCTGCGGTAACCAACCCGCGTATATCAGTCTGACCGCGCGTCGCATATCGACACGCTCACCACTGGGACTTGTCGATGAAGTGCAGAGGCGCCTCCAGGGTCGCTCCCCGGAGGCGCCTCACTCTGCCCTCTTGACAGACTTCTCTACATATCAGTTGTGGGGCCGGGTCAGCCCGTTGAGGACAGCGGTGTGGTCGCGTTCGATTCCCAGGGACGAATCGGTGCAGGTGCGGCAGATCGTCCGAGGAGACGGCCGCCATCCAGGAGCCCAGACGGTCGCCGTGGCGGCCGGTCAGCATCTCGGCAAACGAGGTGACGTGCGCGTCGGTGATCTCGAGGGGCTGGCAGATGGCGAGAACTTGTTTGAATCCGAGCCGCTCGTCGTCGGTGAGGTCCTCGGGTCCGGTGCAGCATCCACGAGATGACGCGCCGAACCTTCGGGATTTTCGGTGCGGCCGTCGGGGCGGCACCGACCTCGCGGAACGGGCGGAGGTAGTCGCGGACGGTGGCGTAGCTGCCGCGATAGCCCAAGGCCCGGATCTCGTCGAAGAGGGTGAGGGCGGTCGTGCATCCGTCGTTCCATCGCCCGTGCAGATGCTCGGTGAATTCGTCCAACACGGTGCGCCGGCCTGCCCGCGGTGTGGCCAGCCGTTCGTCGACGCTGCCGGCGCGGTAGTACCGGCGCCACGGTTTCGTTGGCGAGTCCGAGCCCGCGCTGGATCGGTTTGATCCCCTTGCCCTGGGCCTTGAGCGCGGCGACCGCCTCGTAGCGGCGCTGGGCGCGGACGACGAGGACGGATTGTTCTCGGCGTGCGGTGTGCGCCTGTTCGGCGGCCCGCCGAAGGTCCTCCGCGGCGGTGCGTTCGATGATGGGTTCGGGGTCGACTGCGGCGTTGGCGCGGAGGCAACCTGTGCCGTCGCAGGGCGAAGTCGTCCACACCGGGGACTTCCACCGGCCCCGATGCCGGGTCCGGAAGTGCACGGACCAGTCGTAGCAGGGTGCTGCGTCCGACATGCGCGCCCATCCGCTGTCGCCAGTCGGGCTCCGGCGCGGTCGGCGAGCGCCAGCCCGATCCTTTCGAGGATTCCCCGCAGCAGCGGGGTACGTCGTGCATATCGCGTGGTCACACCTTCGATCTGCTCCGCGAAGGTGTGGCGGTCACAGTCGGTGGTCAGGCACAAGGAAGCGCCGCACGCGTTCGTATCGGCTGTGCACCCATCGGAGGTGTCCGCAGGCCGGGCAGGACGCCGACAGTGCCAGTTGGGAAGCGCGAATGCTCACCCCGCACCAGTGACATCGATGGAATCGATCGCGACACACACCAGGTGGGGAAGCGGAACACGCAGGTCACAACAGCTTCCGGAACACCAGCAAGATCATCTCCCGCGCATTCCACGTCTCACCGGAACTACACGCCGCCACGA
Source organism: Rhodococcus sp. ACS1 (assembly GCF_002300155.1). Classification (NCBI taxonomy): domain Bacteria; kingdom Bacillati; phylum Actinomycetota; class Actinomycetes; order Mycobacteriales; family Nocardiaceae; genus Rhodococcus; species Rhodococcus sp. ACS1. The sequence continues at coordinate 88,022 of NZ_NSDZ01000014.1, forward strand.
TGGACCATCACGGAAAGTGGGCCAGAACCAGATCGAGTTGACAGAGCCACCGGTTGGGTCGTGGCCGGTATGAGGCGTGCCCGCAATCCCATCGAGCACCAGATCGATACCCAATGAGGGCAGCTCTTAGTCTGGACTGACAACCTCGGGATTCTTCCGATAGTCAGAGACGGTCACCCACGCCCTCACCGACATCGACGTGGTTTACCTCGGTCAGGCGACGGCATGGGAGCTGCATTGGCAGCACAGGACGATTGATAAGGAGATGCAATCGGTAGTCAGTATCGGGGCTGTACTGCCTGTGGGATGGAGGAGAGCATCTCAATGTCTGTGGTGGACAATCTAATATCCAACGCTGCGAAGTTTTCGTCGATGCGGTGACGCTTCGTGGTACCCGGGATGGGAATGACGCTGTCATCAATTGCAAGAAGCCAGGCGAGGGATATCTGGGCCGGGGTAGCGTTGTGGCTGCGAGCTACGTCAGCGATGACATCGACGATCCGCTGATTCTTCGACATCGCATCTTTCGAGAACCTGGGATTGCTCGAGCGAAAATCATCGTTACGAAATTCAGTTTTCGATGAGAATGTTCCGGTGCGGCGATGCATTGTTCGACCGAGACCTCGCACAGCCCGATATTGCGAGTCCGGGGTTCTTGCATTCGCGGCACCTTAGTTTTAATATGAATTAGAAATAAAAACGAAAGGGCGGTAATGCCATGCACGTAGGGAACGGCACTCATCGACGGGGATGGGATTTAATGGACGGACGTGGCGAGCGCACGGCAGGTGCTGCAGTCGTTACCGGCGCCGCGGGGGGAATTGGCCAGGCAATTGCGCATCAGCTTGCGAAGCAAGGACACCATGTACTTGTTGCAGACATCGATGCTGAGGGCGGGGCTTCCGTTGTCGACTCGATTGTGACGGGTGGGGGCACGGCGACCTTCGTTCGTGTGGACATGGGCGAACCGTCAGAAATCAGTGAGCTGATGGCATCGGCCGCCGATCTCGAGGGCGGACTGCGAGTCCTTGTCAATGGCGCCGCAGCGACGCGTGCTATTGATCTCTTCGATGTGACAGTTGAGGACTGGAATCAAATGCTGCAGCTCGACGCCCGCGGAACGTTTCTTGCGTTGCAGTCAGCGGCACGGCACATGCGAGACGGTGGTCAGGGTGGGTCCATCGTCAATATCGCATCCATCGGCGGCAAGGGTTGGAAGGAAACATCCAACATTGCTTATGCGAGTTCGAAGGGCGCGATAGTCGTGATGACGAGAGTTGCAGCGAATCGGCTCGGTAGACACGGCATCCGGGTCAACTCGGTCTGCCCTGGTATGACGCGAACGGCGATGATGGAGGGGTGGTTGCAGGGCCGCGCGGCACGTGAGGGACGCGACATCGATGACCTTTTGCGAGAACTAGCGCAGGGGGTCCCGTTGTTGCGCATCAACACCCCGGAGGACATCGCGGCGATTGTCGGGTTTCTTGCGTCTGAGGCTGCGCGTACGATCACCGGCCAGTCTGTCAATGTTGACGGTGGCCTAATGTGGGACTGACCGTTGGGTTTTAGGCGTAAGGGCTGCGGGACACTCCCTCGCCGGGATGCGTACGCAGCTGTATCGGCAGACCCTCGCGGGCGGCGCGAGATCACTCGTCCCCGGCCCCGCGTGGGGCACCACGCGAGGGCCGCGCTGTTCAACTGACTTTCCTGCTGCACGAAATGTCCGCAATCACGGAGCAGGGAGGGACCAACATGGTCCGGGCGTACCCTGGTGACAATCTTGTCGAAGTCAAAATGCGTTACCGCGTCCGACGTCCCGCGTCAGAAATTCGTGAGATTCAGCGAGGGAAGCGCCGTTCTCCTCGGCGGTCGTGTGCCGGACGAACGGCTTGGGTCGTCGTTCCAGGTCTTGATCTCGTTGCGAACGTCTTTCTCCAGTGCTGCAACGCTTTTGTGTACACCACGCGGAGCAGCTGATCGGTGAGGGCGCGGACGACCCGGTCGAGCTTCGTCGACAAAGCCGTCGAGGCATCGGTCGACGAAGCGCCCGCGCCATTTTTTGACCGTGTTGGCGGATATCCCCCTTGCGCCGTCGTCGACCACGAAATGCGCCGGCACCGCAGAGTCCGTCGCGATGCTGCTGCCCGTCAATCGCCGGCTCCGACACGGCAGCCGACCACATTGCCGTCGTACAGGACGCGGCGGCATAGCCGGCCGTCCGATCCCGGCTACGGGTCGGCAGTCCTGACCCTCGCCTAAGACGCCGACGGGACGGCCCGCGACGCCGCCTGTGTCGCCGAATTGACCGGCCTGCTCGATCTCTCGGGCCGGCCGAAAGGGATGCGGGTGATCGTACGGACGGAACGACCGCGGACTGGTGCGGAACTGTGGTTCATCGATACCGACGGGCTGCGCCTGACCGCGTTCGTCACGAACACCTCTCGTGGTCAGTTGCCGGATCTGGAGTTGCGGCACCACCGCGCGCCCGTTGCGAGAACCGCCTCCGAACCACGAAACGAACTGGCCTGCAGAACCTCCGCTGCGCGGTTTCGACCAGAACCGGATCTGGCTGGCGGTCGTGCAACTCGCGTGCGAGCTGACGGCGTGGACACAGATGCTCGACCTTCGACACCGATCCGGTGCGGCGGCCGGAACCCAAAAGCCTGCGGCTGCGGATCCTCTCGATCGCAGGGCGTATAGCCCGGCACGCCCGCCGAATCCACCTGAGGCTGTCCGCCTGCACCACCGGGGACTCGAACCGAACGCGTTACTGCGTTCCCGGCACCGACTTGATCTACCTCAACCCGACCCACCGACACGAAAGGGAAACCCACATTCGGGGCCGTGGACCACAGCGCCACTCGGCCGCGTCGGGCCGCTGTGCTCACGGCCGATCACCGGTTCCCGATCGAGGCTAATCGGCACCCACCCCAACCGGTATCGCTTTACAAGCGATATAAGAGACAATCGGTAGTCAGTATCGGGGCTGTACTGCCTGTGGGATGGAGGAGAGCATCTCAATGTCTGTGGTGGACAATCTAATATCCAACGCTGCGAAGTTTTCGTCGATGCGGTGACGCTTCGTGGTACCCGGGATGGGAATGACGCTGTCATCAATTGCAAGAAGCCAGGCGAGGGATATCTGGGCCGGGGTAGCGTTGTGGCTGCGAGCTACGTCAGCGATGACATCGACGATCCGCTGATTCTTCGACATCGCATCTTTCGAGAACCTGGGATTGCTCGAGCGAAAATCATCGTTACGAAATTCAGTTTTCGATGAGAATGTTCCGGTGAGAAAACCGCGACCTAGGGGGGAGAACGCAAGGAATGCCGCACCTGCACTATGGCACCATGGAAGTACCTCGTCGAGCGCGCCGCGTTCCCAGATAGAGAGCTCGCTCTGAACCGCGGCGACCGGATGGATTTCGGCTGCGGCGATGCATTGTTCGACCGAGACCTCGCACAGCCCGATATTGCGAACTTTGCCAGCGGCTACGAGCTCCGCCATCGCGCCCCACGTCTCTTCCAGTGGAACATCTGGATCCACCCGGTGCAGCATATAGAGGTCAATGTGGTCGATGCCGAGTCGCCGCAGCGATCCGTCGCAGGCATTTCGTATGTGTTCGGGTCGGCCGTCGTGTGCCGAGAAGGCGGTATCCGAGGGAACAAGTCCGCCCTTGGTGCTAATTACCGCATCGTCGCGTCGAGTGCGTAGAACCTTGCCTATCAGCTCTTCGTTCGTGAAGGGCCCGTAAAAATCGGAGGTGTCGAGTAGCTGGATCCCCGTGTCGAGTGCGTGGTGAAGTATCGCTTCTTGGTCCACGCTATGTTCGTCGGCCGACGTGTAGGCCCACGACAGGCCCATACATCCGAACCCGATCTCCGTTACTTCGCGGTCCCCAAGTTTCCTGGTCATGTGTGATTCCCCAATCGAGTTGTGTGTGGAGTGTTCCACTTTCGTAAGCTGTGGTCATTGAATGTTTCGGCGGGTGTCTTGCTGTGTGATCGGTGGATGTGGTCAGCACCGTTCCGTTCGTCGATCGCCGTCTGGGCTGCCTTCGCTTTGGTGGATGCCCCACGTCGCAGTGCCCTGCAGAAACCCGTGATCTTGCCGGCGGACCTTGGCCCGTCCGCGGCGTTGCGGCAGGAAGGCCACGAGGCCCGCGCTCAGCGCCAGGAGGGCGGCGCCGAGAAGCGCTACGCGGTACCCCCCGGCGATGTCTCCGCCGCTCAGCACTTGGGAGAACGCGGCCAGGAAACTGACCGCCAAACCGCCGCCGACCTGACAGCCGGCATTGAACAGCGCGCCCGCAAGCCCGGCTTCATCAGGACCTGCTACGGAGAGTGTAGCGACGTTCAGGGAGACAAAAGCTGCCGCCTGACCGGTCACTACCAGGGTTAGGACCACAACTACCACCCACGGTTGGGCAAGCGCCGGTATCGCGAGACAGGCAATGGACAGTGCGCACATCATGCAGCCGATGAGTATCAGCGTCGAGGGGCGGGCCAACCGCGGCAGCGCCACGCTCGCCGTACGCGATCCTATAGCGGCGCCGATCGCCAACGGCGCCATGACAAGAGCGGCCGTGGTCGCGCTCAGCCCGAGCACCTCTCGAAGCATGAGCGCGGCGAAGTAGTACGCGCTCACCCAGGCGCCGTACAGAAGAGTCGTTGATCCGACATTCACTGCGAAACCTGGGCGCGACCAGATCTCAATCGGCATGATCGGGGATCGGGATCGGGACTGACCCATGACGAACGCTGCCAAGACGCAAATCCCAGCGAGCCCTGCGCCCAGGGTCGACAGCTGAAAGCCCTGTTTGGCGCCGATGGTTACGGCATAGGCCAGCAACATCAATCCCGCCGCGCTGAGGACGCTCCCCCAAATGCTCACGCGGTGGAGAGAGCGCTTGCGGCGCTCTACCAGAGCGACGGTGAGGACAGTGAGAAGTGCAGAGATCCCGCCGAGCGCGGCGAACAGCCATCGCCAGCCGACAGTGTCTGCAGCGAGGCCGCCGAACGCCAAACCCAACCCGAAACCGACTGCACCGGAGCCGGCGAATGCCGCCAACGCACGTGAGCGAGCGGCAAGTTCCTGGTGTGTGGTCGCGATGATGCCCAACGCTGCCGGAACAGTGAGAGCCGCTCCGATCCCCTGCGCGATACGAGCACCGATCATGACGGTGCCCGTGGGAGAACACGCTGCGAGGAGCGCCGACACGGCTGCGACAGCGTAGCCGACCGCCAACATTCGTCCTCCGCCGAATACGTCGGTGAGTCGACCTCCCAGTAACACGAATCCGGCGAATGCGAGCGCGTATCCGGAGACCATCCAGGACTGACCGACCGCGCCGAAACCGAGATCGGCGGACAGTGGCGAAACCAGAAGGGGAGCGACTCCCATGTTGAGGGCACTCAAGAACTGGGCTGCACACGCCAGCAGAACTGCAGCTCCAGGAGCGCGAGACCAAGGTAGCGAGGCGGGGGTCATCACAAACACGTACTATTTCATTTAAAGTAGATTAAGGAAAGGTGGTTCGATGTCCATTCGGTTCCGTGGAAGCGAGGATCTCGCGCTGACAGCGGATGTCGACGGCCCCTGGGGTGGTCCGGCCGTACTGCTGCTGCACGGCGGAGGCCAGACCCGGCACGCCTGGCGGAAGGCGGCGAGCGCCCTGGCTGCCGCGGGTTTTCTGGCGGTCAGCGTCGATCAGCGCGGTCACGGCGACAGTGACTGGTCGCCCAGTGCCGACTACCGCATCGACGCCTACGCCGACGACGTCCGCGAGATCTGCCGTCAGGTCGGTCGCCCGGTCAGTCTCATCGGCGCCTCTCTCGGGGGACTGTGCTCGATTCTTGCTGCGGGAGAGGAGCCCGACATCGACTGTGCCGCACTGGTGCTCGTCGATGTGACTCCCCGGCTCAGCGTCGAGGGCCGCCGGAACGTCCTGGCCTTCATGGGAGCGCACATCGGCGGATTCGAATCCGTCGACGCGGCAGCGGCCGCGGTGTCCGGCTACCTCAAACATCGCCCCAAGCCGGCTGATGCCAGCGGACTCCGCAAGAATCTGCGCGAGGGTTCCGACGGGCGGCTCTATTGGCACTGGGATCCCTCCTTCATCGGCTCGAGGCGGATCGGCGTCGAGGATGCCGACGCCGATCGCCTCGAGCGCGCCTTGCTCGGTGCCCAGGTGCCCACGCTTCTCGTGCGCGGCGGAATCAGCGACTTGGTCTCGGAGGAGCATGTCGAGCATTTTCGCCGTGTCGTGCCGGAAGCGGAGTACGTGAATGTTCCCGGCGCTGCTCACATGGTCGCCGGTGACTCCAATGACGTCTTTGCCGCGAGTGTCGTGGAGTTCCTGACGCGCCGTGTCGGTGGTAGACGAGGGGTCTGATCGAAGTTGCGAGTCCGGGGTTCTTGCATTCGCGGCACCTTAGTTTTAATATGAATTAGAAATAAAAACGAAAGGGCGGTAATGCCATGCACGTAGGGATGGGAGTTTTCTTCCAGGGGTTGGATCAGAACCTCAACGACCAAGAGTTGGTCACCCAGCAGCTGAGTCTGGCGGACAACGCCGAGGGCCTCGGTTTCCAGTCGATCTGGACGGCCGAGCACCACTTCACGGACTACCACATGATGCCGAACCCGGCGCAGTTCCTCACCTACATGGCAGCGCGCACCAAGACGGTGAGGCTGGGCACCATGGTGATGGTGGTTCCGTGGCACGATCCCATTCGGGTTGCCGAAGAGCTTTCCTGGTTGGACGCCGTCTCCGGTGGGCGCACGGTGCTGGGCATGGGCCGAGGGCTCGGGTCGATCGAGTTCGACAACTTCCGGTTGGAGATGGGGGAGTCGCGGCAGCGTTTCGTCGAGTACGCGACCGCTATCTCCAACAGCCTCGAATCCGGCTGGATCGAAAGTGACGGCGAACTTTACAAGCAGCCCAAGGCTGCCATCAAGCCGGCGCCGTCGACGACCTTCCGCGGTCGCACCTACGCCTCGGCAGTCTCGCCGGAGTCGGCGAAGATCATGGCCAAGCTCGGCTACGGACTGATGCTCATCGCCCAAAAGCCGTGGAAGACAGTGGTCGAGGAGACCCAGCAGTACCGCGACCTCTTCGTCGAGATCAACGGCCACGAGCCGCCGCAGCCGGTGCTGGTCAACTACACGACCGTGCACGAGGACGCCGAGCGTGCGCAGGAGATGCACGACGAGTTCACCATGGCGTACGCCCGTTCGACGGTCGAGCACTACGAATTCACCAACCCGCGGCTGCAGACCGTCAACGGCTACGAGTACTACGCCGGCCTGTCGAAGAACATCGAGAAGCACGGGCTGGAGAAGTTCAACAAGTTCCTCGCAGATCTGCAGATCTCCGGCACCCCGGAGAGCGTTCTCGAGCAGACCGTCGAACGGGTGCGGGCACTCAACGCCGGCGGCGTGATCAATGTGCTCGCCTACGGCGGAATGTCACGTCAGGTCGCCGAGGAGCAGACCGCACTCTACGCAAGCAAGGTGCTGCCTCGCCTGCGGGAGATCGACACCCACCGCGACATCTGCGTCCCGTCGGTCCCCATGGCCACGGTCGGCGGCTGACCCGTCCATCACCTGGACACCCAGCGCGTGGGCCGCGTGGCACGCCTGCACCGCGCGGCCCACGCCGACGAGGAACCGAGGAGAGCAATGAGCGACATCGCAAACGCCACGGCGGCGTCGGAGATCGATCCGGGAACGTTCCGCAACGTCCTCGGCCATTTCCCCACCGGAGTCGTCGTCATCACGGCGATCGACGACGGTGAGCCAGTGGGGATGGCGGTCGGAAGCTTCACCTCGGTCTCCCTCGACCCTCCACTGGTCGCCTTCCTCCCAACGAAGTCCTCGACCAGCTTTCCCCGAATCCGTTCGGCCGGACGTTTTACGGTCAACGTCATCGGCGCCGCGGACCAAGAACTCGTCCGCAACTTCGCGATCTCGAGGGCGGACAAATTCGCCGGCGTCGAGTGGACACTCTCCGGCGGCGGGTCCCCGATCCTCGACCGAGCCGTCGCCTGGATCGACTGCGACATCGAGACCGTCGACGAGGCCGGTGACCATTTCATCGTGGTAGGCCGGGTCCTCGACCTCGCCATCGGCACCGGTGAAGGTCCACTGCTGTTCTTCCGCGGGGGCTACGGTCGATTCGATCAAGGCTTCCGAACCGCACCCGGGCGCTCCGATCTGCTGTCACCGCTCCGTTATGTCGACAAGATCAGAGATCTGCTCGTCACCACCGCGCAGGAACTCGGCGTCGAGTGCTTCGCCAACGCCGTCGTCGGTGAGGAACTGGTGATCGTCGGTAGCACCGGTGAGCCCACCCATCCGATCGGGCTGAGCCGAATAGGGCAACGCATGCCCCTCGTCGCACCCCTCGGCGCCGGTGCCATCGCCTGGAGCGAACCCGCTCAACAGGAGCTGTGGATCCAACAGGCTCGTCTGACTGCCGCGGACCGCACGGCCGCGACGGCGGCGCTGCACCGAGTTCGGCAACGGGGATGGTCCGTCGCACTGGCGACAGACGGGTTGCTGGCGCTCGAAGCCGCGGTCGGCCGTCAGGGCCCCGACATCCTCGACGGCCGGTGTGCCGACGAGGACGCGATGAAAGCCGCACGCAACATCGACATCAGCAGCCACGACCCCGAAACAATCGACGATTCGACCGTCTATCGAGTCCGCAACGTGAGTGCGCCCGTTCTCGGCTCTGATGGCCGCCTGCTGCTGCTTTTGAGCCTGTATGGACTCCCGCGAGAGGTCACCGGTGCCGAACTCCGTCAGTACCTCGATCGGTTGTGCGCGACAGCCGCCCAGTCGGCCGAACTGATCCGAGAGACCTCCGGGGGGCACGTCGAATAGTCGAGAACGCAGCAGCACCGCCGCGCAGTCTTTCCTCCGACACACCTTCTCACCTCCGGTCATCACCTGTGTTCTGCAGGTGATGGTCGACTTCGCTCGAGAAAGGCTCTTCCTCACATGCCCACTTCAGTGATCGTCGCCGGTGCCCGTACCCCGATCGGCCGACTGCAGGGCGCACTTGCCGGGTTCTCCGGCGCCGACCTCGGCGCCCTCGCCATCGCGGCGGCGCTCGGCAAGGCCGGTATCGCTCCCGACCGTGTGCAGTACGCGATCATGGGACAGGTCCTCACCGCCGGCGCCGGGCAGATGCCGGCCCGGCAGGCTGCCGCGAAGGCCGGGATCCCGATGAGTGTTCCGTCGCTGAACATCAACAAGGTGTGCCTGTCGGGGGTCGAGTCGATCATCCTCGCCGACCAGTTCATCCGGTCCGGCGCGTTCGACGTGATCGTCGCCGGCGGCATGGAGTCGATGAGCCAGGTACCGCATCTGCTGCCGAACTCCCGCAACGGGTTCAAGTACGGCGATGTCACCCTCGTCGACCACATGGCCCTCGACGGATTGCACGACGCGTTCACCGATCAGCCGATGGGACTGCTCACCGAGGCGGGCAACGACAAGGACGTCATCGCCCGCGAGGACCAGGACGCGTTCGCAGCCCGCTCGCACCAGCTGGCAGCCAAGGCCTGGGACAACGGCGTCTTCGACGACGAGGTCGTCCCCGTGGAGATCCCCGCCCGCAGGGGTGAGAGCACCTGGCTGCGCCGCGACGAAGGCATCCGCCCCGACACCACCGCCGAAACCCTGGCGCGGTTGCGTGGCGCGTTCCGGGACGGCGGCACCGTCACCGCGGGGAACGCGTCGACGATCAACGACGGCGCCGCCGCCGTGGTGGTGATGAGCAAGGAACGCGCCGAGGCCGAGGGGCTGACCTGGCTGGCCGAGATCGGCGAACACGGCATGGTCGCCGGACCGGATTCGGGTCTGCAGTTCCAGCCGTCCGGTGCCATCACGAAAGCCTGTGATGCGGCCGGTATCTCGCCGAACGAGCTGGATCTGATCGAGATCAACGAGGCGTTCGCCGCCGTGGGGATCGCCTCCACCCGCGAACTCGGCGTCGACCCAGACCGGGTCAACGTCAACGGCGGTGCGATCGCCCTCGGTCACCCCATCGGCATGTCCGGCGCCCGCATCACCCTGCACCTCGCGCTCGAACTGCAGCGCCGCGGCGGCGGCACCGGCGCCGTCGCCCTCTGCGGCGGCGGCGGACAGGGCGACGCCCTAATCCTGCGCGTCCCCTGACATTTCGCTCACCACACTGCCGTAACCATATTCGAGGAGAACCTGTGAAGATCCAAGGAGCCGTCGCTGTCGTCACCGGCGGAGCATCCGGACTCGGCAACGCCACCGCCCGGGCCCTGCACAAGCGCGGCGCACAGGTCGTGCTGCTCGACCTCCCGTCGTCCGACGGGGAAGTGGCCGCCAAGGAGATCGGGAAGGGCGCCTACTTCACGGCCGCCGACGTCACCTCCGCAGAGGACGTGGCCTCGGCGATCGACTTCGCCGCGTCGCTCGGCGACCTCCGCGTGGTGGTCAACTGCGCGGGTATTGCTACGCCCGGCAAGGTTCTCGGCAAGGCCGGCGCCATTCCCCTCGCGGACTTCGAACGCGTCGTCCGCATCAACCTCGTCGGCACGTTCAACGTCCTCCGCCTCGCCGCCGAGAAGATCGCCCAGACCGAACCCGTCGACGGGGAACGCGGCGTCATCATCGACACCGCCTCCGTCGCCGCATTCGACGGCCAGATAGGTCAACCCGCCTACGCCGCGTCGAAGGGCGGTGTCGCCGCGATGACACTGCCGATCGCCCGCGAACTGGCCCGCCACCTCATCCGCGTCGTCACCATCGCACCCGGAATCTTCGAAACGCCGATGGTGGCCGGGCTTCCCGAGGAGGCGCAGAAGTCCCTCGGACAGCAGGTGCCGCACCCCTCCCGGCTCGGCAAGGCCACCGAATACGCCGCCCTCGCCGCGCACATCATCGACAACGCCATGCTCAACGGCGAAACCATCCGCCTCGACGGCGCCATCCGCATGGGCCCCCGCTAGCCCATATCCCAGCCGAACACCTCGTCGCACGAAAGGGACGCCCTCTATGCCTGCCTCCGTGAACTATCAGGACAAGCTCGCCGTCCTCAACCTCGGTGACGGTGAAAATCGCTTCTCCCAGGCCTGGCTCGACACGGTCGAGGAACTACTCGACGATGTCGAGCGGACACGTGCACAGGCACTGGTGACCACCGCAACCGGGAAGTTCTACTCCTACGGCCTCGATCTGGACTGGATGACCGGCAATGCCGACCAGGTGGAAGGGTATTTTAAGCGTGCGCAGGAGTTGTTCAGTCGAATACTGACCTTCCCCATGCCCACGATCGCCGCCATCAACGGACATGCCTTCGGAGCCGGTGCAATGCTCGCGATCGCTCACGACTACCGGGTGATGCGCGCCGATCGTGGATACTTCTGTTTCCCAGAAGTGGACGTTCACGTCCCCTTCACCCCCGGAATGGCCGCGCTGATCCAAGCCAAGTCGACCCCGGCCGCCGCGATCACCGCGATGACCACCGGCCACAGGTACGGCGGAGCCGAAGCACACACCGTCGGCTATGTCTATGACACCGCGGATGAAGAACACCTCGTCGAAACCGCAATCGATCTGGTCAGGCCGCTTTCTGGGAAAGATCCGGGCACCCTCGGCGCGATCAAGTCCACCATGTTCGCCTCGGTGGTCGCCGCCCTCCACCAATAGCGGCACAGCTTCCGTTCGTACGCAACAAGGCTCAGGCCACCGCACGGCTTGACCTTGCCGGAAATGCGCGAGCAAGATCAATTGCCACTGTGGTCCACAGACGGCTCACACACCACTCCGGCGATGCTGAGCTCGAGTCACCGGCACGATATTCTGAGGGCAACATCAGGAGTGAGCGCATGTTCGTCCCACCCAGAGGTCCCGGGAGACGCCTCGAGCACCCCGACACCACCGGTGAAGCTGTCCGCACCATGGCCTGACACCGACCCGTTCGCAACTCAATGGGACCTGGCCACGGCGGTCACGAGCGAGCTCGAATCAGCCGGATTCGAGGACGCCCAGCCGATCGGACAGGGTGGGTTCGGAGTCGTCTACCGCTGCACGCAGCCCTCATTGGACCGTTCCGTGGCAGTCAAAGTCCTCACCGCTCCCCTCGATGAGGACAACACTGCACAATTCTTCCGGGAACCCCGCCGCTACCTCGGCCTCGACGTGCTGGCCCGGTCCCGCGGCACCCAAACAACACCCGAACCGACCGAGGAGGCGACGGCGTCAACCCCACCTCACCTCGGGGAGTCGCCGCGCAGATCACGAGGTCTTCGAGGTTGCGGGCGGACTGGTCGCGCACTCCCAGGGCTGCGGCTATTCAATTGCGACACCGCGCTACCACGGCTGAGTGGTGATCCGGGCGGCCTCGGCGGCTCAAGTGGCAACAAATCACTCAGCGTTCTCAAACCCGGTGGGAAGATCACCTCCATTTCCGGTCCGCCCGATCCCAGTTTCGCGAAAGAAGCCGGATTGAACTGGATCGTGCAACAGGCGATGCGCCTGCTGAGCTTCCGAATCAGAAGGGCAGCGAAACGACGCAAGGTGACCTATTCGTTCCTGTTCATGAAATCGAGTGGAGACCAACTCCGCCAGCTCGCGTCCCTCATCGATGCCGGCACCATACGCCCGGTCATCGATCAGATCTTTCCCCTCGAATCGACCAAAGACGCATTGACGTACGTCGAACAGGTCCGCGCCCAGGGCAAGGTCGTCGTCAAGGTCGGATGACGATGTCATCGGAGGCTGGTGACGGCCAACTTGCGGCGCTCATCGATTCGATCTCCGTCGCTGAGGACCAGGGACCTGTTTCCTCGATCACCGGGCTGTCCATCACCGCTCCGCGAGCTGATGGAACCCGGAGAGGCAACCTCCGATGGCGCCCTTCGGTGTCATTTGCAGGACGCGAGTTGGACGCCACCGCGGACTTCGAGTCCGGTCAGGGTGGTGACGAGCCGGTCGAGGACGTCGTCGTAGATGTCCGGTGCAGGAACAGGCGGGAGAGCCTGCGGTGCAGCTCTGGCCCTGCCGGTGTACGCGGTCGAGAGCAGTAGCTGGTCGATGAAGTCGTCGTTGATGTCGACGTCGGGGAAGACGATCGACGGGTTTGCCACCCAGTTCGAGGGATACGGTGTTTACGTACTCCACCTGCCAGTATAGGATTTCTTATAGGAGGTGGAGCGATGACAGTCACGATGAACGCCGACGAACTGGTTGCCGACCTGGGTCGCGAGAGGGCCCGCGAGGTGGCCGCCCACATCGCCTACCTACGGCGGCTCCGTCAGCTCCACGAGCGCGGCTACACGCAGATGAAGTTGGCGACGCTCGTCGGGGTCAGCCAGCCGACGATCAGCGAGATGCTCCGTCGGGCGCGAGTCAACGCACCAGACGTGCGCCCCGGCACACACGGCGGCACCCCTTATGAGATCGCGGCCCGCTACGCCGCCGGCGAGCTCGACCGGGACATCGCTCTGCGTGAGCTGACCACCTGGCGCTACGAGCGGCCCGCCGAACCCAACCCGATCCCCTGGGCCAACGACGGCGCACCGGTTGTCGAGGGCGGTTTCAACAACCAGGTCGGGCGCGCACTGCGCGACGGTCTGCTGACCGACGAGGACTACGACGCCGTGCTCGACGCCCTGGCGGACGACTGACCTGTGCTGACACCCGACGAGATCGAGCACCGCCGCGCGTTCCTCGCCTCACTGTCCACCGCGGACGGCCCGCTGCACCCGGACGCCGCGTACGCGTCGGTGAACAACCGGAGGTGGTTCCGCACGATCGACGGGGTACCCACCCCGACCGCCCGCCGAACGCAGCTGCACGAGCGGATCCTCGAACAGTGGCGGGCCGCGAACCCACATGTGGTGACCGAGCTGTCCGCGATCCTGCTCGCGGGGCCACCGGGGGCCGGCAAGTCCTCCACCCACGAACGGTTGTTCCACGGCCACGACCAGCGGCAATGGCGCGAACTCGATGCCGACGTATTCAAGCGCTACCTGCTCGAAGCAGCAGAGGAAGACGGCACCCTGCAGGCGTTGCTGCCGCCGGACCTGCGGGTCGCCCCGGGGCAAACGAGCAGGTTCTACCCACTCGAGTTATCCGCGCTCGTGCATCACGAGTCCACCAGGTTCCTGTTCACAGCCGCCGAGCGTGAGGCCGTCGACCGGGGAGAGAATCTCATCGTCGACGGCACCCTGGCGTGGAAGCCGCACGCCGAACGCCTCGTCGCCGGCCTGGCCGAGGCCGGGTACCGAATCCAGGTGGTCGACGTCGAAGCCCCGAAAGACGTGGCAGCCGAGCGGATCGTGGCTCGGTGGCGGCGCGGGTTCCTCCAGGCCCTCGACGCCCCAGCGGACCCCGAGCGCCGTCTCGGTGGGCGGTGGGTGCCCGTGACCGCCCTCGACAGACTGTTCACCGAGTTCCGGGCCCCGGACAACACGCCGCTGCACGGCAAGTCGGTGACCGAGGTCAACGCACGCGAGGTCAGCGAGGATCACACCGCCGTCACCCGGTACGACCTGTATCGCACCACGTCGGCCGATGCCGCCGCCGAACACGTCGAACGCCATGAACGGCTCGTCGAGGGCGGCGAACTCACCCCGGTCCCGTTGCCCGAAACATCCTCTCGGCCAACGAGCGTCAGCGCCGACATACCGGATGCCCACGAAACGCTGGCAGACCGCCCGCCGGGACGAGTCGGCCGGCCACCTACCGAAAACAGCAGCTCCGCTGCTCCCGATCCTGGCCAGGAAACCTCCCGAGACCTCGACCTCTAGGGGACCTATGGCCCATATGGGGTACCAGAACTTGTAGCGGCGCCGTGAGGCAGTGGACAAGGCTCGACCTGATGCCGATGGACCCGCGATCCCTCGACTCGGCCGCACTCACCATCGCCGAATCCAACGACGTGCTGACCGCCCCGGGCGCCTTCTACGAGGTAGTCAAGGTCCTCGACGAGGTCCACCACCTGAAATTCGTCGGTGCGGGCAGCGCCCGGCTCCAAAGGCACAGGTCAGGCATAGGTCGTTGCACCGTGGCGTGGAGGGGAAATCCACGAGGCTGTTGACACTGCCGGTAAGTCGATGCAGCGCGAAAACGACATCACACCTGAAGTAGGGCGGGAGAGCTACGATCCCATTCTGGCGAGGACTGCGACATCAACCGTGAAGTGTCATTCACGTGGATGACATTGCGGGGCATCATCGGTGGTCCGAGGCGCGTCCTCAAGTCCCACGCACGCGGCCGTGCGACCCGCGCAACCTGGGTCAGGCTGGCCGACAACGTCGCATGTAATGATTTCGTGGTCGCCGAGGATACTCGGATGGCTTTAATTCCATTGAGTACGTATGCCGACCACGCGGCACCGACAAGGGGATAACGAGATGGTCAGCCTTCACGAAGGGGTCGATCGGGGTCGACTGTGGCATTAACCGAACTACCCGCATTCGTTCCGGGTGCAGATGGGCACGAAGTCCTTCCGCCCGGACGCTGGACTTGCACGCCGGATGCGTTCAACCGTCGGTTCGTTCTCGGCCTAGCCGACAGCGCTCGCCGTAAGGAGATATTCGAGGACTTCGTGACGTACCGCGATATGCAGCTCGGGCACGGCCTCAAGGTGCTGTCGTACTGGATCGACGGCAGTTTCACATCATCGAAACTCAATCCTGGCGACATTGACATAACCGCACTGATCGATGGTGTCGCCTCCGCGCCAACCGCGGGATACGACGACTGGGTGAACCCTGCCGACAAGTGGAAGACTCTGGTTCATCCGCTCGTTGGCCGCACCATCAACGTCGATGGTTACGGGATCGTGAAGGCACCGGACGGTACGCCTGCAGCGAATACCTACCGCTCGATGCGCGGATACTGGGATGATTGGTGGCAGCGCTGCCGCTCAACCGGTGAAGAGATGTCCAAGGGTTACGTGGAGGTGGTGTTCTGATGGCCGCAGACCACGAACTCTTCGAGATTCAGCAAGGGCTCGTGGCTCTCGGGCGGGCAACACTCGCGTCCGATGACTGGATGCAGAAGTCCAACCTGGAGTCCGCTCGTAGTTTGCGAGCTCTCGTCCACGAGGCATGGATGCCGTACCGCACCGGTGTACTCGCGAGGTTCCACGACGGCGCGGTCTCTGGCCACACGGCCCCCGCCTATCAGGTTCTGCGTACAGCCTATGAGTTCAACGACGCTGTCATCGCAGTGTCGAACAAGATGCTCGACCAGCCATATCGTGAGATCAATGACGCAGTACGTAAGCGCTTGGGTCTTCTGATGCGTCCGGTTCTAGCCGGTTCTGTGCAGGTTGACTTGGTCTGTCCGATACCGGGAATCGACGAAGATGCTGAGTTGCCCAATGAGTCGACAGGGCAGGGCATGATGCCAGAACTTACAGACCTCGAATCAAAGGGGGCTGTTGCACTCCATCGTGTCCTTGAGGTCCTGCGCGCGTCGACCTCGATGTCCGACCGGTCCCAGCTCTCGGCATACTCGGACATCATCGGGTCGGATGGGTGGCGAAAGGTTGCGCGGCTGGCAAATCGCTGTGTCGAGGCTGATTTCACCATCGACTTCAGCTCGCGGACTGACCCCAACGATTGGTTCTCGTTCGCGCCCGCACACGCGGCTGCACTAAAGACTTTCATCAAGGAAAGGTCTCTCACGAAAGTAGAGGTCGAATACACCGGCCTCTGGCAAACGGCGAGCAGCGTGCGAAGTTGGTTCGACCTTGAGACAGACCTTAAGCAACGTATTAGCGGTACTGTTCCGCGAGACCTCGTCCCGGCGTCGATGCAGCTGTTGGATCAGCGGGTACGGGCGATCATTGCCGAAACGACCAACCCGGACGACGATCAAGAGGCACCGAAGGTGAAGCGGACACTCGTCCGACTCGAGCCAATGGACGGCGGCGACACCCCCGGGAGTGATAGGAGCAAGCCTCACATGTGGTGATGGGGCGTAGACCTCGATCACCGCTGATCAATGACGCTCCGCGCTTTCTTCATCACCCTCGAGCTGCCGGGCGAGGATGCCTATGTCGGCGCGCACTTCGATTCCTGGTCCAGCACCGGTAATCTGGCCGGGGAGGCGGACCGGTTGACCGCGGACGACCTGGTCGCGGAGGGTGTTCCTGTCCGTGCAGGTCGCCCCGACGGCGGCGCGGGCGATCCTGTACACCGAGGCGGAGGTGAACGCCCCTTCTGACGGCGATAGGCCCGGATCGGGACCTGGTTCGACGAACCGGCCCCGCTGACCCCGGGATGGCCCGCCTGGGACCTGGAAACGGCCCTATGGGCGCTGCCGGGGATCGGCCAGACGAAGGCAACCAAGCTGATCGCCCGCAAACGTCCCCGGCTGTACCCGATCTGGGACTCGGTGGTCAGTCAGGTCCTGGGCACCGAGCGAGCACATCTGAACCCTGTCCGGGAGGCCCTCCGCGCCGACGACCGGGCATTGCATCACCGGTTGCTGTCGATCCGGGAGGAGGCCGGCCTCCCCGAAGAGATCTCAGCGCTCCGCGTGTTCGATGTGATCGCGTGGATGGACGGCAAGAACCGCGGCCTGGGAGAGCGTTCTGACCAGGAAAGATGACACGTCCCGGTGGGATCTTCGAGAGGTGCACGAGGAAGATGCGCATGCGGATGAAGTTTCACGAGCAGCTCGACGAGCTGACAGACCGTCTGGCGTCGATGTGCCGCCTGGCCGGGGATGCGGTCCAGGTGGCGACCGAGGCCCTGGTGCTGGCTGACCTGCCCCTTGCCGAGCGGGTGTTCGACCTCAACGAGCAGATCGAGGAACTGCGCGGTCCGTGCGAGGACCTGGCGATGGCGCTGCTGGCGTTGCAGGGCCCGGTGGCGCGTGATCTCCGTCAGGTGGTCACCGGTGTGCACCTGGTGACGGATCTGAGCCGGATGGGCGGGCTGGTGCAGCATATGGCCGAAAGCGTCTGGGTGTGGTCACCTGAGTTGGCCCCAGTCAGGCCACTGATCGGAACGAATTCTGGCCCCGGCTGAGGATGCCGGTGGTCCGCGATCGGGTGGTGCGGCGTGTCGGCACGAATCTTGGCCCCACCCGGGTTCGGATCTCCTCGTTGGACGTGTTTCAGCGAGGAGGACCGGTGAAGAGATCGGGTACGCGGATGGAGTTGTTCGAGCAGATCCGCCGTGATCGGCGGGATTCGGAATTGTCGATTCGGGAGTTGGCCCAGCGGCACGGGGTGCATCGGCGCACGGTGCGGCAGGCGTTGGCCTCGGCGGTGCCGCCGCCGCGCAAACCGTATCGCCGCCGGGTGCGACCGGCGATCGACGACTGGGCCGAGCTGATCGATTCCTGGCTGGTCGCCGACCAGCAGGCACCGCGCAAGCAGCGGCATACCGCGCGGCGGGTGTGGCAGCGGTTGGTCGCCGAGCACGGGGCGACGATGTCGGAAGCGACGGTCACCTGGTATGTGCGCCGCCGCCGCAGCGAGTTGGGGCTGGTCGAGATCGAGATAATGGTGCCGCAGACCCATCTGCCGGCCGCCGAGGCGGAGGTCGACTTCGGGGAGGTCTACGCGGTCATCGGCGGGGAGATGACCAAGTGCTGGATGTTCGTGATGCGACTCTCGCACGCCGGACGAGCCTGCCACGTGGTGTTCGGCACCCAGGCGCAGGAGGCGTTCTTCGAGGGACACGTGCGGGCCTTCGACTGGTTCGGTGGTGTGCCGCACCGCATCCGCTACGATAACCTCAAACCCGCTGTGGTGCGGGTTCTTCGGGGCCGAGACCGGGTCGAGTCGGACCGATTCGTCGCCCTACGCAGCCACTACGGCTACGACTCGTTCTTTTGCATCCCCGGCCAGGGTGGCGCCCACGAGAAGGGCGGCGTCGAGGGCGAGATCGGTAGATTCCGGCGCCGGCACATGGTGCCGGTGCCGAAGGTGGCCTCACTGACCGAGCTCAACGAGAAGGTCGCCGCCGCGGACCTGATCGATGGCACCCGGGTCATCGGGGGCCGACCGGTCACGGTGGCGGCCGCGTTCGCCGACGAGCAACCCCTGCTGCTTCGGCTGCTTGCCGAGCCGTTCGACTGCGCTCGACTGTTGTATGCGCGGGTCGACACCCATGCCCGGGTGTCGGTGCGGCAGAACTTCTACTCCGTGCCCGCCCACTACGCGGGCCGCCGGTTGCCGCTGCGGCTGAGCGCTGGCCGGGTCGAGGTGCTCGACGGGTCCCGGGTGGTCGCCGGCCACGACCGTGCCTTCGGCCGGTTCACCGAGGTCCTCACCCTCGATCACTACCTCGAGGTGCTGATCCGCAAACCCGGTGCCCTGCCCGGGGCGACCGCGTTGACGCAGGCCAAGGCGGCCGGGGCGTTCACTGAACCATCCCGAGTCTGATGCACACAGTGTTATTTGTGTGCGACCGGTTGATCGGCACGGTGTGCAGCGTAGTATTTGGCCTCGTACTCGGTGGGCGGGATCCGCCCAAGCCGGTGCATCAGTCGGTCGGTGTTGTACCAGTGCACCCACGCCGAGGTGGCCTCCTCGACGTCGCTGACGGTGCGCAGCGGCCCGATGCGGAACGGGGAGTCGGCGGCGATGCACTCGGCCTTGTAGAGCCCGACCGTCGTCTCGGCGAGGGCGTTGTCGAAGGCGTCGGCCACCGACCCGATCGACGGCAGCAGTCCCTGCAGGAACAGGGTCTCCCCGAAGCGCAGAGCCGTATATTGCGACCCCGCGTCGCTGTGGTGAATAGTGCTTCCGCGCAATGGGTTACCTTGCATCGCCCGCAAGGTGCAGGCCTGGTTCACCGCCCGCTGCACGAACGCGGTCTCCTTCGACGTCGACACCTCCCAACCGACGATCGTGCCGGCGAACGCATCGATGACGAACGCCGTGTACGCGAAGCCGGACACCATCCGGACGTACGTGAAGTCCGCGACATAGAGCGCGTCGGGCCGATCGACCCGGAAGTTCCGGTCGACCAGATCCGGCGGCCGCGGCGCCGACGGCTCCGGCATGGTGGTGCGGACTCTCTTCGCCCTGCTGGCACCGCGCCACCCGTTGACGCGCATGAGCCGTTCGACGGTGCAGCGGGCCACCTCGATGCCCTGACGGCGCAGGTGGGCCCACATCTTCAAAGAGCCGTACAGCGACTCCGGCCTGCGTCGACCGTGCTCGTCACGCTCGACGTAGTACGAGGCCAGCACCGCGGTGATGGTGGCGTCCCACAATGCCCGTTTCGACAACGGCCGGCTGCGCCAGGCGTAGAAGGTTCTCGGGGCGATCGTGCACCCGTGCTCGGTGAGCACCCGGCAGATCGGTACGACCCCGAACTGATCGCGGTGTTCGGCGATGAACCGGCAGATCACTTGCGTGGCGGGTCGCACTCCCGCGCGAAGAAAGACGTTGCAGCCTTCAATATTTCGATGGTCTTCTCCAGCTCGGCGTTCTTCCTCCGTAAAGCCCGCAGTTCGGCCTCAGCCTCCGATGCCGACGTAGCCGGGGTGCCGCCGCCGGCCGCTTCGGCCTTACGGACCCACACCCGCACCGTTTCCGTCTTCAGTGACATCCGCTCGGCGATCGTACGGATCGCCTCGTACTCCGAGGCGTACTCGTCACGGTGTTCGAGGACCAGGCGCACGGCCTTCTCCCGCACCTCGGCTGGATAGACATTCGGCATAAGGATCACCTTCCCAAGAAAGAAGGTGTGCATCAAACTCGGGACGATTCACACCGCCAGCCACCAGGGGTACTGGGACATCGCCCGCAAGCTGCTCGGTGACCGCGCCGGCACCCGCGCCCTGATCGATGTGCTGCTCGCGCACCGCAGCCTGGCCCCCGAAATACTGCACCAGGCCCTCGACCGGGCCATCGAGTCCCGGTGCATCGATCCCCAACTCGTTCTCATCGACGCCCGCCGGCTGGCCCGCACCGATTCCTCGACCGCGGTCCCGATCGGCGTGCTCACCCGTTACGACCGGCCCGTTCCGTCGTTGACCGCCTACGACGCCCTGCTCACCGGAAGCTGAGTGCCCAAAAATGGTTTCTTCCGACACCGCAGCCCAGGCCGCGATCGGCGCGGCCACCCGCGAACTGCATCTGCCGACCATCCGGACCGAAGCGGTCCGGATCGCCGAAATCGCTGCCCGCGAACAACAATCACATCTGGCGTTTCTCGCCGAAGTGCTCTCCGCCGAGGTCGACGACCGCACCGAACGCCGCCGGGCGCGCCGGCTCAACGACGCGAAGTTTCCGCGGATCAAACGGCTCGCCGACTTCGATGTCGATGCCGTTCCGGGGATCTCCGCGGGCACACTCGGGCATCTCGCGGCCGGCGGATACCTGGACGCCGGGGAGCCGGTCGTGCTGCTCGGTGACTCCGGCACCGGCAAATCACACCTGCTGATCGGGCTCGGCCTGGCCGCCTGCGAGCAGGGCCGCCGAGTCCGCTACATCACCTGCGCTCAGCTGGTCAACGAACTCGTCGAGGCCGCAGACGAACGGATCCTCTCCCATGTCGTCGCCCGCTACGGGCGCCTGGATCTGCTGCTGCTCGACGAACTCGGCTACGTCCAAATCGACCCCCGCGGAGCGGAAATGCTGTTTCAGATCATCACTGAACGGGAGGAGCGTGCAAGTATCGGGATCGCGTCGAATCTGCCGTTCTCGGAGTGGGGCACCGTCTTTCCCGATCCTCGCCTGCCCGCGCCGCTCCATGTCATACCCACAGCATACCACCCCACCCCACACACGCCCAAAACAATCGAAAATCTTTGAAACGCCCAAATCTATTGATCGACAACAGATTACGAACCTTACAACCTTACGTTTGTGCATAACATACGTAAAAACTTATTCACCAATTGATTACCCAAATATGTTGTAAATCAACAGCTTTCAAAAACGGCTCAAAACGGGGCGAAACGGACACCGGCGCCCCCGCCGACACCCCGGCGCCGGCACTACCCCGACACGTCGCCGGCGCCCCCGCATCACAAACCGGGGACATGTCATCACACCAGGTCACAGCACCATTACGGCCCCGCACGGCACACGGCCCGACCCCGGAAATCGGGTGCGGGCCGTGCACGGAGAGAGGCGAACTAGGCTGCCGGGTCCAGCCAGGGCCGATCGTCACGGCCCTCCACATAGACCCCGCCGGGCGGACCCTCGAGCAGAGTGAGCAGCAACTCACGCGCCGCCGGAGAGGCACCGGCGAGCATCTCGTCCCGGTGCTCGGTCCAGTCGTCCCAGTCCCAGCCCGAACCGGCATCGATGCAGCTCTCGACTGCCTCGACAGGCTCACCGTCCACGAACACCCACACGCTGGTCGGCCCATCCGGATCGCGGACGATCACTGCCTCCACCGTCACGCCTGCGCCGCCCTCGTCACCGTGTAACCGAGCGACTCCGCCAACAAGTGCAACAGATCATCCGCCGACGGCAGGGCGGCCCGGTCCATCCGATCCCGAATCGCGTTGCACTCGTCCTTGTCCTCGCACATGCACTCACTGTTGCGGGCACCGTCCTCGAGGCCCGAGTCCAGCCCACAGCCGTCCACCGTCACCGGATCGAGCACCCACCGATCGATGCCGTCCCAGTCGCGCATCAAGTAGACCCAGATCGATTCCTCGATGTAGTGGGTGCCGCGATTGAGGGCGCGCTCGCCCTGACACATGTAGACCTCGGCAGGGGTGGGAATATTCGTGTTCGTCGTCGTTGTCATCGTGAGGTTTCCTTCCAACGTCAGTGGTTCACGGTGGGCGCGAACACCGCACCGGTCAGCAGGGCATCCTTCTGGGCGTCAGACAGACCCACCGTCGCTCCA
The DNA here is from genome assembly GCF_002300155.1 of Rhodococcus sp. ACS1. Classification (NCBI taxonomy): domain Bacteria; kingdom Bacillati; phylum Actinomycetota; class Actinomycetes; order Mycobacteriales; family Nocardiaceae; genus Rhodococcus; species Rhodococcus sp. ACS1. The sequence goes on from NZ_NSDZ01000014.1 coordinate 110,855, forward strand.
GTGCCGTCATGGGCCGCGAACACCACAGCCCCGCAGAACGGCTGCCAGATCGCCCCGTGGGCGCGCGCAATCACCGTCGCCATCAGATTCACCTGGGCATCGGCCTGGATCGCGCCCTCGTCATCGACCCACATATCCAGATCCCGGCCCAGCCGCACCACGTCGAACCAACGACACCCGATCGCAGACCGGATCGCCGCCCCGGTGCTCACCCCCGCCCCGAGGTCGATCACCTCGGGACGGCCGTCCACACCGATCCGCACCGCCTGCGCGGTCAACGTGCTGGTGGCGCTCATGCCTGCACCCCCAGCACCGAGAAGCCGTCCAGCTCGAGGCCGTGGCGGCGGAACCCACCGATCCGGCGGCCCAACGCCCGCGCCACCATCTCCCGGTCCACCTCGTCTTCGGCGATCTCGCCGGACCGGGCCGACACCGTCACCGTCACCTTCGCGGTGATGGCTACCTCGCACTCCACCGTGAACTCCCGGCTGCGCGGCGGCAGACCGTGCTCCTCCATGAACCGATCGAACTCGCCGCACAGGTTGTTCTCATCGGCCCAGTTCCCCGCATCGCGTGCGACGTGTTCCACCCAGTCCGCGTGCGCCTTCTGGTTGGCCTGCAGGTGCTCACGCAGCCACGCCACCTCCCGGCGATCGCGCATCGCCTCCGCCAACGACGTGGCGATCCGCTCCCACCACACCGGCACCGGGCGCTGCAACGAGGCCACCACCACCTGATCCGGGCGCACCCGGCCCTGCCACACCGGCGCATCCGGCGAGAGCGGCACCAACGCCACCGACACCAGACGCTTGTCCTCGGCAACACCGTTCACCGACAACGCCGCCACGTCGGTGCGGTCCGCGACCAGCCAGCCAGCCGTCCACGCCTCACCCTCCCGCACCTCCACGAACACCCCATCCGCCGGGAACACCCCACCGGCAGGGGCGGCTACACCCGCCCCGCTCGTCACGTTCTCGACAACTGCAACGTCCACAGACATCACAACTCCAAACCCCCGGACAACACCCCGGGCTCACCGGAGCGGAAAGGTGGTCAACCCCCTCCGCCCCGCATCAATTGGGACACCGAAAACATAGCCCACCCCACCGACACAAACAACCCGAAACACACTGCACAACAAACGAATTCGAGCCGTACACCGCTCATAAAAACACTCCAGAATCAAGCCTCTAGAGCCCTAAAACGCCACCTACCCATCCCGTGCCGGGGCACGGGATGGGTAGGTGTTCGAATGCGAGCTCCGTGGGATTTCGGCGAGCCCGAATCCGGCAGCCGAGATCGACCACCTGGGTCCCCAACGGTCGAGGAGGCCAGGTCGGTAAGACTTAGCCGGAACACTGCGAATGGAGTGCTATGGACCTGACCGACCCTGAGTACGCACTGGCATGGCCACGCGAGGTTTTCGTCGCTGAGGCAAACGCCATGATGAAAGCTGAACGGGAACGTACATCGTTCCGCGCCAACTACGAGCTGCTTCTCGAAGAAGCGTTCGTGGGAAAGGCGCCGATGATGGACTATTCGGCCTCGCCGAAGTCGACGTTCGCTCGCAGACCGCAACCAGACCCCTGGGACGACCCGTGGTCGACCAAGACCACCCCCGACATCCCGATCGTGTCCGAGCTGGTTCGCCGTGCCGACGAATTGGTACATCCGCGAGCTAGGCGACCGTACTTCTCTCGCCGAAACGGGACCGCCCCGGCGACGGATCCGAGGCCCCCCGGAGAGCCCGATTGGGCTTCCGCGAAGGTCCGCTTCAGCGAGTTCATCACGCGGTGGCAAGCAATCGGATACTTCGGCGAGGTTTACCCGGATGGCTGCGACGACGTCCGAAGCGATCTGATTGTGAGTCTGGATGAGAAGCTCACTGACCTTTACGGAGAGCAGCCCCCACCGTTGAGGCACAGCGAAACCGATGGTTGGAGCGACGAAGAGCTTTGTGACCTCGTCGAACTACTCCACGATCTCGCGGCGCGGCCACGGGACCGCTGGTACCACGACTACGAAGACCACTTCCACTATTCCGACCACTCCATCCGCACAGGTCAGATGCTCTATCGAATCCGTGTGAACGACCTCTTGGCCGCCGCGAACTTGCGCTTCCGCCTGGCCAGCGATGGTGAAGACGTCGGCCGTCTGGTCACAATCACCGATGATTCGCGTGCCGAGTTGCTCGTTCGTGTCGCCGAACAGCCGACGAATCGCCTGACGGACCAGGTCGGCCATGCGATCGCGCTGTACAGGTCGCGCCAGTCCACACGCGAGGACAAGATCTCGGCGATCCGAGAATTGATGGCAGTGCTCGAACCCGACCGCTACACCGTTCTCAAGGGCACTGCTGCGGAGAAAGACAACGAGAGCTTGTTCCTGATTGCGAATCGCTACGCAATCCGCCACAACAAGGACGACCAGCTACGCGACTACAACCACGCGTTCCTCGATTGGGTGTTCTGGGCTGCGCTGGCGATGGTGCAGCTATGCAAGGAAATGAAAGCCGAATCCGCAGCACAACGTACGTAAACGCCCATTACCCCACCAGCGGCGCTCATCAGCTTCCGTACATCCCCGTAGACAACCACCCGCACCAGGAGACGCAATGACGGACAACACCGAGCAGGACGTGGACGATTTCACCGTGGCCCGAGCAACCAAGTTCATCTCGAAGATCGTGAACGATGAACTGGGACGCCGCCTAGATAGTCCATTCCAGGACTTCGCGCTGATGGACATGGGGACCGATGAGGAGTGGTCCGAGATCCTCGGCCTCGGTTTGGGCCCCTATCTGACCGAGCTGATCGCGAAAACCGGCGTGTCAGGGCTGGACGAGAAATACCCGGCAATGGCTGCGAGCAGGGCGCAGATGAGCGTCAGCAGCCTGCCGGCAGAGTATTTGAGTCTGGACTTCGACCCTGAGCCCGAGTATCTGGCTGTGGCGTCGGAGATGTTCGATGCAGCTTTGCAGGGCGGGGATACCGAGGCGGTCCAAGCGAAAATCGCGGTCCTCGACGGCGACGGTCAGGCCAACGTGATCCTCAACGCCATCGCGCTCTTCACAGTTCTCGCCAAGGTGTTCCACCAACTGGCAAGCGGGGTGGTGGCAGACGAGGATTCTTCGCCCAGCACGTCGCCCGGATCAGATCGCGGGTAGCAGAACTCGCGATCTGCGGGCCGGGTGCATGTACGGCGGCCGCAACCCCATCTCACCCTCGCCGCCGGTCCGCACGTCGCCGACGTCGTGCAGGCAGGCCGGTGGGGCGGTGCGGCCCAGGCTGCCGTCGGGGTGCAGGTGCGCGAACTCCCAGCGGTCGGCGGCCAACTCTTCGGTGATCTCCCAGGACAGGACGTGGCCGTGGCCGGCCCCGCGCTTCTTTCCGATCGAGACGATGGGCGCGAGCAGCTCGGCGACCGCGGCAGGGTCGCCGACCGCTCTCCACACCAGGTGCCGGCACACGGTCAGCGGCAGCGGCATCACCCGCGAGCGGTAGCGGCCCTGGCGTTCGGACACCAACGCCGGCAATTCCGCCGACATCTGGTCCAGGGCCTGCTGATCCGGGCGGGCGGACCAGTACTGCACGTGCGGACCGGGCACCTCGTCCTCCGGGTAGGCGAATGTCGCCGCCCAATGCCACCCGTCGGCGCCGTCGCCGGTGCAGCGGGCCAACGGCAGGCCCAGGTCCTCCGGCACGGTGTCGGGGCTGTAGGGCGGGTAGTCGGCGCCGGCCGCGCGTGCGGCGGCCTTGGTGTTCTCGCGGATCTCCGAGGCGAGGAGGCCGTCGAGGCTGATCCCCCACGGCACCGCGTGCGCGACACCTGCGGCCATCCGGGCACGGATGACCATCGGCATCATTCCCGCAGCGATCTGAAGGGTCATGCCGGGAGTGAGAGCAGGGTTTCCAGGGCCTCATCACGTCGTGCGGCGACGATCTCCCGCCAATCGACCACCGGGTCACCTCCGGTGCGGGCGGTGAGTGTGGTGGCGATCTGGCCGTGCCCGATCCCCGTGCGCCCACCAAGCCATCCGATGCGGGTGAACTCGTCCAGGACATCGGCGACGAACGCGTGGTCGAGATCGGAGCCGCGGACCAGTTGTACCCACGACTCGAACCGCGTCCCGGGGGCGAGGGTTTCAATGTCGTACCGCATCACCGGCGATCCCGACCGACCCGTCCCGGCATCGGGGTCGACGGTGGTGCCGGCATGGCCGGCGGTCACGTCGTCGAGGTGCGAGTAGGACTCGAGGGCTTCGATGTCGAACCGGGACGGGATCGGACCCTGATACTCGCGGCGCAGGATCGGGGCGGCTTCGGTGACGATCGGCACCACATGCCCGACGCGCAGGCAGCCGTCGATCGGCGCGGCGCCGACAGCGCCGCCGAACACGCTCAGCTGCGGGATCAGCTCCCGGAGTTGGTGCAGGCGGCGGCCGGTGACCGGTTCCGCCTGGGTTTTCACGATCGCGCCGCCGTTGCGGAGAGTGTGCGCGACCGCCAGCGGCAACTTTCCCTCGTAGCCCAGGACGTCGCGCAGCAGCTCCTCGCCGATCCGGCGCAGCACGCCGCGGAAGGAGTTGCCGGAGATCACCGGGACCAGCTCGACCGACCCGTCGGGCTGGATGATCTTCATCCTTCGGCCGATCGCGGTGGTGCCGATCAGCTCCCCGCGGTGCGAGATCGGCGACCGGGCGGTCATCTCGATCTCCCACACCCGAGACACGGTCACGACGCCAACCCGTGCTCGATGCGGGCGGCACGGACCGCGTCGGCCACGATCCGCGTCCGCAGCGTCAGCGCCGAGGTCTGATCGCGCATCACCTGCAGCACCGGCCGCGCCTCGCTCGTGAGCAGGATCGCCAGCTCGCCGCGTTGCTCGTCGCTGCGCGGGGCTGATCCGAGCCGGGCGGCCGAGGCGGTCCACCACTGGTGCAGGTTGATGCTGTTGTAGGTGGCCAACCGGATCCGGGTGGGCAGCAGGTTGTCCCAGTAATCGCCGCGGCGGGCGGCCACCCAGTTGCGGTCCGACCAGTCGATTCCGTAGTGCAGCAACAACACCAACCGTTCCGCCGTCACCGCAGCGGGGTCGGTCAGCGCCGGAAGTTGTGGAACCGCGGCCAGCCAGCGGTCGGTCACTGAAAGTTCGTTCTCCCCCGACATATTCATCACCGCAGATCCTAGAGAACTCGAGGTGTTTTCTCGAGTCCACCGGGCGCCGGTGGCCGGGGCTCTGGGGTCCCGGCCACCGCGACAGCGTGACCTGTGCGAGGTCTGCGGGGGTGCCCCTACTGCATCCAGATGAAGGCGGCCAGGAGGATCGTGTGCACCCCGACACCGATCAGGAACACCAAGTACTGGCCCCAGTACGCCCCCCGAAGCTCATGCTCGTTGATACTGAGCCACGCTGCTGAGCCGACGGGGAGCGCGTGATAGCGGGCGAGTGCGCGGCCGCACCGGTGTTCCTGAACGTAGAAGCCGAACGCAGCGGCGCCGAGGGCGGTGGACAGGACGAGTTCGAGCATGGGGAACTCCTCTGAGACTGGGTGATGCCGGGTTGCATCGCCCATACCTCAGCGGACGGGTTCTCCACCCCCGATCCCCACAGCGGCGTTTAATCCTCTGAGCTGCCGAAACAAGCCGTCCAGGTGGTGATCTATGCCTGTCGGGTGGCGCGCAGCCCGACCTCCCACCACGGGTCCGCACGGCGCCATGGGGTCAGTCGGGGCCAGTCGTCGAAAACCTGCGGCCACCGGTCGGCGGGGAGGCGGCGCAGCACCGCATAGGGCGGGGCATCGTCGCCGAGCATGGTCTCGGTGAACCCGTGGCCGCGGAGCCTGCTCATCACCTCAAGACGGGCGGCGTCGTCGGCCCGCCACTTCAAGTGGGCGTCATCGACCGTGACCATGCCCCAACGTGCGTCCGGGAGCAGGTGCTTGCGCCCTGGCCGCAGCGGCACGATCACCGCCGTGCCAGCGTCAATCGTGGTGGAGAGCACCTGGTGTAGCAGCGAGGGGTCCGCCGATCGCAGGGTCGGGGGCTTCTGGGTGACGATGTGGGCCTCGATACGCAGCGGCCGGTGCCGATACACCCACACGCACGCTTCGCACAGGCGGCGGCCGGCCAGGTTCGTCCACGACTCGTACCCGGTGAACCTCCGTGATACGACCTGCCCGACCGGACTCATCACCGCGGTGGTCAGGCCGCAGCGCGCGCACCCAGCCACGCGGGTATCAGGTGAGCCGGCCACGTCAGGGATCCCGACGGCGGCGGTGTACGCAGCCCACACCACATCGATGGGGGCGGCGATGGTCATGGGCGGCACCGTAACCTGCCAGCTGTGGTGAACGCACCGGACCCCGGCCTAGACCTGGCGATGCTCCGCGGTCTGCGGGCACCGTCGGCGAAAGCCTGCCCGAGCGCCGTCGCCGACATCCTGACCCGGATCGAGGCGCACCTCGCGCAGCATGACGGGTACGTCGCGTTCTCCGGCGGCAAGGACTCCCTCGTCGTCCTCGACCTTGCCCGGCGCGTCGAACCGGATGTGCCGGTGGTGTTCTTCGACTCCGGCCTCGACTACCCCGAAACCTACGACTACCTCACCGAACTCGCCCACACCTGGCAGCTGGACCTGCACCGCATCCCCACCGACCCACCGCTACTGCAGGTGCTCGCCGACTCCGGGCTCTGGGATCATTCCGCCCCCACCGACGGTGCGGCCGCGAGGGTGGATCTCCACCACGTCCTGATCGCTCAACCCGCCCGTCGCGCCCACTCATTGCTGGGGCCGGGTGAGCTGTGGGGTGTGCGGGCCGACGAATCCGCCGCCCGCCGGCACCTCTACACCCGAGGTGGCCGCCGAGACGGCATCACCACCCGCGGCGACGGCACCACCGCGTACGGGCCGATCTGGAACTGGACCACCGAGGACGTCTGGGCGCACGTCGCCCGACATCAGCTGCCCGTGAACCCCGTCTACGCCAAACTCCGTGAGCTGGGTGTCCCCGCGCAACAGCACCGCCTCTCCCACCTGGTCGACGGTAGCCACCTCGATCGCGGCCGGCTGACCTGGCTACGCCGCGGCTGGCCTCCGCTCTTCGAGGAACTCGCCGACGTGCTCCCCCGCATCCGTCAACTGGTGTGACTCTCTGTTGCTAGGCCCCGCCAGCATGCGCGACCCGCTATGGCGTATCGGCGCTGGCCACGGAATTCACGTCGAAGCCGGTGGGCCACTGTGTCGCATTGTCATGCTTGATTCCGGTCAGTTGGGCTGCACCGAGATCCGTGTGACGAAGATCCGCGCCGGAAAGGTCCGCGCGGGAAAGGTCCGCCGCCCCGATGTAGGCGTATCTCAGGTCGGCGTCAGACAGGTTCGCCCCAGCGAGGTTGACCGGCCCGATCACGGCGTACTTCAGGTGTGCCTTCGTCAAATTCGCCCCGTCCAACTTGGCATAGGAAAGATCGCCGTCAGCTGACCTGTCGCACATCACAGCGCCAACGAGTTTCGCCCTCACCAGGATTGCGTTCGACAGTTCTGCGGTGATCAGATTCGTTTGCGTCATGTCAGCGTCGGTCAGGTCGGCTTCCCACAGTCGAGCGTGGGCGAGATTGCAGCCAGGCAGTTGGGCACCGCGCATGTTGGCTTCCGTCAGATGGACACCTTCGAGCATCGGGCCGAGATACACGGTGTCCCCGCGAGGAGGTCGTGGAGGTGCATTCTTCGACCGCATGGAATCTTCGAGCTGATCGGTGAAGCTGTCACGCAACCGCACGTCGACACCCAGCACCGAGCGGGCCAGGTTCGCCCGCACGAGCGAGACGCCCATCAGGTCCATGTGGACCAGCTCGGCGCGGCTCAAATCCGCTTCCTCCATGTCCGTCCCGCTCAGGTCGAATCGATAGCGACGCCAGCTCGGCCGGCCCGAATCCCCGGAACGCAGCCGAGAATGGATCGCCGCGACAATCGCCGTTCGCACATCGAGTTCACGACGGTCCATGTGCACGTTCTCCGCACGTAGATAGGCGCACAGTAGATCTATGCAGACTTGCGTTTCGCCGTGCCGGCCTGCCGACTTCCAGTCGTCGGCGAGTGACGCGAGACCGTAAACTCCGGCGAGCCGAATCGCAGGGTTGTCGTGGCCGAGCTGTTCCGCGGCCGTGCTGTACCGCTCGTGCAACGCGCTGACACGCTCGTTGTCGAGGGTTTCTTCGGTCGAACGCTGCTTGCGATACGCAATCAGCGCCGCCCCTCCGAGACCGGAGACACCGAGAAGCGTCGCCGAGGTCCGCGCGGCGTTGAACAGCTGGTCGCCTGTGGCATCGTCCAGGAATCCGAACGGCGTATACGGCTGGCGAGTTTGCAGCCACAGCAGGTAATAGAAGACACCGATCACGGCGAACGCCCAGGCAGTGGTACCCCAGATCACAAGCGTACGTAGGCGCATGCCCCATATCGTGCCGGACAGCCCGACGTCGGTAGACGGTGGCACCCACCGGTCACGCCAACTCGGGTCGGCCCTTGTCGTTGGTGAACAGTCCCATCGCGTATCCCTCATTCCTCGGTGCTATCCCGAAGCTGCACGATCATCCGCTGGCCGATGCTGCTGTCCGCGCGACGATAGCGCCCCTCACCGGCCGAGATCACCTCGAACCGCATCCCGCGCGGCAACAGGTGCGCAGTGTCCTGTCACGCGCGAACGCTAGTCGGCGTCACCGGAATATTAGCGGGACTGACCTGCGGACATGGCATGTCCCCCAGGGGCAGTGACGGGAACTACGCGAAGCGGTCTGGGCGACCGCTCAGGGACGGAATCAGGTCGATGCCGCGCGGAGAATGGAAGCAGGCGTCTCGGGGTCGGAGAATGCCTCGTCCACCATGCGCAGTGCGGGGACGACGACCGTCGCCTCGATATGGTCGATGTGTTCGCACGTCCACCCGGTAATTCCCTCCGGACCCTCGGATTCCGGTCCGAAGAAGCGGTCGATCCCTGCATCGCTGTAGCCCCAGTCGATGAGATCGTTCCGCGTGCACCATCTGTCGCGCGGCTCGGTGACAGTGATCAGATAGGTGGTGGTACCGCCGACCACGTTCCCGTTCTCGTCGAACGCGCCGCCGCTATTGCTGGCGGTGAGTCCAGGGGCCTTGTCGCGGATTTCGTCCTCGGTCGCCGGCCGTTGATACACGTGCCACTCGCCTTTCTAGCGTTATCGCAATTTGTGGCTATAGTCGGATCACTGAATATGCACAGGATGAGCCGGAGGCGTCACCCCTTCTCGGGGTTGGTGTCTCCGGTTTCTTCTTTCGCGCGGAGCTCGGCGCCCAGTCGTAGTTTCAGCTCGCGGCGGGCACGCTGCTTCGGTGTCTCCTCCGGCTCGGGTTCATCGTCGACCGGCCGGAACGTCGCCCGTCCCAGCTTGATGTCCGGATGGACCACGAGCTCGGGGCGGCCCTTGTCGTCGGTGAACAGTCCCATCCTCATTCCCCTCATTCCTCGGTGATGTCCCGCAGCTGCACGATCATCCGCCGGCCGATACTGCCGTCAGGGCGACGGTATCGCCCCTCCCCGGCCGAGACCACCTCGAGCCGCATCCCTCGCGGCAGCAGGTGCGCGGTGTCGTCGACCGTATCCGAGCGGCCCAGATACATACCTCGGCCGGTTTCGATCTCGAACACCACATCCCGATCGCCCAGCGTTCCATCGAGCTCGTGAGCGGCGTGGGTGGCCATCGTGTGCCGGTCGAAATCCAAGCGGGATCCCGGCTGCAGGGTCGCGGGCAGATTCGCCGCCTGCTGCGGCACCGCGTGCGGGAGGGTCACCGCGCAGTACAGGATGTGGCCGCGGTCGTTGAACCGTTCGGCGGTCTGAATGGCCCGGTCCACCCGCTGGACCTGGGAACGCATCTTCTCGTCGAGTTGCTGCGCGTCACCGCGCGCCGCGGACAGTGCCTCGCCGACGGTCTTCCACCGGTCCGGGTCGCTGACCAGGTCCTGCACGCCGGTGTAGCCGACCTTCGGCAACTGCGACTGCGCCTTGTGCTTGTTCACCGACCGCACCTTGCGTTGGCGCGAACTCGGCGGCTGGCGAATCGAATCCGGGATCGGCAGCTCCCGGCGTTTACGCTCGGACACCTCGGGGACGGTCGCGCGGGGGAAGGCGCGCTCGAGGTCCTTGCGGGCCCGGGTGAACTCCGCGTCCTCGACCATCCGGTCCAGCTGGCGTGCACCGTCGCGCTCCTGGGCGCGGTCGTCGTAGGTGGTAGCCGACCGATAGCCGGCGGGCTTGGCCGCCGGCGTGGTGCTGGTGCCGGCCTCCGGATCCAGACGGGTCGGCGGCGCATCCGGGCTCACGTTGTACGCCACCAGATCCCCTCCCGCTGCGTCGAACACGCCCCAGATATGACGAAGCGTGGCAGGCATTAGTGTCCCAATTGACGGCCTGCCACGCTCGGACCCGACCACAAGGCGGGTCTACCGCGGAAGAAGCAAACCGGTGACCAACCAGCAACTCGCTCCCACGCGTGCTTTCGACGTTTCCGCCGAACACACACCAGCATACCGAAACGCACTGCGCTACTGCGGTCGACGGTGCATTGAGGGCCGCTACTTCGGCGGATCGGATTAGGCGTTCCGCTGGACGTGCCACCGGTTCGCTCCCACCACGCCGATAACATCGGTCCGTGAGTCTCACGGAAACGCCCTCGAACTACGCCGCGATCGCGCGACAACTCGTCAGTATCTGGGATGAATGCCTCGAGGACGGCTCGTTCACGGTGATCAGCGGCGGACCGTTCGATCCTGCGAAGGCTACCCGGGTGCTGTCGCTCGCCCATCACGTGCGCCGACTGGCAGTTGCTGCCCTCGATGACATTGACTCCGACGGCGTGCTGGTCTCGATACCGACTATCAGGGCGTGCTTCGAGTGCTCGATCACCGCCATGTGGATAGCCCAGTCCGCGGACGGAGTCCAGGCGTGGCTCGCGCAGGAACCTGCCACCCGACGAGCAATTCGAGCCTCTCTGCGCAAAGCGGACAGCCCGGAACTCCGCGAGGTGGCCGCCAAGGTCGCAAGTATCGAGCCCCTCGGGATCGAATCGTCGTCCGGCACGCAAGCCGACGCTTTTGCGGAGATGACCAACGATCTCGAACGGGGTCGCGATCTGTACGTGATCTACCGTTTCCTGTGTGGCTTCAACCATGCCTCACCAATGCTGACCGACCAGTACCTAGCGCTCGACGAGTCGCCCGGATCGAACGGTTACGAGTTCGTTCCTGAACCTGAGGAACCCGACCAGGCACCGTTCATCCATTTCATCGCTTGTTCGATGCTGTGGGCACTGTCCGCGGTTCGCTTCATCCAGAAGGACCGACGGTCGCTCCGGTCGCAGCTCCGCACCGCCGCGCAAGAGCTCGGGGCGCCCACCGAGTACCAACTCACTGCACAGGCCAGGGCCCGGCAGGACGGATTGAAGTGGGGTGGTCCGAAGAAACTCACCGCCAAAGACGTCCGATCCGCAGCAAAAGCGAAAGGACTCGAATACGCCCTCAGCCCAGGAACGGCCACCAGTACACCAGCGCATCATGTCTGGGCAGTTACGGACATCGGCACGACTATGGCGACATTCGCGACCATCGAGGACGCCGCTACGCACATCCGCAACCACTCGAACTGATCCACCAGGACGCTGGACCAAGGCCGCGCGTCGCATCAAAATCCTCGAAGACCGCTCCCGAGGCCGCATCGGCCCAGAACCACCCCGCGGCGAGCACGCCTTGCCAACGTGCCTATGCCCCCGCCCTGCGGTAAGGCGCACCATCGGGCGGGAGGTCGTCAAACCCTTCTTAGCTCGATCTCTGTGCCACCGGCCCCTGTCGATGGTGTCGCGCGATGCGGGGACGCCGTGGCCGGTGCACCCCGACGTCGCTCAATGTGTCGGGTATCCGCGCGGCCACCGCCTCTCGCAGCCCCCGTACCCCGAGCTCGGACAAACCGTCGAACGAATGCGCACGGACACCGCGGGATCGTAGTGCGCCCACGATCTCCGATTCGTCGTCGACGAACGCCGACAACCACCGCCCGACCGCCCGACAATGGCCAGCCTTGACCTCGACGGCCGGCCGGACATCATCACGTGAGCGGCACAACAACGCTCGCCCTTGCGGAAATCCGTGCTCGCCGAGCCACACCCGGGTCTGCCCCGCGCACGAGACCGGCCGGGTCGTCGAGTACACCGGAACAAATCCCAGACCGGCCACCGCCTCCACCAGGTCCCGTCCCGGCTCGACCACTGCCGCTTGCCCGACATGTTCAAAGAACCGCTGCCATGCCCGCCGGCGACTCCCCTCCGAGTCGCCGGCCAGGATGTGAGCGAATTCCGACAGGTCCGCCAGCCCACCATCGATGTCGAACATCACCACCCGCTCACTACCGCTCACCTCCCCGAGCCTAACCACCGCGTCGGCCAACACCCCGGCGCCACGCCCGGACCGACACAACCGCGCGTACGCGATCCACCGAATGGGTATCCGAATATTGTTGCTACAAAGGTTGATTCAGTCTTCGCGTTCGCTGTCGTACTACCACGCGCATCTGCTCGTTGCCGCTGTTCGACCCATTCGGTTCAGCCAAGGCCGCCGTGACGGCCTCGGCTCGGTGCGATCAGGACTGCCGGCCCTGCTTCTGCTCGATGATCCAGGCCGCGATTTGAGCACGGGAGGTAAATCCCAGCTTGGAGAATGTGTGCTCGACATGCCCCTGCGCGGTGAGTTGCGAAATGACGAGCCTGTCGGCGATCGACTTCTTGGTGAGGCCCTCGGCGACAAGTTCGACTACCTGCTGTTCCCGACGGGTCAGACTCGTAGGTCCCGATCCCGCGCAGTTGCTGACCGCGCCCGCCGACACCCCCACACCCCGGCGCGCCGACCCTCCGACAGTCGCCGGCACCCCCACATCACAAACCAGGACATGTCGTCACAGCAGGTCACAGCCCCCGATCGTCGCCACGAGCAGACGAGAAGAGCTCGGTCGCCATTAGCAACCAGCAGCCCGATTTTCGCGAAGACCAAGCCCCTCGGCCAACTTCCAAGGCGACAGACGGTGCGAGACCTACCGCAACAAGACCTCGCCCGCGGACCAAATGGCGTTCCAAGAGGCGGTCCTCACTCGATCCAGGTGCCGATTCCCTAATTTCGTAGTACAGAATCCCTATTTCTGTAGTACAGTATTGGTGTGGCGATCGAATGGACGAGCAGCGCAGACAAGCACGGCATCGACCGCGACGACGCGTTGCACGCGATCGAGAACGCCGTCTACGTCGAGCAAGAGTTCGACGAACCACGCGTTCCCGGCCACTCGAAGCCTTGGCTCTTCATCGGCCCTCCGCGCACACCTGGGGGTTCGTTGCTCGAAGTCATGGTGGAGATCGTTCCCCCGCGGGGGATGGTGGTTTTCCATGTGATGCAGGCGCGGCAGAAGCATCTCCACCGCATGAAGGACCAGCCGTGACCGCCCGATCCCCGGTTGCGCAGGCATCCGGTCCAACCACATTCGAAGAGGTGACATACCGATGAACAGCAACGATAAGAACTCCGATTACGACGAGCTCGCCGAGTGGGCCGAGCACGAGATGACGCTGCCGAAGAACTCGGCAACCGCCAAGCGGGGCGCCGAGGCCGCCGCAGCAGGGCGCGAACTGCTCGAAAGGGTGGGCGCCGGCCGTCCGTCCTTGGCCGGCGCCAGCGGCGAATCACCCAAGCGGCAAGTCCGACTGCCGGCGCCGCTGAGCAACAAGCTCGACGAACTCGCCGAACGCCAGCACCGCAAGCCCAGCGAACTGATGCGTGAGGCCGTCGAAGAGTACATCCAGAGGCACTCCGCCTGACCACAAACCAGGCCGCGACCGACCCGTAACAGCGGAGGCGGTCATGCGGGAGGTGAAAATTTCGATTCGCTCTGCCCTCGGCCCTCGCTTCGGTGAGCCACCGCGCAGCACACCGCGCGTCGCCACGGACACGAATCATCCACGGGGACAAGCTATCCCTCAGGTAACGGCGTTATACACTCGCGGCCGCTGCGGCGGTTTCATGCCAAGTGGCTTGGGCAGCCGTGACCATGTTCGACCAGGGCAGACGACACGTCCCTCCCGCCACAGCAGTGGTTTGCGCGACGCCCGACGGAGTTGCGTGTGCCATTCCCTCTATAGATGCACTCAAGGTAGCGTGCAGCCGAACGGGTCACATTAGGCAAAGAACGCTCGTGACGAGCAACACGCCCAGTGGAGAGGCTGCTGCGCCCAGTCACAGATTGGACATCAAGAACAATGGCGGTAGTTCACGAAGATCGGCCCGAATATCCAGACCCGGAGGGGGACTTCGATCGTGAACTGGATGAGAGGCAGAACGAGTCAACGCGCTTGCCTTCCGGAGAAGATGTCCAGCGCCGTGTGCTGCAGGTTTCCGAGTGCTACGTCGGTGGCGATCTAGATCGACTGGTCGAAGGATGCAAGGCACTCGACATCGAACCTGACAATCCGTTTGGCGGACCCGACATTTACGAATGGGCCGATTCGGTCAGACGCACTAGCAGCACAGGCGGTTGGGTAGTTGCCGCATCACTCTACCGGCGGGGAACTGAACGAAAGTGGATGGATGACATCGCTGCCGACCTGCCAGAGGATTTCGATCGGGTTCGGCTCAAAGCGATATCGCCGATCCCGAGCGTGGTAGTCCTCCTAGCTACGTTTACCCTCTCCGACGTATCGGCCAATGCCCTGAACGATGAGCTGAACACGAACAGATATTTGCGCATCGACACCGTCGGCAGAGGTCTTCGCCACCACACTGCGTTTCATCGCAAGCAAGCAGCGATTGCGCAAGAACGCACGCGTGTTCGCGAAGCGGCAAGCCAGTGGGTTGCCCGTGTCTTCCCTGGCACGATGATCGCCGACTTCAAAAAGGCATCGCTGCCTGCGATTGAAGTCATCACGACAAAGCTTGCGGCGCCTTTCACCCGACCTCAGTTGCCGGACGTACCGGTTGAGGAGATCAGCAGCCATCTCGAGGACTACCGATACTTGCTCTCCATTGATGTTGAGGGAGACGCCTATACCGGCTCTTCTACGCCCGACTGGAAGATTGCTACTTCCTTCAGACCCGATGACGATCCGTGGACGATAGTGTGCGGCCACAAGCTCACCGTCGATGAATCCCCACGCGACGGCGTTACCTTTGGCGGGCCCTACACCGACGACCACTTCATCGAGAACCGCTTCGGCGGACTCATGGTGCGATGGGCGATCAAGTGCCTCATCGAATGCTACGAAGGAACGATAGCGCAGCTTCGCGATGACTTGGCGCGCAATCCAACAAGAGAGAAAAGCAGGTGGAACTTCATCAAACAGGTCGGCCAGAACGCCTTGCGCACAGAGACCATCGACTCGTTGGAGCGCGCGAGCAAACTTTTGAGCAACACGATCTTTGATGCCACGATTGTCTCGAATGAGGTTGGCAAGTGGGTCTCCAACGATCGCCGCTGGACCTATGAGCTTGATGAATACAAACAGATTCATGACTGGGGTGACGGTCAGGTTGACGAGTTCTTCTTCGACAAGATGCTGAGGACGTCGCTCGAAGACCGCGCTGAATGGTTTGGCGAGACCATTCCGCTGCTCAGGTCAGAGCTGGAACTGCGAGCATCGATCGAGTCGACGGCCGCCAATTTCCGGCTGCAACAGATCGCAATGGTCTTGGCGATCCTTGCAATATTCATCTCGGTAGTCGCCATCGCTATGCCGAGTTAATTACCACACGACGGGCGCGGCACTTTCTCGCCGGGGCGGCACCCAGAGGCCCAGAGCGACAGTTTCGCATCCTCCTGCGACTCAGATGAGAAACGGACGGCGATGCGTGAAATCGACTACCGCGGCGGCGACGGAACCCGCTTGTTCGCCGCCGCATGCGGGAGCGGCCCGGTCGTCGCACTGCTGCACGGCGGTGGCCCGGATCATCACAGCTTGCTGCCGATGGCGAAGCGTCTCGAAGACCGGTTCACCGTTGTTGTCCCGGACGTGCGGGGATACGGCCGCTCGGTGTGCCGGGATCCGGCGCTGCACACGTGGAGTCGCTACGCCGACGACGTGATCGCCCTCCTCGACCACCTGGGCGCGTCGGAGGCGGTGGTCGGCGGGACCGGCCTGGGCGGCACCATCGCCTTACGCGCCGCTCTGGCCTTCCCCTCACGCGTGCGGGCGGTCGTGGTGATCAGCGCCGAGGATATCGAGGACGACGAGGCGAAACTGGCCGAAACCGCGTTGATGGACCGCTTCGCCGAGCGGGTGCGAGGCGACGGTATCGAAGCGGCGTGGGAGTTGTTCCTTCCCCACCTGCAACCGCTGATCGGGAACCTGGTGCGCTCGGCGATACCGCGTGCCGATCCGGGGAGCGTCGCCGCCGCGGCCGCCATTGGGCGTGACCGCTCGTTCCGCACGCTCGACGAACTCGGTGCGATCGACGTTCCGGTGCTCATCGTCCCCGGCGCCGACGAGCGCCATCCGGCCGAGCTCGCCGAACGGATGAGCGCGACAATCCCGCATGCGACACTCGCGCGGAACGTGTCGTTCGACGCGCTCGAGACGGCGGACGATCTCGCCGACGCCGTCGTCCCGCTGATCCGCCGATTCCTCGACAACTGAGGCCATTACCCGTCCCCGTGCGTGCCCGAGCCACGTTCGTCCGACAGGCGCACCCTGGGGCGTCGCGGCTCGGCACTGGCACCACCGCTCAGCGGTGCCCGGTCTGCGGGCCCGGGGTGGATCGGGCTTGCCGTGTCGTGGGTGGCCGTGTCCGGCCCTCATGCCTCGATGGCACTGGCTACCTGGTCCTGGACCACGAAGCTGGCGCGGGTGTGGATGGGTGCGCCCGGGCGCCGGATATAGGGCACGACGCGGAAGTCGTTGCGCCACAACCGGTGGTCCAGGTCGACGCGCACGTATCCACGCTGCGCGTTGAAGAACTTCATGTCGGGATTGGCGGCCAGCAGACGGCGCCCGGTGTCATTCATGTCGGCGCCGTCGCCGGCGGAGGTGATCGACGTTCCCGAGAATTCCGACGCGACGACCGATGATTGCGGGTCGGCGTAGTCCCGGCGCAGGTCGGCGACGATGTTCTGGTGACGGTCGCCGGTGATCACCACCAGGTTGCGGACGCCGCGATCGGCTGCGGCGCCGAGGACGGTGTTGCGATCGGCGACGTATCCGTCCCACGAGTCGGAGGACACGACGGTGTCCGGGCCGGGGTCGTTGTCGGTCTGGCCCATCGCCACCTGATTGCCGATGATCTGCCAACGGGCCGGGGAGCCGGTGAATCCGTTGAGCAGCCAGTTACGTTGCTGTGCACCCAGTATCGTGCGGTCGGTGTCGAGCCGGTCGGCGCAGTCCGCGGTGACGTTTCCCCCGCAGGCCTGCCGGTCCCGGTATTGCCGGGTATCGAGCGTGGTGAGCTCCGCGAGATCACCGAACCGGTAGCGGCGGTGCAGGCGCATCCCCTCCCCGGAAGGCAGTTGGGTGAGCCGTAGCGGCTGGTGCTCGTACAGCGCCTGGAAGGCGGCAGCGCGGCGGCGGCGGAACAGTGCGGAGATTCGGTAGATATCGAAGCCCAGTCCCGGTGAATCGGCGGCCCAGTTGTTGTCGACCTCGTGATCGTCCATGGTCACGATCCAGGGAAACGCTGCATGGGCGTCGCGCAGCGGCTGCTCGGCTTTGTACTGGGCGTAGTGCAGCCGGTAGCTGGGCAGATCGACGGCTTCGCCGCGGTCGACTCCCATCGACATTCCCTCGCGGCCGCGCCTCCACCCGCGCTCGTAGATGTAGTCGCCCAGATGGACGACCAGATCGAGGTCCTCGTCGCTCATGTGCTCGTATGCGGTGTAGAAGCCCGAACTCCACGACTGGCAGGAGGCGAACGCGAACCGCATCCGCGCGGTGGGCTGCCCCGGAGCCGGGGCCGTGCGGGTCCGGCCCACCGGGGAGATCGCCGAGCCGGCACGGAATCGGTAGAAGTACCAGCGAGCGGGCTCCAAGCCGTGGATCGCCGGGTGCACGCTGTGGGCGAGTTCGCGGGTCGCGACCGCCGTACCGCGCGTCACCAGCTGCCGGAAGCTCTCGTCGTGCGCGACTTCGTATTCGACGGTCACCGGATCCCACCCCATGCCGCCGCGCCCGCCGGGGGCAAGGGGATCCGGTGCCAGGCGGGTCCACAGGACGACACCATCGGGTGTCGGATCTCCCGATGCCACACCGAGTCCGAACGGGTCTCCTCGCCACTGCGGCGCGGGCAACGGGGCGCTGCTCACCGCGGACGTACCCACCAGCAGCGCAGCCGATCCGGCCACACCTACTCGCAACAACTGCCGACGGGAGAGGGCCATACACCACGGTATATCCAGGCTCCGATCGGCGAGCCGGGCCCGGCCGATGGGCGACCCGGACGGGGTGTGGCCACCCTCTCCACCCTGAGTCCGAGAGCACCCGAGACGGCGACGGTACGGGCCGCCGGTAAGCGCACGTCGCGCACTTTCAGAGTGTTCTGAAGACGCTGTGCTCGCCGGCCGCGGAAGCGACTGCCCCGGATCTGGTCGACCTGACCCGTGAGGGATCCGCCCTCACGGTGGAAGGATGTTCGACCTGCCGGAACCGCATGCGGGACGCGGCCTGCCGCGCCCCGCATCGTTTGGACCTGACTACCGCCGGGGCGAAGTCCTAGTCGGCTCCCCAGGTCGCCGAGACGCCGCGGTCGCGCAGCCACTGGCTCGGGTCGAGCCGGTTGCCGCCTGCGTCCGAGACCTCGAAGTGCAGGTGCGGACCGGTCGACTGACCCCGGTTGCCGACGGTGGCGATCTGCTGACCCGCCGCGACCCGCTGGCCGACGTTGACGATGAACTCGTTGATGTGGCCGTACACGGTGACGGCGCCGTCGTCGTGGCGTACCCGCACCCACAACCCGAACCCGGAGGCCGGGCCCGCGGAGATGACCTCACCGTCGGCCGCGGACTGGATCGGGGTGCCGATCGGGGCCGCGATGTCGATGCCGCCGTGGTGTGCGCCCCAGCGGGGGCCGTAACCGGAGGACAGCGTGCCGGACACCGGCTGCACGGCGCGGGCCTTGAGCGGAGCGGGGGTGCCCGGGTTGACCGGTCCGGGCGTGCCGGGTGCGGGCGGTGCGGCCGGGAGGTCGGGCAGCTCGATCGCGGGCAGCTGAACACCGGCGGGCAGCAGGCCCGGTGGGATCTCGAGCGGGCGGGCGGCAGCGGACCCGGCGCCGAACTGCGCGCCGCCGATCAGGATGGCACCGGTCGCCGCGGCGACGGTCGCGATCTTCACGCGGCTGGTGATGGAATTTGAACGATCTGCCGTCCTGCGGTGTTTCGCCACAGTGTCTTACCTCGTCTTCGTTGGCTGGCCCGCGCTCGTGAGATTCGCGGCCTCGGACCCCCGTCGAGAAGGAAAGTAACAAAACGATATCGACCGCACAATCGTGACCTAATCGATATCTAAATATGATCTTGCTCGAATAAGAGCACGTCAGGGATCCGAACCCGGCCAATCTCTCCATCACGGGCAGATAACGACACTGGGACCGCGTCTCGGACACCCCGTCGAGCGGCACCGCGCAGGGCCGAGAAAACCGGCGCTGACCTCGACATTCGAGGGGTCGGCGACGGCGCGCAAGGCCGGCGCGACGACATCCCGCGCCGCGACGCGGGCCGCTTCACGGCCCGCCGGCAGCCGACACGCCGCCGACCACGGCAGATGTGATGGACGCCACATAGCCGGTCGTGTCCAGCGGGGCACTCGGACGGACGAGGGACCGGCGCGGCGATCCCGTCACCACGGCACCGGCGCACATCGCCGCGTCACATCGCCCTCGTCATCGACGAGTGCACGAGGACTGGAACCGGCGTGGGGTGGGAGCCGGGCCTGCCGACTCCCACCCCACGGTGTGGTGTCAGTGCTGCTCGAGGACTGGTTCCACCGCCGTGTCCGGCTGGGCCGTGCGCATCGACACGGCGATGACGCCCGCACCGGCCAGGGCGATGACGGCGGCGCCGATGAAGGCGGCGGAGAATCCGTTCGTCAGCTCGGGGAGGTCGCCGATCTGGTTGGCCCCGAACGAGGCGGCGACGGCGGTCATGGCCGCCAGACCGAGCGCCGAGCCGACCTGGTAACTGACGTTGACGATGCCCGACGCCAACCCGCCCTCCTCCGGACGGGCGGCGGAGATCGCCGTGCCCAAGGAGGGAATGAAGGCGAGCGACATACCTGCCGCGGCGACCAGGGAAGCCGGCAACACGTCGACCCAGAAATTGCCGGTGGGCCGCACCAAGGCCATCCACCCGAGCCCGATCGCGAGCACGATCAAACCGGTCACGATCATCGGTTTCGCCCCGAACCTCTGCATCGCCCGCGGCGCGATGACGATCATGCCGAGCATGATCAATGTGGTCATCGGCAGTAGTGCTGCGCCGGCGGGGAAGGCGCTGTACCCCAGGACCTGCTGCAGGTACAGGTTCAGGAAGAACCACATCGGGATCCACGCCGCACCGAGCAGCAACTGGGCGACGTTCGCTGAGGCAAGGTTGGGGGCGGTGAAGATCCCCAAACGCATCAGGGGTTCGCGGCGCCTCGACTGGATCAGTACGAACGCGCCCAGCAGCACCGCGGAAACGGCGAGGTACCCCCAGGTTTGACCCGCATCCCAGCCGACCTCGGGGGCCCGGACGATGGAGTAGACGGCAAGCGCCAGGCCGGCAGTGACGGTCAGTGCGCCGATGATGTCGATCGAACCGGATCGGACGGGGGCGTTGGGCATCAGCAGCGGTGTCGCGGCGAGTGCGATGATCGCGATGGGGATGTTGATGTAAAACACCCACGGCCAGCTGAGGTATTCGGTGATCACCCCACCGAGGAACACACCGGCGGTGCCGCCCGCGGGCGCGGCGGCGCCGTAGACGGCGAGGGCTTTGGTCAATTCCTGCTGGGTGGAACCGAACAGCATCATCAGCAGAGTCAGCGCGGAGGGCGCGATCAGAGCGGCGCCGGCGCCTTGAACGGCGCGTCCGGCCAGCTCGGTGCCGACGTTGCCGGCGGCGCCGGCGGTGATCGATCCGACGAGCAGAACCAACCAGCCGGTGGCGAAGATGCGTCTGGCGCCCCACAGGTCGGACAGGCGACCGCCGAGCAGGAGTAGTCCACCGAAGGCGATGACGTAGGCGTTGAACACCCAGGTCAGGTTCTCCTGGGAGAAGCCGAGGTCGGTCTGCATTTTCGGTAGCGCAATGCCAATGATGGAGGTGTCCATGATGACCATGAACTGGGCTGCGGCGATCAGCGCCAGCGCCCACCACTTGCGTGTGGATGAAGCCTGAGTGGACATGACGATCCGTCCTTACGGGTAAGGGGTATCTATCGGGATGTGGGCCAAACGAAGTGCAGTGGCGCTGCCTACCCCCAACATCGAGGCCTCATCCCTTGGGGCACTGCAGGCATCATGGCGCCGCTGGATCTTTCGGGTCGATACCCGCCCTCTGTGCACATCGTTGCCCTCCTGGAGGCTGCTCGAACTCTCTGTGGATAATTCGATACCATAGGGGGGTATAGTAGAGGGCGCAAGAGGCACCCTGATGTCGCCGAAACCGTTTCGGCCGCAAGCCCGGCCGTGCCGCGGCAAGACGTCCGGTGGATGGCCGTTCGAGCCCCTTCTGATTTTCATCAGGGGTCCAAGGCGCACCATCGGGGGGTATGCAGCAAGGGGGCGGGTACGGCAACCCCTGGCATTGCATACCATAGGGGGGTATGGTAAATCTGTAGATGGGTCGCGACGACCTCGATCGAACTCCGAACGAACCGAAGAAAGAAGGACATCGATGAGCACCACCACCGTCACCGTCACCGGAATGACCTGCGGCCACTGCGTCTCCTCGGTCCGCGAGGAGATCGGCAACATCCCCGGCGTCACCGCCGTGGATGTCGACCTCGCCAGCGGCCGGGTCGATATCGACTCCGACACCCCGATCGAGCAGGCAGCGCTCGCCCAGGCCGTCGACGAGGCCGGCTACCAGCTCGCCGGCTGACCTGCCGAAACTCGAGACCCGGACAGGAGATTCCCCACGATGAACGCATCGTCGAAGTTCGCCGGATTCACCGTCGGCCTGGCCGCGGTCTTCGCCCTCGCCCTCGGGGCCGGGGCCGCCTTCGGTCCCGAGGACGCCGCACCGGCAGACACGCACGACACCTCAACTCACGACGCCGGATCCGTGTCCACCTCGGACGCACCGGCCGCCGATCAGACACCTGGAGGACTGATGGTCACCGACAGCGGTTACACCCTGGCACTGGACACCGCGCAGGTTCCCGCCGGCGCCGACGTGCCGCTGCGGTTCCGCATCCTCGGTGCCGACGGGCAGCCGGTCACCCGCTACGTCGACAGCCACGACAAGCAACTGCACCTGATCGCGGTGCGCCGCGACATGGCCGGCTTCCAGCACGTGCACCCGGCACTCGACGCCGCCGGAACCTGGAGCGTGCCGCTCGATCTGACCCGCGCCGGGGCGTACCGGGTGTTCGCCGACTTCACCCCCGCCGGCGGTGACGGCCTGACCCTGGGCGCCGATCTGCAGGTCGCCGGCGCCTACGATCCGCAGCCCCTGCCCCCGGCGGCGGCTTCGGCCGTGGTCGACGGTTACACCGTCACCTTGGGCGGCACCCTCACCCCAGGTCAGGCGTCGAAGGTCACGCTGTCGGTGAGCCGGGACGGGCAGCCCGTCACGGATCTGCAGCCCTACCTCGGGGCGTACGGGCACCTCGTTGCCCTGCGGGCCGCCGACCTCGGCTACCTGCACGTGCACCCGGACGGCCACCCCGGCGACGGGGTCACCACGCCCGGTCCGGGTATCGACTTCTTTGTCACCACCCCGAGCGCGGGCGACTACCGCCTGTTCCTGGACTTCCAGCACGATGGAGTGGTGCGGACCGCCGAGTTCACGCTGACCGGCGGGCAGACCCCCGCCGCGGTTCCCGCCGCCCCGGAGCCGATGCCCGCCGGGCACGGACACTGACCTACCACCACGCCCCGAGAGGAGGAACGATGAATCCCGTCACGCAGCACCCGACCGCCGACGGCCAGGTCGAGCTCGAAATTGGTGGCATGACCTGCGCCTCGTGCGCGAACCGGATCGAGAAGAAGCTCAACAAGCTCGACGGCGTCACCGCCACGGTGAACTACGCCACCGAAAAGGCACGCGTCAACTACGTCGGCGATGTGTCGACCGAGGATCTCGTGGCCACCGTCGAGCAGGCCGGCTACACCGCCAAGGTCCCCACGCCACCCTCCGCCTCCACCGGCACCGACGCCCCCGCCGCAGAGCAGGACCCGACCGCATCGTGGCGCCAGCGGCTGCTGATATCGCTGGTGCTGTCCGTGCCGGTGATCGCCATGGCCATGGTTCCGGCCCTGCAGTTCCCGAACTGGCAGTGGCTCTCACTGACCCTCGCCGCCCCCGTGGTGGTGTGGGGTGCGTGGCCGTTCCACAAGGCCGCCTTCACCAACCTGCGGCACGGCACCTCCACCATGGACACCCTCATCTCCATGGGCACCATCGCCGCCCTCGGCTGGTCGCTGTACGCCCTGTTCTGGGGCACCGCCGGAATGACCGGCATGACCCACCCGTTCGAGCTGACCATCTCCCGCAGCGACGGCGCCGGCAACATCTACCTCGAGGCCGCCGCCGGCGTCACCACCTTCATCCTCGCCGGCCGCTACTTCGAGGCCCGCTCCAAGCGGCGCGCCGGTGCCGCCCTGCGGGCCCTGCTCGAACTCGGCGCCAAAGAGGTCTCGGTGCTGCGGAACGGCGTCGAACAGCGCATCGGCATCGATCAGCTTGCCGTCGGGGACGAGTTCGTCGTCCGCCCCGGGGAGAAGATCGCCACCGACGGTGTCGTCACCGAAGGCTCCTCCGCGGTCGACGCGTCGATGCTGACCGGCGAATCCGTGCCCGTCGAGGTCGGACCCGACGACCAGGTCGTCGGCGCCACCGTCAACGTCGGCGGCCGGATCGTGGTCCGCGCCAACCGAATCGGATCGGACACCCAGCTTGCGCAGATGGCGAAACTCGTCGAGGACGCCCAGACCGGCAAGGCGCAGGCCCAACGGTTGGCCGACAAGATCTCCGGCGTCTTCGTCCCGATCGTCATCGCCCTGGCCGTTGCGACGCTCGGCTTCTGGATCGGCACCGGCGGCGGAGTCGCGGCCGCATTCACCGCCGCCGTCGCGGTGCTGATCATCGCCTGCCCCTGCGCCCTCGGGCTGGCCACCCCGACCGCGTTGATGGTCGGCACCGGCCGCGGCGCCCAGCTCGGCATCCTGATCAAGGGACCCGAGGTGCTCGAATCGACCCGCCGCGTCGACACCGTGGTGCTCGACAAGACCGGCACCGTCACCACCGGCAAGATGACCCTGCTCGATGTGATCACCGCCGACGGCGAAGACACCGCGCAGGTGCTGCGCCTGGCCGGGGCCCTCGAGGACTCCTCCGAGCACCCCATCGCCCAGGCCATCGCCAAGGGCGCACGCGACAGGGTCGGCACCCTGCCCCCGGTGGAGCAGTTCGCCAACATCGAGGGCCTCGGCGTGCAGGGCATGGTCGACGAGCACGCGGTGGTCGTCGGACGGGCCCGGTTGCTCGCCGACTGGGCGCAGCATCTGCCCGCCGGTCTCGACGCCGCCATGGCGGCGGCCGAATCGGAGGGCAAGACCGCCGTCGCGGTCGGCTGGGACGGGCGGGCCCGCGCGGTGCTCGTCGTCGCCGACGCGGTGAAGGCCACCTCGGCCGAGGCGATCACACAGCTGCGGAATCTGGGTCTGACGCCGATCATGCTCACCGGCGACAATGCGGCCGCTGCCCGGGCGATCGCCGATCAGGTCGGCATCGACGAGGTGATTGCCGAGGTGCTGCCCGCGGACAAGGTGGACGTGGTCAAGCGGCTCCAGGATCAGGGCAAGGTCGTCGCGATGGTCGGCGATGGTGTCAACGACGCCGCCGCCTTGGCGCAGGCCGACCTCGGTCTGGCTATGGGCACCGGCACCGACGTGGCGATCGAAGCGAGTGATCTGACGCTGGTCCGCGGTGACCTCCGTGCGGCGGCGGACGCGATTCGGTTGGCCCGCAAGACGCTGGGCACGATCAAGGGCAACCTGTTCTGGGCCTTCGCCTACAACGTGTCCGCCCTGCCCCTGGCCGCCGCCGGGTTGCTCAACCCGATGCTGGCCGGTGCGGCGATGGCGTTCTCGTCGGTGTTCGTGGTCAGCAACAGCCTGCGACTACGCCGGTTCAAATCCCTCGCCGGATAACCGCGGGCAGGAAAGCATCCAGGGTGTGGGGTGGGCGGCGCGTGCAGACGCCCACCCACCCCAAACCCCTTCACCCTGTGCAGTCCCGAAAGGAGAGGACCATGTCCTCGGTGACAACAACGCTGATGCGGTTCACCTGGCATCCCGCGACCCGGGCGGTGGCCAGGTGCGCGGTGATGTGCGCCGCGGCGGCGGTCGGCCGACGACTCGACGGCCCGACCCCGCCGCCACATACCCCGGGCGGGCATAATCGGGGGTGCTCGACATGATCGTCGGATACCAGGAGGACACCATGGCCACCACTCCCACCCCCGCGGCCACCCAGGCGCCCGCCGAGACCGACGGACACGACCACGCCGCGCACGGCTACATCACCGAAAAGGACGCCTACCTCAAGCGCCTCAAGCGCATCGAAGGCCAGGCCCGCGGACTGCAGCGGATGGTCGAGGAAGACAAGTACTGCATCGACATCCTCACCCAGGTCTCCGCGATGACCAAGGCATTGCAGGCCGTCGCCATGGGCTTGCTCGAGGACCACCTCAGTCACTGCGTGGTCGACGCCGCCGTCGCCGGCGGTCCCGAAGCCGAAGCGAAGATCAAAGAGGCCACCGACGCGATCGCCCGGCTCGTCCGCTCCTGAGACGAGCCGAGCTCACCCGTTGTAGTCCAGCCGGGACATCATGCCCGGTTCCTGATGATCCGTTGTGGCAGTAGATCATCCAGTGTCCGCGACCAGCCCCAGCTGTGTGAGAGCGTATCGGCCGAACGATGTGTCCGTGCCGGTGCATGGAATGCCCATCGTGGCCAAGTTCGTGAATGTCAGGTGGGGCCCGTCGACCTTCACGGATCGTCAATGGGGCTGGGTGTGATCGTAGGGGCGATCGTTGATGGTCCAGGCGTAGCCCTTTGCCCAGAGATCGGCCGCCAAGATGACCTCCTGTGAAGCCCCGTTCGTGTACCACCCATGACCACGCACGAACCCTCTGCTGGGGATCCCCAGACGTGCATGCTGAGCGTGGATCTTGGGCCATGGGGCGTGGCGGCCGCCTGGTGGGTGGGGCGAAGGTCGCGCACCGTAGCACCGTCGCGAAGCTCTGCGACACGACGAAGGCCCCTCCAAATGGGAGGGGCCGTTCGTGGGTCATGGGCGTGCAAAGCTGGAAACCGCTTGGCGGGGCTGCCTACAGGGGTCCTTACGCCCCGGAGACCTCCCGACCTCCTGCACGACCACTTCCCTCGGCTACTGCCTCGGGCACCACATCATGTCGGTCAGTGTTGTCAGCAAACGACATATGCGCCTGACGTGGCGCCTCAAACAGGTTGTTCACGGGCCGAGACGGCGCGCGCGACGGATGTGGCAGTTCTAGCCGAGTATCGCCTCACATGGGCGGCATAGTCATCATCGGCGGCATTATGCCCATCATGCGCATACACATCATCATCATGTCCATCATGGTCATTCCCATTCTCCTCACCTCCTTCTCGGATCGGGTGGCGGTGTCGTGGCTACATCGGGCGGTGGGTCTCGTCGAGAGATCAGTGCAGGGCCGATGACCGGTCACCGCCTCAACTGTCGTAGTCGAGGCGGGTCATCATCCCTGACTCCTGGTGGTAAGCGTTGTGGCAGTGCAGCATCCAGTCACCGGGATTGTCGGCGACCAGGTCCACCGCGACCGAACGCATCGGCGGCACGATGACGGTGTCCTTGCGCGGGCCTGGGGTGCCGTCGGGTTTGACGACCCGGAAGGTGTGCCCGTGCAGGTGCATCGGATGCCACATCATCGTCATGTTCGTGAAGGTCAGGCGGGCATATTGGCCTTGCCGGATCGTCAATGGCTCGGTCTGGTCGTAGGGGCGGCCGTTGATGGTCCAGTCGTAGCCCATCATGTTCCCGCCGAGATCCGCCGCGAGGTTCACCTCCGGTCGCCCCGGGGGGAGCAGGACGGTGTCGGCGGCGACGAAGGTGTCCACGGTCCCGACCCGGCCGTCGAGTTCGCGGGGCTGGAATGCCGGGTCGGGTGCGGCGCCGGCGCCGGTGCGCAGCAAGGCTAGGGCGTGCGCGTTCTTGCCTTCGGCCGCCGCGACAAGGGGGAAGATCCCGTCCCCGGCGGTGACGATCACGTCGTAGCGTTCACCCATGCCGAGCAGGAGGGCGTCGACGTCGACCGGGGTGATCGGGTAGCCGTCGGTGTGGGTGACGGTCATGGTGTGCCCGGCCAGGGCGATGCGGAAGGCGGTGTCGGCGCCGGCGTTGATGATGCGGACCCGCAGGCGCTGGCCGGGTGTGGCTGTGAACGTCGTCGGTGCGGTCGGGAGTCGCCCGTTGATCAGGTAGTGCGGGTAGACGATGTCGCCGGCGTCGCCGCCCAGGAGGCTGCTGGTGCCCACCCCGTTCGACGTCGCACTCGAGGTGGGGGCGCCGGATCGATCCGAGCCACCGCCCATTCCTCCCATCCCGGGCATGTTCCCCATGCCGCCTGGTCCGCCCATCGATCCCATCCCACCCGATTGCAGGTTCGAGAGGATCTGCCGGGGGCCGGGGCCGATACCGTCGGTCCAGTCGTCGAGGACGACGATCCATTCGGCGTCGTATTTTCCGGGTTCGTTCGGGTCGTCGACGATGACGGGCAGGTATAGCCCGTAGTCGGTGTCGAGGCCGACGTGCGGGTGCGCCCAGTAGGTGCCCGCATGCGGCACCGAGAAACGGTAGGTGAAGCGTTGACCCGGTCCGATGTCGGGGCTGGCGGGGCTGGCCCCGTCCATGTCGTTTCGCAGCGCAATGCCGTGCCAGTGCACCGAGGTCTCGTGGTCGAGGCCGTTGGTAAGGGCGACAGCGACCTCGTCGCCGACGTTGGCCCGAATCGTCTTCCCGGGAACGGTGTTGCCGTAGGCGAGGGTGCGCACCTGTATCCCGCCGAGGTCGATGTCGGTGGTCTGCGGGGCCAGTACGGCGTCGACGGTGCGGCCGGTGTGCGACCGTGCCGCCTCGGCCGCCGAGACGGCGTTCGCATCGACCGGATGAGGTCCGGAAAACGGTGATCCGCGGGTACAGGCAGACACTGCGAGGCCGCCCAGTCCTGCGGCGGCGGCGAGGAGGAAGGTGCGCCGACTCAGTCCGGCACCGTACTCAGGCACGTCCGCCCCCTATCCTTTCCAGGCCCTGAGCAGATCGCTCACGTGTCACTGCCGGGCGCGCAATTCGTCCCTACGGAGGCGGTATTCTCCGGCGTCGATCTCACCTCTAGCGAATCGTTCGTCGAGAATTTCCCGGGCCCGAGAGTCGGGATCGAAGGGCGCGGTGCGGTCCGTGCGCATGCTGCGGAACAGTGCCAACACCCCGGCCACAACCAACCCCCAGAACGCAACCATAACCACGACCATCAGTACCCAGCCGCCCCAGCCCATTCCGTCGTTCCACCACATCATGGCTGTTCACCTTTCGTTGCTCTCCAGCGTGGTGTCGGATCGCGGTGAATCGATGAGGGTTCTGTGTAGTTTTCCTGAAGATATGGGCAGTTCAGGGTGACCCGCACCGGACCGGGAGGACACCGGCGACGATGGAGACCATGAACCACACGCCACACCTCCCGCCCGACAGCGCCGCCGGATATCGGGCCTTGGTGGTCGACGACGAGCGCCCGCTGACCGCGGTCGTCGCCAGCTACCTCGAACGGGAGAACTTCGAGGTCGCCGTCGCCTACAACGGCGTCGATGCGCTCGCTCGCGCCCGGGAAATCGACCCCGACGTCGTGGTCCTCGACCTCGGGCTGCCGGGCATGGACGGAATCGAGGTGTGCCGGGCACTGCGGACGTTCTCCGATGCCTACGTGGTGATGCTGACCGCCCGCAACGCCGAAATGGACACCATCATCGGATTGTCCGTCGGCGCCGACGACTACGTCACCAAACCGTTCAGCCCCCGGGAGCTGGTGGCCCGCATCCGCGCCATGTTGCGACGGCCCCGGAAGGCCCCGGCATACGAGACGCCGCCCACCGCGCCGGGCGGGAGTGAGGCACCCCCGCGGGTATTCGGGGCGATGAGGATCGACGTCGCGGGCCGGGAGGTCCATCTCGGCGACCGCCCGGTGGTATTGACCCGCACCGAGTTCGACGTTTTGGCGGCGTTGTCGTCCCGGCCGGGTATGGCATTTAGCCGGCGCCAGTTGATCGAGGCCGTGTGGGGGGAGTCTTGGGTTGGTAACGAGCACCTCGTGGATGTGCATGTCGGCCACCTGCGCCGCAAATTGGGAGACGACCCCGCCGCGCCCCGGTACGTCACCACCGTCCGCGGCATCGGGTACCGGATGGGGACCGGGCAATGACCTCGCGTCAGGTTCGCCCGGGCACCGTCGGCCTCGGTCCGGTGCACAGCCGTGGCCCCGGCCTCGGCGTGCGGCTGCTGCTGGCGCAATCGCTGGTCCTGGTTGCGGGCGCCGCCACCTGTTGGGTGGTCGCGGTGTTCGCCGGCCCCCCACTGTTCCGCGAGCACCTGCACCGCGCCGGGGTACCGGCCTCGTCCGACGAGCAGTTCCACGCCGAGCAGGCGTACCGCTCCGCCACAGCCATTTCCCTGGCGGTCGCCCTCGGAGTGGCCTCCCTGGCCGCGTTGATGGTGACCTGGTATTTCAGTCGGCGCCTGCAACGGTCGTTGACCGAGGTGTCGTCCGCGGCGACCGCGGTGGCCAATGGGCGCTACGCCATTCGGGTGACTCCCCCGCACCTGGGGGACGACTTCGACGCACTCGCCGAGGCGTTCAACCGGATGGCCGCCGGGCTCGAATCGGTCGAGACCACCCGTCGCCAACTCCTCGGGGACCTCGCCCACGAAATCCGCACCCCGGTGTCGGTACTCGAGGCGTACATGGAGGCACTCGAGGACGGGGTCGAGACCTTGGATGCCGACACAATCATCATGCTGCGCGACCAGACCCGCAGGCTGGTCCGTTTCTCCGACGATGTCCGCAGTCTCTCCCATGCGGAAGAGAGCCGGACCTCGATCGAGCCCACCTCGGTGGACCCCGCCGCACTGCTCTCGACTGCGCTCGCCGCCGCGGCGGACCGCTACACCGCGAAGCAGGTGTCACTGACCTCTCGGGTTCCCGCGCACCTTCCCCGCCTGTGGGCCGACCCGGAGCGGCTCGGCCAGGTGCTGGGCAACCTGCTCGACAACGCCTTGCGGCACACCCCCCGGGGCGGCCGGGTGGAGGTGACCGCGCAACAGCGACCCGAGCTGCTGGTGATCGAGGTGACCGACACCGGCGACGGGATCTCCGCCGAGCACCTTCCGCACCTGTTCGAGCGGTTCTACCGTGTCGATGCGGCACGCGACCGCGAACACGGCGGCGCCGGGATCGGACTGGCGATCGCCAAGGCGCTCGTCGAGGCGCACGGCGGCCACATCACCGCCCGCAGTGACGGCCCCGGAACTGGCAGTACCTTTACCATCACCTTCCCCCTCCGCCCGGATCAGCGATGAGGAAATACTCGGTGCCCGCGATCGCCCGGCACCGGCTCGCGCACGCCCGCAGCGCGAGCCGAGCGGACGGAGCGCGGAAACTGTCTATGTGGTCACGAGCACCGGCTGCGCCGGACTCTCATCGCGCTCACCCCGGGCCGGCGATTAGCTATTAGCCGATGTTCCCATCCGCGGCGAGGCCGCCGTGTACATCATGTGCGGTCGGGTCCGGGCTGACGGCAGTGTCCGCCACGTCGATGCGGCGGCGGGCGATCTGGTGACGATCACCGCGGCGCGTCCTCCCCAGGTCGAGGCGGTGACCCGCGTCAGTCCTCGTGCTCACCGGCGCGAAACGTTCCTGATGCCCCGGGGAGGGCGCGCTGAGGGTGGATCAGGTGGGTGGGTCGGCCAGGGAGTATCCGGCCTCGTCGACGGCGTGACGTACCTGCTCGAGCGGCAGTGGCCGGCTGCTGGTGACCCTCACCCGTGAGTCGCCACCGGGAACCAGGTCGATGTCGACGTTCGTCACTGCATCGAGACGGTCGAGTTCCTCGGTGACCGCTTTCACGCAATGCGCGCAGGTCATGCCGGAGATGTGGTAGCTCGCGGTGGTGCTCACTGCGTTCTCCTCGGACGAGGTCATCGTCGGGTGTTCGACTCCACGAAGCCGGGGTGTCACAGCGAGGCCAGGATGTTCTGCATCGTGGTGATTTCCTGCTGTTGGGTGTCGGCGATGGTGCGTGCCATCGCGACGGCGTCGGGATATTGACCGGAGTCGATTTCGGTCTGCGCCATGGCGATCGCGCCCTGGTGATGGGTGATCATCTGTGTGAGGAAGAGCCGGCTGGCGTCCACGCCCTGAGCATTCTGCAGTGCGGACATGTCCTCGGCGGACATCATTCCGCTCATTCCCATCCCGCTATCGCCCGGCATCTCCATGCCCGGCATCGACATCGGCATGCTCTGACCCGGAGTCATCATCCCGGACGTGGACATCGGCATGCTCTGACCCGGAGTCATCATCCCGGACGTGGACATCGGCATGCTGGACTGTCCCCACTCGGTCAACCAGCCCTGCAGCCGCTCGATCTCCGGGCCTTGAGCTGCCTTGATCTGATTCGCCAGATCGGTCACCCGGGGGTCGATACCGTCCTTGGCAAGCACGACATCGCTCATCTCGATCGCCTGCGCGTGATGCGGAATCATCTGCTGCGCGAACGTCACGTCCGCCTGGTTGTGGGTCTCGGCGGAGGCCGTCGTGGCGGTGACGCTCGCCGCGGTATTGCTCTGCGTGGCCTGATCGTTGTTGGAGTTGCTACAGGCGGTCAACGCGACTAGAGCTGCAACCGTGGCTGCGCTGGCGGTGAGGGACTTCTTCTTCATGACAGGGGAATTCCTTTCTCACAGTGCACACACATGCTCATCACGCGAGACGTCGGGCAGTTGTGCAGTGGGGGCCAAGCGTTCACGCCCGCACTCGCCGGAAATCGCGCGAGGCCGTCGAGCTCCATGACCTTGGCGGCCTGACAGATTCCAAGCACCTGGGCGCGCGCCGGCTCGGCGGGCTGGCCGGGTCGCCAATTCTGCGCCATGCCCTTCGATGACAGATTTGCAGTCAGGACCGCACGAGACGTGCGATGGCGTTGGAGGCCTCTGCGATCTTCACGTCGGCCTCGACGCGATCGCCGGCCGCGGCGGCATCGGCCACACAGTGGCTGATGTGCTCCTCGAGCAGGCCCAGCGCCACGGCCTGGAGGGCCTTGGTCATCGCGGAGATCTGGGTGAGGATGTCGATGCAATACTTCTCTTCGTCGACCATCCGTTGAAGGCCGCGGGCCTGTCCTTCGATGCGCCGCAGGCGCGCGAGGTAGGCACCCTTGGACTGGATGTGGCGATGGCTGGCCTCGGGGGGTTCGGTGCTCACTGCCGACTCCTCTCGCCAGCCCGCGTTCTCCACCTCCCAATATACCCTCCTCCGGTATAATTGGTGATTGCGGCCGCAGGGGCCGATTCAGCGGCCGAGTCGCCGGTGGTGGATCGCTCACCGCACGCCGCGGGCGCACAATCCCGGTCGGTTTTCGTCGGCACTGCGACACATCCACTCCTTGCCTTATCCCACCTCGATCAACCCGACGGCGCCCTGCACCCGTCTCTCGTTCAAGACTGTCAGTTCATTGCCGGTTCAGGCCGAGGATTTCTGTGAAGATTCGCTGAAGAAGCTTTACCTCCATGGCGGGTGGTGGCGCGGCGACGCGCAAATACGAGCGGCTGGGCACCGACCGTCACGTCGTTCGATGCGAGGATTGGCACCTCACCTCGGACAAATTCATCCGAACGCTGTTCGGCGACAATCTCATCGGATTGGCGGCAGATCAGTGCGACGGGCAGACTCCTGCGGCCGACGTCATGTCGGTGGCCGTTCGGTATCAGAGCTCGCTGACACCGCGGGTGAGTAAGCAGACGCCCGGCCGTCCTGGATCGGTACGGTCGTGGCACAGAGATTCGGGGCCAATATCCGCGATCGCGGCAGCATCACCCGGTCATCCCTGCAGCCGACGACCCCCGGTAGTCACCAGTAATCACCGGAATCGGCGGTTCAAATCTTCCTCGGTGATCAAACGATAGATGACGTACAGCGAGAACCACGTGATGAGCAAAGCAGCGAAAACCAACAAAACCTCGTAGAAGAGGACCACGATCCCATCCTAGAACGTGGCCGCGGGCGACGAAATCGGCTGGCGCGTGCCTCCCGGATTGAAGTGCAGATGACCAGACCTCCAGGTCGGGTCGGGGCGGGCAAATCCTGCCCAATTCGACCGAGGAAGCGGTAGTGGTTTCGGCGTCTTCACCAACACTCGATGACCCAGACTATTGAGGTGGTGCGCGAACGAGTCCGGTTGGGCGGTGAGTTCGGGCGCGCAAGCTCGCCGCGCTGTCCTCGTCGACGCAATTACAGTGTCACTATGACAGCAGCGGCACGTGCCGGTCCTGCGGACAGCTCGGCTACCGGCTGTGACGGAGTTCTCTCGCGGTGCGACCGGTCTCGGCTGGCCCGAACCCGGCGTCGAGGTTGTGATGCTCACGGGTGACAACGACGCCACCGCGCGACGAATCCCCGGGCAGCCAGCCGAGACGGCCATCGACCAAGCACAGAGCGGCCGATCCTGGTGTGGAGGGGCGCAGCCGACCCCGCCGGGGAGCTGGAATCTGGTCTATGACCGGTTCGACCTCGCCCAGGAAGCAACCCGGGAGGCGCTGTGCACGCTGGGGAACGGGTATTGGGCCACCCGCGGCGCGGTACCCGGAAGCACCGCCGACGCAGTCCACTACCCGGGCACCTACCTGGCCGGAATCTACAATCGACTCACCACCGCCCTCGATGGGAACACCGTTGAGACCGAACATTTGGTCAATGCCCCGGACTGGACTTTCCTGACCGTCCGCGTCGGAGACGGTCCGGTTCTGTGTCCGGGATCGCCAGAGATGCTCAGCTACCGCCAGGATCTTGATCTGCGTACCGGTGTGCTGACTCGCACCCACCGGTACCGCGACACTGCGGGCCGCACGACCCGGGTCACCTCCCGGCAGTTTCAGTCTCTGACCGAAACCCATCTGGCCGCACTGGAGCTCATCCTCGAAGCCGAAGACTGGTCCGGTGAGATGACCGTCGAGTCCGCCGTGAACGGAGCGGTGGCAAACCGCAACGTGGCAGCGGACCGTGCGCTCGCCCACGAACATCTGGTCCCGGTTCGCTCCGTGGAACTGGACGGTGAAACGGTGCTGTACGAGGCGGTGACCAACCAGTCCCGGATCAGCATCGCGACTGCGGCACGGACCCGCGTGGGCGCCACAGACACGGTCGTCGACCGCCGGCTGATCGCCGAACGGGCCCGCGCAGGGCACACCATGACGCTCAGCCTCGGCCGCGGCATCCCGGTCACGCTGGAAAAGATTGTCGCCGTGGCGACTTCCCGGGATCGCGCCGCCTCCACGGCCGCCCTGGACGTCGGCAACCGGATCGGCCGGGCACCCGGATTCGGGGAGCTGCTCGGCGCCCAGGAAAACGCCTGGGCCGCACTGTGGGAGCGGTTCGGGGTCGACCTTGAGACGGGTACGCGGCAGTCGCTGGCGCTGAATCTGCACATCTTTCACGTACTGCAAACCGTCGCGGCAGCTGACACAGACCTCGATGCGGGCCTGCCCGCGCGGGGACTGCACGGTGAGGGCTACCGCGGCCACATCTTCTGGGATGAACTCTTCGTCTATCCCATGTTGACCTTGCGCCGGCCCGAACTGACGCGCTCCTTCCTGCTCTACCGGTACCGGCGCCTGGACGCGGCCCGCGCGGCCGCCCGCGCCGACGGCCTGAACGGTGCAATGTTTCCCTGGCAGTCCGGCAGCGACGGCCGGGAGGAAACCCCCGCCGAGCTCTTCAACGTCCGCAACGGGGTGTGGATGGCGGACAACTCCCGCAGGCAGCGGCACGTCGGATTGGCCGTGGCCTACAGCGTGTGGCAGTACTTTCAGGCCACGGCCGACACCGGGTTCCTCGCCGAGTACGGTGCCGAAATCCTCGTGGAGGTCGCCCGACTTTTCACCAGCCTGGCCGTTCACAATCCCGCGGATGACCGATTCGACATCAGTGGCGTGATGGGACCGGACGAGTACCACGACGGGTACCCGGACGCACCGGGTCAGGGTCTGCGCAACAACGCCTACACCAACGTGCTGGCCGCCTGGGTGCTCGCCCGGGCCGAGGACGCGGTGGACCTGCTGGCCTGTCGCGACTGCGACCCGCTCTGGCGCCGGTTGCAACTGAAGCCAGAGGAGCCCGCACACTGGAACCGCATCAGCAGGCGACTGCGCGTACCCTTCCACGACGGTGTCCTCAGCCAGTTCGAGGGCTACGAGGCGCTGGAGGAATTCGACTGGGACGCCTACCGGGCGCGCTACGGCAATATCGGCCGACTGGACCTGATCCTGCAGGCCGAAGACGACACCACCAACAGGTACCGGCTCTCCAAACAGGCCGATGTCCTGATGCTTTTCTACCTGTTCTCCGCCGAAGAACTCCGCACCGTGTTCGAACGCCTCGGGTACACGCTGCCGCCGGAACTCATCCCCCGTACGGTCCAGTACTATCTCGCGCGCACCAGCCACGGCTCGACCTTGAGCAGACTGACCCACGGCTGGGTTCTGGCCCGGACCGACCGGCCACGATCGTGGTCGCTGTTCGAGCAGGCTCTGGAGGCGGATCTGGCCGACACCCAGGGCGGGACCACTCATGAAGGTGTCCACCTCGGAGCCATGGCTGGAACCGCCGATATGGTGATCCGTTGTTACGGCGGGGTGGAAACCCGGCAGGACGCCCTCTGGCTTCATCCGGTCCTGCCCGCCGAACTGACCGAGGCGACGTTCCGGTTCAGTTATCGGGGACAACCGATCAGCATCGGCCTGACCCAGGACCGGGCGCGGATCCGACTGTATCCCTGCTCGGCCGGACCGGTCCGGCTCTGCGTCGAAGGAATCGAGAAGACGCTGACCCCCGGCGAGGTCTGGGAAGTAGACCTGCCGTCGGCGGCGGCCGCCCACGCACTGCCCGAACCTGGCGCCGACCCTACCGCTCCGATGTTGCGGGACTAACTGAGCCGACCCATGCGTCGCCGGCTACCTCCCCCGCCCTGGCCGTCACCACGGTGGTCCGGGAGCGTCGGGATCCTTTGCGGATGCCCGGTCGTGTCCGGAGCCGGACGGATGGATCGGCTCGGCGAGCAGGGTGAGCAGCATATCGATCACCATGGCGGTCATCGAGCCGAGGCCAGTCAGCTCCGGACTCGGCGGGTCCGGTACACCGTCTCGGTCATGACCTGGATGGGTGAGCTGTCGCAGCGGCACGTCATGGACCGAGGTGACTTCGGCGAGGTTGACCGGTCGGGTGTACTCCGGGCGAGCGGACCAACCGAGCACGGGGGTGACCAAGAACCTGGTCTCTGGCTCGGCGAGTGCGGGCAGCACGCCGAGGATCTGCACGCTGCCCGGGTCCAGTCCGATCTCCTCGCCGGCTTCCCGCAAGGCGGTAGCCACCGGGCCGTCATCCTGCGGGTCCCGGACGCCGCCGGGAAACACGCGCCGGCCAGGGTAGTCCCGCAGGTCCGGAGCACGCGTGGTGAGCAGTATCTGCGGGCCAGTAGGTCCATCGGTGAGCAGCACGAGCACCGCAGCGGGCCGGAGCGTGATCGGCTTCGGCGGCGGTGGCTCGTACTGCCGGTAGCGGCGGATTGCTGCCGCAAGCCGGGCGGCCCACTCCGGGAGGGTCTGCGAGGATGACGGTTGGTCACCGGGCGGGTCACCGGGCGAGTCCTGGCTGTCGGCGCTGGTCCAGCCGATCAGCCCGGACCGCACGTTGAGCGTCGCGATACCGGGAGCGGTGTCCGGCGAGGCGACCACCCGGGTCTGCTGCCCCAGACCGGGGTGACCGAACAGGGCGCGGGCCGAGCGGTGCGGGGCGGGGTCGCCGCTTCGGGCCCAGTCGGCGGGGTTGTTCGCCAGGGCGATGATGGCCTGTCCCGAGCCGACCAGGTGCGCGACCTGACCGGTGAAGGGCGCCAGGCTCTCGCTCATCGCCGGCACCAGCACCAGGTTGGCTCCGGTCTCGGCGAGGGTGTGCACCGCCTCCGGATTGAGCAGGTCCCGGCAGATTGCGATCACGAGATGCCATCCGTCGGCGGTGACGTACACGCGCAATTCCGGCCAACCCTGCGGCTGAATGTCCTCCAGGATCGGCTGCTCGGCGGGCGAATGTTTGTCGTGTGTCAACGGCTGGTCGTGCCCGCGGACCCAAGCGATGGCGGTATTGCGCCGCCGAGGCGGCGAACCATCGACGTGATGGTAGCTGCCGGCGACCAGGAGCCGGGGGCCGTCCTCGCGGCGGACCCAGTCCTGCAGGTGTCGGGCCAGCGACTCGGTGACGCACAGTTCGGGCAGCACGATGATGGAGGCACCAGCGGCGGCGGCCCGGCCGATGAGCTGATCGAGGTGGCGGCGCTGCCGATCGAGGTCTGTCGGCTGCACCGGGAAGGTCGGCTGCGTCGAGTCGCGGGGCAGAGTGAATTCGGTCAGGGCTCGGTTGGGGTGGCAGGTGGCAACGATCGTGTCGGCGGTGACCAGACCGGGCAGGGCGTCGAAGAGGCTGTAGTCGAACACGATCCGAAACTGTGTCACCCACCCTCCGGCCAGCCGGACCCGGCGAGTCTCATCCAGCCGGTTCGCCAGCCGCCAGGGTGGCGAGGTGGGCCGCATGTCCATCACTGCGCGGATGTCGGGGCCGCCCAGAGGAACTGGATCACCCACCCCGGGCTGGTAGGGGCTGCGTCTGCGGAACGACTCGGTGACGCACTGCCGATAGTGGTCGTCGAGGTACTGCGCGAGCGCGTGAGCGATCACCACCGGTGCCGCCCCGTCGACCGGTCGCAGCGCTTCGGCCAGGGTTTGGCGAACCGGCGCGTCCAAGGTCGCGGCAGCCGGGCCGGACCCGACTGCCGTACGGAGCGGGGCGAGCACGTTCGCGACCGTCGCCCGGATGCCCGGGGAGCCCGCCTGCGCCCACAGCACACGATGCTCATCACGACACAGGTGCAGCAGGTGGGTCAACGTCACCAGCGGATCCGGCTCGTGGTGGACCGCCTCGCGCAGAGCCGCCAGCCGCTCGGCGGGGGAATGCAGTTGAGCCACGCACGGTGTGCACGGCTCACCACCCGGGTCGAATCCATTTCCGATCCCTGCCGGTCCGGATCCGGCCGCGCGGGATCGGTCGCGGCGAGTCATGCCGATACCCGGAGCATGTGGACTACGACCACGCGCGGCGTGGTCACCGCGTCCGGTCGCGGACTGGCGAGCGTTGGCGAAGCCTGTTCCACAGTCGCCCTTTCTGATCAGAGGTGGCCGAGTCCCAGTTTGATGCAACAGGAAACATCTGCGGGCGACCGCGGACACGGCCGGCACGTGTACGCGGCCGTCAAAGTTCGACAGTCGGGATGCTATCGATGGTGCGACATGCCACCGAGATGTGCGCCGTGATCTGCGGAGGCAGTACTGCACCTGTCGCCATGGAGCGAGAAGATCGTGGTCTGTCACTCGTCGATATGCCTGCGGGCAAGCGAACCAGCCGCTGTTCTCCGATGACCTGTTGCCGGCGGGTGCTCGACGTGACTTCTACCTGACTGCAGGGGTTTCCCGTCCCGGTCGGACGATCAGTACCGGGCAGGTGGCGTGGTGGACGATCTGGGTGGACACCGACCCGAGAAGCAGTCCGGTGAACCCTCCCCGGCCGCGGGAGCCGACGACAAGCAGGTCCGCATCCTGGGCGGCCTCTAGTAGAACGGAGGCGGGAAGCCCCTGGAGGACCTCTCCGCTGATGTGGACGCCCTCGGTGGGAACACCTTTCAATGCTTCGCTCTGGGTCTGGTGTGCGACGCGCTCGAACGATTGGTGCTCCCAGATCAGTCCGTCCATGCCGGTCGCCGCGGTCGGATACTGCCACCCGGTCACCACTCGTACCTGGCCGTGGTGCAGACGGGCTTCGGTCACCGCCCATTCGAGGGCGGTCAGCGACTGGGTCGACCCATCCACGCCGACCACGACTTGAAATATGTCGTTGCTGCTCACCCGCTGCGCCTTTCTCTCGGTTCTAGGCATCGCGTCCTCGAGCATGGTGATTGCCTGCGAGCCGTCATCTCAGTGCGCGTTCGAGCGGGTTCTTCGTCACCTGAACGAACAGGGCGTTCGGCTCTCTCTCGTGCACCATGGTATCGACGTGTTTCCGCCACGGTCGGTCCTTTCCGTCGCCTCTCACTGCTCGGCGGTGGAGACCGGTCCGGGGCCACCGCCGGCAGGCGGTGCGGCCGGGGCCCATTGCCAGTGGGTGATCTCGGGCATGTCCTCCCCGTGGGTGCGGATGTACTGGCGATGTTCGATCAGCTTGTTCTTCAGGTGCTCACGCGGGTGCGCCGAGATGCGGTGGAGACGGGGGACGCGGTCGATGACGTCCATCGCCAGATCGAAGCGGTCGATCTGGTTGAGCACGCACATGTCGAACGGTGTCGTCGTGGTCCCCTCCTCCTTGTAGCCGCGCACATGGAAGTTGTGATGGTTGGTGCGGCGGTAGGTCAGTCGGTGGATCAACCACGGATACCCGTGGTAGGCGAAGATCACCGGCCTGTCCACGGTGAACAGCGCGTCGAAGTCCGCCTCCATCAGCCCGTGCGGGTGCTCCCGATGGTCCTGCAGCCGCATCAGATCGACCACATTGACCACCCGGATCCTCAGGTCGGGGAACCACTCCAGCAGGATCTGGACGGCGGCGAGCGTCTCCATCGTGGGCACGTCCCCGGCGCACCCGAGCACCACATCCGGTTCCACACCGCTGTCGGTGCTGGCCCAGTCCCAGATCCCGATTCCTTTGGTGCAGTGGGTAATCGCCGCGGCCATGTCGAGGTACTGCAGCTGCGGCTGTTTCCCGGCGACGATGACGTTGACGTATTGCCGGCTGCGCAGGCAGTGGTCGGCCACCGACAGCAGTGTGTTGGCGTCCGGCGGGAGATATACCCGGATCACGTCGGCCTTCTTGTTCACCACGTGATCGATGAATCCGGGATCCTGGTGTGAGAACCCGTTGTGGTCCTGGCGCCACACGTGCGAGGTGAGCAGGTAGTTCAGCGAGGGGATGGGCCGGCGCCACACGATGCCGTTGGTGGTGCGCAGCCACTTGGTGTGCTGGTTGAACATCGAGTCGACGATGTGGATGAACGCCTCGTAGCAGGAGAACACGCCATGCCTGCCGGTGAGTAGATACCCTTCGAGCCATCCCTGGCAGGTGTGCTCGGACAGGATCTCCATCACACGTCCGTCGGGGGCGAGGTGATCGTCATCGGGTTGGGTGCGTGCGTTCCAGGTGCGGTCGGTGACCTCGAGCACGGCACCGAGCCGATTCGAATTGGTCTCGTCCGGTGCGAACATCCGGAAGGTGGACATGTTCTCACGCATCACATCCCGCAGGAAGGTGCCCAGTATCCGGGTGGACTCGACATTGCCGGTGCCCGGCACTTCGACCGGCACCGCGTAGTTCCGGAAGTCGGGCATCGCGAGGTCGCGGATCAGTGGCCCGCCGTTGGCATGCGGGTTGGCGCTCATGCGTCGAGTGCCGAGCGGGTGCAGGTCCCGGATGTGGGCTGCGGGGGCGCCGGAGGTGTCGAACAGTTCCTCGGGCCGGTAGCTGCGTAGCCACTGCTCGAGGATCTTGCGGTGGCCGTCGTCGCGGGCGTTGGTGAACGGGACCTGGTGTGCGCGCCAGGAGCCCTCGACCTCGAGTCCGTCGACTTCCTTCGGGCCGGTCCAACCCTTGGGGGAGCGGAGCACGATCATTGGCCAGCGGGGGCGTTCGGTGTGGCCGTCGCGTCGGGCGCGCCGCTGGATTTCGGCGATCTCGTCGAGGCTGCGGTCCAGCGCTGCGGCGAATGCCTGGTGCATGTACTCGGGTTCGGTGCCTTCCACGAGGATCGGTGTGTGACCAAATCCGCGGAGCAGTTCGTCGAGTTCTTCGCGGTCGATCCGGTCGAGCACGGTGGGATTGGCGATCTTGTACCCGTTCAGATGCAGGATCGGCAGTACCGCGCCGTCACGTCGCGGATCGACGAACTTGGTGGAATGCCAGCTGGCGGCGAGCGGACCGGTCTCCGCCTCGCCGTCCCCGACCACCGCGGCGACGATCAGGTCCGGATTGTCGAACGCCGCCCCGTAGGCGTGGGACAAGGAGTATCCGAGCTCGCCGCCCTCGTGAATCGATCCCGGCGTCTCCGGTGCGACGTGGCTGGGAATGCCGCCGGGGAAGGAGAACTGGGTGAACAGCCTTTTCATCCCGTCCTCGTCCTGCGTGATGTCGGGGTAGACCTCGCTGTAGGTGCCCTCGAGCCACGCGGCGGCCACCGGTCCCGGGCCGCCATGACCGGGTCCCATCACGTACATCATGTTCAGATCGCGCGCAGTTATCGCCCGGTTGAGGTGGGCGTAGATGAAGTTCAGTCCCGGCGTGGTGCCCCAGTGGCCGAGAAGCCGGGGCTTGACGTGCTCGGGACGGAGCGGTTCGCGGAGAAGGGGATTGCCCATCAGGTAGATCTGACCCACCGACAGGTAGTTCGCCGCCCGCCACCACGCGTCGAGGTCGCCGAGCTCCTGATCGGTCAAGGAGTCTGCCGGAGCTGCTGATTCGCGTACGGCGTCCATGGCGCTCCTCGTCGTCGACGAATGATTCGCTCGAGGTCACCGCTCACCGCGGACCTGTTGGTGTGGGCTCGGGCGCCGGACGGGTCGCTGCGGGGTGTGGTTCCGGCGGGGTGGGCAACTTGAGTCGTTTGAGCATCAGGGCGTTGACCGCGACGATGAGGCTCGAGCCGGACATCGACAGGGCGGCGATCTCCGGGCGCAGCACCAGGCCCAGTGAGGGTTCGAAGACCCCGGCGGCGATCGGCAGGGCGATGACGTTGTAGCCGACCGCCCATCCGAGGTTCTGCCGCATCTTGCGGAGGGTGCCTCGCCCGATCCGCAGGGCTATCGGCACGTCGAGCGGGTCCGAGCGCATCAGCACCAGGTCGGCGGTTTCGATCGCGACGTCGGTGCCGGCACCGATCGCGATGCCCAGGTCCGCCTGGGCCAGGGCGGGGGCGTCGTTGACGCCGTCACCGACCATGGCGACCTTCTTGCCGGCACGCTGCAGTTCGGCGATCTTGGCGGCCTTGTCGCCGGGCAGCACCTCGGCGATGACGGTGTCGATGCCCAGCTGCCCGGCGATGCGCGCGGCGGTGGCCTCGTTGTCGCCGCTGAGCATGACCACCTCGACGCCCAGGTCGTGGAGGGCGGACACCGCGTCGGCGGAGGTTTCCCGGGCGGCATCGGCCAGCGCGATCACCCCGACCCCGCGGCCGTCGACGGCCACCAGCACCGCGGTACGCCCGGTCGAGGCCAGCGAGTCTCGCCGGTCCATCAGGACACCGAAATCGACGTCCTCGGCGACCATGAGCTTGCGGTTGCCGACCGCGACCCGGCGGCCCTGCACCTCGGCGGTGGCACCGTGCCCGGGCACGCTCGAGAACTCGGCCAAGGGCAGTTGTGGGATCGCGCGTTCGGCGGTGTAGCGGACGATCGCGCCGGCCAGCGGGTGCTCGGATTCGCGTTCGACCGCGGCGACGAGGGCGAGGAGTTCGTCCTCGCCGATACCGTCGGCGACCACGTCGGTGACCTCCGGCTCGCCCTTGGTCAGGGTGCCGGTCTTGTCCATCACCACGGTGTCGATGCGCGCCGAGGTTTCCAGTGCGGTGGCGTTCTTGAACAGCACCCCCCGCTGTGCACCGAGGCCGGTGCCGACCATGATCGCCGTCGGGGTGGCCAGGCCCAGCGCGTCGGGACAGGTGATGACCACGACGGTGATCGCGAACAGCAGTGCCATCTGCACGCTCTCACCCGCCAGGAGCCACACCAAGAACGTGCCGGTGCCGCCGATCAGGGCGACCAGGACCAGCCAGAACGCGGCCCGGTCGGCGAGTCTCTGCCCGGGCGCCTTGGAGTTCTGGGCCTCCTGGACCAGGGCGACGATCTGGGCGAGAACGGTGTCGGAGCCGACCTTGGTAGCGCGGGCCCGCAGGGTGCCGGTGGTGTTGATCGAGGCGCCGATCACCTGCGATCCGGGTGTCTTGGTCACCGGCAGACTCTCGCCGGTGACCATGGACTCGTCGACCTCCGAGCTTCCCTCCTCGACCGTGCCGTCGACCGGGATCTTCGCGCCCGGGCGGATGAGCAGCAGATCCCCGGCCATGACCTCGGCGGTGGGGATCTCGACCGGTTCCCCGTCGCGCAGCACCAGCGCCATCGGCGGGGCGAGCTCGAGTAGGGTACGGATCGCGTCGTTCGCGCCGCCGCGGGCGCGCATCTCGAACCAGTGCCCGAGTAGCACGAACGCGGTCAGCACCGTGGCGGCCTCGTAGAACACCTCACCGCCGCCGGTGAGGGTAATGACGGCGCTGTAGAGCCAGCCGGTCCCGACGGCCACCGCCACCAGCACCATCATGTCGAG
The DNA here is from genome assembly GCF_002300155.1 of Rhodococcus sp. ACS1. Classification (NCBI taxonomy): domain Bacteria; kingdom Bacillati; phylum Actinomycetota; class Actinomycetes; order Mycobacteriales; family Nocardiaceae; genus Rhodococcus; species Rhodococcus sp. ACS1. The sequence goes on from NZ_NSDZ01000014.1 coordinate 154,831, forward strand.
GGTGCGCGCCTTGAGCGCCCGGTAGGCGCCGTCGAAGAAGATCCAGGCCGAGTAGAAGATCACCGGGATCGACAGGATGAAGGAGAAGACGTCGTCGCGCAGACCGAACGGTGCGGCCACCGTGAATCCGAGGACGTCGCGGCCGATCGGGGACCACAGCAAGATCGGGATCGACAGCACCGCGGCAACCAGGAAGCGGTTGCGCATGTCCCGGACCATGTCGTCCATCGACATCCCGGCATGACCACCGCCGTGGCCCATCGTCTCCTGCGGCGACCGTCCAGCATGGCCCTCATGGCCCTCATGGCCCGCCGGTGCGGCGGGCGGACCGGGCGGCGGGGCGTGGTGGAGGTGCGCGGCCAGGGCGGCCGGCTCGGACATCGGGTCGCACACGTGATCGGGCACCGACCGTCCCGCGCAGTGATAGCCGCAGTCACGCACCCACTTCGACAGTTCGACCACCGACGTCTTCGCCGGGTCGTAGGTGACGGTGGCGGTCTGGTTCACGGCATTCGCCTCGACGGAGGTGACTCCCGCGCGACGGCGCAGGGTGGCCTCGACGGACGCCGTCGAGCTCGCCCAGTTCAGTCCACCCACTTCGAGCACGGTGGTTCGGTTCATTCGCTGTGGCACCTTTCGTTGTCGCGGCACCGAGCCGTCATCGCCCCGCTCGAGCAGCACTGACTTCAGCTGGTCATGGTGTTGATCTACCGACCAACTGGGTTGATGGAGGGGGCGTCAAGGACGGTGTTCTCCGCCCATCGAAAACATCATCACCGCCATCATTCCCACGCACGCCAACGCGAACACGATGCCGCCGATTCCGACCGTTCCGGTGAGCACCAGCGCACCGGCGATAAGCAGCATCGGGACGCAGCAGGCGACCATCATCCAGCGGTGACGACTGTGACCACCTGCGCCGTGACGCTCGCCATGCTCGTCATGTCCGCTGTTGTCGCCGATATAGGGCTCACGCCGATCATCATCGGTCATGACGTTCCGCCCTTCAACGATGCCGGGACATGCCCCAGCCTCTGATACAGCGGGCAATGGCCGGTCGACCCGGTAACCACCAGATCCAGTCCGGCCAGGATCAACAGCACCGCTAGTACCATGACCACGGCCGTTGCCCCGCCCGCAATCAGGAAAACCCCGCCAACCACGCCGACCCCGCCGACGAGGATTCGGGCGATCCGCTCAGCCGGGGTGACATTGACACTCCATCTCTGCGTCATCACTGCTCCTCGATGTCTGATCAAACGCTTGCTGAAGCTCGGGATACACCTGCCAGCCACTGTTCGGTCAAGTCCGAGCCTGCCCCCACCCGGTATGGCTTGGCTGGTTGTTTGGTGAAGATTCGATGAAGAAGCCACGCGCAGAGACTCGAGCCGAGGCCCCTGTCGACGTGGCGACCTCAGGTTCCCGCCGATGCGACGGCCTCCATGTACGACGGAACTGTCAGCGCCCGTCCTGCCGACCACTGACCGAATTCCCCCAGCATGCGCGGATCTCGACAGCCACTCGCCACGCATGCAGCGAGCGAACCCTGGCCGTCTCTTCGCTGCTACGAACAGAGATCGCCGACGTCGGCGGCACAGTACCGCCCCACGTCGTCATCGGGACTCCCGCATTCTCCGTGTGGGACCTGTCCTTTGCGGTCATGTTCTCGTTGCCCGCGTTCGTCATCGGCCCTGCGCGCGCACCGGCGACACCGCTCCCGACAACCCGGCGCCGACCCAACAGCCAAGTCGCTTGGACTGGTTGCGCCCCGGCGAAACACGGCCAACACCATGGCGGTTGAGCCGACTACCGGCGGGGCGGGTACCTCCACCCGCGCCGCCGCCTCGTTCGTCAGCCGCAGCAGCAGCCGCCGGCATTGCCGACCAGGGGCAGTGCGTGACCGGCCGCCGCCTCGCGTTCCGCCGAGACGACTTCGTACCCTGCCTCCGAGATAGCCTTCGCGACAGCAGAATCGGTCGGCGTACCGGTGCTGGTGACGGTGCCCGCCTGCAGGTCCACCGCCACCCCGGTCACGCCGGGAACGGAACCGACCGCAGCCTTCACCGTCGACACGCAGTGCCCGCAGGTCATTCCCTGGACTGTGTATGTGGTGGTAGTCATCGATATTCACCTTTCTCGAACGCTTCGATGAGCGTTCCATACCTTAGGATATACCCATACGGTGTATTGGTAAGTTCAGACCAACGTGTGCTCATCGCGCCCTTCCGGTCCACCCCGCGTCCGGCTGGATCGTCAACAGCGGAACGGCCGTCCCCATTTCTCGCCTAACGCTCGGCGAGGGGGTGACGAGCACGATCGGAAACCTGCATCTGCAGCTCGGACCTGGAGCAATTCATGGTGAGCGGAATTAGATGCGTGTGGATTCGTGCCGCTGACGCGAGCCGTCGATAAGTTGCGTAGACAACGGCGCGCACGTGGGTGTGGGTGAACTCCGGAAATCGTCTAGACAGCACGCCCGCGATGGAATCCAGCTCGATCACTGCGACGGGAGGCAGCTGGGCGACCGTCGGCGTCGGCACCGCCTCCAACGCCGCGATGTTTGCATCCGAAGACGCCGGCGTTGCCATGATCAGCTCCTGAATCGAAACGCTGTTCCGTCCTGCCGCATTGTCGAGCTTCACCCAGCCACGCCGACCCCGCCGATGATGATTCGGGCGATCCGCTCGGCCGGGGTGACGTTGACACTCCACCTCTGCGTCATCACTCCTCCTCAAGGCCTGATGGACGGTGCGGAATTCCGGTTCACTCGATGCCACTGTCCGATCGAGTCCGAGCCTGCCTCCACCGGATATGGCTTGGCTAGTTGTTCGGTGAAGATTCAATGAAGAAGTCACGCGCAGAAGACTCAAGCCGAGGCCGCGGCGGTCACGCACCCAGCCGAAGGCGGAACACATTCGACGAAGCACTACCCCGTAGGGGTATAGTTGGGTGGTGGTATTCGAGTTGGGAAGGGATTGACGCATGACGACCCGGATCACGGAGCCCGGTGGTCGACAGCACGATGTCGTGCTGTCGATCGGGGGAATGACGTGCGCGTCGTGTGCGGCGCGGATCGAGAAGAAGCTCAACCGGATGGACGGCGTCACCGCCACCGTCAATTACGCGACCGAGAAGGCCAGGGTGACCTTCGCCGACCGGGTGGCCCCCGAAGATCTTGTGGCGACGGTGGAGGCGACCGGATACACCGCCACCCTCCCCGTTTCCCCCGCGGACGCCGCCGGGGGGACGGCGGCCGCCCCCACGGAACCGGACGAGGCCGCCGAGTGGCGGCAGCGGCTGATCGTTTCGACGGTGCTGACCGTGCCGGTCGTGCTGGTGTCGATGATCCCGGCGCTCCAATTCGACAACTGGCAGTGGCTGACCTTGACCCTCGCCTCCCCGGTGGTGGTGTGGGGCGCGCTGCCGTTCCACCGCGCCGCCTGGGCGAACCTGCGGCACGGGGCCGCCACGATGGACACCCTCATCTCCGTCGGTGTCACCGCCGCCTACCTGTGGTCGCTGTGGGCGCTGTTCTTCACCCACGCCGGGATGACCGGCATGCGGATGAACTTCGACCTGCTCACCACCGGCAGCACCGAACCGCACATCTACCTCGAGGTCGCCTCCGCGGTGACCACCTTCATCCTCGCCGGCCGCTACTTCGAGGCCCGCGCGAAACGGCAGTCCGGGGCCGCGCTGCGCGCCCTGCTCGACATGGGCGCCAAGGACGTCGCCGTGCTCCGCGGGGGATCCGAGATCCGCATCCCGATCGGCCAACTCGCCGTCGGCGATGTGTTCGTCGTCCGGCCCGGGGAGAAGATCGCCACCGACGGATTCGTCACCGCGGGCACCTCCGCGGTCGACGCGTCGATGCTGACCGGCGAACCGGTCCCCGTCGAGGTCGGGCCCGGCGACAGCGTCGTCGGTGCAACCGTCAACGCGGGCGGGCGGCTGGTCGTGCGCGCCACCCGGGTCGGCGCCGACACCCAACTGGCGCAGATGGCGCGGCTGGTGACCGAGGCGCAGAACGGGAAAGCGCAGGTCCAGCGCCTCGCCGACCGGGTGTCGGCGGTGTTCGTGCCCATCGTCATCGGGCTCGCACTGCTGACCCTCGCGGTATGGCTGCTGACCGGGAATACGGTGACGGCGGCGTTCACCGCCGCGGTCGCGGTGCTGATCATTGCGTGCCCGTGCGCGCTGGGGTTGGCGACGCCGACCGCGTTGCTCGTCGGCACCGGCCGCGGCGCCCAGCTCGGCATCTTGATCAAGGGTCCGCAGATCCTCGAATCGACCCGCCGCGTCGACACGATCGTCCTGGACAAGACGGGCACCGTCACCACCGGCCGGATGGCCGTCGTCTCGGTGCACGCCACCGAAGGGGTGTCCGACACCGAAGTCCTGCGTCTGGCGGGTGCTCTCGAGCATGCCTCCGAACACCCCATCGCCCGTGCGGTCGCCGCCCGCGCCGCCGAGGCAGGCCCGGTGCCGGCGGTCGAGGGCTTCGAAAACCACGGCGGCCGTGGGGTATCCGGTGTCGTCGAGGGGCACGCCATGCTGGCCGGCCGGGACAGCTGGCTGCGCGATGAGTGGGCGCTCACCGCCCCCACCGCGCTGCAGCTCGTTGTCGACGAGGCCGAAACGCAGGGACGCACCCCGGTGTGGATTGCGTGGGACGGGGCGATCCGCGCGGTGATCGTCGTCTCCGACACCGTCAAGGACACCTCCGCGGCGGCGATCGGTGAACTTCGTGAGCTCGGCCTCTCCCCCGTGCTGCTCACCGGGGACAATCACCGCGCTGCGCAGAGCGTCGCGAACCAGGTCGGGATCGAGGAGGTGATCTCCGAGGTCCTGCCCGCGGACAAGGTCGACGTGATCAAGAACCTGCAGGACCAGGGGCGGGTGGTGGCGATGGTCGGCGACGGCGTCAACGACGCCGCCGCCCTCGCCCAGGCCGACCTCGGCCTGGCCATGGGCACCGGCACCGACGTCGCGATCGAGGCCTCGGACCTGACGCTGGTGCGCGGTGACCTGCGGGCCGCCCCGGACGCGATCCGTCTGGCGCGCGCCACCCTGCGCACGATCAAGGGCAACCTGTTCTGGGCGTTCGCCTACAACGTCGCGGCCCTTCCGCTGGCGGCGCTGGGCCTGCTCAACCCCCTGATCGCTGGGGCCGCAATGGCCTTCAGCTCGGTGTTCGTGGTGAGCAACAGCCTGCGACTGCGCCGGTTCACCCCCACCCGGTAACAACACACGTGCCGATCGCCGGCGCCGAGCTACGCCGGGCGCGATCGACGCGATCACATGCCCAACCCGCCACGCACGGGGGTGGCGGGGGCCCGGTGGAACAACCACCCGGCCAGTGCGGTGAGCGCGAGCACCCATGCCAGCGCCGCCAGCAACGGCCCGACCTCGTCGAACCGTGCGGTCAGCCCGCCGTCGAGCAACACCCGCATCGCACCGTATCCCGGTAGGCCGTGTCCCCAGGTCGCCGGTTCCGGCCGCAGCATCGGACTCTGGCCGATCCCGATGTCGAGAAAGGGCACCAGAAAGGCGATGAACACCCCACCCACGCGCCCGAAGATCGGCCCCAGGCAAAACCCGAGCAGCCCGTAGGTCACGGCCATGAGCAGGTTCCCGCCGCCGTAGACACCCCATTGCCGGGCATCGAACACCGTCGCGGTCACCATCAACGACGAGACGGTCACCAGGGCGGCGGCGATCCCGATCATCGTCAACCGCACCCCGAGCAGGAGAGGAAAGGGGAACCCGGCCAGGGCCAGTCGCCGATCGCCGGCGCGGGCGTCGAGCCCGATGAACAGCCCGGCCAACGCCGCGAGCGAGGAGACCGCGATCGGGGTCATCGTCCCGGCATGCACGTCCGGCAGCCAGAACACCTGCATCACCGCTCGGCCGCCCTCGATGAGGGAGAACATGCCGGACTCCTGCGCGGTCATCGCCTTGGCCAGCACGATGAACACGATCGGCACGACGATCAGCAGCACCCACAGCACCGGGTTGCGGCGGTAGTCCCGCAGTCCCATCCGCAGCCCGGCCGAAAACTGAGCCCACCCGGAACCGGAGGCGGTTCGCCGCCGCGTCAACCGGACCGCACCGACGGTCGCGGTGATGACGGCGGTGCTGACGATCAGCGCCGCGAACATCCACACCAGTGCCCAGCCGAGGTCCCCTATCCGGCCGCCGTGCCGGGACGGAATGTCCACCATCCACAGCGTGACGAAATGCGTCGGGAACCACCGGGTTTCGATGCGATCGGCGGAGCCGACGGCGGGGCCGAAGAACACGTCCAGAATCCAGACGAACAAGATGAGGACGGTGCCGTTGACGGGGTTGCGCACCAGCGCCCCGACCAGGGCGCCGATCGCCAGATAGATCACGGCGAACATCAGGGTTCCGGCGATCGCCCGGCCGGGGTCGTCGATGCCGGTACGCGCGGCCAGGGCGAGCAAGGCTGTCAGGGAAACCAACGCTGCCAGGACCAGTCCGGTCCCGAGCCGGGCCGCGACCAACCGCATCGGCGCAAGGCCCGCCGACACCAGCCGCCGATCGGCGGCGCGAGCCGCGCTGATCTGGAAGAACATGGCGATACCGGCGAGGAATCCCGCCGCCCAGCCGGCGGTCGCGGTTTCCACCGCGGGCCCGCCCGCCCCGCCGAGCAGTTTCGCGGCATCGGCCATCGATCCGGCCGCAACGATCACGAACACGACCGGGACCAGCACCAGCACCAGCACGTTGACGGGGTTACGGGCGTAGTCGGTCAGGAATCGGTGGATGAGCAGTGAGACCGCGCCCGGCGCTCTCGGCAGGTGATCACCGGCTTTCATCTCGCCGCCGCCGTCCCGTTGTGCAGGTCGACGATGCGGTCGAATCGGTGCTCGTCGGTGACGAAGTGACTGATGATCAGCACCGAGCGCCCCGTTCGGCGGCGCTGCGCCACCAGTTCCCAGAACCGCAGGTAGGTGTCCCAGTCGAAACCGGAGTACGGCTCGTCGAGCAGCAGCACCTCCGGGTCCGCCAGCAACGCCAACCCGAGGTTGAGTTTCGCGAGGGTACCGCCGGACAACCGGTCGGCGCGGGTGTCCGCGTAGCGCTCGAAGCCGAGCGCGCTGTAGAGCGCCCGGCGGGCGCGTCGCTCCTCGGCCGGGGCCATCCGGTAGGCGCAGCCGAACAACTCGAAGTGTTCGTCGCAGGTCAACCTCTCGTAGACCACCGGCTGCTGCGGGCAGTATCCCAGCCGCACCGAACGGGTCACGGTGCCGGCGTCCGGCCGGTACTCGCCGACGAGAATCTTCATCAACGTCGACTTCCCCGAACCGTTCTCCCCGGTCAGCCCGACCACCTCACCCGGCTGCAGCACCAGATCCACGCCCCGCAGTACCCGGGAATCGCGGCGGGCTGGCCACCACCCCTGCCGGAAGCTCTTCTCGATTCCTTCGGCGGTCAGCACCGCGGTCACCGGCGTCGGCTCCGCGGATCCCGAACTGTTCATCTCGCTCCTCGGAACACGTGCGGTGATCAGCTGGACGTCAGCGCCACCGCGTCAGGCGTTGTGCACACCACCGGCGGCCGGCACCAGAAGGCGGCGGTGGGGGTGTCGAATCAGACGCCGTGACGTCGAGTTCGAGGTGGCCACCCCTTTCCGTCACACGACATCAACCCGGACGAGTGCGCCGCCTGATCGCACTCTCCTCGGGTTGTGACCCGCCGATTCCTCAACTCAATACTGTGCGGGCGCCGGGCGCACTCGACCGGTCTCCTTCTTCAACGAATCTTCACAAAACCCTCACCGATTTGCGGGGGTTCGCCGCCGACACTCGGCAACGAACCGACGCATAAACGGGTTAGGCCCGCGGAAGGGTCGCGGCCGACGCTGACTGCGCAAGACCGTTCGAGTGCACGTCCCCGCGCGCACGGCACCGAGGGTGTCCACCAGGGACCGAGCTGTGCAGGAAAGGAACGCAATGAGCCTGGGTAAACGTCTCGCGCTGATCTTCAAGGCGAAGGCCAGTAAGGCTCTCGACCGTGCCGAGGATCCGCGGGAAACGCTGGATTATTCGTATCAGAAGCAACTCGAGATGCTGCAGCAGGTGCGCCGTGGCCTGGCGGACGTGGCGACCAGCCGCAAACGCCTGGATCTGCAGGCCCAGCAGTTGCAATCCCGGGTCGGCACCTTGCAGCAGCAAGCGACGGCAGCGGTCGCTGCGGGCCGCGACGATCTGGCCCGGGAGGCTCTGACCCGCCGGTCCGCGGCGCAGCAGCAGCTGGCCGAACTCGCCCCGCAGCAGGCGGCGCTGCAGGCCGAACAGGACAAACTCGCCGCGGCCTCACAACGTCTGCAGGCGAAGGTGGAAGCGTTCCGCACCCGCAAGGAGACGATCAAGGCCAGCTACACCGCGGCCGAGGCCGAAACGAGGATCGGGGAGGCGGTCTCGGGGATCAGCGAAGAGATGAGCGACGTCGGACTGGCCATGCAACGCGCGGAGGACAAGACCGCCGAGTTGCAGGCCCGCGCCGGGGCCATCGACGAACTCCTCGCCTCGGGGGCCCTCGAAGACGCCACCGGCCCGGCCAAGGACGACATCGCGGCCGAACTGGAGAAGATGTCCTCTCAGTCCGACGTCGACGAGGAACTGGCGCACCTGAAACGAGCATTGCCCCCCGCCTCGCGAGCCGCGCTGCCGGGCAGCAGCGCGGACACCCCGTCGCCGTCGCCGCGCGAGGCCGGCCCCGGATCACCGAAGGAGGAACGGTCGTGATCGTGCGCATCCTGGGCGAGGGCCAGCTCGACGTGGCCGAAGACCACCTCGCGGAACTGAACGAATTGGACGCCGGCCTGTCCGAAGCGGTTACCGCTGGCGACGAACAACGATTCCAGCACGCCCTGAGCACCCTGCTGGACCGGGTGCGGGCCGCCGGCACGCCCGTCGCCGACGACTCGCTGTCCGTGTCCGACGTCATCCTCCCGGCCCAGGAAAGCAGCCTGGCGGAGGTGCGCGCCCTGCTCGGCGAGGAAGGTCTGATTCCCGGGTGAGACCATGAAGAGCCGTTTCCGGCCCGATCGCGGGCTGACCCGCCGCATGCTCTGGACGACATTCCTGCTGGGTCTGATCTATGTCGTGTTCACCGCCGTGCTCATCGCGCTGCTGCGAAGCGCATTTCTGGCGGTCGTGATCGCCGGCGGACTGTTGTTCGCCCAGTACTGGTTCTCCGACCGCATCGCGCTCTACGCGATGCATGGCAAGATCGTGACCCCCGATCAGGCGCCCGAACTCCACGGGGTCATCGACAGGTTGTGTTCGCTGGCGGACATGCCCAAACCGGCCGTGGCGATCGCCGAGGTCGATGTGCCCAACGCATTCGCAACAGGGCGCAGCCCCACCCGGGCGGTGGTCTGCGTGACCACGGGCATCCTGCGTCGCCTCGACACCGAGGAACTCGAAGGGGTACTCGCACACGAACTCTCCCACGTCGCGCACCGTGACGTGGCGGTGATGACCATCGCCTCCTTCCTGGGTGTGCTGGCCGGGCTGATCACCCGGTTCACCCTGTACGCCGGCTTCTTCGGCGGCTTCGGTGGCGGCCGCGGACGCAGCAACGGGGAAGGCGACAATACCGGCCTCATCCTGCTGGCAGTCGTGGTGGTTTCCGCGGTCGTCTACGCCGTCTCGTTCCTGCTCACCCGGGCGCTGTCTCGGTATCGGGAATTGTCGGCGGACCGGTCCGGCGCGCTGCTCACCGGCCAGCCGTCGGCGTTGGCGTCGGCCCTGACCAAGGTCAGCGGCGAGATGGCGGCCATCCCCACCCGGGACCTACGCCAGGCCGAGGCCTTCAACGCCTTCTTCTTCGCCCCCGCCCTCGCCAAGGGGTTCAGCCTCTCCTCGCTCTTCGCCACCCACCCGCCGCTCGATCGCCGGCTCGCACAGCTGGGCGACATCGCCCGCCAACTCGGACAGGAGTACTAGACCCCATGGGCTTCCTCGATGCGCTCCTCGGCCGCTCCACACCGGTGCCGCCCAATCTGGACCAACTCTTCGCACTGCCCGCTGCCGCGGTCACCCTGCAGGTCGGCACCCGGTTCCACCCCACCGGCACCGGCGCGGTCTGCTTCAAGGCCGCCGAAGGCGGCGGCTTCGCCCAACTACGGGAGGAGGTCGACGGGCTGCTCGCCCTCGACGGAGGCAAATACAGCGAGCAGACCGACACCTACGGATTCTCCTGGCTCATCCGCCGCACCGCCCCCGACGATCTCGAAGGCCTGGTGACCGATCTGCACACCGTCAACAGCACCCTCGTCGACGCCGGGTTCGGGCCGACACTGCTGTGTACCGTCATCGCGTTCACCGACGGCACCCGACCGCTCGGCCTCGTCTACCTCTACAAGCGGGGCAGCTGGTACCCCTTCGCCCCCGCCGAGGCCGATCGACGCGACAACAGCCTCGAGCTACAGATCACCTCGGCCATCGAGAACGATCTGCGGGTAGAGAAGGATCTCACTCGCTGGTTCCCGCTCTACAACGCGCCCGGGCTCTGACCCGGCACAAACCATGGAGCACATGGCATCAATCCCCCGCTGTACGCGCCTATCCCACAGAGTGTCGCCGGGGCATACAACGCTTCCATCCACGTACATGAGGAGAGGTCATCGTGATGTATTGGTACGGCAGTGATCCCGGCGGCTGGGGCTATTCGCTGATGATCATCGGAATGGTGTTGTTCTGGGGGCTACTGATCACCGGCATCGTAATGCTGGTCCGATATGTCGGGCGCGAGGCATCGTCGCCCACCCACCTGCCGGTGCTCCACACGGCGGAGCAGTTGCTCGCCGAACGATTCGCCCGCGGTGAACTCGACGAGACCGAGTACCGCAGCCGTTTGGCGACGCTGCGCGAACAGGCACCGCAATGACAGCAACCACGTCGAGCGGTGCTGTTTGCGCTCTCAAGAGCTCTTTGACGAGTCCGAGCCGGTGCTCACTTTCTGCCGCCCGGGGTCATCGTTCCCGCTAGCACGAGGTGTCGGCGTCGACCGAGCGCCGGGCCGAACCGGTGCGACCAGAACTCAATCCGTGGCATTCGACGGAGATCGTTACACCGGCCAGCCAGATACAGGACTCGTTGTATACACCGACGGTGATGGACGTTCGTGAAGGTCTCGAATCAGGCAAGACGGTGAGGAGGCAGGCGGTGAAGGCACAGGCTTGCATTCCAGGTCTCCCTCAGCATTTCCAAGGTTCGGTGCTGGTTCGTCATGATCGGGCTGATCACCACCTGCAGTGGCCACGATGACCGCCGGCACCGGTTCGGCGGGCGTTGCGGAGCTTCGGCGTGCGCCGAAGCCGTGGCGACTGTTGTGGATCACCGCCACGTGGGGAGCCTGTTTCGTGGCTATTCGCTGGGGGCTTCGGGACTCGTCGCTGTTGTGGTTCGCCGCCCTGCGCGCCTTGGTGGCAGGGGTGTGTCTGGTACTGGTCGCCGAAGTTCAGAGTCGGCCCAGGCCGCGTGGGTTCCACGCCTGGCTATTAATCACGGTGTTGGGCCTGGTCAACGTGACGGTCGCGTTCGCCGCAATGTTCGCCGGAGTATCAGGACTGGCGACCGGCACCGCAGCGGTGCTCGCCAACGCCCAACCATTGCTGATCTTGTTGCCGGCGTGGTGGTTGTACGGCGAAGCAGTGACCGTCCAGACGGCAGCGGCGTTAGCGATCGGGTTCTCTGGCCTGTTGGTGGTGGCGGTGCCTGGGGGCGGTGGCAGCGGAGCGCTGTTGTCACTGCTGGCCGCGGCCGCGATCACGGGCGGCACGCTGTTGTCGCGGCGCCTTGCGGGTTTGGATGTGCTCGCGGCCAGCGGTTGGCATTTCGTGATCGGCGGAGTTGCGTTGGCGGTATGGGCGGCAATGGTCGAGGGCCCCCCTGTAATCAACTGGACCCCCCGATTCATTGCGGTACTGGCGTTTCTGTCGTTGGTGGGTACGGCCGCCGCATTCGTGGCCTGGTTCACCGAAACCAGGCACTGCCGGCTGGACGCGCTGAGCGCGTGGACATTCTTGGCGCCGGTTGTCGGAATTATCCTGGGATCCTTACTCTTTGGAGAATGGCCTACGGGATGGTCCGCGGCGGGTTTGCTCGCCGTACTGGCATCGATGTGGATCGTTTTACGGCCACGACCGGAGCGTTCGGGAACGTGACACGGCTCCTCGGGTCAGTACGTTTCCGTCAGCATCGCCGGTACGCGCATGTTCTGTCATTTCGCGTGGACCGAACCCCTACGCTCATGGAACCTGACCCCGATATCTCTATCTGGATATCTGAACAGGTGAGCAGGTTCCGATCGATCCGGCGCCTCCATCCTGGCGTGGACCGTCGGCGGTGTCAGGGAACGCTGAATCGCAGTTGATCGAATCGACTGTGTCCGCCGAATAGCGCCCGACTCACCCACCCACCGTTGCGGGTTCAGCGCTGCACGATCATCACGCCACCGGTCGGCCGATGAACCTGCCCGCTCACGGATGTCATAGCGGGGCGAGTGCGCCGATCTGGGCTTCGATCGCCGCGTGAAAGTGCGGACAGGACGCGATGTCGTCGTGATCGCAGTCGAGCGCACAGTCGATCAGGGCGAGCGAGGCCTGCGCGCGGGCGATCCGCCGGGCCAAAGCGTCGCGGTGTCGCCCGAGAATGGCTGTGCGCCTCACCGGGTCGTCGGTGTCGAACATCTCCCGGATGTCGTCGAGACCGAAACCGGCCTCCTTCGCGCGCAAGATCATCGCCACCGCGTACACATCCGACTTCTCGTATCGGCGGCGCGAGCCACCTTCTCTCGCCGGGTGCAGCAACCCCACCGTTTCCCAGTGGCGCAGTACGTGCGTGGCGATCCCGAACCGCTCGGCGACCTCACCGATGCTCCAGGAGCGGCTGTCGTCGCTTGACTTCATGTCAACATGAAGTCGCATCCTGGCTGTCATGTCAACCACCAACACCGCCCCCGACCCCGAGGCCCTCGTCGCGCTCCTCGACGTCATCGACAACTACCCCGGTGCCGCGGCGCTGCGGGCACGATCGATCGAACTTTTGGCCGCCCCACCTGGGGCGGTGATTGTGGACGTGGGCTGCGGCGCCGGCCGCGCCGTCGCCGAGATGGCCGAGCAGGGATGGGATGGTCTCGGGATCGACCTGGACGAGCACATGCTGACCATCGCCCGCAGGCGGTGGCCGCACTGCCGATTCGAGAAAGCGGATGCAGCCGAGCTTCCGCTGGCCGATCACTCGGTGCAGGGATACCGGGCGGAGAAGGTCTTTCACGACATCGCCGATCCCACTGCGGCGCTCACCGAGGCGCACCGGGTGCTCGCTCCGGGCGGGCGCATCGTCCTGATCGGGCAGGACTGGGACGGATTCTTCATCGACTCCGATCACCCCGAGCTCACCCGAATCATCGTCCACGCCCGCGCCGACACCGTCGCCGCACCCCGCGCTGCCCGCCGTTACCGCAACCTCCTGCTCGACACCGGCTTCACCGACGCCCAGATCGAAGTTCACACCGGGGTGTTCACCAACCACACGCTGCTGCCGATGCTCACCGGCATCGCCCACGCCGCAGCCGCTGTCGGCGCGATCACGTCCGAGGAGTCCGAGGACTGGATCGGTGACCAGACTCGCCGCGGGCAGGCGGACCGAGGTTTCGTGGCGATTCCGCTGTTTCTCGCGCACGCCGCGCGGCCCTGAGATCACACCCCCACCGGCGGCGGGGTGCAGAGATCGCGGTCAGCGCTGCGGCCGCAATCCGGCCAGGATGATCGTGACGAGCCGGTGCACGGCGGCGGGTGAGTCGAGTCCTTCAGCCGCGGCGACCGCGTGCAGCACGTACCAGGTCAGCTCATCGGCGGTGGCGTCGTCGCGGACCTCGCCCACTCCCGCCGCGTCGGTGAGCAGGTCGCGGACGAACGCGTGCAAATGTTGCTGTGCGCGGGCCACGTGGTCGCCGCGGTGCAGCCCCGCCGCGATCGCACCGGTGTGATGATGCGCGAGGATCTGCGCGTACGCCTCGAGCACCGCCGCCAGGCGGGCGCCGGGGCCGGCGGTGCGGTCGCGGACCTCGGCGAGATGGTGCAGGTGGCCGGCGATCTGGCGCTCGTGCCAGGCGGTGAGGATGGCGTCGACGTCGGGGAAGTACTTGTACAGGGTGGCTCGCCCGATCCCGGTGCGCTCGGCGATCTTCGACATGGTCACCGCCGCGAGCCCGGATTCGGCCACCACTGCCGCGGCGGCGTCCATGGTCGCCTCTCGCACCGCCTGGCGATGCGAGGCGATGGTCTCGTTCCACAGCTTGGGCACCCTCGAAGTATACGCAACGCCGCGCTATCGACAACATGCCTTGGTATGTGACAGTGTGTATCACAAAAGTTGTCTTGTGTATGAGGGAGCTGCCGCCGATGACCGATCCCACTCCCACCCCGCCGCCCCCGCACCGCGGAGCCGGCGGCAGCCCCGAGCACCGGACGCCGCGCTGGGTGAAGGTGGTCGGCATCGTCGTCGGCCTGCTGCTCGTGCTGGTCGTCGCCGTGATGCTGTTCGGTAGCGGCAACCACGGTCCGGGCCGGCACATGTCCGCCCCCGCCACCGTGGTGCACCCGGCGACCGGCTTCGACGCCGGCCGCACCCTGCCGGAGGCGCTGACCGGGCCGATCGCACTGTGACGATGTCGCCGACGGTGCGCACGCTCGCGCGGACCGTGCACATCGGGGCCTCGGCGGGCTGGCTCGGTGCCATCGTCACGTACCTGGTGGTGGCCGCGGCCACGCTGATCAGCTCCGATCCGGACCAGGTGCGCGGGGGCTATCAGGTGATGGCGATGCTCGCCGACGCGGTGCTGGTGCCGTTGGCGCTGGCCTCGCTGGTCACCGGGTTGATCTGCTCGCTCGGCACAGCGTGGGGCTTGCTGCGCCATTACTGGGTGCTGTTCAAGCTGCTGCTGAACATGGCCGCCACCGTGGTCCTGGTGCTCTACACCCGCTCGATCGAGTACGCCGCGACCGTCGCGGCGCAGCCGAGCTGGTCGCAGGCCGACCGGGATCTGCTGCGGGACCCGACCCACCTCGTGCATGCCACCGCCGCCCTGATCGTGGTGCTCGCCGCGCTGGTGCTGGCGGTGTACAAGCCGCGCGGGATGACCGCATACGGGCACCGGAAGGCGCTGCGGAACCGGGCGGCGGCCAGTACGTCGACATAAAGTCGCGCCCTGCTCGAGACCGGGGGCGGTTACTCTGCGAGGGTTTCGAGTAATGCCTTGAGGTTTCGGAGGTTGGCGGCGAAGTCTCTGCGCAGGCTTGCGGCGACCACCCGGTCAGCGAGGGCGAACAGTCCCTTCTGCTCCATCCGCATGTGGCAGCTGAGCCGGGTTCCCTCGGCGGTCTCCTCGGTCCGGTACGTCACCTCGAAGCGGCTCGGTCCGGACGCACCGGTGAACGTGATCTCCGCGTTCGGCTCGTAGCGGGCGTATTCGTTGATCAGGTCCAGCTTCCGACCCAGAAACTTGCGGACGACAACATGTTTGGTGCCCACCCCGGGTGGTCCGTCGGTGATCCGGCGGACCTGCTCGAGTCC
Source organism: Rhodococcus sp. ACS1 (assembly GCF_002300155.1). Taxonomy (NCBI): domain Bacteria; kingdom Bacillati; phylum Actinomycetota; class Actinomycetes; order Mycobacteriales; family Nocardiaceae; genus Rhodococcus; species Rhodococcus sp. ACS1. The sequence goes on from NZ_NSDZ01000014.1 coordinate 170,445, forward strand.
GTTCTGCCAGCGGGGTGCGTTGGTCTGGTCGGCAATGAAGGCGAAGACCTCGCCGATGGGGCGTTCGATGACGATGCTGCCCTCGACGTCGATCATCACGACCACCGTCCCTTTCCACCGCTGCTATGCAGCTGCACGCGCTCTGCCGATTGTCCGTCCGGTTGCGGAGAAGGAAGAACAGCGGTCAGCTCAGTCGAGTCCGACGATGGAGGCGCCGCGCTTGGCCAGCCACTTGACGGGGTCCACGATTTCCCCGTCCGGGTCTTCGATTTCGAAGTGCAGGTGCGGGCCGGTGGAATTGCCGCGGTTGCCGACGGTGGCGATCTGCTGTCCGGCCTTGACCCGCTCCCCCACCTCGACCAGGTTGTCGTTGTTGTGGCCGTAGGTGGTGATGGTGCCGTCATCATGCCGGATCCGGACCCACAGTCCGAAACCTTGGGCGGGTCCGGCGTCGATGACTTCACCGTCGGCGACGGCGACGATCGGTGCGCCGAGGGTGTTGGCGATGTCGATGCCTTCGTGGCCGCGTCCATCCCCCATGGTGGCGGTGACGGTTCCCGCGCTGGGTGCCACGAATTCTTTGGTGCCGGGGCGATTCCAGGTGCGCGGCTGCTGCGGAGCCGCGGCGCCGCCCTCGGTCTCGTCAGCACCGGTCTCGTCAGCACCGGTCTCGTCAGCACCGGTCGCGTCAGCACCGGTCGCGTCACCGGTCGCGTCGTCGGCGGTCCCGTCGGTGTCGGTGCCGTCGTGGGTGGGGGATCCGCCGGTGTCCGCCTCGGGTGAAGGGGCCTCGGTGTCCTCGGCGCCCTCGGGGTCGGGGTGCTCGCTCTGCGGACCGGCGGCGGCCTCGGCCTCACCGGTTTCGGCACCGGTGCCGGCGGTCTGCTCCTCGTCCGGGTTCGGAGCGGTGGCCTCGGCGAGCGCCGAGTCGGGTGCCGCCGCAGCCTCGGCCGGCTCGGTGGCGTGGTCGAAGGTGCCAGGACCGGAGGATTCGGAGACATCGCCCAGTTCGAGTGCGGCGAGCAACCTCGGCGCGATGCCGCCGTCGACGGTGCCGAGTTCATCGGCGCAGGCGCCGAGCACCTCCGCGGCGGCGGACCCGGTCGCGGAAAATCCGCTCAGGCATCCGGCGAGCAGGTGCTGGGCCTCGAAGGCGTCGGCGAGCGAGCCGTTGGCCTCGGCGTTTCTCAGGCTGGCGGCCGCGATGTTCGCGACGGTCTGCCAGCGGCTGGGATCGACCACCACCACGTCCGGCTGTGCCGCGTCGGCGACCATGGTGACCGCGTCGGCCAGCGCCGCGGCCAGCGCGGACGACGAATCCGCGTGGCCGGGATGGGCGGCCGAGGCGGGCGGGGCGGCGATGACCATCACGGCCGCCGCCGTGGAGGCGCCCAGCGCCAGGGTGGGCAGTCTTCTCGTGCAGGCGGTCAGCGTTGCTGTGGTGATGCCGCGCATCGCAGGTCCCTTCTGAGCAGTCACGCCGCGTATTCGGCGGTGAGGCAGATAAACGGACCGGCGCGACAAGTCAAGACGACACGCCGTAACGCTAATGCACTTCCTTCACTTCTGTGTCGCTATTCACTTGTTTCTCATCGTTCCCACCAGGGTCAGATGGGGAGGACGACGGCGGTGACGAACTCGTCGCGGATCCAGGCGACGAACACATCCCACGCCCCGGTGAGCAGGGCGAGCCCGACCACGACGAGGGTCAGGCCCCCCAGGATTTGGAGGGTGCGCGAGTGCCGCCGCAGCCAGCCGACACCGCGGACGGCGGCGGTGGAGCCGAAGGCGAGCAGGATGAAGGGCAGGCCCAGTCCCAGGCAGTAGGCGACGATCAGGGTGACACCGCGGGCGGCGGTGGCGCCCTCGGTGCCGGCGGCCACCGACAGCACCCCGGCGAGGGTGGGACCCAGGCACGGTGTCCAGCCCAGCCCGAACACGGCCCCGAGCAGTGGGGCGCCGGCGAGGTGGGAGATTCGCCGCGGATGCCGGCGGGTGTCTTTCTGCAGGGCCGGGATCGCGCCGAGGAAGGCCAGTCCCATCACGATGGTGACCACGCCGCCGAGGCGTTGGAGCAGTTCCCGGTTGAGCTGGAGCATGCTGATCGCCCCGAACACCGAGGCGGTGGCCAGGGCGAAGACGACGGTGAAGCCGGCGACGAACAGGATCGCGGCGCCGGTGACCCGCCAGCGGGTGGTCGTGCGTACCCCGGTCCCACCGCCGCGCGCGGACTCGGTTTCCGCGCCGGTGAGTCCGGCGAGATACGACAGGTAGCCGGGCACGAGGGGGATGCAGCACGGGGAGGCGAAGGAGATCAGTCCGGCCAGCGCGGCGGCGCCGAGGGCCAGCAGCATCGGCCCGGTGGCGGCGGCGGTCTGGAAGCTCGATCCGAGTTCCTGGGCGAGCACGCTCATGTCGGGTCTCCCGACTCCGCCGCGACGCGTTCGATGACCGGTTGCAGGTCCTCGGTGAGCAGCGCGCGCAGGAACACCGCGGCGACCCGGTGGTGGCGGTCGAGGACGAGGGTGGAGGGGATGACGCTGGTGGGATAGCTGCCGCCCAGGGCGAGCAGGGTGCGCATGGGTGGGTCGTAGAGGGAGGGGTAGGTGACGGCGTTGTCGACGACGAAGTCCTGCGCCTTGTCGCGTTGGGGGTCGCGGACGTTGATGCCGAGGAACGCCACCCCGAGTCCCGCGGTGGCGGTGTAGGCGCGTTCGAGGTCGTCGGCCTCGCTGCGGCACGGGGCGCACCATTGGCCCCACAGGTTGATCACCACGACCTTGCCGCCGTAGTCGGACAGTGACACCGGTTGGTCGGTCATCAGGTCCGGGCCGGACAGGGCGCCGATGGTGCCCCGGGTCTGGGGTGGGTCGTAGAAGATGTCCGTCTGCCCTCCCGGGGCGACGAAGTCGAACGTGCCACCCTGGGCGACGGCGTCCGCGCCGGTGCTACAGCCGGCCGCGGTGAGCAGAGCTGCGCAGACGGCGGCGAGGGCTGCTCTCCGGCGAATCGTGTGCCGCTGCGGCATCGGTGTGGTCATGGCATCAAGTCGCTGACGGCTCGGTGGAGCTGGGCGGGGTCGTCGAAGGTCGCGGGCGTGGTGATGCGCGCAATCGATCCATCCGGGCGGAGCAGGAAGCTCAGCGGCAGCACCGGCGGTGCGGCGAGTGCGGCGCGGAGGGCGGCGGCATCGGTGTCACCGAAGGACGGATAGTGCGCCCCCAATTCGGTGAGCAGCGCGAGCGCGGCGGTGGAGCTGTCTTCGACATCGATGCCGACCACCCGGATCGCGTCCGGGGTGTGTGCGTAGGCCTCGAGGACGGGGATCTCCTCCCGGCAGGGCCCACACCAGGAGGCCCACACATTGATCAAGGTCGGCTCACCGCTCAGGGCGGCACCGAGATCGACCTCGGTGGCCCCGCCGAGGCAGCGGGCGGTGATTCCTTCCAGCGCTCCGACGTCGGCGGTCTCCGGCATGGTCTCGGCCTTTGCGGTCGGACACGGCTGTAGCGCTGCTGCGGCGGCGAGTCGGCCCAGTTCGGCCTGGTCGCTTCCGCGGCCCGCCGCGATTGCGGTGGGCGGCCCGGTGGAGGGATCGTCATCGTTTTGGCGTGGCCAGAGCGCGACGATCAGAACAGCGATCACCGCCAGAACCGGCACAAGCCAGCGAACTCCGACCGGCATGGGGCGGCTCATCTCGCGATTCTCTGAATCCGGAAGACTCTCAATCGATTACGAGGGCATCATCATCGAGCACATGTCACACATCTGACACATCTGGCCGCTCATCATCATCATCTGACAGTCCCACCACGCCTGCAGATTGCTCATCATGTCCAGCATTGTTTTCACGTCTCCTCGTCGTCTCGCATCGGTTTCCGACTTCAATATACGTACTACGTACGTAGATAGTAGAAAAGGGTGTTCTGCGACGTCACCGCAGGTGAATGCCCGACGGAGGTGCGGGAAGCCTGGCCGGGACGTCGTACGCTGGGACGACGAAGACGGTGGGAGGGCGCGATGCGGGTGCGCGGGTTCGGAGAACTCGAAGCGGTAGTGATGGAACGGCTGTGGGATCGAGAGGGATCGACCACGGTCCGTGAGGTGTTCGACGACATGGCCCGGGGCCGCGAGATCGCCTACACCACCGTGATGTCGACGATGGACAACCTGCACCGCAAGGGATGGCTCGAACGCGAGCGCAGCGGCAAGGCCTTCCGGTACTGGCCCACCCTGACCAGGGAAGAGCACAGTGCCCGGCTGATGCGTGAGGCCTTCCACTCCGGCGGCAGGTCCGATGTGGTCTTGACCCACTTCTTCGAGCAGATGAGCGAGGAGGAGGCCGCCGGCCTACGGGTGGCGTTGCAACGCATGGCCACCGACGAGGACGCCGCCCAATGATGAGCGCAGCGGCCTGCTTCCTCCTGTTCATCGGGCTCGTCGCTGTCCTCGGCCCACCGGTGTTGCGGCGCCTCACCCATGGCGGCCTCGCGCCGCGTCTGGGTGTGATCGCCTGGTCGGCGGCCATCGCCGCCGTGGTGCTCTCGTGGGCGATGGCCGCACTGCTGGTGGTGGTCGACCTTCTCCGGTATCGGGCTCCCGGTGAGTCGATGCTCGGGGCCTGCCTTGCCCGCCTGCAGGAGAGCATCGGCGGTGTCGACACCGCATTCGAGGTGGCCGGAGTCGCGGCGGCCACCGCAGTGGTGTCGATCACCGCGTGGATCACCGGCCGACTCGCTATCGGGCTGATGCGGCTGCGTATCCGCACCCACGATCACGCCCGCCGGGCCCGCCTCATCGGCCACCAGGTGCGCGGTGTCGACGCCGTGGTCATCGACAACCCCGAGCGCGTCGCCTACTGCGCCTCCGGGCGACCGCACGCCGTGGTGATCACCACCGCCGCCCTCGCCGCACTCGATGACCGGCAGGTCCAGGCGGTCCTCGCCCACGAACGCGCCCATCTGGCCGGGCACCACGCTCAGATCCTGGCCGTCCTGCGCGTGCTCGCCGCCTCGTTGCCCGGGATGACCCTGTTCACCGCCGGTGCGGTGGAGGTCGGCCGCCTGCTGGAGATGTGCGCGGACGACCGTGCCGCCCGTGCGCACGGCTCGCGGGCCCTGCTCTCGGGGCTGCTCGCGTTGTGCGCTCCGGCCCAGGTTCCCGACGGGGCCCTCGGCGCCGGCAATATCGCCCTGCTGGACCGGGCCGGACGACTGGCGTCACCCCCGCGGCGGGCCGAGAAGGTGCGGGTGTGCCTGCTGTCGGCAGCCGTGGTCGCGATGGTGACCGCCGCCCCGCTCGCGTTGGCTGTCCTCGAGGTGACCGGAACCATGTGGTGCCTGCCGATGGCTTCCTGACCAGTGGATATCACCCTAGGGAGGCACTGGTGGCCGCCGATCACCTGGACCGGCGCCCAGGTACGCGCTGCTACAGTCGGGAAATTGTGACGGCCCTTGCGATACGCCCCCCGCGTATGCGGACGGTTATTGCGGTCGCCGCTGCCCTCTATCTGCTCGCCCACACGATCGCCCAGTGCGGGATCTTTCTGGCGCACGGTCACCAGGGTGAGGACGTGCACGTCTCCTCGTCCACGACCTCGCTGCCCGCCGAGGAATCCGCTCCCGGGCACGCGCACATCGATGACGGATCGACCCACCTGTCGCACGAGGCGCACAGCGTCGTCGCCATGCCCCGCTCCGACAATCCGCTGCGCCCGCTGACCGTCGCCGCGGTCGTCGCGATCGCCCTGGCCGTGGTGCTGGTGCTGATGTCGGTGCCGCTGACCCCGCGGGCGCCGCCGGATCTACCCATTCCCATCCGGCACGGCCGGACCGTTCTGAACGAACTCTGTATCAACAGGTGCTGATCAGCAGCCCGCAGGCCATCTGAGGACTTTGGTCCTCGTGGCCCAGCTCGTGCTGCCCACCACTCACTTACTGCCGTCGTCGCAGTCAGATACAGGGATTACTCATCATGAACAGTGCTGTTCCCTCCACCCTCGTTCCGCCGTCCGCCGGCCACCTGCTGACCACCGCCGGCCGTTGCCCGCAACCGAGCACCATGGTCGGCAACACTCCCGTCCTGTGGATCGGGGAACCGTTCGCCGACACAGGCCGGGGCTTCTGGGCGAAGCTCGAAGGCAGCAACCCCGGCGGGATGAAGGACCGCCCCGCCCTGCACATGGTCGAGAAGGCCAAGGCGCGCGGCGACCTCGCACCCGGGGCGATGATCATCGAATCCACCAGCGGAACCCTCGGGTTGGGTCTGGCCCTGGCCGGAATCACCCATCACCATCCCGTCACCCTGGTCACCGACCCCGGCCTGGAGCCGATCGTGCACAACATGCTCGCCGCCTACGGCGCCCACGTCGAGTTGGTCACCACACCGCATCCCACCGGCGGCTGGCAACAGGCCCGGCGGGAGAAGGTCCGCGAACTCCTGGGCGCCCATCCGGGGTCGTGGTGCCCGGATCAATACACCAACCCGGACAACGTCGACGCGTACGAGTCACTCGCCCTCGAGCTCGTCGCCCAGCTCGGCCGCGTCGACACCCTCGTCTGCTCGGTGGGCACCGGCGGACACTCCGCCGGCGTCGCCCGCGTGCTGCGCCAGTTCTGCCCCGACCTGAAACTGGTCGGCGTCGACACCGTCGGATCGACCATCTTCGGGCAACCCGCCAGTACCCGGCTCATGCGCGGGCTGGGCTCGAGCATCTACCCCGACAACATCGACTACCCCGCCTTCGACGAGGTGCACTGGGTGGCCCCCCACGAAGCGGTCTGGTCCTGCCGGACCCTGGCGGCCACGCACCACGCCAGCGGCGGCTGGAGTGTCGGTGCCGTCGCCCTGACGGCGGGCTGGATCGCCCGCACCAGCCCGCCGGAGACCCGGGTCGCGGCCATCTTCCCCGACGGCCCGCAGCGCTACTTCGACACCATCTACAACGACGACTACTGCTCCGAGCACGGCCTGCTCGACGCCAACCCGCCCACCGAACCGGCGACCATCGACCACCCGACCGACCACGTCGTCCAGTCCTGGACCCGGTGCGCCACCGTGGTCGACCCCACCGAGAGCGCTTCATGAAGAACCTTCTGACTCAGTTCCGCAGCTTCGACCGGCCCAGCCAGGTGCTGATGGTCAACCAGTTCTCCATCAACGTCGGCTTCTACATGCTGATGCCGTATCTGGCCGGGTACCTGGCCGGTCCACTGGGACTGGCGGCGTGGGCGGTCGGGCTGGTGCTGGGCATGCGGAACTTCTCCCAGCAGGGGATGTTCCTGCTCGGCGGCACCCTCGCCGACCGGCTCGGGTACAAACCCCTCATCGTCGCCGGTTGCCTGCTGCGGGTCGCCGGTTTCGTCCTGCTCGCGGCCGTGGAATCGTTGCCGGCGATCCTGCTGGCCTCGGTCGCCACCGGGTTCGCCGGGGCGCTGTTCAACCCGGCCGTGCGGGCCTATCTGGCCGCCGACGCCGGGCCCAGGCGGGTCGAGGCGTTCGCCACCTTCAACGTCTTCTATCAGGCCGGCATTCTGCTGGGCCCGCTGATCGGGCTCGCCCTGACCACCCTCGATTTCCGGGTCACCTCGCTGGCGGCGGCCGCGGTCTTCGCCGTGCTGACGATCGTGCAGATCTGGGCGCTGCCCGCGCATCGGGCCGAGACGGCCGCGGCCAAGACGTCAGTGCTCGAGGACTGGCGCGTGGTGGTGGCCAACCGGCCCTTCGTGCTGTTCGCAGTGGCGATGATCGGGTCCTACGTGCTCTCGTTCCAGATCTATCTGGCGCTGCCCCTACAGGCTGCGGTGGTGGTCGGGGACGACCGGTCCGACACCGCGCTGGTGACCTCGCTGTTCGTGGTGTCGGGGGTGGTGGCGATCGCCGGGCAGCTGCGGATCACCTCCTGGTTCTCTCACCGGTGGGGTTCGGCACGCAGCCTGGTCGTCGGGATGGCCATCATGGCGCTGGCCTTCCTTCCGCTGATCCTGCTGCCCAGCCCGGCCGCCCTCGGCGGGTGGGCCGCCGCCGGTGCCCTGGTGCTGACCGCCGCCCTGTTGGCCGTCGGCACGGCGGCGGTGTTTCCGTTCGAGATGGACACCGTTGTCGCCCTGTCCGGTGGCAGGCTGGTCGCCACCCACTACGGCTTCTACAACACGGTCGTCGGGGTCGGCATTCTGCTCGGCAACCTGGGCACCGGCGCCGTCTTCGGGATCCTTCGCGACGCGAACCTGGGGGCGCTGATCTGGGTTGCCCTGACCGTCGTCGGGGCGGTGTGCGTGACCGCCCTGTATCTACTCGACCGGTCCGACCGGCTCTCCCCACCCCCGGCCGAAACCGCGGTGCCCGAGGACGACGAGGTACCGGCCGCCAGCTGATAGCGAGAGCGTGCGGCCATCGCCGAGCCGGACGGGTCGGTGGGGACGAAGCTCGGCTGGTGCCGCGTGGTCTCCGGGACGGTTGGGTCGATCTCCCGCAGCTTCGTCATCTCCGTAGTGGAGCGGGGAGATGCGCCGTGAGCCGTGCCACCAGATCGACCACACGACAACCGGTGACAGTCCTGTCGCTGTAGCCGATCCTCGGCCCGGGTCGTACCGGCCGAGGATCGGCTCACGAGGTCAGGACGAGGAGCCAATCGTTGCGACCATCGGCATTCGCACCTGGCGTGGTGAAGGTTGCCGACATGGGGACGGGGCGCCTCCCGCCGGACGTCGGATCTATCCACGTTGCGCGAGCCCCGGGGGCCATCGCCGAGGTGGTCACCGAGATCGTGCGTTGGGTAGGCAGGTAGATGACTGCCAGGTGGCCGTCCGGAGTCCTTGCGGCTGTCACGTAGTCGTTCTCCAGGACGTCCTTCGCCTCGTCGGTCTGCAGTTCCGTGCCGCGTCCCGCGGTGACCAGCTCGTTCGCGGTGTCCGGCACCAGCTGCCACCACGCAAGCGTCGAGAACAGGGTTCGCAACTGCGTGATCTGGGTGAGCGCGCGGGTCGACAACCGCTGCTCCCACCCGTCGTGGAACTCCCAGTCGTCACTGCCGACGAACTCGCCGGCCGCGCCGGAGGTGAGCGCCCAGAGCACCTGCCGGCGAAGGGTCTCGTCCGTGGTCGGTGGTGTCTGCGGATGGTTGTTCTCGCCTTCGTAGTTGGCCTCGCCGAGGACTGCCGGGATCGCCGGCTGCCGTCGGTAGGCGTCCAGCATTGCTTCATAGGTCGGGGGGTAGGTGTACACGAAGTTCCAGTCGACACGCCGTGCCCAGTAGGGGTTCTGGGTGGAGATCGACTGGGGATTGAGCTGCATTGTGAACGGTCGGCCGTCCCCCGCCTCGCGGACGCCGCGCATCATCGCGTCGATGCAGTGGTCGACGTCGCTGCCGCGTGCCGGGTCCTCGCTGGACGAGACGTAGTCGCCCCCAGACATCCAGACGATGTTGGGCAGGTCACGAAAGCGCTGTGCCACCTTGACGCCATAGCTGTGGCATTGCGCGATCGACTTGGGGACGAAGGAATGTCCGATGGTCCAACCGTCGATCGGGTAGAGCATGACCGTGATGCCGTGGTCGGCGGCTATCCGCAGGTACGCGGTCACCCGCTCCCAGTACGGCTCCTGCCACTGGAGGATGTCGCCGTTCACGAAGGGGACCAACCCATCGAACGTTGCGCCGTCATCGCTGGGCGCGCCGTTGCCTGTCGCCCCGATCAACGAGACGATGGCCGCGTTGAAGCCCTGCCTCCGGCGGTCCGCGAACCACAGCTGGGCCTGCTGCGGCGACAGTCTGGTCATCAGAGTCCAGGGGGAGTCGCCTTGCAGCAGGATCGGGCTGCCGTACTGATCGAGGAAGTAGCGACGACTGGGACTCACGGAGGTCACGAACGGCGGTCCTTCCGGTCTTGCTTCGCTGCCGGGAGCGGGCGTCGGCCAGGGCTCGAGTGGACTGCTCGCCGTGCCGGGGATGCTCATGCGCTGGCCTTGGTTGAATTGCCCTTGGTGAAGATGCCGCCACAGCACGTACGAACCGCTCGCGCTCACCACGAGTACCACTGCCAGGAGTGCAGGCCCCAGGATTCGCCAACGGCGGCGTCGCGTCGATCGCGGTGGTGGCATTATGTCGTCGCACCCTTCGGAGCGTCCCGCTCACCCCGGACGCCGGCAGAGATCTCCGTCCAGCGCCCCGCACGCATCGCCGAAGCGGCCGTTACAACGCTATCTCCAGATCATCGTGATGTACATGCTGCTGGCTGCCGCCACCGTCGCCACGGCCCGCCCCGCCGAGCACGCGCTGTCCGACCCGACGGCGACCCCTGGCGTTGAACCCAACACTGTCCGGAATGACGTGGTGCCAGCTGCCGCGCCTCGGTTGGGTGATTGGGTAAGACGGAACGGAACAGTTTGTCGGTGCTGCTGTTGGCCGCAACCACGCTGTGCGGCTGCGATGGTTCGATTCGACGGCGCACATGCCGCGGGCGCCGACACGCTCGGCCGTGGTGGCGTTATGGTTCGCGGTCGGGCTCGCCTCGACTTCGGTCCGCGCCTACGCCGGTGTGATGATCTGGACGGCGTGGCGTCCTCGTCACCGCGCGGCATGTGCCGCACTTGTCGGCTAGGCCGCCACTAGCCGTGAGATTCCGCCGCGGGCTTCGGATCCCTGCATCAACGCGCTGGTCAGACCCCACCCCCACCCATCTACTATTTAACTACGTAGATTGGGGTGGGCTCTCGGCCAGGTCCCATGCCTCGTCGGCGCTCGAACAGGAGTTGTGCATGATCGAACAGTTCCCCTCCCCCGCCCGCCTGTCGCGTCGGAATTTTCTGGTGCTGGCAGGCCTGGGTGCGGCCGCGACTGTGACCGCGTGCAGCAGCGGCGGCACCCCACCGGCTACCCCGTACGTCAGCCCGGACTCGACGGCCGTGAAGGCGGCGGAGCAGGTCCGCCGAACCAACATCGGGACCGGGAACACGGTCACGGCGTCGCTGAAAGCCGGCCCTACCCGGATCGATCTGGGCGGTGTCCAGGTCGACACCTGGGCCTACGACGGCCGGATACCGGGCCGGGAAATCCGGCTGCGCCGTGGGGATCTGCTGCGCGCCGAGCTGACCAACGACCTGCCCGCCGAGTCCACCATCCACTGGCACGGTCTCGCGCTGCGCAATGACATGGACGGGGTACCCGGGCTGACCCAGTCCGCCATCGCCCCCAGCGCTCCGTTCACTTACGAATTCCTCGCCCCCGACGCCGGTACCCACTGGTTCCACCCGCATGTCGGGATGCAATTGGACCGGGGTCTGTACGCGCCGGTCATCGTCGAAGATCCCGCCGAGGGCGCCGACTACGACCTCGAGGCCGTCCTGGTCCTCGACGACTGGCTCGACGGGGTGGCCGGACGCACCCCCGACCAGCAACTGGACACCCTGCGCCGGGACGGGATGCCGATGAGCGGCATGGGAATGGACCATGGCGGCATGAACGGCATGGGCGCCGCGACCGATCCCGCCAACCCGCTGGGCGCCGACACCGGGGACGTGGACTACCCCTACTACCTGATCAACGGCACCCTCGGCGCCGACCCGTTCGCGGTGCGGGCCCGCCCCGGGCAACGCGTGCGGTTGCGGATCATCAACGCCGGGGCGGACACCCCGTTCCGCCTCGCGGTCGGGGGCCATCAACTGACTGTCACCCACAGCGACGGGTATCCGGTGCAGCCGGTTACCGGGTCGTCGCTGCTGATCGGCATGGGTGAACGCTTCGATGCGATCGTCACTCTCGGCGACGGGGTCTTCCCTATCGTCGCCTCGGCCGAGGGCAAGCAGGGTCAGGGTTTCGCGGTGATCCGTACCGGGGCCGGGCGGACACCGGACGCGGCCGTCCGCCCCCGCGAACTCGACGTCCCGCCGATCACGGGCCTGCAGTTGCGTTCGCGTGAGGAGGTTCGGCTCGACCGCCGTAACCCGGACCGGGTGCACGAGCTGATGCTGGGCATGGACATGTCCGGGTACCGGTGGACGATCAATGGCGCCACCTACGATCAGCACACCCCGCTCGAGATCGCCGAGGGGCAGCGGGTGCGGCTGCGATTTGTCAACCAGACCATGATGTTTCACCCCATGCACCTGCACGGGCACACCTTCCAGGTCGTCGACGACCACGGCGCCGGTGCCCGTAAGGACACCACGCTGGTGCTGCCGAATCAGACGGTCGAGGTGGACCTCGACGCGGACAACCCCGGTCAGTGGCTGGTGCACTGCCACAACCTCTATCACGGCGAGGCCGGGATGATGACCACCCTGTCCTACACCGAATAAACAACCGCCGCAACGATATCCGCCCCAGCACGCGGGCGGCCAGCTTCGCTGCGACCCTCCCCTCTTCTCATCCCACCGAGCACAGAACGAGACCCTCATGCCTGCCAATCGGATCACCCGCACCCTGCTGCCCGCCGGGATCGCCGCCCTGCTCGTCCTCGCCGGCTGCTCCTCGCGAGCCGAGGAGACAACGAAACCGGACGCCGCCGTCCCGGTGGTGGATTTCAGTTCCGAACTGTCCCACCTGCACGGACTGCACGTGGGCGCCGACGGCACCGTGCTCGCCGGCACCCACACGGGCATCTTCGCCATCGACACCTCCGGCGCGACATCCCGTGTCGGCGGGTCCGATGACGACTTCATGGGGCTGACCGGCGTACCGAACAGTGACAACGTCTACGCCTCCGGCCACCCCGGCCCCTCCAGTTTCGCCGCCAACCCACTGGGACTGCGCACCAGCACCGACGGGGGCACCAGCTGGGTGGACCGGTCCCTGGCGGGGCAGGTCGATTTTCACGCCCTCACCACGGACGGCAGGGTGCTCGTCGGGTTCGACGGCACCGACGGGCTGCTCGTCTCGACCGACGGAGGCACCACCTGGACACCGGGCGCGTCGCTGGTCGCCGCCGCACTGGCAATCAACGCCAGTGGGGTGTGGGCGGTGACCCCGGCGGGTCTGGAACACAGCACCACCGCCGCCCGCTCGTTCTCGCCCGTGCCGAACGCCCCACAACTGGTGATGATCGCCGGCGCCGGGGATGCGCTGTGGGGTATCGACGAGGACGGGTACGCCTGGCGCAGCCGCGACGGGCAGGACTGGCAGAAACGCTCCCAGGTCGGCACCGTCGACGCGATGACCGCAGCCAACTACGACACCGCCTACGCCGCCACCTCCCAGGCGCTCTACACACTGAACTGACCGGCATGTCCACCCTCGCTCGCCGGCTGATCCGTGGCCTCGTCCTGCTGCTGGTCTTGGCCGCGCTCGCGGGCGCCGGGGCGGGGGTGAGCAGTGCCCATCCCACCCTGCTGTTCACCGTCCCCGGATCCGACACCGCGGTCTCCGACCCACCGCAGGCGATCACGTTGATGTTCAACGAGCCGGTCACCCCCGGGGCGGCCGCGATCATCCTGCACGACAACGCCGGCCGCGAAATTCCCATGGGGACCGCCGAGACCGTCCGGGACGGGCGTGTGCTCACCGCCCGCCCGGTCGGCACCTTGGCGCAGGGCACCTACACCGTGCGCTGGCGGGTGACCGGTACCGACGGAGACCTGGTCGAGCAGGACTTCCGGTTCGCCGTCGGTCTCGCCTTGACCGGCGATGGTAGCGAGGTCGAGGGGCAGTCGACGTCCTGGACAGACACCGTACTGCGGTGGCTGCTGTTCCTCGGGCTCGCCATCGCGCTCGGCGGTCTGGCCGCCGAACGTGTCACCACCACGGCCCGGACCGAGAATCCGGCGCTCCCGGTGGTGCGGTCCCCGGTGGTGCCCGGTGCTCTCGTCGGCCTTGTCGGTGTCCTCGGTCTCGGCGCGGCACTCGCCGGATCCGCGGGCGAGGTGAGCGTGCTGTGGCAGGGACGGGCAGGTCTCGTATTGCTCACGGAGGCCGCCGGATTGGTCCTGGCCGTCGCGGTGGCAGCGGCCGGCCGCCGGGGGTGGGCGGCCGCTGCGCTGGTTCTGGTCGTGGCCGCGGAGGGGCTGCGCTCGCACGCCAACGTCGCCGCACCCGGGTGGGGCGGCGCCGTCACCGCGGTTCACCTGGCGGCCGCCGCGATCTGGGTGGGCGCGCTGCTGCACACGGTCCGCGCGGTGCTTCTCTGGTGGGGCGAGCGCGCCGCCGTGCGGTGGGTGTTGGCGGGATACACCCGGCTGGCGGTGTGGACCTTCCTGATCGTGGTGGCCACCGGCACCGTATCCGCCCTGCTGCTGATTCCGCTCGCCGCACTGTTTTCCACCACCTATGGTCAGCTGCTGGTGGTCAAGCTGGTGTTGGTCGCCGCCGCCTGCGGGTGGGCGCTGGCGGCGCGGCTGTCGCTGCGTACCCCGAAGCGAACTGCCCTGGTTCGGCCGAAGATTCGCGCCGAGAGCATCGTGTTGATCGCGGTCCTGGCGGTCAGCGCCACCCTGGTCTCCACCACCCCGTCCGGCAGCTCCCAGCAACCAGGCCCCCCACCGCCGGTGGGTCCGGTCCTGTCCCTGGGCGCGCTGGCCGGGCAGGTCGGAGTCTCCGTCGCCGCCAGCGACGGGCAACTGGTGGTGCGGCTGTCCACCCCGCGCCGCGGCGACTACTACGCCCCCGAACCGGACCAGGACTTCACCCTGACCGGGCGGATCGACACCGCCGAAACCGACGGCGCCGCACTCTCCTTGCTCGGATGCGGCCCGGGCTGCTTCGTCGCACCGGCCACCTGGCGGGGCGGCGACAACGTGCTCACCCTCGGCGCGACGGCGCAGGGCTGGCAGGGCGGCACGGTCAGCCTGCTCGTGCCCTGGCCCACCCGGCCCGGGGGCGACGACCTCGCCCGCGCCGTCGCCGCCACCCGCGCCGCGGGGGACCTGACGGTCTACGAGAGCGTCACCAGTGACACCACCGGCCCGGTGCCCGAGCCGCAGCGACTCGACCTGCCCGCCGACTTCTTCCTGGCGCAGGAACCGTACGCCGATGGCACCGCCCCGATCGCCGTCCGGCTGCCGCACCAGGGCGGGGCCGTCAGGCTGGCCCTCGGCTACCCGGCCGCCGGAATGAACGTGCTGCTCACCCTCGACAAAGCCGGACGCATCGGTGAGGAAACGCTCACCGACACCAAACATCTCGTCACCCGCAGATTCCTCTACCCGGAGCGCGGCGGTGGATGAGCGGCCAGGCGGCCCCGTTGTCTCGGGTTACCGCCCGAGCGAGCAGATGAAGCAGGTGTCGGTCCCCTCGAGAGGGCCCGTCAGATCTTTTCACCGGCGCCGGGTCAGTAACATCATGGCTGTGAAAGCGCTGGGTGCGACGCCGACGATGCAGCACCTGCTGCGGGTGGCCGCTGTCGTGGCGGTGCTGGTCGGTGTCCTCCTCATGCATTCCTCCCCACTCCTCGACCACACCGGGGGGCACGCCACCGAATCGGCGCACGATTCCGGTGGGCACGGCCACTCCCACGAGGCCGCGGAACCGATGGCCCTCGGTGATCTTCCCGTCGCACTGGCCGGGACAGGATGTGAGGGCACGGACTGTGACGACCATACGGGCCTGCATCTGTGCATGGCCGTGGTGACGATCGCCGCAGCGTTGGTCATCGCCCGGTGGTACGCCACTGCCGCCGCCGGCGAGGCCGCAGTGCACGGTCTGCGGGCACCGCTACCCATTCGGGCCGGCCGAGCGCCGCCGTGGACCACTCCGACCCTCGCACAGTTGTCGGTGTTGCGGGTGTGACAGGTGCCCCACTTCAGGTGGGTCACCTACGCAGACGTGTCTTGGGCACGCCTGCTTCACCTTTCACATACCGACCTTTCGAGGAGTCCTATCCATGTGGTCTTTGCGTTCCCCCCGTGCCAAGTTCGTTCTGTCGGCCGCGGCCGTGTCCGGAGTGCTGGTCCTCGCCGGCTGTAGCGACAACAGCGGCGGCGGACACGACATGAGCCAGATGTCGAACAACACCTCGGGCACCACGTCGAGCAGCTCCACCACCGCAGCGGCGGAGACGAGCGCCTTCAACAACGCCGACGTGATGTTCCTGCAGATGATGTACCCCCACCACGCGCAGGCCGTCGACATGGCGGACATGATCGAGGGCCGCTCCACCAATCCGCAGGTACTCGACCTCGCCAAAAACATTGCCGCAGCCCAGGGACCGGAAATGGAACAGATGACGGCGCTGCTCGCACGGCGGGGCATGGCTGTCCCCTCAACGGATGCCAGCGGCGGCATGAGCGGAATGAACCACGGCGCCGCGAGCGGCACGGCCAACGGCGCCATGAGCGGGATGATGACGCCGGAACAGATGACCGATCTGGCCGGCAAGAGCGGAGCCGACTTCGACACCGCCTGGCTGAACATGATGATCGAACACCACACCGGTGCCATCGAGATGGCTCAGACCGAACTCTCCGACGGAGAGAACGCCGACGCCAAGCAATTGGCCAACGCGATCATCGGCGCTCAGCAGGCGGAGATCACCACCATGAAGGCACTGCTGCCACAGAACTAGTCCGGTGAGGGTGGGACCGCTCCCCTCGCGGTCCCACCCTTCCCCACCGCCGCACGCACGGCGTGCACACCCCTTCTTCTCGACCCCGCTTCGCTGCCGCCTCGTCGGTATGGAGGAACTCATGAACACTCGCTCACCACGGCGAACTCCGATCCTGATCGCCCTGGCGATCCTGATCGCGGTGCTGGCCGCCTGCGCCCCGTCCGGAACCGGATCATCCTCGCCGAGCGGTGGCGCTAATCCGGCCACCGCGGCAGCCCCCACCATCACCCTCGTCCCTGCCGATGGAACCGACACGGTCAACCCCGCGGACCCGGTGTCGGTCGAAACCACCGGTGGCACCCTCGAATCGGTCACGATGACCAACAACGAAGGACGGGTCATCGATGGCATCTTCACCCCCGACCGCATCGCCTGGAAGCCCGGTGCCGCGCTGGGGTACGGCAAGACCTACACCATCACCGCGGCTGCGGTCGGGGACGACGGAACCCGCACCGAGCGAACCAGCACCTTCTCCACCGTGCAACCGGGCAACCTCACCAAACCGACCTTCGTCACCTCCGGCGGCAACCTCCTCACCGACGGCGGCACCTTCGGCATCGGCATCGTCCTCGTCACCCACTTCGACGAACCGATCACCGACCGGGCCGCCGCCGAGAAGACCCTGACCGTTGAGACCTCACCGCCGGTGCAGGGGTCCTGGTATTGGGCCGACGATCAGAACGTGCACTGGCGCCCGCAGAACTATTACACCCCCGGCACGACAGTGACCGCCCGCGCGAACGTCTACGGCGTCGACCTCGGCGGCGGCCTGTTCGGGCAGGAGGACGCGCAGACCTCGTTCACCATCGGCGACGCGCATATCTCCGTCGCCGACGACACCACCAAACAGATCACCGTCACCAACAACGGCGCCCTCGTGCGCACCATGCCCACCTCGATGGGCATGGGCGGCAGCGAAACCATCAACGGGCAAACCCTGACGTTCTGGACTCAGCGCGGCATCTACACCGTCATCGACAAGGCCAACCCCGTGATCATGGATTCCTCGACCTACGGGCTCCCGGTCAATTCCCGCCTGGGATACAAGGAAACCATCAACTACGCCACCCGTATCAGCAACGACGGCATCTACCTCCACGAACTCGCCGACACCATCTGGGCCCAGGGAAACACCAACGTCTCGCACGGGTGCCTGAACCTCAGCCCCGACAACGCCCGCTGGTTCTACGACTTCTCCGTCCCCGGCGACATCGTCGAGGTCCGAAACACCGGCGGGGAGCCGCTCGCGCAGTGGCAGAACGGGGATTGGAGCGTGCCGTGGGATCAGTGGCTGGCCGGAAGCGCGTTGGCGTGATCCCTCCGATCTGGCATCCGCGGACCTACACCGGCCACGCTGCCGCCGCGGTGGCGGGCTCGGACGATGAGCGCTCACGGCGTGAGGATGCCGACCCGAGCGCGCCCGCCGATGACATATCCCCCAGGTTCCCGCGTCGCGGCACCCGGCGGGTGCCGCTGATCCTGCGCGACCGGAGAGTCCTCGCCGCCGCGGCAGTGCTGACCGCGCTGGGGGTGGCAGCCGTCCTCCTTCCCCGCCCGTCGATCTCCCAGATGCGCGACTGGGCGGAGTCAGTGGGGCCGGCATTCGTGTTGGTGTTCTTCCTGACCCAAGCCTTGCTGACGATCGCCCCGGTTCCCCGAACGGTGTTCACCCTCAGCGCCGGACTGCTATTCGGTCCCGTAACCGGCATCACCTTCACGATCGCCGCAACGACGATCGCCGCCGTGCTGGCGCTGCTGCTGGTGCGCGCGCTCGGACGCACGGCGGTCGAGGCGCGACTGTCGCACCCCGCGGTCCAGGCGATCGATGCCCGCCTGGCCCGGCGCGGGTGGCTGGCGGTCGGGTCCCTACGGCTCATCGCGCCGGCGCCCTTCGCATTGGTGAACTACTGCTGTGCGCTCTCATCGGTGCGAGTGGTGCCGTACACCGTGGCCACAGTGGTGGGAATCCTGCCGGGCACCGTCGGGGTGGTGCTGCTCGGCGACGCGTTGACCGGGCAGACGAATCCGGCGCTGATGGTGGTCACCACGATCTGCATCGCCATGGGAGTGGCGGGATTGCTGGTCGACACCCGCTTCCCCGTGTCACCGGCCTCGGACGCACCGTAGGCGGTCCGGCCCACGGCGGCACGCGCGGAAACTGCGGATCGGTATACGGCGATGTGGCACAGGGATTTCGAGTCACCGCCCCGAATCGAGCTGGGCGCTCTCGCACACGGTCCGGCCATCTACATGCAGAGGATGGCGGAGTGCGGAATCACACCCGGACCCATATACCCCGAGGGGTATATGGAGAAACGTTCACGGAAGGACCCACCATGGTTGGCGACGACGAATCCATGGTTGCGCCATTGTCGATTCGAACACGGTGCGGCGTTGCCGAGGTGGGGTACGCGGATGCGATGTTCCCGGAGGGGTCGAGCCGGATCACGTCGGAGTCGTGCAGACGGGCGAGGACGTGTTCTGCGGAGCGGTCGAACTCGGCAGCGACAGCGGTGAGGTCCGCGGCTGTCGGCGCCCGACCGTGAGCGGCGAAGGCGCGCAGGATCGCGTGGTGGACCGCCTGCTCGGCCGGGTCGGCCCGGTCGCGCGGCACCACGCCACCCGCCGAGCCCGGCGGACGGCGCGCAACAGTCGGCCGTTGCCTGTGGGTCCGCGGCAGCGATGGGGGGCGGTTCGAGTCCGAGTGCGGCTCGCAGCGCAGCGACCGACGGCGACCCGTCAATGCCGCCGGCCTCGGTCCGGTAGAGGCGGCAGGACACGCCGGGGACCTGGCCGGGGGTGGCGAAGGGGTCGTGGCCGGCGACGAGCAGCGTGGGTGAGCCGGTCATCCCGGCCACCGATGCCGTGGCCTGGTCGTCGATCACTCGATGGGTGATCTCGACGTCGAGCGCCTGGCCGGCGGTGGCCTGCCGGATGCGTTCCACGAGAACAGGCACGTTGGGGCAGTCGGGGATCTGCAGAATTTCCAGTTTCATCGGTGATCTCCATCGTCGTCGTGCAGGGTGTGCAGCAGCGGGCAGCAGCGGTCGCTGCGGGGTCGTTCGCAGGTGTCGACCAGCTGGGACAAGGACCGTTGCATGCGTTGCAGGTCGGCGATCCGCTCGGCCAGCGCGGCCATCCTCGCTTCGGCCAGAGCGCGCGCCGCGTCACAGTCCTCGGGCCCGCCCTCGGCCAGGTGCAACAGCTCCTGGACCTCGTCGAGGCTGAACCCGTGGTCTTGGGCTCGTTTGATGAACCGGACCACCGCCGCCGCGTCGGGCGGGTAGGCCCGATACCCCGACGGTGACCGCGGTGGTTGCGCCAGCAGGCCCCGGCGTTCGTAGTACCGCAGCGTCTGGACGTTCACTCCGGCGCGGGTCGCCAGCTCACTACTGCGCATGCCGCCATTCTGGACCCTGTACCCAGGTACAGGGTCAAGTTAGCTTTCGATCACCGGGATCGTCGGTCCTACAGCTGCCGGCTTCTCGGGCGGCTGCCGCGTTCGAGATTGCGGTAGATGGTCTTGCGGTACCGAAGGTTTCGGTGATCTGCATCTCCCGTGCCTCGAGACCTGCAGCTCGGTCATGCTCGGCGCCCGGCCGCCGACCCGCCCGCGGGCCCGGGCTGATTCCAGGCCCTCGAGAGTGCCTTCGCTGATCAGGTCCGCGAACATCTCGTCCATCGTAACGATGACGTGGAACAGGAGTGGAACAGGAACCGCCGGGCGGGGGGGTGTCAATGCGCCCTGTTTGAGCACGATCAGGTCGGTGCCGCGCTCGTCGAGCTGGGCGGTGAGTTCGGTCATGTGCCGCACCGACCGAAATGGCCGCGACAGCCGGGTGATCACCAGTTCGTCGCCGCGGCGCAGGTACTCGAAGCACCTGTCCCACTCCGGGAGCCGGGCCAGTTTCCCCGAAACCTTGCCACCCAAATTCGTTCGCAGCCGGCCGCGGTGAGCGCATCGATCTGGGAGTAATTACTACCGGAACCCCTGGTCGCACGGCGATTGCCGCAGCTCGACGCGCGGCAGCCTGGTGATCAGATCGGTGTCACGAAGCTGCTGACGAACTCGGAGCGGTCTCCCGCCTGCCCGACCGGATCGGCCGGCGGTTCGCGCGGGCCCTCGACGCGACCACCCCGGTGTTCCACGAGATCAACTACCTCGGATCGTGCATGGCAGCGACCGTGTTCAACCGCCACCGGATGGGCTGGCACTGCGACCGCGTCATCGCCAAGCTGCAGCGCTCCCTGACGAAGGAATCGGACGCCGCATTGCGCCGCGGCATGCACTTCCCGCAGCGCTGGGATCCGTTCTTCGCCGACTTCATGACCCTCGAGCAGGTATACCGATACCCGGGCAAGCATTTCGATTTCCACCGCGACCAGCTCATCCTCGGCTGATGCCCCGTCCACGGACTGGAGGAGTAGACGCCGTTCACATCGCTCGCGGTCCCTTGATGGCGTGTCGGACAGCATCTCCTGGGTCGGCCGACGAGGGACTCGGTGTGGGGGTGGGGTGGCATGCGCCCTCGGAGGTGAAGGGGTAGCTCAGCTGGCGGAGGTAGCCGGTCGGGTAGTCGGGTTCGGCGGCCATCCCGAGATGGTCGCTGGTGAAGCGGCGGGCCGGGTCGTAGGAGTAGGTGCGCAGCAGGTGATCCCAGATCAGGGTGAACAGGCCGAAGTTGACGTCGCCGACGCCGGCCCATTTGAGGTGGTGGAAACGGTGGCCGGCGTTGAGGGCGAGGACATATCTGGCGGGCCCGACACGGTAGTCGGCGTTCGAATGCTGCAGCAGCAGTTGGATCGCGACGGCGAGCGCGAGGACGGAGGCGACGTCGACGGGCAGCCCGAGCAGGATCAGCGGGGCGACCCCGGCGGCCATTTCGACGGTTTGGTGCAGGGGATGTTTCATCAGCCCGTTGAGGCCGTAGAAGCGGGTGACGCTGTGGTGGACGGCGTGGAACCGCCACAACACCCCGATCTTGTGGCTGGCCAGGTGCACCAGGGTGATCCCGAGGTCGGCGATCAGGATCGCGGCGAGCACCTGCAGGAGCAGCGGCCACCGATCCGGCCAGATCCCGGGGGCAGGCACGATCGCGGCCAGCGCCGGGATCGCGGCGACGCTGGCCAGGATGAGGGTTTCGTTCACCGCGACGTGGATGCGGTCCCGGGTGGTGTCCTGGTGGTCGGTATTCCACTCCGGGTCGTAGGGAATGACCCGTTCGACGAGGAACGACGCGCCGATCGCGGTGGCCAGCACCAGCAGCAGCAGGATTTTCGGAGCACCGGCGGCGGTGAGGGCGAACCCGATGCCGTTGAGCCCGATCAGCAGGAACGGTGCGTACCCGTAGCGGGCCAGCTGGTGCACCGGGGTGTGGGTCGTGGTGGTGGGCATGGATTGATCGTGGCCGCCGAGACCGGGTGCGGGCTTGAACGATTCGGCTACCGGGGTGGGTCGGTGTCCCAGGTGACGGTGCGGCTCAGCGCCGAGGGGGGCAGCCCGAAGATGTCCCGGCAGGTGCGGGTCAGGTGGGCGCTGTCGGCGAATCCGGCGGCGTGCGCGGCGGTGGTGAGGTCGCGTCCGGCCCCGACCTCGGTGACGGCGATCATCAGGCGGGTCCAGAGCACGTAGCGGCGCAGCGGCAGCCCGACCTGCGCGCCGAACAGGTGGGTGAGCCGGCTGGTAGACAGACCCACCCGGGCGGCGAGGTCGGTGGTGGTGACCGGTCCGGCGGCGACGAGCGCGGGCAGCAGCGCCAATGCCGCGGTCACCGACGGGTGCCGGGCCGGTGGAGCGGGTGCGGAATCCGGGACCAGCGCGCCGACCACGGCGGCGACCAGGGCACCGAGATCGCCGTCGACGGTGGCGGGTGCGGGCAGTGGTGGTCCGCCGGCCCAGCCGTATCGGTGGGCCCGGTGACCGGCGGCGCGGCCGGCCGCGGAGTCCGGGTCGAGGAACACCACCACGCCGTGCGCGGCGCCGGTCTCGATGTGGTGCGCGGTGTCGGGTGGCACGACGACCTGGGTGCCGCAGTGCCGGGCCCCGGATCCGTCGGCGACGGTGAGCGGTGTGTCTGCGGTCATCACCTGCACGGCGTGGTGCGCGTGGCTTGTGGTGGTCCCGATCGACCCGGCGAACGCGAGGATCCCGGGCCGGATCAGGGCGCCGCCGCGCCAGCGGGTATCGGTCATGTCAGCGCCTCGAACAGGCGGCCGATCACCCCGGATTCGAGCAGGATGATCACGCCCAGGCCGATGAACACCGCGGGCACGAGCCAGTGCTCGACCCGCTCGAGGGTGGCGATGACCTTCTTGTGGGTACCGAGCAGTCTGCCGGCGGCGCACCAGAGCCCGACGCAGACCAGGAACACGGCGATGGTGACCGCGGTCTGCGGCGCACCGAGGGTGCGGAAGACCGGGGTGTAGACGGCGATGTTGTCGGCGCCGTTGGCGATGGTGATGGCGGCGACACTGGCCAGCCCGGTCGCCACCACCGCGGGTTCACCGTAGCCGTTGCCGCGCAGGCCCCGGATCAGTCCCCAGATCCCCAGCGACAGGGGCAGCAACCCCAGCAGCCCGACCCAGTCCTCGGGCACGATCACCAACCCCAGGGCGGCGACCACACTGATCGCGACGAGGGTGATCAGGCCGAGGTACTGGCCGGCGACGATCTGCCACGCCCGCGGCCGACCCTGGCTGGCGGAGGCGACGAACAGCACGGTCAGCACGACGATGTCGTCGATGTTGGTGCCGGCGAACATCGCCACCGCCGCGGCGACGGTGCCGATCACCCCCGCCCCCGGCGGCGGCCGCGGGGCGGCCGAATGTCGGCGGCCGTCATCGTGTTCCGGTGAGGCGGGCCAGGTCGGCGGGCATCGGCATCGGGGTTCTCAGTCCGGCGCGGGTGCGGCCGGTGTTGCCCTCGGGGTAGCGGCCCAGGGCGGAGTCGGGGGCGGCGACGATGATCCGCACCACCTGCCCCAGTGCCTCGCGGCGATCGCGTTGCCGCAACGCCAGGGTGAGCATGGCGATGTGGTTGCGGGTGTGCGGCCACGGGTAGGGCTGGGACAGGATGTGCGCCCGTTCGAGATGCGCCCACCGCGCGTTGTCGTCCGCCGTGTCGCGGGCGGCGGCCATCTCCGCGGTGTAGGCGGATCGGATGCGATCGGGCATGGCGGTCATGTCGCACTCTCCTTCGCGGGCGTGGGATCGGCGGGGGCGTGGGTGGACTCCCAGAGCAGTGATGCGATGAGCAACACGACACCGCAGGTGAGGTAGGTGTCGGCGAGGTTGAAGGTGGGCCACCAGCCGGTGTGGAAGTAGTCGGTGACCTTCCCGTCGACGGCGCGGTCGATCACGTTGGCGGCCGCTCCGGCGATGATCGCCGAGAAACCCACCGTCCCCACCAGCGAACTGGTGGGGACGGTGCGCCACGCGTAGATACCGACACCGAGGGTGAGGGTGGCGGTGACCGCGAGGACGATCCAGGCCGGCAGCTGGTCGCCGACGCTGAACGCGACACCGCTGTTGTACGCCAACTTCAGTTGCAGCAATCCCAGGTCGACGGTGCGATCATCGGAAAGTTCGCGGCGCGCAACGGGTTCGACCAGCAGTGCGGCGGCGGCGAGCGCGACACCGAGAACCGCAAGAACCCGCCGCGACCAACCCGTGCGGGTCGATCGAGCCGCTGTCTCGCTCATGTGCGGGCCTCGACCTTCCCCGCCGCCGGGGCGGGTACCGACCCGGTGGTGAGGGCCTGGGCGCGGCCAGCGCGGACACCGTTGGCGATGACCACGATCTCGGCGAGCTCGTGCACCAGGACCACGGCGGCCAGGCCGAGGACCCCGAACAGGGCCAGCGGCATCAGGACGGTGATGATCGCCAGCGACAACCCGACGTTCTGCAGCATGATGCGGCGTGAGCGGCGGGCGTGGGCCAGGGCCTGCGGCAGGTGCCGCAGGTCCTCACCCATCAGGGCGACGTCGGCGGTTTCGATGGCCACATCGGTGCCCATCGCGCCCATCGCGATACCGAGATCCGCGGTCGCCAGGGCGGGGGCGTCGTTGACACCGTCGCCGACCATCGCCGTCGACCGCCGGCCTTGCAGGTCGTCGATGATGCGGGCCTTGTCCTCCGGGCGCAGGTCCGCGTGCACCTCGTCGATCCCGACATCGGCGGCCAGGGCGCGGGCGGTGCGCTCGTTGTCGCCGGTCAGCATCGCCACGTGGTAGCCGTCGCGGTGTAGCCCGGCGACGACCTCGACGGCCTCGGGGCGTAGCTCGTCGCGGACCGCGATGGCACCGAGCACCAGGCCGTCGCGTTCGATGAGCACGGCGGTGGCTCCGGCGTGCTGCATCCGCTCCACCTGGTCGGCCAGGGGGCCGGGCTCGATCCAGCCCGGTCGTCCGAGACGGACGGCGGCGCCGTGCAGGCGCCCGGTCAGGCCGGCGCTGGTGACGGACTCCACGTCCTCGGCCGGGGCGTAGTCGTCGACGGCGGCGAGGATCGCGGCGGCGAGGGGGTGTTCGCTACGCGCCTCGAGCGCCGCGGCCACCGCGAGCACCTCGTCGCGGGTGGCACCGTTCGTGGTGGCGACGTCGATGACGACCGGCTTGTTGCGGGTGAGGGTGCCGGTCTTGTCCAGCGCGATCCCGCGGATGCGGCCGAGGGCCTCGAGGGCGGCGCCGCCCTTGACCAGGACACCGAGTTTGCTGGCGGCGCCGATCGCGGCGACGACGGTGACCGGGACGGCGATGGCCAGCGCGCACGGGGAGGCGGCCACGAGGACGACGAGCGCGCGTTCGATCCACACCCGCGGCTCACCGAGCAGGCTGCCCACCGCGGCGATGATCGCGGCGGCGACCATGATCGTCGGGACCAGGGGTTTGGCGATCGTGTCGGCGAGGCGCTGGGCCTCGCCCTTGCGGGACTGTTCGGCCTCGACGATCTTCACGATCTTGGCCAGCGAGTTGTCCTCGGCGCCCGCGGTCACCTCGACCTCGAGGACGCCGGTGCCGTTGATGGAGCCGGCGAACACCTCGTCGCCGGGGCCGGCCTCGACGGGCACGGATTCGCCGGTGATCGCCGAGGTGTCGAGCGCGGTGCGGCCGGCCCGGATGGTGCCGTCGGTGGCGATCCGTTCCCCGGGTTTGACGATCATGATCTCCCCGAGCGCCAACTCGGCCGGTGGCACCGTCTGCTCACGGCCGTCGCGGATCACGGTGGCGGTGTCGGGGACCAGGGACAGCAGCGCGCGCAGGCCGCGGCGGGTACGGGTGACCGCGTACTCCTCGAGGCCCTCACTGATCGCGAAGAGGAACGCCAGCATCGCGGCCTCGCCGACCTCGCCGAGGATCACGGCGCCGACCGCGGCGATCGTCATCAGGGTGCCGACGCCGATCTTGCCCTTGGCCAGCCGCTTGAGGGTGGAGGGGACGAAGGTATACCCGGCGACGGCCAACGCGAGAGCTTCGAGCGCCAACGTCACCGGATCGGGTCCGCCGACCCAGCCGACGATCAACCCGGCCAAAAGCAGCACCCCGGCGGCGGCCGCGGCCCGGATCTCGGTGATCTGCCACAACTTTTCCGGTTCGTGCTCCTCCTCGCCCTCGGGGCGGGGTTCGTCGTGGCCGCAGCCGCAGGCGTCGCTCATGCGGACACCCCCGGGCCGGTACCGGCGTCGGTGCCGTAGTTCGGGCACAGCGCCACCGCGTTCCCGGTGGCGGCGAGCAGGGTTTCCGCCGACGCCAGCAGGTCCAGCAGCTCCGGGCGGGTCAGCGAGTAGAACACCTGCCGGCCCTGCGGGCGACCCTGCACCAGACCACAGTCCCGCAGGCACGCCATGTGCGCCGACACCGTCGACTGCGCCATCCCGAGCTCACCCACCAGGTCCGCCACCCGCGCCTCCCCGTCGGCGAGGCGCCGCACGATCGCCAGCCGGGTGCCGTCGGAGAGGCTGTGGAACAACGCCACCGCCGCATCCAATGTCGAGCCGGTGCCGGAGACCAGGCACCCATCACTATCAATCGTCATACGGCGATGATAACGTATTCGATAGTTACATCGCTCGTCGGCGATGATATCGCCATCGTCGGGTTCATCGGTGGAGGAGCGGCTCATGAGCACACCCGAACGCCGCCGGTGGTGGGCGTTGCTGCCGCTGACGCTGGCGGTCCTGACCCTCGGCTTCGACATCACCATCCTCAACGTGGCGCTGCCCACCATCGCCGCGGATCTCGGTGCCGGCACCGCGGAGCTGCAGTGGATGGTCAACGCCTACGTGCTGGTGTTCGCCGGCCTGATGCTGCCGTGCGGGGCGCTCGGCGACCGCTACGGTCACCGGCGGTCGATGCTGGCCGGGCTGGCCCTGTTCGCGGCCGGCTCGCTGGTGGCGGCGGCGGCGCACACCGCGGGGCCGGTGATCGCGGCCCGCGCGGTGATGGGTCTGGGGGCCGCGGTGCTCACCCCGATCGCCCTCGCGACGCTGCCGGTGCTGTTCCCCGAGCCCCGCGAGCGGGCGAAGGCGCTGTCGGTGGTGATCGCCGCGATGGGTGCCGGCATCCCGCTCGGCCCGCTGATCGGCGGCTGGCTGCTCGACCACTACTGGTGGGGGTCGATCTTCCTGATCAACGTGCCGGTCGCGGCGGCCGCGCTG
Organism: Rhodococcus sp. ACS1; assembly: GCF_002300155.1. Classification (NCBI taxonomy): domain Bacteria; kingdom Bacillati; phylum Actinomycetota; class Actinomycetes; order Mycobacteriales; family Nocardiaceae; genus Rhodococcus; species Rhodococcus sp. ACS1. Next base: position 197,628 of record NZ_NSDZ01000014.1, read on the forward strand.
GTGGCCACCGCGTTGCTGATCCCCGAGTTCCGGGACCCGGACCCACGCCCGGTCGACGTCCTCGGCGCCGTGCTGGCCACCACCGGGCTCGTGGCCGTGGTCTACGGGGTGATCGAGGCACCCACCCGGGGCTGGACCGATCCGGTCACCGTCGCCGCCCTGGCCGGGGGCGCCGCGCTGGTGGCGGTGTTCGTCTGGTGGCAACGACACACCCGGCACCCGATCATCGACCTGCCCCTGTTCGGTGAGCCACTGTTCGTCTGGGGCAGCGTCGCCGCCGCGCTGGCCAGTTTCGCGCTGCTCGGGCTGCTGTTCGTGGTGCCCCAGTACCTGCACCTGGTCGGCGGCTACGACGCCTTCGGCACCGGACTGCGGTTGCTGCCGGTCATCGGCGGCATCGTCGTGGGCGCACCGCTCGGCGAGCGCCTCGCCGCGCTGTGCGGTGTCCGCGTCCCGGTCGCCGGCGGACTGCTCCTGGCCACCGCCGGCCTGACCCTCGGCGCCACCACCGACGCGGCCACCGGCTACCCCCTGACCGCCACCTGGCTCGCCGTCACCGGGGCGGGCGTCGGAGCGGCACTGGCCCCGGCCGTCGACGCCGTCCTCGGTGTCCTGCCCCCCGAACGGTCCGGCTCCGGCATCGCGATCACCATGACCTTCCGCTACGTCGGCGGCGCCTTCGGGGTCGCCGTGCTCGGCAGCCTGCTCGCCGGGCACCACGCCGCCACCCCGGTCGACGCGTTCCTGGACGGCCTGACCACGGTGCTGCTGGTGAGCGCGGCCGTCACCGCCACCGGTGCGGCCCTGACCGCGGCCGCCCTGCCCCGCCGCGGCGCGCCGACGGCGATCGGTCCCGCCCACACCTGACCGGCCACGTCACCACCGGCGCGCAACCCCCAAAGTCTCAACCTCAGATTGAATGTTGCGCCTGCTGTGACTAGAGTGGCCTGAGTGATCAAGACCGGCGGGCGCCGGTCGCAGGGGCCGCTTCTGGAGCGGATGCTGTTCGGAGAACAAGACATTCGTCCAGCTCCACGCACCAACCTCGCACGGTCCGATGTTCGGGAAACTGCAACCGAGGAGTGCCCTTGTACCGCCGCCGGAGTCCTTCACTCGTTGTCGCGGCAATCGCGGCAGTGGCCGTCGCCAGTCCCGTCGCGGTCTACGGCCTCACCAGCACCCCGGCCGGAGTGCGCTCGGCGAACGAGTCCCAGGCCACCACGGTATCCACGCAGATCGCCCAGGTCGCCCTGTCCCAAATCCCGGACATCGTGATCCCCCTGAAGGAACTGACCGGCCTGAACCTGCCCGACGTCAACATCGGCGATCTCCGGAACATCAAGCTTCCCGACACGATTGAGATCCCGAGCAACCTGCAGCTGCCCGGCGGCCTCCAGCTGCCGAACCTGCAGATCCCACTGAAGGTGCCCGCGCCCGGTGACGTGTCCGATCCGAGGCTCGCGCCGCCCGCCGATCAGCAGCCCGGCGCGGTCGTGAAGGAGTTGACCCGCGACGTCCCGTTCAGCATGGTGGCGCTCACCTCGCAGACCGCGGCCTCCGCCGAGTCGAAGGTGCGCGCGTTGCAGGCGGACGGCACCTGGGGACAGTGGCTGTCCCCAGACACGATCGACACCCGGCGCACCGACCAGGCCGCCGCAGGCGGCAAGGTCGCCACCGAGCCCGTGTACGTCGGCCTCACCAAGGCGATCCAGATCCTCACCCCGCTCACGAATCAGGCGGCCGCGGCCGTTCCGGGACTTCCCGCCGTCCCGGCGACACCCGGGGAAGCGCTGGTCCCCGTCCCCACACCCGCCCCGGCACCGGCTCCCGCGCCTGCGGGCGCGGCGCCGCTCGGGTACACCCCCGCCTCGGTCAACACCCCCCTGCGCGGGCAGCCCGCGCAGACCGGCAACGACGACGTCACCGCCGTGCTGATCGAACCCGGCAGCGGACCCGGCGACGCCACCCTCGGCGACATCGCGAGCCCGCTCGACAGCGGCGGTCCCAAGGTCATCAGCCGCCAGCAGTGGGGGGCCGACGAGTCCATCCGCTGCCAGGACCCCGACTACGACGACTTCATCGGCGGCGCCATCGTGCACCACACCGACGGCAGCAACGACTACTCGAAGGCCGAGTCCGCGGAGATCGTCCGCGGAATCTACGCCTACCACGCCCAGACACTCGGCTGGTGCGACATCGGCTACAACGTCCTCGTCGACAAGTACGGCCAGATCTTCGAGGGCCGCGCCGGCGGTCTCGACCGTCCCGTCCAGGGCGCCCACGCCGGCGGGTTCAACGAAAACACCACCGGTATCGCGATGATGGGCAACTTCTCCTCGGAGGATCCGCCGCAGGCCACGATCGACTCGGTCGGCAAGTTCCTCGGCTGGAAGCTGGGCAAGGCGGGCCTCGACCCGCTCGGCCACACCACCATGTACTCCGAGGGCACCGAATTCACCCCCTACGCGCAGGGGGAAGCGGTCGACCTGCCGATCATCTTCGCGCACCGCGACGTCGGCAACACCAGCTGCAACGGCGACGCCGGGTACCGGCACATGGACGAGATCCGGCAGATCGCCGCGGCCCACCTCGACGGCGGCAACGCCTCCCTCGCGTCGGGTGCACCGGCGAGCGACACCCCGGCACCATCCGGCGATGGCGATACCCCGGCGCCGTCCGGCGGTCCCGGCACCGACGCCAGCTCGAGTCTCGGCGCCGGAATCCCGGCCCTGGTCACCGAACTGCTCCGGCTCACCGACCCGTCCCCGGTCGCACAGAAATGGGTCGCCGAGGGCGGCGACACCGGCAGACTCGGCCCGGCGATCACCGGACTGCTGCAGGCCAAGGCCGGCAACAGCGCCGCGAAGTTCACCCACGGCGCCGTCTACACCTCCACCACCGGCGTGTGGTCGGTGCTCGGCGAAATCTTCAAGACCTGGCAGAACCTCGGCGCCGACACCGGCGAAATCGGCCTGCCGACCTCCGACGAGTACCCGATCCCCGGTGGCCGGCGCGCCGACTTCGAGAACGGCTCCCTGATCTTCAACGAGCTCACCGGCATCGTCACCACGGTCCTCAAGACCTACAACGACGCCGACGCACCAGTGCCCCCGCTGCCGTCGGTCGCTGATCCCGCGCAACTTCCGCCCGCCCCGGCTCCGGTCGAACCTGCCCCGGCTCCCGCACCCGCGGGCTGACACGCCGCTTATCGCGCCCCGAACGCCGAGGGGTCGCAGTGCCGGGCGCTGTCCCGATCGTCATCGGTCCCGCCGTGCGCGGCGCCCGGTCAGGCCAACGCCAGAAACAGCTTCTCGAGCTCGGCTTCGGTCATCGGCTCGGCGTTCTCGGCGGTGTTGCCGGTCAGGCACTCCCGCAGACCGGAAGCGACGATCTTGAACCCGGCCCGGTCCAGCGCCCGCGACACCGCGGCCAGCTGGGTGACCACGTCCTTGCAGTCACGGCCCTGCTCGATCATCGAGATCACCCCCGCGAGCTGTCCGTGCGCCCGCCGAAGCCTGTTGAGCACCAATGCCACACTGTCGTCGTCACCGACCATGACGAATCCTTCCATGAAAGAAATAACCTGCCCCAGGCTACCCCCCGGGGTATATGAGTGGCCGCGCCGGCCGCTCGCGAGTGCGGGTCAGCGCAGCACGAGCACCTCGATCAGGACGAGACCGGCCACCGCGACGATCAGGACGGCGAACCACCGCTGCAGCCGGGCCTTGTCGACGTGCCCGCCGTACCGGCCCGCGAGAAGCGACCCACCGACGGCGGTCACGCTGAACGCCGCCACCAGCGCCCAGTCCAGGCGCAGATGACCGAGGTAGGCGATAAGCCCCGCCCCGGAGTTCACGGCGACGATCAGCAGTGACGTCCCCACCGCGACGGCCATCTGCACCCCGAGCAGCAGGACCAGGGCGGGGATGATGAGGAAACCGCCGCCCACCCCGAACAGCCCGGTCAGAAAGCCGACACCGAGTCCCGCCGGGACGGAGCGGGATGTGCAGCGGCGCCAGTCGATGGCCGAGGCGCCGTCTGCGCGGCAGGCGGTCCCGACGCTCTCGGTGCTCGACAGCATCCGGATCGCGGAGGCGATCATCACCACCGCGAACCCTCCCATCGTGACCGCGGGCGGCAGCAGCCGGTTCACCGCGCTGCCGGCGAAGGCGGCCGCGACACCGGTGATCGCGAAGACCGCCATGACCCGCCACTGGATCTGCCCCGCCCGGATCTTCGGTGCGGCCCCGAACAGCGAGGCGGCGCCGATCACGAGCAGCGACATCGGCACCGCCTGCTCGAGCGGAATCCCGAGCCCGTACACCAGGCCCGGGACGGCAAGGATCGATCCGCCGCCACCGAGGAGGCCGAGCAGGATGCCGATGACGGCCCCGAGCGTCAGGGCCAGCGCAATCGTCACCGGCTCCTCCTCGGGAGTCGAAGAGTCATCTCGTGCCCGGCGGCGCGGGGTGGGTGTGTAGTGGTCAGCGGCGGAAGAGGGAGCCGAAGAACCCGGCCCGCGGCACGGTCTCGGAGGGCACCGCCGCACAGGAGCAGGACTCGGATGCCGGCACCGACTGCATGACATCGTCGACGTGCCGGCCGCAGCCTCCCCAGGTCGTTTTTCCGCATCGGCGGCACTCGACGGGATAACACATGATCAGTCCTCCTGGTAAAAATCAAGGGTGTTGGTGCAACCCCGGTATGTCCCGGGGAGATTCTGTGCGGCGCAGCCGCTTCCGGCACCGCCACACCCGCCGCCGGGTTCGGGCGCCGGGCACATCGGGTGTGCGGGAGAGCGGAGAAGGTCAGGCCGGCGTCGACTGGTCGGCCCAGGCGTTGTAGCCGCCGACGAGGTCGCTGACCTGCTCGATCCCGTGGGCGCGGAGCAGTGAGGCGGCGACGCTCGACCGCCATCCGCCGGCGCAGTGCACCACGATCGGCTTGTCGCCCGGCAGGTCGCCGACGCGGGAGCGCAGCTGCGGCAACGGGATCGGCACCGATCCCGGAATCACACCGAAGTCGCGTTCGCCGGGATTGCGGATGTCGATCAACGTGATCGCGCCGTCGGCCAGCAGGCTGTCGAGTTCGGGGACGGTGGTCCGCGGCGCTGTCCGGACGAGATCGGCTAGCCCACCCGGGAACGTCCCGTCGGCGGCGGTGTTGAAGTAGCCGATCACCGCGTCGGAGCCGATGCGGGCCAGCCGCATGGCCGCGTCCTGCTCCTGCCCGGGGTAGGTGATCAGCACGATGTCCTCACCGATGTCGGCGACCATCCCACCGGTTTCGGCGAACCGGCCGTCGAAACCGACGTTCACCGATCCGCGCAGGTGCGCGGCGGTGAAATCGGCGACGCTGCGGGCATCAAGCACCCGGACCCCGGCCGTGAGCGCGGCACGCAGCTTGGCCGCGGTCACCGCGGGAACCCGGCGGTGCTGATCGAGGACCGGGCGAGCGGCCTTGTTCAGGGCGGCATCGACCGCGAAGTACGCCGGCGCCGCCGGTTGGCCGTCGGTGATCAAGGCGACGAAGTCCGCTTCGCTCATCGGCTGCACCGACGGATTGGTGCGGCGCTGCTCCCCGATGGTCGAGGTCAGCTCTGCCGACAGATTCTTCCCGCAGGACGACCCGGCGCCGTGCGCGGGCAGCACCGTCACCGCATCCGGCAGCGGCAACAGCACCCGATGAATGGTGCGGTACATCGCGCGGGCCAGGTCGGTGGTGCTGCCGCCCCCGAGATTGGCCAGGTCCGGGCGGCCGACATCGCCGATGAACAGTGAATCCCCGGTCAGCACCGCGGCAGGGACCGCGCCCGGGGTCTCGCGCACCAGCAGGCTGATCGACTCCCAGGTATGCCCCGGGGTGGCCAGGACCTCGAGGTCGACCTCGCCCAGTGAGAGATGCTCGCCGTGCGCCAACCGGCGGATCGGGTACTCGGTCTGCGCCGCATCCCCGAAGCCGATCCAGCCGCCGGTCGCCTCCAGCAATTCCAGGTGCCCGGAGACGAAGTCCGCGTGGAAGTGGGTGTTGATCACGCCCTCGATGGTCAGCCCATACCGGCGCGCGTCGTCGAGGTACTCGGTGACGTCCCGGCGTGGGTCGACCACGACCGCCCGACCCGTCGCTTCGTCGCCGATCAGGTACGACGCGTGCGACAGGCATTCGATGTAGTACTGCTCGAGAATCATCCGCTCTCCTCCTGGGCAGGGAACTTCACTGCGATACGACCAGGCTGCCTGATACCCCCTGGGGTATGCAAGTACCCCGTGGGGTATCTAACAAAGGTGGGTGCCGCGGCGACTTCCGCGGCAGACTGGATAGGCAACCGCGGGCAAGGAGGTCGCCATGGCCGATCAGTGTCCGGTCGATCGCACAGAAATCGCCGCCGACCTCGAACGCGCCCGCCGGGCGCTGCACGAACTCCTGGGCAGCGCCTCGCCGGGGGATTTCGACCGCCGCTCGAACGGCACCCGCTGGACCAACGAACAGCTGCTGTTCCACATGGTGTTCGGCTACATGGTGGTACGCCGACTCCTGGTGCTGGTCCGAGCGTTCTCCCGGCTGCCCGACCCGATCGGCCGCGGATTCGCCCGCGCCCTGGACACGACAACACCGGTGTTCCACGAGATCAACTACCTCGGATCGTGCGCGGCGGCGACCGTGTTCAATCGCCGCCGGATGGGCCGCCAGTGCGACCGCGTCATCGGCAAGCTGCAACGCTCGCTGGCGAAGGAATCCGAGACGAATCTGCGGCGCAGCATGGCATTCCCGGTGCGCTGGGATCCGTTCTTCACCGAGACCATGACCCTCGAACAGGTCTACCGGTACCCGGGCAAGCACTTCGACTTCCACCGCGACCAGCTCACCCTCGACTGACCCCACCGACTCCTCGGCTACCGCGTTCACCGTATGTTCGCTTGCTTACTAATTAGACGTCTGTCAATATCGACGTATGTCGAAACAAGAGGTGTCGGAGAGCGGTGCGTGTTGCTCGCCGCTGGTACGGGAACCGCTGACCGAGGACTGGGCCGGGGATCTGGCCCGGATGTTCAAGGCGCTCGGTGACCCGGTACGGCTTCGGCTGTTGAGCCTGGTCGCGTCCCATGCCGGCGGTGAGGCGTGCGTGTGCGACATCTCCGAAACGTTCGATCTGTCCCAGCCGACGATCTCGCATCACCTGAAAGTCCTCCGGTCGGCGGGGTTGCTGGACTGTGAACGCCGCGGCACCTGGGTCTACTACTGGGTGATCCCCTCCGCGCTGCAGCAGCTGTCCGCCGTGCTGCTCACCGAGAGCGGACCGGTCGTCCCCTCCGCGGCGTGCGCGGCGGAGGTACCGGCATGAGTGAGGTAACCACCACCGATCACCCCGCCGTTGTCGGCAAGCTCTCGACCCTCGACCGGTTCCTGCCGGTGTGGATCGGCGTCGCCATGGTCGCCGGTCTGCTCCTGGGCCGGATGATCCCCGGGCTCGGCGACGCGCTGTCCGCCGTCGAGATCGATGGCATCTCGCTGCCGATCGCCCTCGGCCTGCTGATCATGATGTACCCGGTGCTGGCGAAGGTCCGCTACGACCGGCTCGACACCGTCACCGGCGACCGCAAGCTCCTCATCGGCTCACTGGTGCTGAACTGGGTCCTCGGTCCGGCGCTGATGTTCGCCCTGGCCTGGCTGCTGCTGCCGGATCTGCCCGAGTACCGCACCGGCCTGATCATCGTCGGCCTGGCCCGCTGCATCGCCATGGTGATCATCTGGAACGACCTCGCCTGCGGTGACCGCGAGGCAGCCGCCGTGCTGGTCGCGATCAACTCGGTGTTCCAGGTGATCATGTTCGCCGTCCTCGGCTGGTTCTACCTCTCGGTTCTGCCCGGCTGGCTCGGCCTCGAGCAGACCACCATCGACACCTCGCCGTGGCAGATCGCGAAGTCGGTGCTGATCTTCCTGGGCATCCCGCTGCTCGCCGGCTACCTGACCCGCCGCTTCGGCGAAAAGGCCAGGGGCCGCACCTGGTACGAGACAAAGTTCATCCCCCGGATCGGGCCGTGGGCGCTGTACGGGTTGCTGTTCACCATCGTGATCCTCTTCGCCCTGCAGGGTGAGCAGATCACCTCCCAGCCGTGGGACGTCGTCCGCATCGCGATCCCGCTGCTGGCGTACTTCGCGATCATGTGGGGCGGCGGCTACGCCCTCGGCGCGGCGATGGGACTGGGTTACGAACGCACCACCACCCTGGCGTTCACCGCCGCGGGCAACAACTTCGAACTCGCCATCGCCGTGGCCATCGCCACCTACGGCGCCACCTCCGGGCAGGCGTTGGCCGGTGTCGTCGGCCCGCTGATCGAGGTCCCCGTCCTCGTCGGCCTGGTCTATGTGTCCCTGGCGCTGCGCTCCCGCTTCACGACCGCCGGAAAGGTTCTTTCCTCGTGACTTCGAAACCCAGCGTCCTGTTCGTCTGTGTCCACAATGCCGGCCGCTCCCAGATGGCCGCCGGATTCCTCGCCCACCTCGCCGGTGACCAGATCGAGGTCCGCTCCTCCGGATCCGCCCCGGCCGATCAGGTGAACCCGGCCGCCGTCGAGGCGATGGCCGAACTCGGCATCGACATCAGCGCCGAGTCCCCGAAGATTCTCACCGTCGACGCGGTGCAGGCCTCCGACGTGGTCATCACCATGGGCTGCGGTGACACCTGCCCGGTCTTCCCCGGCACCAGCTACCGGGACTGGGTCCTCGAGGATCCGGCCGGCCGCGGCGTCGACGCGGTCCGCCCGATCCGCGACGAGATCAAGGCCAAGGTCGAGGCGCTGATCGCCGAACTCGTCCCCGCCACCGCCTGAACCGGGTGACCACCATGAGTAAGCCCTCCGTGTTGTTCGTGTGCGTGAAGAACGGCGGCAAGTCCCAAATGGCCGCCGGGCTGATGCGCAAAGCAGCCGGCGAATCCGTCGATGTGTACTCCGCCGGCACCAAACCAGGCACCGCTGTCAACGCGTTGTCGGCGGAGTCGCTGCTCGAGGTGGGGGTCGACATCACCGGGGAAACCCCGACACTGGTCGCCCCGGAGCTGGTCCGGGACGTCGATCTGGTGGTCACCCTGGGCCGGGAGGCCCGCGTCGACCCGGTGGAGGGCACCCGGTTCGAGAACTGGGACACCGATGAGCCGTCCGAGCGCGGCATCGACGGCATCGAGCGGATGCGCCTGGTCCGCGACGACATCACCGCCCGCGTCACTCGGCTCGCCGACCAGCTGACCAGCTGACCACAACCGAATCCTGAACCGCCCGAGGAGCAACCGTGTCCACCATCGAAGTTTTCGAACCCGCCCTGTGCTGCAACACCGGTGTCTGCGGTGACGACGTCGACCAGGCGCTGGTCACCTTCTCCGCCGACCTGGACTGGGTCCGCTCCCAGGGCGGGGACATCGCCCGATTCAACCTGGCCAGCGAACCGCTCGCGTTCGCCGAGCGCGAACCGGTCAAGGCGTTCCTGCAGGTCTCCGGATCCGAGGGGCTACCACTGGTGCTCGTCGACGGGATCACCGCGATCACCGGCCGCTACCCGGACCGTGCCCAGCTTTCCAAGTGGGCCGGCATCAGCGCCGACACCACCACCGCGGCCGCGGCTCCGGCCGGGATTGCGATGCTCGGGCTCACCGACACCGCCGACGCCGGGTCCTGCTGCGCCCCCACCGACACCAGCGGCACCAGCTGCTGCTGAAAGGCTCTGAACCGCTCATGAAGTTCCTCGACACTCCGCCCCGCTTCCTGTTCTTCACCGGTAAGGGCGGGGTCGGGAAGACCTCCATCGCCTGCGCCACCGCCATCTCCCTGGCGCGCGCGGGTAAGCGGGTGCTGCTGGTGAGCACCGACCCGGCCTCCAACGTCGGGCAGGTGTTCGGGCTGACCATCGGCAACACCGTCACCCCGGTCGCGGCCGTCCCGGGCCTGTCGGCCTTGGAGATCGACCCCGAGCAGGCCGCCGACACCTACCGGGAACGGATCATCGGACCGGTGCGGGGGCTGTTGCCGGAGAAGGAACTGGCGTCGATCACCGAGCAGCTGTCCGGGTCGTGCACCACCGAGATCGCCTCGTTCAACGAATTCACCGCCCTGCTCACCGACCACGACACCGTCACCGGGTTCGACCACGTGCTCTTCGACACCGCCCCCACCGGGCACACCATCCGGCTGCTGCAACTGCCCGGATCGTGGACCGACTTCCTCAACGAGGGCAAGGGCGACGCCTCCTGCCTGGGCCCGATGTCCGGGCTCGACAAGCAGCGCAGCATCTACGAGGGCGCCGTCGCCGCCCTCGCCGACCCCCAGCGGACCCGCCTGGTGCTGGTCGCCCGGGCGCAGCGGTCCCCGCTCGCCGAGATCGCCCGCACCCACACCGAACTCGCCGACATCGGGCTCACCCGCCAACACGTGGTGATCAACGGTGTCTTCCCCACCCCTGAGCCCGGGGACGAGCTGGCCGCCGCCATCTACCTGCGGGAGCAGGCCGCGCTCGCCGACCTGCCCACCGAACTGGCCGGGCTGCCGCTCGACCTGGTCGAGCTCAAGGCCACCAACATGGTCGGCATCGCCGCCCTCGACACCCTCATGACCCCGAACTCCGCAGCCGCACCGACGGTTCCGGCTCCCGAGGTGATCGTGCCGCAGGCGCCGCTGTCCGCGCTGGTAGACGAACTCGCCGACGACGGGCACGGGTTGATCATGTGCATGGGCAAGGGCGGGGTCGGCAAGACCACCCTCGCCGCCGCGATCGCCGTCGCCCTCGCCCAGCGCGGGCACCAGGTGCACCTGACCACCACCGACCCGGCCGCCCACCTGACCGACACCCTCGACGGGCACCTCGCGGGCCTGCAGGTCTCGCGGATCGACCCGGCCGAGGCCACCGATCAGTACCGGCAGCGGGTCCTCACGACCAAGGGCGCCACCCTCGACGAGCAGGGCCGCGCCACCCTGGCCGAGGACCTGGCCTCGCCGTGCACCGAAGAGGTCGCCGTCTTCCAGGCCTTCTCCCGGATCATCCACGAATCGCGGCGCCGGTTCGTCGTCGTCGACACCGCCCCCACCGGGCACACCCTGCTGCTGCTCGACGCCACCGGGTCCTACCACCGGGAGATCGCCCGCCAGATGGGTGACAACTCGAATTTCACCACCCCGTTGATGCGGTTGCAGAACCCGGAGGAGACGAAGGTCCTGCTGGTCACCCTCGCCGAAACCACCCCCCGCCTCGAGGCCGAAGGCCTGCAAGCGGACCTGCAGCGCGCGGGGATCGAGCCGTGGGCGTGGGTGGTCAACAACTCCCTCGCCGCCGCCCATCCGACGTCGCCGTTGCTGCGGCAGCGGGCCGCGACCGAACTGGAGGAGATCGGCGCCGTCACCGCAGCGTACCCGCGGGTCGCGGTCGTACCGATGCAGGCAAGCGAGCCCATCGGTGCAGTGGCGCTCCGCGCGCTCACCGCGGCAGGCGAGGCGGTACCGGCGACCTGACACTCGGCTGCCTTGTCCTGCCCGGGGTGAGCAGCATTCCGCGGCCCGTACCCTTGCCCCATGTCCGCTGATCCAGGCAGCATCCGCACCGACAGCCACCAGGCGCTGCCGAACCTGGCTGTACAGGATGCTTCGGCGGATCCCCACATCATCACAGCGGCGGCGCGCACCGGAACGGACATCGAGCTGCAGATTCACACGTCCATCGCACCGTTCGACGTCGCGGCCGAGCAGTGGTTTCCCGCGGCGGCCGGGTTCGCCGTTACGGTCATCGTGCACACCGTCGACGCGCAGACGGGCGTGCCGCGGTATCTGCCGCCCGCGGAGGCTGCCGAGTGGGCGCGGGCGATCTTCTCAACCGTTGACAACGCGCAGGGGTACTTCCTCGGCGCCGTCGACCCAGGCACCGGCAGCCATCGACGCGGGCAGCTCGCATACCGCCTCTACGTCGACACCGACCGTCAGGCGATTCCCGTTCCTCGGCAGGTGGTCACCTGCCCGCATTACCAACTATCGGCCATCGACGGCAGAGCCGAGATCACCATTCCCACGACGGCCTGACCCGGCAGGTCGGCCGAGAGCTGGACCACGGTCTGCGGGCTTCGCTTCCTCGGGTGTTCGATCTGCACGCCCTCCGAAGGGTGCGACCTTGAAGTCACGTCCACGCTGCTCGCTCATGCGGTTCCTCCATCCGTCTCGATCCATCCCCCCTTGCCACAGACAGTCAGTCGCCGCTGCTCTGAATACGAGAACGGCGCCCTGGGGCGGAATCGAGTCGGTTGTTCCACCCGGGGACGCGTGCAGCACATGGATACAGTTGTGCCACAAGCTCATTGCCACTTCTGAAGCCGACCACAACAGACCTCAGGAATCTCCCGGGTGGGAGCGCGGCGACCACACTACCAGTGCACAGATCCCGGAGCAGGGGGACGTGTCATTTCTGCTGGTCACGCGAATTTCTGGCTGGCTGCGACGTCGATCGCCATCGCCGGAACCGAGGTCGTATCGGTCAGGTTGCAAGTCGTCGGGGCTCCCGTCGGATCGGGGAAACGCGATCCGGCTGCGGAGTCAGGCCACGGGCGTCAGTAAGTCCGGTCCGTTGTTGCGCGGGGAATTCACCGCGGTACTGACCTCGTAGGTCTGCAGGACCGGATCGGGCACCGACGCGAGTAGCGCTTGGACGTCGTCCTTGTCGGTGAGGGTTGGGTCGAGCCAGTGCTCCTGGAACGTCTCCGGCAACACCACCGGGCAGCGGTCGTGGATGCGTCCGAACGCATCGGTGGCCGGCCGGGTCAAGATGGTCGCCGTCCACAGCCAGGCGTTCGGGTCGTCCTCGGGCAGCTCACGGTCCCGCCACAGCTCGTACAGGCCGGCCATCGCGAGCACCCCGTCGCCGTGCAAATAATGTGGGATCTTCTTGCCGTCGCGTTTCTCCCACTCGAAGTACCCATCGGCGGGCAACAAGCACCGCCGTTTCGAGGCCGCGGCCCGAAACGAGGGGCGCTCGGTCACCGACTCCGAGCGTGCGTTGATCAGGCGGCCGAGCTTGGCTTCCTTCGACCACGATGGCACCAAGCCCCAGGTCAGCGTCCTGAGCTGTGTCACCGGTGCCGCGTCCGGCTCCTCCCGCGGCGCCCGCTCGAGGACCGCCCGGATCTGCTGGGTCGGGGCGATGTTGTAGGACGGGCGCAGCTCGTCACCGACGACCTCGTCGACGTGGAAGATCGAGCGCAGTTCCTTGTCTGTGGTGGTACTGGCGTAGCGGCCGCACACGTTCATCCCTCCTGGTCACATCTTCTGCCCCGATCTAACACGCCATGACCGACGCGAGCGCGGTGACGGACGCATTAGCCTCGGGGGTGGGTCGGGGCCAACCTGCCGGAGGAACGTGCCATAGTCTGCGATCCGGGGCGCTTCTCCCCCTTCCATATGCCCTGGTTGTGGCCGTTCTGGGGTGTCCTGTTTCCCTATGCGAATCCCGCCAACCCCGGGATGTGGCCGCCGTTCTGACCCCTGCGGACCGCACTGGCCGGAATATCACCCGGCACCTGGTCGTTGAAGAGGCTGACGGTGGCGGGACATACCCCGGGTACCACATCAGAATCGTCGCTGCGAGCGACCACTTGCCGAGAGGCGATATGACCGGCACCGTCTTCCTGACCGGGTAAGACCTACATTGCGTAGAGTTCCTGGGAAGGAAACGAAGCCGCTGTCACCGGGGAAGGCGACAGCGGCTTCTCTTCGCTCGCACCACGCGCTATCCGAAGCCATCCATTCCCGAAAGCCCGGAATGGGGACGTACCACACCGAGTCCCCGAGCAACCACCACACGAACTCCTGCAGCGACATCATTACTACTCCTCCTCAGCTGAAGACGTCTTCTACGATTCGGGCACGAAGACCCCTTCCGGGTCGAGATCGGGTCGTTGCCCCTTGTACGAGGGGTGCCGGAGTCCTCCGGGCCCGTACTCGCGGACATCTATGTCCACCACCACAATCGGGTCGACCCACCGCACTACACCGCGCTGTTCCGCGGCCGCGGCCGTGAACTCGGCCGCGATCGGGCTGGTGGGACGTTCGAGGGCGGCCAGTTGCTCACCCAGCTGCCGGCGCCCAGCCTGAGTAAAGCCGGTCCCGACATGCCCTACATACCGGAGTGCGCCCCGGTCGTCGTAGGCGCCGAGGACGAGGGCGCCAACCATGTTGCGCTGCATCCCGCCGGCAGGAATCCACCCGAGCACCAAGCAGCTCACCCGCGTACGGATCAACACCTTCCGCCACGCCCGGGTACGCTGACCGGGTAGATAGATCGACGAAACACGTTTGAACACAGCACCTTCCATACCCGATCTGCGGACCGCTTCGAGCATGACAGCACCCTCGACGCCTTCCCAATGTGGCGGGACCTGGATGGGGAGACCGGCGCCCTGGAGTTGGTGACCGAGGTCGGTGAGGGCGACGCGGCGATCGAGGTACGGGGCACCCATCAGGTCGTCCCCGTCGAGCCGGAGCACATCGAACGGGAGGAAGGTGACCGGTACCTGCCGTTGCAGTGCGGTGGTCGGGCGCAGGGTGTTCATCCGCTTCTGCAGGCGGGCGAACGACGGCTTATCTTCAGCTCCGAATCTGACTCAGGCATGTAGGCCACGTAGGGTCCGAGCGATGTGGCTGACAAGTATCGGAGGGGTGTGAGGCACGTTGGGGACATTAGAACTGTCCGATCCGAGTTTCCGGGCGGAGCGGGCGGTATTGCCGTCGGACGAAACGACGGTGTGGGTAATCGTTGATCGGGAGTACCGGTTGCACTCGGAAGGCTGTGCGTTCTTGTCCGGCTTGCGCAGCCTCGACCGGTCACCAAACACCGAACGCGTCTATGCCGGCCGGACCGCTCTCTACCTGTCCTACTGTGCAGCGGCCGGATTGAATTGGTCGCACATCTCCGTTCCCGCTCTCACGGGGTTCTTGCACTGGCTGGCCGAGACGCCACTCGCTCCTCGCGGAAGGAAGCCGAAACTGCAGCGACGTTATCGTTCCGAGAGTTCCGCGAATGCCGTCGTCACCACGGTGTACGAATTCCTGCGATTCGGTGGTAGGTACGGGTGGGTGCCCACCGAGGTGATCGATCGCCTGACCGAACCGAAGTTTCTGCGGTTCCTTCCACCGGGTATGGACCCCGGAGAGAACGACCAGCATCGAACGGTACGGACCAAGACGGTCAGGTATCGGGTCGCCGAGGCCGGATACGAATGGTTGGCAACCGACCAGGTCGAGGTGCTGCTCCGTCTCGCCCGCAATGCTCGCGATCGTTTCCTGATTGGGTTGATGAGTTGCACCGGGATGCGGATCGGTGAAGCCCTCGGGATGCGACGGGAGGATGTACACCTGCTGTCCGACTCGCGCGCCCTGGGCTGTCAGATCCGCGGTCCGCATGTCCACGTTCTGCGTCGGCGTCGAAACACCAACGGAGCACTGGCTAAAACTCTCCACCCGCGGTCGATTCCTGTCACCGCCGATGTGGTCGGTCTCTATGCCGAAGCCCAGTTCGAACGGGACAAGGTCCCCGCGGCCGCCGAATCCGACATGGTATTCGTGAACCTGTTCCGCGGGACAGTCGGACGGGCGATGACCTATTCGTCAGCAAAGGACCTGTTCGATCGCCTCTCCGCCGAGGCCGGGTTCGCCGCGCGCCCCCACATGCTTCGCCACGCGGCCGCGACCCAATGGATCCGATCAGGTGTCGATCGAGACGTCGTCCAGGCCCTGTTGGGACATGTCTCGGCGAGTTCGATGAACCCGTACCTCCATGCCAGCGACACCGACAAACGCGCCGCCATCGAGAGGGTCGCCGCACGACACGAGGATGCGCAGTGAACACAGCCGCAGTTCCGATGGACGCGGGGGCGACCGCAGCCCAACAGCACCGTAAGTCAGTGACATGGCAGGACTGGCTCGAACAGCAGATCGTGCACGACTGGCGACCCGGGGAGTGGGACCCGCAGTCGTTGGTGTTCACCGGCGACTACGACAATCCACACACCGCGGTGTCCAAATGCCGGACCGTGTCGTGCACGGCGGGCGTCCTCAACCACACCGGACGGTTATGCCGCCGATGCGGTAAGGCGCTGCGCGCCAGCGGCCTGGATGTCGAGACTTTCGTGGCCACCCACGTTCCGCCCCAACGGAACCGGGGATACATCGCCGAGACCTGTAAGGTGCCCGGCGGGACAGGCGGATGTCCCAGAACAGCGCAATCACGAGGCCTGTGCCGCAGCCACTTCAGCCAATACTGGAGCTACACCCGGCGCCATCCGGACATCGACATGGACGAGTGGCTCCGTTCGAGACCCACACCGCTTTCAGCGCTCCCGCCCTGCCGTGTCCCCGGCTGCGGACAGCAGCAGTTCGCAGCCACGATTGAGCTGTGTATCTACCACCATCGTGCGTGGCAGGCGTACCGCCGTGTCGAGAAGCTTCCCGTCGCAGTACCGACGCCCGTGCGATTGTCCTGGATCGAACGGCAGACTCCTTACCTGACCGGTGCTCAGTTCTCGTTGCGACCGCTCGGCCCGACTCTGCGCGTCGAGATCATGTACGTATTGCAGCATCGCGATCAGAACCTCAAAAGAGTGAATCCCGGCGCGACGCGGTGGATCATCGACGAACTGCACGAACATCTCGATCTTCGAACCGGAACGTGGCTTTCGGTCGACTTCCAGACGCTGGTGAAGCGGTGGACCAACGCCGACCTCAAGGGACATGTTCGATACTGGGATCGAGTTCTGCGACTTTCCTACGACGCGTTCCGCGGCGTCGACCCGCTGGCCACCCAACATCTGGAGAGAGCCACGGTGAGCCTGGGCTGGCGGCACCGGGCGACGGGCACACGCATCGACAACAATCTTGTTGCGGTCGAACAGATTCGGCAGCGATGGTTCCGCCAGGTCCTCACCGCATGGGTCCGCCATGCCGACCCAACCACCACATTCCGCGACACTGTCCGAGCATGTGTGGTGGCGTCGGACGCGCTCGCAGCCAGACCGCACTGTGGCGAGGATCCCACGGCACTGGGTTTGGCGGATATCGATGCCGTCGTCGAGGCGATCCGCACCGCGAATCGACTCGACGGCCAACCCGCGGGATACCAGTACCGGCAGACCCTGATGACCAGGCTGTTCGCCGTGCTCGAGTTTGGCCGTGTCAACGGACTGATGGACTCGATCCCCGGTGGTTTCACACGTCAGCGCCATCACCAGCTCCGCAAGGACCGCTCAGGTGACGAAACGGGCAAGGCGATCCCTGAGACGGTGATCCAGCAACTCGACGGGTACCTGCCGCGAATGGGCAACGGGATCGCCCACGGCGCTCTTGCGCCGGCCGACGTCGATGCGATGTTCCAGACCGTCTACATCATTCTGCGAGACACTGGCCGCCGACCCCAGGAACTCTGCACGTTGTCGTCGGATTGCCTTCAAGTGGACGGTAGCGACTTCGTGCTGGTCTGGGACAACCACAAGTCCCGCCGGATGCGTCGGCGCTTACCGATCCTCCGCCAAACCGCCGACGCGATCCGCACGTGGCAGGCACGCGCCGAACAGCTACCAATTCCCGAGGTATCCAGGCCTTACCTGTTTCCCTCCATAACCACCAACAGCCGCAACTTCCACATGCACGTGCGCTCATTGGCCAGTGCGATACGGTCCTGGGTCGACGACCTACCCAGCCTGGACTCCGACGTCGCCGGTGACGACGGTGTCCCCGTTCCGTTCGACCGCAGTCTGATCTATCCATATGCGTTCAGGCATTCCTACGCTCAGCGGCACGCCGATGCCGGAGTGCCCGTCGACGTCCTGCGGGACCTGATGGACCACCGATCGGTCGAAACGACCATGGGCTACTACGCCATTTCGCAGAAACGTAAACGCGAGGCGATAACAACGATGCGCCTGACGGTCACCGACCGCACCGGCACACCCGCACCGATGTCGTCGGCCACCGCCTACCAAACACGCGCGGTCGCTGTCCCCTTCGGCAACTGCATCGAGCCCAGCAACGTCAAGGCCGGCGGCAAAGGCTGCCGACTCCGATTTCAGTGCGCAGGCTGCGGCTTCTATCGGCCCGATGCCTCCTACCTGCCTGCCATCGAAGACCACATTCGATCTCTCAAGGCCGACCGTGAGGCGGCACACGCCATGGACGCCGACGAATTCGTCATGCGCAACCTCACCGACCAAATCGACGCCTTCACCGCCATTGTGGCCATGATCAAAGACATGCTCGAGACGATGCCTCCGGACGAGCGTGAGCGAATCGAGGACGCCAGCCGCGTGCTCCGCAAGACCCGTGCGGCCGAACACCGAAAACTACTGCCCCTGACCGTGACCCGCCGAGAGAACCCCACCGAATGACCACCCGAACCCCTGCCGATGTTCTACGTGAAGCCCGCCGCCGCGACAGCCAAGAGAAGCGCGCCCGCGCACTCGCCATGATCGAGCGAATGCTCCAGGAGAACGAGCCGATCACCTTCGCCGCAGTCGCAAAAGCCGCCAACGTCTCAACCTGGCTCGTCTACGCACCCGGAGTGCGCGAGCACCTCGATCAGGCACGTCGACAACAGGCGGACCAGCCCTCGCGGGCAACTGCTCGAGGCCAATCCGCCAGCCCCGCCAGCCTGCGCACCGACCTGGAACTCGCCCGAGCGGAAATCAAACGTCTGCGTACAGAACTCGATACCACTCGGGATGCGCTGCGACGTCAGATCGGTCAGCAACTGGAGGGCCCAGACGCGACCGCACTGCAGCAGCGCGCCCACGAGCTCACTGTCGAGAACCAGGCTCTACGCAGCGACATGGACAGGGCGCGCTCCGCGCACGACGCACTCGCCGCGAAGCTCGCGGAAACCGAGGAAGACCTCATCGCCGCCCGTTTGGGCCTGCGCCGCATGATGCGCACCAATAGCTGACCAGCGCGAACCGTCGACCCTGACGATTTGGCGGAAGCCACGAAACTTACGTGCCTCACATCGCTCCATAGCGTCCTCCAGGGCGAATACTTGACAGCCAGTGATAAGAGGGCCGGCCACCGGACGACAGGGCGACGACCTCGCCGTCAAGGACGATGCGGCCGCGACCGCCGAAGGCTTCGGTCAACGCCTCGGTCACCTCCGGGTACGAGGAGGTGACCGTGTTGAGATTACGGGTCCACAGCACCGGCCGATCGTGGCCGCCGATCGAGGCCAGGATGCGGCAGCCGTCGTACTTCATCTCCGCGGCCCAGCGGTGCTCGGTGTCCTCCGGCGGCGGCCCGGGGGTGGCCAGCATCGGCGCAATCAGCCGATTCCCAGCTCCGCTCATCGGACGCTCCCGGTCTCGAGGGACCGCGAAGGGGGTCAGGGCAGGCGTTCGTCCACACGTGCCATCGCGGTGTCGGCGAGGTGCGCTGTCCACGACTCCAGCTCACGTTTGCCCACTCGCATCACGGTACCGGCGATCACGGCTCCCACCAGGGCCCCGAGGAGAAAACTGGCCGGGCCGAGCGCGGCCGCGGCGTAGTCCATCACGATGCAGGCGCCACCGACCCCGAGGATCGTCGCCACCACACCGGTCAGGAACACCGGCGGCCGCCAGGATCCCTAGCGTCAGCCAGCTTTCGATGCTCATGAAGTCCCCTTCTCGACGTGACACGAAATGGGGGACGTGTCATTTCCCCAGGTCAATTGCATGAGTTGACCGATGCTCCGCTCTCCCCTATTCGGGTTCGGAGTGGGGCGGGCCGAGGCGCACGACCTGGGTATCGTCGGCGGGCGTCTTGGTGGTCGGGTCGAGCAGGACCGTTCGGCGGCGGGCGAGAGCGTCTTGGCTGAGCGCTGGCGCGAAGATCAGTTTCTTGCGTCGTGCGGTGTCGCTCTCGATGGCTGGCGTGGTGGCGGCCAGTGGTAGCAGGTCCTCAGCGCGATGCAGTCGCGACGCCAGCGGCGGAGGGTTGTCCGCGGGGTTCATGCCCGTTCGTGAGAGGCGTGTGAGTTCGTTGACGCGAGCGAAGAGGGCATCGGTGACCGCGGTGCGCCACGGTTCGTCGATGACACGGTTGGCGGGAATCGGGGCGTTGCGATCGTTGGGGGTCATCTCTGCTCCTTGGGTAGTTGCACGGGTGGTCGTGGTCGACGAGCTATGCAGGTGCGGCGAGTTCGGCCACCCGTTGCAGTCTCATCTCCGAATCACAGTGGCTACCAGACTTCGCCGATCAGTAGGACGGTGACCAGGGCGTGGTCTTCGCGGTTCACGGTTGCCGTCGAGCTCCCGAGAAGGCTCTTGAGCAGTCCTGGGTCTTGGTGGACCTGATCGGTGAGGATGGTTGTGGTGTGCGAGGTGTTAACCGGGTGCGCATCGGCACCGAGTTCCTGGTGCATCGTCGACACCGCGGCGTCGAGCGCGTTCGTCAGGGCTTCCGGGACGGTTGTGGCCGTGGCCCATCCCCAGAAGGCGGCGCGTTTCATCGGTCGGTGTCCATCGGCTCGGGCCGTGCTGCTTTCTTCGTCACGAGTGCGACGGTCACGACCAGGATCACGGCGCTGAGCAGAGCGGCGGCTGCGGCGGCTCCTCGCTGAATTACCGTTGCGTCCGTTGAGGTCAGTGCGCTCAGCAGCATCGTTGCGCACCCAGCCAATGCGAATGCGGCCACCCAGTTCATAAAGGCACCGCTGTGCAGTCGCCGAAGCGATGGTGTGGTGAGTACGGCCGGGACGAGGCCGCTGTAGAAGAGAGCGTTCATTGTTTCCTCTTGTGACTGCGGGTGGTCAGGGCTTGAGCCCATAGCTTTCGGGTGCGCAGGGGCGCTTTTCGAGTCTGTCGGTTGAGATGGTGATCCGTGCTAGTCCCCCTATCGCACCGGGTATTCATGCACCCGAACGGCCGCGGAGGCAGCGTACCCAGCGCCACTGACCACCTCGAGAACGTCATCGTGCAGTGCACCAATGCTCAGCCCCGCGGCGAGCGCCTGCGAGCCGAGGGCGTACGTACGCGACTGCGGGTCGTAGACAGCTTGTGTCAGGTACCAACTGGTGCCGTTGGGCTTCCCGAATAGGCCCTCGAAATACTTGTTGTGCCTGAGGCCGGTGTTCGGATCGACGGTGGTGACATCGGTAGCCCCGCGGACCGAGACCAGCGCGAACAGGTTTGCACCGGAACCCGGTTCGGCCAGATCCTCGAACGGAGTGATCGTGGCTCCGCGGTCTGGGTGGCTCGGAGAGGTATGCAGATGGCCGACGACTTGAACTTCTCGGCCGTCGATCAGGGCGCGGTAGTCGCGGCGAGGGGTGCGTGTGTCGTTGCGGTCAGGCATCGGTGGCCTCCTCGAGAAGTTGATCGATCCGGACTGTCTTGCGGCCGCGGCGGTGTGCGCGGGCGAGGTTGTTGTACACGCGGGCGCCGAGTCGTACCTGGCCGAGCATCCGGAAGATTCGCCAGTCGGCCAGATAGCCGGCGTCGCGGGCGCCTTGTTTCGCCGTGGTGATCTGGTGGCCGAGCAGTTCGATGATGCCGACCAGGTCCTCTTTGTCCCTGGCCAGCCACATCTGACGGGTGATGTGGCCGTTCCAGGGTTCGACGCGGGGGCGGTTGTCCCAGTCGGGCGGGAAATACTCGTTCACCGTTCC
>NZ_NSDZ01000015.1:0-177155 GCF_002300155.1 Rhodococcus sp. ACS1
TGATATCGATCCATCACCTCTGTCACAGCAAACATGTTGCCGCATAACACCCCAAATCATTGGGAGACACGCCCTAGTACTGCAACGGCACTTATGGGACGTGGCCGCGGGTTCGGTAATGACAGATGCGGGCCTGGTGTTGTCGGCGTCTCCGCCAGTGCGACCAGGACCAGATGTGCTCGTCGGGGTGGGCGTGTCGCAGGATCAGAAACACGAGTAGACGGCGGATCTCGGGTACCGTGTAGCCGATCATGCCCTGATCTTCGGTTCCGATTCCCCCTTTACCGCTTCGGTTTTCGTCCCGGCGAGCCAGGCGAGGGCGAGCATCGACAAGGTGATGTGGGCGTACCAGGCCCGGTAGGTGCGTACCTGGTAGTGGTCGAGGCCAGCCTCGTTCTTGGCCTGCTGAAAGCATTCCTCGACCCGCCACCGCGAGCCGGCGATGGTGGCGAGTTCGGTGAGCGTGGTGCGGCGGGGTCCGGCGCAGATGTAGTACGCGATCTCGGTCGGATCGGAGAGGGATCGGCGGGCGAGCAGCCAGTGCCCACGCCCGGGTGCCCAGGCGATCCGGATCGGGATCCGCACCCAGGAGTACTCGCGCCTGCCGTGCGCGCCGTCGCCGACGGAGATCCGGCGCCACTGCTTCGCCGGGACCGCGGCGATCATCTCGTCGGCGCGGCCGGAGCGGCCGTGTCGGGTGAACACATCGTCGTTGCAACGGGTGGCCAACACATACGAAACATCGCGTTCCTCGAGCCAGACCCGCAGGTACTTCACCTGACCGTAGGCCTCGTCCGCGGTGAGCCAGGAGAAGGGCACCTGTGCGTCGAGGGCGCGTTGGATCATGTGTTGCGCCAGTCTCGGTTTGGTCGCGAACTCCACCTCGTCACCGATGCCGGCGGCGCGGCACCGGTCCCGGTCGGAGGTCCACGACTCGGGCAGGTACAGCTCCCGGTCGATGAGCGCGTGCCCGGCCGCGCTCGCGTACGCGAGGAAGACCCCGATCTGGCAATTCTCCACCCGCCCGGCGGTGCCCGAGTACTGGCGTTGCACCCCGGCCGAGCGGGTGCCCTTCTTGAGGAATCCGGTGTCATCGACGATCAACACCCCGGCGCGGTCACCGAGGCGTTCGACCACGTAGTCACGCACATCGTCGCGCACCCCGTCGACGTCCCAGTCCGCCCGCCGCAGCAACCGTTGCATCCCGTCCGGGCTCACTTCGCCGGCCCGCTCGGCGAGGGTCCACCCGTTCTTGCGTTCCAGACCCGCAA
Source organism: Rhodococcus sp. ACS1 (assembly GCF_002300155.1). Taxonomy (NCBI): domain Bacteria; kingdom Bacillati; phylum Actinomycetota; class Actinomycetes; order Mycobacteriales; family Nocardiaceae; genus Rhodococcus; species Rhodococcus sp. ACS1. The sequence continues at coordinate 1,272 of NZ_NSDZ01000015.1, forward strand.
CCAGACCCGTCACATATTCACGGACCCGGGACCGCGGCTCTGACCGGGCGAACCGATCGGAGATCCGCTCATGCAACGCTTCCAACTCGGCAACAACCAGATCGAGGACCACACAACCAGTATCGTCTACCTGTCAAGCAAGTGCCGTTGCAGTACTAGGTGTCGAGAATAACGCCAGCAACACGGGTACTCGCCGGCCACCACTCCGCCATTGCGGGTCCTGGCGTCACCAGTCCCATTGACCGTGCATCACGTTGTGCCCAGGCTCCAGGTCATTTCACTCCATTCTCATTGCGTCAGTATCGAACCCGGGCAATAGACGTCCTCCTCCGCGCGGCGGGTGCGCTCAGCGCAGTACCCGGGCGGCGAAGTTCAGCGACCCGGGCATCGACGCGGTGAGGCTGTGGGCATGGTCCGTCGCGGAAAGCTCCTGATACTCGACGTCGACAGCGCTGGAATGCATTTCGGCGAGTTGTGCCCAGGTCAGTGGGATTGGGACCTTGGTGTCGGTGAGGCTGTGCACGACCCGGATTGGTCGGTCGAACCCGTCAGTGGGGACATGCTGCATCTGGTCGAGCACACCGCGTAGGTCCGGGGTGTCGAGTGGGGCGGTGAACAGTTCCGCGACGGTAACCGGGTGGGTGCGCAGATATTCGTTCAGGTCGTTGCTACAGGTTGCCTTGGCCTTTTCCATCAGGTCGATTCCGGTGGGGGTCAGATGTTGGCGGATGTCGAGTTCTGGGCGACCTTCGTCCAGTCCGGCGAGGGTGTAGAGGACGTAGTGGGCGATCCCGGCGACCGGCACGGCCGGGAAGTTCGGTCCGGCAAGCGGAAAGATCTGATCGAGGTGAGTGGGGGCGGCGACGGCAATCGCACCGCGGAAGTCGAGTTCGGGTGTGCGGGTGGTGGCCTGGTGGGCGGCGAAGTAGGTGGCGTGACCGCCTTGGGACAGGCCGGTGACGATCCACCGGTCGCTGAGTTGGTCACCGTAGAGTTGGTGGGCGGCGCGGACGATGTCCACGGCGTTGGCGCCGGCTGCCGGTCCGTCTGTGTACGCGTTGACTCCCTCGGTTCCGATCCCGGCGTAGTCGGTGGCCGCGATCGCGTATCCGGCGGCGAGCCACTGTTCGATGAATTCCCGTTCGACGTCACTGGATCCGGTGATCGACGGTGCACACTCGTCGTCGATTCCGACGTTGCCATGCGCGTAGGACACGACGGGCCATCCACCAGCAGGTGGTGCACCCTGTGGCAGGAACACCGATCCTGTGGACTCACCGGCTTCGGTCGCGGTACGCAACGTGGAATAGCGGATGACAGCGCTGGTATCCGCGGCACCGACGGGGAGAAACGCGGCGGTGACAGCCTGCTCGGCGAGCAATGCGCCCGCCGGGTGGATGTCGTCGGGCAGGGCGGCGGCGGGTGCGGCAGTGAGAACTATCCCGCTTACGCATACCGCGACGGCCAGTACGGACCGTCGCCACAGACGTGTGCCTCTTGGTGAGCCCGTGAACATTGACATCGACGATCCCCTCCGATGAACTCGGTGCCCGTTCCCCGACGAACACGATGCGGATCGTACCGACCGAACAGATGACCACACCCACCAGTCCGGCACACGATGAGACGACGAGGTGCTGGATTGTCTCCACTCCTCATGCCATCCAGCCTCGACGCAGCACCGCGAGAAAGCTGCTCGAGGGTGCGCTCTCTCATGACTCGCCCCTGTCGAGGATGTCGAGCTGGACGCGGTTGCGGTGGCTGATTTCCCACCTGCCGGCTTCGAGGTCGTGAAGGAGGTCGCGGCATTGCTCATCGGTGCTCACGTCGCAGCTGTGCCCGATCACGTTGATCGGGCCGCGGATTCCGTTGCGCCAGTCGATGACCGTGTAGACGAAGTCACCTTTGGTGGCGAAGTCGCGTTTGCGGGTGCAGATGACGAAGTGCTCCGAGATTGCGCGGACGGTGTAGGGGCGGTGGGGTTCGATGCCGAAGCGGATGCGGGCGCCGGGGTCGAGTGGAATCGGGGTGGTCGGTGATCCCGTGGCGTTCATCAGGGTCACCGCGCACCCCCGGCTGCGAACCTGCCTTCGGAGAGTGTTCCCCGCTGATTGTCGGCGAGCGTGTCGCGATCGATGTCGCCGCGGCCCAACCCCTCTGGCCGGTGCCCGACGTGGTAGCGGTCGCCGCCCCCTTGTTGGTGTGGGCAGGGGTAGATCGACAGGCCCTGTCGCTTTTCGTGGTGGGTGCGGGCGGCGCGGGCATCCTTGCGTGTGAAGTAGGTGCGTTTGCCGCAGTGCGGGCAAGTCACCCAACAGGAGGTGGGGCGATGTACTCGAGCGGCCAATTTTCCGGTGCTCCTCTTCGACTTCGGACGCGGTCGGATCGTCAGACAGCGCGGGTGATCTGCAGGTTCAGCCAATCCGAGACCCACTGAATGGCGTTGCGGCCGGCGTTGTCGACGACCAGGTTCTGGTAGCTCTGGTGTGCACCGGAGGCGAAGAAGCTGGCCGCGTTCAGGCCCTCGCCGACAACGTGGGCGAGATCCTCGACCCCCTGCGACTGCGCCATCGTCGACACCGACCCAGCGAGTGCTGCGAGGTCGAGGGTCTGCGCCTGCGTGGTGATCGCGTTCCCGACGGGATTGGCCCGCTTGCCGAGCAGCGCGGGGTCGGTCTTACCGGCTGTGCCGGTGAGCATGTTCGCGGCCACCGAGGCGAGGTCGAGGCCGAGTGGGATCAACGCCGTGGTCTGCGCGGCAGCACCGACCGGGTCTGGTAGCACCCCGGGCGGGGGAAAGAGCTTGTCCGCGGCGGCCCACGCAATTTCCTGCGCCTGACCGGCGATATTGGCCAGCTTGATCACGTCGACGTTGCCGAGGATGCTGGTGACCAGCGCCGCGATCTGGGTGTAGCCGGACGGGTCCGGGATGATCGCGAGGATCTGGGAGACCCACTTCAAGTCGACACCGGCGGCCATCTTCACCATGGGCTCGAACTGCACGTTCAGCTCTCGGGCGGTATCGCGGGCGGCGCGGACATCGCCGGCGGCAATTCTTTGTGGGAGCACGATCAGGTTGTGCAGGATCTTCGGAATATCGAGGGCAGTGACGCCGGTGACGACGTTCAGTGCCTGGTCGACGACGACTTTCGGTTTGAGGACCGACAGCACGCTCGACGCGGAGGAGAGGGCCTCTGCCGGGGTGGCGGCGACGGGTGCGATTTGGCTACCGAGTGATGCGGCGGTGCCCGCGAGTTGAGCGATTTCGGGTGCGGTGGCGGGCAGTGTGGTGGCGCCATTATTGGCGAGTTTGGCTGCGGTGTTCGCGATCGTGGTCACCGAGACGAGTGCACCGGTCAGGTTCGCGTGGCTCGCCGTGGTGAGGACCTGTGCGGCCGCGTTTTCCGGTGTGCCCACCGGGGCTGCGGCCAGGCGCGCGGTGGCGGCGGTGTTCGCGGCACCGGACTGCAGCAGGTCGGCGAGTGGGCTGAGCGTCTTGGACAGCGAGGTCGCGGTGTCGGCGATCCGGTGCACATCAACCGTCCCGCCGGTGTCGGTGCCGCGCAGTTGCCTTCCGAGCGCGTCGACATTCGATCCGAGACCGGGCAGGTCTGCGTCGGTGAAATCCGATGTCAGCGCGGTGGCGACCGCCGCGTCGCCTCCACCGGCACCGGGACCGGCGCTGGTGTTGGTGTTGGTGTTGGTGTTGTCGTTGCTGGGGGTTTTCGACAGGATCGACCCGAGCGATCCGAGGAACGGGTTGGCGCCCTTGCGGATCGAGCAGTACAGGTCTTTCGGATCGCAGATCGAGGCGACCCGCCCCGACAGCGTGCCCATGCCCTGCGACCGGGGGCCGGCGATCCCCTCCCCGGAGGTCTTCGGCCCGACCGTTGCGGCGCCCTTCGTGCCGGCACCGGGATCGGCGATCAGTGCCACACCGAGGACCTGGTCCGCATCGACCGGACCCTGATTATTTCCGATTGCCGACGCGAGATCGCCTGCAGCGTCTGCACCCTGGGAGTATCCGGTGATCGTGATCTTCGCGCCCCGGCATTTGTCGGCGTAGTTGCGCAGCACGGCGGTGGCCTTGTTGACCGCGTCGGTCTTGCTGTCGGCGTAGGTGTGGCCGTTGTCGAACGCGCGCGCCATGTACGGCAGCGTGTATATCTGCGCGCGAGCAGCGTTCTGTGCCTCGATTGCCGCCGCGACCGGGGCGAGCATGCCCACCGGCCGGGTCGGGTCGGCGTTCTCGTTGGTCTCCCACGTGCCGGGAATAAACAAGTTGAATGTCGACGCACAGTTGGCAGGGTTGGCATGGGCGATCACGGGCCCTGTGAGCAGCGCAGTCCCGCACAGCATAGTGGTGGTGGTGACCGCCGCGAGCCCACGTCTCGCTGACCATGCCATGTGCGGACTCCTATCGCGCTGCAGCCGGTGCCTTCCGGCTGTCAGTCTCGGTCGCAGTCCGTCTACCAGCAACGACCCCCGCACGCGGTCGGGCGTGTCGGGGGAGCGCCGACGTTCTGACGTACGGCGGTTGGGCGCCCCCATCCGCCAAGTGGAAGTCGACGAACGTCGGGCGCCCGGCCGTCGTGGTCGACACGTCCCATAGATCGGCTGATCTGCCGCTGTGCCCGGTCGAAGCCATTGCGGAGTGTCGAGGGTGGCGTGCGACTCCCAGCACCGCAACGACGCGGTCGCTCGCGTCGTTAGGAGGCATGCCAAGTTCGCCGGCCTCGTTCTGAACGTGGTGTCGGAGTTCGCGACTGGAACGCGGTAGTCATGCCCAACCTCGGACCGTTGTGCACGGCCACGTCGCCTTTGACTCAGACCGCGGCCTTCTCCCCGCTACCGTCCGGCCGAAGGGCTGTCCGCTTCGAGGACTCCTACCCGGGCCTGGTCGAGTTTCTGGCTGGTCGACCCGTGCAGATGCTGGGTTTTCGCGAGCCCGCTAACAGTTGAGCGAGATGCGGGCGATCAGCGCGGCGGCATCGACACCACCCTGACGGGCCGTATGCAGCGCGGCGTTGCGTCCACTCGGCAACGTCGGCATGCAAACTGTGGCCCTGTTGCACCCTGCGGCGAAACATGCGTCAGACGGGGGCTGCGTGCAAGCTGACCTCCTCCCCCGCCGGCAACGGCCTCGCACACCGCTGAGCTGTTGCATGCGCCGCACCGCAACGCCGTTGCCTGTCGGCAACGAGATCCGGCATTGCGGCGTCGGCCTCGTCACCGACGTTGCGTTGCACTCTCTGGCGTTTCGTAGGACCTCAGCCGTCTGCAACAACGGCATACGTTAGGCAAAGGTTCCTGGACGTGATGCGGATCGCTGTTCGCCGGTGCCGACGGAATTTTTTTCCTGTCGCTTATTGATCGGCCTTCTCGCACTCAGGTTGCAGCGCAGGAACTGGTCCTCACCGCACTTACCAGAGGCACGTCATCACCGTGACCCAACCAAGGTGTACTGGTGGTCAAGCGTTGCCGCATTGCGTTCCTCGGCGATGTCCTCATGCTCGGGCAACGGAGGCCTCCGGAAACCGGCCTCCACGGCGCGTTGCGCGACCTTGTCGAAGCGGCGCATTGCCGTGCTCGCGGCCTTGGCTTTGGTGAGCGTGGCGATCTCGGCGTAGCTGCGCTGCTCAGTTATTCGCAGTCGGGCCGTCTCCTTGACTACCGGTTCGAAGTCGGCGCAGGTATCGATGAAGGCGAGGAGGTTGTCGATGGTTTGGGCCTTGTCCGGCATTACGAACCGCTCCTGCGAATCCTTCGGCGGATTGCCGATTTGTGGCGCGTGGGCATTGCCACTGTCCGTTGCATTGCGTGCAAGGTGGTCCTCGTGTTCCGTGGCGTGGGCTCTGACATCGGTGAGTTCACCAGGCTTCGCAGTGGTCGGTTGTGGGGCGCCCGCAACAGCAGGACGACCCTCCGGTTCCGGAGCGGTGGTTTCCGTACGGTCGTCGAGAGCGGATGAATCGGGTGCCGACGCAGCGAAGACGATGGGTGCATCTTTCGGGTTGACCGATGGCGCAATGCGTCCGGCGTTGCGGTTGACCGACGACGTCGGCCCTGGGGTCGGCATTCGGTAGTCGGTCGCGGTGTCCTGGTCGGACCGCTGGTGTTCACGGTGTCGGGCGTCGTGCACGACCGCGGTGTACTCGGTGTGGGCGGTGCCGATGGCCTTGATGAGGATGCCGACACCGTGGGTGAAGGCCAACACCAGCAGCGGCGGAATGATTGCAATGAGCGAGGCGCCGGTCGGAGACAGCGGCGCGTAAACCGAGGTCGATGCCGGCTGCAATGGTGGTCGCGGCGGCTTGCCCGGAGCGGTGTGCGTGGTAGGCGTTGCCGAAGACGCTGATGAAGACCACGACTACGGCGAGCCAGAGGAAGAACTGTTTTCCCGTTGCGCTGCCGCCGATTTTGCTCAATGCAACGACCGCGATCGTTGCGCCGAGGATTGCGCCGTCGACGATGGCCGGGAAGATCCAGGTGAGGTATTGCGGGATGCCCGCCTGCAACGCCAGGTCACGTTGCACGGCGAAGGACAGTACAAAGGCGCCTGTGGTGATGCCGATCGCAATGGTGATCGCAACGATGAGGGCCGCTATCAGGGCGTGAAGTTGGATTCGTGCTGCTCGGATAGTGAGGTCGGTCATGCTCGGGGTCTCCTTCCACGGGTTCCCACTCGGGGAAGGCCCACTGGTTGCTGCCGGTGGGGTTTCCTGTGTGGCGTTGCGGACGGTCGTTGCGGTGTTGCGGTGTTGCACTGTCCGCCGGGCAACACTTCACACGCGGCAATGCGTGCTATCGCAGCTGGCATTGCTCGCCCATTTACCAGTAACGGCCTCATCCGCGGTCGGGTGCGTCGGAGGCGGGGCGACGACGTCCTGGCGCACGGTGGCCCGCCGCTCGTCAGCGCTACCTCTGAGCGCATCGTGTGCGGAACGCCTGCGCCACGGCGCAATTGCGGCTGTGCTGATGATTCGCGTGCTCTGCATGGATACGTCCTCGCTCGGTCGGGTCCGTTGGCTCGCACTCCACCTCGGAGCTAGGGACTCAGGTGAAGACATCGACGTACCAGCGCCCGTCGATCTTCTGGGTGGTGACGGTCTGGGTGCCGCGTTTAATCGGCTGGGCGGGCTGCATCACGGACAGATCGACGAGGTAGACCCCGTCGGACAGTTCGACGGTGCGCAGGCAGTAGTTGGTGCCGACCGGGACCGCGTCGATGACCTTCTGCAGCTCCGGTCCAGGGAGCACTGATGAGCTCGGTGTTGCGAGCGCTCGGGCGGTTTCACCGTTGCGCAGGCTGTAGTACGCGTGGTTGAACGCTGCGATCACGCCCGCGCCGCTCTTCTGGTCACCGCGGTCAGCCCGACACTCCCCGTCCAACGCGGATGTCTGTTCGGCCGGTTCGGGTTCGGGCAGGTTGAGGATGGGCAGCCCGTTCTCGTCAGCTGCTGCGGTGGCGCTGGTTGTGACCGCGGTAGACGCGGTTTCACTGTCTCCGCTGCGCAGGTGGCTGACGGCTACCCCGGCGGCCACGGCGACGGCGACCGCTGCGACGGCGGCCACCGTTTTCTTTCCCGGCCCGCGGCCGCCGCGGGCCGGCGGTAGAGGCGACCGGGGTGGGGGCGGTGGTGTGGCCGGGCCGCCGAGCGCTGTGGTGCGGGCGCCCGGCGGGTGGTCGGCGGTGGGTGTGGTGCCGAGAAGGTCGATCACCGCGGGATGCCGCGGGGTCGATCGGCCGAGGGTCGGCTTCTTCATGGTGTGCACCCGCCTTCTTCGGTGTCAGTTCGCGGCCGGAATGCCGCCGCCGATGGCACCCGACAGGAGGTTTCCGGCCAGGCCGGGCGTGGCGTCGGTGAAGAACGAGTTCAGGGTGGTGTCGACCTGCTCGATGATCTGCTCGCCGCCGGGCTGGGCTGCGACGAAATCGCGGGCCTGCTGGTCGATCGCGGGCGCAGCTTCGACCGTGTCCTGTACGGCGTCGGCGGCCGCCTGCCCCACGGGGCCGGAGTTCTCCCAGTCGGTGAGCACGGTCTCGGTCTGGGCGGTCACGGCCTCGGAGTCGATGTCCGGTACCTCGATCTCGCGCGGTTCTCCCTTGTCGCCGGCAGCGATCGGGGTCACCGCCGCGACGGCGGCCGCACCGCCGACGACCGCTCCGGCCGCAGCGACGGGGATACCCACCGCGGCACCGAGTCCGGCACCCGCGGCGGTACCGACGATCCCGGCAGGTACCCACCCGAGTCCGGGAAGGAAGACGTTGCCTGCGGTCATTCCGGCGAGGCCGCCGATGGTGCCACCGACCAGTGCGCCCGCGGTGGCTGCCGCCCCGCCGGCGGTCACTGCGCCGAGCGCTGCCCCGGCGGCACCGGCACCGACCTGTGCGGCGGCGATCCGGTCGGCCCGAGACGTTTCCACACCGATCGACCGCCAACCCGTCGAAACCCCGGCCTGGACCACGGAGAGTGTGTTGTTGGTGCGGTCCCGGTCGCCGTCGCTGATCCAGTTCGGCTGTTTGAGATGGATTTCGCCGATGCGCAGGGTGTCGCGTGGGGCGATGAACGGGGCGGTCGGTTCCACCGGCGTCGGCAGGTGCAGCTGGTCGAACTGCACCGGACCGATCGAGTAGTTCTCCGGCTCGACATAGGCATTGGTGTCGTAGTCGTAGTTCGGGAGCGGCTGGTACTCGATGTTCTGGTACTCGGCGGGCGGCTCGACCCAGTACACCGGTTCCGCCGGGGTTTCGGGCACGTAGGCGGTCTCGGGTGCTGGTGTGGGGGCGGTGGTTCCGCTGGGGGTGTCCGCGCCGGTGACACCTTCCTGGGTGCTGTCGCCGGTGACGCCGCCCTGGATCGGGTCGGCGAACGCGGACGGGGACTGGGCGATTTTGGAGGCCAGGGCGGCGGTGATCACTGCCAGCACCTTGGCTGCGTGTGTGGCGCTCTGTCGGCGGTGCGGGCCTCGGGCGCGGCGGGCGGCGCGGTTGCCGCCGGTGGCGTTGCTCATTGTGTGCCTTTCGTGAAGTGGCCAGATGCGAATCGAAGGTGAGTGGGTGATGGCCGAGTCAGGCGCCGGAGATCGTCTTGACGACCTCTTCGGCCAGTCGGGTCAGCGCTGCTCGTGTCTTGGGTTCGAGCCGCGACAGTGCAAGACGTTCCCCTGACGCGAACAGCGGCTCGAACGGCATGCGCGCCACGAGCGGTACTCCCAGGTCCCGGAGGGCCTCGACGGTGTCCTGTTCGACCATCGGGGCGTCCCCGGGGCCGGCGGTGATGACAACGATCGTGCGCGCGAGAACATCGGTGGCGGTCGCCGCCAATTCCGTGATCATTTCTTCTGCGGCGTCGGCGGCGTCCCAGCGCAAGGGAACGGGGACGACGACGACGTCCGCTGCCCTCACTGCCCACTGCCAGCTTCCCGCGAGGGGGTTGTTGCCGGTGTCGGCGACAAGGATGTCGCGGTGCTGGGCCACGATCGCGGCCAGATGCACCGCATGGTCTTCGCCCAGAACCGATGTCGTGTCGCCGCGGCGTCCCGCGATGATGTCCTCACCCGACGGTTGACGGGTCAGGTGCTGCGAGAGCGCTGAGGGTCGGATGGCGACATCAGGGTCGGGATGTGCTGCCAGCAAGGCGGGGACGTCGTTGCCCGGCGACGGACGGACGGCGACCCGGTTGGCGAGACTGCCGCCGACCTCGCCGAAATCCGCGCACACCACGGTGCTGGCGCCGCGCAGGTCGGCCAAGGTCTGGGTGAGAGCCACGGCGAACGGGGTCTTCCCGACCCCGCCTTTCGGGTTGGCGACGGTAATCACCGAGAAATCGGGCAGCGCCCGGGTGATCACCGACTCGGCGGCCCGCAGCCGCATCTCCGGCGACTGCGCTTTCGCGGCGAGACTCAACCCGAGCATGGCGTTGAGTCGACCTCGCACACCCAGGCGGGCAGGCTCACCGGTCCCGGGAACGATCTCGGGTGCGGCCAGCCCCGATAACGGCCGCCGCGGCCGGGCGGGGGGTGTGCGGTCGTGTCCGCCTTCGCGCTCGGTGAATACGGCTGCCTGCGCGGGTGTCGGATCGGTCGCCGGCAGCCGCACAGCAACCGTGGGCTCACTGCCCTCGGCCTGGATCCGCACGACGGGAGTGCCGCCCGCCGGGCGGCGCTGGGGCCGTTCCCGGATGGGCGCCCCGGATTCCTGCGGCGTTGCCTGCTCCGGGGCGGGGCGGATGGTCTGGTCGGGGTCGACCTCGAGCCGCATCGGCGCGGTGTCGGCGCCGCCGCTGACCGCGACGGTGATCGTCTGGCCGCTGCTTCGGGCTTCGGCGTGGGCCTGGGCGAACACCGCGGTCATCAGGTCTTGCTCGGTGTCGCCTCGCAGGTCGAGCGTCGCGGCCTGCGACGGCACATACGCCGTAGCGTGGCGTCCTCCGTCGTCGATGGCGACGGTCATCTGCGGGGACATCACAGGCTCCCGGCGCCCGAGGTGGTGCCGTCGAGCTGGGCGAGCATTTCGGTGATCAGCTCATCGAGGCTGGTGAGCTGATCGAGTGCCTCGGTCTTGACCTCGCCGTCGGGGAGCGCCCCCACGAGGTCGCGCCGATGACCGATCGCGGTGAGGAGCTCGTCGAGACGGCTGCGGGAGACGGTCTTGCTGTCGGTGTCCAGGGCGGAGAGCCATCCGGGTGTGGAGGCCCGCAACGCTTCTCGGAAGGCACGAACGACGGGGTCGGAGTTGCCCCTGTTGACGAATGGGCGGTGCATGGCCTCGATGTCCTCGGGCTCGAGGATCACTGCTCGTTCGATCTGCCGGACTGCCATCGGTGGCCTCTCTCTCGTGTTTTCGGGGGTGGAGCGGATAGAGCCGGGACATCAGGGGTCAGACGGCGGCAGCGAGGTCGACCGCGGCGAGGAAGACGGTGTCGAGTCCGCTGTATTCGAGGATCAGGACCTCGGGTCGGCGGCCGGTGGATTCCACCGACACCTCCACCCGCACCAGTCCCTCCTCGGTGACCGTGCCGTCGCTGTCGCGGGCAATCTTGCGGATGGTCTCGACGGTCAGGACGGTGCCGGTGCGGTCCGGTTCGTCGTCGAGGCCGAGGACGATGTTCATGCCTTCCTCGAGGGCACCAGCCGGGATCGCATCGCAGATGTGGTCGACCAGGGATGTCACCGACGACCAGGAGACTGCGACGGGCTCGCGGACGTCATCGGCCATCGTGGTGATCAGGTGCTGTTCGTCGGCGATGAACTGCACCAGCTCGGCCGAGAAGCAGTACACCGGGGTATCCCTTGTCGGGCGCAGGCTGTCGACGGCATGCGCTTCCTCGGCGGACAGGTCGGTTCGGGCTGCGGGGTGGTCGTCGATGGTGGGGGTGAACCACACCTGTGCGAGGGCAGGATCCCCGGAGGGGTCACTGACCGTGGCGCGGCCGCGGATCTTGGCGTCGATGTCGCGGCCGACAGTGGTCTCACCCCACATCATGTAGGCGCCGTCACTGCTCAACCGTGCAAGCGCTGCTCGGGTCTGGAAGTTGTCGCGGACACTGCCGGAATCCCGCCCGAACAGGTGCGCATCGGGGCGTTGAACTCCCACCGCGAGGCGGATACCTGCCGAGCGGGCCAAAGCGACGAGTTCGCCGATTCGCCCGAGTGGGTTACAGCGTTTGATGACTTCCTTCTCCTCATCGGTGCCGGACTTGGCCAGCTGTGTCCAGGCCGCAGAAAGGATGAAGAACTCGTCGAGCACCGCCACCAAGAGCGGCATGTTGCGCGCCTTCAGACGCTGGGTCTGCATGTACTTGGTCCGCGCGTGCATTTCGCGCCACAGCGCGTAGATGAACTCTGCGGCCCGCAAGGGTTCGAAAACAATCGCGGGGACCCCGGGGTAGCCGAGGAATTGGTGCAGTTCGATGCGTTTGGGGTCGACACCGATCACCGGGACTCCGCGGAGTGTGAGTTCGGTGATCACGGTGGTCAGCAGAACCGTCTTGCCGCCGCCGGTCGGTCCGACGACCAGCATGTGCGGTGCCGACGAATCGTCGGAGATGTTCCAGTAGGCGTCGACGACGCCGGCATCGGTTTCGCAGGACGCGTACGGGACATGCAGGCGTTGCCCGGGCACGCTGGGGTCGCTTCCCGGCCAGCGCATCTGCTGGCGTCGCGCGATTCCGCGTTCGTCGAGTTGTGGAACAGGAAGGTCGGCGGCCGGGATTTTCAGCGCATGCATCACCATTGTCGCGAGCGGCTTTCGGAGCGAGAGGGTGATGATCGGCTGATCCGGGGCCCAGTCCACTCGCCACAGCTGCCCCGACTCGTGGGTGCCGAGGGCGGCGAGCAGAGCCTCGGAGAGCTTGTGCCGGTTGGCTTCCATGCCGGTGGCCAGCGTGGGCTTGTAGTGGATTCGGTAGGAGGCTTCGGTTCCGTCGTAGGCGTAGGAGTCGACCGACACCGTCACGTCCTGCAGGGCCTTGCCGTCGGAGAACAGCTCGGTGAGCATGCGGTGACGTGCGCTGCGGGTGTCGGGGAGCACCGGTCGGCGGGTGATCTTGATGGTGCTCTTGTCGGCCCGGAAGGCGGTGAGATACTTCCACTCGGTGACTGTGGGTCCGAGGAATCGGCTCATTGCTCCGCCTTCGGCGTCGAGGGTGCAAGGCTGTCGGGTCCCGGTTCGCCCGCCGGGGCGCTGTGGATCTGCGCCGGCGTCTTCCGCGGCAGAAATCGCAGGGGTCGGGTGGGTGCGAGGGCAGGTAAGGCGGCGCACAGGCGGTGCCACAGCGGCGATCCGACGATCAACGCGTTGACTGCCGAATTCAGACGCTCCTGCCGGTTCGCATCGACGACCGCTCCCTGCGGCAGGTGGATTGCCGCCCACGCGGTGCTGTGCCACCCGGTACGCACACTGAGCCTGATCCGCACGGGGATGTGGCCGGTGGTCTGTCGCACCACCGCGGATAGGATTCGCCGCTGCCGGTGCCGCAGGAACCGGCTCAAGTCCAGGAGACCGACGAGGGCAAGGGCGACGACGAGCCTGGTCCGAAAGTCGATGAGCCAGTGCGCCCGGAGCGGCGAACGCGGCCACAGCTCGGTGATCTGAGCGGACTCCAGCAGGGTCGGCGCCCACCACACGACGATGGCGACGACCAGGAGGACGAGCACCCACGGGGTGAACCGCGCTGCCTCTTCCTCCCCCGACTGCTCTGACCGGCTGCGGCCGCCGGTGCGCGACGAGGTACCGGAAGGACCGAACACATCCCGGAAGAACTCGCCCACAGGGTCATTCGACGGCATCGCGGAAACCCTTTCTCGGTCGGACATCTGCGTGGTGCTGATGCGCACACAGTGAATCCGCTCGCCGGAGGATTCACCAAGGACCCCCGCACGCGCTCGGGCGTGTCGCCCCGTCCGCAGCCCCTGCGAGTGCGTCCCAGGCGCCGTGAGGCGAACCCCGCCGGGACCTCCAAAACCTCTCTGCCAAGTGGTGTTTGAACCATTGTTCGCTGAAACCGGTCCGGGGCGCTATTCTCAACTTCGCCTCCCCCCGTAGGGGGGAGGCGTCTCCCGAAGGGAGTGGGGGCGCAGGCATCACCGATCCCCCAATCGTCGACACATGCCCCACATGGGGCCAATCATGTTCTTCGCGAGGGTTGTCCGAAGAGAGCGCGCCCGGAGGGCAGCACCCGTCCCCGCAGCGACCGGCCCCCACCCTGAGCAGACCCCGCAGCGACCGGCCCCCACCCTCAGTGCCCCGCCGCGATACGACCCGTCCTCGTGGACCCACCGCCAACCAGTCCCACCCTCAGTGGACCCCGCAGCGACACGCCCGAGCGCGTGCGGGGGTCTTCGTGTGCCGAAGCCGCCCTGTGCCAATGTTCTGACGTCACCGTTCGGTGTTGCCCGCGAATCTTTTGGGAGAGAGCATGCTTCATGAGTCTTTCGAGGCTGCGTCGCAGCTGACGTTCCTGGCACAGGAGGGGATCGAGACCAGCGGGGTGGGAGATTTCCTCCGCGAGCAGGTAGTCCCTCCGATCCTCGGCGTCGGAGCGATTGTGCTTCTGGCGAAGGCGATTCGCTCGTCCTGGTCTGCCGTCATCACCATCGCCAGCCTGTCCCTGATCGCGTTGGGCTGGTTCGGGTTGTCGGCGAACCCCGACGCGGCGATGAATGTCGGCACCGGACTCATCCGGCTGATCGTCCCCGGCGTGTGACCTGTAGCGGACACAGCCCCATTCGGACTCACCCTTTTCGAGAGGACCTCATCCCATGTCTGCCATGACGATCATCTTCGGCGTGGTCATCGCCGCCGCCATCGTGTTCGCAATCGGTCGCGCCATCAGCGAGCGCCGGTGAGGGGCGTGCGGTGATCGAGACCGATGACGACCTGTACCGGGTGGATCAGCACTGGCTAGGTCCTCCGGGACGGGCGTTCCCGAGACCAGTCAGATGGCAGGCAGTGGGTATCGGTGTGGTGTTGCTGGTGCTCTCGCTCATCCTGGTCATGGGAGTGCTGTCGGTGCCGTGGAGCGGCTGGTCCGTCACCGTGGTGCTGGGGTTGACCTATCTCGGGACGAAACGGATCGTCGACGGGCTCGGCCACGAACGCACCATCCGATCGCTGGCCCGATCCGCGATCAACGACCTCACCTCCCCACGCCCCGCGGCCAGCCGCAACAAGAAGACCCAGCCCGCACCGCTGTCGGTGTCCATCTCCGACCAAATCGCACGCGTTCGCCTCGCCCCCGCCGCCGGCAATCACACGACATCTCCGACTACGAGCAGGTAGGTCATGAGCAATCCCGGTAACCGGTTCGACCCGGCCGACCTCGTCCCCCCGCCCGGGGCACTGCCGCCGGTGCTGCCCGAGTCGTGGCTACGCGCGGCGCGCCAGGCCGGGCTGCAGACCGCCGACCCGCACACCGCCGCGCCGCAAGCGAGCTTCGGTGATGCTGTGCTCACCGCCCCCTCCCCGGCAACCAACCCCGACTATGACGAGGACGCGATCGCAGAACCCACCCACAGCAAGGGCAGCAACCGGGGCGGGAAGAAGTCCCGGCCAGCCCCGCAGGGGCACTCGACCAGTGCGGCCGCTGAGCGCGGGAGCAGGGCGCGGTTGCGGAAGCAGTCCAAGTGGCGGCTGCGGGCGGTGCTGGGAAACGTCACCATCACCGACGACACCGCCACGTTGTGGTTCGTGCAATCGCCCGGCACGTGGAGCATGCGGGCGATTGCCGATCAGTCGCGGTTCATCCGGGACGAAGCGTTGGTGCTGGCGGAACTGCGCGGCAAAGGGGTCTCCGGTATCCATCGGCGCACCGTGCGCGAGCCCTGGCCGGTCAAGGAATGGGGCCGCGCACACGCGCAGCTCGCCGAGGACCGCCTCCCCGACGTTCCCGGTGCCCTCGCGTGGGACGACTACCTCGTCGGTCAGCAAGTCGCGCTGCTGGACTCGGCCCCGACCCGCAAGCGCCGTTACTGGGGCATCGAACTGCCCCGGCGGTCGATGACCGCGCAGGCGATCGTCGCGGTGGCCGACATGTGCTCGGGGGTGAAGGGTGTGGGGCCGCGGTTGTCGAAGTGGTCCGAGCAGGTCCTGATCGCCGAGCAGGACGCGGCGGCCCAACACATCGCGGAGATCGAGCGCGTGATGCT
Source organism: Rhodococcus sp. ACS1 (assembly GCF_002300155.1). Lineage (NCBI taxonomy): Bacteria > Bacillati > Actinomycetota > Actinomycetes > Mycobacteriales > Nocardiaceae > Rhodococcus > Rhodococcus sp. ACS1. Next base: position 16,923 of record NZ_NSDZ01000015.1, read on the forward strand.
CTCCCCCGGTGTCGAAGCCCTGCCGGCCGACAGCGGTCAGGTGGACTATCTGCTGCGCCGCTCGGCCGCGGTGGGGATGCCGTTGACCGAACCGGCGGCCGCGGATGCACCGTCGGGGTGGGGTCTGTCCGATCTGTCGTCGCTGAGCAACCTGACGGAAATGCATTACACGCCCGGCGCCGGACACACCGTCGTCGAGGGCACCATCGCCGGCCGCACTTACCGGTCGTACGTGACGGTGCTGACGGTGGGGCGGATGGCACCACTGGCCATCCCCGAGCAGAAGATGCCGTGGCAACTGCTCGGTGACCAGCTCGGGCTGCCGTTGGAGTGGTCCGAGCGGATCACCCTGCACACCCCGGAAGAAACCCTCGGCGAGATCCAGAAGCAGCGCAACGCGATCGAGTCGCAGTACCGGCACTACACCGAAGAGCACGACGAGACCCCACCCGATGAGTTGGCGGCGCAGCACGGGTTGTCCCGGCGGCTGCGGACGGAGATGTCGAACGGTGGGGCACTGGCTACCAGGGGATCGGGGTGGTGGCGGATCGCCGTGTCCGGTTCCTCCCCGCAGCAGGTGCGCGATCGTGTCTCGAAGCTGCAGCAGCAGTACGCACCGGATGTCGAACTCGAAGTCGAGAACGGCCAGTACCACCTGCTCAGAGAATTCATGCCCGGTGAGAAGCTCGCCAACACCGCCCACAAGCGCAGGATGAGCGTCCTCGCCATGTCGGCAGGGATGGGGGCGGCGGCCGACCGGATCGGTGACGAGGAAGGCATCATCCTCGGCGAAACCGCGTCCATCTCGGTCCGCCCGGTCGCCTGGAACCTCTTCGCCGCCCACGACTTCTTCGACAAGGGCGGCCTGACCCCGCTGGTCGGCGTCCAGGGCGCCGGCAAAACCCATCTGGCCGGGATGATCACCTACCAGGCGCTGCGCCTGGGCGCGCACGCGGTGATCCTCGACCCGTCCGGGCCGCTGCGCGCCCTCGCCGACTTGCCCGAACTCAAGCCCTTCACCCGGGTCTACGAGCTGACCGGCCGCGGCGCCAAGCCCGGCGTCCTCAACGTCTACCGGGTCGTGTCCGAGCCCGACCCGGCCGACGAGATCTACCGCCCCGACCATCCCGAGTACGCACACGAATCCGACCCGGCAGCCGCCGCAGCAGCGGCCTACGAGGACGATCGCGGTGCCGCCCGTGCCGAACGGGCCCAGCTCGCGTCCTGGGTGCTGATCTCGATGCTCGACGCCGACGACCGCAGCGACCGGGATGCCAAGAGCGTGGTCCGGATGGCGGCGGCGATGGTCGGGGGCCAGCCGACCAACCATCTGGGCAAGGTCCTCGACGCGATCGACCACATCGCCGCCGGTGTGGTCTACACCGACGGCCGCGGGGCCGCCCACGGCCCGACCAACGGCCAGAACGCCGGCTCCGAGAACACCCCCGTCATCGGAGAAGGACTGTGCACCGCCGCGGGCCGGATCGGGCCGATGCTGCGCACGATGTCGCAGCTGCGCGACGCCCGAGTCCTGTTCCCATCGGCCACGGCCGGCGACGACGCCGCCGCCGAACTGTTCGACTCGGTCATCGACGAGCGCCTGACGATCCTGACCATGCCCGGCCTGCAGATCGACGACAAGGCCGAAGCAAGTGCGGCCACCGACAGCCAACGCCTGGCCGGACCGCTGATCCACCTGGCGGCGTGGTTGGCGACCCGGTTGGTCTACGACAAGCCGCGCTCGCTGCCGAAACTGCTGTTCCTGGACGAGAACAAGTATCTCAAGCAGTCCGGATCCGGCCGCACCCTCTACGTCCGGCTCGGCCGCGACACCCGCAAGTTCCGCACCCGCGCACTGGTGTGCAGCCAGCTCGCCGGCGACTTCCTCGGGGTGGCGGACGGCGCGGACGACCAGGACCAGTCGCAGCTGACCGACGAGATCATCATCGGCCGACTCGGCTCCTCCGAACGGGCGATCTCCGACGCACTCAAACTCCTCGGCCTCGACGAGGGTGAGGGGTACGAGACGATCCTGGCCAACCAGCTCGGCGGGGGCCGCAACGACACCTACGACCCGCGCGCGAACAAGGCCCGCAAACAGCGCGCCGCGAAGACCGGCGCCGACGAAGCCCGAACCTACGTAGTCCGCCTTGGCGGCGACATCGAACTGGTGCGCGCGACCTGGACGAACTTCACCCACATCGCCCACGTCGCGCAAGCACTGAACTCCCGGGCCACCGCCGCCTGACCCCCTTTTGTTGGGAAGGACATTCTCGATGCCCACCGCCCGCACCGCCAGCTCGCCCGCACACCTGCTGCAGCGGATCACCCAACTGTGCGCGGTCATGATGCTGGTCGGGCTCAGTGCCCTGTGCGGGCAGACCACCGCCCAGGCCGGGGGGTTCAACTGCAAGGACGTGCCGGCACCGCAGTCCCCGAACTCGGCGGCGCCGGCATTCTTCGACTCCGCGTCGGTGGACAAGCCAGCGGAATCACAGCTCTCCGGCACTGGGTACGGCGGCCACGGCTGGGCCGGGCTGACGTGGCACATCTACGACCTCGGCTGCGGCGAGGACATCACCGGGGTATCGCTGGTGCGCAACAAGACCGACATCGGAAACACCTTCCTCACGATCGGACAATCGTTCGCGGCCGCGGCGTTCTGGCTCGACGAGCAGGCCAACACCCCCGCCGAAGGACGCGAGACCGGCCGCCAGGGGGCGATCGCGCAGTTCGACGAGATCGTGCTCGCGGTCTCCGACTCGCTGCGGCCGACCGTCTACGGGCCGTGGCTCGGGCTGGGAGTGGCTGCGGCCGGGCTGATCATCCTCTACCGCGGTCTGCGATCAGATGCCCCGGCAGTGTTCCGGCAGCTCGCGATCGGCGCCGGCGCGCTGGCAATCGGCGGGTTGATGGTCGGTGCCCCGGCGAAGGCAATCCAGATCTCCGACGACACGTTCAGCGCGCTGATCACCAAGACCCAGGGCGAGATCTTCAACTCCGCGGGCATGACCGACGACCCGCGGTTGGTGATCACCGACCGGATCATCATCCCGGACGTGCAGCGAGGGTATTTCGGCACCAACGCGAACGACACGACGCTCGACGATCTGTGGCCGAAGCTGCGGGAGTCGATCGCCTACACCTACGACGAGCAGGCCCGGATCAAGGCCGACAACGCGGCCCAGAAGGAGATCGACGAGGCCAAGGCCGAGAAGTTCCGGCGGGAGGTCGTCGAGCCGTTGGAGAGCAAGGGGCTCTCGTTCTACACCTTTCAGGGCAAAGACTCGAGCCGGGTCACGACCGGCTTCCTGTCGATGGTCAAGACATCGATGCCCTCCATCTTGTGGATCGGGTCCTCCGTGCTGAAACTCTCGGCGCTGCTGGCGATCCGGCTGGCGATCATCACCGCTCCCGTGTGGGTTCCGCTCGCCATCGTCTCCGGATCAATCCTGCTCCGCGTCGGCCGCATCCTCGGCGGGATCTACCTGTGGGCGGTCGGTGCCGCGGTGCTGATGTCGGTCTACCTGCTGATCTTGATCAAGCTGTACCGCAACGATGCGGTCGACGGAACCTGGCGACTGTGGTTCCTGGTCATCCTCACCATCGTCTTCTGGATGCTGTTGCGCCCGTTCAAACGGCTCTCGCAAACCATCACCCAGTCGCATCGCGGCATGATCGGCGGCGCGATGGACCGGCACAAGCACGGTTCCTGGAAGCAAAAACTGCTCACCGCCAGCTCGATGGTCACCAACCCCGCCATGGGACTGGCCGAAAAGAGCCTCGAACTCGTCCGCGCCGGCGGCGGCGCCGCCGCAAACGGCATCGCGAACGCGGCAGGGCGGCAGTGGTCCGACATGATCGGCGGCAACAAGCCTCCGATCATCCGGCAGGAAGGACGCGCACTGTCGGCCGCACGCACCGACGACTACCGCGCCCGCGCCCGCCAAGCACAGCTGGCCGCCCTACGCAGCGGCGGCGCGGGCGGAGCGTTGGCGGACCTGCGCAAAGCGTCCCCAGAGGGACCCGAGTCCGGCACCCGGCTCCCCGGTATCAACCTCACCGCCAGTCCGGCCGACGGCAACGGGCGCACCGGGCTCGCCGATCTGCGCACACACACCCCCGCAACGGGTTTCACCGACGGTTTCGAGTCCCTCGACACCGGTGACAGTGAGGTCTTCATTCCTCATCAGGACGCGAACCGGTGGGACGGCGGGCCGGACGCGATCATCGCACCGACCACCATCTACCGGCCGAGTGAGGAACCCGACGCGCCCGGAAAGCCACAGCGCCCGTGGGTGTCGATCACCCGCCCCGCACCGACCTCGGCGTCGGCAAGGCCCAGCAGTGATTCGCCCCGGGCGGGATTGCGTGAGGACACCGCGTCGGCGCAATCGACGGGAGTGCTCGACCGGCCGAATCGGGACCTGGGAGTGAACCGGTGAGAACTGCCAACCCGATCACCACCGCGATCCGCAGCTGGGTCCTGCGCAGTCCCGGCCGGCTCGCCAGCGGGATCGCGATCATGGTCGCGGTCCTCTACCTCGCCCGCCTGATGGTCACCGCGGTCACCGGGGCAGAGAACAGCGGAAGCGACGTGCACGCCCACGACGCAGACACCAGTAACACCTCAGTGACCTCGACGCCTGCGGCAGCCGAAGAAGTCACCGAAACCGCGGTGGCGACAATGTCGGCCAGTTCGATCGGCCGTAGCCCCGCGACAGCGGCGATGTATTACGCGCACGCGTTCGTCGACACCACCGCATCGCCAACTCAGTGGGCGGTCGCGCTCAGCCGTGTCACCCGCCCCGAGCGCGTCAACGACACCCTCGCGGCGGCCCGGCCGACCGCACCGGTGTCGATTCTCGGCCCGACCCGCACGCTGCCAGGCACCGGCACCACCGGAACGACCGTGGAGATCGATACCAGCGCCGGGACCATGACCGTCGCGGTCACCCACACCGACGACGGATGGCAGGTCGACTCCCCCCTCCCGACGCTCGACCTCGACGACGTGGCCGCAGCCGCTCCCACCACCGGGCGCACCACAGCGCCCACCACGACAACCGCCACCACCACGCAGTCACCCGTCACAGCACCGACCCCGGAGCGCATCCCCGAGTCCCAGTCGTCTTCGGAGCCTGCTCCGCCCGCCCAGCGGGCCACCAGCCCCGCCCCCGTGCCGGTCCCCGCCCCCGTGCCGGTCCCCGGCCCCATCCCGATCCCCGAACTCGACACACCTTTGCCAAGCCCGATCGCATGACCGGTCGACGTCTGACTGCGGCTGTGCTTGCCGCGTCATTCACCATCGGGCTGGCCAGCGCCTGCACCAGCGGGGCGATCATCGACCTGCCCAAACCTTGCCGGCCCGTGCACTCCGATTTCGGGGGCACGCGCGCAGAAAGCACACCCGATGATCGGCCGGCGGCGGCGCTGACCCCGTCCGGGCCGATCCAGCAACCCACCGCACCGGGAACCACCACGTTCACCTCCGGTTTCGGACCCCGCTGGGGAGCGATCCACAAAGGTGTCGATTTCGCCGGCCCGGTCGGCACCCCGATCTACGCCGCCCTCGACGGCCTCGTCGCCGCCGCCGGCTCGAGTGGGGAAGGCCCCGGTGTCGGTTTCGAGAACTGGATCATCATCGACTCCGTCGTCGACGGCCGCCCAGTCTCCACCGTCTATGGACACATGTACGCCAACGGCATCCACGTCACACCCGGCAAGACCGTCAAGGCCGGCGACCACATCGCCGAGATCGGCAACGCCGGCGGATCCACCGGACCGCACCTGCACTTCGAGTACTGGGAAGGCGGCCGCCTGCAGGGCGGCACCGCGATCGACCCGACGACCAAACTCGGTGGCGCCCCTGCACCATCCGGACAGGACGTGAGCGCACCGGGATCGACCATCGATCTCATGGCCGCAACCACCCCCGTCGACTGCGGCAAGGGCTTCGGCACCCCGGGCGGCGGTAACCTCAAGCCCGGCAGTGTCCCACCGGCATTCGAAGAATGGTTCCGCAAGGGCGGATCGCTGTGCCCGCAGATCAGCCCGGCGCTGCTGGCCGCGGACACCAAAGCCGAAAGCGGGTTCCGTGCTGTCACCAGCCCCGCAGGCGCAAGAGGTTATACCCAGTTCATGGATGGCACCTGGTCCGTCTACGGCCGCGACGACGACGGCGACGGCCGGATCTCCCAAGGCGATGTCGGAGACGCCGTGATGGCTCAGGGCCGGTACTTCTGCGAGATCGCGCGATCGGTCGACAGCTGGATCGCCGACGGCTCCGTCAAGGGCGATCCGCTCTCGCTTTACGTCGCCAGCTACAACGCCGGTGAGGGGGCCATCAAGCGAGCCGGTGGGATGCCCTCCGGTGGTGACTATTCCAGCGAAACCCGACCCTACGTGCAGAAAGTCCTCTCCTACATTCCCGAGTTCGAGCAGCCCGGCGGCCGCGGCGAGTTCGTCCCCTCCCCCACCGCCGGCGGCAGAAATGTCGTCGAGGCGGCCAACCAGTACCTCGGCACCCCGTATGTGTGGGGCGGCGGCGGCGCGGGTGGCCCGTCCGGGGGCGGGTTCGACTGCTCGGGACTGACCCAATACGCCTATGCCCGGGCCACCGGCGGCAAGACCGTCCTTCCCCGCACCTCCGAACAGCAGTGGGCGGTCGGCACCGAAATCCCGATCTCCGAGGCTAAGCCCGGCGACCTCGTTTTCGGATCCTGGGAGGCCGACGACCCCGGCCACGTCGGCATTTACGCCGGGAACATGCAGATGGTCCACGCACCCACCACAGGTGACGTCGTCAAAAACGCACCAGTAATGGCAGGCATGCGCGCCCGCCGTATGTAATCAGGAGGAGAGGAATCATGCGAAATGTAGGTTCTCGTGATTGATGTCGCTTTTCTCATCGATCTGTCGCCCAGATGTCGCTTCCGACATTTTAGCGAGAATCGTTCTCGGCGTGTCTGCGGCCTGATCCTGGGCTTGGTCGGTTGGGTGGCCGCCATGCCTGATGAGGGCAGCCTGATGTGGGCGGGTTTGGCGGGAGTTGCGCCGGGGTCCGAAGTGGCCGTGCGGTTCCGTGGAGACTCCGGATGGCTCATCAGCAGTGACGAAGACGAGGCCGACTGGCTCGAGGGCGCCCCACCCACCCGGATGCGGACCAGGACGACGCCGCACCTACTACCGACTCACCCCAAACGGGTGCTGCGCCGCCCTCCGTGAACTCACCACGCCAAGAAAGCGACAGAACAGTGAGAAACCGGGAGCGACAAACCTATGAGAAACCGCACCATCCGCCCAGGCCAGCCACGACCAGGACGACAAGAAGGAAGAGAACCTACACGAAAGGCCCTAATCGTGCTCGCAGTGATCATCGCCGCGGCCGCGGCACTGCTCTACTCCTGCCAGGACAACGGCAACCCCCCAGGAACCGCGACACCCCAGAGCACCACGACCGCACCTGCAGCTGCACCGCAAACGGGGACCAGCGCATCTCAGCGACCGGAACCAACATCGCCAGAAGACGTCGCCCACCAGGCCATGACCGTCGCATTCACCTTGGCCCCCACCACCGACGAGAACCCCACCAGCGGATTCCGGCGCGCGACACAATGGTTCACACCCGCCCTGGCTGCACGCCTGACCTCCGATGTCCGGAACGAACGCGGACCCAGCCTGCAATGGCAGCAATGGATCAACGACAACGCCCGGGTCATCGCCGACGTCGCCATCGGTTGCTCCGGCTGCCCACCCGACACCGACACCACCGCGCACCGGGTCGCCACGATCACCCAAACCACGGTCACCGGCAACACCACCCGCCCCGTCGAGCCCGACACCACGGTCTGGCTCACCCTCACCGCAGCAGACGGCCGGTGGTTGATCGATAACCTCACCTACTAAACACAACCGAACAATCGAGGGGGAACCGTGAACTACCGGGTCACCACAGCTCTGACGACACTGATACTCGCCACCGCGGTGATCGCGGGGTGCGGCAACAACCCCGACGACAACACCGTGTCACAACCGGCACCCACGATTGACACCACTACCCAGGTTCTCGATCCCTTCGTCGACGACACCGCCGACGGACAGCAGAAAGAAACCGTCACCCGCATCATCGATCTCGGCAACCAGCGGAAGGCACCTGAAAACACCATCATCGCGGCTCTTATCGCCTCGCGAGCTGAAGGATCCTGGCGGGTTCACCATTCCGGATCGGGAGGACGGAACCTCTTCGGATGGAGCCAGATGTGGGACAACCGACCTGCCCTCGACGACGGAGCCGTCACTGACGCAATCGAGAACTTCTATGCCGGTGCGGACAGTCCGGAGAATGCCGCAAAGAAGGATGATCCTGTCGACTACGCCGTGTCGATCCAACTGTCCGACCGCTTGGGCGGCCGTGTGTACTTCGAAGACCGCACAGCCTATGACGCTAACCTGCCTGATTTCCGAACCGAGGACACTGTTCGCAACACGTACACCGAGGCACTCCCCTACGCACGTGCAGCTTTCGACCAGTTCAGCTAGATGCGTACGCGGGGGATTTCGTTGACCGACAGTACAACGCTGGACATCAACAAGGTGTGTCTATCCGCGCAGCTAGCTCGATGTGCCAGGCCTGCGGCCCTTCCCATCGTCGAGGGGTATCGCCGGATCCCGCCACATCGACCACATCATCGGGCCGGACGTGGGCAGAGCGAACGCCTCTGTCACACGAAATCCGTACTTCTCATATAGCGGGATGTTCTCTTCACGGGTGCAGACCAGGTATGCCGGTATTTGCGTCTCGTCACACAGCGCGAGGCGGTTGTCTAGCAAAGCGCCTGCGAAACCCTGTCCGCTGAGCGCAGGTCGTGTCCCGATGTTCACGAGGTACCAGTGCGGAGTCTCAGGGTGGTGGTGGTCGAGCGTGTGGCGAATTCGCAGCGCGGCGAGCGCGCGCGTTCCGAGCGCCTTTAGGAGATGGGGTGCGGCCCGGACGGTGCTGGTGATGCGCTGCTGCCAGTGGTTCGGTGGGTCCCACACCGCAACGGAGGTGGCCTCGCCGTCCTGGCCTACAGCGATTTCGACTCCCCCTCCTGCAAGGTGATGGGACCGCAGGGATGTACGGAAGTAGAGCGGTAGCGAGCGTTTCCGCTCCGCCGACTCGGGCCAGATCTGCGTCATCAACGGATCGTCTGCAAAGGCGGCTGCAAGAAGTTCAGCGCATCGGTCTGCATCGTTCATTGCCGCACTCAGGATCTTTCGCTCCATCAATTCCTCACTCGTGTGGGCACACTGTCGTTATGACTTCGAGCCTGTGCCCGTTCGCCGCCGCCACCCATGCCGTCGACCTCATTCATAACCATCTTCGTCAAGATACTGGTGTCCACCGCGACCAGCTTCCCAACGGCTCGCCCGTGTGGGTTGTCGGCGGCTATGAGGCCGTCGCGAATCTCCTAGCTGATCATCGCATGTCGGCCGCGAAATCCGACTCCACTACCAAATTTCGCGGACAGAACCTACCCAGAGCCCTGGATATGAACCTGCTCAACATCGACGGAGAACAGCATCGGCGAGTGCGGCAACTCGCGACAGCGGCCTTCGCTCCCGAGCATCACACTGCGCACAAGCGTGTCGTGGCCGATGCAGCGAAGAGGCTCGTTGCCGATCTGCCCGCGACCGGCGAGCTTGATTTGATGAGCGGGTTGTGTGAGCCCTTGCCGCCGCGTGTGATCGGCACTCTGCTCGGGATTCCAAAGGACAAGCTGGGCCAGTTCCAAACCGCGGCCCGCCCCATGTTTGCGGTCGATACCTCTAAGGAGGGGGACGCGATACAGGGGGCGCTCGGGAGCATGTTGATGCTGGTCGCCGACGCCATCGGCGACAAGCGGCAGCATCCAGGAGGTGACATGCTCTCGGGATGGATCGCTGCCCGTGACGGTGAGGACCGATTGAGTGAGGAGGAACTAATTTCCCTCGCCTTTGCGACGATCATCGGAGGATTCGAGAACGTCACCGCTCTGACCGCGCTCGTCATCGACGAGGCCGTACGATTTCGCAGCGCTGAGACACGGGTGGCGGTAGATGCCGCTGACTCCGGATCGCTACCAAAGCTTGTGCGCGAGATCATCGGTGACGTCGCCCCCGTGAATTACGCTCTGCGCCGCTTTCCTCTCGAAGACATCGAGGTCAACGGGATCACTATCCCCCGAGGTGAGACCGTGATTCTTTCTCTGCGTTCGGCGAACACCGACCCATCTCGAGGTGCACGGCCCGACCTTGCTTTCGGCCGTGGCCGACATTATTGCATCGGCGCCTCGCTCGCCGAAACCGAGGCAGTGGAAGCGCTGCGCTACGCCTTCCTGCGGTGGCCGCGACTGCGTCCCATGAAGGAGCGATCGGCGCTCGCTCTCCGGCGTTCGTGGCTCACCTATTCGCTGGCTGAACTCAGCGTGTACGCCGGTTGACCACTTGCCATTACACGCTCGAACAACAGTTCTGTGTAGTCTCCTCGAATGACATTGGAATCAATCGCATGCAGGGGGCCACCTGTTGTCTACGTCGGGATGGGTGCTTGTCGAGACCCTGCAAAAGGAACGTTTGACCGTCATCGAGAAGGGTCGAAAGCCCAGCGGCCGAACCTCATTCGCGGGGATTCTCCGGGAGGTGGGAGCCATCGGGGGGAAGCTGCCTTCGAGGCAAGCTGCGGCGTGGATCGAAGAGCGCATCACGGAGATGCGGCATGATTTGGTTCCACTCGATAAGCCCACCACGCTGGACAATGGCCGTGTCGTGCGGGTGATTGGGAGGCCGGTCGTCGGTCCCGGCGGGGCACTCCACGCCGTCCATCTGTGGGTGGGGGTCGGAGCGGATGCAGCACCGACGGACAAGCCGTCGGACGCCATCGGATTCACCTGGAATTCTGACCGACGCCTAGTCGATCTGACAGAGACGGCTGCTGGCGCGTTTGGACGACCCGAGTGGGCCACTGCGGGCCGCGGCCTGACCGCCCCTGAAGCCCTAAGATTTGTCAGGGTTGCGGACGGCCTATCTCTCATACGCACGATCCTCACTCGTGAGCCAGGCAAATCGTGGGAGGGGCTGGCGACCGTATTCACGCCATCGGGCCAGAGTGCCGCCCAACTGGTTGTAGCGTCGGACGACTCCACCGATGGCCACGCGGTGTGGCGCGGTGTATTGCACGATGTCTCCGCCACCACCACCCCTCCCGCCCAGAGTCTCGAGTCAAGTGCGTTGGCCGCCCTGCGGCACGTATCGCAGAGTCACATCGTTCTCTTGGACATTGGCAAGATGCGACTGATCGACTGGGTTACCGACCCGATCCCGCAGATACAGTGGAAGGGCATGGTCGACAACAGGGACACGCCGCATCCAGACGACGTCCAACGCATCTTCGACACAGCAGGGCAAGTCTTTGGCGGCCACACCCCGCGCGGTGAAGTGAAAGGTATCCGGCTACGCCGGTTCGGTGGTGGCTGGACGGTTGTCGACGCTTCAGGAGGATTGTTGCCCACGGCAGGAGAGGATCCGTTGCTGGCGTTGGTTCAGTTCGATGTCACCGGCACGTCCACTGAAGCGGACCCGGTTCCACCGACCGACGATGGACACCCGGGTCTCGAATGAGGCCACCGTTCGTGTTGCGGGCCACCACACGATCCTTATAGCATCCGTGTAACTCACGCATCCTCGATGCGTTATCCCGGCACAGGTCGCTGACGGTACCGGACGAGAGTTGAGCGTCACTCGTGACGTTCCCTTGTCCATGCCGTTTTGAGAAGCGAGTTGCCGATGATTTCGCCGACCGATCAACTGATCACGCTGCAGGATATCGCGGTGCGTCGCGCGACTTCATTCTTGACGCTCAACTCGACCTCGCCGAGAGGTGGCTGGTGGCCCCCGGCCGCCTCTCGGCGAACCTCTTCCCACGCAAGCACACGGAAGTTCACACCTGAACCGACCTACGCCGTCCTACGCGGGCGTCTGCGGAGGACGGTTTCGAGCACGAACATAGGCTGCTCGCAGCTCATCGACCGCAATGTTCAGCGCCGCAGCGATTCGTCCAGCCACGCCGGGGTCCTCCGGCCAAGTCTCACCACGTTCAAGTCGTCCGAGCTTCGCGACATTGATTCCTGCGGCATCAGCGAGCTCGAATTGCGTCAACCTGGCCAACGTCCGCCAGTCACCTGGAAATCGATCGTCACGTGGCACCGACACCACGGTCTCCAAATCTTCGACCTCGAGCACTCGGAGCACGGTGCGCAGCGAGTCGATTTGGGGGGTTCCACCACCGTTTTCCCATCGCCGGAGCGTCGACTCTCCCACGTCCGACTTGCGGGCGAGGTCGGGAATGGACATACCAGCAGCCTCACGCGCAGCAGTCAAAGCAGATGGCATAAAGCCGCGCGTCACACGCCGAGTCAACTTCGACCGCCGACGATCTTCCCTCTCATAAGCGGTCACGATGCCTCGCTTCTGTTGACATCCGCACATACGGCGGATTTAAATGGCGGATATAGATAAGGTAATGCAAGACATCTTCCCACGATCCAGCACCGACTCAGAACGGACGCCATGACCTAAACAGAAGAAAGCCCCCGCCGGTTGCAGCCGGACGGGGGCCGAACCGAACAGGGTTGCAGCCCTGATCAGCGTGATTCTTCAGCTAGCAGAACGGGAGTCTGCCAATGGAAACGATAGGGGTCGTCGACGCAGGTGTCGACGAAACAGATGTGTTGACTTGGTCAATCCATCAAATCCGACGGTTCATCCAAGCTCACGACTCGGTGTGCGCATGCTCAGCCAGGCCAGATCGATGCGCGATGTACCGAGCAGCTTATGAAGAAGCATTCTTTCGCCGGATAAGCTCGAACTTTCCCGATTGCGTGGACGCGCAAAAGGCCACCGATGACCGACTCCCCTGCACCCCCAATCCCCGTGGATGGGACACTGACGTCGCCAGCACAGGTCAACTCCTCGCCGCCATTGACGCGTGCAAGAGTTGCGCGTTCTTGGTGACCTGCGAGGAACAGGCGCAGGAAGGCCCGGCACGATCGATGGTGTGGGCCGCGGTGGCCTACGACCGCGACGGCGAGCCGATCGGAATCTCTGGGCTGTCCGCGTGGGTGCGAACGCGGGACGGCATCCGGCTGCGCGACCAGAAGCAGACCTTGCCGGTCACCGCACTACCTGTACCGCAAACGATGTCAGTGCCAGGGGGGTGGGCATCTTGACGGCGCCGCAGATCTACCCCGTCCGCCTCCACGAGGCCACAAATGTGGAACTCTTGGCGTCGAATGTGGTTGAGGGTCCCAATCGGGTCAGCTTCGATGCGAAGCGTGACTGTTTGCACTGCCTGCGGTTGGAGGCCTGTCGCGCGGATGTCGCGACGGTGGCGTCCGCTAGGGACACGCCGCGTTCCATGATCTGGGCGGGTGCCATGTGCCGGCACGACGGAACGGTGATCGCGACCGATCGTGAGCTCCGGGTGTACTACCGGGGCGAAGGGCAACGAGCAGTCGAGCGGGGGGCGGCGGCGTGATCAGTCTTTCGGACCGCGTCCTGCTCATGGCGACTGGCGAGATCGAGTACCCCGGAACCGAGGGGCTTCTTTCCCTGCGGTGGAACTGGCTCGCTGACCTGTACTCCCACCCGGTGTGGGGTCTGGTCACTATTCCCGGATTCTCCGTGTCCGCGGGATGCGAGATCGCTATGTTGTGCCGCGATATGCCGACCGGCACGGTCAACTCCCTTGCTGCCCGTTGGGGTGCGGTGGACCGGCTCGGGGCGATCGGCGCCAGCCCCGCTCAGTCAGCGGCGCTGTACGCCTGGTCCGCGGTCGCCGATACCACCGTCGATGCACATGACTACCTGGGTGGCCATCAGTTCAGTGGTGCGGAAGCTGTCGCCGCCGCGTTCTGGGCGCACCTCGCCGCCAAACCGGGCTCTGTCGCCGAGGCGTGCGTCGCCGCGGCCATCGAGGCATGGGAAGCACGTCTGCACCGTCCCTCGACGAGAGGGGCAGTCGCATGAGGGGTCTTACCGCCACCGACCGTCACGGGCGAACGTGGGACCTCATCGCGATAGAGAGCGTCATCTGCGCACTCCTCGTCACTGACACAAGGACGCCGATCGTGATGTCCGCTCCGGATCTCATCGACACGCACGGCCCAATCCGGCTCTCACCGGACAGGTGTCGTCTCAGCCCGGGATCACGCGACGCGCTCGTAGATGTCGTCGACCTCGTCGCATCGGAGCCCGAAACAGCCACGATTGAGCAGATCCGTGAGGTCGCCGCCGCGGCCCACCTGTTGCTCGGTGTGAAGCCGGCACCGCGGTCGGCGTAGCTGGCACGGCTGCGGCCGCAGACCACCCTTCTCGGTCCCCTTTCAGCGGACACGCGCGAACCTCCACAGTTCGCGGTGACCGCGCTAGTGGATCGGCACCCACCCACGCCCAAAGCGAGGCGATGCCCCTGACCCGTAACCATCGCGCTACCCCGATAACCCAAATTTCAAAGCGCAGACCTCAGAAACGCGAAAACCCCCTTGGTGGGGGTGGTTTCAGATTCACTAACCGCTCCGCGGCATGTTGTTGAGGAGGACTTGCCGGTCCTCCTCAACCAAGAGGGTGAAGGCCTTGCCGAACCGTCACATTCCCTGAGCTTGTCGTTTAACCTCGGCCATCGCGTGGGGCAGTTGGTGCTGGTGTTGTTCGGCGTGTCGTCGCGGCATGAGGCGACCACCGCCTGATCATCTTGAGGTTCCTTCCACAGAACTTTCGAGACGAAAGCAGGCGGTGGCCGTGAGTATCAGTGTGCCCGATCGGTGGGCGGTCGGGGAAGAATCGGTCCCCGATCCGCGTGTCGACCTGGTGTCGTTCCGCGAAGAGTTCTACCGGTGTCTGCCGGCCCGAGGTGATGCATTGTTCGAGTTGACCGATGCGCTGCTGTGTTCCGGCACCGCGGTTCGCACCCTGGTCGAGTTGTCACTGGCCGCCGAGCATCGGCGCGGTCACGGCGCCTTGTACGACGCAATTAACTGCGGCAGAGTAGATTTCACTCGGCTGCGCCGCGCCCTCGGCTGGCTGACGATCCCGTGTGATCGTGGCGGCCGGATCGTTCTGGCCGTCGATGTCAGTGCCTGGTTGCGCCCGGATGCACCGACGAGTCCGCAGCGCGGGTTCTGCCACGTCTACGGCCGCGGGAAGAATCAGGCGCAGCTGATCCCGGGGTGGCCGTACTCGTTCGTCGCCGCACTCGAGACCGGGCGTACCTCGTGGACGTCGGTGCTCGACGCGGTCCGCTTGCGCCCCGACGATGACGAAATCGCTGTGACGGCGACCCAGGTGCGTGAAGTGATCACGCGGTTGCGCGAGGCCGGGCACCACCGCGACGGCGACCCGGACATTCTGCTGGTGTTCGACGCCGGATACGAGTTGGCGCGGTTGGCGTTCGTGCTCGCCGATCTCCCGGTGCAGGTGTTGGGTCGGATGCGTTCGGACCGGGTGCTGTGCTTCCCGGCGCCGCCACCGGGCCGTACTGGGCGCCCACCCCGGCACGGCCCCGAGTTTCGATTCGCCGACCCGATTACGTGGCCTGCACCCGAGACCACCTCGAGCACCGAGACGGACCGATACGGCACAGCCTCCGCTTCGGCGTGGAATCGGTTGCACCCGCGACTCGTTCATCGTGGCTCGTGGGCTCAGCACCCGGGGCCGCCACCGATCGTGGAAGGCACGGTGATCCGGTTGACCGTCGACCACCTTCCTGGGGACCGGCATCCCACCCCGGTGTGGCTGTGGTGCTCGGACCCGGGCGTCGGTGCTGACGATCTCGACCGGTTGTGGCAGCTGTTTCTGCGGCGCTTCGATCTCGAGCACACCTTCCGATTCTTCAAGCAGACGTTGGGGTGGAACGCACCTCGGCTCCGCAGTCCCGAGGCGGCCGACCGCTGGACCTGGATCGTGCTGGTGGCCTACGCCCAACTCCGGCTCGCCCGTCCTCTGGCCGAGGACCTACGCCGCCCGTGGGAACGGCCTGTCCCACCAACACGATTGACGCCGGCACGGGTTCGTCGAGGGTTTTCGCGCACCCGTGCGACGATGCCTGTTCCGGCCAGTGCACCGAAACCCAGTCGACCCGGACCCGGACGCCCACCCGGATCGAAAAACACCCACCGCGCACCGCATCACCACGTGGGCAAACGCGCCGAAACCAAAGCTAGAAAACCCGTCGGGGCCGCCTGCCCAGGTTAAAAATCAAGCTGAGGGTGAGTGCCGAAAGTTCACCGCTTCCGACACTCGTACTGCATTCCCCGAAAGGACTTACCTGTGGAAGGTACGTCTGATGCTAACGCATGCGCTGAATCAGCACCTAAACAACCCGTTTCGCCCACCAACATCCGGTCATCCATCCACGGCGGTGCGCACATTCCGCAGTCGGCAGAAGTCGACAACTGGGAAGCCTCCGTCCACGCCGCCACCCACGCCATCAACCAACTCCACCAGTACAACCGCGACACCGGGCAACGCGGCCGATCCTTCACCCTCCCCACCACACCCGGACGCGAAGCCACCATCCCCGTCTGGTCCGGCCGCACCGAATGGTTACGCCAACTCCGCCACCACATCACCCACACCACCACCGGCCAAGCCGCACTCACCGCCCACAGCATCAGCATCGAACGCCTGATGGCCGTCGCCACCGCCCACGCCCGGTTCGCGGATTCCATCACCGGCCGTGGTGTCACCGCCTCCCGGCAACTCATCGCACACCACGCCGGCGTCTCACTCTCCGTCGTCAACCGCGCCCGCCGTGTCCTCAAAACCCTCCAGATGGGTGTCGAACTCGAACGCGGCCGCACCCTCCGCACCCATGAATACCTGGCCGCCGAACTCCACCACGGCGGCCAACAACACCAAGCCGCATCCGTGTGGGCACTCAGTTCCCCGAAGCACATCGTCGACGCCACTCCCCCACCCCCACGCCGGCCGCAGCGTCCGCGCCGCGCCCGCGCCACCCGACGTCTCGCACGCCACCGCACTCGGCCCCAACAACCCACCACCGCGGCCAGCACAACTCATCCCCAGGCCACCGGCGCTGACACCCTATCCCCCAGTACTTACGTTCCTTCACATAATCTTTCGTTACGAAGTACTCACCAACGCGCACACGCGCGGCCCACCACATCCATCCCACAACCCCGACCCATCCACCTCCAACGAGCAGCCGCCACCCTCGCCTCCCGCTCCCCCGTCCTCACCCACGGGCACATCGGCAACATCTGCGACACCATCAAGGCCGCCGGCATCGACACCACCCAGTGGACCGGCCACGACATCGCAAACACCCTCGACCGCGACACCCGAGAACGCGGGTGGACCTGGCCCACAGCAGACCGGATCAGCTCACCGGTTGCCCTCCTCCACTGGCGCCTCACCCACATCGACTGGACCGGCCCCTCCCCCAGCCAGCATCGCACCGCAGCAGACGCCCGCCGCCACCGCGAACAACAAGCTCGCCATACCGCCATCCACCATCGCAACGCCACACAAGCAACCCCGGAGCAGCGGGAAGCCGCCCTCGCACAGATCCGCCGGACCCTGCGTCACACCACACATCGCCGAGTTGATCTCCGATGAGCCCTTCAGAGGGACGTTCATCAGACTCCGGGGTAGTCCTCCACTGTCACCGTGCCGCCGCACCTCAGGTGACCCACCGAGTGCTACTGCTGTGGGACAACACAAGTGACGACAGGGAAGCACCCCGTTCGACGTTTGCCGCAGCGAACCGCTGCCGCGGTTGCGCGAGATCTCGGAAGCCGGGCAAGTCTCACTGCATCCGCCCACCGCTGAAGTGCGTCGGCGTGGTGGGGTGCAGTGTGGGTACGGTGTCTGGATGACCGACTGGGTGCAGGAAGCGCAGGACCTCACCGACGAGGTGCTGCGGCCCGCTGCGGCGGAGGTGGACAGGTCGGGGAAGATCCCGCCATCGCACTTCGAGGCCTTACGCGACCGGGGCTTCTACGGCCTCGCCTTCGCCACCACAGATCCCGTCCACACCCTCGCCGACGTCGGCGAAATCCTCGTCAGCGGATGCCTGGCGACCGCATTCGTCTGGGCACAACACCACGGCACCCTCCTCCGAATGATGATGTCGAGGAACAACACCCTCAAAGCCCGCTATCTCGCCGACCTGCGCAGCGGCGCCGTCACCGCCGGGGTCTCCGGCAGCGGCTACGCCAACCCGGAGAACCCCCTTATCGTCGCGACCGAAACAGACGATGGATACACCATTTCCGGGCGTGCACCGTTCGTGACCGGATGGGGCCTCGTCGACGTCCTCGGGGTCACCGCATACGACCCCCGAGCACACAAGACCGTCACCTTCCTCATGGACGCCGCTGACGGCCCGAACGTCCACGCGAACCGAATCCGCCTGTCCGCGGTCGACGCATCCAACACCGTCGAACTGACCTTCAACGCCACCGCGTCCCCCACACCTCGGTTGTCCAGGTAGGCAAACCCCGTCGGGGCCGACTCAGCCTGGCTGACCGGGCGATTCTCCGGATCAACGGCTCCCTCGCCCTCGGCGTGGCACGAGCATGCCTGACCGAAGCCGACCGCATCGAACACCCCTGCCCGCAACTGTGGGAAACACACACCACCATCCGCGAGGCCCTCAACAACGCGGCCACCGGCGACGGAGACATCTACGACGCCCGAGCCCGAGCCAGCCACTTCGCCGTCACCGCCGCTACCTACGTCGCCACCGCCGCAGGACGCCGATCCGTCCAACGCGGCGAACCCACCGAGAGAATGGTCCGGGAAGCCGCCTTCAGCATGGTCTGCACCACCACCCCGGAAATCAAGTCCCGCATCCTGACCGCACGCACTCCCTAGTGGGACCGCCGGACCGAGACGCATGACGGCAAACCCAGACCCCGACTTCGCGCACCCTCAGTCCCATCGCATGCCTTCCCGTCTCGCTCCACCGGAACCGGCGATCAGACGGACCGACCTGTCCCTCTGATCAGTCAGCAGAACAGCGCCCGAACCAGAAGAATCGTCGGCCAGGTCGCCGCCCACCGTGATGCACGGTGCATCACCCACCCCCCCCGCCGTGAGTCCCACCTACCCCGGGACGACCAGTTCGCGGGTCGGCGACTTGGCGAGTCTCGGCCAGTTATCCTTGCGCCCTCGAACCATGCGTGGAGCACCGCGCTCAGGGATGGTTCGAGAGCGGCTCAGCTACACGGCTCGCAGCGGAGGCAGGATTCAGCAAAAACCAGCGGGTCGTATCCCGGAATGCCAAGTCTCGACCCGACGGGATACGGCCCGCACCCTCCACGTTAAACCGCCTCCGGACTGACCTCAATGGCCAGTTGGGGGCGGCTTTTTGTCGTTCAGGGGGACCTTCACCGCACCCGGCGGCGTGGCCTCGAAGGAGGACCGACGATCGTCGGCGGAATTCGGGCGGACCTTCCGACAACAGCAACCCGACAGCACCTGTAGCTATCAGCTACACTTGTAGCAACTAGCTACAACACCCGGGAGTGAAGCGATGCACAGCACTGGAGACAAGGTCACCCGCCTGGCAGCCGACCTGGTGGCCAGCGCCATGGCCGAGGGAGAACGGCAACACCGCACCGGACGCCAACAACTCGAACACTGGGCCCGGGTGGGCCGTGCGGTCTCGAGCCGGCAGACCGCGGCCCGCCGCCGAGTAGAAGACGCTCTAGCCGGCCGGTTGCCGATCGGTGAACTCGGCACCGAAGAAGGCACAGTGTTCAACGCCGAGATCAACGCGGCGATCGAGGAACAACTGGCCACCACCGATTACGGTGCCGCGCTCGCGGCACAGGGCATCACCACGGTCGCGCTGTCCGAGGACGGTCAGATCATCGAGCACCGTCCCGACGGCACGCGCACAGTCCTGCCCGAGTGAAACGACTCGACCTGGTGGTCGGTTGCAACGGCGCCGGCAAGTCCACCTTCGTGGCCTTCACCCTCGCTCCGCTGCTGCCGGCCAGCCCGTTCGTCAATGCCGACGAGATCGCCACACAACGATGGCCGGCGAATCCGGCTGCACACGCCTATGAGGCGGCGGAGATCGCCGCGAAGACCCGGGCACACCTGCTGACCCTGGGGAAATCGTTCATCGCCGAGACGGTGTTCTCCCATCCGTCGAAGCTGGAGCTGATCGACGAAGCGCGCACACACGACTACACCGTCATCTTGCATGTGGTGATGATTCCCGAGGAGCTAGCGGTCCAGCGTGTGCGTTACCGGGTGCGAGCCGGCGGGCACGATGTTCCGGAAGACAAGATCCGCCAGCGATACCACAGATTGTGGGGTCTGCTCGCTCAGGCGTTCCCACGGTGTGATCACGTGAGCGTGTACGACAACAGCGCGAGCACCGGCCCGCGCATCGTCGCCCAGTTCACCGACGGACACCTCGTCGGCGAAGCCACCTGGCCCGCGTGGACACCCGTAGAACTGACGTCGTACACCAGCGGGGGCGAGCACCCATAGGTGCGGTAACAGCCTGGCGGATCCGAACACCCAGAACATGAGGAACCAACAGGCACGGCCCCCGACTACGTCGCACGAAAGTCACCGACTCCGACGAGACGGACACCTCCCTCGAACAGCTCACCGCCAGCCGAAAGACACCCAGTCCCCCATCGTGGACGTCGAGGACACCGACACCGCCGACGCCTTCGAACTGACCGGTTCAGACCTGTCCGGCGAAGAACTCACCGTCCGCGTCATCCCGAAGCAGGCGGACGAATTCACTTGCACCAGTTAAATTAATTCCTCGTCCACCACCGCAGCCGCTTCGCCAGCGGTACCCAGCTGATCTGCGGGACTGCGCCTGAGAACACCGAACATCCGAGGGCCGCATCTTCGAGCCCTCGAAACATATCGCACCCCTCCTGAGGTCACCTACTGACCGGAGTCATCACCACCGTAGTGTCACTGACCGCCAGCCCGGTGTCTCACCATCGGGCTGGCAGCCGACGTTCCAACCGAGTGCGGGAAACGGAAGTGGTGCGAATCAGTCTGCCGGGTTGACGACCCTGACCGGGGCGGAGCCGTCCCAGTACCTCGCGGCCTCTTCGAAGGCTGCGAACATCTCCGTCACGCCCGTTCCGCCTCCGACGTCACCGATCTCGACGGCAAGGTGCTGACCCGCCGTGTCGAAGTAGGCGAACCGACCGAACCCGCTGATGCTGCCTGTGAAGGTGGCCGCCTCGCCCGACGCCTGTGCCTGCAGAACCGTGTCGTCGAAGTCGTCGGCGAACACCGCGAGGTGATGCAGTCCCGGGCCGTACTCAGCGATGAAGTCGCGGTAGGGCGACGGGCCGGCGTCGTTCTGCTGGATGAGCTCGATCTGCATGGATCCGCTGTAGGCGATCGCGACGGTCAGGTCGATCTCGACGCTCTGTCCGAGGTAGTGAACCTCCTCGAACGGGGCATGCTCGACGACGAAGAACGGGCCGACGCCGCGCTTGTTCGTCCAGTAGTCGAGTTCGGCGTCGATGTCGGTGACCGCGTAGCCGAGCTGCCGGACCGGCCCGAGCGAGCACTTCACTTCGCGGCCTCGGGGACCATCCTGTGCATGCCGACCGACGGATCGGTCGCGTAGTCGACGAGCTGAGTGTGGCCGACGGCGTCGTTCGCCGCAGCGATGTAGTAATGCAGGCGGGCGTCCGCGATGGCGCCGAGCTCTCCCTCGGGCGCGTAACCGGCGATCGGGCCGTCGACCATGGCGAGCATCGTCGTGCCCTGCGGCGACGTCGGAGAGTGGACGGCACCCGCGACCTCACACGTGTACATCCCGGTCTCGCCCTTGTCGTCCTCTTCGTAGTAGAAGCCGCCGTCGATGATGTACGCCTGGACGTTGCCGATGTGCCAGTGCGGAGGTGCCACGCTGCCGGCGTCGACCTGCAGGATGAGGGTGAATGATCCGGTGACGAGGTTGCAGTAGAGGAGCTTGAAACGGGTGCCGGGCATGAGCCAATCGGTCCACGGGATCTGCTCGGGATCGATGAATTCCTTCCGTGCGCCCTTTGGGGTGATGCCGGGATTGGTCATCCAGTAGTCGGGGCCTGCAATGCGCATGATCGCATCCAATCTTCGTGGGGAGAATGCCCGGAATTTGTGATGTGGCTGCCGTGGTCCGGGTGGCCTCGGGAGTGGTTTAGAATCTCCCCGGTAATGAATGTGATGTCCATTACATTTGATTTCAGTTCGTTAACTTGCTGGTTATCGCGGCAGGTCAGAGGTGCGGGAAAAGGCGCGGTGGCCAGGTGGACGATCTGAATCTGAGGCTCGTCGCATACTTCGTCTCGGTAATCGAAGAAGGGCATTTCGGCCGCGCGTCGGAGAAACTCTTCATCAGCACGCCTGCATTGAGTCAGCAGATCAAGAGGCTTGAAAAGCAGTTGGGCGTCGAATTGATCGACAGATCGGCGCATCCGCTGCAGCCGACGGCGGCCGGGCGCCGGTTCCTGCCCGAGGCCCGGGCGGTCCTGGCCGCCGCACGACGCGCGGTGGAGGCGGCGACGTCGGAGATCCCACCAGTTCGACTGGGGTTCATGGCGGCTTCCCTTGTCGGGCCGACCCGTCGTTTTCTGGAACTCGTGCGAGAGCGCCGGCCCAGGCTCGAGGTGGCCTTGGTCGAGCTTCAATGGGCCAATTTGGCAAGCGCGGTCCGATCGGGGGAGGTCGACGCATCGATCCTCCGTCCACCGGTGTCGGACCGGTCTGGACTCCGACTCGACGTGCTGTGTGACGAGGCGCGTGTTGCGGTGCTCCCGGTTGGGCATGCGCTCGCGGGCCGCGACCACGTCCATCTGGGCGATCTCGACGACGAACCGCATGTCCGGTCGGACGACGCCGACCCCGAATGGGTCAGATGGTGGGCATGCGACCCGCGGCCGAGTGGTCGGCCGGTGGTTTACGGCCCGTCGGTGCGCACCATGGACGAGATGCTCGAGGTTGTGGCGAGTGGAGCGGCGATTGTGATCACCAGCAAATTCGTGGATGACACGCGACGGCATGAGGGCGTCGTCTTCGTGCCGGTCAGGGATGCGCCGCGGTCAGCGGTGTGCCTCTGTACGCGGCGGGACGACCTGAGCGCGGGCACACGCGCCCTGATCGACGGTGCCACGGAGTTCAGAGACGACAGGCTATAGGGGCGAGTGACGCGATCGCGGTGTGGATGCGCAAGCAAGTCAGACGGTCCCATGGTCGCATCCGCGATGACGAGGCACCTGATCCGGGACCGTCTGACAACGTGAGGAGCTGTTGGTCAGCTCAGGCCGGAAAAACTGCTAGCGTCGGAGCCGCTGAGGTCGGATAGCTGCCGATTTCGGAGCCGCCGTCGACGACCAAGCTAGTGCCGGTCACGTAACTGGCGTACCTCTGCGATGTCGCGCACGGTCAGAGCCCATAACGAACGAATCAGCGATACACCTCAGGTGTCGAGCAGGAACACTCGAAGTCGCTCGAGCACCAACCCGGGTCGCTGATCGACAATCCAGTGACCGACGCCGTCGACCGTCTCGAGCTGAAAACCAGCTGCGTGTTCGGCGTACCCGCGCAGCAGCGTCGGCGTGATCACCGGGTCCCCCGCTCCGTGGAGGAACCACATGGGAATATCGACGGAGGTATTCGCGAATTCACCGGCACGAATCAGTTCTCGCGTCAGGAAGGTGCGATACCAGCGCGAGCCGGCCACCCCATGACCGGGCTCACGCATGCGACGCACATAGAGCCTGAAGTCGTCGTCGAGGTAGAACCCGGCACCGACCCACCGGCCGAGCATCCCCAAGAAGCGCCCCTTCGGGTCGCCGAGAAGACGCGGCCCGATCACCGGAAGAGAAATCGGGATCTGATACCAGAACCGCCACAAACGCCGGACCGCCGTCAGATCGAACGCCAGCCACGGCCCGACGGTGTTCAGTCCGAAAAACCCGGACACCTCTCCGGATGTCGCATCATCAGATTCGCCGCAACTGGTCCACCCCAATCGTGCGCCACGACCCGCACCGGGGCGACGCCGATCCGGTCGAGCACAACCGCGAGATCATCTGCCATATCGGACTTGTAGTAGCGGTCATCGGGCGCCGAGCTCCACCCGGCCCCACGCAGATCCGGGCACAGCACGCGGTAGCCATCGGCCGCGAGCGGTCCGATCAACTCGTGCCACGCCCACCAATTCTGCGGGAAACCGTGAACAAGCATGACCGGCGGCCCGTCGGCCGGCCCGGCATCGGCGACGTGAATCGTCACACCGCCGCCCACGTCGACGAACCGGTGCTCCACCCCGGCGAGCACCGGTAATGAAGGTGAGTTCATAGCTACTCGCTCTCTCCTCACACGACGATGCCTCACCGCGGAAACCCAACACGCTGCGCGGTCTGGTCCCGAGCCGCCGATGATCCCTGGTATGGAGATTGTGACCGCTCAATCGGGCTCCACCAGCAAGCGCTCGCGGTTGTACACCTTGCACCGCGGCACCGACGTGGCCAGCGCGGCCGTTGGTCGTTTGCCCAGTCGTGCTCGCCGCGTCGTGTAGGTGGAGCATTGAGCCGGATTCCTGTGTCCCCACCATGAGAGCCCTCAGCAGCCGTCGTATTTCCACGTGTCGTCTCTATCGTCGTATGTCCATGAACCCGAGCCCGGGCCAGCTGCATCGTTCGACGATGAGGTGAACCGGACTGTGGCTTTCGGCCCGTCCACACTTTCGATCACGTATGGCGACTCAAGGGGTTCCAGGTTGGCGATGTTGATCGCCACGTCGTTAAGCCACTTCACCCGATCCACTTGACATCTATCCGAGAGAGCGACAGTTGCATCGGGGGCGGTGGGATCAATGTGATCGAGGAGGTCTCGCAGATCCTTGTCTAACGTCTTTCGAACAGGACAGTCGCGGTCTCGCGATTCCGGTGGGGCGAAGCCGAACGGCCACACGGTGGTTTCGTCATAACAGTTGGGTGGTCCCTTCCGGGGACGCCCGCGCATGCGGGAAAATCGGGTGCGGTCGCTCGCCGAGGTCGATCTTTTCTTGGCGCCGGTGAGCCCGAATAACAGTTTGATCCGGGGAGCCGATGGTGGGGCTGCGCATTGTTGCCACGAGCACGAGGGTCCGACTCTTTCCTTTTCCCTGTTCGGTTCCTGCGGGCGACCGCGTTCATGCAATCGGTTCGGTGGGAAGGAGTTTCGTCATGGATGAGGTCGACGATGTCGAACTGTTAGTGGAGCGGGTCGCGGCGCTGGATCTCGGCAAAGCCGTACTGGAGGCGTGTGTGCGGGTGCCGCACCCGCAGCGGCCCGGTAGGCGAATGCAGGAGCTGCGCGGTTACGGCACGACCACCGCACAGCTGCTGGCGATGGTGGCCTGGTTGCGGCACTGGCAGGTGCAGCGGGTGGTGATGGAATCCACCAGCACCTACTGGAAGGGTGTCTACTACCTTCTCGAAGCCGAGGGCTTCGATTGCTGGCTGGTCAACGCCCGCGAGGTGAAGAACGTGCCGGGCAGGGCGAAGACCGATCGGGCCGACGCGGTGTGGCTGGCGAAGGTGGCCGAGCGTGGCATGTGCCGGCCGTCGCTGGTGCAGCCGCCCGAGATCCGTCGGCTACGTGACCTCACCCGCTACCGCCGTGCCCTGGTGCAGGACCGCACCCGCGAGCAGCAACGGGTCGAGAAGCTGCTCGAGGATGCCCAGATCAAGATCTCGTCGGTGCTCTCGGAGCTGCACGGCGTATCCGGACGGGCGATGATGCACGCCCTCATCGCCGGAGAGCGGGATCCGCGGACGCTGGCCGGGCTGGCCAAGAGCGGTGCGCGGAAGAAGACCGATCAGCTCGAAGAGGCGCTGCGCGGATTCTTCACCGACCATCACGCGACGATTCTGAAGATGATGCTCGACAACAGTGACAGGATCGGCGACCAGATCGCCGCACTCGACGCGCTGATCGAGGACGCGATCAGCCCTTTCTCCCAAGAGGCGACCCGCCTTGCTGACATCGTCGGCGTGAACACCGTTGCCGCCGCCGAGTTGATCGCCGAGACCGGGGTTGACATGACCCGATTCCCATCCGCCGCGCATCTGGTGTCGTGGGCGAAGTTCTGCCCGCAGACCCACCAGTCGGCCGGCAAGTCCATGAGCAAGGGCCGCGGCAAGGGCAACCCATGGCTGGCGGGCACTCTTGGTCGAATCGCGTTCGCCAACTCCCGGGCCGACACCTTCCTCGGCACCCGCTATCGGCGCCTCGCGCGACGCCGCGGCAAGCAGAAGGCGATCGTCGCCACCGGCAACTCGGTACTCACCGTCGTCTACCACCTGCTCTCCGACCCGGACGCCACATTCTGCGACCTCGGGCCCGGATACTACGAATCCCGGATCAACAAGCACCGCCGCGCCCGCGACCTCGCCACCCAACTCCAGACACTTACCGGTCAGCACATCGCCATCCGCGACGGCAAGGCCGTCATCACCGACACCGCCGCCTAACCCAAACCCACAGCAGCAAAACAACATAACCCGGCTCCGCCGGGTGCCTTCGGCCTGCCCACTCACCAATCCTATTTTCGGGTCAGATATCGACGAGCGTCGTGCCGGTGAGATTCGCGTCGCCCAGGACAACGTTCCTCAGCCTGTTACGGTCATACGCTGTGTTACCTAGAATTGCGCCGTTCAATCGGGCGCCGGTGAGGTCCGCGCCGGATAAGTTCGCACCCCGCAAGTCGGCATCCCACAGGGTTGCTCCCCTCAAATCCACGCACTGATCCTTCTTCGGGGCTGCCGGGTCGGGGTTTGGCTCAGGGTTTTCTATGCAGTTGAGTCGAGCCTTTTGGGCATGCAGGTTGGTTAGCTTCGTTTCGTGCATGTTGGCACCGCGGAGATCCGCTCCCGCAACTGTGGCCGACCACAGGTCGGCACCTTCGAGATTCGCGAAGCGCAGATTGGAGCCCGTGAGATCCGCGAGCAGCAATCTTGTGTCGATCTCCCGATCGACGACCTTCTCATCGACGTCCTTCTGATCGTTCTCGGTCTTACAGCTACGGGTACCCGGCAGCCAGCTGTCGTCGCCACTCAGCGGGCAATCTAGTGCTGCTTCTTCCAGGTTCGCACCAATAATCGAGGCGCCATTCAACTTTGAGTTGCTGAGAGTGATCTTTTGCAGTTGGGCACCATCGAGATTGGCCCGTGTGAGGTCCGCGTTGGTGAGGTCGGCCGAACTCAGAACGATGTGGCTAAGGTCCGAGTCACGCAGGATCGCCCCCGGAAGTTCGATGCCCGATAGGTTCATCCCCCGCATCTCGCGGTAGGACCGGTCGATGACGCCCTCCTGCGTGCTGACCTGGTCACGAAAAGCGCGTACTAGCTCGTCGCGACTACTCGTCAGCTCACGCTGGGCCTCGAAAGACGATTGGAACAGAAAGACCAGCAATCCCACTATGACCGCGAATACGCCATCTTTGAACCACCAGGCCGGCTGGGGGCCCGATTGCTTCGGTACCCATGTCGACGGCTTCCGCCAGGAGATCTTCGGCGGAATTGCGGGAGGGATCACTGATTCCCCATCAGCGTTCGACGGTGGTTCCGTCACAGAATCCATGATTCCCCACGACGTCACCGCCGATGTGCTGAAGATGAAGAAGACCGGTCTGTTTAATCGTCCCTCTTCGAACCCCTAAAGTCACTGATCGTTAGGTGCTCGAAACACCTGTCGGGCGTCTGCGCTTCGGCAGGCAATTGCCGGGGACGAAAACCGTCGCGTCCGGGGAACTGTGTTTATGTCCCGGCGTACACGGGCGAATCGCGTCGGACCGCGATGGTTCGATTCCGGTCAGCCCGGAGCATAAGTAGCTTCGTTTGACGCCCCACACGGATCGGGAATCTCATCCCCACCGACAACCTCGCCTCGCGGCAGCGCCGTGGACGTGGATGCAGCAGACCGGGACGCGAGGGCGAGGTCAGTGTTCGCTCATCCGACCGCCGCGAACTGACGTGCCGCTGCGAGGACCTGCGGCCGGACGTCGTTGAGGTCGCCTTCGCATAGCAGCAGCAACGCCGTGGCTGGTTGCCAAGGATCGGGTTTCAACGCCTTGAACCATCCAACTGGTAGGTCCACCACCTCGAAGGGCATCTACAGGTCATCCACGCCGGCGAGACACGCCGGTCCTACTTTTTGGGTGTCTCAGGAGCACCTCGTCGGTACTTTACCGACGCCCATTCGGCAGCCGGGATCCGGCTGGTCTTCACCGAAGCCGTCGCCGCGCTCGACGGCGACGGTTCCCGGGTACGCGCCGCGCTCGGCCGAAGCGGCGAACGCTACCCGCCCGACCTGGTTGTGATCGGGATAGGCGTCGAACCGAACTCCGAACTGGCCACGGCAGCAGACCTGGCCACCACCACCGGTATCGATGTCGACTCCTATCTACGCACCTCGGATCCGCACGTCTGGGCCATCGGCGATTGCGCGTCCTTCCCGTGCCGGTACGCCGGAACGGCCAGTCGGCGCGAATCCGTTCAAAACGCGGTCGATCAGGCCTGGACGCTTGCCCGCACGCTCACCGGAACTCCCACCGAGTATCGCGAGGCCCCCTGGTTCTGGAGCCACCAAGGCTCACTCAAACTGCAGATCGCCGGCATCGCGGATCAACCCGACTACTCGATCACGCACAGCGACCCGACGGCCAAAAAGTTCTCAATCTTCCGCTTCCGAGATGACAGATTGACCTGCGTCGAGTCGCTCAACAGTCCAGCTGTACACCTGGCCGCCCGACGAGTCCTGGCATCAAACTCCCGGCCATCACCCTCGGACGTCACCGCCACCGGATTCGACTTGAAGGACTTCACGAGCAGCAAGCGGAATCAGGTGTGATTGGAAGCTTCTCTTACGCTGATTCCCGACGCGTCAGTTCGTGGAGCTACCAAGGCCCGCATCATTGCTCGCCTGATCCAGCTCCCCCGTTGGCGAACAGCCACAGCTCGAACAGATCCGGCCGTACCTCTCCGCTCTTCCGCCCCCATCGCGCCAACAATGCGCAGTACCGCTCGTAGGTTTTATCGGTGACCGGCTTCCGATCCTCAAACGGACCCGGCCAGTGGCCCCGATTCCACTGCCGCTCTAGCCCATCTCCAGCTGGGTCGCATCCCCGCGATACCGGCGGGGTCAGCCGATACCATTAGCGTCGAGGAATGTCCTCCCTCGTCCCTACCGACTACGCCGCCAACGCTCGAGAGCATCAAGCGGCTCGTGTATGAGGCGCGCTACATCGCCCAGCGCAGGGTGAACACCGAACTGCTCAGGCTCTGATCCAAAAATGGGGTGAGGTGCGTGCGGTCGGGACACGCGTTGTGATGCCCGCGTGAGGTGGTCTAATGAGGTTCGGATCGGGGGTTCGGATCAGGCTGCCGGGGTGAGGGTGACGGTGCAGCCGAGCGCTTCGAGTTGCCGAATGTGATTGTGTTTCTAGGTATCCGGTCGGATGTGGCGGGTGTAATGATCGGAACCGAGGTCGTGGAAGGTGGCCTGTTCGTCGGAGAGCAGGTGCCAGGCGACGACCAGGATGGAGCGATCGACGGCGAGTTTCTTTCCCCGTTTCGCCAGCCGGCGGTAGCGGGCACCGAGGAAGGTGTCGGTCCTGCGGGTCATCACGGCGGCCTCACCAAAGGCTGCGGCCAGGTAGCGGTTGCCGTGCCCGGAGGAACCGTTGCCCTTGGTCTTTCCGGGGTCGGCCCGGTGGTCGCCGGGACCATGCCCTCCCGGTCTGCTACGGAAAGCTACGGGCAGCTAACCCGACCACGGACCGATGACACGATGATAAGTTGGGAATTACGTGACCGCTGACAGCACACGGCCTGGTGCTGCCTTACATCCTGAGGTAGGGCACCGAGGAGCAGAAGCAGGTGGCTGCCCCTCGAATTCATCGGCGGCGACATGATGACCGCCATCGCGATGACCGAGCCAGGCATCGGCTCGGACCTCGCCGGCATCAAGACCACCGCCCAGTCCTCGTCCGGCCGCAGCAGCAATCGTGCAGCGGCATAGTTCACCCGCCCACGCCATCCGCACACCCGGCCAACCCCGTGGTGATGAGGATCCTCGACTCGAGGAGCGCCGAACAGAGACCGCGTATGCCGCCGAGAGCGCGCCGTACGGTCGCCGACCTCAGCGAAGTGCCGCCGGTGGTCTCCGTGGCCACCATGTCCGAACCTGCGCGCTGTCCTCGACGCCGTGACCATCCCGTGGCCGAGTCAGTGTTCGGATGAGGCTCGGTTGAGTACGCGTCTTGCCGCAGGTGTGCGACTACACAGCCACTAGCTAGTCGTCGTTTCAAACGTCGTCCCACCACGGCCCACTGGCGGCATCCGGTAAACGATCCGAATCGAACCGCCCACCAATGCACCGCTACAGCAACCAGACGGCAAGCCCCAAAGACAGCTCTGAGCCCCTGACATAGGCAGAACCGTATGGTCCGACAGCTTATTGCCGGTTGATGCATTGCCTGTATTTCGTTGGGATGAAGCCAACGCTTTTATGGTGTGGATCACATTCGCGCCATCAGCGACCAGTACCGCAGCACAGACATCCGGAGGATCTTCATGGTGATGGCCGAAACCCATTCGAGCGAGGCAGGCCAACGGCGGTCGCGCCGCCCGGTCAACCAGGGTGCGTGGGGTGTTGTCGTTCTTCTGTTCCTGTTCTTCACCCTAAATTTTGCCGACAAGGCTGCGATCGGGCTGGGTAGTCATCAGATTCGCGAGGATTTGGGTCTGACAGCAAGCCAGTACGGACTTCTGAGCAGCGCATTCTTCTGGCTGTTCGCGATCGGAGCGGTCGTACTCACCGCCGCACTCCGCAAGATCTCGTACACCTGGGGTGCCGGCCTGCTGATGATCAGCTGGGTAGTCACCATGCTTCCGCTGACCGTTCAGACGTCGTTCAGCGTCCTCCTCGCGTGCCGTATCGCGTTGGGCTTCTTCGAAGGTCCGGCACACGCTCTGTGCCAGTCGATCGTCGCGGATCGTTTTTCGCCGGAGAAGCGTGCAACGGCCGGTGCAGTCGTCAATGCCGGGTCTTCGGTGGGCCCTTTGATTGCGGCACCTGTTCTGACCTGGGTGATCCTGTCGTGGTCGTGGCACGCTGCCTTTGCGGTCCTTGCAGCTCTGGGCACGCTGTGGGTGATCGTCTGGTTCTGGTACACGGAAAAGCTGCCGTTCAAGCGTTCGCACGAACCCGCGGTCGACGGTGACTCGGAGGTAGAAGACCCCAACGGCAACATCGTGGTTCCGTTCCGTCGTCTGCTGACGCTGCAGAGTTTCTGGGGCTTGGTCCTTCTGTCCTTTGCCGGCTACCTGGTTTCCTCGCTAAAGGTTGCCTGGCTGCCCGCTTACATGAACGAGGGGCTCGGATATTCGGCAAGCTCGGTGGGCACCCTGGTGACGCTCCCGTACTTTGCGGCGGTTGTGGTGCTGCTCTCTGCAGCTCTGCTGTCGGGTCGTCTGTTGCGTAAGGGCCACTCGTCGAACGTCGCTCGTGGGTATGTCACCGGCGGATACCTACTGGCAGGCGGTGTCTCGATGATCATGTTCACTCAGCTTCAGCCCGGACCGCTGCAGTTGGTCCTCGTGATTGCCGCGTTCGCGGTCAACAGCGTCGCGACCTCCGTAGCCTTTGCCGGAGCCTCCGACTTCTTGCCAGCTCGTCAGCGGGTCGCGTTCTTCGGTTGCATCATCGCCGCATACAGTGTGGCCGGAATCGTAGCGCCCTACGGGCTCGGACGGATCGTCGATCATGCACCTACTGCAGCCCAGGGTTACTCGACCGGCTTCATGTTCGTCGGAATCATCGTCTGCATATTCGGAGTTGTCGGCGGTCTGATGCTCAACCCTGAGAAGGCCAAGGCCAGGCTCGTGCAGTTGACCGCAGAATACGCGGCAGAAGAGGCTCGGCCGGCATAAGAACCAGATGAAAACTGTACGCCCTTACGGCAGGTTGTCTGCGAGCATCGACGCTTCCAATAGTGACAATCCGGATCGCTGATTTTCTGCGATGGCCTTTCGCCACCGGACCAGAGCAGCGTGCGACTGGATCACAAAACTCTGAGCCGCCGGATTCAATGCACCCGGCCGGTGCACGATTCCGAACGGAGTACGTATTTCCGGATCGGTTTCGACGACAACCGCCCCAAGCCTGTGCGCTACCGTCGCCATCCGCAGCGGCAAAAGCGCACTGGCAGCGCCGTTGAGGACCAGTGTCAGCTGCGCATGGCGATTCGGTACTTGAGCACGGATGAGCGGAACCACCGACTCGCGCCTCAATACCGAGGCAACGATGTCGTTCTCGCTCAGAGCAACACTGCTGACCGCCAAAGGCACACCGTCCAGTGCTGCCAGTTCGAACGGAGCCGACCGGTCGACAGAAGTGTTGGGAGGCATCACCAGTAGCAGCCGCTGCAACCCCAACTCGGTGCACTCGAGATTCTCGGTCGGGATCGGGAATGCCGTGAATCCGAGCTCGCAGTGTCCCGCCAAGACTTCGTCGCACACTTCCCTGGCGTCGCCGAACTCCGACAAGTCGATGCGGATATCCGGGTACAACGCAGTGAACGACGCACTCCACGCAGCGACGGCCTCGCTGGACACTTCTGGCATGGTCCCGATCGTTATGGAACCGACCTGCAGTTCGCGGGCACCGCGCATGATGTCCTGCACGGAAACCAGGTCCGCGAGCACTTTCCGCGCCGGCTCCACCAAAAGCTGACCGGCAGGATTGAGCACAAGATTTCGGCCGGTTCTGTGGAACAAGCTCAGCTTGAACTCCCGTTCCAGCGCCCGGACGCCCTGCGACAACGACGCCTGCGCGACATGTAACTGCGCAGCTGCCCGATTGACTCCACCATGATCGATAACAGCGAGAAAGTACTCAAGTTGTCGGATGTCCATGCGGCCTATCATCCCATCACGCTGCCCTTACGTCTCATACGGCAATGTCAGACCTGGCACGAGTGCGGCCGGAGTTCGAGCCGCACCTCGACAGCCCGATAGCCGACGCGGCGCAATCGATCACGGTCGCCCAGCGGCGCGGCCCGACCGGGGCCTCCGAGAGAGTCAAGCGCCTCACCAGGACATATAGGCGAAAGCGTATGGTCCGACAGCGTATTGCCGGTTGATGCCTCGCCGATAATTCGCTGTGATGTAGCTAACGCGCTCACGGCATCGATCGAGCGTGACCTGACCAAAATGAAAGCCCGAGTGGAGGTTTCCCGGTGAACAAGCCCATTGAGAACAAGCCGTTGGACGGTGTTCGGGTGATCGACTTCGGCCAGTTCGTCGCTGGTCCCGCAGCAACGCAGGTGCTCGCCGATATGGGCGCAGAGGTCATCAAGGTCGAACCGGTGAGCGGGGAGTCCTGCCGCATCATCGGGCAGTACGGCGAGGCCATCATCCGTACGTACAACCGTGGGAAGAAGGACATCGCGCTCGACCTCAAGGATCCGCGTGGTTTGAAGATCGCCCGCGAATTGATCGCGAGTGCGGACATAGTCGTGCAGAACCTGCGGCCGGGTGTGATGGACGGCCTCGGCCTCGGTTCGGAAGCGGTGCGGGCTGCTCATCCCGAAATCGTCTACGCGACGGTCAGTGGTTTCGGACTGCACGGCCCGTCGAAGGAACGGCCCGGCTTCGATATCGCGGCGCAGGCCGAGAGCGGGATCATGTGGGTCACCGGTGAGGCTGACGGCGAACCGCAGCGCGTCGGGTTCCCGGTAGTGGATTCGGCTGCCGCACACGTGTTTGCCCAGGCAATCCTCGGTGCCTACATCCGCCGGTTGCGGTTCGGTGTGGGTGACGAGGTGGAGGTGTCGTTGCTGGAGGTAGCGGTGCATCTGCAGGGACCCAACTGGGGTGAGTACCTGATGACCGGGATCGAACCGATGCGCAAGGGAAATGGTCAGCCGAGTGTTGCCCCGGCCGCCGAGGTCATGTCAACCCGTGACGGTGAGATAGTTCTATCTGCCTATTCGCCTGCACATTTCGCTGCACTGTGCCGATTCGTCGAGCGTCGTGACCTGCTCGAGGACCCGCGATTTGTGGACAATCCGTCACGGGTTGCGAACCGCGCGGCGTTGCTCGCGGAGCTTCGTCCGGCGTTTGCCCAGATCACCAGTAACGACGCCATGGATCAGCTCGGCGTGCACGGTGTGGTGGCGGGGCGGATCAGCAGTTACGGCGAGGTGCGCAAGAATCCGGATGTGGAGGCATCGGGGCTCTTCATCGATGTCGAAGCTGCGGACGGGGTTCACTACACCTCGCTCAAGTCGCCATGGAGCCTGCGCAGCGTGTCCGACCAGGGTGGTCTCGGTGCACCGGACCTGGGGCAGCATACGGCCGAATTGTTGGGGCAGCTCGGTTACAGCGAACGCGAGATCGCAGACTTGGAAGTCGACTCCGTGGTGCGCACCCAGCGCTGAGATCGGCATCGGATCGTCGAATTACCTCCACTCAGAACACTCCTACAGAAGGATAGACATGATCGAGCCGCACATTCGTACCCTCGACTTCGAGGCGTACCGCCAGGTGATTCGAAACTTCACCGACAACGAACTCATTCCGCGTGAGAACGAAATGGTCGCTGCCGGTGAAGTTCCCGCAGATCTGCTTAAGCGAATTGCCGAGGTCGGCTTGTTCGCGATCACTCTGCCCACCAGTGTCGGCGGTTTGGGCTGGACGATCGAGCAGCAGGTGCTGCTGACCTTCGAATTCACCCGGTCGTCCGCTGTATACCGCTCACGCTTCTCCACCAGTATCGGTTTGGCATCGCAGATCCTGCTCGAGTACGGCACCGACGCCCAACGTGAGAAGTATCTACCCGCGATGGCTGCCGGGGACTGCGTCATGGCATTCGCGCTCACCGAGGTGCAGGCAGGCAGCGACGCATCTGCCGTGCTCACCACCGCAATGCGCGTGGGCGACGAGTACGTCATCGACGGTGAGAAGCGCTACATCACCAACGCGGCGTGGGCCGATGTGCTGCTGGTGTTCGCTCGCACCGAGGACGGCGAGATCTCGTCGTTCCTGGTCGATCGGGACACTCCCGGTGTCGAGACCCGCTTGCCGGAACTTATGAACGGTCACGCCGAAGGACCGGTGGCAGAGATCAGTCTGCGCGGTGTTCGCGTGAGCAGCGACCGGCTGATCGGCGGAGTGACGGGCAAGGGCATGAAGCACGCGATGCGCGGAATCAACCAGGCCCGCACGCACGTAGCCGCCACCGCGGTCGGGCAGGCGACCCGCATGCTCACCGAGGCAATGCAGTACGCCGAGAAGCGGGAACAGTTCGGGCAGCCGCTGGCCGAGTTCGGTGCTGTGCAGTCCATGCTCGGACGCAGCTACGCGGAACTCGAGGCCGGCCGCGCGATGATCCTCGACTGCGCCCGCGAATTCGATCTCGGCGCCCCGCCCCGGCACCGCATCTCCGCGGCAAAGCTGTACTGCACCGAGATGGCATCGGAAGTCGGAGATCGTGCGGTTCAGGTGCTCGGCGGCGTCGGCATCGTCGGCGATCACGCCGTGCCGCGCATGTGGCGCGACGTCCGTGCCCTGCGCATCTACGAGGGCGCCTCGCAGATTCACGAGCGCAACCTCGCGCGGGAACTCCCGTCCATACTCGCCTGAAACGCCACCAACGCACCACTTTTCCGTATCGACCTGTCGGTCTGCTGACCGCGCACCCCGCCGGTCGGCAGACCGACAGGTTAACCTCGATTTCGCGTGCCGCTGAGTCTTGTTTCGGGTGCGGGTTTGATAGTGGCTGCGGTGGTCGACGATGGGCAACGTGCCCCCGCCCACGAGACCGATGTGGTGACACAGCACCTGCACATCACCACCTAGTTGCAACGACAGTCCCGCCCAAGCCGAGGCGAGGCGAACCCGGTGAGAGTGATCCGGTCGCAAACGAGACCGCACGTGTGGACCCTCAGATAGATCACCTGGAGATCACAACGCCGCAGCGCGCATCGGGTCCACCGTTTCGGCGGAGACCGGGTAGTTGGCTAGCATGTGGCTACGGAACCTGGCCCAGTCGCTGTCGTCAGCGACGGACCATCCCAAGGCGAACAGGGAGTCGACTTCCTCATAGCAGGACCGGCACACGATCGAACCCATCGAGCCTTTGCCCGACGCGTCTAAGCACGGGGTCAGGTAATACGCGATCCCGCAGGACGCCACGACGTGCGCTGATTGGTCCTGGTAGAGCTCCGTGATGCGCTGTCGTGGTGAGTTGCCGAGTCGGTCATGCGAGCCTCCTGATGAATCTGCCATGGCTGGAATAGTTCTCAGCGTCCGTGACACCCGGGTCCCTGTTGCACATCAGTCGTCTCCCCGGATTGTCGAACTCGGGCCGGTGGTGAAGGCCGGCGTTAGCATCCGGCATGCACCGACAGAGCTGACTTCAAGGAGACCCGAGGATGCCCACGCGAACAGTGGCCGTGCCGATAGCCGGACAGGATCTCGATCAGTGGGCCCGGCGATTCGATCTACTGGCGGATCCGAATCGGCTGCGGATCCTGCACCATCTGCACCACGAACCGGATCTGTGCGTATCCGACCTCGCAGATGCCGTGGGGATGCGGCCGACCGCGCTGTCGCAGGCGTTACGTCTGCTGCGTGAGCAGGGATGGGTGGCCGCGACACGTCATGGCCGGCTCGTGCGATACCGATTGATCGACGCCACGGTCCACGCGCTGCTGCACACCGTCGGCGCCGACCATCAGCACTGATCTGCTACCCAGCGCTGCGGCCCACTCAGCCGAATGGGCCACTCCACTGCAGGTTTGAACCCGGACGGCGTCGTCGCATCGCGACCGATGAGCCGGGAAGTGCCAGTCGGGTGGTGTGTCGATCGTCGTCCTCGGTACGTAGCACCACTACCGGGGTTCGGGTGACGTGTCCGGTCGATCCGGGGGGGTCGAACGCGTTCGACCCCCGTGTGAAGTACCCGGTGGCGACGAAGTGCCGCACCACGAGTGCCAGTCGCACAAACAGATCGCCGGCAGGGTCGCACACCGGGACATCGAAGCTGAATTGCCCCTCGGTCTCGTGCCGGTCCGACGTCACCGGTGCAGCCCACGCCTGCGGGTGAAGACGCTCGGTGTCGTCGAGGTAGATGAGGACCATCCGGAACCCGTCACCAGGCCGCGGATCCCACCGCTCGACCCGCCCGCGCATGCCGTCCGGCGACAACCACGCCTCGAGGGCCTCCCTGCCGAGGAGGGCACGGTAGACAGTCGTGAGATTCCCCCGGTTTCCCGGACACTTCCGAACCAGGTTTTATATGGAGACCGAGGAAGGACATCATGGGAACGAGGAAGTATCCGCCGGAGCTGCGGGAGCGGGCGGTGCGGTTGTATCGGGAGTCGGATCCGAAGCCGGTGCTCCGGCGGCTGGCCGAGCAGTTGAACGTGCACCCGGAGGCGCTGCGGAACTGGATCCGCCAGGCCGAGGCCGACGCCGGGGAGCGCGACGACCGGCCGTCGACGGCGATGATGGAGGAGAACCGGCGCCTGGCCCGGGAGGTCGCGGAGCTGCGGCGGGTGAACGAGGTGCTGCGGGCGGCGAGCGCGTATTTCGCTGCGGAGATCGACCCGACCCGGAGAAGGTCATGAGTTTCATTGGTGCGCATGACTTCTCGGTCGGTCTCGTATTGCGGGTCCTGGGTATCGCCTCGTCGACGTACTACGAGTGGCGGGCGCGAGCAACCCTGCCCGCTCGGCGCCGGCGTGAGGACGCCGAGCTGCTGGCGTTGATCGACGAGATCCG
Source organism: Rhodococcus sp. ACS1 (assembly GCF_002300155.1). Taxonomy (NCBI): domain Bacteria; kingdom Bacillati; phylum Actinomycetota; class Actinomycetes; order Mycobacteriales; family Nocardiaceae; genus Rhodococcus; species Rhodococcus sp. ACS1. The sequence continues at coordinate 54,779 of NZ_NSDZ01000015.1, forward strand.
CGCCTCACACGAGTTCGCGGGCACGTACGGGTCCCCGCGGGTGTGGCTGGAGCTGCGCCGCCGCGGGGTGCGGGTCGGCCGCAAACGGGTCGAGCGGATCATGCGCGAGAACGGGCGCCGAGGCGCCTACCTGCGCAAGGGGTGGAAGTGTGGCTCGACGAAGCAGAATCCGCGGCACACCGCCGCCCCGGATCTGCTGGACCGGGACATCACCGCGACCGCGCCGAATCGCAAGTGGGTGGCCGATCTGACGCGGATCCTCACCGGTGAGGGGGTGTTGTGGTTGGCGAGTGTGCGCGACGCGTTCTCGAACAAGGTGGTCGGCTGGCGATCCGGCCCGCGGGCGGACACCGACCTGGTGCTCTCGGCGCTCGACTATGCCCTGTTCTCCCGCGATGTCCGGGGCGGGGAGCTGATTTTCCACAGCGACAAGGGCTGTCAATTTACGGCGGTTCGGTTCACCCAGCGGCTCGTCGACGCGGGCATCGCCCCGTCCACCGGAAGTGTCGGGGACAGCTTCGACAATGCGCTCGCCGAAAACCTGTGGTCGACACTCAAGATCGAGCTTATCTACTGGCCTGCAAGAATATTCGCCACCAGAGTCGAGGCAGAGGCGGCGTTGTTCCGCTACATCGATGGTTGGTACAACCCGCGCAGGATTCAGGCCGGCCTACGCGGGTTGTCACCCGACGAATACGAACTCGCCTACCACGACCGGTCAGCGAGGCAGGAGGCAGATATCATCCAATCAAAGCTCATCGGAGCCAGATAAAAAGGTCTCCGGAGAAACGGGGGAATCTCAGTCGCCGGTGGCGCCGCGATCACCCGGCTGGCCCGGTCGGTCCTGCCCATCGCCCGATTCCAACTAGTAGACCGTCGCGGCTAAGTTTTGGGATACAGGTGGCGGAGTTTGATGCGGGCGTCGTCGGTGGTGAAGTGCCACTGGACCTGGCGTTGATCGGCATTGGTCTGCCGTTGCCAGGCGGCGAGTTCGGCGTTGAGGGTCTCGAGGTCCTCGATGCGCCGGCCCAGACACTGACGGGTCAGCACAGAGAGTTCGATCTCGGCGATGTTGAGCCACGAGCCGTGCTTGGGGGTGTGGTGAATCTCGAGCCTCTGTGCGAGCGCGAACGCCTCGGCCGGCTCGAAGGCCTCGTAGAGCGATCCGATGCCGTGAGTGTTGAGGTTGTCCATCACCAGCACCACCGTCTCCGCGTCCGGGTAGTCCACGCACAGTAGCTCTTTGACCTGCCGAGCCCAGTCGACTTTGGTGCGCCGGGGCTGGGCATCGGCACGCCGCCATCCGGCCAGAGGCTCGACCCAGCAGAAGATCGAACAGGTCCCGTGCCGCACGTACTCGGAGTCTTCCTTCAGGTCGCGCCCCGGGCCTGCAGGGATCGGGTCACGCACGTGAGCGAGGAGCTGGTAGGGCTTCTCGTCCATACACACCACCGGGCGAGAGGGATCGTGGGGGCGGGCGTAGACCGACAGGACATCTTCCATCCGAGCCGCGAACTCCGCGTTCGCTTTTGGTGGGATGGTCCAGCACTTCTTCAGGTGAGGACGAAGTTTCGTTTTTTTAAGATCCGGCCGATGGTCGAGTGGTCCAGGTCGGGGATGTCGTCGACCAAGGCGACGTGTTTCTCCAGCAGTCGCAGCGACCACCGGGCATGTCCCGCCGGGGGTTGCGTGCACGCCAACGCAATCAACCTGGCCTCGATCTCGCCGGTGATCTGCGACGGGACCGGCGGGAGGTCACGCTGCTTGCGCCCGATCGTGGCCTCCACGTCCTGACTGGTTTCAGCGAACCGCTTGGCCACCAGCCGCACCGTCTCACCCGAGACCCCCAACCGTGCTGCGATCACCTTCTTCTCATCGACCTCCCCGACCGAGGTGTCCAGCGCCAGCAACACCCGGGCCCGTCGGATCATCGAGGCCGGATGCACCCCGGTGGTGGTCAATCGTTCCAAGAACTCACGATCGGCCGAGCTCAACGTCACCGGACGCTTCTTCTGCGAAGGCATGACAACAGTCCTGACCGGCAGAGGGGAAGGTGAAGTCTGCCGCCCCCAACCTAAACGAAACAGGGCAGAGCTAAGAAGCGACACGCTACTAGTGCCGTGCCGGCCCAATCAGTGCCGACTCGGGACTGTCCGATAATCGGTTGATCTGAACCTGGCCGACACGCCGAGTTCCGATTGGCGGGAACGCGATATTGGGCCCCAGACAGACACCTACTGATGGTCGTCTGGGGCATGCAACGAGGCTCCGACACCACCAGTCGGAGATCGACTACGCGGGGCATGCGCAGGCGCCCGGCATGCTCGCCGCCCAACAGGACGGTCCGCGCGGGCGCGCCGCCGCCCACGACATCGACAGTGCGGTGACCGCCCTCGACGGCTGGCGGGCCGCACACCGGGACATCGAGACCGACATGACGACGCTGGCCATCGGTAGCATGGTTATCGGCGTGTCCCGCGGATTCGCCGTCGGCGGGGGGATCTGGCCGCGACTGAACGAGTACCACTGATGACGCACGTGAGGCTTCCGAGACCGGGGGCGAGACCGCGTGCCCGGCACCTCGTCGGCCTTCTCGCCGTCGCCGCCGTCGCCGTCGTCGCCGGCTGCGCCGCACCAGACCCCCTCACCCCGGCCGTTGCGGGCACCTACACCACACGACCGATGACAAACGGCGCCCAAATCATCCCGCCCACGAACAATCCGCCGCCTGAACCACCACCGCCCGAGTCGTGCGGGGCACTCGCGAGCCTGCGGCCCGGCCCGCAGCCCCCGCCCGGGCAGATGCCGCCCGGTGGGTCACTCGCCGAGATCGCCGCCCGCGGCCGGTTGATCGTCGGAACCGACCAGAACACGAACCTGTTCAGCTTCCGCGACCCGACCACCGACACCCTGCAGGGCCTCGACATCGACATGGCGAGGGAAATCGCCCGGGACATCTTCGGCGATCCGACCAGGATCGAGTTCCGGCTGCTCACCTCCGCCGGCCGGTTCACCGCACTCGAGCACAACGACGTCGACGTCGTCGCCCATGGCTTCTCGATCAACTGCGAACGCGCTCAACGTGTCGGCTTCTCCACCGAGTACGTCCGCGCCTTCCAACGTATTCTGGTCCCGCTGGGTTCCGACATCACCGGACCGGCGGACCTGGCCGGAAAACGGGTCTGCACCTTCATCGACACCACCTCGCTCGGCACCGTCCAGCGGGTCGCGCCGGAGGCCACGATCATCGCCGTCCCCGAATGGGACGACTGCCTCGTCACCATGCAGAAACGGCAGGCCGACGCGACCAGCACCTCCGACTCACTCCTGGCCGGGCTCGCCACCCAGGACCCGAATTTTCAGATCGTGGGGCCACGACTCGAGGGAGAAGAGCACTGGGCAATCGGTGTCAACAAGTACAAGGACGACCTGGTGCGGTTCGTCAACGGCACCCTCGACCGCATCCGCGCGGACGGCACCTGGATGCGCATCTACGACCGGTGGCTGGCCGGACCGCTCGGACCCGTCGCGGGCCCACCCCCCGCAACCTATCGCGATTGAGCGGCAACGAATCTTCGCCCACCGAGACCGGGTCACCGCATCCCGTGCCCATCCTTCGGTGTCGAGTGGTGCCGAGCGCACCACCGTCAGAGCCGGTGCCGTTCGGCCGTCGATCAGCATGAGCGCGAGTTCGTTTCGTCCGTGTCGGCACTCGTATCGAAGCCCCTGCGCCGGGGCAGTTGCGAGCAGCGTGTCGCGGGATGAATTCCTCGATCTTCTTCCATCCCGATCGAGAACGCGGGCAAGCGAGGGAACGCCGCATCCGGGTGGCGAAGTTCATCTGCCAGCAATGCCCGGTCATCGACGCGTGCCGTGAGCACGCACTGACAGTGGTCGAACCCTACGGGATCTGGCGCGGAATGTCCGAAGCGGACCGCAGCACTCACCAAACAGCGGAACCCCAAACTAGTTGAGTGATACCAACTCCAGTCAACGGTGCTGGCGGCCACCGCAACGCTGACCTCGGTGGAAAACGTTACACGGAGCAGGTGCCGAGGGCGCCGACTCAACAACCTGATATGTACGCGGGTTAGCACGAAACACATAGTTCCCCAACTACTCGTCGAACCGCCCTCGCCGGGTGTCCTCCCAGAAGGCGACGAGGACGAGGTCCGGAACGCCGGCATCGCCGTGGGTCCTCGTCTCCTGCCTGTAGACATCCCCGGGCTCCAACCTCAGCCGCTGCGCGTGTTCGGCTGATATCTCGTGCCGGGGACGATCGCGAGATGCCGCCTGCTGCGTCATAGGCGGACGCCCCTGTCCCGGCCACGAAATCGGCCGGATATTTCAGATCAGGAACGACGCAACCATGGACAGCCAGCGCACGAAATGCCTCCGATAAAGGTGCGAGTCTCGCCGTTGGACCCTTCTATCGCGCACCCAGGTTCTCCTGCCGGCGACAGCGAACCTGGACTCAATGACTCGGACGCGGCGGACCTATGTCCGGTCGCTCTCGCGATGGATCGCGTCCAGATCCGCGTCCGCGGCCCGGATTCGGGCGTCCGCGGTGCGATCGGCGCGGTCCTTGCGCCGCGCCAGCTGCGCGCCGACGCGGTCACCGACACGCATCGTCTCCTCGACCGCCGTGTTCTCGGCCTCCGTCACCGCCGCGTCGGTCGCGTCCCGGACCGCCGCCGTGTGTCGGGCGGCCTCGTCGAGCCGGTCGGGGAGCTGCTCTGCGGCATCGACCCGGATGCGTTTCGCCCTGTCGCCGAGCACCGCCGCACGAGTCAGCATGTCGGCGTGCCGGCGATTCCGATGACCACGATCCATCAGCTCATGGTCACCGAGGAGCGCGCCGACGACACCATCGAGTCCGCCGAGCGCCCATTCGAAGGCGAGCCGCACCGGAGCCTGCGCGCCCCACCGCTGCACCACCCGCCGGTCGATCACCGCGAGCGGCAGCCGGACCACGGCGTACTGCACCCGCAGTACCGTTCGGGGCAGCGAGGACAGGTTCACCGCGCCACGTCCACGGTCGTTCTCGACCTCCGACCGCACCGCCTCGGCGGCATCGTCCAGCATTCGGGCCCTCTGCTGGGCGCGCGCGTCGTCGTCTCGAGCGTCGACGACGTCCCCGGCCGTACGCAGGTCCTCGCTACGGCGTTTCTTTTCGGCGTGGTGCACGCGCACACGCGCACGTTCCTCAGCTTCCAGACGGCCCTTCTCTGCTCCTCGCGTCGCCTCCTGCTCGGCCGCATCGTGTTCGCGCTGCCGATCACCCTGCGCCGCTGTTATTTTGGCGTCGGCTTCGTCCGCGGCTGCCCTCTCATCGCCCCGGACGGGGTCGAGAATGCGCTGTCGCGGCTCCCGCCGTGGTCCCTCTCCCGCAGTCAACGGATTTCTCCTGCGCCGGATTCGCGGGCGACACGGTCGCGCGGCGGGGAGGCGCGGTGCAGCCGCCGCGGCCCGCGACGCGAGGCGGCCCGAGCCGTACCGATGCCGATGCCGATGCCGAGATGGTTCGTGATGGTGCGAAGTTTGCTGTGCGTCATGTGTGACGCTCCCGCCTTGGCCGGGAACCGGCCAGGTACTTTCCAGTCGGCGACGACGCGACCCGACTGCCCGCGTACGAAGTATCTCCGACACTTCGACACTATACGGCGCGGTGGTCCCCGGATCCTCTGACCACCACGGTGCTCGACTTTCCGGCCGCGCCGAACTGTCTCGACGCCCGCGGCGAGCCGGCTCCGCCCAACTACCGACCGGTCGTGCCGCCCTCACGCGCCTATGCCCGGCGTGGTGGGCCTTGCCGCGCCGAGATTCTCGAACGGATCGGCGCGGGCGCCGGTGTTCGAATTACGCCCCTCGCGATGTCAAACTCCCGCACGAGCGCGAAGTGCTGTCAACAGCCCGCGGCGCGTGCCCGTGACCGGGTCGATCTGCGGCCTCGGATCGGTGAACCTACGTTCCGACGCCGTCTCGGGTGCGTCGTCGGCGGTCGCCCTGAGGAACTTGTTCGGCAGCGCCAGCTTGGCGATGGTGCGCCACGACTTCAGGTACTGAGCGGGCAGCGAACCGGTCGTGTAGGGCAGGGTCGTACTTCTCGCACAGCGCACGAACGCGCACGGAAATCTCGCGCAGCCGGTTGCTCGGCAAATCGGGGAACAGGTGATGCTCGATCTGGTAGCAGAGGTTCCCGCTCATGAATTCTATGACCGGCCCCGCCTCGAAATTCGCACTGCCGAGCATCTGGCGCAGGTACCACTGCCCCCGCGTTTCGTCCTCCACGTCGGCTTCGCTGAACTTCTCCGCGCCGTCGGGGAAATGCCCGCAGAAGATGACCATGTTGGTCCAGACATTGCGGATCATGTTCGCCGTCAGGTTCGCGGTGGGCGATTGGGCAGCACACGCATCACCGCAATGCCTGCCCACGGAGCCATCGTGGCCGACGACCTGATCAACCTCGACGATGACTGGTCAGTCGGTCGGGAAACGCTTCGTTTGCGAACCGACGTGCGACGCGCAGGTCGTCGCCGTCACCGGCCGGGTTTCACCACTGCGCCGAACACCACATTTCCGCTCTCACCGCGACGCGGTACACGACCTCATGCGGTGCCCCCGGGCTGACGGTGTTCATCGTCGCGGCGGCGAGGGCCACATCGGGGTTACCAGATTGTGGGGTATTGCTGCGGCAAGCACGTTCTCGGTTTCACCATGGGGACGCGCGATCACGTGTGATATCGCCAACTCACCGGTATTGCGTGCTGCCGCTACCCCCGCGTCGACCGCGGCCTGGACCGCCCCGACGTCGCCGCGAACCATTACCGTTACTTGCCCGTTGCGCAGGGTCCTGTATCCGACGAGGTCGACGTTGGCCGCTTTGACCATGGTGTCGGCGGCCTCGATGGCGCCGACCAAGCCGACCGTTTCGACTAATCCAACTGCACCGGGGCTCATTGTCTAACCTCCATATTCATCAGGTATGCCCTATGGAACGTTCCTGCCGACGGGACGCAGAAGCGACGGCTGCAACGCGATCCCGCAGGGATAGCGGCCGAGGCGGCGTCTGCACCCGAGTGTTCGGTGGCCGCGTCGACCCGCGACACCAGCAGCGCTGTTCGTGCTCGTGTCACGGGCTGACCTGACTGATCCACTCGATGGCCGAGTCCCCGTTCAGTTGCAGCAGCGACAGCGTGGGATGCCCTACGCGCACCCTTTCGATGTCGGACCCTTCGATGATGTCGATCGTGGCTTCGAGCAATTCCGCCACCGGAAGCGCATCGGCGTGCCGATCGAAGTCGGCGATGAACGGCAGCAGGGTCGGCGCGGTGCCAGCGAGCGTCCACGACGCGGCGACCAGAGGTCGTACCTCCTCGACAGGCAGATTTGGCACGTTGAGGTTGAACACAGATCCCGCATCCGCGGTCATGATGTTCGGCAAGATTTCGCCGATCACAGCCGCGGCGGTGTCCCAGTGGCGTGTAGCCCCGTCCGTCCGTGGTTCCTCGATTTCGAAGTCCAGGTGCAGCGATGCCGCCAGCGCGGTCACGCCGTGGGCGCCGGCGACCATCGCCGCGCCGGCGGTGCCCGAATGCAATACCGCGGCACCAAGGTTCGAACCCTCGTTGATGCCGGAGAGTATGAGGTCGGGCACCGGCCCGAAGCGACCGAGTACCGCGGCGAGTGTGATCATGCCCGGATGCGCGGCCACAGAGTACGCCTCGACTCCCGGCAGACCCGGAAGCCGCCGGTGGCTTACTTCGATGCGCTCGTCGACCAGGAACATCGTCAAACCACCGGCGCAGCCGCTGGCCTGCCGGTGAGGAGCGGCGACCGTGACGTCGTATCCCTGCTCACACGCAGTATGAGCGAGGGCAAGCAGCCCTGGCGCGCCGATCCCGTCGTCGTTGGTGACCAGCACGTGTGGCCGTTGCGTCATGGCATCGCCAATCGCACAGCGAGTAGCAACTCGCTGTCGGCCACGGATTCGGCGCCGTTCGCTACTGGCGCTCCTCCAGGTATCGGGACTGGCGCTCCTCCAGGTATCGGGGCCGCGGTGATGGCCTGGGGATTCTGCGGCGTTAGCGGCCGGTGGGGCGTGATCCGTGCCTGCAACGCCTTCGCTCCGGAAGCTCTGCGCTGCACCCGTGCCGATACCTCCGGCGACGGCGGCAATGCTACGGCCGGCGACGCCGGACATGCACATTCTGTCGTCTCGGTCGCGCCGGCGAACAAATGGGCCAAGATCTCCTGCGGCCAGATCGCTACGAACTCCGCGCCTGCGGCGAGCAACTGTTCCTCGGTATGCATACCCCAGGCGACCCCGACCGCGCGGATCCCGGACCTCATTGCAGCTTCGACATCCCCGACCGTGTCGGTGATGATGGCGGTCGACCCGGCCGGGACCGCACCGCCGGCCGCCGACTCGTCATAGAACGCCTGGCAGCGCCGACCGGAACCTTGCGCCGCATCGTCGAGGAACCGCTGGATTCCCTTGGCCTTGTCGGGCTCGACGTCGCCGCCGAACACGTGCCCGAAGCAGTATTCGAGCGTGTTCTTACGCAGAATCCGTCGGATGACTTCAGTGGCGTTCGACGAAAGAACGGCCAGTGTCGCATGCGGCACCAGCGATTTCACGACGTCCACCATGCCGGGAATCATCAGCGGGGCGTAGTCGGCGCCGAGGCTGCGCATGAAGTCCTCCTCGACGACCCGCGCGTGCTCGGCGTCGCGGCAGAGCCCGCGCAGGGAGACGAAGAAGTTGTTGGCGAACATCTCGTAGAACTGTTCAGCCGTTGTGATATCAAGATCATGTGCTGCACTGACCTTTTCGAAGACACGCCAGGATGCCTCTCGGGTCTGCACGAGGGTACCGTCGAGATCGAATATCACCGCCTGCGGCGGCTCGGGTCGGCACATGGTCAGCTGCTTGTCGCGTCGGACGCGCTGTAGATCTTGCACAACTGCTGGGGGCCGATGAAGTCCTGGATCTCGCCCCATCCGCGTTCTGTGCCCGAACGCCATTCGGCGAGCACGTTGTACCCGACCGTGCCCGGACCGGCCTGCCAGGGGAAACTTGTCCGTCCGAGGCCCTGGAGCTCGTATTCCCGCCCCTCGCTGTCGGTGAGCTCGAGTTCGACCGATTTCGCGAAGAACCCTTCCCGGATGGTGCGCCCGCGGCCAGCAGCCAACCCGTACAGCTCACCCTTGTCGACGACGTAGCCGTGTTCGAGGGTGAGTTCGGTGGCGGCGTCGGGTCCGCCGGTAGGATCGAAGTCGAAGATTCCGTGGATGGCGAAGTCCTTGGAAAAGTGGGCGTGCAGCCAGCTCATGGTGTGGCCCTGGTGCTCCGAGCGTAAGCCCCAGCTATGGTCCATCGTCGAAATACAGTCGACGGCGTACTTCTTGCCGCGCAGGTTCACCTCACCCTCGAAATGGCCGGACTGGTCGAAGTGGCCGGCGTAGGCCTCGCCCCACGCAAACACGCCGTCGTCGGCCTGCTTGGCGACGATCGGGTCCTGCTTGGGATCGTGGATGTCGAAGGCGTCGGCGATGGCGGTGTAGCGGAAGGCCAACGAGACGTCGTCGCCGTTGTCGAACTCGACGTCCCACACCCGGTTGGGTTCGCGGCAGACCACGTGTAGTCCGTTGTTCAACCGGTAGTCGCGCAGGTTGCGCGTCTCCGGGATGGGCAGGTGGTGCTGGGCGTCCCAGTACTCGGCCTGCCAGGGTGCCTGCACGAACTTCGAGTTCATGGCGATGGTGGAGATCGCGACGCCCACATTCGGGCGGAACAGCGCATAGACTCCGACGTTCAACGTGGCTTCCGGGATGTAGAAGCCGAAGAAATTCGTCTCCGTCCAGGTCGGATCGTCGCTGGTGGGGGTATGGAAATCGGCGTCGATGTCTTCGATCATCTGACTCTCCTAGGCTCTGGCGGTTGCCGCACGGTCTGACTATCCGGTGCGGTCCTCGTCACCGCACACATTGCCGAACCCGAGATGCGCCCGCCACATCCCTGCGCGATAACTACCCGGGCCAGAGCTGTCCCCGAGGGATAACGACCTGGTGGGGTGCTCCGCCGTAGCGTCCTCCTCGATGCACTCCCGGGTCACTTGGGGTGAGCGGGAGTGCATCGATCCCGTTCGCTCGACACCCGAAGAAGAGGCGGTCACCCGGTGAGACTCGCACGTGTTGTCGGCCAGGTCGTGGCCACCGCCAAAGTTCCCGAACTCGGAGGAACCACGATTCTGGTGGTCGAGGATATCGACACCGATCCCGGCGGCGAGAACGGGCGGTCGTACGCAGCCGTCGATCTCGTCGGCGCCGGCCAGGAAGAAGTCGTTCTCGTCGCGTCCGGGAGCGCAGCCAGGGTGGACCCGGCCACCGCCGGGGTCCCGGTCGACCAGGCGATCATCGCGATCGCCGACACGATCGTCACACACGGTGAGGTTACGTACTCGAAATGACGACACAAACTGGCGCAGTGCGCAATTCATCCGCCGACCTACCCAGCAAGACCACAAATGGAGGAAAGACCATGGCAACCACCCAGAACACCCTGCCCGCCCGGGGCGCCGGAGCACTCGGCCTGATCGAGACCAAGGGCCTCGTCGGCGCGATCGAGGCCGCCGATGCCATGGTCAAGGCGGCCAACGTGCAGCTCCTCGGCCACCGGGAGATCGGTGGCGGTCTGGTCACCGTGATGGTCCGCGGCGATGTCGGCGCGGTCAAGGCCGCCACCGACGCCGGCGCGGTCGCCGCCGGCAAGGCCGGCGAGGTTGTTTCCGTGCACGTCATCCCGCGCCCGCACGACGAGACCGAAGGTGTGCTGTCGAACCTGGCTCGCCCCAAGGGCGCGTGAGAGTCGACCGCGATCGGGGCGCAGCACGGACCTGTCTGCGCCCCAGACCGAGCCATGGAAGGTGAAAGACCGTGACAGCAACGCTCGATGCGGACCTGGCGGCGCTGGTTGACGTCCGCGCGCAGGTTTCCGCCACGAAGAAGGCCTTCGACGCGATCGAAGGTGCCGACCAGCAGTGGCTCGACACCATCGTTCGGGCCATGGCGAAGGCGGGTTACGCCGCCTCCGAGGAACTCGCCCGGATGGCGGTCGACGAGACCGGATACGGCGTATACGAAAACAAGATCATCAAGAACCGCTTCAACACCGGCTTCGTAGCCGACTGGATGCTCGAGCGGCGCGCGGTCGGTGTGCTGTGGGCCGACGAGGAGAACAAGGTCACGGCCGTGGGCTCCCCGATGGGCGTGATCGCTGCGATCATCCCGGTTACCAATCCAACGGCAACCGTACTGTTCAAGAGCTTGGCCGCGGTCAAGGCCGGAAACGCCGTGGTCCACGCCCCGCACCCCCGCGCTGCGCGCTGCTCGGCCCGGGCGGCGGAAATCATGGCGGAGGCGGCGGTGCGGGCCGGCGCCCCCGAGAACCTGGTCTCCTGCCTGCAGCAGCCCACCCTTGAGGCGACCCGGGAGCTGATGCGCCACAACAGCATCCGTCTGGTTCTCGCCACCGGCGGTCCCGCGATGGTCGCGGCCGCGTACTCGAGCGGCAAACCGACGATTGCGGTCGGTGCGGGCAATGTCCCCGCCTACGTCGACTCGACGGTTACCGATCTCGCCGAGACGGCGACGATGATCGTGACCTCGAAGTCCTTCGACAACGGCACCGCCTGCGTCGCCGAGCAATCGGTGGTGGTCGCCGAACCTGTCGCCGACCGATTCGTCGCCGAACTGTCCCGCGCCGGCGCCACCTGGCTGACCTCGGATCAGCAGGCCGCGTTGACGAGGACCCTGTTCGACGAGCGCGGTGGACTGCGCGCGAACGCGGTGGGCCAGTCCGCGATTCGACTGGCCGAGCTGTCCGGGTTCACCGTTCCGGCGTCGACGAAGGTCCTGGCCGCCGAGATGAACGAGGTCGGCGACCACGCACTGCTCTCGCGTGAGATCCTCGGACCGGTGCTGACCGTCTACCGGGAGGCGGACTACCTGGCGGGCTGGCGGCGGTGCCGGGAGATCCTGGCGCTGGGCGGCGAAGGCCACACCGTGGCCGTGCACAGTGCCGACCCGACGGTGGTGGCCAAGTTCGGAGAGCTGCCTGCCGGCCGCATCGTCGTCAACACTCCCGCCCTCTTCGGTGGGATGGGGTACTCGACGAACGTCGATCCCTCCTTTCAGATCGGTACGGGGACGTGGAGCGGGTCGATCTGCTCGGACAACGTCACCCCGCTACACCTGGTGAACATCAAGCGCATCGCTCACGAGGCCCGGCCGTGGCGTGGAGTGTTCGACTGATGTCCTTCGAGATGGTCGCGCAGACACTCGAGCAGGCACATCAGCGCATCCGTTCCGCCCGAACGAATCACGACGGTGATCTGCGCACCGGCATCGATCTCGGCACCGCCACCTGCGTGATCACTGTGGTCGATGCCGCCGGGGATCCGGTGTGGATCGACTTCGACCGCACCGGCGCCATCCGCGATGGGGTCGTCGTGGACTTCGCGGCCGCGGCCGCGGCCGTGCGGAAGCTGAAGGCGACCGCCGAGGACGAACTCGGCGTCGAGTTGGCGAACGCGGCCACCGCCTATCCCCCGTGCATCGGGGAGGCCGACAGTCGGGCCTGCCGGTTCGTCCTCGAAGGCGCGGGCTTCGACGAGGTCATCCTGGTCGACGAGGTCAGCGCCGCCAACAAGACCCTCGAGGTGACCGACGGGGTGGTCATCGACGTCGGTGGCGGGTCGACCGGGGTTGGGGTCTTCGAAGCCGGGAACCTGGCCGCCCTCGACGATCGCCCAGGCGGTGGGCACCACCTGGATCTGATCCTTGCCGGCGCCCTCGGGGTCACCGTAGCCGAGGCGGAGGAAAGCAAACGTGCTGGTAGCGGCGACTACCTCGCGATCCTGCGACCGGGAATCGAGCGGATCGGTGCCTCGATCCGGGATCTGACCCGAGGTGCCGAGCACCTCGAACTCCATCTCGCCGGCGGCGCCCTGATGCTTCCGGGCGCCGATACGACCATCAGCAAATACCTGGGCCGGCGTGTGCGGGCTTATCCGCACGCACTGCTCATCACTCCATTGGGAATCGCGAGGTACGCGTCATGACAGGCACAGCAACACTCCGGACGTACGCATTTATCGATCGAATGCAGCCGCAGTGTGCGGCGCACATCGCCGCCACCAGCCCCGGCGATCCGCCGTTGGCCGGCATGGCGGAACTGTTCGTCGAGATGGCCCCGGGTAACGAGGTGTTCCGTGCGGCGGACATTGCGCTGAAATCTTCAGGGGTACGTCCCGCCCTGCAGATCATCGAACGAGAATTCGGGCTACTCGAAATCCACTCCGAGCACCAGGCGGAAGTTCTCGCGGCCGGGGAGGCCCTGCTCGACGCGCTCGGGATGAAGGAAACCGACCGCATCAAGCCGGTCGTCGCATCGACCCAGTTCATCACCAACGTGCACGGATATCAGGCGCAGCTGCTCAACAAGTGGCGCAAGGGCACCCTGCTGATGCCCGGATCGAGCCTGTTCGTCATGGAAGTCGCCCCGGCGGCGTATGTGTCGCTAGCCGCGAACGAAGCGGAAAAGGCCGCCGACATCGACGTCATCGAGATCCGCGCCGTGGGACGGTTCGGTCGCCTGTTCCTAGCGGGCAGCGAAAGCGAGGTCGCCACCGCCCGCGATGCCGCGGTGGCCGCGCTCGAATCCCTCGAAGGGACCGAGGAGGCCCGGCGATGACCGTCTTCGGTGTCGACGCGGTCCAGTCCGCCGGGACCGGCGAGCTGGTTGTCGGCGCGAAGGACATCGTCACCCCGCTCGCACGGGAATTGGCTCGTGAACGCGGAGTGACGATCGTCGTTGCCAGCGCACATCCGCCCAGCAGTCCCGTCACCGCGAACCAGTCGCTGCCCCCGGCACCCGTTGCGGTGGCCCCGGTGTTTGCCCGCCCGTCCTCGAACGGGTCACAATCGCCTCCGGCTCCGCTCAAGCCGCCGGCCCCGGCACTGTATCGGCGCGGGGCGCCTCTGCATCCAGCGGTCGCACCTGCCGCCCTGCACGAGCCCCGCACACGGCGACCCGAGTTGCCGAGTGCTGCGAAATCGGTCGGCCGGGTGCTCGTCGTCGGCGCCGGGCACGTCGGGATGATCACCGCGATGAAGCTCGCCGAGGCGAACATCATCGAGGAAGTTGTCCTCGTCGATATCGCCGAGGGGCTCGCGGCGGGGATCGCGCTGGATCTGACACATTCGACGGCGCTGCTCGGATTCGACACCAAGGTCCGCGGTGTGACCAGCCTCGCCGAGGCCGGGGCCGCCGAGTTCGTGGTCATCACCGCGGGCCGTGCCCGCCAGCCCGGGATGAGCCGGACCGATCTCGTGGAGGTGAACGCTGGCATCGTCGGTGCCCTCGCCCGCGACGCGGCCGGGATCTCACCTCACACGGTGCTGCTGGTGGTCACCAATCCGCTCGATGAGATGACCCACCATGCCTGGCGCGCCTCCGGGCTGCCGGCCAACCGGGTCATCGGGATGGCCGGTGTACTCGACAGCTCCCGGTTCCAGGCGTTGACCGGGTTGGCCGTCGATTCCTCCCCGTCGAGTGTGCGTGCCTTGGCGCTGGGTAGTCACGGCGACGAGATGGTCATCCCGCTCTCCCAAGCGCGGGTGGGGGGCACGACGATCACCGACGCGATACCGCAGGCGGAGGTCACTGCACTGGTCGACCGGGCCCGCAACTCCGGCGCCGAGGTCGTCGGACTCCTCAAGTCTGGAAGCGCGTTCTTCGCTCCCGGTGCCTCCGCCGCGCGGATGGTCTTGGCCATGGCAACCAACTCCGACGAGATCATCGCCGCCACCGTGTGTGCCAACGGGCAGTACGGCATCGCCGACGGGTATGTCGGTCTGCCGGCCAGATTGGGCCGCACCGGGTTGCGTGAGATCGTCGAGCTGCCGTTGTCCGCGGACGAGCTGGCCTCAGTACGCACGGCCGCCGCCCGGATCGCCGAACGGGTGGCCGACCTCGAGCAAATGGCGGCCCCGGCATGAGAGCGGTGGTGTTCGCCGGCCTGGGCGCCGTCGAGGTCTCGAGCGTGTCCGATCCCGGCCTCGTCGAGCCGACGGACGCTCTCCTCAACGTGCATCGGGCGGCGATCTGCGGGACCGACCTGCACACGATCAGCCATCCCGACGGCCTGCACCGTGGTGCCGTTCTGGGGCACGAGTTCACCGGCACCGTCGTCTCGGTCGGGTCCGCGGTGCGCACCTTCACATCCGGAGACCGCGTCAGCGGCGCCGACTTCACCGCGTGCGGACACTGCTGGTGGTGCCGCCACGGCAATCACTGGGAGTGCGGCCAGCGCCAGTTCTTCGGCACCGGTGACGCTTTCGGTCCCGCACTGGCCGGCGCCCAAGCCGAGATCGTCCGGGTACCGCACGCCGACGTCGTCCTGCATCCCATCGCCGACGGAGTCTCGGACGATGCCGCACTGTTCTTCGGGGATGTGCTGGCAACCGGGTACGCGGCGGTACAGCGGTGCGACATCTCTCCGGGCGATACCGTCGCGGTCATCGGCGGTGGTCCGGTCGGTCAGCTGACCAGCCTCGCCGCGCAGGCCTGCGCGGCCGGGCCGGTCGTGTTGGTCGAGCCGGTCCCGGAGCGGCGAGCCACCGCCCACGCGCATGGCGCCCTGGTTGCGTCGCCGGAGGACGCTCGCCCCCTCATCGATGCCCTGACCGACGGGCGCGGTGCGGACGCCGTCATCGAGGCCGTGGGCGGCCCCCGCGGACTCGACGCCGCCTTCGGGCTGGTCCGCCGCCGCGGCACCGTCGTCTCGGTCGGGGTGCACCAGCAATCAACCTGGCCGCTGCCGGTGGCACGGGCGTTCGCCGACGAGCTGACTCTGCGCTTCGCAATCGGAAACGCGATCCGCGATCGCGACCAGCTGACGGGTTTGGTGGCCTCCGGGGCGATCGACCCGACCGTCATCATCGACCTACGAGTCGGCCTCGAAGACGCGCCCGCTGCGTACGACGCGATGACCGAGCGCCGTACGCTGAAGGCAGTCATCGAAGTGTCCTAGGCACACGTACCGACGAGGCGGAAATGGACGACCCGAAGAGCTCACACCGGTCACGAGAGGCCACCCCATTCAGCCCGATTCTGAACGGGGAGTTTCCCGTCGAGCAGCTTCGGGACCTACTGGCCACCCTCCCCGATACCGCCACCGATGCCGCTGAAGCCGTCGTGACCGCGTTCGGCAGCAGCATCCCGGTCACCGTCTTCCACCGACACGACCTCGACTGGTCCGCCCTCGCCGGTACCGAATCCCACGCCGACCAGACACAGTTGACCGCACTCGAATGCGCCGCCGGACCGCTCGTGCCACGCGCGGCCACGGTGGGCAACGTCGCCGTCGTCGTCGACCCGGCGGTACCGGACGACATGGTCGCGACTCACCGCACCCTTCTGGCCCAACTGTGCGTCTGGATCGACCTGACCGCCCAGGCGCACGCCTCCACCGAAGAGTTTGCAGCCCTCGACGACGAGGCCGAGGTCATGCGCACTGTGGCCCATCAGATCCTTAGCGCCCAGGACCTCGACCAGGTGCTTCTCAACCTCACCAACCAGACCTTGCGAATGTCCGAATCAGACATCTGTGGCGTGTTTCTCCGGGAGGGCGAGGAGCTGCGCATGCGCAGCTGCGCCGGGCATCGGGTGATCGACACCGCGCGGCTGCGGATGAAGAAAGGCCAAGGCGTGGCCGGCCTCGTCTTCGAAACCGGGAAGGTTGCCAGAATCGACAGCTACCTTCAGGACGCCACAATCAGCAAGGACTTCATGTCCCTCGCCGAACAGGAAGCCACTCGTTCGGCGCTGGCCGCGCCACTGGTTGTGCACGGCGACCTGATCGGTGTCCTCGAGGTATGGCGGCGCCGCTACTCGTCGTTCACCGACCGAGACGTCCGACGCCTGGTGGCCCTGGCCGACCTCGCCACCATCGCCATCGAGAACGGTCGGCTCTACGACGCCCAGCGCGCCACCGTCGAAGAACTCGACAACACCCGTATTTCCCTCGAACGACAACTGCGACTGCTCAACCGTTCCTCCACCCTGCAGCATTCGCTGATCGAGATCGTGCTCGCCAACTCCGCCGTCACCAGCTCCGTCGCCCGCACCGTCGGAACCGAACTGGGCTGCGAAGTCGCCATCATCTCCGCCACCGGCGAAGTCGAGGCCACATTTCCTCGCACCTTCGACACCGCCGATCTGCTCGACGACGTCGCCGGCCGCAACGGTGTCCTCCCGCAACGTGCGACCAAGCTCGTTGCACGCGACGGCCGCACAATCTGGGCTCACCCGGTCATCGCCGCCGAAAATCAGTACGGTGCAGTCTGTTTGGTTGGCGGCAACGAGGACACCGAAATCATGGAGGTCGCGTGCGGGCAGGCCGCGATGGTCTGTTCACTCACCCAACTCCAGCAGCGCGCGGCCAGCGCCGCCCGCGCCGAGGCGCTCGACCAGTTGCTCTGGGATCTGATGGAAGGAACAGCGGAACAACGGTCGGCCGCACGCAGCCGCACCCATCAGATGGGGATCCGGCTCCGGGGTTTTCACCGAGTCGTCTACGGGGTACTCGAGAACACCGACAACATTGCGGCCCAAGAGGGATGGACTACCTCCGCCGCGGACACCTTGCGGCGCAACGTTCTCAACGGTGCCCGCGGCTGCACCACCCCCGCACAGCTGACGTTGACCAGTGTGCGAGGAAACTGGATCGTGGCTCTCGCCCCGATCAAGGACCGCGAACGTGCCCGGACCCTGCTGGACGAATTGAACAAGATCGCAGCCCAGTGCCACCCGGACCTGCGCATCACCTGGGGGGTCAGTTCAGCACGCAGCGATCCGGCCGAGTATCCGGCGGCATTCGGCGAGGCGAAGACCGCGCACGCCGCCTCCCGTCGCCTGGGAACAGTGTCGTTGTACGACGAACTCGGGATCGTGCGGCTCCTGTTGGGGAGCAGCGACAATCCCGACCTACAGGGTTTCATCAAAGAGGTGACCGAGCCGCTGCTCCAATACGACCAGCAGTCCGACGGGTCCCTCCTCAAGACCCTCCGCACCTTCTTCGACGCCAACTGCTCACAGAAGGATGCCGCCGAACGGCTCTTCGTCCACCCCAAGACCCTCGCCTACCGGCTCGAACTGATCCGCAAACTCACCAATCTGGACCTGTCGCAACACTCAGATCGGATGCGCGCCGACCTGGCACTACGACTGTTGCAGGTGACCGAGGCGGTCAGCGATATCGATGGCCAATCGCACCCGCCATCCGGTTGAGAGTGGTGTGTGGTCCCCCGATCCGGGTTATCCCACACACCCCACCCGCCGCCAGTTCGATCTGTGGCCCGCCGCTTGTTCTCGACCCCGCGCAACTCCCCCACCGTCCCTGGGTGGTCCCAGGCGTGCAATCGTCCGAGGTGGCACACAATGACCTGCAATCGGTCACCGTGTACCACCCTCGGACGCCGGTCAGGCTAGTTTCGGCGGTCTCGCTTTCCCAGAGCCAGGATCGACGGCCGGACCTCGTCGCCGTCGACGCCGAAGCGGGTGAACCCGCGCTCCTGCAGTGATTGCACCAGTTCCGCCGAGACCGGTCCGCTCAACCGGATCCCCACCCGGCGTCCGGGATCCTGGGCAAGGACCGCAGCTACGGTGTCCACCAGCGCGCCGACCTGATCATCGATCTCGACGCGTGGATCAACCGTGATCAGACCCCGCCGCAGGTACGAGTCGAGCGGCTCATTGGTCAGCAGATGCCGCGCCGAGATACCGGCCACGGCCGCTTGCAGCACCCGCAGTTCGATCCACACGACATCACTGTGTTCGGTGATGTCGTCGATGGAGGCAATACCGCGTGGGCTGGTGAGGTAACCACCGATCTCGACCCGCTCGGCGTCGGGCAGACTATCCCGCAGCGCGACCAGCGCAGCGATCTCACCGCCGTCGGCGATCTTGCGAACAGTAAAGTGCACACGCAACTCTGTGCCCGCGCTCCGCACGGCCGTGGCGATGCCACGCAACTGTGCGGACAGGATCTCCTCGGACCCGATCGGCAACGCCAACTCCGGATGCGCGATGAACAACTCGGCCGTGCGCAGCAGTTCGCTGGATTCGTCGGCGTGGAAGTCGATCGCCCGCACCCCGAACTCTGACACCCTCGCATGGGCGAACAACGCCGAGAACTCGGTGGCCACAGCCGCCTCGAGGGCCGCGCTGGCATCGCTGATCTCGCCCTCGCGCAACGCGGAGATGATCCCGTCGAGGTGCCCGGTGGTGGCCAGGACATCGTCGATTCCCGCCACCAGCCCAGTCGCCCCACGTGCTAGCGCCCGATCCGCCTGATCGGGAGTCGTCGCCCGGGCGAACACCTGCGCGCCTGCGCGTTCGCGTGCGAGATCGAGCAACCCTGAGAGACGGTCGTCCTCGGCCGCCGGCTCACTAAGCTCGATGGCACCGGCAATCACCTCGCCCGACGAACCGTCGAGGGAGACGATTTCGCCGACGGCCAAGGTCTTGCCGGCCACCCGCATGGTGCCCGCGGCAGGATCGATATCCAACGCCCCACATCCCACGACGCACGTTGTCCCCAGTGCGCGCGCCACCACGGCGGCGTGGCTCGTCGAACCACCGGTCGCAGTGAGGATGCCGTCGGCGGCGATCATGCCGTGGAGGTCCGTCGGGCTGGTCACCGGTCGTGCGAGGATCACCGTCTTGCCTTCCTTGACCGCCTGCTGCGCGGAATCGGAATCGAAGTACAGCTCACCAACCACATGCCCCGGGGCGGCACCGACACCGGTGGCCAGCAGCCGCCCGTCCTCGCGGGCACGGGCGTGGGCATCCGGGTCGAATCCGGGACGCTGGACCTGGCGGATCTGCTCGAGCGTCAGCGTCGCGAGCGCACCGGACGTGGTCACGACCTGCTCGGCGAGCAGGTCCGCAGCAATGCGGATCGCCGCCTGCGCGGTGCGTTTGGCGCTGCGGACCTGGAGCATGTACAAGATGCCGCGCTCGACAGTGAACTCGATGTCGAGAACGTCACCGCGGCGGCGTTCGAGTTCGGCGCAGGTATTTTCCAGTTCGGTGTACACGTGTGGAAGCCTGTCGCGCAGCGCGGTCACCGGGTCCGGGGTGCGGATACCGGCGACGACGTCCTCGCCCTGGCTCGCGGCCAGGAACTCGCCGAACAGGCCCGGTTCACCGGTGACGGGGTTGCGGGTGAACACCACACCGGAGCCGGAGTCCTGGTCGAGGTTGCCGAAGACCATCGACTGCACGACGACCGCGGTTCCGAGGTCGTTCGGGATCTTGTGCACCTCACGATATTTCACGGCCCGCCGAGTGTTCCAGGATCGGAAGACGGCCTCCACGGCGCCGATGAGTTGGGCGCGGGGGTCGCTGGGGACTTCCTCGTCGAGTTCGTCGCGCAGCAATGCCTGGCAGTGCTCCCATACCCGGTCATAAACGGGTCCGGGCTGGCTGTCGGCCTGGACGCCGTCGATCAGCGCGGCGAGGTCGTCGCGGTCGGGGGTTTCGAGGGCTCCCATCACGGTTTCTGCGTACATCCCGTGGAACCGGAAGAGTACGTCCGCCATGAATCGGGTGTCGCCGGTGACGTCGGCCAGCGCGATTGCCGCGTCACGGCCGAGCCCGAGGTTGAGCACGGTGTCCATCATCCCCGGCATGGACACCGGGGCTCCCGAACGCACCGACAGCAGCAACGGGAAGGGACCGCCACCGAAGGTCTTGCCTGACGCCTGTTCGAGCTCGCTCAGGCGGCCGTGGATTTCCTCGATCAGGTCCGTCGTCATGGAACCGTGCTCGAGGTAGTCGTGACAGGCCGACGTGGAAATGACGTACCCGCCGGGCACGTTCAGGCCTTCCTGGGTCATTTCGACCAGACCGTAGCCCTTGCCGCCGAGCACATTCCGATCAATTTCGCCTGGTTCACAGAACGCGCGCGTCAGTCCAGTCGTAACAGTCACAGAGCTCACCTTGTTCACTCCTTACGCGCGCGACCGAGGGTGCGCAGCAAGTCTTCGTGGAATTCGAACCACACGTTGTGCACCGAGTCCTTGGTCGGGTCGGAGACGAACGCGATGTCGCCGGCGTCGACCTTCCCGAGGGAGCGTTCGAAGCGACCGATGTAGCTGCGGAAGCGCTCGTCCTTTTCGCCGAGGGCTTCGAGCAGCCCCTCGAGCCGGGACACCAGGCGCTCGATGGTGGAGATCACCTTTGCGTCGTAGGCGGAATCGCTGTGATCGTTGGCGAGTTTGCGACCGCCCACCTCAATCTGCTGCCAGGAGGACATGGTGCGCAGGAAGCGCGAATTGACGTCCTCGAATTTGTCGGCCACTTGCAGTACCGAGGGATCGTCGCGAAGGGGTCCGTAGATCGCGGCCGCGGAATCGACCAGCACCGGACCCGACGCGTCGGTGGGCAGAGCCGTCTCACCCATGAGTGCGACCAGGTCGCCCTCGGCGAGCTCGGCGAAGATCCCTCGCACCTCATCGGTACCGAGGTTGACGATCTCCGCAACAGCGGCCGCGGTCGCCATTTTCTTGAGGGCCACGGCATTGAGAACGTCGTAGAGACGTTTGTCGAGCAGGGTTTGAGTCATGTTGTTTCCCAACGATCGAACGGGGGCGGCGGGTCGCAGGTGCCTGCGCCGGCAGTGTTCGGTACCGCCGCCCCCGGGTCTGGTGAACGGGTTCTACAGCCAGCGATACTTCGACCGGCGCAGATCCGCGCCTTCCCCGAAGGGCAGGTAGCCCTGTCCGGAGAAGATCTTCTGCGGAACGACTTCCTGCGCGAATCCGCGCTTGCTGATGTCGTAGTAGTAGTTCGACACGCGCTGGTCAACTTCCCACAGCTGGTATTCGTCGCACGCCTTCTCGTACGTTCCGGCCTTACGCAGGTACGGCAGGATCATGTCGACGTAGTAGACGTATTGGCCGGCCCAGATCAGGTCCCGGCGGCACATCCGCGAGATCTTTCCGTACATCTTGAGCGTGGCGTCCTGGATCTTGGGCAGCTCGGCGCCCAGGTCGGCGATCGCGATGGTGCGCACATCCGACATCGGGGTGTCCCACTGCTCGCGGGCGAAGACGGCGCCTCCGACGATGGCGGGGATGTAGTTCTTCGGCCGGGTGAAGGTGGTGGAAATGTCGTTGACGCGAATTTCCTGCAGTCCCAGTATTTCCGGGTCGATTTCGAGCGCAACGGTGTAGGCGTGTGGGAGCTGCGCGTCGTCGCACACATCACTCCAGTGGAAGATCGGCTCGTTGACGAACAGGTCCCGGAGAATGAGGATGTTGCCGTTGGGCAACTCGTACGGTCCGGTGTCGCCGAGGCCGAGCCGGCAGTCCATGTGGTCGAGGAACGACAGCAGTTCGGCGGCCGCGTTGAAGCGGGTGAAGGATTCGTGCTTCGGGCTTCCCGGCTCGAGCGTTTCGAGCTGGTTGATAATGCCTTCGAGGAAGTCCGGCTCGTGGATCTGGCAGCGGTAGCGGTCCTGCGAGTTGAGGATGTACCCGTCCTGGCGCTTGCCGAACTCGATCCGCTGCATGAACTTGAGGAGCTCGTTGCTCTCCTCGATGTAGTCGTCGGGCCCGATCGCTTCGAGTGCAAGCAGACCGCAGCGGCCCATACCGAAGCCGACAGCCCCGATCGACCAGTCGTGCACCGCGTTGACCTTGGTGCCGATTTCCCGCCGCGCCGAGGCACCGATGTCCAAGATGCCCTGGGCCCCGACCTCGTCGGTGGTCATGCGCAGGATCTCCGGCCACCGGTAGAACTGGTGCATGAACGCGAGGATCTCGTATTCCTGGCGGGGGATCATGCCTGAGACACCTTCGGTGGCACGCATGACCAGCACGTCCCAGATGTTCCAGGCCAGGTAGTTGTTGAGGTCGTTGAGCTCGTCCAGGGTGAACTGGTCGACCAGGACGTCCTCTTTGCTGACCTTCTCGAGGACCTTGCTCTTGGCGCGCTGCTTCTGCACCTTGTCGCCGAGGATGCCGTCGCGCAGTGGCTCCTGGCCGACGAAGTTGCCCTCGAAGACCAGATCCTGGAACCGCAGACCGTCATCGTTCGGTTCATAGCGCTGCTTGTACGTCGAGCGGAGACCGGGTGTCATTTCGATGCTCATTGGGGGTTGTTCCTCTCTGCCCATGGTGTGTGGTCGGAAGGCGGTCAGCTGACGATGCTGATGCGCCCGACCTCCGCGTCGTCGCAGTGCAACTGGACGGTCTTCCCGATCAGGCTTTCGGCTATCTCCTCGAAGTGCGCATCGTCGGTGTTGCCGACGACGTAGCGCGAATCGCTGGAGGTCAGGTACGCGGTCATCACACAGGGAATCTGGAACTCACGAGAGAGTATGCCGAGGTGCGACTCGGGAGCGCCCGACATCGTGATGACGCCGAGAGCACCCATGCTCAATGCCGGAGTGAGGAAGGTCGTCGTGCCACCGCGAACGAGCAGGATGTAGTCCTGCAACTTCCCGGACCGCACGACCTCGATCACGTCCTTGGGCGAGCCCAGGAACTTGACCTCACCCTTCGGGCTCTTCTGCGTCTCGAAGGCGTTGAACCCTTCGGCTACAACCTGCATTGGTACTCCTTTGATCGAATCGAGGAAGGTGGCCTCGACCACATCCGTCTTGCTCTGTTGCGCTTGTCACAATGCCCTTTGATATGTGACCGCCGCATGGGCTCTGCGGATAGCGTTCCGTGTGACCATTATCTCGCGCGGACAACGCCTTGATCACTGTCGGCGCCCTCGAGATCTGCCAATTTGCGGCGCATGAGTTTGCCCGACGAAGTGGTCGGCAGAGCGTCGACAAACACCACCTCACGCGGCCGTTTGTAGGCGGCCAGATGGGCGCGGCAGTGCTCGATGATGTCCTGCGGGAGTAGCTGCGCGGCCGGGGCCGGAACCACGTATGCGACGGCGATCTCCCCTTTGACCGGATCCGGTCGGCCTCCGACGGCGACCAGCGCGACGTCGGGATGCGCGCCGATGACGCGTTCGATTTCGGCGGGGTACACGTTGTATCCGGCGGTGACGATCATGTCCTTGAGCCGGTCCACGATGAAGAAGTGACCGGTCTCGTCGACGTACGCAACATCTCCGGTGCGCAGCCACCCGTCGTCGGTGAGCGCCTCCGCGGTGGCGTCCGGGCGACCGTAGTAGCCAAGCATCACCAGTGGGCCGCGAACGAGCAGCTCACCGTGCTCACCCGCCGGGACGCCCCCGTCTGTGCCATCGATCGCGCCGATCTTGACTTCGAGGCCGGGTAGGGCCACTCCGATCGAGCCGGCTACCGGTGGGGCGTGGACTGCATGGGTTGTTCCCAGTCCGGACAGCTCGGTCATCCCCCACAGCTCAAGCACCGGCCCCGGTGCCCTGGTCTGCCAGCGATCGAGCAGTTCTGGGGAGAACGTCTGACCACCGATGGTGCTTGCGCGAAGGTTGGACAGGTCCGTGGTCTCGAACGTCGGGTGTGCCAGCATCATCGAATACATCGCCGGCACGCCCTCGAACAGGGTGGCGCGGTCTCCTTCGAGCAACGCCAGGGCTTCCCCGGCGTCGAACCGCTCCATCAGCACTACCGTGCCCCCGGCCAGGAAGGTGCTGTTGATAGCGACGTTGCCGTACACGTGCGCCGAGGGCAAAGCGGTGACCACGACGTCGTCGGAGTTGCGACCGTGCATCGTGGCCGTCAGAGCGCAATTGAGCAGCACCGATCGCTGCGACTGCATCGCACCCTTCGGGTGACCGGTCGTCCCGGAGGTGTAACCGATGCTGCACAGCTCCGCGGGCCCGGGCGCCGGGTTTGCGGCCGGAGCTGCGTCGACCGGCGCGGTGAGCAGGTCGGTGAAGGTCACCGCACCGATTCCGTCGCCGACCTCGCCGGCGAGCTGGCACACGAGCTCGAGCGAAGACATCTCGTCGAGGACCCTCGCGACTGTGCCGGTTTGGGAGGCCCCGAAGAAGAGGGCTTCAGCCTCGCAGTCGGAGAGGACGAAGGCCAACTCCGGGCCGGTGAGCATGACATTGACCGGATTGACAATCGCACCCGCTTTGAGGATGCCGTGATACGCGACGATCCATTCCCAGCAGTTCTGCGCGTAGAGCGAGCAGACGTCTCGGGCACCGATCCCGCGCGAGTGAAGTGCGGCCGCGACCGCATCCGACATTCGGTCGAGTTCCTGGTACGTCAAGCACGTATCACCGACGACGAGGGCGATCTTGTCCGGGTGGCGGGCCGCAGAAAAGGGGAGAATCTCTCCCGGCCCCACCGACGGCAGGACGCCACTAGCACGATTATTCACCCGTCACCCCGTTCACAGGGGTGGACTCGTCGAAGGTCAGAACCGCCTTGGTGACCTTCCCCTGGTGAACAGCCTCGATCGCCTCGTTGATCTGGCCGAACGCGAAGGTGTCGACCAGCTCGGTGAAGGGGAATTTGCCGGCCTGGTAGAGGTCGATCATGCGGGGGACGAATTCCTGTGGAATGGCGTCGCCCTCGATGACACCGATCAGACTGCGGCCGAACAGCAGATGACCTTGGTCGAAGGAGATTTCGTTCGGGATGCCCTGGAATCCGACGGTGGCACACACGCCCGGCGACTGCAGACATTCGAGCGCGCTGCGCACGACGTCCGCCAGCCCGATGCAGTCGACCGAATACTGTGCGCCGGCTCCGCCGGTGATCTCGCGGATCCGCTCGACAACGTTCTCCTCGGCGGAGTTGATGGTGTGGGTGGCGCCGAGGTCGGCGGCCTTCGCCAGGCGTGCGGGCTGGATGTCGACGGCGATGATGGTGCCGCAGCCGGCGACCACCGCCCCCAACAGGGCGGCGAGCCCAACCGAGCCCGTCCCGAAGATCGCGATCGACGACCCCGCCTCCGGATTGAGGGTGTTCAGCACCGCACCGGCACCGGTTTGGATGCCGCAACCGAGTGGGGCGAGCAGCGCGAGCGGCAGATTGCGGGCAACACGGACACAGTTCTGTTCGTTGGCCACGGCGTAGGTCGCCCACGAGGATTGCCCGAAGAAGTGTCCGCGTACCTGTTCGCCCCCGGAACGAAGGACACTCGAGCCGTCCAGGCGTGCACCGAGCAAATTGAGCGGGACGAAGTCCCGGCAGTGCATCGGGAGTGAGCGTGCGCAGTTGTCGCACTCGGCGCAGCAGTTGTAGGAGAGCACCACATGGTCGCCGGGCTCGATGCTATCGACATCCTGTCCGACCGTGGCCACGATTCCAGATCCCTCGTGACCGAGCACGATTGGAGCCGCGTCAGGTTCGGCGGTAGCGATCATTCCGAGGTCGGTGTGGCAGATCCCCGAACCGACGATGCGCACCAGGACCTCGTGGGGGCGCAATTCGTCGATGTCAAGTTCCTCGAGCGACAACGGCTCCTGCGCCGAGCGCAGGACGGCTGCTGTGGTCTTCATAGTTGCACTTCCTGTGTGAAAGTTGTTCAAGCTCGGGTGGTCTCACGAGACCGTGTCGGGGACCTTGTTCAGCGTGATGGTCTGGTGGTTGGTGTATTCGGCGAGCCCGTGCAGCGAGTTCTCGGCACCGATTCCGGACTGCTTGTGCCCACCGAAGACCTGATGCGGCGAATACTGATGCACCTCGTTGAGCCAGACAGTTCCGGCCTCGAGCTGGCGGCCGATCCGCTCGATCGCCTCGAGGTCTTCACCCCAGACGGTGGCGCCCAGCCCCCACACGGTGTCGTTTGCCCGTGCGATGACATCGCTTTCCTCCGACCAGCGCAGTAGCGGAAGGATGGGGCCGAACGGCTCCTCGGCGACCAGCCGCGAGTCCTCCGGCGGATTGTCGACGAGCGTGACCGGAACAAACCAGCCGGCGGCGTTCGGGTCGATCTGTCCGCCGAGCGCGAAGGTGTAGCCGTTGGCCGTGCAGTCGTCGAAGTACTCCCGCACCTTCTGCAGTTGAGGCAGGTTCTGGATCGGACCCAATTGGGTCTCGGCGTCGGCGCCGTCGCCGACCACGACTGTCCGTGCGTATGCGACCAACTCGTCCCGCACAGCCTCGTAGACGTCGTCGTGGATGTAGATGCGCTTGGCGGCGTTGCAGAACTGCGCGTTGTTCTGGAAGGCCGCCCAGAAGATCTGCGGGGCGACCTTCACGGGGTCGATGTCCGGGAGGACGATCGCCGGATCGTTTCCGCCGAGTTCGAGGGTGACCCGCTTGAGGGTGCCGGCCGCGGACCGCATCACGTGCTTGCCTGTTTCGGTACTGCCGGTGAACGCGATCTTCGCGATGCCCGGGTGCGCCGTCATCCACTTGCCGAGTTCGTCGTCACCGCTGACCGCGCTCAACACACCTGCCGGAAGCAGGTCCTGTGCAAGCTCGACGAGTTTGAGGTCGCACAGTGGAGTGAAAGGGGACGGTTTGACGATGATGGTGTTACCGGCCACCAGGGCGGGCGCGATCTTCCAGACCGCCAGCAGGATCGGGAAGTTCCATGGCACGATTGCACCGACAACCCCGAGCGGCGTGTGCCGGCTGATCACACGGCGCTCGGCAGTGTCCTCGAGAACCTCTTCGGGCAGGGACTGCTTGGCGATCTCCCGGAACCACGCGATCGAGCCGTAGACCTCCCATTCGGCCATCGCACGCGGCTTGCCCTGCTCGGCGGTCAGCAAAGCCAGGAATTCTTCGGCATGGGCTTCGAGCCGGTCACCGATCGCCGAGACGATCGCCTGACGTTCTGTGAGCGGTGTCGCCGACCACCCGGTAAACGCGGCCTGAGCGGCCTCGACGGCCTCGTCGAGTTGGTCAGAGGTCGCAACGGGAACTTCAGCGATCACTTCGGCGGTCGCCGGGTTGTACACCGGCGCCGTCCCCGGCGCGGTCACCGACCGCCCACCGATCGTCATACGGAACTCTGCGGGGAGGACGAGGGTAGGGGCTTCGGTAGACAACATTCATCTCCTTCAGGTGAGCAGCCCCACCGGTTGTGGGACTGCATCCACGAGGCGCCGCCCGAGCGGACACACACATCCCGCACCGGTCTCGAGCGGAACGAGGGGTTGGTATCTTCGCCAGCGAGGTGGGATGGCGGTTACAAGTTCTACTGTCCGAGCGTGATCGGGGCGTCATCTTCCAGGGAGTAAACCGTGCCAGCCTTCTATCTCTGAGAGAGTAGCCGCTCGCGGGGTACCGGAGCATTGTGGCTGGTGAACGCTCGATTCTTCGACGATCCCGCAGAAGCTGGTCAAGCCCATGACAACCTGCATTCGAGTCACACCAGGTGAACTCTCCCCCGCTACTTCTCATCGCCAGAAAAGCAACCACCACCCGCGCAGAACACCGCGGAACTCGGTCACCGCAACCGCAGCATGGAAATTCGCACCACTATCCGTTCGCGACGAACTGGCGATGGCCGGGTTCGACGACGCCGCAGAGGTCGGGCGTGGCGGCTTCGGAGCCGTCTACCGCTGCACCCAAGCAGCCCTGGAGCGAACTGTCGCCGTCAAAGTCATGACCTCGCATCTCGAATCGTCGAATCTCGGACGATTCTTGCGCGAACAACGAGCGATGGGCCGACTGTCCGGCCACCCGAACATCGTCAGCGTCTTCCAATGCGGAAGCACGACATCCGACTTGCCCTACATTGCAATGCAATTCCATCGCCGCGGGACACTCGAGAATCGGATTCATGATCAGGGCCCGCTCACCTGGAACGACGCGCTTCGCCTCGGGGTGCGCATCGCCGGCGCCCTCTCCGCCGCGCACAGCGCCGGCATCCTTCATCGCGACGTCAAGCCCGCGAACATACTGCTCACCGACTATGACGAACCGCAACTCGCCGACTTCGGTATCGCCCACATCGCTGGTGGTGTCGAGACCACCCGACACTCCATCACCGGCACACTCGCCTACACCGCACCGGAGGTACTGCAAGGTGCTAGTCCGACTCCCTCCGCGGATGTCTATGCGCTCGCATCGACGATGTTCTGCGCTCTGACCGGCCACGCCGCATACGAGCGACAGGCCGACGAACCGATCGTCGCTCAATTCCTCCGAGCGACTACTCAACCAATTCCCAACCTACGAAACCTCGGAGTTCCCGACAATGTCTGCGCCGAGATTGAACGAGCCATGTCAACCAAACCAAATGACCGTCCATCCACAGCCGCAGAGTTCGGAAGCCGACTTCGGCGAATACAACGTCTCAACGGTTGCCCAGTAGACGACATGGCTCTGATCACGAAGTGCGAGACTCCCTCAACCACCAAGCCAGCACGCCCGCCCTTGACGGACACCGCGGGCGAAAGCATCCACCCCAAACCGGCACCGACTCCCCCCGTCGCCCCGTCTATGACGGACCAAAGCCGGGGTACCTCCCCCCGCGTCCGAGGCAATCTGCCGGCAGACCTGACCACCTTCGTCGGACGCCGCCACGACGTCAAGACCACAAAGAAACTACTCACCGAATCGCGTCTCGTGACCCTGATTGGGACCGGAGGAGTCGGAAAGACCCGACTCGCGACAAAGGTGGCCGCCGAATCACATCGCGCATCCGCAGACGGTGTGTGGCTGATCGAACTCAGCAACCTGACTGACGGCGACTTCCTCGTCGACACTGTTGCCTTCACGCTCGGAATCCAAGAACAACCCGACCAACACCGACTTCACGGGCTCATCGAGCACCTCCGGTCGCGCCAATGCATGCTTGTCCTCGACAACTGCGAGCACCTCATCGAAGCCACCGCCGCCGTCGCTGAGACCCTCCTCAAGTCCTGTCCCGAGTTGCGAATCCTTGCTACCAGCCGCGAACCGCTGGGCCTCGGCGGTGAAACACTCCATCGGGTGCAACCGTTGGCCACCCCAGACTCACGACGAACGCGATCGATGCAGGCGATGAGCCAGTACGACGCGGTGACCTTGTTCCTCGCCCGCGCCACCACCGCACTCCCCGACTTTGAACTCACAGCAGAGAACTGGAAGCAGATCGCTCGCATCTGTCAACAGCTCGACGGACTACCACTCGCGATCGAGCTGGCCGCGGTCCGCCTACGCGCGATCTCCATAGATCAGATCTACGACAAACTCACCGACCGCTATAGACTGCTCTCACGAGGGTGCCGGGGCGCACCGGTCCGCCAGCAATCCCTCCGGTTGTGCATAGACTGGAGTCACGACCTCTGCACACCACAGGAGCGCACGCTCTGGTCACGTCTATCGGTTTTCGCCGGCAGTTTTGAATTGGATGCGGCCGAAGCAATCTGCGCCGATGGCCTGGCCCCGCACAATGTCCTGGATCTCGTCGCATCGTTGGTCGACAAGTCGATTCTGGTTCGCGAGGAGGACGGACTCTCGGTCCGCTATCGCATGCTCGAAACCTTGCGCGAGTACGGCCGGGAGAAACTGCATGACGCTGAAGGCATCATGCCGCAGAGGCGCCGCCACAGCGATTGGTACCGGCAGATGGCACGTGAGGCAGAAGCCGAATGGGTCAGTTCGCATCAGTTGACGTGGATCCTTCGATTGGATTCCGAGCAGCCGAACCTTCGGGATGCCCTCCAATTCCGCATTGCACAGCGGGTACCGGATTCGATTGACTTCGCCGCCGCTCTGTATCCCTTCTGGTTTTCTCGCGGGCTTCTCAGCGAGGGGCGGCGATGGCTCGATATCGCTTTGTCGAGCGATGACGGCTCACATCCGGTGGACACTGTGAGGGCACTGTGCGCTCAGAGCGTGCTCGCCGGTCGCCAAGGTGACCTCTCCGCTGGGGCGCAACTACTTTCCGCGGCCGGCACTGCGGCCCACCAGGTCGACGACATAGCGGCACAGGCGCATCTGCACCACGCCGAAGGGATGCACTCGCTGTACTCCGGCAGCCTACAAAAAGCTGCAACGTCTTTCACCACGGCTCTCGCCGTCCTCGATACCCACCCCCTCCCCTTCCTACGGATCTCCACGCTCCAGGGACTCGGACTCGCCAGCGGGCTCCTCGGCGACACCGAACAAGCGATCGCACGAAATGAGGAGGCCCTCGCCCTCAGCGCCGACCTTGGAGAATCGGTCTACCGGTCCCGATCCTTCTGGGTTCTCGGCCTGCAGGTCTGGCAACTCGGCAATCGTGACCGAGCGACAGGGCTTCTCAATCAGGGACTCCGAATGGCGCGGGTCGTCGACGATCCGCTCAGCGCCGCCTGGTGCCTGGAGGCACTGGCTTGGATTGCGGCTAAGAGCGGTCAAGCTGAGCACGCCGCGCAACTGATGGGCGCCGCAGAAGGTCTCTGGGAAAGCGTCGGCAGCGCACCGGTTCACATACCGGGCTTACATGTGTATCACGAAGAATGCGCATGCCAGGCGCGTAACACTCTGAGCAGCAGGTGTTTCGACGACGCCTATCAGGCGGGAAGGCAGATGACGTTGGAGCAGGCGGTGGCCATCGCCCTCGACGAAGGCACGCCGGCACCTCCGGCGCACGCCGGTACGAACCACTATCACCTGACCAAACGCGAGCACCAAGTCGCCGAGCTCGTAGCGGAGGGACTTACCAACAGAGCAATCGCAGACAGGCTGGTCATCGCCTGCCGAACGGCGCAGGGACATGTGGAGCACATCCTCACGAAACTGGGCTTCACCTCACGTGCCCAGATAGCAGCGTGGGTGGTCGCGGAAAAGCAGTGACTCCGCATGTGGCGCAGTCCTCATCCTATGAGGAGGAAAAGGCGCTGCCGGTCTATCCCCCAACGCAATGCGGTCAGATGTCCACGGGCCTATCGTCTGTTCCGGCGTGTCGGCCGGTAGAGACCGCCGTGATGAAACAGCACAGGACGTGGGCACTGCGGGTGTCGGAAGAGGGCAGAAATGACGATCAAGCCAGAAGAACTTCAAGCGAACACTCGTGAAGATGACTTCATGGTGCAATTCTTCCGACGTTGGTCCGCGTTCGGCGGAGGGCCCCCGGAAGACATCATGGTTAACTTCGGAATTTCCAAGCGCGAGTATGAAGATCGCCTCTATGACCTCGCTTGCAGCAGCCGGATTCGCAGGTATCCCCAGGAGGTGAAGGACCTCATCCTCACCTTCTGTTCGTCACGGCAGTTCCGACGGCATCGAGGCACCCAGTCACGATTGCTGGGCGTGTCCGCGTTTTCCGAGGCATCTCACGAAACGCACGCGCCACTACCGACATCGTAAGGAATTCCGACGTGCCAACCGTATTCCTTCATCCCATCATTGCGGCGCTCAGTCCCTTACGCCCGCGCTATGTACGCATCAATTCGTGTGGGGCGTCGAGGGAGCGGACCATCCGCCTTCGTGGCCGCCGTCTCTGCTCGACAGAATCGCGAATCCGGGCCGCGGAAGTGGCCTCCGCGCCTGGGCGGCGAGCTAAATACGGCATCGTCAAACTTGGCTGTGCGGGTAACCGCTGGGAGGATGGGTGACCGTGACCAGCGCAGATTCGTCGTACAAGGGCTTCCGCTACCCGAAGGAGATCATCAGCCACAGCGTGTGGCTGTATTACCGCTTCGCGTTGAGTCTGCGTGACGTTCAGGAACTGATGTTCGAACGCGGCGTCGTGGTCTCGCACGAGACGATCCGGCAGTAGTGCGCGAAGTTCGGCCAGTCCTATGCCAATGAACTGCGCCGCCGCCGGCCCCGCCCTGGCGACAAGTGGCACCTCGATGAAGTGTTCATCCCGATCAACGGCGAGCAGAGGTATTTGTGGCGTGCGGTCGTCCAGGACGGCGTGGTGCTCGACATTCTCGTCCAGTCGCGTCGAAACGCCAAGGCCGCCAAGCGGTTCTTCCGCAAGCTGCTCAAGGGTCTGCGATACGCGCCGAGGGTGCTCGTGACCGACAAGCTGGCCAGCTACCAAGTGGCGCACCGCGAGATGCTGGCCTCGGTCGAGCATCGCCGGTCGAAGTATCTGAATAATCGGGCCGAGAACTCACGTCAGTGCACGCGACAACAAGAGCGCCGGATGAAGCGATTCACCTCACCTGGGCAGGCACAACGGTTCCTATCCGCGTTCTCCGGCATCACAGGCACTTCCAGCTGCGGCGGCACATGTTGTCGGCGTCCGACTGGCGACGGAGATGACCGCCCGCTTCGCCGTGTGGAACGAAATCACCGCGACCGCCACCGCTGCCTGAACAACACAACCAGCCAACAATTTCCGGGTTAAGACGAACCCAAACCGACTGCACCACTGCGACTATCACTCAAGTTTACGGTGCCGTTATGTCAACTAGAACGGCGGTGTTGCATCGGATGGACAATACTGGTGCGCAATCATTTCAATGATCTCAGGCATGCGGTCACGCCTCGCCTTTCCCGGCGGGCGCTGACACGCGAATACCGGCACGCGCCAAGGTGGCTCAGCCGGGGCCTGGGCCACCTTGGACCGATGGGATCAGGCGGGCTGCGGGGCGGGTGTCGCCGGAGCGGCCGCGACATGGCGGTTCTCGCGCATTATCAGCAGGCCGTTGACCACCATCAGCGTCGCCGTCAGGCCGTGGACGCCGAGCGCGGTGGCCACGGAGCCGTGGTGGGCCAGCACGGTGGCCATGTCGCCGTACGCGGCGAGGGCCTCCACCAGCAGCACCCAGCCCAGCGCCCGGCGGTGGCCCGTCACCA
This sequence comes from Rhodococcus sp. ACS1, assembly GCF_002300155.1. Classification (NCBI taxonomy): domain Bacteria; kingdom Bacillati; phylum Actinomycetota; class Actinomycetes; order Mycobacteriales; family Nocardiaceae; genus Rhodococcus; species Rhodococcus sp. ACS1. Next base: position 88,492 of record NZ_NSDZ01000015.1, read on the forward strand.
GCAGGATGCCCAGGACTAAGGCCAAGACGACGTCGCGGATTCCCTTGACGATCAGGAAGCCGCCGCCGCCGGACGGCCAGCTCGGCAGGCCGAAGCCCGGCGCCGTCGTCTCCGGGCTCAGGATGAACTCCACCCCGAACCAGAGGATGAAGAGGATGAAGGTGGCGGCCAGGACGGTGTTGATCTTCTTCAGCGACATTGGTCTTCTCCTTGCGAGTCTTCGTGAGCTTGGTGAGCTTGGTGCGTCGTATGGGGCCTGGTCAGGCAGCGCGGACGCGGCTGCAGCTGCCGTGTCATACGTCGATCTGCTCGAAGATGTGCGGGTACGACACGATGTCGTCGGGGAACTCGGCCGCCATGCGCTGGAACTCTGGGCTGCCGAACGCCGTGGCGAGCGCCTCGGTCGACTCCCAGACCGCGACGTTCATCAGAAGCTGACTGTCCGCCGTTCCCGTGTGCATCTGCAGGGAGACGAATCCCGGCTGAGCCTTCATGAACTCGGTCTGCCTCCGAAAGAGGGCCAGGAACGCTTCAGTTTTTTCCTTCGGGACGAAGAAAGTGTTGGCCAGGACGATGGGCCCGGTCTTCTCCTTGAACTGCGCGAAAATCGGCGTGTGCGGGTCAAGACTCTGCAGCTTGGCCATTTTCGGTACTTCCTCTCGCCATCGGTCAGTGGGTGTCGCTGGGGCCCGCGTCCTGGGGTTACCAGCGGAGTTCGAGGGTGCTGGTGCCCGGGTCCTGGATGTAGATGGAGGTGGCGATGCCGCGGGCACCGAAGCGCTGGACAGGGCCCTCCAGGACGGTGAAGGTGCCCGACTTGATGACCGCGTCCCAGTCGACCGGATGCACGGTGAGGCAGAGGTGGTCGACGTTGGGCTGGCCGCGCGGGCCGGCGACCAGATCGATGATGGTCTCCGGGGTGATCCGCACCGACGGGAACGGGATCTTGCTGGCCCGCCACTCCGCTACGCGCATCGGCCTCCAGGCCGAGCGGTTGCGGCTGACGACCGGGCGGGTGAGCCCGCGGGCTCAGGTGACGGCGGCGACCAGCAGGGCGAAGGCGGCGATGATGACGGCGACGCGGACGTAGTGGAAGCGGTCCCAGCGGTTCATCTGCTGCTTCCAGTCGGCGGGCCGGTTGTCAGGGGTCCACGTCTTGCTCCGGTTGTTGATCGGAACGAGCAGCAGGATCGACATGATCACGCTGAGGATCAGCAGCGCGGCGGCGGTGACGACGAGGCCGGTGCCGTGGTGGTGCCATCCGGCGATGGCCCAGACCGCGGCGAGGATGAGAGAGCCGATGTACCAGACCGGCATCACGGCGCCGAGCATCCGGCCCCCGTGGGCGCGGCCGAGTTGGCCACTGTCATCGGGGAGTGCATTGAGGATCGGGTTGATGACGAAGGCGACGGAGAACTCCACCCCCACCATCACACCGACGACGACGGTGGTGACGACCTCGAGTGCGTTGAGCATGATGACCCTCCCGATATCTAGCGCCGCTAGCTGATGAGGCAACGCTAGTACTACTGCCGCTCACTTGTCTAGCGGTGCTAGGATCGGGTCATGTCGGTACAGGAACGCAAGGAGCGCGAACGGGCGGGCCGCGAGCGCCTCATCCTGGCCACGGCCCGCGAACTCGCCGAGCAGCAGGGCTGGGACGCGGTCACCACCCGCCGGCTCGCCGAGCGCATCGAATACAGCCAGCCCGTCCTCTACAGCCACTTCCGCGGCAAGCGCGAGATCATCGGCGCCGTCGCCCTCGAGGGTGCCGCCGAGATGGCCGCGGCGCTGCGGGCCGCGGCCCGCGCCGAGGACGGCCCGCGCGAGCGGGTCGCCGCCCTCGCCCGCGCCTACCTCGACTTCGCCGAACGCAACCCGGCGGTCTACGACGCCATGTTCCAGCTCGACGGCGGCCTGGCCTTCGCGAACGAGGACACCCCGGAACCTCTCAAGGACGCCTTCGCCGCCCTGCTGGAGAGCCTCGGCGAGGTCGCCGGGGACGGCGTCCACCCGGGGCTGTTCACCGAGACGTTCTGGGCGTGCCTGCACGGACTGGCCACCCTGACCCGGGCGGGACGGTTGCCGCCGGAGGACACCGAGCCGAGGGTGGAGCTGCTGGTGGACCGGCTCGCCATGGTCTGACACACCATCCCGGCGGGCACGCAGCCGGGCCCTCGGGCCCCGCCGCTGCCCGACGTAGCACACCGTGCATACCTGGAGCGGAACCCGAGCCGACTCTGATCCCCGCGCCGCTTGCCGACCAGCGCACGGTCGACGTCATCCCTGCAGTTCAAGCGCCCGGAAAGCATCCTCACCTGGATGCGCCACCCCACCACCGCCGACCTACTCGCCCGCAACGGCAGTCGCGAACTTCACCTGTCCCACCCCGCAGCGCCGAACACCTACGCGAAATGCTCGTCCACCACCACATCCTCCCCAGCCGCGGCGACCCCGCCTGGCCCGCTTCGAAACCTGGCTCGACCAACGACTCACCACTCTGCAACCAACGCCCGAGATTTACGCGCCCATAGAGCAATTCGCCCGCTGGCATCACCTACGCCGACTGCGCGTTCCCGATACCGGTCGCAACATGGACAACGCCACCCGCACCGCCAAACAATAGATCACCGAGGCCACCAAGTTTCTGACCTGGCTGCGCACCGAACACCACACCACCATCGCCCACCTGAGACAAGCACACCTCGACGCCTGCCTCAGCGAAGGCACCACCACCCGCCGCACCATCCGCAACTTCATTCAGTGGCGCCACCGCACCCGCATGGGCGAATGGGACACCGCCCTCGCCGTCGGCGTCCAAAAAGGACGCATGGTCCTGTTCCTGCGACTCGACCCCGACGGCACGCACGTCCTCACCGACACCAGGCCGCCCGAACTGGCCGACACCTACGGCCGCATCCGCACCGTCGCCGCGCAACCAGACGGATCACTACTCAACACCACCGACAACGGCCACGACGACAAGGTCCTCCGCGTGACCCCCACGACCGAACGATAGCGCCGAGTGCTGGAATAGTGCTTGCCCCAGCCATTCCCGCAGATCCCGGAAACACAGCGCGCTCATCCTGCTCGGCGGAATCGGACCTTTCACACCCCGGGTTGGAAATGCGATGCCCCCACAGCCGCGTCACGGAGCAAGCGCCGATCCGATGTGCGCCGGGCGCCTGGCAAACTACCGGTCGCTCGCGCCGCCCCGCCGGCAAGGCTCGCAGGACGTGCTCAGCACTACCTCGAGCTCTGCACGGGTGAAATCAGTTCGGATCCCACGGCGATCGTTCGAGACTGTTGAGCTCATCGAGAACCTGGTCGAGCGCGGTGGTCGGGATGCGGAAGTCTTTGCCCTCCGAAGCCCGGAGGCGGTCGCGTACGTAGGCGAGCATGGCGAGTTCACGCTCGAGGTCTGCTGCGGTCCGGTCGCTCACGATCCCATCCTGTCTGAGTGTGCGGTGATCGGAACTGTTCCGCTCAGCAGCGTCGAGAAGGAGTCTGGCAGTGCGACATTCACGGCCAAGACTTCCTTCAAGACCTGCCGTCACCATGGGTCAACGGCCCATTCTGCTGGTCCAGTCGGCGGCGGAACGAATCACCGTCGCCTGCCAGCTATGTATGGGCGCTACCGTCTGTGGCCATCGACGACATCTCAGCGGTCCCCACATCATTCTCCGCCCGTCGAAAGATCCTGTTGTGCACCGGCTAACACGATTGTCGGCGCACCCCGACGCATCCCCAAGGGCGCGCGGGCGATCACTGTCGATCACGCAGCAGTGCAACGGCTTCGTCCATCCGGTAACGCACCACCAACTGCTCGAGGACCTCATCGATGGTCGTCGGAGGGCGCACCATGCGCACCGACAGCATCTCCACCGCCCGGGCCGCGGCGGCCGGGGACACTGATACCGTGTCGGCCGCGAACTCTGCCGGCGAGATCACCTGGATGCCCGGGAACTCGGTCTCGTGGAACGTCTTTCCGGCTATCGGTGACGATCACCCCGGCCCCGCCAACCACCGCGGTCGCCACGACGTGCTCGTCATCGGGAACCGGCAGGGAGAACGTACCCTCAAGCGGCTCCCAACCGGTCACCAGCGCATCGTCGAAGTACTCGCGCATCGTCCCGACCAGCCGTGCACTGGCCGCCTGCGCGGCCGCCGGAAAGTGTCCGCGTCGTTCGAGCTTGGCGGCCTCGTGGAACTCGAGTTCGTCGAGAATCACCTCCGACCACAACGGCCGATACAAACCCTCGACCGCCATCGAGAGCAGGAAATCCCGCTGCAGGCTCGGCCAGAGAACACACGTGTCGAGAACTGCCGCGAACATCCGGGCAGTCTATCGACCAATTGGCCGAAGCTAGTGGTCGATGCGGCGGGCGCGTCGCCGCTCCGCGACCGCCTTCCGTGCGTTCTTCAACGGCTCCGCGACCACCGTAGGATCGTCCTCGTCGTCGATCCGCACAGCCGTCTGGGCGAGTGCCTCGTACTGGCGGGCCCGGCGCTGCTGCTGATACTCAAGCACATCCCGCAACAACAGCCGATGCCGAGCGCCGACCTTCTCCGCCGGCAACTCCACCGCATCGATCAACCGGCGCACCGTCGGCCGGCTCACCCCCAGCAAATCCGCGGCCTGCTGCGTCGTCAACATCATCGCCCGCGGTGCCACCGTCACCGCGCGACCGGCCTGCAGTGCGGCCACGACCTGCTTGAGCGCCGCATGCACCTCCGCCGGCAACTCCACCTGATCGTGCTCACCGGCACCGACCAACAGATACCGCGGCTCGTCCCGGTCGCCGCGGCGCCGCTCATGGGTGTCGAGGAAGCCGACCACCGCCGCCAACCCCGCACCCACCGCTGCTTGCGGCAGATACGTGTGCTGATCCAACGCCTGTGCACCCGTGATCGACCCTTTCGTTCGAAATAGTCGAATTACCTACCTTTCGAATCTTTCGAATAAGTCGAAGTGGATGCGAACCTCTGCAGCCGGGTTACACGGGAGCACCAATCCCTACGAGCGTCCCAGGTCGGCGGAGTGCTCACGACCATGCTTTGCGCCCTTCATCTGTGAGCACCACGCTCGACGGCCTGAGCGGCCTCTCCGCCTGACTAGCCGAAAATGGGTCGTGCGGTATCCGCGGGACCGCCACCCAGGGGTGCTTTCCCGCCCCCTACCGGGGCACCGATCACCCCCTCGGGGTGTTACCGAACGCCGGCTCCCGGCGAAAACTAGTGGTCGTCCGAGAACACGAAACCCCCGAAACTTCAGGAGCCACAGAATGTCCTCGATCACAACACGCACCGCAGCCGCAGCAGCCGTCGGCGTCGCCCTCGGCTTCGGTGCCGTGCTGGCCCAGGGTGCCACCGCCGCAGCAGCACCCGCGGACGGGACCGCCCCGCAGGTCCCGTACACCGTCCAGGTGCGGGACCGCATCGGGTGCGCCAACGCGTGGCCCATGGTCGCCTGCGATGCCCCGGACGAGGACGTGCCCGAGCAGGTCGAACTGTACGAGCCGGGCACCACGCTCACCGAGCCGGGCACCACCCTCACCGAGCAGGGAGGCGTCGACCTCTTCGGGTCCTCCAGTGCCCCGTACCACGCCGCGAACTATCCCCTCGAACCCGACGACGGCGTGATCTCCCACCCGCTCGACCCCGACATGCCCTGGATGTGAGCACCGCCGGCTCCGGCTCCGAGTCCCCTCGACGCCCGGAGCACATCGGTGACGCGGCGCCGAGAGTGTCCGCTTCGACGCCGGGCGCCCTCGACGCCATTTCCCGCACAGCGACGACCCGCACGGACATCGCACAGCGGTGCACCTGCGGGTCGCTGGTAGTGGTCAGCGCGTTTCGAGTTCCGCTTCGCGGGCGAGGACGGGTGCGCCGGAGGTGTGCCGATGCGCGAGGTGCAGCGCGAGGCCGGTGAACACCAGTCCGCCGACCATATCGCCGAGCACGGTGGGGATTTCGTTCCAGATCAGGTAATCGAGGAGTGTGAAGTCGCCGCCGAGCAGCAGACCTGAGGGGAACAGGAACATGTTGACCCCGGCCCGGACGATCCGCTTGGGCCAGAACCGGCGGGTGCCGAACATCTCATCCGCCAGATCCCGAACAGCATCGCTGACCGCCGACTCGATTGCCCAGGAGGCGATCAAACCCCGCGCGATCACCTCATCGAGCAACACCACCGCACGATCCCGCGCATCGAGTAACGAAGCGACACGGCCTTGTTCGGACACAGAGGATGCACGGACAACACCCAATCCTAGTCAGCACGGGTCTTTCCACCCGCCGCCGCGCGACATGAGGCGGCCTCCGCAACCGCAACATACGGATCTGCGCACTGTCCCCAGGCTGCCCTCGGCGTCCTCGGCGTCCTCGAACCCGCGAAGGTCGTCGAAGGCGGCCCGCTGCGCATCGCGTATTCGCTCTCGGTAAGCGATGACGTCACTGCTCTCGAGCCGGGTATGCGTGCCGACCTTGTGCGTGGGGATCACACCCGGCGCGGATGAACTTCATCAACGCGGGGCGGGAGAGATGTCGAGCATGTCGGCCGCGGCAGTCGTGGTCACCTCATGTGGCACCAATCCTATGGTGACGGAGCCACCGGCCGCACCACGGACACGACCTGCTCGAGGATCCGCGCCAGCTCCGGCGGTACCGCCGACTCGCGGCCTGCGGCGTCGATCGAACCAGCCTGCGAGACCTGGGGGGTGAGCGTGAGGGTGGTCCTTGCGACACCATGATCGGTCAATGCAGAGCCCATCACGAGCACCTCCTCTACACAGCTAGAACAGCTGTCTTTCACTCATAAAAGCAACCGAGGGTCTGACCGTTCCTGCCGGCGCCACCTCGGACCTGCGAACCGACCTACCGGTGCCGGCCCCTGCCCCGCCGGCCAATCGCGAGTCGCAATGTGTACCGGCCGACGGAGTCGAGGCCGCCCGAGAATGGGAACGAGCGGCGCTAACCACAATACGGCGGCAGGCCATCACCGCCCCAGGCCCGCACCGACGGTACCCGATGCCGCGGGGCACAAAGACCATGACAACCGGAATCTCTCATGCGCGCCCCGCGGCCCCCTTACGCGCCCGACTTCTTGTTACGCAACACCACCAACGGCAGTACCAGAGTGGCAACCGCGGTCACCAGCCACACCACCAGAGTCGCCAGAATCCACGTGCGCCACCCGTCGATACTCAGACCACCGACAAGCGATGCGATCGCCAACGCCACCAATGTCGACACGAGCCCGACACCTCCGAGAAACGCCGAAGCGTTCCTCGCCACCACCTTGCCAATGAACGGAGACAGCACACTTTGTGCCACCGCAAACACCACCACCGCGGTGACAAATCCCGACGCGGCAATTGAGACCCCGGGCAGGAGCCACTGCGCCACCAGCAGGCCGAGCGCTGCCGACCCCAAGAAGACCACGACCCGAAGCAGGAAACGAATCATTCGAGAAGTCCCCTCGCCCATGACAATCGGCACGAATCAGAGATCGCGACAACGTTCACACGGATCGACCACATGCCCATCTCGCCCTCCCCTGGAAGGCCCCGTACAAACCCTCGACATCACCGCAACCTCCAGTTGCGACGTTACGCCAACCGCACCACAATCGCCCTACTGGTACCGCCTGGTGACCGCCGCCTGACGTCACAAATGGTGCGCGCGAATAACCCCGCCTCGCCGGCACCGATCCGCACTCCACACCGCGAGCTGACGCCGCACTGATGAACACTGGCACGCCCACCACAGTGACCCCCTCCGGCGACTTTCCGACCACCAAGAAGAACACGTTCAGTCTCGCTCGGGCGACTCCGGTACCCCGTTCCTCGCCTTCATAGTCGCCCTGCACGTCGCGACCGCCGTCGCACTGCTGATCTTCTACGCCCGGGGATGGTGGCCACGATGATCTGCCAGGCCATCCACTCGGTGGAGGTCTCGATGCTGCGGGTGCGCACGGTGGTGACGAACGTGCCGATGATCGCCACCCAGTCGTTCGGGTGAGAGTCCCTCGAGTCCGGTCCAGGCCGCGTCGGCGGTGAACGGTCCGAATGTGCAACACGTCCCGTCGTGGCGGTCCACCTCGACCACCCAGTACTCGGTCACTTGTAGAGCTGCTGTGGCGTCGACGGCGGTGTTAGTCATCGGTGCTCCTTGAGTAGAGTGAAGCCTCGCGATTGTGTCAAGATCCAGTGTCTGCCGACGCGAGCGTGCAGGGCGAGGGACGTCGCCTTACAGCGATCGACCCCCTTTTCGCCGGGGCGTAGTCCAGCTGCTCCGAGGGTCGATCAGGTGTGTCCCAAGGGTTCATCCAAACGATCACCTCGCCTCCGCAATCGCGACAACTTCACCACCAATTCTATCGCCGGTCGCCCCGTCGAGTAGCAGAGCGAAAGCCGACCCCTGCGTAGGTTGAACGGAAGTGGGTTGTGGGCGAGGGAGTCGACCGCCGCGGTCATACCGTTATCGAAGTGCGCGAATCCCCGCGGGCCGCACGACAGCTCAATAGATATGATGGGAAGGGACTCGCAATCGGGCCGCCTTGGAGCACCACGCTGAGCGGGCATCCGGGGCAACCGAGGCGGTCACGCACAACAGCAGCGCGACACGGCACGATGCTGGCTCACGATCCACGCGCGAACAGCATCAGTCGCAGGGTGCCGTATCCGACGGCTTCAATTTCATGCCGAAGGAGCACCGACAATGAACACAACCACGAAGGCACGCACGAAGAGCCTTCTGGTCAGGCTGGTGGTGGCCGGATCGATCGTCACGTTACCGGCAGGCCTCGCCGCCGCACCAACGGTGGCCTCCATCGCCGTACCCGCGGTGGCGTCCGCCGCGGCACCGACCGCCCCACCGGGGCAGGACCCGTGCGATCCCAACAACAACTGGCTATTACCCCCGGACCAAATTCAGCAGCAGATGAACATGTGCGGCAACAACGGCGGCCAGATGCAACGGGATCGGAACCGCGAGCAAAATAACCCGCCGGCGCCCTTCAGGATGTCTCCGCCACCTGGCTTCGGCTCCTCCTGACGCGGACACCCTCCGCATGGGAATATCGACGGAGGTACTCGCGAATTCGCCGGCACGGATCAGTTCTCGTGTCAGAAGTGTGCGATACCAGCGCGAGCCGGCGACCGCATGACCGGGCTTACGCATGCGCCGCAAATAGAGCCTGAAGTCGTCGTCGAGGTAGAACCCGGCGCCGACCCAACTACCCGTCATCCTGATAAGGCGCCCCTACGGGTCACCGAGAAGAACGAGATCGTCGGTTGGCATGCTGGCCAGCCTTCAGCGTCACCGGTAAATCGTGATCGAGGCGTTCGCCCGGAACAAATACTGGCCGCGGGGCGTCGCCGTCCAAGGACAGCGCGTTCGGGCAGGAGAGCCAATAGAGTGGCATACTGCGATCGATGCAGGCCTCGGTGCGTGGGACTGCAGAGCATTGTCACGGAATGCGATGCCAGGTAACCCCGAAAACACTGCGTACTGTTCTGGTGTGAGGATATCGCCCACAGTGTGACGATTAGGTAGTGGAGCAATGGCAGTGACCCCCCAGCGGACAGAGCGTCGAACCGCCGTCGAACCTGCAGCTGACAGGTTCGACAACGCGTACCAAGTCGTGCACCCGAATGCCGTCTTGACCTCCGGCAACCGACCGGCGGACTAGAAGACGGATACGAACCATGGATGCGGCGGACCACTTCACCCGGCTCGAACACTCCATTCTATTTCCCGGCCGGATAGGCACTCCCTTCCTTCCTGATGACGTACTGACGCGACCTCGGCTGTTCGACCGGCTGACGAACGCAGTCAAGTACCCTGTGACCACTGTCACCTCCCCCGCAGGTTGGGGAAAGACGCAACTTCTCGCGTCGTGGGTGCGCTCGTCGTCCTGCGTGGTCGACGTGTGTTGGCTCACCGTGGATCGGCGCGATTCGGACCCGAACCGGTTCTGGCCAGCTATGTTGGCCGCGATCTCACCGATGTTGTCTCACTCAGTTGGAAATGAGTCCGACGACCCCGTTGTCCCACTGTTCGAAGGGCTCGCCACCCTTCGGTCTCCGATCCTGCTGATCCTCGACGACATCCATTGGCTTGATGACTCGGTCGTCGAAGCAGAACTGTCGTGGCTACTGATGCGGCTCCCGCCCCTAGTCCACGTAATACTTAGCGGCATCTACCTACCGCATCTGCCGATCAGTCGTCTCCGCGTCGAGGGCAAACTGCACACGCTGACAGCAAAAGACCTGTCGTTCAATACTGCCGAGGTTTCGGCAATGCTCGCCGAGTCAGGTGTCAACGTCTCGGCCGCCGCAGCCGAGAAACTACAGGTTCGCACCGAAGGATGGTCAGCGGGCCTCCGCCTGGCGGCGCTCGCACTTGCCGAAGCAGAATCCTCCGAGCAATTCCTACAGAACTTCACGGGCGATGACGCTGACGTTGCTGACTACCTGGTTTCCGAAGTTCTGGCTCGAATACCGGGCGACCTCCAGGACTTTCTCCTGCGAACCTCGGTCTGCGAGGTCGTGACTGCCGACCTAGCGGCGGCGCTGACTGGCCGGGCAGACAGTTACGAAGTGCTACGTTGGATGGCCAAACGCAACCTATTTGTCATCGCCGACACACCGCGCAAGGACTGGTTTCGCTATCACGGAATGTTCGCTGAACTACTTCGAAGCAGGCTGAAACTGCAGGTAGACCCATCAGCAGCCACACTTCATCACACCGCATCTAGGTGGTTCGCCGATCAAAACATGCCTGTCGCAGCCTTCCAGCACGCGTGCAATGCCGAGCGATGGCAGGACGCAGAAACGCTACTAGTCGGCAATTGGTTGCAGTTGTATCTCGACGGCCAGCTGGTGACAGTCCAAGGTCTCCTGAAGCAGCTCCCTGACACAGTGGTGTCTACCAACGGCGAACTCCGACTCGTACAGATAGCTGTCGCCCTCGCTCTTGGGGAGGGAGGGGTTGTGGACACCTCTGACGCAGCATTGGCCGGCGCGCCGCTCGAAACAGTCGGCGGACGGCGTACTCCGACGCAGCCCGAATCCGCGGCGCTGGACTCGGCCGATAGCCATCCCCTTTCCACCGATCTTCCGATCGACCCCGACGCAACAACGGCTAGCTTGGTAGTCGACCTCGAACGCGGCCGCCTTTCAGGCGACCTAAACGTAGTTGCGACCGCGGCGAACGGCATGGCAACACTCTCTCAACGGTACGAGAGCCACGGTACGACAGCCGCAAATGATCTCCGGGCACTGGCACTCCAGCAGCTCGGTACTACCGAATACTGGGTCGGCCGACGGGCTGACGGCGAGGGTCATCTGAGGGAGGCCCTATCCGCGTCGAGAGCGACCGACCGTGCATACCTCGAACTCGGTTGCCTAAGCCAACTCGTTGGTGTCCTCACAGCCCAAAATCGATTGACTGAAGCTCTGACCGTTGCCGACCAGGCCACTGAACTCGCCCGTCAGCGTGGATGGGAACTGACCGGCGCCGCGGCCGAACTATGGCACGCCCGTGGCTGGGCCGCGTACATGCGGGGAAACCTAGATGCCGCCGAACAACACCTCGCGGCCGCCGCAACGGCGGTCCGCCGTCAGGACGCTGCAGTAAGTGCAACCGTAATGCTCGTTCGTGGCCTCGTGATCAGCCTGCGGGGACGCAAACGGGAAGCGTTAACGGATCTCGAAGCGGCTGCACGGATCGTCGACCGGATGGCCGCCCGCTACGTCTTCGATGACTACCTCACCGCCGAGCGATCACGCGTCCGACTAGCGATAGGAGACGCGGCGGGAGCAGCTGCTGTCCTCGAATCCCTTCCACCACAATCGACTGGTCCGATAATGCTCACCGTTGCACACGCAGAACTCCTGGTCGGTGATGGCCAACCCGAGCGTGCTATCGGCCTGCTCGACGAAGCTATCGCCACAGGAAGTGGGCTAGTCGATGAGATGCTGCAGGCGATGATTCTGCTGGCTTTGTTAAACGTACAAAAGACACCGCAGTCGCCGCAGGCGGTTGATCAGATCGCGAAGGCAATCGAACTTGCAGCACCTGAGCAATACGTCCAGCCCTTTCTGCAATTCGGTAGCCCAGTCAACGCCTTGCTTCGTAGGGTGCGGCGCGCCGGCACCCGTCACCCCGAGTTCGTCGAGCTAGTGCAGGCTAAATTGGTTGAGACAGCTCCGACATTGCATGTCGGCTCGCTTGGTGCCACTCGTGGGGCTCTGGTTGAGCCGCTAACTAAACGGGAGATGCAGGTGCTGCGAGCGATCGAGGAGCCCGCTTCTCTGCCCGAGCTGAGCGCCCGACTGTTTGTCTCAGTCAACACTCTCAAGGCTCACTTGCGCAGTATCTATCGGAAGATGAATGTCAACGGCCGACGCGCAGCAGTTGTGAAAGCCCGGGCGCTGGGTCTGTTGTAACTGGTCACGCGTCATCCAGGTGCTGGCCAAAGCCGTCAGGGCGAGCATCCGCGCATTTGGAACCCTCGATCGAGGATGGTCCGACATAGCCGCGACGCTGGCGCGACGTCTCAGGGTTGAAGCACGCCGCAGAGATAGCGCCGCTGGCCCGCCGAAGTCTCCGCGTGTCGCCCGACATTCGAGGAAAGGGTCCGTACCGCACTCGGATCGCCATATCGAGCACCTCTGCGACCCACCAATCGCAAAGTTTTAGAAGCGCTCCGCGGGCCCGCCCCACACCCTGACGCACCTTGATCGAGTGCTTTAACCCTCATCGGGATGGCTTGCGATCTGCTCCTCACCCCATTGGGGTGAGGGGTTGGAGTACCGAGTCGGGACTAAGTCGCCCCGTTGGGGTGGCGATCGGATCGAGTGCTCTACACCACACTGGCCTTCATGACAGAGGCCTTCCACCAGCTGCTAAGCGGTCGATTCGAAGATATACCAGCAAAATGCGGGCTCGGACGCGAAAGGACGCAGGCATGAGTGGGGTGTTGAGCGGTCGCGTCCGTGGTTCCGCCGGACTGGTGGTGGTGGGCGCGGGCGTGGCCGGGTTGCGGACGGTGCAGGGTGTGCGGCGTGAAGGATACGACGGTCCAATCACGCTGATCGGCGCGGAGGCGCATCTGCCCTATGATCGACCGCCGCTGTCGAAGCAGGTTCTCACCGGCGAACTCGGATCCGCGCCCGTGGCCTACCACGACCGGGAATACTTCCAGGATCTGGGTGTGACGGTCTTGACCGGGACGCGGGTGGACTCGGTCGATGTCCAGGCGCGGACGCTGGCCGTGCAGTTCGAGGGATCGGATGTCAGGGAGCACATTCCCTTCGCGGCACTTGTAGTAGCTACCGGTGCCCGGCCACGCAGGTTGCCGTGCACGGTTCCACCGCAAGGCGTCCACGTCGTGCGTACCTGCGACGACGCAGCGGCGTTGTACGAAGAACTGCTCGCGACCCCGACGGTGATTGTGATCGGAGGCGGGTTCATCGGTGCCGAGGTCGCATCGAGTGCTCGCACGCTGGGTCTGGACGTGACTGTTCTGGAGGCAGGTCGGTTTCCGATGCGGCGGGCGCTCGGGCCGGTCATTGCTGAGTTGCTGAGCGGCTTACACGAACTGAATGGTGTGACATTACGTTGCGGTAGCAGCGTCAGCGGATTTCTCGGCGTTGATCGGGTCGAGGGCGTGCTGCTCGACGACGGGACCGCGATTGAAGCTGGCCTCGTCGTAGTCGGTATCGGAGTGGTGCCGGACGTCGATTGGCTTACCGGCAGTGGCCTTTCACTCGGTGACGGCTTGATCTGTGACGAGTTCCTTCGCGCCGGCTCGGAGACGGTGCTGGGTGTGGGAGATGCAGCGTCGTGCCCAAATATGGCGATAGGTGGTCGGCGGGTGCGTTCTCAGCAGTGGACTACCGCCGGGGATCAGGGGACGCACGCGGCACGGGTGCTGACCCACGGGACCGAGATTGCCGGTCCGTTCAGTCACGACATGTACTTCTGGTCGGACCAGTACGGGGTAAAGATCCAGGGGTCGGGCGACCTCTCCGGCGACGTCGAGGTTGTTGAGGCGCGCCCGGATCTGTCGCGTCTGGTCACTGCGTACCGGAACGGCGACCTGGTGCGTGGTGCGGTGACGGTGAATGCACCGAAGCAGTTTCGCCGTCTTCGAAAGATGATCGGCACTGAGGATCCGTGGAGAGGGGTAGTCGAGTTTACCTCTGCTCCAGCAGGTTACAGCGGAGGTGAGGTTCGGTGAGTCAGTTTCCTGAGATCGAGGTCGGTCTCGATCAGACCGATTGCTGTGGTTCGGGGATGTGCGCCAACTTGGCGCCGCACGCGTTCGAGATCGATCCGTCCGGGGTTGCGAAGGTGCTGCCGACGGCGCCGGGTTCGGATCGGAGCCAGCTATTGCGTGCGGCGAAGAGCTGCCCGACGGCTTGCATCACATTGGTGGAGAGAGGAGAAGAGATCGACCTCTTTTAATAGAGAGCCTCTTAGAAGGTTCTGCACGACGCCCGGCGCAAACACCCACGGACTCAGAAGCAACCAAGAAGGAACGGCCATGACAACCCAAACAGGCAACGAACCCGTCTACGACCTGAACACCAGCGCGGCAACATGGCGCCACTTTTGGCACCCAGTCGCTACCCTCGAAGAACTACGTGCGGCAAAGCCTGGTGGTCGCGGTCCCCTCCAGTCGAAGCTGCTGGGCGAGTTGATCGGGATCGCCGAGATCGGCGGCAAGCTGATCGCATTCGAGGACAGATGCTCGCACCGCGGGGTTGCCCTCACCCTCGGGTGGGCGGAAGAAGACGGTCTTCGATGCAAGTACCACGGTTGGTGCTACGGAAACGACGGCCATTGCAAGGAGGTCCCTTCGCTCACAGCCGATCAGCCCATCCCTGCCCGGGCTCGTCTCAATCAATATGACTGCGAGGAACGGTACGGACTAATCTGGGTACGCATGGATTCGTCGGTCGAGACCAAGATCCCGTCCTTCCATGGGTGGGATGAAGACACCCTGCACTGCATCATGGGTGAGTCCTACCAGTGGCCATGCTCCTCCGGCCGCCGCATGGAGAACTTTATGGACGTCACCCACTTCCCCTTCACGCACTGGGGCACGCTTGGCGCTCCCCCGAACACTGTCTTCCCTGTCTATCCGGTCGATCAGCGCAACGGAACGTTGAACTGGAAAACAGACACCTTCCTGGCACACAATCCCGGTCAGGACACCTACGGTCCCCCTGTCGATGAGGACGCAGTCATGCTGCCGCCGGCCGAGTACCTGATCGAGGTGCCGTTCAGTATCACCCTGAGATTCACCTGGTCCGATACCTTCTCCACACAGATCTTCATGCACGCCACACCCGTAGATGAGAACACCAGCCGCAGTTACTGGTTCACCTGTCACACTCATGACGAGTCTTCCGACCAGATCCACCTACAGTTGCAGGATATGGTGCTCGGAGAGGACTACCCCGTAGTTGCCTCGCACACGCCCGCCCGAATCGGCGATCCGCGGGACGAGGTGTCAGTGTTCCCCGACAAGCCGACCATCTTCTGGCGTCGGTGGATTCGCGAACTGGACGCGGGAGCAAAGCGCGGACCCGAGGCGCTGCGGGAAGCACTCGACCAGGTCGCGATCGAAACGGCCAGCTCACAGCCAGTGGGCTGAAGCGCAAGATCGCTTAACCACAGTTCCTGGCCACGGCGCCGACGGCTAGAGCAAGCATATCGCCTCCTGGTTCGCCATAGATGATGGAGTCCTGGCGTGGACAGCCAACGAACTTCGGTCGCGATGCCGGCGGTGGGGTGCGGTTTCGCGGTGTTGCCGAATTCCAGCTATTCGAAGTGGAAATGGCCGTACCATCCCATTCCTCATGCTCTTCTCGGTGCCTGCGCACCTCGGCGGACCGCCCCCACACGCACAGCGAGACCAGCGATGCGGGCAACAGGACCGCAGCCCGCCCCTGAGCCCTTTAATCCCGAAGCACCACCTGTGCGGCAAGAGCACGGCGACCAAGGCAACCTGATCGCCTCGCGATCTGCTGATCCAAATCACGTTCGACACAAGCAACGGCTTTGCCGCGCCTTCACCACACCAAGTACGTCATCGTCCCGGCATCCGTTGCAAGCATCAAGATATCTGAACCCAGACCCGGCTGCTGAATCATTCACCCCGTACGCACCGAAAAATCTGAACCAGTTCGTGTCCAATTGAGATGAAAGAGCGTGCCAAAATGGCAGTTTCCGTCAACAGGATACCTAATCAGGTCCGCGTCACCGAAAGAGATGTACGAAACGCTAAATGGATCTGCTTTCTCGCATGGACATTCGCAGTCTACGATTTCGTATTGTTTGGCAATCTACTTCCCAAACTTGCTGAAGAACATGGTTGGACGGAAGCGCGCTCGACCGGTATCAACACATGGGTCACGATCGGCACCGCGGTAGTCGCATTCGCCGTCGGACCCATGGTGGACAAACTGGGTCGCCGCAAGGGCATCATCGTGGCGGTGATTGGTGCAGCGTTAATGTCCGCTTTGACAGCTGCAGCCGGCTGGGTCGTGGGTGTGACAGCGGGTCTCGGCATCGTCCTGCTCATCGTTATCCGTTCAGTTGCTGGATTGGGGTACGCCGAGCAAGGGATCAACGCTACATACCTGAGCGAGATGTTCGCCACGGTATACACGGATCCGGCGCGCGTTCGACGGCGGGGGTTGAGTTACTCTGTCGTGCAGTCAGGCTTCTCTGTGGGGTCGGTTCTCGCTGCAGCCTCAATTTACGTGTTTTACCCCATTGGCGGCTGGGCACTGTGCTTTATCATCGGCGCATTTCCTGCCCTGTTCATGGTCTGGGCAGCAAGGTATTTGAAAGAAAGTCCCCAATTTTCCCTACGGAAGGAAGCTGAGAGCCTACGGCGCGTCGGCCTTGAGGATGATGCGAATGCACTTCTTGATTCCGCGGGACTTGCTCGGCGGACCGCCTCCACACCATTGATCGCTGCATTTAAGGGAGAATCACTTCGACCGACGCTTGTTCTTAGTGCAGCCTTCTTCTTGATTTGGTTTGGAGCTTTGGCGTTTATGATCCTCGGCACATCTGTCCTCAATTCGGCGGACGGAAAGAACATTGCGTTCGACAACGCTCTCGTCGTACTCATCGTGTCGAACCTCAGTGCCTGCATCGGATACCTCACGTTCGGCTGGGTCGGTGACCGACTCGGGCGCCGTTACAGCATTTCCATCGGATGGATACTCGCAGGTCTGTGTTTTGTTGGAATGATGTTGGTCCCGAACGACAACGCCATTCTCATTATCGTTCTTTACAGCCTGGGATTGCTCCTCCTGTCAGGACCGTTTGCGGCCCTACTTTTCTTCGGCGGTGAAAGCTTCCCCGCCCATACGCGGGCGACTGGGATCGCGATTGTTACCGCTGCTGGTCAGATAGGCGCCGTTGCAGCGGGCGCCGTGTTCACCTTCTGGCTTTCGAGTGGCCATTCTTGGGCTAGCACTGCCTTGCTCTGGGGCGCCCTGCCAATCATCGCGGCCGGGTTTGTCATTTTAGCTGCGCGGCACGTCCCGCCAGGCACCATCCGTATCGATTGATTGCGAATCAGGCATGATCGGTGATGACCGTGAGGTGCCACCGATTCGAGCGAGAGGTGCGTCGACGGCCCCGGGGCAACTGCGGCAGTGGTACCGGTGTCCGAGCCACGGCGAAGGCGGTTTCCCGTTTCCGGGAAACCGCCTTCGCCGATATCTGGTCCGGCTCGCCCGCCGCACGCCAGGGTGGCGGTCGGTCTTTGTGTCGATGCGCTGCCCGCAACACCTCCGGGTGCACGTTCAGCTGCTCGACCAGCCGTCGGATCACCGGTCTGGGCTCCGACTCCCGGTACAACCGCATCGCACGCTCCCGCAGCTCCGGCGGATACTTCCTCGTTTCCACAGTGACATCCCCATCCTTTACCCAGGATCAAGCCTGGCTCGGAAGTCTCCGGGAAAGCGAGGGATGCTCAGACCGGTACCCCCGCCCGTCAGTGCGTTCGGCGCAGTCTCTCAATCTGCAGTCCACGATGCCGTGACAGCCCGCGATGAGTGCGCCGCGAACGGACATGAACCCAGATCTGGAAGCAGACCCGAAATAGGACAGGTACCCCCATACGCCAAACGACCCATGCGCAAGCGCGCAGTTCAAGCCCACAATTGTGACCAATCCGATACGCCGAACCACAGCAAGAGGCCGCCGGACAAAGCTTCCGACGCACAACTTCACTCGCAGTCACGCAAGCAGCACACCCCGCGCAAACAGGCAACATGCGCCCCCTTATGAGGGACCAGTGCTGCACCCCAAGGGCGCACCGCCACTGGTGCGTGTCGGGGATCGCCCGCCCGTACGAAGGCACCGTCGTACGGGCGGGCAACTCCGTGTTAGGCGCATCGGCGAGCCCGAGGCCTTATGCGTAAAGGGCCGCGGAGCGAAAGCAAACACACCTGCGAGGACCTGCACTCGCGAGGAGCGGGTGGCCCACCGGACGCCGCGGGCACGTCATCGGCAGCGCGCTGCAGTGACCTGAGAAGTATTTCGGACTCGTTCTCACCTTGAAGTCAGGCGGCAGTCGCCACGAGTTTCCTTCCTGTGGCAATCAATCGGCAGGGGCATTGATGGCTTCGGTACCTGTGTTCGCGTAGATACTGCGGTACCAAATCAGGCTCACGGTCTCGGTCGCTTCTTCGAGGCTCGGCGCCTGGACACCGTGCTTTTCCGACTCGACATACCAGTGGTACGCAAGTTGCTCGACCATCGTGGCGAGAGCAACCGCGGCGTATTCCGGTTTCAATGGGCTCGACGGCAAATTCCGCTGTAGATAGCGTTCTTTACGTCGGAAGGTTTTCTGCTTGAGGTTCCACCACAGTTCCGCACACTCCGGAACGGCTGCGGACATCTCGATCAGGCCGGCAATGAGGTGACGATTCGAGTAGTACGTTGCGAGGTAGCGTCGCGATGACTCCCGCAGGGATTCGAACTCTTCTCCCTTTGTCCAGCTACCGCTTACTGCGGTGTAAAGCTCCTCGACCAACTCTTCCAGGATTTCCAGGAAGAGGACGTCCTTATTTTCGAAATAGCGATAGATTGCGCCGAGGGACAACGAACTTTTCTCCGCAATTTCGGCGACCGTGGCTCCGAAGTAGCCACGTTCGCTGAGTACATCACGGCCGGCGTCCATGATGCGGGCCCTGGTGAGCTGGCCTTTCTTGGTCGGAGCCGTTCGCGTTCTCGGCTTCGACTCGTCGGCCACGAATGCCACCACTTGTCATGCTCCCTCTTGGGACGACCATTATCCTCTCTAGTCTATCAGCGCCCGTCTGGCCGATGATGTGTCGACGCTTTCCCACCACTATTTTCGCGCTGAGTGAGGTGTGAATAAACAGTCCCGGGAATCGTGCCGTTCTTGGCTTCCTCTGTTTCCCTAACGATTCGATGGATACTGTTGACCGCTACGCATGGAAACCTACTGCGAACTCGTGTCAATTTCTGTGCATCTCTTGCTACGAATCCCCGAGATTGGTTTCACGCTGCGCGCGGTTCACTGGAGTTGCTCGCGATTGTGCGCTCTGCATTGTCGCGGTTCGGCTCGATCGCTATCTCGAAGCTCGGGGGGGTGTATAGGCTGCCCGTAATTTACGGATGATTTCGGGGTCGTAACCACCTTCGCTGATCGTCTGCCAGAGCTGGTTGACGAATCGCGGTAGCGACATTCCGTACTTCACGAGTAGTTCTTCCTCCGGGTGGGCCTCCGTACGGTGCCCAGGTGCACGCGAACCGGATCAGCTCCTCCGACTCGGTGGTACCTGCGCGGATCGCGTTGATCACCTTGTCTCGTCGGCTGCGTTGCTGTCGCCGGCTTCGGTAGGTGCATAGCTGAAGGTCGAGGACCGTCTCGAGCTCCGGACCGGGACGACGCCGGGCTTGTGGGGGTAGGTGCCGCTCGCCGGCCCGTGTTTCGTTGTCGATGCTGTGGTCCCTGTGTGAGTCAGACACCGGGAGGCCTTCCGGGAGGTAGTGGCGATCGCGTCGTGGCGATGGTGTGGGATACCTCGTCGAGCATGATGTAGCCTCCGAATGCGACGCCGGTGAGGGCGAGAAGAGCGGCGTACAGCTTGTCGAGCAAGCGATTCCTTCGGTCGACCGGGGGGGTAAGTACCAGTGCGTCAGACGCATTCGGCGACACGATTTTTCACGTCCGGTGAAAGGTTAGGGGGTTGCAGGCACAGAGTGTTGATCTGGGTCCGACGTTGCGGTGGGGCCGGTTGCCGGGGGCTGCTGACCGATGCGGAGAGTGAGCGCTGCGGCTACGGCGACGAGCATGAGTGTCCCGGCTGCGATGTACAGCTCGGTGGAGGTCCACCCCGCGTCGATCAAGCGTCCGACGATCAAGGGCGACAGGATGGCGCCGGCGCGTCCGATGCCGATGGCGCTGCCCACTCCGGTCGCTCGGGTGGCGGTCGGGTACACCAGTGCGGCAGTAGCGAGCAGGCCAGCGATGCAGCCGCTGATGCACAGACCCATCAGCAGCCCGGCGAGGAGGGCGACCCACATGGTCGACAGTGTTGCCGGGAAGACTGCGAGGAGGATCGCGGCGAAGAGTGTCGCGGCTGCGAGTACACGAGCGACCGAGAATCTAGCGGAGAGGAACCCGAATAGCAGGGTGCCGATGACACCGCCGATGTTGAGCAGCACGCCGCCGGTCAAGCCACTGTTCTGGGACATGCCGGCCTGGACGAGCAGCTTGGGGCTCCAGCTGGTGACGAAGTAGTAGGTGAAGAGCATGATCAGGAACAGGATCCAGAGGGTGAGGGTTGCGCGTCGGTAGGGCTGGGACAGCAAGGCCAGGAATCGGCCTCGCGTCGGCGCGTCGCTGACGGACTGGCGGGCAGGCAACGTGGCCAGGGGTTGCTGGCCCATCCGCCGGGCCAAGGCATTGATCCGGTCGAGTGCGCCGGCGCCGCCCTTGGTGATGAGAAATTCGATCGACTCGGGCAGACGCCAGATCACCAGGATCAAGGACAGCAGTGAGAGCGCGGCCCCGACGAAGAACACCGATCGCCACCCCCAGTTGTCGATCATGACAACGGCCGCCAGTCCGCCGATGGTGGCGCCGATCGTGAAGCCGGTTGTCTGCAGACTCACGGCCAGGCCACGCCAGCGGGGCGAAGCGTATTCGCTCGCGAGAACGTTGGTGCACGAGAGGAGTCCGCCGACTCCGAATCCGGTCAGAACGCGCACGAGGCCCAACTGGACCTCGTCTTGTGCGAACCCGGCGAGGATCATCCCGACGGTGGCGATGACGAGGCAGGAGATGACCAGTTTGCGCCGCCCGATCCGGTCACCCCAGGGCGCCAGGAGCAAGGCTCCGAGTGCCATGCCGAGCAGACCGGCGCTGAGCAGGAGGCCGAGCTGCGAGGCCGAGAGTTGCCACTCCGCGCTGACGGAGTTGGCGGTGAAGGCCATCACGAGAATGTCGAATCCATCGAGCATGTTCAGCACGACACAGATGCCGATGGCCGTCCAGTGGAACGACGACATGCGGTCGTCGGTGACTTCGAATTGGGGATTTTCGGACATGGCTGTCTCCAAGGAGGGAGGGTGTCTCGCCGGGTTCGCGGCGGTCTGTGAGAGGGGTGATGTGCGGTGTCGGAGAGAAGGTGGGTGTTGGCTAGTGGGCGCCCAGGGATATCGGGGGCTGACATGCCGGGGATGCGGTCAGTTCGCCGATCCCTGACCCGACGGTGTGGCGGGTCAGCGGAACGCCTGCTGTCCGGTCAGCGCCCTTCCGATCGTCAACTGGTGGATCTCGGCGGTTCCTTCGTACGTCAGCACCGATTCCAGGTTGTTCGCGTGCCGCAGCACGGGATAGTCGAGCGTGATTCCGTTCGCTCCGAGTATCGGTCGGCAATCACGGGCGATGTTCAACGCTTCGCGCACACTGTTGAGTTTGCCGAGGCTGATCTGTTCCGGCCGCAGTTGGCCTGCATCTTTGAGCCGACCCAGTTGGAGGGCCAGCATCATGGCGGTTCCCAGCTTCACGGTCATGTCGCTGAGCTTCAGTTGTGTTGCTTGGTATCCCGCGAGCGGTTTTCCGAAGATCTCGCGCTCGAGGGTGTAGGAGATTGTTGCTTCCAGGCTGTCCCGGGCAGCGCCGAGGGCACCGAAGACGATCCCGAACCGTGCCTCGTTCAGGCAGGCGAGAGGGCCGGCCAACCCCGCGGCTTCCGGTAGCATGGCGGATTCGGGTAGTCGGACGTCGTCGAGTACCAGTTCGCTGGTCACCGAGGCGCGTAACGACAGTTTGTTCGGGATCTGCCGCGCTGAGAATCCGGGGGTGTCGGTCGGTACCAGGAAGCCGCGGATCTTGTCGTCGGTGTGCGCCCATACGACGGCGACGTCCGCGACCGAACCGTTGGTGATCCACTTCTTTGTGCCAGTGAGGATCCAGACGCTCTGGTCGCGGCGTGCGTAGGTGCGCATTCCGGCAGGGTCCGAGCCGAAGTCCGGTTCGGTCAGGGCGAAACAGCCGATCGCTTCTCCTCGCGCCATTGCCGGCAGCCAGTGGTGTTTCTGTTCCTCTGAGCCCCAGCGGTGAATCGCGTACATTGCCAGCGATCCCTGGACCGACACGAGAGTGCGCAGGCCCGAATCCGCGGCTTCGAGTTCGAGGCATGCCAGACCGTAGGCGGTGGCACTGGTGCCTTCGCATCCGTAGCCGGTCAGGTGCATACCGAGGACGCCGAGCTTGCCGAATTCTCGGGCGAGCTCCCGTACGGGAACGTCGCCGCTCTCGTACCAGTCCGTCAGGTGCGGCCTCAGGTGGTCATCGGTGAAATCGCGGATGGTGTTTTGTATTTTCGCGTCGGTCGCATCGATCAGCCCGTCGATTCCGAAGAGTTCGAAGGGCGTCTGGGGGGTTGTCATGGTTTTTCCTTCTCGGGAACTCGCCGATTGATCGATCCGTGCTTCGGGCGGAGATGATCGGTGGACTGTCCTGCAATTTGCGGTGCGGAGTGCCCATCCGTGTCCGAGTGGGCTGTCGACGATCAGCGGCACCGCCATTGGGGTGTCCGCTTTTCGAGGAAGGCCCGGGCACCTTCCGCGAAGTCTTCGGTCTTCCGGATCTGGGTCATGCTGTCCTCGGCAACGGCCATCGCCTGGGTAGCATCCTGGGTCATCCCGTCGAGGAGGACTCGTCGGGTTTCGCGGACAGCGAGCGGTGCATTTGCGCCGACGCGATCGGCGAGGGCGAGTGCAGCGTTCATCAGGTCGCTCGGCTCGACTAGCTCGTTGACCAGGCCCAGCTCGTAGGCTCGCTGGGCCGTGATGCGGTCACCGGTCACCGCAAGCTCCATCGCGATGTTCCTCGGCAGAACCTGCGGCAGGTGGTAGAGGCCGCCGCCGGCCGCGACCATGGAGCGCTTGACCTCGGAGAGCCCGAAGGATGCTGCAGACGACGCGACCACGAGGTCGCAGGCGAGGACGATTTCGCAGCCGCCGGCGACTGCGGGACCGTTCACGGCAGCGATCATCGGTTTCGTGCGGCTCCGGGTGACCAGTCCGGCGAACCCACCCCGGGCGGTCTTGGCGGGGCTGCCACCAGCGGCGATCGCGGCGAGGTTGGCTCCGGAGCAGAAGACCGTGCCGGTGCCGGTGATGATCGACATCCAGACCGAGTCGTCCATCTCGATCGAGTCGATCAGTGCCTCGATACGCTCGGCGTCCGCGAGGTCGATCGCGTTGCGCACTTCGGGGCGATCAAGGGTGATGACAGCAATATGTTCGTGTTGTTCGAAGTGAACCATGTGTGTTGCCTTTGTCCAGAGGAATCAGATGTGAAATGTAGCGAAAGAGACTGCAAGGAACTCCATTTGGCGCGCGCTGGGCGCACACACCCGCGATCACTTCTTGTCGACTTTCCCCACACCGGTCGGATGAAGCGAAAGAGACTGCGAGGACGTCTTATTGGGGCGTGTCTGTCACAAACCGAACCCGCAGTTGCTTCTTGTCGATTTTCCCGACGCTGGTCAGCGGAAGCTCGGTGAGCACGTGGACCTGATCCGGGACCCAGAACTTCGCAACCTGCGGACGTAGCCAGTCCAACAGTTCACAGGGTTCGACCGTGCGGCCTTCGTAGACGGTGACACACGCGACGGGCCGTTCGTCCCATTGCTCGTCTGGTATGCCGATCACCGCGGCCGCTTCCACCGAGGGGTGTTTCTGAATCGTCGATTCGAGTTCGAGCGACGAAATCCACTCTCCGCCGGACTTGATGAGGTCTTTCAAGCGGTCCCGCAGCTGGATGTACCCGTCGGGGTCGATCGCGGCGGCGTCCCCTGTTCGGAACCACCCGTCCTCGGTGATGGTGTGATCGACATCGACGCCGTAGTACCCGGCCGTTACCCAGGGACCGCGGCACTGAAGTTCGCCGACCGCTTCACCATCCCACGGGAGTTCTCCGATCCCATCGTCACCGACGATGCGCACCTCGACGCCCGCAATGGCGATCCCTTGAGAGGACGCGATATGACGAGTCATTTCCGCGCCGCCGTGGCCGAGATGGGGGCGGATACGGGTCAGCGCGGCGAATGCGTTCGTTTCGGTCATGCCCCATACCTGAACTAGGGGATTCCCCGTCAGTTCGAGGCAGAGATCGGTCAGTCTGGACGGCACTGCGGACCCGCCGGAACAGAGCATGCGCACGGCCGACACATCGCGGTCACGGAGTTCGGGAAGTACGCGCGACCACAGGGTGGGCACGGCGGTGGAAAAGGTAACCCGCCGCTCTTCCATCAACTCGGCCACCGCGGGCCCGCTGAGGTCGGCTCCCGGAAGCACCAGGTCCGCACCCGCCATTGCTGCCGCGTAGCAGAGTCCCCACGCGCTCGCGTGAAATATCGGCACCAAGGGCAGGACCGTGTCCCGCTCGCAGATGCCGATGGTGTCGGCCTGCAGGAGAGACATCGTGTGCAGCCAGATCGTGCGATGGGAGTTGATGATGCCCTTCGGGTTTCCGGTGGTGCCGCTGGTATAGCAAATGGTCGCCGGTAGCGACTCGTCGTCCACCGTCAGCTCGACCGGGTCTGCCGACCTGATCAGTTGCTCGTAGTCGACGACGGGCAGTGGGGAGGTTATCGCGATGTCGCGGTCGCCGGGACCGGTGCCATCGTCGATGACGACGAGTTGGCGGACGCTGCTGAGGGTGTGAAGGATGGGTAGCAGGCGACCGAGCAGTGATCGATCGGCGAAGATGACCTCGTCTTCGGCGTGATTGATGATGTAGGCGAGTTGGTCACCGGGCAGTCGCACGTTGAGTGGGTGCAGGACCAGCCCGGAGCCGGGTACGGCGAAGGTCAGCTCCAGGTGACGGGTGGTGTTGGCGGCGAAGGTCGCCACCCGTGCACCGGCCGGCAACCCCATGGCTTCGAGTGCGCCGGCCAGCTTGCGGGTGCGCTGTGCCCACTGACCGTACGAGGTCACCTCGACGGTGCCGCGCTCTGCTGTGCTGATCGTCTTGTGTGCGAAGTACCGCTCGGCGCGTCGGAAGATCTGACCCACCGTGAGCGGTACGTCCTGCATGGTGTGCTTCATCGGATGTCCTACTGCTTTTAGTGATTGTGTCACTCTGTGGCCTCGATCAGTACCGCGTCGGTCTGCCCGAAGCCGCCGCAAATCGCTGCGACGGCCCAGCGGCCGCCGGCGCGCCGAAGTTGGCGGGCGGCGGTGAGGACCAACCGCGCGCCACTGGCACCGGTCGGGTGTCCGAGCGCGACCGCTCCGCCGTTGATGTTGGTGCGTGCGTGGAGTTCACGCTCCAGTCCGGAATCGCCGCCGGCCAGTACCTTGGTGCTGACCACCGCGGTTGCGGCGAATGCCTCGTTGATCTCGATGACGTCGATGTCGCTGGCGGTGAGGCCGGCTTCTTCGATCAGTCGGCCGATCGCGACACCGGGCAGGTACACCGACGATGTGGGCGTCGAGGCGGTCTGGAGGTACGAATGCACCTTGGCCAGCGGGGTGCCACCGTGTTGGGACAGCGCATCGGTTCCCGACAGGATCACCGCGACTGCGCCGTCATTGAGGCCGGGGGCGTTTCCGGCGGTGACTGTCGGTCCGCCGTAGACGGGTTTGAGTCGAGCCAACTTCTCCAAGCTGGTGTCCGGACGGGGCTGTTCGTCCACCTCGACGGGCCCGTTCGGTGTCGTCATCGCGCAAATCTCACCGTCGAAGAATCCGTCCGATAATGCCTTGAAGTACCGCTCGTGGCTTTGTACCGCCCACATGTCCTGCTGTTCGCGGTCCACCCCGCGTGCTTCCGCCTCCTGGCCAACCGATCGCGCAATGGACACTCCGCCCTCGAGTGGGTTGCGCAGCATCAAGAGATCTTCGACGGTCAGGTCCCCGCGCTTGGCACCCCAGCGTGTCTCGTGCAACAAGCGGGGCGTCTGGCTCATCGATTCCAGTCCCATGGTGAGAGCCGATCGTGCACCGCCACGAATTGCCCGAATGCCAAGTCCCACGGCCGCCATGCCCGAGCAGCACGCTCTGTCGATGGTGAGGGTGGGCAGCGTCTCCGGCAGGCTGGCAGCGAAGGCCAATTGCCGTGCGGGAACCATCAATCCGCCTTCGATCATGGCCATCCCGACGACAAGTTCGCTGATATCGTCGACCGGCCATCCCGTGCGATCGAGCAGGGACGTCACGGTTTGCTGTGCCAGGTCGATTACCGACAGGTCGCGAAGACCTCCACCGAACTTGCCGAACGGTGAACGAGCCCCATCGACAATCCATACCGGCGGGTTCTGGGTCATGCTCACTCCTAATAGTGAAAGTAACTTCACTTTTACAATATGGCTGGCTTAGGCCATAGTCAACCCCAACTTTTGCCGCGGGCCGGGCTCTCGAACCCGATGCTGCGTCCATGCGCAGATGCGCGACTCGACGACCGGGTGTCGATCCCCCATGCGCGACGACTCCGACCTGATTTCGCGCACTATTCCTCATGTCTGCAACAGCTTTGGAAGCCGGGACGCACCCGCGGACTACTCCATGCCCCTACGATCCTGGGCCAGTGGATGCGGCGCTGGTCGATCCTGCCCGGAAACTGCTCCAGGATGTGGCCACGCGGCATCCGTTGGCGAGCTCTCAGGTCTCCACGGCGGACACGACGATGTCGGCACCACAGCGGGCCAGTGCGAATCGCCGCTACCTGAACTGATCGGCGACCTGAGGCGGGCTTACGGCAAGGTGACCGTCCGGATCAGGGAGTATCGGTCCGAGCCCGACGTAGCGAGGGCGGTACGGGATGGAACCGTCGAGCTGGGATTCGGCTTCCTCGAAACGACCGACTCCAGAGAGCCCACCAACCGCGATCTCGACACCCATAACCTGGGCACCGATGAACTGTGCATCGCCCCTGGGGATCGCCGACGGTCTCCCCGACCCCCTGCCCTTCGAGCAGATCCCCCGATCTACCGGTAATCGCGGTACCGGCGGCGCACAAGGGCGGGTCGCGGTGGAGTCCGCGTTACGCCGGCAGCACGGCGGACAACGCTCGGTGTGGTCACAGCGCATCGCCAGGCGCGCGTACCGCTCGTTGCCGCCGGCGCCGGAATGACATGGGCCACTATGGTAGTCGTCGACTAATACCGGCAGGGCGGGCGTCGTTGCCCGCGCCATGGAACCGCCGCTGATCCTCCCAGGAGCGGTCATGCATCGGCTAGGGGCGCTCTCCCCCGCCGCCCGCACACTGCTCGCGGCGGCGGAACAACTAGCATCGGGAACCCCTAACACGGCTGCGGGCGAGTCGAGCGCCCCCGGCTGAACCGTTGATCTGCTGGATCATCTCCGTGATCCCTGCAAATCAGTGGGCATAATGTTTCGCCGCAGGGTGTTGGGACCGCCTACAGGCACCCAATATCGTGCGTGCCGATGTAGTTCAATGGCAGAACATCAGCTTCCCAAGCTGAATACGCGGGTTCGATTCCCGTCATCGGCTCCTCCTCCTCCCTCGACATCCGCCGGGGGGGGTGTTCACCCAATAGAGCCTGTTGGGTTCACCTATTAGGCCCGGGATCCGATTCGGACCATTATTTCTGCGCATTCGACGCTGCGCCGCCCGCTTCTTCGATCGGTGTGCAAGACGTTCGAGCTGTGAGAGCAGCAAATCTGGCGAACCCGTGCCTGACAATGGGTCATTTTCGGCGGGTGGTCGAGGTCGGCCACCGGGATCCGTGGATTCCGGTGCCGGGGCAGGGTAGCTATCTGCCGGGACGGGTGGCAGACAACGATTCCGTGTGGCCCTTGTTAGCTCGATTGCCGCGGCGCCCTCGAACCGGTGTGCGCTCGGATGCCGCTTCTCCGAGGTACCGAGCCCACGGATCGTGAATCCCGCGCCTGGCGAACCAGTCGTGCAGGCTGAGAATGTTGAATGCGGCGAGGGTGAACCCGGCGAGCAGTGTGTAACGGCGGATTCCGAAGCCACGGAAGAAGCCGCGATGCACACCGAGCCGGTTCTTCTTCAGGTCGGCGAACACACTCTCGATCCCGACCCTACGGTGATATGAGGCCTCCCAGGCGAGGGTGCCGTGCTGGAAAGGCATCCGCATGTCCGGGTAATCCGAGTCGTTCAATGTAATGGTGCGCCCGCAACCGCATGCCGTGCCCGTTGTGCAGGAGGTCGTCGGCACGCTCTGCGGTGCGCGCATCGAGACGGGATTGTTCGGGCAGCGAACCCGGGCAGGATGGACGGCAGGCCCACGGTAACGCCGGGGTCCGTCGGGGCGCCGGGCCCCGTGCGGGACGAAAGCGTAGGCCTGCCGTGCCTGGTGGCGTCGTTCGGTTCGGGCACGGACCTCGTCCTTCATGTCGACGTCGATCGGGTCGATCTCCTCGAGGCCCGCCGGCAGACTCGCCGAGTACAGGGTGCCGTCGATCCATATCGCGTGTGAGCCCACGGGTCCCGGGTGCGTACCGCGTTGTTTCGAGTGCAGGTCGTAGACGGTGGTGTAGCCGAGCCTCCAGACGGGCAGCGCGAACTTGTCGTCGGTGACGAAGTTGTAGGCGCGGTCGGTGATGAGATGGCGCGGCTTGCCGATGGCGTCGCCGAGTGCCTGGACTGCGGGCAGGCCGCTGATTCCCTTGTTCGACCCCGCCTGCGCGAGGTTCATCGCCCGCGCGACATGCACCACCGGGCCGCAGCCGGGACCGGACGGCACATCGGTGACGACGTGCAGGTCGAAGCCGCAGAAGTACATCGTTTCCTCGAACTCCGGGCTGCGCCACCCCATCCGGGCGTCAATGTCGATCGTGTAGATGCAGCGGCCGTCCGCCCCGACCGGGGCATCCGGGAGGTGATGACCGCGCCGGCGGGCATGCGGATGGTTCGGATCCGGGGGCGCGAGCGGATGATCCGGGGGCGGGAGCCCGTCCGGGTCGGCATCAACGAGCGGTTTGCGGTTGAAATCCAGCCGTAGCCGAGAGGCGCGGCGCGGAGTGAAAAATGTTCACATGTAATAGTTTGTGGATTGTCGAAAATGTCCGGTGTGTAAACGACTGCCCTGGAAACGCGTTACCCCAACGGTTTACGTGCATTGGGCAATGGGTAGTGGAGCTGGGAAACGACGACCACGCCGTTTCCAATCCACGGCCGGCCGAGCGGTGGAGCAACTGCCCCTAAGCGGTCCGTCGGAAGCCGCGAGTGGGTCGGCGTTGCTCTATCGGGACAGCCATCCACCGTCGACGGACAGGGCGGTGCCGGTGACGTAAGAGGATGCGGCCGAGGCGAGGAAGACGGCTGCGCCGGCGAGATCTTCCGGTCGGCCCCAGGTGCCGGCGGGAATGCGGCGCAGCATGTTTTCGGCCCGCGCGGGGTCGTGCCGGTGTGCGGCGGTGAATTCGGTTTCCATGTAGCCCGGCGCGATCGCGTTGACGCGGATGCGGTGGGCGGCCCATTCATTTGCCAGCGCCTTTGTCAGTCCGAGGATTCCGTGCTTGGAGGCGGCGTAGGACGGAACCTCCATCCCGCCTTGGAAGGAGTTGATCGAGGCGATGTTGATGATGCTGGCGGCGGCGTCGTCGTCGTCGTCGAGGACGGAATGTGCGAAGGCTTGGCTGAGCAGGAACGGGGTGGTGAGATTGAGGTCGAGCACTGCCGACCAGTCCGAGGGCGTGGTTTCGGTCGCGGGGCCGCGGCGGATGATGCCGGCGTTGTTGACCAAAATTGTCGGATGCGGGAACTCGTTTTTGGCCCAGGAGATCAGCTCGGCCGCGGTGTCGGGTGTCAGGTTGCTGAGGTCGGCGGTGCGGGTGGCGCATCGGACTCCGCGGGCGCGTACCTCCTTGGCGACCTGGTCGAGTTCGCCGATGTCGACGGCGAGGATGTCGGCTCCCGCCTCGGCGAGTGCGATGGCCAGTGCGCGGCCGAGGCCGCGGGAGGCACCGGTGACGAGGGCGGCGTTGCCGTCCAGGCGGAACAGGTCCATAACCGTGGTGTGGGCGGGTGTGTTCATGGGGGAGGCTCCTTCGAATGGTGGTGCCGGGCCGGTGTGCGGGGTGAGCACCGCACACCGGCCCGGCGGCTCATCAGTTGCGGGTGGCCTCGTCGAGGACCCGGTCGTGGACGAGGGAGGTGCGGGCAGTTTCCTTGGCGGCGATCACGGCGATGATGGTGATCACGGCGAGGACGGCGAGGTAGATGCTCACCGCGATGGTGTTCTTCTCCTCGACGGTGCCGAGCAGTGCGACCGCGATGACCGGCGCCAGACCGCCGGCAAACACCGAGGCGAGCTGGTAGCCGAGGGAGGCGCCGCTGTAGCGGACGCTGGTGCCGAACAGTTCGGAGAACATCGCCGCCTGCGGCGCGTACATCAGGGTGGTGAAGATCAGCCCGATGAAGATCGCCGCCGCGATGACGGTCTGGTTGCCGGTGTCGATGAGGGGGAAGAACACGAAGCCCCAGATGCCGGCACCGAGTGCGCCGGTGAAGTACAGCGGCCGCCTGCCGACCCGGTCGGACAGGGCACCGATGACCGGGGTGAGGAAGAACTGCGCGACGGAGGCGATCAGCACACCGGCGATGGCGGCGCTCTTGGGCATATCCAGGTAGGTGACCATGTAGGTCATCACCACGACCGTGAAGATGTAGTACGAGGTGTTCTCCACCAGCCGCAGGCCCATCGCGATGAGGACCTCGCGGGGGTATTTGCGCAGGACCTCGATGATCGGTGCGTGCTCGGCCTTGTGATTCTCGAGGGCTTTCTTGTTGGCGGCGAAGACCGGGGATTCTTCGATGCTCAGCCGGATCCACAACCCGATGAGGACGAGAACGGCGCTGAGCAGGAAGGGAATTCGCCAGCCCCAGGAATCGAAGGCTTCGTCGCTCTGGAACAGGGCCAGCACCCAGAGCACCACCGCGGAGAGCAGGTTTCCGAGGGGCACCCCGGCCTGGGTCCACGACGTCCAGAATCCGCGGCGGTCGTTGTCACCGTGTTCGGCGGCCATCAGGACCGCTCCGCCCCATTCGCCGCCGACGGCGAAGCCCTGCAGCAGTCGGCAGCCGATCAACAGCAGTGGTGCGGCCATGCCGATGCTCGCGAAGGTCGGCAGCAGGCCGATGGCGAAGGTCGCGGCGCCCATCATGAGCAGGCTGACGACCAGCATTTTCTTGCGACCGAGTTTGTCGCCGTAGTGGCCGAAGACGATGCCGCCGAGCGGGCGGGCGAAGAATCCGACCGCGAAGGTGGCGAAGGCGAGCAGGGTGGCGGTGGAAGGCTCGCTGTCGGGGAAGAACAGCGGCCCGAAGACGAGCGCGGCGGCCGAGCCGTAGAGGAAGAAGTCATACCATTCGACGGCTGTGCCGATCATGCTGGCGAAGGCGACCTTGACGATCGAGGTGCGCCCGGCCGCGTGGGTAGCGGGTTCGGCCGCGATGTCGGGTGTGGACATGGCGTGTCCTTTCGGGACAGGGGTGGGGTCCGGTGTGGTCATGGGACGAGCACGACCTTCATGTCGTGACCGGCCGCGGCGCGTTCGAGCGCCGAAGCCGCATCGGTGAGGGAAATTTCGGTCACCAGCTGCGGCCACGGTGCCGGGTCGGCGGCCATCGCGTCGGCAGCGGCCCGGTAGTCGACCTTCGTTGATCCGTAACTGCCCTGCAGACGAATCTCCTTGCGGGTGACGGCGTTGAAGTCGACCGGTCCGGTGCGGGCGAACAGTCCGACGACGGAGATGGGGCTGCCGGGCAGGACCGCGGCGATGGCGGCATCGAGGGCGGCGGTCGAACCGGAGGCGTCGACCCAGGCGGTGGGAGTGAAAGGCAG
This sequence comes from Rhodococcus sp. ACS1, assembly GCF_002300155.1. Taxonomy (NCBI): domain Bacteria; kingdom Bacillati; phylum Actinomycetota; class Actinomycetes; order Mycobacteriales; family Nocardiaceae; genus Rhodococcus; species Rhodococcus sp. ACS1. Next base: position 120,858 of record NZ_NSDZ01000015.1, read on the forward strand.
CTCGTCCCGGCCGGCGATCACGGTGCGCAGACCGAGCGCGCGGGCCAGCGGCAATCGCACGTTCTCGTCGTTGCCGACCCCGGAGAGCACGACGTCGTGGCCGCGTTGGGCGAGGACGAGGGCGGCCATCGTGCCGATCGGTCCGGGACCGGACACCACCACCCGGGTGGGGCCGACGGCGGCGTTCTCGATGTGCGCGACCGCGCGGCACGCGACCGACAGCGGTTCGGTCAGCGCCAGGGTCGACGCCGGCAGATGCCGGTCGACCTCGACCAGGCGGACCTCGAGGACGACGAACGATTCGGCGGCGGCGCCGTCGAAGGACAATCCGAGGACGGTGCGCCGGGGGCAGATCTGCCGGAAACCGCGCTCGCACAGATCGCACACGCCGCAGCCGTCGATCGCAACGGGGACAACGCGTTTGCCGAGCCAGGCCGGGTTGACGCCCTCGCCGATGGCTTCGACGTATCCGACCGCCTCGTGTCCGAGCACGACCGGGGGGCGGATCCATTCGTAGCCGGTGTCGTGATTCCAGGCGTGCACGTCGCTGCCGCACAACCCGCAGGCCTCGGTGCGTACCCGCACCTGCCCCGGGCCCGGTTCGGGCTTGGGCAGATCCTGCACCAGGACGTCGTGTGGAGTGGCACTTCTCTTGGTGAGAGCTCGCATGTGGGGAACCTGCTACTTTCGCCCGCGATCGGGCTCGTGGAAATAGAGGGTGAGACGCCGGCGGACACCGCCCCCGAGCGCGAAGGGAACTCGGTGTTATTACGCCATGTCGGGAGGTGTCCGCCGGGGCGTCTCAGCGGATGAAGCGGTCGACGTAGTCGGCGCCGAGCCCGATCTTCTCGTAGTGCGCGCGGGCCTTGTCGATCTTGCTGAAGACGTCTTCGATGCCGACGGTGTTGCCGTCGACGTCGACGTAGATGTACGCGCCGCTCACGTGGAAGAGGGTCGCCATCTCGGTCACGTCTTCAGGGACCTCGAGGGTGTGGATGTCTCCGGGCGGCTCGAACGCGTAGGTACCTTCTTCAGCCCACCAGTCGTACTCGAGGTAGTGCCAGCGGCCTCGCAGAGTGAACGCGTGCACCGCACCGGCGTGCCGGTGTCGGGACAGGATCCCCGAACGGCGCACCCGCAGGATGTTCACGAAGTAGCCCTGGCTCGCCGACAACACCAGCGGGCGGAACTCGACATCCTGCGATTGCGGAACCCACAGCCGCTCGTCACAGTCCAGATCCAGCGCACCCGGAACGATCAGATCGTCACTCATCCCGTACGGCTTCGGACCCGTGTAGGGCACAGCCTCTTCGTTCTTCATCTCAACAGTGGAACTCACGATGCTCTCCTTTCGCTTAATCGCATAAGCGACGGTACATCGTTGTGTTGCAGAGCACAAGAGCGGGACATTGCCGAGGTAAATCACGCCTTTAACTGGGTATATATGTCACGATGCAAGTCACTATCGGACGACCAGGTCCATATTTGCAGGGAATCTAGCCTGCTTAACCGAATCACCAGATCGTGCCGCCCATGGCACCTTGGCGCCGCCCCGGCACTTAACCGACTAAGCTTTCGGATATGACCGATGCCACTCAGCCCCCGAGCGGGGACCGTCGTGTCGGTGGCCGTCCTCGCCGCGTGACGATGAGCGATGTCGCTCGCAAAGCTGGGGTGTCGTCGGCGGCGGTCTCCTACGCGCTGAGCGGGGCTCCGGGGGTGAGCGAAGAGCGTCGCCAGCGAATCCTCGTCATCGCCGAAGAGATGGGATTTCGACCTAGTCGAATCGCCCGTGAGCTTCGCGCCGGCACGACGAAAGCGATCGGGCTTCTCCTCGCTGACATCGCGAACCCCTTCTACACCGAGGTCGCCGGGGGTGTGGTCGCTGCCGCCGCCGAAGAGGGCTACGAGGTGTTCGTCTCGCACGTCGGCGTGGATGGCTCGCGTCAGGCCGATGTCGCGCTGGCCCAGGTCGATCGGAACTGCAGCGGCCTGATCTTCACCTCGCTCGTCGCCGACGACAAGCCGCTGCTCGACAAGCTCCGTCACGAGAACATCCCGATTGTGCAGCTCTACCGCAAGATCGAAGACGAACCCTCCGACTGGGTCGGTATCGACGACTATTCCGCCTCGTTCGAGATGGCCTCGCATGTCGTCGCCACCGGCCGGCGCAACGTCGCCATCCTCGGCGGTCCCGGCACGTCCAGCGTGTCCGCCAACCGCATGAGCGGATACCGCGACGCCCTCGCCAAAGCGGGCGTGCAGGCGATCAACGAACCCGATCTGTGGGGCGAACTGACCCGCGCCTCCGGAGCACAGCGTGCACGAGCACTGTTCGCTGAACACCCCGAAACCGACGCGATCGTCTGCGGCAATGATCTGATCGCCCTCGGCGTTCTCGACGTCTGTCGAGAAATCGGCAAACGAGTGCCCGAAGATGTGGCGTTGACCGGATTCGACGACATGAGCTTCTCGAGCGCAGGTCCCTTGCAGTTGAGCACCGTGACCGTGCCACGGAACCTGATGGGACAACGAGCCGCCCGCATGATCCTCCAACGGATCGCCGGCGACGAGAATCCCCCACGCAACGAACTACTGCCCTACGGCATCCAGGTGCGGGACACGACCGCCCGACGCGGATAGCTGCGGGCCTGCGGTAGCCCCTTACCTAGATGATTGATTCCTTGAACGGATCAGTGGTCGTAGGCGATCAATGATCGCTTGGCAGTGGCGCCGATGTTCCAGTTGTGCCAGATGCCGGCGGCCATCGCCAGCACACGCTGGGCGACGCGGGCGAACACCCCGTGCGTGGTACGGCCACCGTGTTCCTCCAGGCCAAGCTGCCCTTTCAACGTGTGGTTGACCGATTCGATCCACTGCCGTACCCCGCCGAGATTGCCGTTCTTGTACGTTTCGTCCTTACGGTCCGGGCGTAGCAGCTGCAGGCCCATCGCGGCGGTGGTGGCGGCGAACTGTGCGCCGGAAAAGCCTTTGTCGGCGAGCAAGATCTGCCCCGACCGAATCAGGTGATGATCGCGTTCGAGCAGCGCGGTCACCACCTCACGCTCACCGAGCTTCGGATTCGCCAGGCACCACATGATCGGCATCCCGTCGCCCGCACAGACCAGATACAGCTTCAGCCCCCAGTAGAAGCGCGAATGGGAAGCGCAATAGCCGTAGCCGGCGTGTCCGGCCAGGTCCGACCGTTTCACCGTTTCACGAGACATCCCGCAGGGCACCGGGGTGGCGTCGGTGATCCACAAATCGTCGAACCAGGATGGTGAGATCCGCGCCAGCGTCTGAATTGCCTTGCACAGCAACCCTCGTGCCGCCCTGACACGTTTGTTGTAGTCCGACTGTCCGGGAATGTAGGGAAACAGGGCACGCAACTCGACGCTGTGGTGGGCGTGCCGGATCCACCGGCGTTCACAATCGAACCCGAGCAGCATCTGTGCCACGGCCAGGGTGAGCAGTTCGGCATCGCTGAGCACGGGCCGCCGACCCCGACCGGAGCGAGGTTCGACGACATGATCGTCGATGAGCACATACAGTTCGGTCAGGAGGGTTTCCAGTTCTTTGGTCACGCTTTGATCTTGGAAACCCTCCGCCTACTCCTCCTCCGCGACACGCTTCAAGGAATCAACCATCTAGAGGACCTCGGCCAGGCAGCCTGAGCCGCGAGATGGGACCGCCCCCCTTTTCTTCCCACGGCGTGGGTGCATCGTCTCGGGTCCCCGGCTCGCTTCGTTCGAACCAGCACAGCGAACCCCATCGCCAGCCTCCGCCGCATCGCGCACTCGACCTGGGAGAGACCGGGCGAGCGCACGGTGGCTGGCACTACATCTGACCGGTGTGGCGTCCGAGCGCGTGCCTCAGGGATGACAGGTTTCGCACTCTACCTGGGTCGATACAGCCAGAGATGTAAGCAGAACCAGCCCTCCATGACGCCTTGGCGAGCACATTCGACTCGCATCGAAAAACCCACTCGAACTTAACGTTGCTTAATGTTTGCGGTTGCGACTGTAATGGAGGTCACTTACGAAATGACTTAATCGTCCAATCACCCCGGCGGAGGGAGGCACAGTGAAGATCGAGACTGCCGATTCGGCAACGACCCCCCGGAAGGTCTCGGCGGCTGCCGTCGCGCGGGCCTGTGGCGTCTCGGCCGCCACTGTCAGCTACGTGATGAACGGGCGTGGCGGTGTTTCCGTCGAGACCCGCCGACGGATCATCAAGACGGCCGCCGAACTGGGATACCGCCCGGTCGGCGGGCCGCGCAGAGATCCGCTACTGACTCGCGTGGTGGGTCTGATTCTTCCCAACATCGTCAATCAGATGTACACGGGATGGGCTCAGCACATCATCTCCGCCACGCGGGAAGAGGGCATCGACGTCTTCGTCGCCACCACACAGGACGATCCCGACACCCTCGCTCAAGTGGCCGCCACTCTTGCTGCACGCAACGTCGACGGCGTCATCATCGCCGCCTCGCTCCGTGAGGATCTTCGCGCTCTGCGGGTGTTTCGCCAGAAGCGCATACCGTATGTCTGCCTGTCGCGCAGGGCCCATCATCATCAGAGCGATTTCGTTGGAATCAACTTCGATGCGTCGGCCAGTGATTTGATGAAACATGTTCTTGAGCATGGATATACCGAGATCGCGACCGTGATCGGACCCCGTTTCTCGACCGCCTCTCTCGAACGGGAGGTAGCGTTCGTACGGACGGCCGCGGAAGCCGGAGTCGACGTTTCGGGAATGCGCAAGATCAGCACCCGACTCGACAACGATGGCGGACGGATTGCCGCGGCGTCGCTGCTCGGTTCGTCGAACCCACCACGCGCGGTCGTGTGCGGCTCCGACGAGATCGCGATCGGATTCATGGAGCATGCGCTGTCGCTGGGCGTGCGGATACCCGAGGATGTGGCCGTAGTCGGCGGCGACGGACTTCCGCACAGCAGATCCGCGCTGATCTCCTTGACCACCGTGGTCCAGCCGATGAAAGAGATGGCCGAGCGGGCTTTCGAGCTTCTGCTCGATCAGATCACCCATCCTCGATCCACATACCGGGAAGTGATCTGCGAGCACCGCATGCATGTGGGCCGAACCTGTGGCTGCCAGCCGGCCAATCAGAGCATTACAGACGCGCACTAGAACGACAGGACTCATTCTCCCCCAGCGCCGACCTCACTCGCGCGCATTCACCCAAGCATCACACTGCAGAGGAAAACCTATGCCCGACATCCTGACGTCAATGACCAAGAGACCCCCCGAGGTCATCAGCAAGGTGATCTCCAGGCGACTGATGCCGTTGTTGATCGGCGCGTACGTTCTGGCGTTCATCGACCGATCCAATATCGGAATGGCCAAGGACCGAATGGAGATCGATCTCGGTATCTCAGCCACCGCATACGGGATCGGTGCGGGACTCTTCTTTCTTACCTATGCATGTTCGGAGATACCGTCGAACCTGATCATGCACAAGGTCGGGGCCCGGTTCTGGATCACGCGCATCATGGTCACCTGGGGCCTGTTGTCCGCCTCCATGGCGCTCGTCCAAGGTGAATGGTCCTTCTACATCTTGCGTATGCTGCTCGGCATCGCCGAGGCCGGCCTCTTCCCCGGCGTCATGTACTTTCTGACGCAGTGGTTCGTGGTGAAGGATCGAGCCAAGGCCATCGGCGTCTTCCTGTTGGGATGCGTAATCGCCAATGTCATCGGTGCACCGCTCGGCGGATTGCTTTTGACGCTGGACGGCCTCGGCGGCCTGCACGGCTGGCAGTGGATGTTCATCCTCGAAGGTCTGCCCGCATGCCTGCTTGCCATTGTCGTCTGGAAGAAGCTGCCCAACAAGCCGACTCAGGCAACGTTTCTCACTCGCGAGGAGGCCGAAGATCTGGAGGCACGTATCGCGGCCGAGGAGCAGGCGGGAGCTGAGGCGGCAGGTAACTCCCGGCTTCGCGACATCATCAAGGACCGCCAGATCCTCCTCGTGGTCGCGATCTACTTTACGCACCAGATCGCGGTGTACTCACTGAGCTTCTTCCTACCCTCCATCATCGGCACGTACGGAACTCTCACCAGCATCCAGATCGGGTTGCTGACCGCAGTTCCGTGGATCTTCTGCGGCATCGGCGCATTGACCGTGCCCAAACTGGCGACGACCGGCAGCCGGTCCCGCAAAATCGCCACGTGCACCATGGTGGGAATCGCAGCAGGGTTCACACTCGGCGCGGTGGGGGGCCCGATACTCGGACTCATCGGATTCTGCCTCGCAGCTTTCAATTTCTTTGCACTGCAGCCTATTCTGTTCACATACCCTGCTACCCGACTCAGCGGGAAGGCACTGGCGGCCGGACTGGCATTCGTCAACACCGTCGGCCTCACCGGAGGTTTCGTCGGTCCGTACGTCATGGGCTTCGTGGAAGAGGCGACCGGGAGCAAACTCAACGGCCTGTGGTTCGTCGCCGGAATGTGCACCGTCGGAGCGTTGCTGACACTGGGTCTCAAGATGGGAACCCAGGACCCAGGCAAGGTCGCAGTCGCTGCGCACTGAAGGCGCAAATCCATTCTTCACCAACCCAATCCCTCCGTCCTGGCGGGCAATCACAAAGGAGCTTTACCCATGACTTCATCAGCCCTGGACTTCTCCGGTCGACGAGTACTCGTTACCGCCGGCGCGGCAGGCATCGGACTCGCCATTGCCACGAGCTTCAAGAGTCTGGGAGCAGACGTCTTCGTCACCGACATCGACCCGGTGGCGGTCGACAACGCCAAGGCCGCCGGGTTCATCGCTGCGGTCAGTAACGTGTCGGACGAGGACCAGGTCCGTACCCTGATGACGTCCGTGGTCGACAACCTCGGCGGTCTGGATGTGCTGGTGAACAACGCCGGTGTCGCGGGACCGACGGGTCCTGTCGACTCACTCGACTCGGACGCGTGGAAGGCCACGTTCGATGTCAACGTCCATGGTCAGTTCTTCTGCGTCAAGCATGCCCTCCCCCTCCTGCGGAAATCATCCGAGGCATCGATCATCAACATGTCCTCGGCCGCGGGCCGACTCGGCATGGCCGGTCGCAGTCCGTATTCGGCATCGAAGTGGGCGGTCATCGGTTTCACCAAGTCTTTGGCGATCGAACTCGGCGCCGAGGGCTTGCGCGTCAATGCGATCTGCCCGGGCGCAGTCGACGGGCCACGTATTGACGCAGTGATCGCGGCGAAAGCCGACATGGTCGGCCGACCGGTGGACGAGGTAGCGGCCCTGTACCGCGGACAGTCCTCACTCGGACGCCTGATTGACGCTACCGACATCGCGAACATGGCCGTCTTCCTGTCGAGCGGCCTGGCCCGCAATGTCAACGGCCAGGCGATGGCTGTTGACGGAAACACCGACAAGCTCTTCTGACCACCTCAGAGATCAGAGAAGGAAACACCATGTCCAGCAAACGCAAAGTGATCATCACCAGCGCTGTCACCGGCGCGATCCACACCCCCAGCATGTCCCCGCACCTTCCCGTCACGGCCAACGAAATTGCCGAGGCGGCAATCGGAGCAGCGGAAGCCGGCGCGGCCATCGTTCACATGCACGCCCGTGATCCCGAAGACGGCAGGCCCTCACAGGACCCGACGCATTTCGAACCGATCCTGGCGAAGCTGAAGGCAAACACCGACGCCGTTATCAACATCACGACTGGCGGCTCGCCGCACATGAGCGTCGAGGAGCGGATGAAACCGGTGGCCACATTCTCGCCGGAGCTCGCCTCGTTGAACATGGGCTCGATGAACTTCGGCCTGTACCCCATGCTGGACCGGTTCTCGGACTTCAAGAACGATTGGGAACGCGACGCGCTGGAGAAGTCACGCGATCTCGTCTTCAAGAACACCTTCGCGGATATCGAGCGCATCCTCGAGATCGGTAACTCCAACGGCACTCGGTTCGAGTTCGAGTGCTACGACATCTCGCACCTCAACAACCTCGCCCACTTCCACGGCCGCGGCTTGGCGCGGGGACCGCTCTTCGTCCAGTCCGTGTTCGGGCTTCTCGGCGGAATCGGAGCACACCCCGAAGATCTCATGCACATGCGGCGAACCGCAGACCGGCTCCTAGGAGACAGCTACGAATGGTCGATCCTCGGTGCAGGTCGGAACCAGATGCCACTGGCGACCATCGGTGCCGCCATCGGATCCCATGTGCGTGTGGGATTGGAAGACTCACTGTGGATCGGACCCGGGCAGTTGGCCGCCTCCAATGCCGAGCAGGTCACCCGCATCCGAACGATTCTCGAGGCCCTGAACTTCGAGGTGGCAACACCGGACGAAGCCCGCGAAATGCTCGACCTCAAGGGCGCCGACAAAGTCGCATTCTGATCAGACGATGACACCCAACCCCTCGTTCACGACGAATTAATCACGGGCAGTGCCGCTCTCGTTTGGAGTCTCGAGAATCCAAACAGTCGAATGACATGCCGTTGTGCATCTGATCGTGGATCGCAACAAAGGAGAAACTGTTGACTACGACCCAACCGGGTGCGGTTCTGCCGGTGACCCTCGCGTACGGTTCCACGGGACTGACGGTAGATTTTCCGTCCGACCGCACCACCGTCGTCGCTCCCAAATTCCTGGAGGCGGCTCCCGACCCCGCCTCGACCCTGCGTGACGCGCTGGCAAAACCGGTCTCCGGCCGCCCGCTGCGGGACATCGTCACACCCGGGCAGCGTATCGCGGTCTCGCTCTGCGACCTCACCAGACCGCAACCGCGCGAACTCATGGTGAGAGCACTCCTCGCCGAACTCGACGGCATTGCATCCCGTGATGACTTCACATTGCTGGTAGCAACGGGGACCCACCGCGGCAACACCGACAGCGAACTGCGGCAGATGTTGGGCGACGAACTCGTCGACACCATGCGCATCGTCAATCACGATGCACGCGACACCGAGTCCCTGGCCTGGATGGGTACCTACGGCGACGGTGTTCCGGTGTGGCTCAACCGCCAATGGGTCGACGCAGACATCAGGATCACGACAGGGTTCGTCGAGCCGCACTTCTTCGCCGGGTTCAGCGGTGGCCCCAAGCTGGTCGCTCCGGGATTGGCCGGTCTCGAGACTGTACTGACACTGCACAACGCCGCGCGGATCGGCAGTGACCGTGCCACATGGGCGGTGTGCGAGGGCAACCCGGTACACGACGACATTCGCGCCATCGCCCACGGCACCGGCGTCGACTTCGCGTTCGATGTGGTACTCAACCGTGAGCAGAAGGTGATCGCCGCATTCGGCGGCGAACTGCTCGCCATGCATGCCGCTGCACGCGAGGTGGTCCACGAACTGTCCATGTGCCCCGTCCCCCAGCTCTACGACGTCGTGGTGACGACGAACGCGGGTTTCCCCCTAGACCAGAGCGTCTACCAGGCGGTCAAGGGGATGACCGCCGCCGCTACGGTGGTCAAACCAGGCGGACTGATCATCTGCGCGGCCGAATGCAGTGACGGGTTTCCCGATCACGGTTCTTTCCGAGAGGTCCTCGCGTCCGAGCCGACCCCGGCCGAGCTCTTGGCTGCGATCTCCGCTCGCACCGAAACGGTCCCCGATCAGTGGCAAGTGCAAGTACTTGCGCGCCTGCTCGCCACCGCCCGCGTCGGCATGCACACCACACATCTGTCGGACGAGGAATTGCGTACCGCACACCTGTTCCTGGTCGAGGACATCGCCGCGGCAGTCGAAGCGGAACTCGCCGCCGTCGGGCCCGATGCCCGGGTCTGCGTTCTCCCCGAGGGCCCGCAGACGATCCCCTACCTGATCGAGGCACAAACTCATGAGTGAACTACTCGCCCGACTCATGGCTCGCCTGAGTCAAGAAGACAAGCTACTGATCGCCTTCTCCGGAGGCGCCGACTCCGCATTGCTTGCCTCTGCGGCCCATCGCGCGCTCGGTGATCGGGCAGTGGCCGTCACGGCCGTCTCTGCGAGTCTTCCGGCATCGGAGAGGGTGGCCGCGAGGACCTTCGCGCGGGAGCAGAACATCCCACACGTCGAGGTCTGCACCGACGAGCTGGACAACCCCGATTACGTTGCGAACACCGGCAACCGTTGCTTCCACTGCAAGACCGCCCTGTTCGACGCGTTGATTCCACTCGCCTCGATGATGGGTGCGCGGATGGCATTGGGAACCAACCTCGATGACCTCGGCGATCATCGGCCAGGACAGTCTGCCGCGGTCGCACGGGGTGCGATCTTCCCGATGGTCGACGCGGAACTCACCAAATACGATGTGCGCTCGATCAGCCGAGAACTTGGGTTGGCAACCGCCGACAAGCCCGCCGCGGCATGCCTTTCTTCGCGCATCGCGTACGGCGACAACGTCACGCCGGAACTTCTTGGGCGCATCGAACGGGCAGAAGAGTCATTGCGCCAATTCGGCTTTAGCGAATTCCGGGTGCGCGCACACGCGGATGGCACACTGGCCCGCGTCGAGATCGCGGACACCGAATTGACCAGTGCATTCGAACGTCGCGGCGACATCCTGACGGCACTGCGCAGTGCCGGCTTCGTGTTCGGTTCCCTCGACCTCGGCGGTCTGCGCAGTGGCGGAATGAACGCATTGCTGTCCTTGACGCCGGTGTCGCGATGAGTGTCCCCGTAGCTGAGAACTTCACGGTCGACTTCGATCGCGAACGGCGACAAGGTTTGCCCGAAGTGGTCTACGGACCTGGCAAGACGGTCGTCGAAATCGTGAGAATCGTCCGGCTCCTGCTCGAGACCAATTCGGGTCCGGTACTGGTCACCCGGGTGCCGCCCGATGTCGCCGCCGAGGTGATGGCGGGTGTCGAGGACGGCGTCTACGACCACCTTGCACGGCTATTGGTGTGGCGCCCCGCCGGGCGGCGCAAAAGCTTCACCCTTGGTGTCGTGACCGCCGGGACGGCCGATGGGCCCGTCGCCGCGGAAGCGATCGCGGTCGCGGCAGCGATCGGACTGGCGGTCACCGATGTGCGGGACGTCGGAGTCGCAGGCCTGCATCGACTCATGGCGCGCATCGACGAAATCCGGCGTTTCGACGCCGTGGTCGTCGTGGCCGGCATGGAAGGAGCCCTCGCGAGTGTCCTCGGTGGGCTCGTTGCGGCACCGGTGATCTGCGTCCCCACCTCCACCGGATACGGCGCGGCGCTGGAGGGAATCACCGCGTTGATGGCGATGATGACCTCCTGCGCCGCCGGTATGACCGTGGTCAACATCGATTCCGGGTTCGGTGCCGCCATGGCGGCACACCGCCTGTCGATGCTGTGCTGTCGGCCCCGCGCCCACGAAAACGGACGATCATGATCCTGTGGCTCAACCCCATAGCCGGCATCTCCGGCGATATGTTGCTCGGTGCGCTACTCGATCTCGGCGCACCCATCGACAAGGTTCGTTTGGCGATCGACTCGACGGGAATCACCGGCTGGAATCTGACGACCGACTCCGTCGAGCGACAGGGTGTACGTGCCCTGCACGCCGTTGTCGACGTCGACGAGATCGTGACCGAACGACACGCTGCCGAGCTCCTGGCCATGGCCCGCAGAGCGCAACCCTCCGCGGCGGCGGACCTCGCTGTCACGGCAATTCACTCGGTGGCCCAGATCGAATCCACGATCCATGGTGCACCCGTCGAATCCATCCACCTTCACGAACTCGGCGGTGTCGACACCATCGTCGATACGGTCGGCGTCGCGGCGGCCCTGCACGCGCTCGGCATCGACGAAGTGTGGTCCGGTGCCGTGGGGCTCGGCATCGGTCAAACCAGGGCTGCGCACGGAATGCTTCCGGTGCCTGCACCCGCAACCCTCGGCCTGCTGCGGGGCGCCACCGTCATCGGCATCGATACACCCACCGAAACGGTGACACCCACCGGCGCCGCACTGCTCTCCGCAATGGGAGCACGCTACGGACCGGTTCCGGAAATGACCATCGACGCCGTCGGCTACGGTGCGGGTTCGCGCGATACCCCTGGTCGGCCGAATGTGCTCACCGCGGTGCTGGGTTCGAAGGTGGCACGCAATGCAGCCGTCGATTCGATGGTGATGCTGGAGACCACCGTCGACGACGTCACCGGCGAGGTCCTCGGACAACTCGTCGGTGAACTACTCGACTCGGGTGCGGCCGATGCCTGGATCGCACCGGTGGTAGGGAAGAAGAATCGGCCGGCACACGTGATTTCGGCCCTCTGCCGTCCGCCCTCCGTTGCCTCCGTCGAGGAATGTCTGCTCAGCAGGACTGGAACGCTGGGAGTTCGGCGCACGACAATTGATCGCCGAACGCTGCCCCGCACGTGGATCCATGTCGACGTCGACGGGATTCCGGTACGGGTGAAAGTCGGCCCGCACCGGGCCAAGCCCGAGCACGACGACCTGCACAAGGTAGCCGCCGCGACCGGCGTTCCGGTCCGCGTCGCGGCCGACCGAGTGCAGGTGCTCGTCGCCGAGCACCTGCACTCGCACCAACACCAGCTCGACGCCGACGCGGGGTCATCCGATCCCATGACAAATCAAATGGATGGTTCTTCCATCCGCACTCAGTGAGAGGTGACGGTCGATGACGACCACAGAATCAATTCGACACATTGCTGTCGTCGGAGCCGGGTACATGGGCGGCGGCATCGCCCAGATCTGCGCCGCCCACGGCTACCGTGTCAGCATCGCAGACGTCGATGCCGCCTCCGCTTCGGCGGCGCGGGACCGACTCCATGCCGAGGCGCTCGAATTCGAGTCCAAGGACCTGCTGCCACAGGGTTCGGCCGCAGCAATCCAGGCCAACCTGGGCGCGGCCGAATCCATGGAATCCGCAGTCACGGACGCCGACTTCGTCATCGAGGCGGTTCCCGAGATCCCGGCCGTCAAGCTCGATGTGCTGCGAAGGATCTCCGGCGCCAATGAGACCGCGGTGATCGGCACCAACACCTCCGCCATCTCGATCACGTCACTGGCAGAAGGAGTGACCAACCCCGAACGCTTCCTGGGAGTGCACTTCATGAACCCGGTGCCGTTCATCCCCTGCGTCGAGATCATTCCCCACCAGGCGACACGGCCCGAACTCGTCGCCCTGTCCTCCGATCTGATCCGAGCAGTGGGCAAGCACCCGTCCACCGTGTCCGACAGCCCCGGGTTCGTCGCCAACCGGCTTCAGTACGCCTTGTACAAGGAAGCGGCGAGGATGCTCGAGGAGAACGTGGCCACCGCGTCGGAGATCGATGCGATCGTGTCGAATTCGTTCGGCTTCAGGCTCTCGCTCTTCGGTCCATTCGCCATCGCAGACATGGCAGGCCTCGACGTCTACAAAGACACGTTCCGTACGCTCGAGAATGCCTACGGCGAGCGATTCGCCACACCGGAGGTGCTGACACAGTCCGTCGCCGAGGGCAACCTCGGCATCAAGTCCGGCCGTGGAATTCTCGACCTGGACTCCACGGCGCAGGAGGATCTGGTCGCCTACCGGAACACCGCGTATGTGCAGTTGGAACGAATGCGGGCCCGACTCGGGGACTCACCCGCCCTTCGCCGGTCCGTACCCGCTGCCGGCGGCCGTTCGTAGAAGCGCGCGAGTGCGGCACCGTCGCGGATCTCGAGATCCGCGACGGTGCCCTCCCTTGCAGGGCAGTACACCCCTGTGGGGACTCGAACACCCGCGGATGGGGTGGCCCGGGCCGCCGCCCTTCCGCCGAACCCGGCGCAAACACCTGAATATCTGAACAAATGTGCACATGTTGGGTGGCGGTGCCGCGCTCATGCGAAAAGGAGAGACTGACTGTGATCGGTCACCGACGTCGACCGCTGATCATCACCACGACGGTGGCCGCCGCCTTGGCTATCGGCGGCTGCTCAGTTCCCGGGGAATGGGTCCCGTCCGACTCGGATGCCCTGGTGTTGGCCGATGGTTACGAACTCGGGGGCTACAACCCCGCCAATGGGCACGGGGAGGCGGGAGAGTCGAAGATCTACGACGGCTTGCTTCGCCTCGTCGGAGGCGAGGGCATGCCGACTTTCGAACCGGCGCTTGCCGCGGACATGCCCACTGTCGGCGAGGACGGACTGCTCGTGACCGTCAAGATTCGTGAGGGCGTCCGTTTCACCGACGGCACCGGGCTCGACGCGTACGACGTCGCGGCGACGTACGACGCCATCTTGGATCCACGGTCCGCGTCACCGCTGCTGAGCAGCCTCGACATGATCGATGCGGTGACCGCCGTGGATCCGTCGACGGTACAGTTCCGCCTCGAGTACCCGTACGCGGCGTGGCCGACGAAGATGCTCCTGGGAATCGCTCCGGCCGAGCGACTGTCCGGCGGGCGGGCCGAAGAGTCCACCCTCAATACCGCCCCCGTCGGAACCGGCCCGTACAAGCTCATTTCCTCGAGGCCGGACCAGGCGGTGTACGAGGCCAACGCGGACTACTGGGACGGCGCACCGCAGGTGAAGAAGCTGACGGTGATCTACGCGCCGGACGACAACGCCCGGGCGCAGCGGATGGCGGCCGGGGAGCTCGACGGCACAAACGTCCCACCGTTGCTGGCCAACACCTTTCGGAACAATCCGGGATACCAGGTAAGGGTGAACGCGTCCGCTGACTGGCGCGGGGTCACACTACCTGCCGACAACCCTGTCACCGCAGACCCCGCCGTGCGAATGGCTCTGAACCTGGCGGTGGACCGGCAGGGCATGGTCGACCACATCCTCGGTGGGTATGGCCGGCCCGCCTCGACACCGATCCCCGAGGTGTACGGCGCCGCCTACGAACCGACCGCAACCTTCCCGTACGACCCGGCCCGCGCTGCCGCACTACTCGACGAGGCCGGCTGGGTGCGTGGCAGCGACGGTATCCGCGCGAAGAGCGGTGTGTGTGCGGAGTTCACGATCATGTACTTCCCCGAGGACACCCTGCGCCGGGACCTCGCTCAGGCGTTCGTCTCCGACGCGGAAAGGCTCGGTGTCCGGGTCGACGTCGAAGCCGTCGACCGTTCCGCCTTCCCGGATCAGCTGCCGAGCAAGGCTGGATTGCTCGGTGGTGGTGACCTGCCGTTCGACCCGGATCCGCAGGTGTACTCGACGCTGCACTCACGGTTCGCGGTGCCTGGTGCCGGATCCCCCTACGACAACGCCTCCGACTATGCGAACCCTGCTGTCGACCGTGCACTCGACGATGCCCGCCGGGCCCTGGACCCGCAGGCACGTGCCGCCGACTACCGGACTGCACAGACCGCATACGTCGCCGATCCGGGCTACGTGATGCTGGTGTTCCTCGACCACACCTACATCGAACGCGGAAACGTCTGGACCGGATCGACCCCCGTTCTGGAACCGCACAGTCATGGCGTGAACTGGGGGCCGTGGTGGAATCTGCGCGTCTGGACACGCCGGTGAGTGTCACCGTGAACGCCCGCACCGCGGCACCGCCCACCGGCAGCGGTGCGCCAGTTCCTGCGCCGATCAATCGGCGGGCGAAGGTCAGGCGAATGGTGCTGCGACGACTAGCCTTCGCTGTCCCGCTGCTCGGCATTGTGTCTGCCGTGCTGTTCGCGGTCGCGTCCCGGTCCCCGTTCGATCCATTGGCGAGCTACCTCGGCGACCGCTATCTGACGACCTCGAGCGCCGACCAGGCCCGGATCGCGGCCGAGCTGGGCATGAACGAACCGTGGTGGAAGGTGTACGGGCAGTGGCTGTCCGACCTGGTTACCGGTGATCTCGGTGTGTCGCGGAGCTTTTCCCAGCCGGTCGCTGGGGTGATCGGTGAACGACTGCCGTGGACACTGCTGCTTACCGGTGTCGGCCTGACCTCCGCGATCGGCGCGGCACTACTGCTCGGAGTGTGTGCTGGTGCCCGCCCTGGCGGGCTGGTCGACCGGTTGATCACGGGATCGGCGACCATGGTGCAGGCGGTGCCCCCGTTCGTGCTGTCCCTCACCGCTGTTGCCGTGTTCGCACTGACTCTGGGGTGGTTACCGGTGGCGGGGCTGACCGACGCCGGTGTCGCACCGACGGTGGGACAGGTTGTTCGTCATCTCGTTCTGCCCTCAGCGGTGTTGGCGCTCTCACAGATGCCGTGGCTGCTGTTGTCGGTGCGTGAGTCCGTGCGCGCTGCCGCCGCCTCCGATGCGGTGCTCGGCGCCCGGGCCCGTGGTCTGCCGAGTGCGGTGATTTTGTGGCGGCACATCGTTCCGGTGGCGCTCGCCCCGTTCGCCACCGTGATCGGCTTGCGCTTGCCGGAACTGATCGTCGGCGCCGTGATCATCGAGGAGGGTTTCTCCTGGCCTGGGCTGGCCGGAGCCGTCGTCACGTCCGCCCGTGAGCTGGATTTCCCGCTTCTGGCGGCACTGACGCTGGGAACGACACTGGTCGTACTGGTCGGGTCACTGCTCGCCGACATCGCGTACACCCTTTTGGATCCGAAGGTGAACCCTGATGCCTGATCGACCCTTCCTCCGATCAGGGGGACTGACACTGTGGCTGGGGGTGGCGTTCCTGGCGGTGATCGGCGGGTATGCGCTGCTGGTCCCATGGCTCGCCGGGGTGGACGACCGGCTCACCGACTTCTCCGCGGCCAGGCAGGCTCCGTCCTGGTCGCACCCGTTCGGCACCGACATCGCGGGCCGGGACCTCTTCGTCCGCGTCGCCGCCGGCCTGCGGATCTCGCTCCTGATCGCCGCTGTCTGCGCCCTTGCCTCCGCGGCACTCGGGGCTACGGTCGGGGTCGTGGCCGCCGCTGTGGGAGGGTGGGCGGATCGCCTCGCCATGCGTACGGTCGACGGGATCAACGCCATGCCGCACCTGCTCCTCGGAATCGTCATCGTCGCCCTATACCCCGGCAACCTGGCCGCGATCATCGCGTCGATCGCGCTCACCCACTGGACCCAGGTCGCCCGCATCGCTCGCGCCGAGGTCCTCACCGTTCGCGGCAGCGCCTTCGTCGACGCCGCGTACCTCGCCGGCGCCACCCGCGCGCAGGTCATGCGAGCCCACCTCATGCCGGCCGCCGCAGGTCAAACCGTGATCGCGGTGGTATTACTCCTGCCGCACGCGATCTGGCACGAGAGCACACTGTCGTTCCTCGGCCTCGGACTGTCAGCGGACCGCCCCTCACTCGGCACGCTGCTGCAGGAGGCCCGGTCCTCACTGCTCCTCGGCGGCTGGTGGACCCTCACCTTCCCGGCTCTGCTTCTCATCCTCACCACCCTCGCCGTAGCCGGGATCGGGGCCGCGGTGCGCGACCGTGTCAACCCACCCATCATGGAAAGGAGTCCACGATGACGACCGCGCTTGTCGAGGCACGCGGGCTGACCGTACGGATCCCCACCCGCGCCGGAACTGTTCACGCTGTCAGCGATATCGACCTCCGCCTCGATGCCGGACAGGTACACGCCCTGGTGGGCGAATCCGGATGCGGCAAGTCGATCATCGCTGCGACGCTGTGCGGCTTGCTCCCGGCCACCGCAACGACCACCGGAACCGTCACCCTCTCCAGCGGCGACGCGGCACCCACCGAACTCGTCGGTACCCGGGAGAAGCAGTGGCGTCGCCTACGCGGCCGCCGCATCGCGCTGGTCCCGCAATCGGCCGCAACATTTCTCACTCCGGTGCGCACAGTCGGCGATCAACTCACCGAAACCCTCCATCACCTCCACTCCCGACACACCGTGACATCGCTGCTGATCCGGGTGGGCCTACCCGACGCCGTGGCGGCGTTGTACCCGCACCAGCTGTCCGGGGGGATGGCCCAACGCGCCGCGATCGCCTTCGCGCTCGCCGGTGACCCAGCGGTCATCGTCGCCGACGAGCCCACCTCGAACCTCGACCCCCAACTGACCTCACACGTCCTCGACCTACTCGACGACTGCGCACACACCGGAGCCGCTGTCCTGCTCATCACCCACGACCTAGCGGCGCTGCCCACGCACGCCGACCGCCTGTCGGTGATGCACTCCGGCCGGATCGTCGAAACCGGCTCCACCACAGCAGTGCTCGACGATCCCGGGCACCCCTACACCCGCGCCCTGCTCGCCGCGTTGCCCGAGCACGGACTCACACCGCCACCCGAGATGCCGCCACAACTCACGAATCTCCCGCACTACCGTGTCACTCACCCGCACTACCCGGTTCCGGGATTGCCCGGTAGACCGACCTCCCTCGATTACCGCGGCCCCCATGCGATCCGCCGCCTGATCGGAGCCCCCCGGTGAGCCTGCGCGCCCACAACATCACCGTCGGCCACACCCCGGGATATTCCCTGCTGACCGACATCGACCTGACGATCCCGGCCGGCAGCGTTGTCGGCCTGACTGGACCATCCGGGTCCGGCAAAACGACACTCGCCCGTGTCCTCGCAGGCCTTCATCTGCCCTCTGCAGGGGCAGTCACCGTCGACGGAGAGCCCCTTACCCCACCCAGTCGACTGCGGGGCAGGCGCCAGAGGAGCATCGCGATGCTGTTCCCATCACCTCGGCAGGCAACCTCACCGCGGTGGACACTCGAACGCATCATCGCAGAACCGCTTGCTGTCACCGGCACCCCGGCAGATCAGCGGGCACGCACGGTTCATACCACGGCGCTGCGGGTTGGTCTCACGGCCGATCTACTGCAACGCCAACCCCATCAGGTCTCCGACGGACAACTGCAGCGAGCCTGCCTCGCCCGTGCCCTCATCCAACGACCCCGATACCTGATCTGCGACGAGATGACCGCCATGCTCGACCCCGCTACCACCGCCGCGCTAGTGCACGTCCTGATAGAGGAAGCTGATGCGGCTCTCGGGATCCTCGCCGTCAGCCACGACCACCAACTCCTTCACGCCTGGGCCGACACCGTCATAGACCTCCCTGAACTGGTACCGCGGGCAGACAGCCGTAGTCGTTGCGAACATCCCGCGTCCCCGGCTCTACCGGCCCAGTCGACGCATTGGCGGTAACGGCATAACTCCCAGACGGGAGGATGATCTCGCGATCGTAAGCGTCGACGACCGGCACGAATGGTGAACTTAACGTTGCTTAATGATCTGGCTCACACCTACCGTCGATGTATCAGATCGACGCTCGAGGAGGTGCACGGTGAGGACGGCCATCGCGCGGCGGTGGCAGTGGGTACGAGCGGGCAACGCCGCGCGGACGGGTCGGTGCCTGGTCGGCTTCGCCTCCCACGTAGCGCCGGGGGGCTGCGATGCGCGTCGCCGGCAGATCTCGAATCCTCGAGGATTGACTAGCTGTTCGGGTGCCCCTTCCACGCAGCCGCAAGCGGCATCCATCCGGATCGCCGCGGTCAATAGTCGTTGGGCCGCTGGGGAACTTCTCGTCGTCAGATCTGCTCCGCGAACCTGATGCCATCACCGAGGTGGAGGCCGCAACGGTGGATAGTTCTCGACCCCGCAGCCGCCCGCATTCCGAGCCCGACGAAGCCCGCACCACCGCACACGTGGGATGACCGTGATCACGACGCCGCATACCCGGGCCGCGATGGCGCCATCCAGGTCCTGCCTGCCAGCACACCCACCAGACCGAGTCCCATCAAGGAGTAAAGACCATGAACGACAAAGCCATCATCGCCGTGCAGTCAGTGGCGTTCTGAGGCAACGATGACCCAGGCACAATCGAACACCGAAGGTCGACTCGTGATTAGTCCGCCAGTACACAACAGCACCGGCCACATGGTGATCGCCCCGGACAAGTTCAAGGGGTCGGCATCTGCGTCGGATGCTGCGGCCGCCCTCGCACGCGGTGTGCGTTCCGCTGCACCGAATCTGAAGGTGATCGAGTTCCCGGTCGCCGACGGTGGGGAGGGGACGGTCGAGATGATGATTCGACAAGGCTATGCACCGGTCACCTGCTCGGTCACCGGCCCACTGCAGCAGACGGTGACCGCTACCTACGCGCTGCGTGGCAACACCGCAGTCATCGAGATGGCCTCTGCCGCAGGGCTGGCCAACCTCGGCTCCGGCGGCCCGACGCGCACCACAGCGCGCACAGCATCCACCCGGGGGGTCGGGCAGTTGATGGTGGACGCCCTCGACCGCGGCGCACATCGGATTGTGCTCGGAGTCGGAGGCAGTGCCACCACCGATGGTGGTGCCGGTGCGTTGGCCGCGCTCGGGGCGCGCATCTTCAACGCCGACGGGGACCCCATCTACCCCTGCGCCCAGGACCTGTCCGAGGCGCACGTCCTGTGCGTCGACGCACTCGATCCTCGTCTACGCGATGTCGAGTTGATCGTTGCGTGCGATGTCGACAATCCGCTCACCGGGCGGCACGGCGCGGCGTTTGTGTATGCTCCGCAGAAGGGTGCCAGTCCCCACACGGTGGCCCACCTCGATCACGCCCTCAGTCGCTGGGCGGACGTGGTCGCTACGGCAGTCGGGCGGGACATACGAGACTCACCCGGTGTCGGTGCGGCGGGCGGTTTGGCCTTCGGAATGGCCGCGGTACTCGGGGCGCGGCTGACCTCGGGCATCGAACTACTCCTCGAACTCACCTCCTTCTCGGACGTCGTGCAAGCCGCGGCACTGGTCGTCGTCGGTGAGGGCTCCCTCGACGAGCAGAGTCTGCGGGGTAAGGGGCCAGTCGGCGTCGCTCGGGCCGCTCGGCGGGTCGGGGTACCCACCGTTGCCGTGGCAGGTCGCTCCCTCGTGACCGCCGACGACGCGCACGCGGTAGGCCTCGGCGCCGTCTACACCCTCACCGATCTCGAACCCGATGAACGCAACAGCATGGCCAACGCGGAAAGCCTCCTCGAACAGATCGGTTCAGGCATTGCCCGTGACTACCTCTCGGTCCACGCACACCGCTGACTCGACAACGTGGCTGGATGCAGTGCGATTTACAAGGAGCCCAATGGACACCACCCTCGACCCGACCATCGCGAAAGAGAACTCCGCGACCGACCTTGATGCGCCGGCCTCGACAGCCCTTCGCCGCGCGAAGATTGTCTGCACACTCGGGCCCGCGACCGCAACCGATGACCGCATCCGAGAGCTCGTCGACAGCGGGATGGATGTCGCCCGCCTCAATTTCAGTCACGGGGACCACTCCGATCACGAGGCGAACTACCGTCGAGTGCGGTCGGCATCCGGGGACTCCGGCAAGGCAGTAGGGATTCTCGCGGACCTGCAGGGCCCGAAGATTCGGCTCGGCCGCTTCGCCGACGGCGCGACAATATGGGCGCCGGGCGAAGAGGTCCGTATCACCGTCGAAGAGTGCGTGGGCTCCCGTGACCGGGTATCGACGACCTACACGCAACTCGCCCAAGACGCACGCCCCGGAGATCGACTCCTCGTCGATGACGGCAAAGTGTCGCTGACCGTCACCGCCGTCGACCGCAATGACGTGGTGTGCCGAGTCGTCGAGGGCGGCCCGGTCTCGAACAACAAGGGCGTGTCCTTGCCCGGGATGAACGTGTCAGTCCCCGCCCTGTCGGACAAGGACATCGACGACCTCGAGTTCGCACTTCGATTGGGGGTGGACATGATCGCACTCTCGTTCGTGCGATCGCCCGCCGACATCGACCGGGTCCACGAGGTGATGGACCGCGTCGGACGCCGGGTTCCGGTCATCGCGAAGATCGAAAAGCCGGAAGCCGTAGACGCTCTCGAAGAGATTGTGATCGCATTCGACGCGATTATGGTCGCCCGAGGAGATCTCGGGGTCGAACTTCCCCTCGAACAAGTACCGCTCGTACAAAAGCGTGCCGTGCAGATCGCTCGGGAGAATGCCCGACCGGTCATCGTCGCCACGCAGATGCTCGAATCGATGATCGACAATGCCCGACCGACCCGAGCGGAAGCCTCGGATGTCGCGAACGCCGTGCTCGACGGTGCTGACGCGGTGATGCTCTCCGGAGAAACCTCAGTGGGCAGACATGCGATCGAGACGGTCCGCACGATGGCCCGGATACTCGATGCCGTCGAACGGCAGTCCACCCACGTCCCACCCTGACCCACGTCCCCCGAACCCACGGCGGAGTGATCTCCTTCGCCGCCCGAGACATCGGCGAACGATTGCACGCGAAAGCGCTCGTCGCATTCACACAGTCCGGCGACACCGTTCGGCGGCTGGCCCGCCTCCACACACACCTACCGTTGCTGGCGTTTACTCCTACGCCGCGGGTCCGCAATCAGTTGGCGCTGACATGGGGCACCGAAACCTTCGTCGTCGACCCAGTCGACTCCACCGACGAAATGGTCCGCCAAGTCGACCGCGCACTCCTCGCCTTGGATCGGTACCAACCAGGCGACCTCGTCGTCATCGTCGCCGGATCACCGCCCCATACCGTCGGTTCCACCAATCTCGTCCACGTTCACCGGATCGGTGAGGACGACTTCACCACAGCCCGCCGGCCCACCGACAGACACCGGCTCGAGCCAGTAAGGACAACACCGTGAGAATTTCTCTGACCGCAGGCGATCAAAACATCGCGAAAGATGTGTGGATCGCACCGAATGCCACCGTCGTCGGGACTGTGCGCATCAGACCACAAGTGAGCATCTGGTATGGCGCAGTGGTCCGCGGCGATGCGGAAAGCATCGAGATCGGGGAGCGGACAAACATCCAAGACGGTTGCGTTCTTCACGCCGATCCTGGATTTCCGCTTGTCATCGGTACAGGGGTATCCGTGGGCCACAACGCGATCCTGCACGGCTGCACAGTCGGAAATGACGTTCTGGTCGGAATGGGCGCCACCGTTATGAACGGGGCACGCGTGGGGGCCGGAAGCTTGATCGCAGCCAATGCCCTGATCCCCGAAGGTGCGGACATCCCACCCGGATCGCTTGTCGCCGGCATACCCGGAAAAGTCCGCCGCACTCTTACCGCCCACGAGGAGACCGCAATCCGCACGAACGCGGACATCTACGACCACGCTCGTGTGCGGCACGCGGCAGCCACAGAAGTTACAGACCTGGTTTGATCGGGACACCGCGAGACCACGGTCAGGTCGGTGCGGGGCAGTCGGGTCAGCAGCACGATCCGGTAGACGGTGCCGTCGTCGCCAAGCTTGCCAGTGCGCCGAGGGCATCGGTGACCGGCGCCCAGGCCGCGTCGACGGTCTGGGAGTGTGCCTGCGCCGACTGCTGCCCACTCCAGGACACGGCGGTAGCCCGGGAAGGAGCTGTAGGTTCCAACGTCCGGTGTCAGTCGTTCATGTCGGCGACCTGCTTTCCACCCATTTAGTCGGAACGGGCATCCCGGAATTTCGTCGGATTCCTCGGCGCCTGGGCAATAGCAGATCGGTCAGCCATCTCGTGACCTGTGGAAACGTGTCTTGTTAGGGCTTCCTACCGACACGAAACTTGGACAACCGACACGCCACCGACACGAAATCTGGAAACCGACACCGAAACGTGTGGAACCAACAGCAGGCTCTCCTTACCGCTGTTTCTGCGCCGCCCCGTGTCACTCATGGTTTGCGCGCACTGGGCCGCGATAATTTCAGTTATACGCAGTTATCCCCCGAAACTGCGTCGTCAGCGCGTTTTTGCTCTGCAACGTGTCGGTACGGCCAGTTACCCTGCGCCGACGACCCTCGAACAGGTGATCGTCCTCCGGCGTAACAGCCGATCTCGACAACCTGGCCGGCGCGCCCTCGCAGCTCGGAGAACGTGGCATCTCAGATCGCCGCGACGGTGCAGCGGTCCCGCGGACTAACGTCGCGCCTATTCCATCCCCAAAGTCCGCGCCTGGACCCGCGACCGCAGCGTCGACGCCCACACCCGCGGATGCTGCGCTTCTGAATCTGCGCGGAGTTGTCAGCGAGTCGCACCGACCTACTCCCGGCACGTACTGCCCGCGCACGTACTTGCCCTCGCGGGTCGGTGACGCTGCCCCTACGCTCCCCTGTCGCTTCACCCCCGGAGGGTGCTTCAGTGGTGCCTTTTCAAGGTGGTTCGGCCCTGCGTCGTCGCTGTCACCGGATCAGGTGATGCCGGTACCATCACGGCCGTGATGCGGATGATGATACGAACCAGGACCGGCGTTCATGGCTGACCTGCATGAGGCGCAGCCGGGTGCTGAGGCCCCGCCGGAGACGACGCTTGCCGAGTTGATCGCCCGCAGCGGAGCTTTGAAGAGTGAGTTGGTGGACTTCGTCCAGCACGCCCGTTTCGACCGGCAGTTGACTGCTCTGCTCCGGGACGCGGCCGGCACCGGCCCGCTCGACGAGGCCGTCCTCGTCCGCACCATCGATCACTTCGCCCTCGAGTACCGCCTTCGAGACGGCGGCACCGTGGTGGAACAGTTCGTAGCACTCCGCCGCCCACCCCTGACCGACGACGAGCGCGCGATGCTGCTGGGGTGGCGTGAGGTCGTCGAGGGCTACTTCGAGGTGCACCCGGCAGCCGACGACGACCTCGGCACCGTCGTCCTCCACAACCTCGTCGACGACCTGTACTACCCGGTGCACTCCAACACCGGCCCGGACGTGATCGCCGCACTGCAGCCCGGGATGTTCGTCTACTGCCGCATCGTGCCCGTCCACCCCGCCACCGGACACTGGCTGATCAGCGGCCACCTGCTCCCCTTCCCCTCTTCCTCCGGCCCGGTCCTCGCGCAGGCCGCGCAGGAAGTGCTCACCGCCGATCCGAGTCTGCTGCGCCGCAACCGCGACCTGTACCAGCGGGCCTGGCAGCTGCAGGCCGACGCCCGTGCCTCATTCCTCGACTTCTTCGGAACCGATCTGGTGATCCTGCCGCCCGCCGCGGCCCAGGCGCGGCTGATCGAGTACTACCGGCACCACCTCGCCCGGGCCGATGCCGCCACAACAGCCCACGACCCACCCAGCAGCCCGGCGGCGCCGCACGCGCTGACCGCCGAGCAGATGGGCCGACTGCCCGAGGACTACCTCGCCGCGGACAGCGTCGGTTTGATCTACGACGAGACCGAGGGCCTCAACTATTACCAGGATTTCGGCCGTCTGGACGCGATGTTCGCTGATCCCGCGCTGGCCGGCGACCACACCCACATCGCCCTTCTGCGCGCCTACCTCGACGACGACACGGTCTCCGCCCTGCCGCTCCGCAGACTGGCGCAACGCCATCCCGACGGCGTCGACCTCGTTTTCCGGACCCTGCTGCGAAGGCCCCGCTTCTGTTGGCACCGCGACGGTGAAGACCTCCTGCGCACCCGCAAGAAGGAATTCTTCCAACGAGAGACAGCGCCCAGCTTCACCGTCACCGGTCGACGCCTCGCCGAACTTCTCTACCCCCACGGCAATGAGGACGGCATCGTCATCCCTGGGTGTTGACGGCGAAGGCCCGCCGGATCTCGTGCCCGGCTTGCGGAGCGCTCACGCTTCACCGCCTGTTCGCCACTGACGGGAAGTAACCCATCCGCGACTACCGGATCCGGACGAATCCAGGACCGCCGGAGCGACCCTGGGCGAGACGTTCCGGCGCAATCTTTGAGTGCGCCAAATCTCGACGAGCCGCGCGTAGTGAAAACGGTGAACCACCAACTTAAAACACGTGCCGCCCGTGGCTGATCAGGTGCCCAGCCAGAGTCGTCGAAGAGCGACCGTGGTCATTCGCTGCGCCGGCGCCGGCCGCAGCGGTGCCGGCGCAGCGACGTCGAGATACGCGACCAGTGTCCGGAAGAACGCCGCGGTGTCCATCCCGAAATCCGCCCTGATGACCGCGGCCGGGCCGCCGCCGTGGGCGCACCACCGCAATGCGAAGGCCACCATCCGGCTCAGCTCGGTCACCTCCGTGGTGTCCGCGGTCACCGCCGTCCCTCGTGGTTCTGTGCACAGGCTGCCGCACAACAGGTCCGGACCCCGGGCTGGCGCGAACTCGGTTGCCCGGTGCCATCGTCACCATCGGCATCATCGGCACCGTCGGTGACGGCCACCGGGTCGAGGTGGGCCCTCCGGTGGGGCGGGCGGGGCTCGAACCCGCGACCAATGGATTATGAGTCCACGGCTCTAACCGACTGAGCTACCGCCCCTCACCGCACCACCGCCATCGCGGACGTGGCGATGTTACCGCCCACTCCGCTGACCGCCCCGCTCACGCCTCGGACAGTCGTCATACGCGGCCGAAGAGCTGCCGCACCCCACCGTCCTCATCGACCGCATACAGTGCCATCCCCAACAGATCGAGAATCCGTTGCGGTGCCCGCACCGCAGCGTCCACCGATCGCGGCTCGTCCCGCACGACCAGCGCGAACGACACCGACTGATCCGGTTCGCTCGGCATCCGCCGCACGAGCTGCCCGATGGCGGTATCGACGTCCAAACCCGGCGCGGCGGTCGCAGCCTTGACCTCGGCGTAGAGCCGGCGTCCGTCCTTCTCGGCAACAATGTCGACGACATCCTCATCGGTACGCACCGTCCAGCCCTGAGACGACAACCACCCCGCGAAGTCCCGGGCAACGCGCGCCTCCTCACCTCTCATACCGCCACGGTAAGCCCGAAAAACGTCAGTTCAAACCCCTTTTGTCGAGCGACACGGACCCCACGGTGCGCGATACGGCCGACGCGGGACACGTCACGACTCGAACCCGCCCCGAAGGGCGCCGTGCGGTGAGACCGACGTTCACGAGGCTCCCTCCCGGACCCAATCCGTGTCGATCACGTAATCACCTGGCTGCTAAAGCAATCCGTGTGCCGAACGCTTGACACTTCCCGCGGAGCCGACTGTGCAGGCGGAAGGCCGGGGACCGGGCCGTCCTGCACCTTTTCGGTTCGCTGGGTCGGCGGTCAGCACCGTGTCGGGGCGGGCTCACCCCGGAACCGTGCCGCGATGAACTCGTACGCATCCGGAAAACCCACCACCGCAGTGGTCATGTGCTCGGAGATCTCATAGGGCACGAACGTCAGCTTCGCACCGCCCGAGCAGTACCGGCGCGCCACCTCCGCCACCGAATCGAACGGAGTGAGCCCATCGAGCGTGCCGTGCCACATGTACACCGGCGCCCGTGGGCACCCTCTCGAAATATCGGATCTCCCGCAGCACCTGCAGCGCCGCCGAACTCGCCATCAGACTGGTCGATGCCGCCAGCTGCCCGGCGTTGCGGAACGCACCGTGGAACAGCAGGAACCGCCGGCACTCGTTGCTCATCCCTTCCCGCAACCACAGACCGGTCTCATTGAGCTGCGAGGACACCGGCAACCGATCCGGGTACTCCCGCTCGAGACCGATCGCCGCCGCGAAGGCGAGTCCGAAACCCGGATGCGGGTTGAAGCCCAGCCCCTCGGCCATCTGTTCGAGATCCGCCGGCACGCCGCCCCGCACCGCCGCCAGCTTCAGCTCCGGGGCATAGGTCGGCGCGAGCGCCGCTGCCCACGCGCTGGCCATTCCCCCACCCGAGTAGCCCGCCAAAGCGACGGGACTGTTCGCCAGGCCCAGTTCGGCTACCCGCTGCACCGCGCGGACACTGCCCAAGGTGATCATGCCGCCGAGCTTGGCCTCACCGTATGCACCGGTCGGGCCGAGGTGATCGGACACCGAGACCGCCCACCCCCGCTGCAGACCCAAGTACATCCCGGGTGATTCCTGCATCTCCAGGTTGAACATCGCCCGCGACGTGCAGGTTCCGAATCCCTCCCTACCGGCGCTCACCAGCCACGCCGCCGCGCCCGCCCTGGTGCCGTGGTGCCGCGACCCGCAGCCCCCGACACCGCAGCCATCAGAACTTCTCGGTGAGGATCATCTCCAGTACCCCTGTGCCCGCCGGGACCACGGTGCAGGGCGGCGGTGTCGCCGCCGGTGCGGGATCGAGCACACCCATCAACAGTTGCAGGGTGTACTCGTCGTATGGCATCCGGAAATGCCCGGACTGATTGGACGGGCAAAGGTCCCCGATCATCAGGTTCGTCGCCGACCCGTCGCGCAACGCGATATTGGTCGCCGGCTGAATGACCTCGTCGAGCCACGAACCGATCGTCGTGTACCGGGTTCCCCCGGCGGTGTCTCCCCCGCTGTTGAGGTCGTCGAGGAACGGCGAGCCCTGGGCCTGCTGCTCCAATGCGGGCGACACCAATTCCGGGGGGATTGCCCTGCGCGCCCACTGCATGCCGCCGGGCGTCTGCTCGAGGACCGGAACGAGACCGAACAGGGTGCCCCCGTAGGTTGGTGAGGCGAGACCGACCCACTGATCGACCATGGCTGCACCACCGAGCCGGTTGACGTAATAGCGGGCCACCGTCGCCCCTTGCGAGTAGCCGACGATATCGACCTCGGCAGCCGCGGTCGCGGCGCGGACCTCGGCCACGAACTGCGCCAGCTGACCGGCGCTGACCGTCATGTCCTCGGTCCCGTAGTTGTCGCCCCCGGGCGCACCCCCGTAATTCAGCGCGAACACGCAATACCCCGCCCCGGCCAGTCGCGGACCGAGCGCCGCCCAGTCCGAGTACGCATTCGAGTCCGTGCCATGCACCAACACCACCGGCCTCGGATGCACGGCGGTCGGGGTGCAGGTGAAATCGTTGACTCCAGGCGGAACCGATCCCGGGTGCTGCCGCGCATACCGTGCGGCATCGGGATGCGCGCTCTGGGCGGGACCGACCCGGTCCGGGACCTGCCACACCGAGCTCGCCCCGGGTAGATCCGGAACCTCCTCCTCCGCCGCCGCGACCGGTGCCCAAAGAATCCCTGCGGCCAGCCCGACGCCCACTGCCGCGGCCGCCCACCTCATCTGTCGATGTGCCCGCTAAGGCTTCCCCCACAAATCGACACACAGAGTGAGTCGGGAACCCTCGCCCACTCGAGGAGGTGCGGTCGCCATGACCACAGAACAGCTGGTCCGCAACCCCGTCGTCGCGGGCCGGGTCGCCGCCGATATCGCCAGCCAGTCGCCCCGAGACGTTGTCGCGGCAATGTTCTCGTTCGACCTCGACGACGGGAAGGTCGACCTCGACGCAGTCGAACGGATCCGAGAGCGCGATTTCGACGACTGGATTTCCGCCGCCGCCCGGTCCGGCCTCTTCTCCCGCGCGAGATCGAGGCCCTCGCCAGGTCATGGCACGCCGACCCCCGGTCGCTGTTCGAGGCGCTCATCACCGACGCCGACGACATGACCCGCAAGCGCTACGAGATCGCCTGGGACTCGCTCGACGAGGCCGACGCAATCGAATACGCCTGACGGTGCCCACCAACGGCGAAGCCACGACAGCCAACACACCCACCCACAATGAGCAACGAAAAACGTTGAGGTGAACAGCAAGGGAGGACGGCACCCGATGACGAACTCGACCGTTCCGGAGAAGTTGCTGCACGCCGTGCAGGACCGCACCACCGAGATGCGCCGATGGCTGGACTCCGGCAACAGCGAAACGCTGATGGCGCACCTCCACGACGAACCGGTCGACGCAGTGTGGCTGCGCACCTATCAGCGCCTGGGACGCGACCTCATGTCGGCCGTCGGAAACGCACAGGAGCAGTTGCCGCGACGACGATGAACGCCGAACAGGACAGTGCGCTCGAACGAGTACGGGCCACGCGCGCGGTCCTTCGAACCGTCACGCCCGCCGAGCACACAGCGGTTTTCGGCCTTGGGTCGACCTGACACCTGCCCCTTGGCAACGGCCAAGACCGGAAGTCCCGTTCGTCGATCCTTCGGGTGCGGCGACCACTGCTCGATCTCCGCCAGGGCGAGGGTGCCATGATCGTCGTAGTCGGCGAGCAGTGTGACGAAGTCCCGCTCCCGGCCCTCGCGGGGCGGGTCATCGGTGGGACCTCCGATGTCGGGGCGCCGACACCTTGCGCCTGATTTCCCACGTTCCTGAGGTGCCGGCCGCCGCCCTGAACGTCGTCGCCCGTCCGGCTCACCCCTGGGGCAGTCCTTGTCGACGAAGACCAGAAGCGGGCGGCAGGTCATCTTCTGCGAGACCGAAGGCCTCACAGGGGCCACGCCGAACACCATGCGACGAACCTCCACATCGGGTATGCATGTGCAGTGCGTCGTTCAATCCCATTCAGGACGGTTCACGACAGCCGTCCGGCCAGATGATCTCGGTACTCGAAGGGCAGGTGAATGGCCACCCAGAAGCGAGCGGAAATCACTCGTCGCGCATTGCTCCATGCCGCGGCCGAGGTGTTCACCCGCCGCGGCTACGCAGACACGAAGCTGAGCGAGATCCTCACCCAGGCCCTGGCCACCAAGGGGGCGCTGTACTTTCACTACGCCTCCAAGGAAGAACTCGCCCGCGCCGTCATCGAGGAGGGCACACACCGATTCACTCTCGTGTGCACCCCATATCTCGACTCCCCCACGCCGGCATTCGAGGCCATGATCGGCATCTCATTCGTCACGGTCGACGCCGCCCTCAACGACGCGGTGATGGGGGCAACATTCCGCCTCATCACCGAAATGGGCGACTACCGCAGTTCCGAGACGGACACCTTCGCGACCTGGATATCCACCTACCAACTCCTGGCCCGCCGAGCTATCGACGAGGGTGACCTGCGCGAGGACACCGATCCGGACGCAGTCGGTCAGCTCCTGGTGGAACTCTTCGCCGG
Organism: Rhodococcus sp. ACS1; assembly: GCF_002300155.1. Classification (NCBI taxonomy): domain Bacteria; kingdom Bacillati; phylum Actinomycetota; class Actinomycetes; order Mycobacteriales; family Nocardiaceae; genus Rhodococcus; species Rhodococcus sp. ACS1. Next base: position 151,313 of record NZ_NSDZ01000015.1, read on the forward strand.
AGCACGCCTCCTGGCCACCGACAACCCTGTCGCCCTGCCCACGCGTACCGCGAAGGCGTGGGACCTGCTCCTCCCGGTGCTGGTGACCACCCCGAAGGTCGACTACTTCCGACAATTCGTCACCCGGAGGCTGCCCACGGTGGGTCTGCCGTGAAGGTTGCCATGTCAGGAAGCTCCGTCTGTAGCTCGGCCGGACCGACACCGAACGCAGCCACGGACACCGCCGACCGGAGTTCTCACGCGGGGTCCGCACCACCGACGCGGGGGTTGGCGGCCGCGTTCGCGCCGAACCCGACTTCCTCACCACCACGGTCACCCGGATATTCCTGTGGCACAACACCGTCTATCAACCCAGCGCCGACGAGGAACAGGCGCAGGCGGCCCACACGGGCGTGCACCCCTCCGCCGCGGGGCCTGCTGCGATACACGAAATGGATTGGATGCGCCCCGACCAACCCGGTGACCGACCGCAGCGGCGTGACGTGTTCCCCAAGGTGACCGACGACAAGGAGTGGACCTTTCCCGCCCGCCGTCGTGGACTCCGACGCCATCCCCATACCCCAGCGCTGTCGCTCATCTCCTGCGCACCCGAATCGACCTGCACCCACTCGGTGCGGGACACCGAGAAGATTCTCGCCGACCGCGGACAGCCCAACCTGCGGCAGGGCACCGACCACAAATCGTCTCCCCCAGCCTGCGTGCTGCCCTGCGACTGGGAAACCTGTGACACCGGTGGCTCACTCGCAGTCAGACCAGACCCCAGCGGCGGGCCGGCACCGTCGACGCAGTCCCGCCCCCAGGGCTGTCGGTTCTGCATTCCGCCGAATCGATCCTGGAACCCGCACGATGTCAATGACATTCATCCAGAATTCCGGGCGTTGACCACGACGGCGCACTCCGGCCGGCACGTGGCCAACCGCTCGCTGTGATCCTGCACAACTTCCTCAATCACCGCACCCAGTAGGTCGAGGCGAATTGCGTCGCCGCGGTTTGTGACGACTCTTCCTCGGCAGCACAGTCGACTTCGATGTCTATTCGGTGCGCGTTAATCCACGTCCTATCTTCCGTGTCTGTCTCGGCCTCGGCCTCCGGACCGATGTCGTGTCACACACCGACGGTGCTGCTGTGGGGCACGGTCGAGAAGGTCTGGTCGACCGCGGGAATGTGGAGCGCTGCCGATCCGTTCCTGCGGGCCCTTGACCGCGCATGATCGGAAACATCGTGCCCGACCTTGCCATTGGCACTCGCCCTTCGGTGGGGCATGCCTGGTCGAGATCCCACCACTCCGGGCCATCCTGAAGCCTACGGGCAGGACGCCTTCGGTCCCGCCCTGCCCCCATGACCACCACCCGGGCCCGCCGCCGACACCCACAACACGATCACGACGATCGACACCGCCCACACTGCGGCCAGGAACACCGCCTGGCCCGTGGCCGGAAAACACGCGCCAACCAGAGCATATGGATATATAGAGCGTGTTGCCCAACGGTCACGGTGTTGTTTCGGCGTGCTGTCGTCGGCGCAGTTTCCGGGGTGAGCGAAGTGTAAGCGTCCCGACATCGCACGCCATCGAGCGGACATATTCCGTCTCTATGGTTCTGCGAATCTTCAACCTCAGGAGCTAAGCCGTGACAACGATATCTCAGCGACCCTCGAACTCATCCCATTCCCCCGTATCGGTCGGGCATCGGATCGACAAGTGGGACCCCGAGGACGAGGCCGCCTGGGAGGCGGGCGGGAAGAACATTGCCCGCCGCAACCTCCTCGGCTCCATTCTCGCCGAGCACATCGGGTTCTCGGTGTGGTCGGTGTGGTCGGTGATGGTGCTGTTCATGCCCACGGCGGTCTACCACATCGATGCAGCCGGAAAGTTCTTCCTCGTCGCCATACCCACCCTGGTCGGCGCCATACTTCGCCTGCCCTACACCTTCGCCACCACCACCTTCGGTGGCCGCAACTGGACCATCATCAGCGCACTGGCCCTGGCGGTGCCGATGACCCTGACCCTGTACTTCATCTCACGGCCCGAGACCTCCTACACCACGTTCATGATCGTCGCCGCATTCGCCGGACTCGGCGGCGGGAACTTCGCATCCTCGATGACCAACATCAACGCGTTCTACCCGCAACGACTCAAAGGCTGGGCCCTGGGCTTGAACGCGGGCGGCGGCAACATCGGCGTCCCGGCCATCCAGCTGATCGGCCTGCTCGTGATCGCCACCTGGGGCAACCGCAGCCCACAGATCGTCTGCGCGGTGTACCTGGTACTCATCGGCATCGCCGCCGTCATCGCCGCCCTCTACATGGACAACCTCACCGACCAGAAAACCGACGCACGATCCCTCATCGATGTACTCAAATTCCGCGACTCCTGGATCATCTCGTTCCTCTACATCGGCACATTCGGATCATTCATCGGATTCAGCTTCGCCTTCGGCCAGATCCTGCAACTGAACTTCCTCGCCGGACTCACCAACGGCGCTCCGGCGACCCCCGCCATGCAAGCCACCGCCGCCCTGCACGCCGCCCAGATCGCCTTCATCGGACCGCTCCTCGGGTCGCTGTCCCGCCCACTCGGCGGACGCCTCGCAGACAAGATCGGAGGAGGGCGGATCACCCTCTACAGCTTCGTGGCGATGATGGCAGCCGCCGGCATCCTCGTCGTCGCCGGCACCGTCGACGACGCCACCCCCGGGGCCGCGAACACCACCATCATGACCGCCTACGTAGTCGGATTCATCCTGCTGTTCGTCATCTCCGGAATCGGCAACGGATCCGTCTACAAAATGATCCCGGCCATCTTCGCGGCGAAAGCCGCAGCACGACACCCCCACGACGCACCCACCGCCGCTGTCTGGTCACGCACCATGTCCGGCGCACTGATCGGCATCGCCGGCGCCGTCGGCGCCCTCGGCGGAGTCGCCATCAACCTCGTCCTGCGCGCCTCCTACCTCGGGACACACAAGTCCGCCACCACAGCATTCTGGGTGTTCGCCGCGTTCTACATCCTCTGCGCCGCGATCACCTGGACCGTGTACCTCCGGCGACCGGCAGCCTCGACACCCACTCCGGCCGACACTCTCACGCCCGCTCTCTGAACAACAACGAACGGGAACGAACGGGAACGCACGGGAACGTCGACTCATCCACGGAACCCTCTTCAGCAGAACACCATCCCGGCCTTGGCTGTTGCACAGCCAGCCTGCGGGTCAAACACCCTCACGACGGCGATTCAGCGCCTTCGGCCGCGTCGACCGACGCTGCCGTCGCCCGCGGGACTCGTCCAGCACAGCAGGGACCGTTCGGTCCCTGGAACACACGAGAAGGAAATCCACGAGCATGAGAATGTCCAAACTGATGGCGGTCGCCGCCATGACCATCGCGTCGATGGGAATCGTCGCCGGCACCGCCCACGCGGAACCCGCACCGGCCCCTGCCCCGGCCGCCGGGGTCGGGTGGAACCTCACCCGCAACGGTGACCAGATCATCGTCGAGACGTCGGCCGGGTCACTGAGCAACGAGAACAACCACCTGATCGTCCGCGACGCCTCTGGAGCAACAGTCGAGTCGGTGCCACTGTCGCTCGCCGTCGACGGCTTCGCACACCCCGTCGCCGCACAGATCAACGGCCGCACCGCAACCCTGACCACCGACACCAACCCGGCCGCCGCAACACCGGTCACCCTGCCATTGCGGCAGGTCGACCTGCCCGCCGCAACCGCCGGAGTCAAGGACAACATCACCCTCACCGCAGCCGTCGGCGGCTTCCTCGGCGCGGCAACCGGTTTGGTCGGCGGCTGCCTCCTCGGAGCAGTGGCCGGGGCCGTGATCTCCGCACCCGCAGCACTACTGTTCGGCGCGGGCCCGTTGGCAGGATGCATCGGCGGCGCACTACTCGTCGGCGCGGGCGCCTCCCTCGCCGGCACCGCGATCGGCGGCCTCGGCGCCATGGCCGCCAACGCGGATCCGTTCATCACACTGCTGAACCAGCCGCCCGCCCCCAAGAAGTAACACCACTCCGACCCGCACCATGTGCGGCCCGCCCATCGTGGGCGGGCCGCACTCCCCCCTCTCCGAGGCTCCAGTGCAGCCACCGCGGCTCGGCCTCGGCACCGAACGCCTCATGGCCGTCCGACCGCCCACGCCAAATTCGCCGACTCCCCCCGCCGGCAGAAACGCAACCGCCTCCCGGAACTTCATCGCCCACCACGCCGGAGGGCACTGTCACGTTGATTGAAATATGTAGCAGTGCAGTTGGTTTCGGAGCTGATGTTATGGAACGCTGTCGGATTGTTCTCCTTCAGGCGGCAACGTCGGTCGCGGTGACCTCCCGCCAGACCGCGAAGCGGTCGGCCATCTCGGTACGCCATTCGGGCGCCGAGAGCCGGTGCCGGCCCGGCCGAAAATGCGGTGAGATTCCGCTGAACGCGGACAGGAACCGCTGCGCGTGCCCGGGTGATGTGAACCGTTTCATCGCCCGCTCGCGCTGCCGGGTCGGTTGGTGCGAGTTCTCTGATCGATTGTTCACATACTTCGAGCGGCGATGCTCGACCGAGCCCAGCAGCTCGCGGTGCGCCACCTGATAGCTGCCCAGCTTGTCGGTGACGATTACCCGCGGCACGTGCCGCAGGCCCTTGAGCAGATTGCGGAAAAACTTCCTGTCCGCCAACGCGTTTCGGCGCGACTGGACCAGCACATCGAGCACGTTGCCGTCCTGGTCGACCGCCCGCCATAGGTAGTGCTGAGTACCGTTGATACGGAGGAAGACCTCGTGAGGTGCCACTTGTCACCGGGCCGCGCCCGCCGTCGGCGCAGCTGATTGGCGTACGCCTGCCCGAACTTGGCGCACCACCGCCGGATCGTCTCATAACTGACCACGACACCGCGTTCGAGCATCATCTCCTCGACCTCACGGAAACTGAGCGGGAACCGGAAGTACAACCACACGCAGAACGGCCTGTTGCGCCAGTACTTCCCGAAGGGCACCGATCTGTCCAGGTGGTCCGCCGAGGACCTCGAAGCCGTCGTCCTGGCGATCAATAACCGGCCCCGCAAGATCCACGACTGGCGAACCCCCGCCGAGGTCTTCGCCGACCAGCTACGCTCACTGCAACAGCCAGGTGTTGCGACGACCGATTGAATCCGCCTTGCACGCCTCGCCGTCAGAAGCGCGTTCAGCGCCTGCGCCTCGGTGCGCGGGAACGCCCGCGCCGCTTTAGGGTCGCGAGGGTGGTCAGCAGCCGCAATGTCATACCCCGCACCCTCTCACCGCTCAGGCGCCGGCGGCCGGGAACCGAGCCGGGGTGGTCGCTACGCGCCGGATCCGGAATCGGAACCGATGTCGGTGTCGGCTGGGTGCCCGACCGTCGGCTGTCTCGGGCAGAAGCGTGCGCGCCTTCCATGAGACATGGTCCCGGATCGGGATCCTTGGGTTCGTGCGGTGATCGCAACACCACTGATCAAAGGGTGTTGTGCATGGCGAAATATTCTCATCGGATGGTTCCGGAGATCTTTCAAACGTTCTGGGCAGGGATGGCTGCGGGTGAGTTCATCACGGACGCGGCCGAGGCGGCCGGCTCGTATCGCAAACAGGGCGCTCGGTGGCTTGCGGCCTGCGGTGGGGTGCGTCCCCGGCGTGGCCGCAACCTCAAGGGCCGGTGTTTGACGTTCGCCGAACGGGAAGAGATCGCCATCGGCATCGCCGCAGGTCACACCCTTCGTGACATCGCGAAAGCCCTGAACCGGAGTCCCTCGACGATCTCGCGCGAGATTGCCCGCAACCGTGAAACCTCCGGGCGGTACCGAGCCAGATCGGCGCACGCAGCCGCCTACCACCGGGCGTCCCGGCCCAAACCGTCCAAGCTCGCAACCCATCCGCAGCTGCGCGAGACAGTGGAGAAATCCCTGACCGAGCGCCATTCACCCGAACAGATCGCGGGCCGCCTCCGACTCGATTTCCCCGACGATCCACAGATGCGGGTGAGCACCGAGACCATCTACCAATCGCTCTACCAACCCTCCCGCGGCGGACTCGAACACACCCTCACCCGATCGCTGCGGACCGGACGTGGACTGCGCCGACCCAGCCGCAAGGCCGGCCAGCGCAAGAACCGGATCCCCGACATGGCCAACATCGCCGACCGCCCCAAAGACGTGAAAGACCGTGCAGTACCGGGACATTGGGAGGGTGATCTCATTATAGGAAAACGGAATCTGAGCGCAATCGGCACACTCGTCGAACGTTCCACCGGCACCGTGATGCTCGTTCATCTGCCCGACGGATACAAGCCCGAGCACACCGCACCCGCGTTGACCGAACAGCTCGAGACGCTGCCCACGAACCTGCGCCGAACCTTGACGTGGGACCAGGGTTCGGAGATGCGGGACTGGAAGAGCGTCAGCGCGGCCACCGGGATCGACATCTACTTCTGTGATCCCCACGCGCCCTGGCAGCGCGGGACCAACGAGAACACGAACGGCGTACTCCGTCAGTACTTTCCCAAAGGCTCGGACCTGAGTGTGCACTCGAAAGCAGACCTGGAGTGGGTCTCACGGCAACTCAATGAGCGCCCCCGGAAACGGCTAGACTTTCGCACACCCATCGAAGAGATGGAACGACTGCTGTTGCGATGACCGCCAGAATCCGCCAATCCGCTTACGGGATTGAGCTGAGCGGCGCGGGTTCTCGCGTAAATGCCCGATCAGCGTTCCTGTTGTGCCCGAACCACTCCTGACTGGGTGTCAGGGAGTCCTGATCGTCCGTCGCGGCAAGGCATCGGCCAAAGTGGCGAACCGCAGCTCACGGCGAGGGCCAACCGCCAGATCGCTTGAGAACCGACAGCCGGTGCTGAATCGACGGGTATGGGGGCGGCCCGGGCGCCTGTCCTGTGACAGTTGATCTTCCTTTTTGTCAGTGAATCTTGCCCGAGCTGCTCGTTCTGCCACTACGGTTTGATCGTTCTGATTCGGCTGGATGGTGGCGCGTGGCCGATGCTAGGACGTAGGTCCGGTGCGTGCCGGCGAAGCAGCCACCGGTAGAGGTGATCGATCATGCCGATTACAGAGGCCCGCCGGACCAACCGAAATCGGGTCTCGGCATGCACTTTCGGCACCGCCACACTCGAAATGTGGGTGCCGGCGGTCGAGAGCGCACATGTAGGACCGGGTCGAGTCGAGTGGGCCGGACAGGATGCACCGACCGGCCCGGGGCCGCGTGCCGGGCCAGCCGAACGGATCCGCGGTGACACCGTCGAATGCGTCGTCGTCCGACACGTCCTCGAAACACCCGTAGGGGACACCGCCCGCGGTGAAGCCGCAGGCGAACATCCGCCGCTCGCCCCCCATGATCCCATCGAACACCGATGCCGGTCGATCTGTGGTGTCCGGCTGGTCGCGGCGCTTCCCGTTCGCGTGCCGGCATTTGCTGGTGCTCGGCTCACCGCCCACGGAGTCGGGCGTTCCCCTCGACGGCGGGTTTGTTCGTGACAATCACATCGGTCCCGCGGCCACCGAGAAGTGGAAGTTCCCCGCACCCACGGACCGTTCGAGGGTCCGAATGACAGCAGCCGAATTGTCGTAGGGCCCGTTGAGGTAGAACGGCTGACCGTCCCTACCGAACTCGATCCGCCCCGGCCCGTCCCACTCACCCAGGAACGCGGCGGCATCACCATCGAACGCGTCCGCGGGCTCGAAACCGAGCCCGCGCGCATACGCCGCCGCCCCCCGGATCAGTTCACGGCCGAGTTCGATCGGAATCTCCACCGCAGGACGGTCGAACGCCGCGTAGTACCTGCGGACGGCGGTGGGGATCCTGCCCGCGTCCATGGTTTCGGGGTCACGGGCGTTCTTCACCCCCAGACAGTGCACGTCGGCCAGGTAGCCCCGCAGCGTCGCCCGACCACGCCGTCCCTCTCGTGCCACCAACACCTGCGCGAAGCCTTCGGCCTCACCGGCGGGAGCGTCCAGTTCCGCCCACTCCGGATGACCCTCGAGGCCCAGCCCGACACTCCAGCCGCAATTGACCCAGCACCCCAGCACCCGCCCCAATCCTCGGGACGCTGCGGCCTCGGCAGCGATTCGTCGCACCAACGGCGCCACCACCGACGGCCGCACGCCCAGAGCACGCGCGATCACCTTCGGCGGGACACCCTGCTCCCAACGCCGCCGCACCTGCTCGACCAACTCCACGTCATCCATGGCATCCCATTCTGCTTCACCGATCGGGAAGCTTCCGCGTCTGCACAATTCCGCACATGTTGGGCCAGGTGAAACGGCCGTGATGCCGATCGTCGGCGCCGGGCACGTCGGTCGCGGCGCACCACCACCGAACGGTCACCCGTCTCGCCCCGGGAATCCTCCGCCACGGATACTCACGCGAAATCAAGCAAGATCCAATGGCGAAGTCGACCAGACCCCCGGCCCCGCAGCAGCTTCAACGAAGTCCGGTTCGCCACTCAAGATTCCTCACCGCAGGTCAAGGGGTCCAGCGCAAGGACGATTCGCTGACAGAGGACACGGGCGCCCGAGGGGGTTCGAGAGCGGTGTACGACACTGGGAGCGCCGGCGCCGCGCCCGCACGGTGCGGCCCCGGCCCCGCAACGACGCGTCCTGCCGGTGGTGGGAGTTCTCGATCCCGCGATGGGCTAGTCACATGGTTGCGACGCGGTATCGAAAAAACTGCCGACCCCCTGGATTTGAAACTCGAGAACCATCGTTCTCACCGAACACGCTTCCTGTCCCGTCACGATCTGGCAGGGACAACCCGGAGCGCCGTCCGATCACCGGGCCCGTCGTCGTCGGCGTCGACGACCCCGAGCTCAGTGCAGGAGCGGTCGCGTTCGAGTACGCCCACCTGGTCGATGCACCGGTGGTCGCCGGCCACGCCTGGTCGGCGTTTCACCACACCGGAGGCGGTCGACGAGCTGGTTCGGCCGGTGAAAGTCGTTCGTGCCCGGTGACCCCGGGGCCGGGCGTTCCCGCAACGACACCGGTACTGGCCGCAAGCCCGGGCATTGTCGGAGCCGGCGTCCTACGATGCGGGCATGCTCTCCCGCCGTATCTTCCTCGGGACCCTCGCGTTCAGCGCGGCGGTCATCACCGGCTGCACCAACGACAGTTCGGGAGGGAGCGCGAACCTGCCGGACGCGGACAGGCTGCTCGCCGAGTCCGCGGCCGCCCTCCGCGACATCACGAGCGCACACTTCACGATGACCGTCACCGGCTCGATTCCGGGCATCAGCGTGCAGACCGCCGAGGGCGACCTGACCAGGGAGGGCGGCCCGGCCGGTGGCGCGAAGGGCACGGTGAAGCTGACCCTGGCCGGGCAGTTGATCGAAGGTGAATTCGTGCTGGTCGACGACTCGCTGTACCTGAGGGGCCCGACCGGCACGTTTCAGCGGTATCCGTCCTCGCTCACCTCCGAGTACTACGACCCGACCGCCATCCTCGACCCGGACCGGGGCTTCGCGAAGGTGCTGACCGGCATCACGGATGCGAAGACCGAGGCGAGGGAGAAGGTTGACGGGACACCGGCGTACAAGATCACCGGACGGGCGGACAAGGACGCGGTGGGCAACATCGTTCCCGGGGTCGAGTCCGAGGTGGACATCACGGTCTGGCTCGAGGAGGACGGCATGCACCTCCCGATCAGAGCGCTGGTTACGTTCCCGAAGCCGGACGGCGCAGACGCCCCGACCGTCGACGTGGTGGTGTCCGAGCTGGACAAGCCCGTGACAGTGACTCCCCCGCCGTGAGTGTCGAGCTGATCCCGCGGCGGCGCAGGACCGTCGCCGTCGGCGCCGCGGCGCTCGCCGTGCTGCTCGGCGCGCTGGACACCTACGTCGTGGTGAGCATGTTCCGGCAGATCATGGACGACCTGCTGATCCCGGTGAACCGACTGGAGCGGGTGACCCCGATCGTCACCGGGTACCTGCTCGGCTACATCGCCGCGATGCCGCTGCTCGGCCAGGCATCGGACCGGTTCGGCCGCAAGCTGGTGCTGCAGAGCTGCCTCGCCGGGTTCCTGGTCGGCTCGGTGATCACCGCGTTCGCCGGCGACCTGCCCATGCTCGTTGCCGGGCGGGTCGTCCAGGGTGTCGCCAGTGGGGCGTTGCTGCCGGTGACCATGGCGCTTGCCGCCGACCTGTGGGCAACCCACCGGCGGTCGAACGTGCTCGGCGCGGTGGGTGCCGCGCAGGAGCTGGGCAGTGTCCTGGGTCCGCTGTACGGGGTGGCGATCGCAGGCCTTGAATTGTGGTCCAGCGCGTTCGGCATCGCCGGCTGGCGCGGCGTGTTCTGGATGAATGTACCGCTCGGCGTGCTCGCGATGATCGCGGTGCAGGTTTCGGTGCCGCGCCGCGATCCGGCGCACCAGCCCGTCCGTGTGGACGTGGCCGGGGGGCTGCTGCTCGCGGTCGCCCTCGGGCTGGCCGTCGTCGGCCTGTACAACCCGGACCCGCGCACCGCCGTGCTGCCACCGTGGGGCGGGCCGATGCTGGTCGGGGTCGGTGTCGCTACCGTCGCCTTCGTCGGCTGGGAGCTGCGCGCTAAGACCCGGCTGATCGACCCGGTCGACGTGCAGATGGGCGCATTCCTTGCCGCGCTCGGGGTTTCCGGAGCGGCAGGCATCGCGCTGATGGTGACCCTGGTGGACGTCGACCTGTTCGCCCAGTCGCTGCTCGACCGGGACGATCGGGGAGCGGTCATACTGCTGCTGAGGTTCCTGGCCGCGCTCCCCGTCGGCGCGCTGCTCGGCGGCCTGCTGGCAGCACGGCTGGGCGACCGGGTGGTCACGGCGGCCGGCATGCTGCTGGCCGCGGCGGGCTACTTCCGGATGGCCAGGTGGCCGATGGACGTGCTGTCCGCGCCGTACCAGGTCGGGCCGATTGGGGTGCCCCGGCTGGACATCGACCTGGCCATCGCCGGGCTCGGTCTCGGCCTGGTGATCGCGCCGCTTTCCGTTGCGGTGCTCCGCGCCGTGCCGCCGACCCAGCACGGGATCGCCTCGGCCGCCGTGGTGGTCGCGCGGATGACCGGGATGCTCGTCGGGATTGCCGCGTTATCCGCGTGGGGTCTGCACCGCTTCCACGGCCTGACCGCGAACCTGCAGGTGCCGTTCCCCATGGGCAAACCTCCCGAGCAGGCAGCACGGGAGCTGGCCGAGTACACCGGGGGAGTCGACCGGGCTCTGCTCACCGAGTACACCGGGATATTTCTGGTCACGTCGTTGGTGTGCGCGGCGGGAGCGATGCTGGCACTGTTCCTCGGCCGCCACCCAGCCAACGCTTCGGTCTCCGCCGACAACAGCATCACCAAGCGGACATGACCCGTCGAACGGTGACCTGACCGAGTACGAGCACACCGGGCGAGGCGATCTCTTCCGGCACCGTCGTGCATTGCCGCGCCCTTCGCCGACCTCCGCCGTGAGTGCCGGGCACCCGGGACGTGGGCACGCCGCTCACCTCACGGGTGAAGCCCGCCCGCGCGACCGCGGGGAACCAGTTCGAACCACGCGCTCGTTCCGCCACGTAGATGCGGATCCGGATAGCACAACCGAGGCCTTGCGCATCGAACGCGGTGAACCGCTCCTGCCAGGAAATGTGCACGAGCTCGCCGGTGCGGACCCCGGAAAAATCGATATGCAGAGCGCCTGCGGTGTCGGTGTGCGCCGCCGATCGTGCCGGCGCGCCGCGATGCGCCTGAATCCACCCGCGGATCTCGTCATGATCGATGGTGACGTGCCGGTGTGAGGTCATCGGATTTGTCCTGCTTCGGAGCAGCCGTACGCGGGTGTCGCCTCGGATGGGGTTTTCGGGTTACCCGCGACAGCGCGACTCGAATCCCACCCCGGGAACGGCTGCGAGCCGAAGCCGGACCCCCTGTTTTCCGCATCAACAATCCCCAGGCTGTCCCACACGACATATCGATCAAGTTACGATCCGCGGTGTGACGCTCGGCGGCCTCACGATGGCCCTCCTCCGGTTCCCCTACCGGCTGCTGCGCGTGCCCCTGCAGCTGGTCGAGGTGATCACGCAAACCCACCTCGACGAGCAGGCACCCACCCGGCTCGCCTTCGAGCGGTTCCTCATCGACTGCGACCGCGCCGCCGCGTACCTGCTGGGCGACGAGAACGCGGCCCGCCGCGCCGACACCCTGACCCGACACACCGCCGCCGTCCACCTGCTGATCGCCCGCGAGCATCACCGGGTCCGACACCGGGGCCTGATCCTGCTCGACGAGTAGCGGGACCGCTTCTACGCGCGACGACACCACCGGCCGAACCGAATCGATGTCGTTCCGTCGACACTGCCGCTAGCCTGGGCACCGGTCACTGCCGTCCACGAAGGGGAGCTGACCGCCCGGGTGGTGCGTAGCGCAGTTTCAGGGACGTGTCGGCGGCGCTGGCCGCTTGGCCCCACGGCTTGTGCGGCGCGCGGGTGCGCAGGCGGTGCGCTGGGCGCCGAGACGGGGACTTCGCATCAGACGTCGTCGTGCCTCGCCCGTCCGAGACGGTTGGTCCTCGGGGAGCGTGGCGATGAAACCAGGTGGCATAGCGGTCGGCCAACGGGCTGCACTGGGCCCGTGGGCGAGAACCGAGAGTGCGAACGTGATGGGGCGATGGTCAGGAGCAGATCCACGTGGAGCAGCTCGCCGGGTTCTTCGCGGATGAGGATGACGAAGACGATGCGGCAAGCCGGCCGCCCGACACATCAAGAAACGCAATCACATTCGTGGGCCGAGGCTCTGAGTTACACCGTCCCCCTCCACCCCGGCAGCCTGATCCGAACCACCACCGATCCGAACCTCGGGAGACCACCTCACACCGACAACACAGCGCGTGTCCCGACGCACGCACCTCACCCCATTTTCGGATGAGAGCCCGAGGGTGGGGATTTCGGGAAAGGATTTACTGGTGAATAGAACCGACCATTTACTCTGCCAATCACAACCGGAGTGGCGACCTTGTATCCACAGACTTTTGTGACTTAAGGTGAGGTGCGCGCATCGCGCGGGTTGTCGGGGTCTGGGCGAGTTGCGTTGATAGACATGCTAATTAGCCCTTCAAAGGATCAGACCATGTCGACCAGACCCACGGGACCGACGCTACGAGTACTCCGATTCTCCTCTTTCGGCTCGTCACTGAAAATGCACGAGCGGGCATCACCTGCAGTCAGGCGCATCTAGTCAGTTTCTTCAGGGTCGGCGGCGCCTCCCGCCCGCGCCGACGGGTCGCGAGGTCTTGGTGGCAATCATCCGCACCATCGCCGGTGCGGCCGGACTTCACGGCGTGGCGCCTCATCCCACAACGTCGGCCGTTTCGCCTCCAGTCGGTGAATCACACGAGCTTTCCCGCGCTGGAGGAGGGCGCTCGGGGGGCGCGCTCAGACGAAAGCTCCTGCACTAAGTCGAGGGACCTCATCAAGTCGTTGCACCGGCGAGAGACAACGTAGTGTCGCATCCCTCACGCTGAAACTGGGCACAGCGATGTTCACAAAGACGTTGTTGATCGACAACTACGACTCCTTCACATACAACCTCTATAGCTTTCTCAGCGACGTCAACGGGTGCCCGCCGACGGTGGTGCGCAACGACGTGGACTGGTGTGCGCTGGAACTGACCGAGTTCGATAATATCGTCATCTCTCCGGGGCCTGGTCATCCAGCGAGCGAACGTGACTTCGGCATCAGCTCGCGGGCAATTCTGCAGGGCGGGCTTCCGACATTAGGAGTGTGTCTCGGCCATCAGGGGTTGTGCCAACTGTTCGGTGCGCATGTCGTCTTGGCACCGGAGCCGAGGCACGGTCGCAACTCAGAGGTATTTCACAACGGTAGAGAACTGTTCGCGGGTCTCCCCTCGCCTCTGTCGGTCGTCCGCTATCACTCTCTCGCCGTCGAAGACCTCCCTGATGAGCTGGAGGCGACGGCGTGGACCTCCGACGGGGTCCTCATGGGGGTAAAGCATCGTTTGCGCCCGCTGTGGGGGTTGCAATTTCATCCGGAATCGGTCTGCACCGATCACGGACATGAGCTCCTGGCCAACTTCCGTGACCTCACCCCGACCCGCCGGAAGGGATCCGCACCGAGGCCTCGACGTAGGCCGCGGACCTTATCGCCGTATGTGGTGGAAACCCAGCGGATAGAACGGCGAGTCGATTCACAGACGGTGTATGAGCGCCTTTTCGCGCACGGCCCCAACAGTTTTTGGCTCGATGGCAGCTCCACGGTGGAGTCGGAGGCGCGCTTCACCATCATGGGCGACGCATCTGGCCCGCGTGCCGAGTACGTCACGTACAGCGTTGCGGACGGCACGGTCCTGGTGCATCGTTCGGGCGTTCCGGACGAGAAACGACGCGTACCATTCTTCGACTACCTCGACGAACAGTTGCGGGTTCGTGCTGTGCCGCGATCCCAGGACCTGCCGTTCCCGTTCGATCTGGGCTACGTCGGCTATCTGGGCTACGAGTTGAAGGCTGAAGCCGACGGCAATGCGCAACACTCCGCGGACACACCAGACGCGGCCCTGGTGTTCGCCGACCGCGCAGTCGTGATCGACCACGCCGACGGCAGCTGCTACTTATTGGCCCTCAGCGAGCAGGCACACGACCCCGACAATCGTGACTGGATGCGCCGTACGGCGAGGGTGATCTACCGGATGCCCGTCACGACCGACGAGGCTCATCCCGCGCGGCCGCTCATCAGGTCGGCGGCGGACCCGCGCATGACGCTGCGCCACAACCGCGAAACCTACCTCAGCAAGATCCGTACCTGTTTGGAGAACATTCGGGTTGGAGAAACGTACGAAGTGTGCTTGACGAACCATGCCCAGATCGATGTCGAGATAGACCCCGTCCAAACCTTCGCCTACCTCCGATCCCTCACTCCGGTGCCTTATGCAGCACTCCTGAGGTTCGATGCGGCGGACATTCTCAGTGCCTCACCCGAGAGGTTTCTGCGCGTGGGCACCGACCGGGTCGTTGAGTCCAAGCCGATCAAGGGCACCCGGCCTCGGGGTGCAACCGCTGCGGCGGATGATGCGCTTCGCCAGGACCTGCTGACGAGCGAAAAGGACCGTGCCGAGAATCTCATGATCGTCGACCTCGTGCGCAACGATCTCTCACGGGTCTGCACGCCCGGTTCGGTGCACGTACCGCGATTGTTCGACGTCGAGACCTACGCACCGGTACATCAACTCGTGTCGACGGTACGGGGGACGCTGCGCAGTGACGCGACTGCGGTCGGGTGTGTGCGCGCCTGCTTCCCAGGTGGCTCGATGACCGGGGCGCCGAAGATCCGGACCATGGAAATCATCGATCGGTTGGAAGAGGGGCCGCGCGGTGTGTACTCAGGCGCCCTCGGCTGGTTGTCGATCAACGGAACCGCCGACCTCAGCATCGTCATCCGAACCATGGTGTCCCGGCACGGGACCGTGAGTTTCGGGATCGGGGGCGCCATCGTCGCATTGTCCGATCCCGACGAGGAGTTCACCGAGACCCTGGTCAAGGCGGCCGCCATGCGCAGAGCCCTCACGATCAGCACCGGCAGATCGCCCGCCCGCGCCCACAGCGTTAGTCCGCAGACCGAGAGTGCCACCATCGATCGAGCTGGGCGACGACTCTCGCGGGCTGAATTGGGCGGTGTCGAGGTGTGGGTCTGCCCCGGTGTGCCAGAGCCCATGGCCAACGCCGAACTCGTCCTTGCCGAGGCTCTCGCCGATATTTCACATGTCACGACACCAGTGGTCGTGGACCTGTGCACCGGTTCGGGAGCGATCGCCCTCGCAATCGCACATGCCCGAGCCGATGCCGGTGTGCACGCCGTAGACGTGGATCCGACCGCCCTGACCGTGGCGCGACGCAACATCGAACGTCAGATCCGGCTCGGCGAGAGCCCGATCGTGCTTCACGAAACCGCCGTCACCGCGCCCAATCTGCTGCCGGGCCTCAACGGTACGGCTGATCTGGTCCTCGCCCGTCCACCGTGTATCCCCGAGGACGAAGACCTTCCCACACAGTGCGGCGAGTACCACCGACGGCCCGTCGTCGGTGGTGCAGAGGGGCTGAAGCTTGCCCGGCAAACCATTGTTGCGGCGGCACGGCTCCTGCACGCGGGCGGCAGCCTCGTCGTCGAGCACCGTCCCGGCCGCTTCACGACAGCGCTCGCATTACTCGCCGAGAACAAGTTCTTTGCCAACGCGACAACACATTTCGACAACGCTGGAGAACCTACCCATACCACGTGCGCGCGGACATCCGTGCAGTACGTGCCTGCCGATGTCGGGCCTGAACCCGACCCTTGCGCGCCCGTAAGGGCCGGGATCGCTCGGAACGGAGAAAGTCGTGGACACCGCCCCACCATTGATCGCAGGAAATGAGATGGGTTCGCGGGCCAGCCTTCCCCCTGAAGCGTGTCGTTTGTCTGCCGCGCAGCAGGGAATCTGGTTCGCTCAACAACTGGCCGGCGAGTTGCCGATCACGATCGCGCAGTATGTCGAGGTCTTCGGCGAGTTGGATATCGATTTGCTCGAAGCAGCAAGTCGCACAGCGGCCAGGGAATTCGGTTCCGGGTTCTTACGCCTGGTAGATCACGACGGTGAATTGTATCAACTGGTCGACGATTCTTCCGACGGCGGGATCTTGCGAATCGACTTTCGCGCGGAGGACGACCCGAGGGTCACCGCGCAACAGTGGATGCGCCGCGAGTTCAGCACCCCGATAGACCTCCTCCACGATGCGCTCGCACTCTCGTCGGTACTCCGAGTCGGCGACCGGCACTGCTACTGGTACTCACGCATCCACCACATCGCCCTCGACGGCTACGGCGCCATGACTCTGATGCAACGTATCGCCGAGTTGTATTCGGCCTCAGTTGCCGGTGTCGACGCTCCGCCGCTCCGCGTTCTGGATCCCGCGCAGATCGTCGAAATCGATTCTGCCTACCGGAACTCCGATCGCTTCGAAGCGGATCGAAGGTACTGGGCGGAACGGACCTCGGGACTGCCGGAGCCTACGAGGCTGGCCGGGCGGTCAGCGCCCATCGATGCGCACCCGCGAGTTGCCAGCGCGGCCTTGGCACACGACGTAGCCGCAATGCTCGATTCGGTCGTCGCAAAGCACAACTCGAGTGCGGCACCTGTCGTGGTCGCTGCTCTTGCCGCCTTCCTGTCCCGGATGACAGGCAGATCGGACATCGTCCTCAGTCTTCCGGTTTCGGCCCGAACGACCGCACCGCTGCGGCGCTCGGGAGGGATGGTGGCCAATGTCGTGCCCGTCCAACTCGAGGTGGGCGCGGACGTGACGATCGGAGCACTGCTCAAGTCCGCACAACTCGAATTGACCGGGGCGCTGCGGCGGCAACGGTACCGGCGCGAGGACATCTGCCGCGATCTCGGCAGGGACAGCAGTCGAAATCGCTCGTTCGGTCCGACTCTCAACATCATGCCGGCCGGCAGAGAGATCCGGCTGGGCCCGCACCCCGGCCGACTGCACGTCTTGACCTCCGGTCTCGTCGACGACCTGTTTGTCAACATCTACCCGAGCGTTAGCGGCACCACGACACACATCGACTTCCAGGCCAACCCGAATCTTTACGACGAAGACGACCTCGATCGCCATCACCACCGCTTCTTGTCCTTCCTCGACCGCTTCCTGTCCGCCGATGCGGGGAGTCGGGTCGGTGACCTCGACATCCTCGACACCGACGAACGACGGCAACTGCTCGACCGCACCGGCGGCCCCGCACAACCGGCAACGACACTGCCACAACTGCTGGCCACCGCCGCAGCACACGACCGCACCACACCGGCGGTGACAGACGGAGACCACCACCTGTCCTACGAACAACTCGACACCACCTCCTCCCAACTCGCACGAATCCTCATCACCGAAGGCATCGGCCCCGAAGACACCGTCGCCATCGCACTCCCCCGCTCCCCCGAAGCAGTCCTCGCGATCTGGGCGACCACCAAAACCGGCGCCGCATTCCTCCCGATCGACCCGAACCACCCGAACGACCGCATCACCCACATGCTCTCGGACTCCCGAGCCGCACTCGGGCTGACCACCACCCGGCACGCCACCACCCTGCCCGCACCACTGCCGTGGCTCGTCATCGACACCCCCGACTTCGAAACCCGCTGCAACACCATGGATTCGAGACCCATCACCGACACCGACCGAATCCGACCCCTGCACACCACCAACACCGCCTACCTGCTCTACACCTCCGGCTCCACCGGCACCCCCAAAGGCGTCGCCGTCGCCCACCAGGGCCTGGCCAACCTCGCCGCCGAACAACGCGAACGATTCACCACCACTCCCGACTCCCGAACCCTGGCCGTGGCATCACCGAGCTTCGACGCCTCGGTGTTCGAACTGCTCCTCGCCGCCGGAGCCGGCGCCACCATGGTCATCGCCCCACCCACCGTCTTCGGCGGCGACGAACTCACCCAACTCCTCCACCGCAACCACGTCACCCACGCCGTGATCACACCGGCCGCCCTGGCCACCATGGACCCCACCCACCTCCACACCCTGCACACCGTCCTGTCGGCCGGCGAGGCCTGCACCCCCGACCTGCTCACCCGCTGGGCCACAACCCCCGACGCACCACACCCACGCCGCCTCTTCAACGGCTACGGCCCCACCGAGACCACCGTGATGAGCAACTGCAGCGGCCCGCTACCACCCAGCGGCCCCATCACCATCGGCGGCCCGATCCGCGGCACCCACACCTACGTCCTCGACGACCGACTCCGCCCCGTCCCCACCGGCGTGACCGCAGAACTCTACGTAGCCGGAATCCAACTCGCCCGCGGATACCACAACCGACCCGCACTGACCGCCCACCACTTCGTCGCCAACCCCTACGGCCCACCGGGGGAACGCATGTACCGCACCGGCGACCTCACCCGCTGGCACCCCGACGGCAACCTCGAATTCCTCGGCCGCCGCGACCACCAAATCAAACTCCGCGGCCACCGCATCGAACTCGGCGAAATCGAAACCACACTCACCACCCACCCCGACATCACCCAAACTGCGGTGGTGGTGCGCGAGGGCACAGTCACCGCGCAACTGGTGGCCTACGTTGTGCCGGCCCCGGGCGCCCACGTCGACTCCGAAACCCTCGCCGCGACTGTCGGTGCGCGCCTACCCGACTTTATGGTGCCGTCGGTGTTCGTGATCCTCGACCGGATGCCAATGAGCGTGAACGGCAAAATCGACCGACGAGCACTGCCCGCCCCGGCGCCGTTGAAGCGGCAGTTCCGGGCGCCGGTCACCCCGATCGAAAAAACTATCGCCGACGTCTTCGCCGACGTTCTCAGCCTCGGCCGGGTCGGAGTGGACGAATCGTTCTTCGAGCTAGGCGGCGACAGCATCGTCGCTATTCAGTTGGTGTCGCGTGCGAAAGCCCGGGGCGTGCTGTTCTCCTCACGTGATGTATTCGAACGCAGGACTGTCGGCAGCTTGGCTGAAGTCGCGCAGCTTCCCGAAGACTCCGGACAGCCGGTGGTACTCGAGGAGTTGCCGGGTCGCGGTGTCGGGTGGATGCCGCTGACCCCGGTCGCGCGGGCGCTGATTGAGCGGGGTGGTCGCTTCGGTCGATTCTCGCAACACATGCGTGTGGAGTTGCCGCCCGGAATCAAACGCGCGGGGTTGGTGGCGACGGTCGCCGCCCTGCTCGACCACCACGACATCTTCCGCTCGAGACTGGTTGGCGACGACGAGCGCGGGTGGGGCCTCGAAGTCGCCGGGTCGGACACCGTCGATGTGGACAGCCTTGTTCGCCGGATCGAGGTCACCGCCGATCTCGACGAGGACGCCGCGGCGGCGTTGGCATCGGCGCAATTGGACGCGGCATTGGGGCGGTTGGCACCGACCACGGGCGTGATGGTGCAGTTCGTGTGGCTCGATTTCCGGTCCGGATCCAACGCTACGAAGCGGCCCGGCTGGTTGCTGATCGTCACGCACCACCTAGTGATCGACGGGGTGTCGTGGCGGATCATCCTGCCGGACCTGGCCTCCGCGTGGGCCGCGGTGTCCGCTGGGCATGCTCCGGTGTTAGATCCCGTCGGGACGTCGATGCGTCGGTGGGCGCACGCGTTGGTGGAGGAAGCGTCGGCCCCGGCGCGGGCGGCAGAGTTGCCGATGTGGCGGGCACTGCTGCAGGCGTCCGACCCGGTATTGGGCCTCCGCCCGTTCAACGCGGCTGTCGATCGGGGATCCACAGTCGAGCGGATCGAGGTGAGCGCACCGGCGCCGGTGACGGCGTCATTGCTGACGACCTTGCCGACACTGTTCCAGAGCGGCGTCGAGGACGGTTTGCTGGCGGCGTTGGCACTGGCCGTCTGCCGGTGGCGGCGCGCGCGAAAGGTCTTCGAATCCTCGACGCTGATCCAACTCGAGGGACACGGCCGTCAGGAGCAGATTGCCGCGGGAGCGGATTTGTCTCGAACGGTGGGATGGTTCACCAGTGCGTTCCCGGTGCGTCTGAATATCGGGGCCGCCGATCTCGACGAGGCCTTCGCCGGTGGCACCGCGGCCGGCGTGGCGGTCAAGTCCATCAAGGAGCAGCTGAGGGCTTTACCGGACAGGGGAATCGGCTACGGGCTGCTGCGCTACCTGAATCGGGAAACTGCCGAGCAGTTGCGGTCGCTGCCGGTCGGCCAGATCAGCTTCAACTACCTGGGCCGGGTGTCTGGCGGTGGTGTTCCGAACGAAGCGCAGGCGGCCGACTGGTCACCGTGCGGCGATCTCGGCGACATCGCCGCCCCGGGAGATGCCGACATGCCGGCGAACGGCGTTGTCGACATCAATGCGATCGTCACCGACAGCAGCGAGGGTCCGGTGCTGGGCGCCGCGTTCACGTTCCCGACGGGTGCAATCGGGCGGTCCGATGTGCAGGACTTGGCGCAGGAATGGTGTGTTGCGCTCGCCGCGCTCGCCGCGCATGCGCAGACCCCTGGCGCGGGCGGGTTGACACCGTCGGATCTGCCGTTGATCACCGCACGGCAATCGGACATCGACCGTTGGGAGGCATCGTATCCGGCGATCACGGACGTGTGGCCCTTGACGCCGCTGCAGTCGGGTCTGTTGTTCCACGCGCTGTTGGCCGCGTCGTCGGTCGACGTGTACTCGATGCAGGTCGTGTTCACACTCACCGGCCGAGTGGACGCCCCGCGGCTGCATGCGGCGGCACAGGCGGTGCTGGATCGGCACCCGAACTTGCGGGCGGCGTTCGTCGAGGCAGCCGATGGCGTACCCGTGCAGCTGGTGCTCGATAAGGTGCCGGTGCCATGGTGCGAAGTCGATCTACGCGGAGTCGACGACACCGCTCGCCCGGACGCGTTGACGCGACTGCTGGCCAAGGACCAGGCCACGCACTTCGACATGACCGCACCGCCGTTGATCCGGTTCACACTGGTCACGGTAGCCGAGGACCGGTCCGAGCTGGTCGTCGCCAATCACCACATCGTGCTCGACGGGTGGTCCATGCCGCTGCTGATGACGGAAATGCTCGCGCACTATGCCGCCGGAGACAAGGCGTCTGCGTTGCCTCCCGCCCGTCCGTATCGCAATTATCTGGAATGGCGCGCCGACCAGGACGAGGTGGCGTCGCGGCAGGCCTGGGCGGCGGCGCTCGAGGGTGTTGAGGGCCCGACTCTGCTTGCACCGGCGGACCCGGGCCGAGAGATCTCCTCGCGGGCGGGTGAAGTAACCGCCGACCTCGGCGAGTGCACGACACATGCCCTGGCCGAGTTGGCAGCCCGGCTCGATATCACCGTCAACACGGTGATGCAGGCGGCCTGGGGAATTCTGCTGATGCGGATGACCGGCCGCGACGACGCGGTCTTCGGCGGAACCGTGTCAGGACGGCCACCTCAGCTCGCAGGGGTGGAATCGATGATCGGGCTGTTCATCAATACGGTGCCGATGCGGGTTCGGGCGGATCCGGACGAGTCGATCTCGCGACTGATGACGCGGATGCACGGTGAACAGGCCGATCTGCTCGATCACCACTATCTGGGGCTCACCGAGATTCAGCAGGCGGCCGGGACAGCCGACGCCCTTTTCGACACGCTGACGGTGTTCGAGTCGTATCCGGTCGAGCAGGCCGCACTGGCCGACCAGGTCGGCGCGATCGACGGCATGACCCTGGCCGGTGTCAGGGCCAACGACAACACTCACTACCCCCTCGCCCTGGAAATCACCGTTGACACCCAGATCCGTCTACACCTGAAATACCTCCACGATCTGTTCGACGAACCATACGTCGAGGCCCTGATGAACCGGTACCTGCGTGTTCTCGGAGCCATACTGGCCGATGCGGGGAGTCGGGTCGGTGACCTCGACATCCTCGACACCGACGAACGACGGCAACTGCTCGACCGCACCGGCGGCCCCGCACAACCGGCAACGACACTGCCACAACTGCTGGCCACCGCCGCAGCACACGACCGCACCACACCGGCGGTGACAGACGGAGACCACCACCTGTCCTACGAACAACTCGACACCACCTCCTCCCAACTCGCACGAATCCTCATCACCGAAGGCATCGGCCCCGAAGACACCGTCGCCATCGCACTCCCCCGCTCCCCCGAAGCAGTCCTCGCGATCTGGGCGACCACCAAAACCGGCGCCGCATTCCTCCCGATCGACCCGAACCACCCGAACGACCGCATCACCCACATGCTCTCGGACTCCCGAGCCGCACTCGGGCTGACCACCACCCGGCACGCCACCACCCTGCCCGCACCACTGCCGTGGCTCGTCATCGACACCCCCGACTTCGAAACCCGCTGCAACACCATGGATTCGAGACCCATCACCGACACCGACCGAATCCGACCCCTGCACACCACCAACACCGCCTACCTGCTCTACACCTCCGGCTCCACCGGCACCCCCAAAGGCGTCGCCGTCGCCCACCAGGGCCTGGCCAACCTCGCCGCCGAACAACGCGAACGATTCACCACCACTCCCGACTCCCGAACCCTGGCCGTGGCATCACCGAGCTTCGACGCCTCGGTGTTCGAACTGCTCCTCGCCGCCGGAGCCGGCGCCACCATGGTCATCGCCCCACCCACCGTCTTCGGCGGCGACGAACTCACCCAACTCCTCCACCGCAACCACGTCACCCACGCCGTGATCACACCGGCCGCCCTGGCCACCATGGACCCCACCCACCTCCACACCCTGCACACCGTCCTGTCGGCCGGCGAGGCCTGCACCCCCGACCTGCTCACCCGCTGGGCCACAACCCCCGACGCACCACACCCACGCCGCCTCTTCAACGGCTACGGCCCCACCGAGACCACCGTGATGAGCAACTGCAGCGGCCCGCTACCACCCAGCGGCCCCATCACCATCGGCGGCCCGATCCGCGGCACCCACACCTACGTCCTCGACGACCGACTCCGCCCCGTCCCCACCGGCGTGACCGCAGAACTCTACGTAGCCGGAATCCAACTCGCCCGCGGATACCACAACCGACCCGCACTGACCGCCCACCACTTCGTCGCCAACCCCTACGGCCCACCGGGGGAACGCATGTACCGCACCGGCGACCTCACCCGCTGGCACCCCGACGGCAACCTCGAATTCCTCGGCCGCCGCGACCACCAAATCAAACTCCGCGGCCACCGCATCGAACTCGGCGAAATCGAAACCACACTCACCACCCACCCCGACATCACCCAAGCCGTCGCCGCGATACACCACGACCCCCACACCGGCGACCAACTCGTCGGCTACGTCGTCCCCCGCGACCACACCCCCCTCGACCCCACCGCGATCCGCGCCTTCGCCGCCCACCGCCTCCCCGACTACATGCTGCCCACCCCCATCACCATCCTCGACGCACTACCGCTGACCCCCAACGGCAAGATCGACCGCCGCGCACTCCCCGCACCCGTACCACCGACACCCCGGTTCCGGCCACCGGTCACCACCGAGCAGCGAATCGTCGCCGACATCTTCGCCGACATCCTCGGCCACGACCGCATCGGACTCGACGACGACTTCTTCACCCTGGGAGGCAACTCCCTCCTCGCCACACAGGCGGTGTCGCGACTCGGCTCGACCATGAACGCGCGGGTGCCGATGCGGGTGCTGTTCGAGGCGTCGTCGGTGCGGGCACTGTCGGGGTGGCTCGAATCCCGGGCGACGGCGGGTGCACACACAGCGCTGCTGCCGCGGCCCCGGCCCGAACGCATCCCGCTGTCCTATGCGCAGCAACGGATCTGGTTCCTCAACCGGTTCGATCCTCACTCACCGGTCTACAACATCCCGATCGCCGTGCGCCTGTCGGGACCCATGGACTCGGCCGCACTGCTGGCAGCGATCGCCGACGTCGTGGACCGGCACGAGACCCTGCGGACGATCTACCCCGAAGCGGAGGCCGGCCCGCACCAAGTGGTTGTCCCCGGGGCGGAGGTCAGCGGGGCGGTCACCACCGCCGTGGTGACCGAGAACGAGATTGCCGCGCGGCTGATGTCGATGGCCTCGGCCGGGTTCGACGTCACCACATCGGTACCGGTGCGGGCGGCCTTGTTCGAGACCGCCGAAAACGAGCATGTGCTCGCCGTAGTGCTGCACCACATCTGCGCCGACGGCTCCTCGATCGCCCCGCTTGCGCGGGATCTCATGGCCGCCTACACCGCTCGCTCCCATGGGAATCCACCCGCCTGGACTGCACCGACGGTGCAGTACGCGGACTACACGCTGTGGCAACGGGAGTTACTCGGCTCCGACGACGACCCCGATTCGTTGCTCACCCGCCAGCTGACGTACTGGCGTTCCACACTCGTCGGGCTGCCGGAACAGCTCGAGCTGCCCGTGAACCGAACGCCGCCCGCCGTCACCCACCGTGGAAGAACACACAAGTTCACCATCGACGCGCCCACCCACCGCGCGGCAACCGCGCTAGCACGACAGCACACCGCGACCGTGTTCATGGTGGTGCACACCGCGTTCGCGGTGTTCCTGGCCCGGACATCGGGCACCACTGACATCGTCATCGGCACCCCGGTCGCCGGTCGCGGCGACCCGGCCCTCGACGATCTGGTCGGCATGTTCGTCAACACCCTGGTGCTCCGAACCCCGGTCGACACTGCCAACAGCTTCACCCAGCTGCTCTCGACGGTGCGAGAGACCGACCTGGCCGCGTTCGAGCACGCCGACGTGCCATTCGAACGGGTGGTCCAGGCCCTCAACCCGGCACGATCGACCACCCGACACCCACTGTTCCAGGTGATGCTCGCCTTCCAGAACCAGGAGCACCCGGAGCTCGAACTGGAGGGACTGACCGCCCGCATCGAAGACATCGACCACGCCGCCACCCAGTTCGACCTGACCCTCACCCTCAGCGAGTGTTTTGGCGACAAGGCCGCCCCCACCGGGCTGAACGCAGCACTGATCTACGCGCAGGACCTGTTCGACGAGGACACCGTGCGCGGGTTCGCCGACCGATTCATCCGACTCCTCGAGGCTGCAGTGGCCGAGCCCGACCGCCCGGTCGGCGACATCGACCTCCTCGACCCCACCGAAAAACAGCTGGTCATCAGGGACTGGAACCACACCGATCATGCGACAACCACCGACACGCTGGTGTCAATGTTCGGTGCGCAGGTCGCTCGCGCACCCGACGCCATCGCGGTCATCGACGGAAACCGAACACTGTCCTACACTGAGTTCAACGCTCGAGTCAACCGGCTCACCCGACACTTGATCACCCAAGGAGTGGGCCCGGAAACCGTTGTGGCACTGCGGATGGCCCGCTCCATCGACTTCGTCGTCGGCGTCTACGCCACCCTCACCGCCGGTGGAGCCTATCTGCCCATCGAC
>NZ_NSDZ01000016.1:0-56621 GCF_002300155.1 Rhodococcus sp. ACS1
CTCACCTCGCAGGAGTGCATCGACCTGATCAAGGCCGAGTCCGGCACCGAGATCTCCGCCTCGACGTGGCGCTCGTATGTCGCCCGGGGGCAGGCGCCGGCCCCGGTCGAGAAGATCGGGCGAACGCCGCTGTGGAAGCGCGGCGAAGTCATCGAGTGGGCTAACAACAGACCCGGGCAGGGCGCGCGCACCGATGTGCAGAAGCCTCGGCGCCGACGCTCAGAGTGATTGGCGTTCGCCCGCATTCGATGTCACTGGAGTTCGACTCTCTACCCTGAGCTGCACAGATGACATGCCCCTGCCCGCCGGCTGTCTCTCCCGACCCCGGAACGCCCCCGTCCACGCTGGGAGGACGGGGGCGTTTCGGCGTTCGGAGACTCTGCCGCTAGACGATTCTCCGAAGTCGGATACCGGAGTGAGCGAGTGACCCCGGTGACTCTTCGATGTCCCGTTTGGAGTCAGAGCGGAGGGGACATGTCATCTTCGCAGGTCAGGCTTCTTTTATCCGGTGGTCGAGGTGGCGCCTCGGGGCACCGTCAGTCACGTGTCCGGACTGGAAGTGAATCGATGCCGCTGATGAACGCGGAGAGCAGCAGTTCCGGTTCGCCCACCGCGTGGAGGGCGGGATGGGCGGTGAACAGTTCTTCGAGCATGACGCGCAGCTCCAGCCGTGCGAGGTTCATACCCAGGCAGTGGTGGATGTTTTTCGCGCCGAAACCGAGATGCTTGCCTGCGTTCGCGCGGGTGATGTCGAACCGGCCCGGACCGTCGAAGATGCGTTCGTCGTGGTTCGCGGACAGGTACCACATGACGACCTTGTCCCCCGCCGCGATGTGGGCGCCGCCGAGCTCGGTGTCGACGGTCGCGGTGCGCCGCATGTAGGGCACCGGCGAGGCGTAGCGGATCACCTCGTCGATCGTGTTGTCGATGTGGCCGGCGAAATCGGCGAGCAGCAGTTCTCTCTGGTCGGGGTGCTCGGTGAGCAGATGCAGCGCCCAGGCCAATGCTTGCCGGGTGGTCTCGAAACCAGCCGTGATCAGCAGGATGACGAACGAACCGAACTCGGTCGGTGTGAGGGTCTCGCCGTCGACCACCGTCGACACCAGCCGGGACGTTAGATCCTCGCCGGGATCCGTCTTGCGTCGCTCGCCCAGCTCGAGGGCGTACCCGTAGATCTGGCCCAGGCCGGCCGCGCCGCCGGGTGCGGTGACGAACTCCTGATCACCACCTCCGGCGATGACGTCGGCCGCCGCGGCCAGGATCATCGGCCGGTCGCTCTCCGGGATCCCGAGCAACTCGCAGATCACCTGCACCGGCAACCGGGTCGCAACGTCGGGAACGAAGTCGAACTCGGCATCTCGGGGAAGGTCCGCGGCGATCTGCGCAGCGTAGCCGCGCACCCGCTCGGCGATGCCCCGCACCGACGCCGCGGTGAACGCCGATTGCACGATGCCGCGCAGACGCCGGTGACGGGGGTCGTCCATGGCGATCATCGACATGGCGAACTCGAGGATCTCGACCGGGACGTCGTCGATGGTGAAGCCCTTGGCCGAGGAGAAGACCTCCGGGTTCCGGCTCACCGCCACCACGTCGTCGTATCCGACGACCGACCAGAAGCCCGGACCGGCCGTTTCCGCGTGGAACTCGATCGGCGAACGCTGACGAAGCTCCTCGAACATCGCGCGACGGCCCGCGAAACTGCGGTCCCAGAACGCCCGTGATGCGGGCGAGATGATCTTTTCGGACGCAGAACCCGTCACCGGTCCCCCTCGGTCGGTCGAACAGATGCCTGCGACCCTACTGGGGAAGTAAGGGTTCGGCCGCGTCGTTGACACGAAAAGGGTGCTCCTGAGGTGGTTGAGTGAGGACACGATCATCGGCGTGTCCGAGTTCGAGAAGCGGAGCTCGGCCCACATTTTTTCACTTCGGTTAGGCCACACTGATGAGGCATCGTCGCAGGTCAATAGCTATCATCTAACGGTGCTCCGGCGGTGTGCCGGAGATGAATTGGGGAGGATCGACCTGTGACGTTGAGGGTTCGGCTCGGTGACCTGCGAGTGGTGCGCGATCATCCGTTGGGGGTGACCGAGGCAGGGTTTCGGGCCGGATTGACCCAGTCCGAAGCGTTCGCCAGAGGTCGCGGCCCCTTTCCCGGTGATGCCGAGAACGTCGGCTCCGAGCGTGAACTGTTCGTCACCGCGCCGGACGACGAGGTGCTCGCGGTGGCGGCGATCACCGGTGTCCGCGAGTACGACGACGAACTCGTCGTCGACGGGGACCTGGTTGCCGATCACGAACGGGTGGGGACGAGGCTGCTGATCCGGACCTCGGCCGAGAACGTGTTCTCCTGCGCGGATGAGGAATCGGCGTGGGCGGACTCGGTCGAGCGGGCTCGATGGGTCTATGTGCGGGCGTTGGTCGAGGTCGCGACGGTCAAAACGGCGTCCTACGACCGCCGGCTAGCGAGCGCAGATCCCGCCGCCGATCCCGACGTGACCTTGGCCAATGCCGACGAGGCGATGCAGGTGGTTCCCCGGTACGTGATGATCCACCGCAGCGGAAAGCTGCGTCTCGGTGGGCCGTACGCCGACACCGCGGACTGGGACGGCCACGTCGAACCCTGGACGGACCACGGATACGTCGATTGCCTGCGCCTCGACGATGTCCTGGGCATCAGCGGCGATCTCGACATCGCCGTGATGCGGTCACTCACCTCACGGGTCGCCGCCGCGGAACTCCTCGAGTCGATGGGATGGGACAAGGTCATCCGCCGATTCGTCGACGCCCGCACCACTGCGCGGTAGTTCACCGGGAAGCGCGGTTTGCGCCAGTAACACCGTTTGAACTGCAGTGATGACACGTCCCCGCGCGTCTGTGGTCCACCGAATCGGCTGACGTGATCCTCGCCTCGCCCAACACAGACGAAACCCCAGCCCTGGGAGGGGCTGGGGTTTCGTTATCCCAGGTCAGGCCTGACGAAGTTCCCTGTATGCGAGCGTCCGGGTGGTGATCGTCTCACTGCGGTCGGTGACCGCCGTGGCCGGCGTCGTCGGGGTGGTGGCCTGCGCCGCGACCAGACGCCCGATTCGCCCTGCGGCCTGTTCTGCTCGTTCGGCACGCTCGGCGCCCTGCTGTGCGAGCGCATCCGCGGTGGCGAGTTCGGCCGACAGCCGCGTTACTGCTTCGGCCGCACATCGCAACGCCTGGACTGCGTGGGCGATTCGGGCGCACGACAGTGCGTAGGTCTGGTCGTCCTCAGGCGCAAGCGCGCCCGTTACCGGATTCGCCCGCCGCGGTGATGGCGTCATGCAGTTCTGTGGCCGCGAGAACCCGGGAGCCGATGTCCCAGATAGCCGCCCGCAGGTCCACGTCGGTGAACAAACCTTCTCGCCACGCGGGAATCTTTGATCGTTTCGACGGTCAGGACAGCGTCACTCATGAGTTCGCGCACCTCGTGAGGTGCAGCGGCCAATCGGTTGCCGGTGATCTCGTTGGGCTTTCGCTTGTTCCTGGCTGCGCCGATCGCTGTCATGCCGCCCACTGCAGCGCCCCCACGAGGACTGTCGCCGCGGTTGCGCCGGCCAGTGTCCAGAAGGCGTCGGAGTGGTCGGTGAGGAAGCTCACCTCGACGTCCGCGAAGGCTGCCAGCGCGACCGTTGCCCCGGCGAACAGCAGCGGGATCGCCGTCAGAATGGTTCCGCCGATCGAGAGAACGACGACGCCGAGCAACACAGTCATCAGCCCGTCTTCCGCTGGGCGGGACGGCGGCGGTTCGGATTCCTTCAGGACGACCGTGGACCAGTCCAGGGAGGTCGCCGCGATGTTGTCGTCTTCATTCATCCACTTCCGCCTCCGTGTCCTCGCTGCGCCAGCATGCGGTCAGATACCTGCAGTCGGCTCTCTTCTCGGTGCAGCCGCCATTTCTGGGTGCCCGCAGCACCAGCAGCGATCACCATGACGGCAGCCATGAACACAATCGCAACGGTCGCGCCGAGGTCGTCCGTCGTGGTCTCAGGCGAGCTTTCACCAATACTCATGCTGGCCACCAGGAGCAGCACGCCGAACTGGGCGATGAATCCGCCCAAGAGCCACACGAGTCCAACCAACAGCGGCGGCATCCAGTGACGGCGGTCGGGGCGGCCAGATGCGGCCCGCAGTTCGTTGTCCAGCGACCATGCGCGGCGTTTCGAGTACAAGCTCGCCACCGCGAAGACCGTACCGACCAACACCGTTACGCCGAAGAAAGCGAGGATGGTTGTGGCGGACAGTCGTGCGCCGAAAAGCCCTGCCACCCCGGAGTAGAGGAACAGCAGGCCATAGAGGGCGACGAGCGACATGGCTGCGACCGTCGCCTGGTTCTTGGATCGATCCCCATCACTCCAGCTCCGCACGACCCCCAGCAGCGGATACAGCGCCCCGCCCAGAAACGCCACCCCCAGAGCGAGCATTGCAACGTTCAGCATTCTTGTCTCCTCCCTACCAAGACCGGGCATGAGTTGCCCGGTGGGCAATGTAGCGCGGCATACCCACATGTCTGGGTCATGCCGACTTCTGATGCAGGCCAGTGTGGTCGAGACCTCCACCGGCGGCGATTCCTGCGAGACGCTGCAGCTGTTCGCCCATGCTGCGGCTGCCGGCCAGCGGAGTGCGGGCGTGCGGCCACACGGCGGTGACGATCCGGCTGTAGTCCCGCCCCGCCAGCACGACGACGTCCGGGGCGCCGAGGAGTCCTCGGTCAGCGGCCTGGGCGTGGACGGTGTCGGCGGTGACGGAGCCGGGGCGGCCGAGGCGCATTTCGTACGGGGCGACGACTGTGTCGAGGTCGAGTAAGCCGTGCAGTCCGGAGAGTATTTGGATGCTGTCGAGGGGTGCCAGTCGGCGGGCAGCCTCTTGGCAAAGTCGGTGGTAGGAGCCGGTATAGAGGGCTCCAGCGGGGGCTGGCTCGTCGCGTTTGCGTCCACCGCACGGCACGATCACCAGAGGTGAGGCCTCCCCGTCGGCGACGGGGACGACGCCATGTGCGGGGACCGCTGCGACGGCCGTCGTAGGCAACGTGGTCGGCGAGGGTCCATGTCAGCCATTCCCAACCGGGGCGTCGGTGCAGGCTTGTGACGCCGCGGTAGTGGGCTTGTGTGAGGAACGGCGTGTGCCACAGCAGCAAATCGGTATTCGGCAGGCGCATTTCGATGCCGTCGTGTCGGCGGAACAGGGTGGTGGTGGGGCCGACAGACAGGGGGATGCCGCCGTACTGGCCACCGCCCTTGGGGCCGATGCCGGGGCGGGAGAAGATCAGGCCGACTTCGAGAACCAGGCCCTTGCCCGGTTCCGGCGAGGTGAGGGTGGGGTCGTTGTAACTGAAGTGCGGGCGAATCATTGGAGGCATGGGCGGAGTCCTTCCGGGGGCGGAGACGGGAGGCCGGGGTGATCCGGTCTGCCGCGCCGTGTCTGAGGTGTGCGCTACGCGGCGGGTTCGAGGTCCTCGAGCTTGGCGCGGGTGACCACGGTCTGGTCCTGGCCGCGGAACGTTTCGTGGTCTTTGACGGTGGCGCGCAGGATCCGCACCCGCTGGCCGGGCTCGAAGTCGCGCAGCCCGGTGGCGAACCACTTGACCAGCTGATTTTCCTCGGTTCGAAGAACAAGCAGGGTCTTGGCGCCGTAGTGGCCGTCGATGATGCGGGAGACGGTCACGGTGGCGTCGAGGTCGGTGACCTTGGCCCTCTTCGGGGCGACGAATCCGGGGACGAGGGTGGCGCGTTCGGCCTGCAGCTGCTGCTGCTGCCGGGCGTAGACCGCGACCAGCGATGCGGCGATACCCACCGACTTCGCGGACACGTAGTCCCCGGCGAGCAGGGTGCGCAGGTTCATCCCGTAGTCGCTGGCCGCATCGACGGTCGAGGCGGAGGCCAGGACAGCGTCGATCAGCTCGGGCTGATCGGCCCGGATCCGGCGGGCCTCGGTCACGCCGTCTTCGAGTTCGCGGCGGACCTCGCTGTTGCGGATGAACTGCAGACCCCACACGGCGGTCGCGATGGTGTCTGCGGTCGCGGGGATCTCGCGGTCGCGGGCCCGGGCGCGGGCGATGTAGCCGCGGCCGCCGTTGGAGAAGGCCAGTGCGAGGGCGATGGTGTCGAGCTTGTGCAGCGACCGATCTCCACGGGTTGCCGCCGGTTCGCCCCATTCTTCGCCGCCCAGTGCGGGCAGGTGCTCGTCGAGGTCGTATTCGAGGGTCCACAGTCCGGCGACTTTCACCCCGAGGAACAGGGTGATGCAGCTGGCGCCGACCTGCTTGATCTCGCCGGTGTCGCTGTGGCGCAGCACGTACAGCTTGGCGCGGCGGCGGAACTTGCCGCAGTAGTCGCAGTGCGGGGTGTCCGGGCGGGTCCAGCCATCGAGGTTCTGCCCCGGTGCGCAGAAGGTCACGTAGCCGGCCTCCTCCTCGACCAGGCGGGCGACGAATACCCAGCCGTCGAACCCGATCCGCGGGGCGGACAGGTTCAGACGCACCCGCTGCTGCGCGGTGGTGATGCCGAGGGCGTTGGTCTCCTCGCGGGCGTAGGGGTCGAGGACGTAGGTGAACCGGTCGGCGATGTTGTTGCGCGCCAGGCGGGCGTTGGCCTTGTCGATCTGCGCCAGCGCGGCCGGCAGGTTGGTCATCGGCAGGTCGTACATCGCGGCTCCCCCTTTGTCTTCGTGATTCATTCAAGAATTACCTTACAGCGTAACGCTGTGATGTCAAACCTTGAGGGGCGCCTCCGGGCGGGACGAGACGTTCGACAGGTCGACCGGCTGGGCGGACTGGGACGCCGCCTAGATAGCGAAATGCCCGCCGGCACAGGTCGTGCCGACGGGCGGAGCGCTGGAGCGAATCCCGATCAACGAGCTGGCGGCGGCTCGCCGATACCGCGTTTTACCAGGGCGGACGACACGTCCCCTGACGCGCTGCGGCGGCGAGCTCCTCTGCGTAGCGGGGTTCGAAAGTCGGATTGAGTCCGCTCGCTGCCCAGTAGTCGGGCTCAGGGTGCGCGGAGCCGATGATTCCGCCGGCGATACAGGCGATGGAGTCGGAGTCGCCGTTGCTCGTCGAGGCCAAGGCGAGCGCCTGGGGGCCGGTCAGCGCGGGAACGTCGTCGCCCGGGGCGGTAGCCATGTCGGCGACCAGGAGAGCCAGGGCGGCGGCGCTGGCCGATTCCCAGCCTTCACCTATGCCGGCGCACGGGTCGCCGTAGCTTGCCGGCTCGACATCCTGCAGTCGGTCCCGACTGTCCGCGGCGCGCATCAGCGCGTCGGCCACGTCGTCATTCAAGCCATCTACCAGTAAAGATGACACGTCCCCTGCGATCGGGGCGAGGACGTCCTGTAGGTAGGGGTCCTCGGTCCAGGTGCTGGTGCCGTTGTAGATCTGCGCTGCGGTCGTGAGGGCATGTTCGAGGAACTGTCCGCGCTGGGCCGGGGCGTGGCGGGTGGCATCGGCGAGCAGCAGCGCCGGGACGACGGCCCGAGGGTGCTTGTGGGTGATCACGGCCTGAAGGGCGGTCAGGCCCAACCAATACGGTTCGGGCGCGAAGGCGGTGGGGACCAGGCGCATCACGGCCCCGCAGCCGGCGGATTCGACGGCCCCGTCCCTGTCGTACCAGCGGGCGCCTGCGCGGAGGTTGTGCAGCGACGTCATGCAGGTGCGGCCTGGGGCGCGGGTGTTGTCGGGGTCGACTTGCCACAGCAGGAACTGTCGGGTGATGGCGTCGGTAACGTTCTCGATGTCGGCGAAGTCGGGGACCTCGGCCAGAGCCCGGTGAAGGGCAATGGTCATCTGGGTGTCATCGGAGACCGTCCAGGTCCCGGCCGGTGGGGCGACCGGGTAGGCCGGCATCTGTGCGTAGCTGGTGAACTCGACCTGGTATCCCCAGGCGTCGCCGGCGGCGAGGCCGGTCAGTGCGTTGGCGTACCGGATGGCGAAACCCTCGGTCGGTGTCGCGTCTTGGTCGATCGACGGTGTCACGGTCATGGGGTCTGTCCTCGTGCGATGGCGTTGGCGGCGGTGCGGACAGTTTCGATGTCCATGAGATCGAGGTCGGCGACGCGGCCGAGGTAGTCCGCGATCGCGTCTGGGGTCATGCCTTCGTCGAGGTGCCGACGGATCTCGTCGAGCTGCTCGTCGTTGAGTGCGGCCATCGTGGGGGTCCTTCCGTCAGCCCCTTCGAGGAGGGGACGTGTCATTTTGGCTGCTGAATATGGATTTAGGCGACCTTCGTGGCGGAGCTGCCGCCGTCTTCGGCCTCGGCGACGAGGTCTTCGGCGACCATGTACACCGTTGGCCGGCCGCTGATGCCGTGGTGGTCGACCTTCACGCACCGCAGGTTGGTACCCATCGGCAAGACGACCTCGTCCTCGGACGAGTAGTTGGAGATGGACTTGACGGGAAGTCCGTCGCGGGTGCGGACGACCATCATGTACGGCGGGTGGCCGGCGAAGTTGTGGGCGGTGCTGTGGTTGGTGCTGAAGCTGGTCACCTTGCCGATCTCCATCCTAGAACCGACGGTAAACGTCGAGTCGATGTACTCCTCGGTGGTGCCCTTCCACCCGCTGGGGATCTGCGTGCCGCGAACCAGTGTCATGGGTGTCGTGTTCGGATTGTGCTCACGGAACTTGTCGAACGCTGAGTCCAGCTGGGACACCACGGTCTTCACGTGTCCAGAGGGGTTGGCGTCGCGGCCGGTGATGGCGGCGTTGATCGAGCGGTAGCTGCCACCGGTGTAGGTCGTCAGTGCGCTGCGCTCCTTGTAGCTCAATACCTTCTGCACGAACGCTGTGTTTGAGGTGGTCAGCGCGCCGATGTTCGACGTTTGCACATGGCCCCCCGGCCCGACCTGGAAGCCCCACGACTTCAGGTCACCGGCCCGCTGAGCGATCACGGCGTAGTCGTCGGCAGTTTCCCTGCCGTAGGCGCGGATTCCACTCCGCCAGAGGCTGGCGTGCTTGTCCGCGCCGAGACTCTGCGGAGGGATCTCGTGGTCGAAATGCGGAATCGTGCCCCCACCGAGGGTCGGTATACCGAGTGCCCGGCGGTGGGCCTTGGCGTAGGCGGCGTCGGCCTCCGCCTTGCTGGCGCCATCGGCGAGGGCCTTCGCGCGCGCCTGCTCGCCAGCCTTTACTGCAGACTGTTGCCGCAACGTCCGCCGGTGCCGTTTGATGCCGTCGTGGATGTCTGCGCGGACCGGGCCTCCACCGGCGGAATCGGTCAACTTGTCCTTCGACTCGGCCATCTCCTCGTCGATGACCGCCTGCTGCGCGGCCGGAGTGGACGCGAGACCTGAGGCAGCTCGACGCGCCACTTCGAGTGCCACGTCTCCCTTCATGGCGTGCGCCTGTCTCTGCAGCTCGGTGGCGTTCGCGGGTAGCGCTTCTGGTTCCGACAGGACGGGAATGCAGTTGGCCTTCGCGAGGGCATCGTTCTTGCCGGTGGCCTGGCCCACTGGATGGTAGGCGTCGCCCTTGCGCTGCAGAATGATGAAATCCGAGGACCCGCGCCGGTAGATCGCGGTGCCGCCATCGAGGACACGGCCCTCGACCTCGGTGACACCGGACCCGGTTTCCATCGCGATGGTGCCGGCGTTGTAGACGCTGGTATCCCGCGGTGTCGATGACAGGGTCGGCTGTCCGCCCTCGGCCAGTGCCTTTGCGGCTTCTGGTGCGGCGCGGCGGTTCACCGACCGGGCGATCGCATCGACCTCGTCATCCGAGAGCGAGGCATAGTACGCATCACGCTCGGCGCCAGTGGCCATGTCGTCGCGCATCCCGAACTTCGCCGCGGCCAGATCTTCCCGGGCCTCGACCTGCCTGCGCTTGGCGTCGAGATGCGCCTGCTTGGCGTCGTCGAGGGCCTGCTGCTTCGTTGCGACGTCGGACGGTGAGCCGGTGCCGTCCTCGACGGCCTTCTTGGCCTTCCTCAGTCGGGCCCGAATTCGGTTGACCGCCTTGCGGGCTTCCTCGGCCTCGGCATCGACGTCGGCGAGGCGTTGCTCGGCCTCATCGAGAGCGGCCTGCGCCGAGGTGATCTGCGGGCCCGTCAACTTCGCCCGCTCGGCCTCGGCGTGGGCGATCAGCAGTTTCGCCGACGGCGGGTTCGCGTGCACACTCGGCATCGGGGTGTCCCCCAGCACCGACTGGTCGATGCCCAACGCGGCCATCAACTCCGGCAGAATGCTCGGTGGCGCCGACTGCACCGCGGCCGCTGTCTCGACCATCCCTTGCTCTTTCAGGTGGTCGACGACCTTCTTCCGGGCGTTACGGCCGTGCCGGCGGTTCGCGTTCGCTTTCGCTGCGGCACTGTAACTACCGCACCCCGGGCACCGGCGGGCTCCGTGTGATTTCGAGCGACACATGAGCGCAGAGTACTGGGGAGATGACATGTCCCCTCCCCCCTGGGTCGGTATGTCGGGAACTGATCGCGGGCAGTGAGAGAACCGGGCGGCAGAACCGGGCGGCGATGCCTGTCCGTCTACTGCTGTTGGTCTGATTTCTTCGGGTCGAACTTCAGATCGATTCGCCCGTCCGGGTATACGGTCAGGTCCATTCGCCCATCGCCGCGGAGCACGGTCGGGCCGTGCTCGTCGAAGTTCGCTTCGGCGTGGGTGGTGTTGTCGAACCACTGAAGGAAGTCGGCGATCGAGCCGATCTTAGCGACGCGCTGATGCAGAGCTGCCTGGTCGTGACTTGTGGCGCCTACTGCAGAGAGCTGCGCCTGACATCGCGAGGCGGGACGTCTGCTCTAACCCCTTTGAACGAGGGATGCCGGAGGCCCCCGCCGGTGAATTCCCGAAAATCCACATCGACAACGACTTTCGCCTCGGCCCAGCGAATCCACGGATCTGCCGCATACGCCAACGATGCGGCCAGTGGGCTCGTCGACCTCCCGAGCAGGGCGAGCAGGTCCCGCAACCGGCGGCGCATGACAGCGGAAAACCCGGTACCGACCTGCCCGATAGGCACAAGACCGCCGGCGTCGCGTTTACGTCTCTGAACTGGAGTTATGCCCCGGCCGGCTTCCCTCCGGACCGGGGCATAACCAGCATAGCAGCAAAGTCGAACATATGTGCGAAGATCAGAAGGTGAGGTCCACAGAAACCGCCCCTGACCAGTGCCCCAACGGTCACGATTTGATCGGCGGAACGTGCCTGGTCGGGTGGGAGGTCTGCGGGTGCGCCAGCGCGGGGCACGGCGGGCATCGCACGTACTTCTGTCGCCACTGCGATACGACGCTGTACGTACCACCGTGCTCAGGGACCGAGTTCAAACCGGGTGAGCGTTGGGCGACACGGGAACAGATGCCTTGATTCTCAGGAACCGAAAATTGAGGCAGACCCACTCCCGGGAGCCGGAGCTGGCGCAGGCACAGCGCTGACAGTGACCAGGACGGGTTGTGTCGTCGCAGAGGCGCTAATCGCCCCCGGCGTTCCCCATTCCTCGTGGCCAGGTTCACCGGAATAGTTGTTCGCGCACGCCCAGTCGACCTGGTACTCACCCACGGGGATGTCCGGGTAGGCGAGCGGACCGCCCCCGGCGGGGATTTTCACGGGATCGAGAGCGCCACCCTCAAGCCAATCACCCAACCCGGCTGAGAACGTGATCGGGTCCACCTCGGGGTTCGTTCCCGGCTTCGTGCCGTAAATCATGCAGAAGACGTCCGCACCAGTGCTATTGGTGATCGTCGTAGTGACGGTGCTTCCACTGACTGTGGCGGTCAGGGCGACATCTCCCGGTGCCGCGGCAGCCGTGCCGGCAGTCAGCAGGGCTACCGCCGGGACAGCGGCGAACACCGCAAGGGAAACACTTCTCAGCTTCATGCCTGTGATGTGTACCAGACGCAGTGCCGCTCATTCACGTGGCGGACACCGGTACTTCTGCCCCAGCCTATGCGGCACCACAGTTCGGATACCTCCGTGCGTCGGCCCCGACCTCAAGCGGACCGGTGGGCAAATCCAGACAACTTCGATCGCTGACAGATCAGGGTGAGCCCGGCCCGCCAGCCTCCGGTGTGTTTCAAACTGACGGCCTCGGCATCCGCACACAGAGCGCGGTAGTCCGCCATCGAAACTACAACCGAGGCAGCAAATCCTGCGAATCACGTCGCGAGCGGCCTTCCACCCTTTGGGGCGAAGTGCGCCCGTCGCCGGCGGTTTCAGGTCGACGAGGGCCGGGTCGTGATGGGCGCTTGTAGTCAGAGAACAGCCGAGAGTGAATTTCCTCGGTGATACTCACCCGGCGGGGATCAGCGGCGCTCGTCATCGCATCGTCTCCTCTCGACTTTGACACGCAGTGAAGGGGACGTGTCATTTCCCTAGCTCAAACGAATGATCACCGGCTCCAGTTCGTCCCATGAGGGGCTCGGCTGGGCTGATCGACAAGGCATAGGAAGCGCCCCAGCTGGTAACCAGACTGGGGCGCTTCCGGCGCGCTCAGATGCCAAGGGGAGGCTTGAGCGGCCATTGCGGGCTCGGGGGGGAGGATCCCGCAATGCCTACAGAACACGAAGCTGCCACCGATTTCAACACAAGTTGTTACCCGTGTGACTGGATCACGTTGAAGTCATTGCCAATACCCGTGACCGCGCCTCCATGTAGCGGGCGAGGAGGGAGAGTATCTCGGCATCGGGGTGGGCCAGTTCGGGCAGGTCTTTCGCACTGACGATCTGGGTATCGAGAGCTGCGATCTGCCGGCGGCATTCCTCGATCGACTCCGGGGTAACTCGGTCCGCGTCCAGGCGGTCGGTGAGGTACCGGATCGAACCGCCGAGGCTGAGACCAGGATTCTGTGTGGTGTTGTCGCTTCGGCGGGCCGCGACCATTTGCCACCATTCGTCCAGCTCAGCCACAAGTGCCGGCTCGTCACCGACTGCACGCAGGGCACGATCGACGGCCGCGGCGTCGGTGATCTCCCCGTCCAAACATCCCGCTCGGGTCAGGATTTGCCCGAGTTGGTGGTTGGCGAGTTCGTCTCCGCGACTCCACCAGAACGACACCATGACAAGTACCTGCCCCGACCGATTGGACTCCCCCATCGCCTCTCCCCTTTCGCTGACGACTGGTCTACCTCACCACAGCTCCGCCTGCGGCCCGGCCGCAGGTTCATCCTGGTCGGTCGCCGACTGCGTTGCCGCGCACATTGGGCAACGTGTGGTGCCGTCGATGATCCACCCGTTGGTCTGCGCGAAGCTGCACGCGTCGGATTTGCCAGCCACTGCGGCGGTGAACCGGTGCTCACACAGATCGCAACGGATCGTCCAGCCATGTCTTCCGCCGGATCGCGTCAGTGTTTGAACAGCCATGCCTCCCCCAAGCTTTCACGAACTGTGCCCTCAGCATGGCACACATCAACTTCGTGGGGGGAAGTCAGGATCGACCCTCCGCGGGCGTCCTTTGCAAGTTCTATCGGCTGGGTGGGTCCGGGTGTGTTTCGGGGAATCCCTGTCAGTCGGTCGCGTGTGCAATTCGTCCTGAGATCTCGGACAACACGTGTTCGGCGCGGTCCTGGGCAAGCTCGGCGCGGCGGGTAAGCCAGGTGCGGATCGGTCTGAAGGAATGAAGTACCGACCGGAGGATCTGCATGACAGCGGGGACCACGGCTCCGCACAGAGCGATTACGGCGAGGTTTCGGAGGACCGGTAAATCGAGGTCATCGCCCAACGTCATGAGAACCCCTGCAATCAGTATGAAGAGAACCATCTCGAGTCCCAGCAGCCCACCGACGAAGTACGCCTCACTCCCCTTTTGCCGTATTACACGACAAAGAATCTTTCTATCGGCGCGACTCAGGCGCAGGTCGCGGTTTCTCAGCGCGCTAAAGCATTGTTCGTCGATAGGGAGTTCACGGTGGACTGCATCGGCGTTGAGGATCATCTGAAGTTCCTTCGTGTCGTTGTTGATATTCGGCTGGTCACCGAGTGCACTCACGACGTGCTGCGTCGACGTCGCCGACTGTGACGGCCAGGTGGTATTTGGCGGCGACTGCCAGGTAGTTCTGCGCGTACTCGCACCTGAATGCGGTGTTCGGGGGTAGCCAGGTGTCCGGCCCCTGGTCTGATTTCGCCTGGTTCGCTTTGCCCTCGGATGCGAGCAAGTTCGAGGCGGTGTCGTTAGCGAAGGCGACGCGTTGTTCCGGGGTCCAGGTGGCGGCTCCGGCTCGCCATCCTCTCGCGAGGGGATAGACGTGATCGACCTGCACAGCGGAGGGCTTCTCGGTCGAGAACGCGATCGTGGTACCGGTGTAGGGGTCGTTGAGTGTGCCCGAGATGACCTTGCAGTCATGGGTGTTCGGCTTGTATCGCACGTCGATCAACTGGGTTCTGAGGATGTCGTTGCGGGTGTCGCAGCCGTTGTGTGAGTCCGGGCCGGTGTAGTTGTCGGTCCAGGATGTGCCGAAGACGCAGCCGTTCCCTTTGCCGCAGTCTCGGTCGTATCCGGGCACTGTGGGAAGTTCGTCGACAACGGTCAGCGCGGCATTCAGCTGGTCGAGGCCTGGTGGGGCATCTGTTGGGGCAGGTGCAGGCTCTTCGGTGTCGGCCACCGTGAAGACGTCAGCCAGGGTGGTGTTCATGTCTGTGACGACGGCAAGCACGCTCTGCTGGCCGACGAGCGCGAGCGCCGCAGCGGCCAGAATGGAGCCGCCGGCCAGCGCCCGGAACTTGTTCGCCATCAGTTCTCCTCAGTTGGTCGCGGCCGCGCCGTCGGTGAACAGGCCCAGCTGGTTCCGGCGCAGCTGCGTTCGCGTGAGCGTGCCGTTGCCGAGCGCGGCTGGGCGGAGGCCGACATGAAACTGGCCGGGGTTGTGCGGGCAGGCGAACACCGCGAGTCCTTTGGCGCCGTGGTGGCGCTGTTTACGGACCTTCTTGGCGTCGCCGCGAGCGAGGTAGCTGCGTTGTCGGCACTGTGCGCACCAGACCCACCGTGCGGCGGGATTGTGTGATCGGTGGGTAGTCATGACAGTTCGCCTCTCTACGTGCAGATTCGGTATCGGAGGCAGGTCACGCGGCCCGGCCTATTTGCAGGTTGAGCCAGTCGGACAGCCACTTGATGGCGCTGCGGCCGGCGTTGTCGACGACGAGGTTTCCGTAGTCGGTGTGTGCACCGGAGGCGAAGAAGCTCGCGGCGTTCAGTCCTTCTCCGACCAGGGCGGCGAGGTCGTCTGCGCCCTGGGAACTGGCCATCGTGGTCAACGATCCGGTCAGGCCGGGCAGGTCGACGTTCTGAGCTTGGGTGGTGATCGCATTGGAGGCAGTGTTCGACTGTTTGCCCAGGAGTGCCACGTCGGTCTTGGTGGCTTTCCCGCTGAGCATGTTCACCGCCACGGAGGCGAGGTCGAGACCGACCGGCAGCAGTCCGGTCATCGCCGCTCCGGCACCGAGTGGGTCCGGTATCTGCCCAGGGGGCGGGAGCAGCTTTTCGACGGCCGCCCAGGCGATTTCCTGGATCTGTCCGACCAGGTTGGCAAGCCGGACGATGTCGACGTTCCCCAGGATCGAGGTCACCAGTGCGGCGATCTGCGTGTACCCGGTCGGATCGGGAATGACAGAGAGGATCTGGGAGACCCACCGCAGGTCGACACCCGCGGCCAGCCGGACCAACGGCGAGAAAA
Organism: Rhodococcus sp. ACS1; assembly: GCF_002300155.1. Lineage (NCBI taxonomy): Bacteria > Bacillati > Actinomycetota > Actinomycetes > Mycobacteriales > Nocardiaceae > Rhodococcus > Rhodococcus sp. ACS1. Next base: position 15,628 of record NZ_NSDZ01000016.1, read on the forward strand.
GGTTGTTCAGCTCCCCCGCGATCTGGTGTGCCCCGCGCGCGTCGAGGGCGGCGACCTTCTGCGGGAGCAGGGTCAGGTTGCGGAGGATGGCGGGGAGGTCGAGGGCGGTCACGTTCGTCACCACATTGAGCGCCTGGCCGACGACGACGCTCGGTTTGAGCACCGACAGCACACTCGATGCGGACGAGAGCGCGTCGGCGGGCGTGGCGGCCAGCGGTGCGACCTGGGTGCTCAGTGTCCCGGCCGCGGTCGACAATGCGGTCGCGTCCGGCGAGGCGGACGGCAGGGTGGTGGTCCCCGATTGCACCAGCGACGACGCGGTGTCCGCGAGTTTCGCCGCGGTGGTCAGTGCGCTCGACAGATCTGCTTGCGAGGCGGCGCCAAGGACCTGGCCGGCGGCGTGCTCAGCCGTGCCGGGCGCTGCGGTGGTCAATTGGGTGGTGGCTGCAGAGTTCGCGGCGCCGCTCGCAATCAGATCGGCCACCGGTGTGAGCGTGTTCATCAACGAGGTGGCGGACTTCGCGACCTGGGCGACGTCGATCGTGCTCGCGCTGCTCTGCTGCGCCAACGACGTGGTGTTCGCGCCGATCCCGGGTAGGTCAGCCTTGGAGAAGTCCGAGGTCAATGCGGTAGCAACGGTCGAATTTCCGCCTGCCGCGGCAGCATCGGTACCGGTGCTCGGTGACTTGCTCAGGATGGAGCCGAGCGATCCGAGCAGGGGGTTCGAGCCCTTCTGGATCGAGCAATACAGGTCCTTGCCGGAGTAGCAGATGGACGCGACGCGTCCGGAGAGTTTGCCCATCCCCTGCGGGCGCGGGTCGGCAATGCCGGTCCCGGTCGAGCGCGGACCGACGACAGCGGCGCCTTTGGTGCCGGCACCTGGGTCGGCCAACAGTCCGACTGCGAGTACTCGTTCGGGTGGGACGGGGCCGTTGCCGTTGCCGATGGCGGAGGCCAGATCACCGGCCGCGTCCGCGCCCTGGGAATAGCCGGTGATCGTGAACTTCGTTCGCGCGCACCTGCTTGCCTCATCGGATAGCACGCTGTCTGCCCTTGCGCGTGCGTCGGACTTGCTGTCGGCGTAGGTGTGGCCATTGTCGAACGCGCGGGCCATGTACGGGAGGGTGTAGACCTCGGCCCGGGCCCCCTGGGTGGTCTTGATGGCGTCGGCGATCGGTTTGAGCATGCCCACCGGCACCGAGGGGTCCGCGGTCTCGTTGGTTTCCCAGGTTCCGGGGATGAACAGGTTGTATGTGGCGGCGCACCCCGCCGGGTCTGCGTGTGCGATAGCAGGGGCGGTCAGCGCTGCCGTTCCGGTGGCGACCGTCGCGGTCACCGCAGCGGCGAGTACGCGGCGAGCGGTCGGACGTGTGGCAGGCATCGATACCTCATCTACCCGGCGGACAAGTGGTGGTGCACCCGTCGGTAGGCAGTACCGCTTGTCCCAGCCGGCCATGCCCACGTCGAGGTGAGGGGCACAGTGTCGTGAGTTGGCGCGGAAATCTCCAGCAGCCCTGTGGATAACTCAGTTTGCCCAGCCTGGGAGGCCGCGGCTGGATGTTAGATCCAGTCGATGTGGACGGAGTCGATGTGGTCGAAGTGGAATCCGAACTGGTCGCTGTACTTGTCGAAGCCCTTGTTCTCGGGGTAGTCGAGAGTGGCGTGCCGCTCCAGCAGTGCAACGACGCGGGCGTGATCGTCGTTTGCCAACGCGGCGGCAAGTTCGCGGGACTCTTCACTGGTGAAGGGTGTGTCGGAGTTCTCGAAATCCAGGGTGCGGACTCGGTAGTCGTATCCCTCGTCGGCTCCGTTGCGGACCATGACGCCGCCCTTGACGCGGATGACCGCCTTCTTCGGTGTTCCGTCCGGGCGCAGTACGCCGGCGCGCTTCATGATGTCCTCGGCCTTGACGTTCTTGAGTTTCTTGCTGGCGTCAGCGCGCAACTCGTTCGTTTCCCCGGATCGGTATCGGGAGACGGCGGAGCGGGACCGGCCGATCTTGGCAGCCACCGCGTCGATGCCCCCGAGGCGTTCGATCGCGGCGCGGCGTTGGGCTCGCTCGACGACATCCGGGTGGGGGATGCGGCCTTGTTGCGCCCACCGGCGCAACGTGCGGTCCGACGGCGGTGTGCGGCCTGCATCGATCGCGGCCTGCCGCAGGCCCTCGTTGCCGAGCTCTTTGCGCAGTTGTTTCACCGAGACCTTGCTGGTCAGTCCTGCCAGTCCCCCACTTTTGACCTGCTTCGACTTCTCCACACCGCTGGTCGCGGCGTTGGCGACGGAAACCTTGAGTCCGTCGAGGCCGACCGCCTCCTGCGCGGGCTTCTTGGTGCGCGGCTTCGGAAGATGCAGGGCCATCAGAGCACCCCCTCCCCTTCGTCCTCGTCGGCGAATGCCGCCTTGATCGCCAGATTCACATCGTGCACATCCTCGGCCGAAGCGAGGTCAGACAGGAGCGTGTCGATGAGGACCATGTCCTTCTCCACTGACATCTTCCCCAGCGCCTCGCTCGGGTCGGCGATGTCCTCACCGTCGGCGAGGAGGTATACCCAGGAGTCGGTGACGGTGCGGACCGGCCAGCGGCCGTGTTCGCGGGCGATCCGCATTGCCACGCGGCGGCCGCGCCACCGGCAGTGCGCGATGATCGCCGCGCGCCAGAGCGGCTGGTGGTGGTGTTGCATCTGCTTGGCAGTCCACATGTCCGGGTTGACCATCCGCCCGATGTGGCCCTTGTAGCAGGAGCCGATGAATCGTTTCGTCGCTTCGTCGTCGGTGTCCACCGCGGTCTTGCGGGCCTCGCGCAGGATTTTCGCCCACTTGTCCAGCGTCCGGCCCTGCTGTGGGTAGACCCAGGACTCGGTGATGTCGAGGTCGTCGAGGTCGGCTCCGATCCCCCCATCCGCGACCGGTTCCCGCAGGGCGTCGAGGCTGACCGAGGTGACCCACGTCTGCACCGGTTGGTCCGCGAGCATGTGCGGGTGCGGCAACGGGAGTTTCTCGGGCAGTGACAGTGTTTGCCCGGGCGGCAGGGTGATCCGCCACAGGCCGAACGGGGCACCCTTGTCCCTCACCGCCGCAGCGGCCGCCGCCCCGCCGGTCAGGAGTTGGGGTTGCCCGTAGCCGAATTCGAACATGCCGGCCGAGGCCAGGTAGGCGGCCCGTTGGTCGATGGACACCAACCGGCTCGTGCCGTCCACATCCTGCGTGTCGGGTACTCGGGTCCAGCCGACCGCGGGTTCGAGGTCGCCGCGCGGGGGCCCGTCGAGCGGTGGTACCGGGCCGGCGGTTGCCACCACGATGCCTTTGCCTGAGCGGGTGCGTTCGCGCTTGATCTTGTCGAGGATCGCGGCGCCGGTGCGGGCCGGGGTCGGTCCCGGGAGCACGCCGAGGTGTTTCGCGGACCAGGCCAGCCGGCGCCCCAGTTCACGTGCGGCCGGCAGGTCGTCGTCCGGGAGATACGTTCCGGCGGTGGGTGAGCCGAGGATGCCCATCTCGCCGACCCGGTTGTTCCAGCCGAAGTCCTTGTTCCAGTAGGTCCACACGTATGGCTCGATCACAACATCGACCATCGAGGTGAACTTGCCGATGCTGCGGGACAGGTGCACCACGTGCCCCGGATCGCCACGCAACTCCCACCCAGCGTTCAGCATCGGGGTGAGGGTGGCCTGCAGGACGGCGGTCAGATCGGAGGCGGCGCGGGTACGCAGCGCCTCCATGTCGTCGAAGTCGTCTTCGCTGCCCGGATCGATCACCCACCCCAATGCCTCGCACGCGCCGTGGTTGACGATCCACACCTGCGGAGGGGCACCCAGCGGTGTCAGGGAGGCCCAGCGAATCAGTTTGTCGAGTTTCTCGACCGAATCGACCGGACCGGTCAGCTCCCGTCCGGACGGCGTGTACGTCCCGTCGGCGGTCACGATCAACGCATGCCCATCCGCTTCCTCCCCCACCGGCAACGACTCCCACACCGGCGTCGGCGTTGCGACCGACTCGGCTGCATCGTCGGCAACACCAGCGTCCGTTGCGTCCTCCTCCGACGTTGCTTCATCGCCGACTCCCTGCCGTGCAACGTCGGCTCCTGTTGCGTCCGCAACGGGTGAGTGTTGCACCGCAACGTCCGATTCGGTGGTCGTTGTTGCCGCTCCGGGGTCCGTCGACACCTCCCCCTCGACCGCCTCGCCGGCGGTCAGGTCAAAGAGCGCGAACTGATCGTCGCCGCCCTTGCCCGGGCGGGACATCAGCGTGCCCCCACCAACGCGTATTGCAGGTCCGGTGTTGCCGCATTGCGGTTATCGGTTGCGTCGTCGACCTCGGGCAGCGGCGGGGTCCGGAATCCGGCCTCCACGGCGCGTTGCGCGACCTTGTCGAAGCGGCGCATTGCGGTGGAGGCCGCCTTGGCCCGGGTAATCCCCGCGATTTCCGCGTAGCTGAGGTTCTCGGTGATCCGCAGCCGGGCGGTGTCCTTGACGACGGGCTCGAAATCATCGCAGGAGTCGATGAAGTCGAGGAGGTTCTCGATGGTCTGCTCCTCGTCCGGCAACACGTAGATCTCCTGGGAGTCCTCGTCCAGCGCATTGCGGTCCTCGTCCAGCGCGTTGCGGGCAACGCCCCGCTCCCCCAGGTCCGCAACCTCGGCAACACTGTCAGCGTCCGCAACGACCGGTTCCGGGGCCGCCGCAACGGCAGGCTCCACTGCGGCCGCAACGGTGGTCTGGTCCTCGAACACCAGCTCCGCGGCGGCGACGGCCGACGTCGCTCGCGGCGCCGAGTCGGCGGCCTCGGCAATCGGCGCGGTGGCAACGGCCGATACCGGCGCAACGTCGTGGGCGCGCGCAACAGACTCCGTCTGATGGCGCATCGGGGCGGGATCGTGGACGGTCTCGGCCTCGGCGTTGTGCTCGGGGGTGTGGTCGACGGTCGCGGGCGCCGCCGATGCGGCGTTCACGACCGCGGAGTACTCGCTGTGGGCGGTGCCGATGGCGCGGATGAGGATGCCCACGCCATGGGTGAACGCCAAAACCAGCAGCGGCGGGATGATCGCAATGAGCGAGGCCCCGGTCGGTGTCAGCGGGGTGTAGCCCAGTTCGATACCGGCTGCAACGTTGCGTGCAGCGGCTTCTCCGGCGCGGTGTGCGTGGTAGGCGTTGCCGAAGACGCTGATGAAGACCACGACTACGGCGAGCCAAAGGAAGAACCGCTTCCCCGCCGCGCTGCCGCTGATCTTGCTGAGCGCAACGACGGAGATCGTTGCGCCGAAGATTGCGCCGTCGACGATGGCTGGGAAGATCCAGGTGAGGTATTGCGGGATCCCGGCCTGCAATGCGAGGTCCCTTTGCACGGCGAAGGACAGGACGAACGCGCCGGCGGTGATGCCCACCGCAATGAGGATCGCAATGACCAGGGCCGCGATCAGGGCGCGGAGCTGGATTCGTGCGGCCTTGAGATTAAGGTCATTCATAGATCGGGGTTTCCTTCCACGGGGTCCCGGTCGATGAGGCCCCGCCGGCTAGGCCCCGGCGGGGTCTCTCTCGTTGCGGCCGTTGCGGCCGTTGCTACGCAATGCTGTTTGTGCTGGCAGGTGCCATTTTCGCTTCTGCGCAACGTTGCGCCATATAGCCCATATAGCCCATATAGCGAATTCCTGCCCATAGGGGTTATATGGCGATCTCGTCGGCGGGTGCGGGGAAGGGCTCGCCGTTGTTGTACTGGGTTTCGAGCTTGGTGCAGAGTTGGTCGATCGCGGTGCGGATGAACACCTGCTGGCTCTTGATCCCGGTTCGGGGGCGGGTGTGTTCGAGTGCGGCGACCATGCGGTCCTTCAGTTCTTCTTCCAGCGACAGCAGGATGTCGGTGGTTTGAGCCTTGCGCTTCTTCTCCGAAGTCGGTTTCACCGGCGCCGATGCGGCCTTGCGTTGCCGCGGCGTTGCAGGCGATGTTGCAGGCGATGTTGCGGAGCGAGCGGCTGTTGCGGGTGCGGCAGACGGCGTTGCGGCGGCCTCTGGTTCAACAGTTTCGGGCGTTGCAGTCGTCTTTGCCGCTGCCTGAGCGAACGTGTTGCGCGAGCGAGGGGCGGGTCGGGAGGGTTGGGGAATTGCGCTCATCAGAGGGCCACCTTCTCCAGGATCTCGATGAAGTTCTTATGCAGGTTGCGGGACCAGACCGGCTGGCTTGGATGCTCATCGAATCCCATACCAACGTTGGTTAGCTTGGAGATATCCGCCTTCTGCGGGATCGGGTCGCCAAGCAGGGCGATACCGTCCTCAGCTGCGTACTCCTTGAGGTAGGCGACGATCTCCGCGTGATCGTTGCGGCGGCCATCAATCTTGTTGATGACTATCCCTGCGATCGGGAGGACTTTGTTCATGTACTCAGCCAGGTCTTCGAGAGCCTCGCGTATTGAATCGAGGCCGTCGACTGCATCCGATTCCGGCTGTACGACGATCAGAACGTTGTCGGCGGCGTACAGGGCACTCCGGGACACGAGGTCAATTGCCGGGCGGCAATCAATCAGGATGTGCTCATAGTCGCTGGAGACCGGCTTGAGAGCGCGGGCAAAGGACATCTCTCCCCCGGGCTTGGTGCCGAGCTGATCTGAGACGGCCTGCAGCTCAGCGAACCCCGACGGCAGTACATGAATCGCTTCGCGCCGCGCCGCGACGATCGCATCGCGAGCCGGCAGATCCGTCTGACGGTCGAGAACATCTGCGAGCGAGTTCGGCGCTGGCTCGGATGTCGTGTAGCCAGTCAGGTGCTTCGTGGAGTTGCCCTGCATGTCCGCGTCGACCAGCAGTACCGTTCGACCGATTCCGGCTGCGGCATGCGAGAGCCCGTTGGCGACCGCCGTTTTTCCGACACCGCCCTTGAGGTTCGCGATCGCAGTGATCGTCATGTCCCTCCCCTCTCCTATTCCCATATGGGAGCTTATATAAGCTTATATTAGCTTATAACTAGTACCCATACATTCGGTTTGCTTCAGTTATCTAGTCAGATCGTATGTAGCGCAAGGGCATATAACCTGCAGTGACATGCGGTTATCTAAGGAAATCTCAGATCACTTCTGCTACCCGAATCTCACATAGCAGCAGCTGACCTAGGGTGCTCTTTGCTCATCAGAGATCCTCTGACGTTGCGGAGCACCAGGTCAGATACCGCTCCAGAAGCCGCCCGGAGCCATGCAGGGGTCATACTTCGCGCAGAAATTCTCCCCAGGCCGTGTCGTTCCAGGCGCAGGTTTCGCAGGGGAGGAGAGCGAGAAACGTATTGCCCGGGTCCAGCAACTTTCACGACTTCCCGGTATCCAGGAACTCAGCATGTCCTTCTTCGACTGTTTCCCATGGAAACGGGCCGGCCTACAAACGGATCTCAGCGTCGGACGGAGACATTCCCGCGGGAGGGCCCCTGGACGGTGACACCGCGCTGAGTGGTCGCCCGAGCGTTGTCCCTGAGAACGAGGTGCGCGTCGCCGCTGGCATGGACTACCGCATCGCCCTCCGCGTAGACCACCGCGCTGTCGTAGGCGCAGACGAAGGTGTTGTCCGTCGCGTTGATCTGAGTGTTGTCGCAGGCGTTGATGCCGGCATGGTTGCGTGCGATCACGATGCAGTGGTCGAACGCGTCGACGACGGTGTTGGTGTATGCGTAGAGCCGCACCCGGCCCGTGATCTGGAGGCGGGCGGCGTCCGTGGCGACGATGTGCGCGGTCTCCGGGAGCGGGGTGTCGAGGTGGATGCGGACCAGAGAAGTACCGATGATGCGGATGGTCCACTCGTTCGTCTTGGCTTTGGCGAACGTGCAGTCGTCGAGTTCGATCTCGCTGCCGGCGGTGTCGACGACGACGGTGGTGGCCCCGGTGCGTAGCCGTTCGCGGACCGAGTCGGAGTTCCTGCTGACCTGCTCCGTTCGTTGCTGGCGAGCGGGGGAGCGGCGCCGTTTGGCTAGCGTCTTCGTCTGGCTCGTCGACACGTGGGGCTCCGTCCTCGAAGTAGGTGCGGGGTGAACGCGGTCGTCTCCGGCACCTTATGCCGAATCTTCCGTGTCGGCGGGGACCCGCGGAGTGACGCTCTCCGTGCCGTTTCCGGAAGCCGCGGTCGCGGCTACGTCGAACAGGCGGCGCTTGAGGCCGGCCTTCCCCGAGGACCCCTTGGTGCCAGTGCATTGAACACACGACGGCTTGGTGGTGGTGGCGGTGATCATTCGTGGATCCCTCCGGGGCGTGTGGTGCTCGCGGCGGTGATCATTCGTGGATCCCTCCGGGGCGTGTGGTGCTCGCGGCGGTGGCAAGAGTGCGCCAATTCGCTCGCATCGCCGCGCGGTGTTCGGCACTTGCCGCCCGGGATCGGGCCTCCGCACCCTCGGTAGCGCGTGCTGCCTGCTCAGCGCGTCGCTGGGCGTCGATTCCGGCTCGTTGCTGGCTCGGGGAGGGGCCGGTGAAATCGATGCGTGAGAGCCGCATGTGGGCGTATCGGACGGGGTTTTGGACCGAGTAGCCGCCGGTGTTCCAGCTCTTCGCGTCCGGCCAGGTCCACCCACGGTTTTGGGTGTCGCGGGTGAGGGCGTCGGCGATGTCGCGGCCGGTCCAGCGGGTGGTGTCGATGCCGGTGCGTACGAGCACGTCGATGAGCTGGCCGATGTGACCATCCGGCGTCAGTGCGGGGGCGAGACGGGCGAGTTGGGCGGCCGCGCGTTGGGTGTGCAGGGGCCGGTGCGTGTTGGTGGTAATTGCTCCTGCGTGCGTCGCGCGCTTGGTGAGTTCTCTCTTACGAGAGAACTTCTCAAGAACTGGAGAACCAAGAGATAGGGTGTCACGCCCGCTGAGCTGTGGATTGGCCGCTTCGGCTTTGCGGCCTGCAGCCTGCTGGCGTTGGCGGCGCTGTTGATGTGTCTGCGCCCGGTGCACTGAGCGTGCGGGGGAGCGCCGCTGAGCGGCCACTGGTCGAGGAGCGGCCTCGATGATCCATCGGGGGCTCGACAGGGCCCACACGCTCGCAGCTCCGCGCTGGTGGCCGCCGTGATGCAACTCGGCGGCCATGAATTCACGGCTCTGCAGTTGGCGACCGCGGACGACCTCGTAGCCCATACCCAGGTCACGGAGCACGCGCCGTGCACGTTGGACCACCGATTCGGATACCCCTGCCGCCCGTTCGATCGTGGCCACCGCAGCAGTGATGTCCCGTCCGGTGGTGGAGTCGGCGAATCGTGCGTGGGCGGCCGCGACCGCGACTATCGTTTCAACGCCGATGCGGCGCTGTTTGACCGCGGCTCGGCCGGTCTCGGTGTTGGTTACCGCGTGGCGAAGCTGCCGCAGCCACGCACCCTTACCCGACCACACCGGGATATCCCGGTACGCGCCGTCAGCGACGGGTAGTGCCCACGAGCTGCCACGCTGACGACTCGCACGGTTGAACTGTTCGAGTTCGCTGACGTTGCGGTGCGCTGCGTCAACGAGTGCTGCCCACTCCGGATCGGGAGCAGGATCGACTGCATGCACCGGAGTGTCAGACGACACGCCGAGCGTCGATGATCGACTTAGCAATGCTGATTCAGGGTATGGGTTACCCTGGACCGTACCTGTCACAGGTAAGCCCTTCGGGGAACGCAGTACGAGTTTCGAAAGCTCTAACTTTCGACACTCACCTCAGAGAGAACGTGACGGTCCCGCCAAGGCCATCACCCTCCTGGTGAGAAGGACCTGCCAAAGTCCTTCTCGACGAATCCCGCGGAAGCGGTTCCTGATCCGAAACCACCCCCACCAGGGGGTCTTCTTGTTTCTGAGGGTCTGCTCTTTTGATTTAGCTATCGAGGACGTTCGCTAGTCACTCAGTCACACGGAGCACTTCCTTCTCTTTGGACACAAGTCGGTAACCATCTCACCACGGGCCCCCCTCGAGACTGTGGAGGCTCGCGCGTGCTGAATCTGGAATCAGACCCCGCTCTCGGACGGCCTCAAATGGCTGCTGATGCGCCGTTACCGCGAGCATGAGTTGGGCCACAGAAGCGACCTCCCGGATCTGCTCGACGGAGGCCGTTTCGGGATCTGCCGCGACCAGGTCGACGATGTCGACAAGGGAATCCCACGCACCCGCGCTGAAGATCGGCCGCTCGGCCGAGAGCAGCAGGGGACCGTGGTTGGTGAGGAGTTGATCTGCGTTGAGCACGGTCGCCGTATCTGTTTCTTTGGCGACCTTTCGAGCACAGATCGTTTCCCGCATCGGAATCAGTTCCCACTCGTGCCCATGGCGGTCGGTGGCGGTGAAGTTTGTCATGCGGCTGCCCCCCTCGTTGAGCTGTAGAAACGGGTATTCCACGCCTCGATTGCCGCTGAGATTCGGTTCTCGGCGATCTCTGTCGGTTGAACGGTGAGGTGCGCCCAGAAGGCGCTGGTTACTGTCTCGGTGCCACTGAAGTTGCCGCTGGCCAAGTAGTCATGGGCGTCGATCGCGGAGTTTGCTACCGCGGCCCAGGGGAAATCGGACGGCGCGCGATCGAGTTTGATCGCCGCGAGCTGCTCGAATGCGTTCCAGCGCGCCGAGATCGAGTCGACCGAGCCGATCGGTGTGGCGCGGCAGAGGGAGGCGACAGTCTGCGCCTCTGCCTGCGAGAACCCGGGGACGGTGATGAGACCCCACTGCGGGTGGGCGTAGAGGTCGGCGAACCAATTCCACCGAATGGCTGAGGGGCCCTCGGTGGCAGGGGACTCCAGCTGGCCAGTGGCCATGTAGTAGACGCGATCGACGAGCGATGTCATGCCGCCGCCCCCCGGTTGGCCTCACGCTGACCTTCGCTCCGGTTGTAGTAGGCGCGCAGGTCACGGCGAGTCAGGATGGCTCCGCCGTCGTGGCGGTACGCAACTGCCGCCCAGATCATCGACTGCGGGGGACTTCCCGCGTTGGTCAACTCCGCGACCTCTCTCCGGCAGGCGGCAAGTCGCGGGCACCGGAGGCATTCAGCTTGCGCGTCGAGGCCGGCGCGGTAGGAACCTGCATCCAGGTCCCAGGATTCTGGGTCGATCGAGCAGGGCGTGGGGGCGGTCATGCTGCGACTCCTGCCCGCGTCGTGTCCCATCGGCTTCGAGAACCCGAGGCCACTGCTTCGTACCGGGCCAAGAGGTGGTGCTCGATCCGGTTTCCACGCAGGTCGTAGGCATCGCCGGCGACGATCATCCCGCGCGGCGGCTCACCTTGTTCGATTGTCCGGAGGATCTCGGTGCGGCATTGGGCGAGGAGCGGGCACTGCTTGCACGCGTCAATTACGCGCCGCAGCTGGGCTGCGCTCTGTCCCTCGATCTCCCATGCCTGCGCTCGGCCGGAGCAGAGTGCCGAATCTTGGGCCTCAGGTCGAATCGGTGTGACGCCGCGGCTTTCGAGTTCCCTCCGAATAGCGCGGAGTGCTGGGCAGTCCTCGCATCCGGCGGTGTAGGTGAATCCGCAGCGCAGGCACCGACCGGCAGAGGTTGGGCGGTGTTGAAGTGATGAGGCCAGCAGATCGCTGGTCGAGAAGTTCGAAAACTGAGTTCCGCGGGTGCCCGTCTTCGCATCGCGCTGCGTCAGCTCACGTAGTGCTGCCGCGGCCTCTGGGCACAGCGGTTTGATGATGGTCGGCTCATAGCCACATCCGGTGCAGCGTCCGTCCATTGTCGAGTGCAGGGACGTGATGCGTACCAGGTCAGCCGCACTTGCGGTTGCCAACGATCGGGTTGCGGATAGGTGCTTCTTGGGACGCTCTATTAGAGCGCCAGCTAACGTGTTCATTGCAGAGGTTCCAATCTGCTATGACCGGCTAGGGGTTGCAGCCCCGCTCCGGTCGAGGCCCCCTGATCGTTGGTAGCGATCGGGGGGTTTCTTGTTGTGTGGGGGAAGTCAGGTGCTCATCCCCCTTGGGATTCTAATATAGTCTTACACATTAACGCTCTTATCTATCGTACTTTTTTGTGACAACAGTCCTGGAGGTCGGGCAGCATGGCTCGTTATGCGAGGTTGCCCAGGATGAGCCGGCGAACACTGGATGGGTTCGTGCCTTCCCGGCTCTCCCAGGCCCGTATCGACAAACACTTGGCGCAGGGCGAACTCGCCCTGCGTGCCGATGTGAGCACGGCCACGATCTCGGCATGGGAAGTGGGTCGATCGACCCCTCAGGTCGATCGATTGATGAGGGTCGTGGAGATCCTCGGACTGCGAATGGACGAGGTGATAGATGTCCCCGTCGAGGAACGCAAGCTCGGCACGCTGCGCGAGCTGACTGGCCGAACCCAAGCGCAGCTCGCCGGGATCATCGGCGTGTCGACATCCCTCCTCGCCGCTCTCGAACGCGGACACGCCAAGCTCGGCGATGCTGTCGCTGAACGGCTTGCAGGCGAACTCGGAGTGTCCGTCACCGAGATTCGAGCGGCGTACGAGCGTGGGCGCGCCCGGCCGCCACTCGACTGAGGATTGTGCAGTCGGGCGCAGGGCTGCTGGGGAAGTGCTGCTGAGGCGTAACGATCGGCCGGCGAAGGACGATTTCTGCGTCGACACCCCGAGGTTCCACTTCTTCGCAACGCTGAGCGCTGAGAGAAGTAGCTCGGTTGCTCGAATCGACATAACCCACCCCCGGGACCGGTGTGGCGCAAGAAGATATACGTGTGCCACACGTTGTTTTGCCTCTTCTGAAGCCGACTACGACAAGCCTCAGGAAACTCCCGGGTGGGGAGCGCGGACATCAGATTAGCAGTCCGCAGGAACTCTGCAACCGAACGATCCGGGCGGTGTGTCGATCTCGCCCAGCACGCTGGGGCGGGCGAGATCGATTGCCGCTGTTATTGAATGGTGTACTACCAGCAGATCGGGCCGGTGCCGGGGCGTACCAGCACCATCGCTTGCACCACCGTTACACCGTGCTCGGCGCTGGCTGTAGCCACTCCGGTGATGGTCAACTCGGCGGGTGTCCACGCCTCTGACTCGGAGAACCGGACGAACAGCACCACGTCGAGGCTGAGGGCGTCGCCGTTCCGAAGTGATTCCCGGGCATGCAGAAATGCATCTCGGCTCTTCTCGTGGATCTCAGCGACCTCGGTGCGCCAGCGAGCGAGCGGTCCGGGAGGTGTGACATCCCATTCCAGGAACAGGCCCGTGATCAGCTCCAGGTATCCGATACCCATCGGCTCGGCAAGCGACTTCTCGATCGTCATGGCCTGGGTCTTGCTGTACTCGCGGTGGAAATCCCGCTTGGGGTGTGTCTCGTCGGAGAGGTCGTGGATGAGGCCGGCGATAGTCTTCCGGCCGCCGATCTCGCGGCCCCGGGTTGTCATGTGCACGCACCGTAGAACCTTGTCGTCGCCCTCCAGGCTGATCTCGGCCGCAAAAGGCTGGCTTGGTTCTATTTGGCCGTGGCCGATCTGGCCGACGTACACGGTGTAGGCGTCGCGCTTGTCGAAGGCGGTGAAGAAGCGCCAGATCTCGGGAAGGCTGCGGTTTGGCTGGGTGGTGTCGATACCGAGGATCTTCTCCTCAACGATAGGGGTGTGCTCGGACCGCATCGTGGCGAAATCCCACTCGAAGGTCCCGACAGTACGTGGAGGGGGCGGCGCCTCTCCGGCCGCTGCGATATATACCTGCACGCCAAAGATTTCCCCATTCGAAGACAGGATGGGAGCCGCATAAGATACCGCGGTTCGGTTCTGCGACAACCAAACCCGATCATGGAGTGGTTTACGGGCTTTGAGGACGGCGCTGATGGCCTTCTGTGCTGCCTCGCGGAGTTTGGCGGCGTCGCCACGGTTCGTCGCGACGCTCCAGCTCCTTTTCATCCGGCTCGCGAAGTCGCGCGCGAGACCGCCTTCGGAGACGACGCAAGGCTCCTGACCTGCATCGACACCGAGAGTTTCGAAAATTACCCAGCCCTGATTGCTGGTTTCCGGGGCGCCATTCTGTTGGCGGCCTTCGAGTACGTCTGTCACGTAAAACTCCCCTCCATCAACCTCAACCCTATGTAAGCGTTGGGTCAGGGGAAAATCGGGCTCTGTTCTGCGCGAAGCCGATCGAACAGAACCGCATCGTGCGCACAGAAGACGGACACTCGCTGTGAGGGTTCGTGCGCAAGTTTGCGGAGTTGCTGGTGATTTGCACGGACTTTCGCGGGAATTGAGGCCATAGTCAGCTCGATCGCACCCAGCATCGCGGCGCGACTTATTGGTGCAGATCGACTGGGGGAGAGTGCTGCTCGATGGTAGAAGGAATCCCCGGCGTGAAACAGCCAACCGCGGTTGTTGGTTCGGACTGCGACACCGGCATGGCCGATGGAATGTCCGGGCATCGGGACGAGCCACACGTCTTCGACTCCGAGGATCGGGTGTGCGACGGGAAGGCCGAGTAGCTCTTCTCCGGTCCCGTCGTACGTCTGGAACGAGGTGATCGCCTCGACGTGCGGGCGGCGATACCGGAGTCGCTCGGGTAGCCGGCGCCGCGCTCGCGCGGTGCGGAGTTCGGCGGCCGTCGTGTGCACCGTTGCGTGGGGAAAGTCGAGTGCGCCACCGATGTGGTCGTAGTCCAGGTGCGTCGCCACGATGTGACGTACGTCCGAGAGTTGGTAGCCGAGGGCTTCGATTTGATGTGCGGCCGTCTCCTCCACACGCAACGCCGGTCCGAGGGCCAGGGCGACGCGGCCGAGTCGACTTCTCGGCGAGGCGATATCTGATCGGCCGATTCCGCTGTCGACTAGGACCAAGCCGTCCTTTGTCTCGCAAAGTAGGACATGCGAGACCAGGGGACCGCTGGCGAGCGAATCGAAAGATCCGCAATTCAGATGATGGACACGTCGAACACCAGACATAGCTAGCACCACCGGGCAAATAGGCAGGTGTGACCAGGCACTGATCCATGCCGGCCGCCACATCCGGAACCGAAGTCGTCAAGAACCGGGAAACCTTCACACCTGAAGGCGCGACACTATCTTACGCATCAGTAAGGAGGGCGTCCGATCGGACGCTTGGTAAAGCTGCTGGCGGTGAAGTGCCCGGGTGCCGAGGTCGCGGTCTGGCGCCGCTCAATTGATGCTTTGAACTGCGTAGACGACACGTCCCCTCGGAAGGTGCGTTGCGTCGGCTCTTACTTCAGGCCGCAGCTGATGTGCATGTACATGTCGAAGTCCTCGTACGGGGAATTCACCATCCAGTGCGGCGGGGTGTCGGCGTCGACCTGGATCTCGACCTCTCCGACCGATGGCTTGTCCCAGGTAACGCCGAGTGGATACTGCTTCGTGCTGCCCTTCGGTCGTGTTCGGTTGACGGCCTCGATCGCCCCCGGGGATTCGGCGAAGTCGTGAGCTGGGTAGTTGAGGGTCTCGTTCTCGACCGTGATGGTCTGGGATCCGTGAGTGAGGGTGGCGTGCCACCCGTTCGGTGCGGTGATGTCGACGGTGAGATTGTCACCCTCGCCGTGGCACTGGACATCGACCTGGTCCGGGGCAGGAAGGGTCACGAGGTCGACGCCTTTGCGGTTGCCGACGCCGATGGCGATGTTGCCGTCCCAACCGTCGGATCCACCGGACGATTCGGCGGGCGTGACGGTGCCGGGCCGACCGTCATCGCTCGACGAGCCGGAGCATGCGGTCAGGGTGGCGGCGATCATGCTGGTGAGAGCGAGGCCGACGAGCGTGCGGCTGCGGTTGGACATCTGGTTCCCCTCCTGTTGCCGCAGGGCGGCGTTGTCGAACTCGGTGCGGTGACTACTGGTTTCAGTACCGGATGGTGTCGATGAGCCAGCTGTCCCCGGCCTTGGTGAGGGTGACCCAGACGGTGGTGTCAGGGGCGACGGGGACTGCGTTGTCACCGGTGATCGCGGTCTGATGGATGGTGGCGACTCGGTGAATGAGGGTATCGGTATCGGGCGGGCACCCGGAGCAGCCGATCATCACGTCGGCGACGACCTTCGAGTTCGCGGTGGCCCATTGTCCCCATTGCACGCCGGGTCCGCGTTCGGTCGTGACCGGGACGGCCACTTGCGATGCCAGGCTGTCGGTCAGCCACTGTCGAGCCCGGATGAAACCGTCATTGGGGGACTGGTCGGTGGCTGGGTACCAGGTGAACGCGACAGCCAGGGCCTGGCGGGCTGCCTCCTCCGCCGCCGCCGCGCCTGGCGCCGGTGTCGCAGCGGTCGGCGGAGGTACTGGAGCAACGGTGATCGACGGTGCAGGGGCGGACGGCGTCGACGTCTCTGCAGGCAAGGTTTGCGGATCTTCTCCGTTCGGCCGGCACGCATAGACGAGGACGGCGACCAGGGCGCCGAGGAGCACCACCACGGCCAGGAATCGATGCACGCTCATCTCGGTCCTCCTGCAGCAGTTGTAGGTTCTGGTCGCACTTTTCGGTGGATGGTTCCGCCACCAGTGGATTTGCTGAGGTTTCTTACCTTTGCGGCTGGGATTCTCACTGATTCTTCGCTTTCTTCGGCCATCGAGGCTGCTACCCGTTGGGCAAAGCCCCGACAGGTCCGGTCGCAGGCCGTTGAACTGGAGATTCCTCCGGACCGCCCAGAGCTGGCGCAGAGCGTCCGAAAAATTGATAAGAAGGACGAAAAGAAGAATGAGAACCTACAGCAGTTGCGGGCAGTCCACTCATCACATCACCCTCCGTGCCTTCATCCCGCTCATCTCTGGCGCTTCCTTCACGACGTCACCCGTGGTCGGGGCGTGGATCATGCGCCCACCACCCAGCGCGACGCCGACGTGACCCGGTCCGGAAGCGGCCCAGGATCCGAAGACGAGATCGCCCGGTTGGGCCTGATCGATCGGGATCTCGATGCCGACGGTCCACTGCTGCTCCGAGGTCCGCGGCAGTGTGACCTTGCCACCGCTGCCGGTGAAGATCGCGTAGCTGGTCAGTCCGGAGCAGTCGAAGCCACCACCTGACGGTCCGCCGGTGCTACCTCCACCCCAGACATAGGGGGTGCCGAGGTACTGCCGCGCGGCCGCAACGACCTGGCCGCCGTCCTTCGACCCATTCGGGACCAGGCGGCCGGTGGAGCTCAAGGATGTGTACTTGGCCTGACCGAGGACGATCTTCGCGACATAGTTCTGAGTCTCGGCATACGGGGGAATACCGCGGTACGACTGCACCGCACCGAAACCGGCGTTGTACGCGGCCAGCGACAGCTCGACCGGATCTCCCGTCACGGTGCCGGCCGCGAGCGCGGCGTTGACCTGGTCGTTGAGGGCGCACATGAAATGCCCCTGAGCCATGACGGCGTCGCCGATCGAATGGGGGTCGACCTTGCCGTCGCCGTCGTAGTCCTTGCCCCAGGTCGCCCAGGTTCCGGGCATGAACTGCGCGGGCCCGAGCGCACCCGACGGTGAGACCGGGGCGTTGGCGCCGTGCCGAAACTGATTCTCGGCGTAGAGCTGCGAGGACAGGATCGGGGGCCGAATGCCGGGGCAGATGCTGCCGGCCTTGCGGATCCACGGGTCGAATTCTGGCGGCACCGATCCGGCGGCCAGCTCACCACCACCGACGGTGCCGAAGCCCGCGCAGTCGATCGGCGATGTCGCGGCCGCGAGCTCAATGTTGTCCGAATCCGCGGCGGTATCGGTGGTCGTTGCGGCGCCGCCGAGCTTGGTCATCGGGTCGACGGCGGTGCCGCCTTGGAAGCGGCCGCCTTCCCAGTACTCGAAATGCAGGTGGGCGCCAGTGGACTCACCGTCGTTGCCGATGTTGGCAATGTGGTCACCGGCCTTGACCTGCTGTCCTTCACGGGCGATCAGCCCGTCGGCGAACATGTGCCCGTACACGGTAGAGACCGGTGTGTCGCCGACGAGGGAATCGACGACGATCCAGTGCCCGAATCCCGTGGCCGTACCGGAGCGGACCACGACGCCGTCGAGGGCGGCGTAGATCGGGGTACCAATTGCGCCGGCGAAGTCGACGCCCTTGTGCTCGGTACCCCACCGTGGCCCGAAACCGGAGGTGAACGTGGTGGTCCCGGCCTTCGTAGGCGCAGTGATCGGCCCGGACGCCCGCATCTGGCCACCAGTGCTCGGGTCGTGGTCGGCGGAGGTGGTCTTGCACCGATCGTGAGGAATGACTGGCTGAGGTGCGCACGCCGTTGTCCCGAGGACTGTGGTGGCCGCGGCCGCGAGGAGCAGCGCGGTCCCGCGCCGGCGCAGGGTCACAGGGCCCCCGGGATCGGCGTGTCAAGGTCGGGGATCGGGATAGGTCCGGGCACCGGCACAGGTGTCGGCTCGGAGTAGGACGAAGCCGGCGGTGACGGCTCGGAATCGGACGTAGCCGACGGTGTGGGCTCCGTCGCCGAAGTCGTCGCCGAGGTTGTCGTCGACGGTGCGGTGGTTGTGCGCGAGGCGGGCGCGGGGTCGCTCACCAGGGACGGGGAGGTACCGAGCTTGCCGACCTCGTCGCGGTCGAGGGTGGGAAAGGGGTTCTGGACCTGCCATTTCGTCCCGTTCGGGGACTCGGCCACCTGCACGGTCACGCGCAGGTCGCCGGCCTGGGTGGGGATGGTGACCTCGGCCCGCCGATCGTCACCGGTGCCGGTGACGATCTCGCTGGTCGTGGGTCCGGTGATCGCGACGGGCCCCTGGGGACGTGTGGCGACGATCGTGTCGCCGGGGGTGTCGGTGGTGTATCGGCCGAGCTTGGTCTTCCACTCGGTATTCGACTGGGAGATGTCGACGTAGCTGTGTGCGTAGGCCATCGCCGTGGCCGGCGCACTCTTCGCGACCGCGGCCGCGGTCTTGCCCGCGATGGCCGACTCGGTTACCTCGACGAGGTCGTAGGTGATCTCGTCCGACGGCGTCGCGGTGGTGGTGGTCGTCGAGTCGGTCGTTGCCGCTGTGGTCGGCGTACGTGTGGGCGCAGGGGGTTCCCCGAACACGGTGCCGGCGAGGAACAGGACTCCGAGGACGGCGGCCACGCTGATCGTGAGGTTGGTGCGCGAGTACAGCACCCACCGACGGATCGGGGCGAGGACCGGGTTGCCTGCGGGGCGGGCCATCAGCTGTACCTCTCGCTCGGGTGCGTCCGCACTTCGGGAGACAGGGACGGCTCGTACAGGCGGGCATTCGACCGAGGCGGAGTCGCATTGCCGGAGGCCGCCGACATGGCGGGCACCTTCTCGGGTGAGACGTCCTTGCGGGTCGGGGTGAAGACTTTCGTCGGGGCGATGGCCGAACCCGCTCCGCCGTCCCAGGTCTCACTGACTCGCGGAGCGCCACCGTGGCTCGCTCCGCCCCCGGAACGGCTGGCGCCACCGGCGCCGAGCGCACTCAGGACTGCGCTGCGGCCGCGGCCGCCGCGGGTGTGGCTGTTGTCCGGCTCGTGGTCGTCACCCTTGCCCGCCCCGGTGCGGATCTGGCTCTGGGAATCCTTGCGTGAGTCCGCCAGCCGCTGCAGGAGATCCATCTTCTTGCGGGCCGCGATGCGTGACTGATCGGCCTCGTGCCGGCGCCGTTGGTTGAGCTCGCGCCCCTCCGGACGGCTCGGGGCTGCCGAGTTGCCGCCGGCCTCGTTCTCGTCGGTGCCGCCGTCCTTGGTCTTCTTCCTCAGCGCCCCGACACCCTCCTCGACCATCGCCCCGGCCGGGCCGCCGACAACCGCGCTGGCCCCCTTGAAGAACTTCTGCTTCATCGAGGACTGCGCATGACGGGCTTTGCGGTTGAGAGCGCCGGCGCGGTTCTGGGTGAAGGTCTGCGAAACCCGCTTGAACGGCCGCATGATGAACCAGCACACCAACGTCAAGATCACCATGAACCACAGCCGCCACGACCCGTCGATCTGCCCGTCGTCGGTGACATACAACTTCACCAGGGCCAGCAAATAGAGCGCGACGATGACCGCACCGGCCACGCCCCACATGTAGGCGCTGGCGATCATCCTGCACACCCGCATCAACGTTCCCGCGTGAGCGGCTGCGAGCGGTACCCAGATCGGGGCGAACAGGATGGCCAGGCGAATCGCGAGCAGCGCAATCAGCTTCAGCACAGATGCACCGGTCCACAGGATGGACGGCATACCGACCTTGACCATCGCCATGAACCCGATGGCAAGGCGGCCGGAGTCCTTGCCCTGGAACGTGTAGTAGGACAATCCGTAGTCGTCACTGAGCGGCTGGACGATGTCCTCGCGAAAAGCCTTCTCCTTTTTGGCCTTCAGGTCGTTCTCGACACTGGAGTCCGGTGCATTCTCGATCTGCTGTTGTTCCTCGTAGGAGAACGCGAGCGCATCGCGCAGCTTGGGACCGAGCTGGTTCTCCTCATCGTCATAGTTCGGGCCGAACCAGCCCTTACGCCAGTCGTCGAGAAAGATGTCGTCGAGCAGCACGTCGCGGGGTCCTTTGCCGCCGCTGCCGGAGACCGACAGCATCTCGTTCTGTGTATCGGTGATCAGCGCCCCGAAGGTGTCATCGGCGAACCGGATTGCCTGCTGGGGTGCGCCGACCAGCAGCGCGCCGAGGGCGAGGGCTGCTCCGCCAACGGCCAGGGATTTCGTCACGCCGGCCGCGTTCGATTTGAGTGCGTGCCAAAGCATGATCACGCCGGCCACGGTCAGCCCGATACCGAGCCAGAGGCCGTAAATGCCGAGCATGCCGTTCGAGATCGAGGAGACGACCTCGTCGAACTGCTCCATTGCGGGCGCGATCCCGGCGTCTTCGGCGGCCTGACCGGTCTTGGTTTGATCGTCGAGCCAGAATGCGGCCGCGGCCAGGGACTTCCCGACCCCCAGGAAGATGTTGCCCCAATTGGTGTCGGTCACCGCTCCCGGGGCGCGCACCAGATCCGCGCCGCAACCGAGATCGTAGGTGTACCACTGCAGACCCGCCCACCCGTAGGTCGTGTATCCGGTGCCCCCGTTGTCGGGGCGGTCCGTGCTCGTCGCGTCGAAAACAGCGGGGAACGCACCCTTGGGGTACTCCGGGGCAGGCACCTCGTCGCACGCGAAACCGCTGGCCGCCGCGACGGGGGAGTTCGGGCCGACCAGCAATGGGGCCAGCACCAGCGCCAAGACGGCCAGAAGCCGCCCCAGCCGCCCAGCCAGCCGCCGATTCGAGGTCATCTCGTGCTTGGGGGACCACTGTGCGTTCATGCGGCACCTCCGAGGGCGTTCTTCGCGGTACTCGAGTTCAACGCGGCGAAGACGTGGGACAGGTGCACGTAGTGGACCCAGCTCGACCGGACCAGTTCGACGTCGTCGGCCATCCGCACCATCCACCGGCGGGCTTGATCCTGGTAGGAGGTGTCGGTGTCCTCGTCGAGGGTGTCCTCACCGCCGCTGCCGAGTTCGGCGAGGAAAGCCTCGAAGCCCTGCCCGGCAGGGAGTTTGAGGAGCTTGAGGGCCCCGTCGATGGCGTGCGGGTCACCGCCGACGTCGCCGACGAAAACTTCGTAGGTCAGGGCAGTTTTGTCGTCGGTGCCGTCGAGGCCGAGGAAGTCGTCGGGCAGCTGTGAGCAGACCAGGGCGCGGACCTTGAACTTGCGGGAGTCGCGGGCGATCCGAAGGTTCAGGGTGCGGCCGGCGCCGGTGGATTCGAGGTACTTGTTTTCGTCGAGGAACAGCACCTTGCGTACGTGCCTCGGCTTTTCGTAGACGAGCCGGTTCGCCAGCCACGCGGCCATGTGCATCAGTGGGGCGGTCATCCGCTGCTGCGGGGTCCACTGCGAGGAGGGAACGCCCTCGGGTGGCAGCTGCAGGCCGGGCATCGTGAGAATGGTGAGCCGGATGTCGGTGTCGAAGTCGTCCACGCCGCTGCCGACCGTGCCGGCTTCTGGGAAGAGCACCCGGGCTTCGGCGAGCCGGGACATCAACTCCAGCTGCTGATACACGCCACTGGCGCAGGTGCGCACGGCTTGGTCGGGATCATCCTTACCGATCGCCTTGATGGCGTCGAGGACTTCGCCCAGGTTGTGGTCGCGGTCCCCGCCGACGCGGTTGGCGGCCAGGTGCAGCACCGATTCGGTGTGCTCGAGATGCAGGTGCCGTTCGGTGAGCATCATCTTCAGCACCGACACGGCGACCTCGACTCGTTCGGCGGCCGCGGCGCGCATGTCCGCGTCGTATTTCGCCTGTCCCGCGGCGAACGGGTCGGCAACGCGCGCGAAGTCCGGATGGCGGGTGTCGTACTCGGGGTCGTCGCGGCGTGGGTCGATGATGACGCGGTAGGGGTTGAGTGCTCCGGGACGGGAGTCGCGGCCGGTGAGCGCGTAGACCCGGGCGATGTCCCGGAACTCGGGTAGGTTCGCCAGCTCCTTGAGCGGCCCCGAGGGGTCGAGGACGACACCGTAGGCGCCCGCGCGGACCGCCTGGTAGACGATCATCCCGGCCAGGAACGTCTTACCCGAACCGGGCACCGCGACGATGGGGGTGAGCCCGGATTTGTGCTTGATCTCGTGCGCGGCGAAGCAATCCCAAATCACGGGGCGCGGCGCGATCGACGAGGTCTCCCCGAGTACCACTCCGCGGCGGTCGCCGATCCGGTCACCGGCGGTGGCCATGCCTGCGGCGACGGCTTCGACGTCCATGTGCCGTGTGTGGGCGATGTTCGCCCGGGGCTCGCCGGGGATGAATTCGCGTAGTAGCTGGAACTGTCCGTGTTCCTGTTCGAGGGCGATGTGCGGCTTGTACATCTCCCGTAGACCGGCCACCTTCTTGCGGGCCTCGTCGGGGGTCGCTCCGACGACGGCGACCCGGTACCAACCGGAGGTGCGGGTGGAGAGCCCGGAGTGGTCCTCTTCGACGTCGGAGATGACGTCCTGGACGCGGGTGTGCTGCTCGGCCAGTTCCTTCGGCGGGACCTCGTCGTGTTCGACGGTGTAGTGGTCGAATTGGTTCTCGATTTTGCCGGTGAGCGAGCGCATGGTGCGGATGGTTTGTGCCTTGTCGTGCAGCTCGATCCGATCCGACCATTCCAGCGGTTCACCGGAGGGGTCGCCGATGACCTGCCAGGGCAGCATCCGCTCCGGGATCGGCAGCGGGGCCATGCGTCCGACGGTCAGGACGATGACCGCACCGGTGTAGCGGCGGCCCTCGACGACGCCGGAGACGGTGGTGTAGCCATCGCCGGGTGTCAGGGACAGGTCGGTGAGGTCTTCGAGGGCGGCGACATCGTCCTCTTCCCAGTCGCCGGCACCGGCGGCACCGCCGCCCGCAGCGAGCGGTAGGCCGATCGTCGCCGACCGGCGCAGCAGGTAGTCGACTGCAGTCGGTGATGCTGGGGCGGCGTTGACTCCGCGGCCGGCCATGATCCGTTCGAGTTCGGCGAGATGATCGGCGAGCGCCTTCTCCTCGCGTGCGAAGGCGTCGTCGGCCCAGCCAGTGATCAGGGACGAGAGGGTGCCCAGGAGCGGCCAGTTCGCGACGTAGCCGAGGGTGTTGGCGAGGTAGTCGAGCCCGATCCCGAGCACCGACCGCTGCGGCAGTTCGATGCCCCAGTAGCGGCCCTTGATCGTCGCGTTCGACCACAGCATCGCGTGCTGCTGCCCGCGCAGGTACTCCGCCCACGACAGCGCGCCCGGGACGTCGTCGATCGGGGCAGCCCACTGGTCGTGGTCCTTGGCCCACTGCTCGACCGGGAACGGGGTGCGCACCAGTCGCCGGTGCAGTCGCTCGACACCAGCCTGCTGCAGGTTGGTCAGCACCATCGCCTCGTCCCGGATGAAGCGCCGCTGCTTGCCGGTGGTGCGGAAGTTCCACGGCCCCTGCTTCTGCACGAACCACGCCGTCGACGTGCGTGAGGTGCGGGTGATGTGACCGGAGGTCCCGGTCAGCTGCAGCCGCACCGCCTTCCGGGCACGATCGGCGCGCTTCTTCGCCGCCGCCTTCTCGCGATCGGCGGGCGTCTTCCCGCGGCGCTTGGAGCGCTTGCGCCGGCGTTCGGGCGTGCGAGTGTCTTCGGCCAGGACGGCGGGGTCCTCTGCCCGGGGATCGACCTCCTCGGGCACCTCGGTGACCGGGTGCGGAGGGAACTCCACTTCCGACCACGCCCGCGGGCCCGGTTGTGGGGCCGGCGTCTGCCGTCCCGCCGCCCATGACGGCGGCAGCGCTCCTGGCGGGATCACCGGCACCGGGTCTTCGAGTTGAGGGTCGAACAGCGATGCGATGTCGTTGTCGTCGTAGGTGGTCATCGGTGTGAGTCCTCACCGTCGATACGGGCCGTGTCAGGTCGGGCGCCAGCGGTCAGCCGGTCGGGGAGGGTGACAGTGACCGTCTCCCCGGTCTTCGGGGGCCGTGGGGCATTGAGATCGTTGAAGGCAGCCTTGAACACCGACCGCAGGGGTCGGTCCGGGGTGACGTACTTGGCGATGTGGTGGGTGACGAAGACGGTCACCAGGGCCATCGTCAGCCACGACTTGTATCCGAGCGGCAGGTGCAGAACGGCGCGGGCGATCAAGAACACCACCGCGAACACCGCTACACCGACGAGTCCGGCGGTGTACCGAATCCGCACCGGCAGGGTGTATCCCGTCGGGCCCAGATAGTGGCGGTCCACCCGATACAGCAGGTCGTCGTTGTTGATCACCTATCGCCCCTTCCTCTGTGGGAACAACTCGCGTGGTCAGGCGCCGGGGTTGAGGCCGATGAGGCCGAGGAACCAGTTGCCGACACCGGCGGCCGCCGTCTCGGAGTTGGCGATGCCGAGAAATGCCAGACCCACCACCGTCAACCCACCGACCGTGAACACCTTCGACAGGTTTCCCTTCAGGCCACCGATCAGGACGACGCAGGCGATGACGGCCAGGATGGTGAAGACGACGTTGTCGCCGATCCAGTCTCGAAGGTTCCTGGTGTTGACGTCCGCCTCCTGGGCAAGGGTCACGACACCGGGTACGGCCGAGGGGTGAGCTGCCGTGTTTGACAAGTCGACGACGGTGGAAGCGATAGCGAACATGATGCCTCTCCAACAGGTTGCGAACCGATACCACGAATGTGGTTGCGCGAGACCGTAGGAGAAGTGACCGAAAGTTCTCAACCAGCCTTGTGGATAACTTTGTCCCAGCCATCGACACCAGGGCCCGGGCCAGGTGGAACCGCCCGCCGGAGACCGGTCCGAAACGGGCCCACCCAGGCCGTCGGCAAGGCCGGTCGGGCAACAGCCTCCGCCGAGTGGACGAGGACACCCGCACCGGGACGGCAGATTGTCACGGCTAGCCCTCGTCCTCAGAGCCCGTGTGATGGCCCGCGGCGTGCACGGTGAAACACCCCGGTGACGGCGAAGCTCTAGGGGTGCCCTCGCAGGGGTCTTCCGTGGTGCATCGACACACGCTGCGCAGGGGTCTTGTCCGACTGTCCGTTCGGACTTCGGAAAAGGGGCTGCGCCACAAGCGCTGACGAGGTGGGGGAGACCCGGTCCGGCAGCGCGGCGTGAGCCAGGCCCGGACGGGGTTCAGAGACAGGGGATCAGCGAGCGATGCGAAGGCCTGGCTCAGAGGAGTGCAATCAGGCGGTGCTACAGGGGGTGCTTCGGACCGCTCCGAAAGAGGGGCGAAAACGCCCTCCCCTTCGGGGTCACTCCCCCCGGCCCTTCGGGCCTAGGGGGGAGTGTACCTATGGAAATCCCGCCGCGCCAACCCATTTCAGAGAGTGCAGCTCAGAGGCTGTGCGAGACGGCCGGAAGGGGCACAGGGAGCGGGGTCGATCAGCGGCTCGATGACGGCGCGCAGCGGCCGGCGCGGCAGCCCCCAGTGGACGCCGTTTCGGGCCACTGCGCACCACCCGTGAGAGTGGTTTCCGCACCCTCGTTCGGACGCTTCGCTGACGGTCCGCGCGAGCCGTCTCGGAGGGTCCGCCACGCCCCTCGAAAAGGGGGTCGTCGGCACCGTCCCCAGAGGTCTCCGAGACCACCTCCGCATGGCCTCTTCGAGGTGCCGGACACAGGCTCCGGCGTGGATGCCTCAGAGCCCCCGACACATCCAGCGCGCGCACCGCAACGACCCTCCACAACGGTGCCGCAGCCAGGCCCTCCGAACGGGCACAAAAAAGTTATCCACAGGGCTGGTTGAGCGAAACCGTGCAGTCCTGCCAAGGTGCACATCCACAACGCCCGACCACACAGGCACCGGGCTCGACACGACGAGAGGAGCGAGGCGATGGCACAGCGAGATCCGCTGAAGGACTTCCTCGTCGAGCTGTTCGGTCCGGGCCCGGGCAGTCGCAACGCTCGCGCTGAGCAGGCGGCCGCGGCGAAGCCTGCCGTCGCCCCCTACCGGACCTTCGCCCCCATTCCGGTAGCCGCTGCCGGCCTCGCCTTCTACTCACCCGAATTGGCGGAGACCACCGTCGTCGAGACAGTCAACGGGATGGGCGAGATCCTCGCCGCACTCCACGAGCACACGCTGCCGCTAGCACTCCTCGGCGCGGCCTGGTCCGCAGTCGACATCGCCCGGTTCCGGGGCCACCGTCAGCGCGTGATGCTCGAGGCTCAGATCCGCCAGACCACCCGGCACCTACCGGTGAAAGTGAGCGTGCCGTTCCCTCCCGGCATCGGCGCGTTGCGGACCGCGAAGATCAAGCTGCCGCGCGGTGCGATCATCCGCCCGAAGGAGATGGACGAATTCACCGCCGCAGTCCGCGGCTCGGCTGGGTCGCGCACCGGGAAGTACACCTACACCGTCCGCCACGACGCGCACCGCGACCGGATCCTGATTACCCGCAAGCTGACCGAGGCGGACACCCGCTCGGCGCGTCACAAGGCACTCGAACTGGCACTCAAAGACGGCCCGCTCAAAGACCCGGTCGTCACCGTCGACACCCGCGACGAGAACGGTGTCGAGACCGGCTACATGATCACCTTCACCCGCTCGCTCAACAGCGGGGCACGCGGCTTCCAGGCCAAGGTCGAGGAAGCACTCGCCTCCCTCGCCGGTGACCACGAGTCGGGCCGTACCTGGGCCACCCAGTGGACCCCGTCCGAAGGGTTCTTGGTGATGCGACTGCGGGCGCCGCTGCCCACCCGTGTCGACCACCCGCTCGAGTTGGTCGACGAGAACCTGCGCCACCTGCCGTACGCGACCGGGGCCGGCAACCTGAGTCTGTACTGGGATGTCTCGACGAAGTCGAACAAACCGCACGCGTTGATCGTCGGCCCGACCGGTGGCGGCAAGACCTCCGTGATTCGCACCCTGCTCACCGAGGCGGCTCGCCGCGGTATCCCGTTCGTCGGTGTCGATCCGAAGATGATCGAACTCGACGGTCTCGAGGGCTACCCCGGGTGTGCTGCGATCGTCTACGACTTTGTCCGCGCGGCGATGCTGGTGCGCGCACTGCACGCGGAGATGATGGCCCGTAACCGGTACGTGCACGTGAAGAAGATCGAACCGTCCCAGCTGCCGCTGATGATCGCGGTGCTCGACGAGTTCTTCATCCTCTCCGGGAAGTGGCAGGCGCTAGCCAAGACGGGTGACGACGAAACCCGTGCACTGCTCAAAGAACTCGATCCGCTCGGCGCGTGGGCGGACCTTGCTGTCCTCGCCCGTTCGGCCGGCATCCGCCTGCTGCTCGGGGTGCAACGCCCGGACGCCTCGCTGTTTGGTGGCGCCTCCGGCAACGCCCGTGACAACTTCGGCACCCGCATGAGCCTCGGTCACCTCTCCCAGGACGGTGCGCTGATGATGTGGGGCGACTCCACGGTTGGCCGCGAGGTCGACACCTCCGTCCCCGGCCGAGGCGTGGTCACCTCCCTCGACGGATCCCCGGTGGATGCGCAGATGTGGTGGACCCCGAACGTCGACCCGCACCCGAATAAATGGAACCAGCTCTCGGAGGCAGAAAAGGCGATCGTGCGAGGACTGACCCCAGTCGAGCCCCCGA
The DNA here is from genome assembly GCF_002300155.1 of Rhodococcus sp. ACS1. Lineage (NCBI taxonomy): Bacteria > Bacillati > Actinomycetota > Actinomycetes > Mycobacteriales > Nocardiaceae > Rhodococcus > Rhodococcus sp. ACS1. The sequence continues at coordinate 43,406 of NZ_NSDZ01000016.1, forward strand.
CGTTGCAGTTCTACTCGAAGGAACTGCGCGATTTCGTCGAATCCGAACGAGTTCTGGCACAGCGGGCGCGCGAGCGCGGGGATGTTCTCGAGCCGGTCGTGCTCGGTGACAGCCCTGCTGACGCGATCCCGGCCTCGGCCGTCACCGAGGGGATGGTCATCCTCCTCGTCGACGACCAGGGCAACGAGGTTCCGGTGACCGTCGACACGGTCACCGTCATCCGCGACAAGGACACCGGTGACGTCCTCGAAACGACGCTGTCGATCGGCACCGGCGGGCGACTGAAAACCAACGTCCACTACGGCCCCACCGATGTGGTGTTCCTTCCCGAACCCGACCAGATCCTCACGACCGTCTGACACGCCCACAGAGCCTCAACGAAAGGAATCGCTATGACCGACAAGACCGACGCCCAGGACATCTGCACAGTCCTCGACACAGTCCTCGGCCTCCCACGCCACGACAAAGCATCCGACACCCACCGGTATGCCCCCGGCGGTGCCTTCACCGCAGCAGTGCCAGGGATTTCCGTGGCCGGCGCAGCGGCCCTCGCCGGGGGCACGATCGGCGGCCTTCTCGGGCCGATCACCGCCCCCCGCCTCTGAACCTCACCCACCCGATTTTCATCGCACCACCCACACCAGGAGGACCCAGTCATGAGCCGCCGCATCTCCCAGTCCATCACCCCCACCACCGAGGACGTCACGATCCTGCGGGAGCCGTTCGCGACGAAGGGCGGAAACGACCCTGTGATCACCGAACTGCGCAGGGTTCTCAAGGACGCGGTGCCGACCTGGCTGCCCAAGCTCTCCGACGACCAGGAGCTCACCCGCTCCCGGCTCGACGAGTTCAAGGCCGCGGTCACGTTGCGCCGCCAGATCATCGAGGTGCTCCCGGACGGTCAGGCCCGCACCGACGCGCTCGCCGCACTCGACAACGCCGACAAGACCGTGGCCGAGATGGACTCCGAGCTGTCCGTCGGCGCATTCGGAGGGTGACCCCGGTGAACGCATTCACTGTCGAGATCCTCTCGGATACCACCGCGCGTATCGCGGGGACCGACGAGGAGATCGTCGCCACCGACGGGAAGCCGATCCACAACCGCATCTACGAGTACAGCCAGGCGCGTGCGGTGGAAGCGGGCGGCCCGGTGGAGGTCGCGGTGCAGCGTTCGGGACGTTCCACCCAGATCACGGTCGGACCCGACGGCACCGCGTCGCGGTCCGCCCCGACCGGCCCCATCGAACCGGTGGTGCCCACCGCGCCGGCCACCCCGGAACCGTATGAGGGCGCCGTTCCCGAGCCGGTCAGTGTCACGGTCGAGCCCATCGGCCACTCGGCTCGCCGGGCCCCCGACGAGGGCCGCCCGCGCGGCCCCGCAGCCAGCACGCCCCGCCGGGCGGGGTCGGCGCTGGTGGCGCCTGAGGTCACCCCGGGTGCCGGGGAACCCGCGCGTCTGGGGATGCGCGGCCGGCTCAACGCGGTCCTCGGTCTCAGCCTTGCTCCGAAGGCACAGTCGGCCGAGATGCGGCTGCGCGCATCCGAAGCGACGATCATCAGCCCGATTCCCGACTTCTCGGTCGTGACCGTGGCCAACTGCAAGGGCGGGGTCGGCAAGACCCCGTTTGCGGTGGCCCTGGCCCAGATGCTGGCGACCGTGCGCGGCGGCAGCACGGTCGCGTGCGCGGATCTCGCCGAGATCGGTGGCAGTCTCGCCGATCGGGTCGGTGTTCCTCCCGCCGAGGGGCGCGACGTGGTCGGACTGCTGGCCGCCCACCCCGATACCGCGGCCGCGATCCGGCCGTCGGCACTTTCGCGGTACATGACCCGCCAGCCGTCCGGTGAAGACATCGTCGCCGGCCGCCGAGGCGCGGAGTCGGGACTGAGCTACGACGACGCCGCGAAACTGGCCGACATCCTCGCCCAGCACCGCGACATCCTCGTCGCCGACACCGGCAACAACCCCCTCGCCGGCAGCTGGCAGTGGGCGATCTCGGCCGCCGACGTGCTCGTTATCCCGGCCCCGCTGCGCTTCGACGCCGCCTCGTCCGCCGAACGGTTGCTGCTGCACCTGTCCGCCACGGGCAGCGACGTTCTTGGCCGCACGGTCGTCGTCATCACCGACGGTCCGGGCGACGCGCCGATCGTCGAACACGACGCCGTCGAGGCGTTCTGCGAATACGCAGTGCCGGTGTTGCGGATGCCCTTCGAGCCGTTGTTCGCCTCCGGTGAACGCATCGTCCCCGCCAGACTCCGCCCCGCCACCACGACGTCGTTGACCGTGATCGCCGCGACCGTCGTCGAACTGATGACCGCCGCGCGCTGATCCGGCCACCCTCGCACCCGCCCGCCCAGGTCTCTCTCCGCCCCCGACTCTCCCGTCACCCAGGAAAGGCAGCAACCGAGATGAGCACTCCCGATAACCGCGCCGCACGCCGACAGATCGGCCGGCACCGTAAGCACACCGCCCCGATCGGAGCCACCGCGGCGGTCGTGGCCGCCTGCATCGCCGCGGGTCTGTCCCTCGCCCCCTCGGCGAACGCTGCACCCGGTCAGGCCGGAATCACCGACAACGGCGGTCAGGCCGGGGTGACCAACGAGGGCGGCCAGGCCGGCGTCAACACCCCCACCCCCGAGCCCGCCGCGCCCGCGCAGGAAGCCGACAACGGCGGTGGCACGACCGAGGATTGGGACACCTACATCCCGATCCCGGTGGAGTACCAGAACGCTCCGACCCGTTCGGTGCCCACCTACAACGAGCCCACCTACTACTACGCCCCGGCGCCGTCGGCAGAGTCCGACGAGCAGGTGGTCCCGGAGGCGTACCGGGCACCGGAACCTGCACCCGAGCCGGGCAAGCCCGTCGCCCCGATCCAGGCGGCCCCCGACACCTACCGCTTCGGCGCACTCAGCGGCCCGCGGCCCGACTGGCTCCCCCGGGAGGAGGCGGACAAGCTCAACAACACCTCGTCCATTCTCGAAGCTCAGGGTGCGACGTTCTTCAACTCGCTCGGCATCGAGACGACCCGCTCGGACCGGATCGCCGCAGGCGCCGCCGCCGGTGTCGCCCTCGGTGCGGTAACCGGTGCGGTCGTCGCCGGTGTGCCCGCCGCAACTCTCGGTGCCGCCGGTGGCGCGGTCATCGGCACGGTCGCGGGAGCATCGATCATGGGACCGGTCGGCGCGATTACGGTGCCCATCGTCGGCGCGGTTCCCGGCGCGGTCGCCGGCGGCGCCGCCGGTGCGGGTATCGGTGCTGCAAGTGGCGCCGCAGCCGTCGGGCTCCCGGCTGCTGTTGCCGGTGCCGCAGTCGGTGCCGCTATCGGTGGTGCCATCGGCGCCGCATACGGCGCCGGCGAGAACATGGGCGAGGCACCCGAACCCGCCCCGGCACCGGCCCCCGAGGCCCCGGCAGTCGAGTCCGCCCCGGCGCCCGCTCCCGAGCCCGCCCCGGTGATCGACCTGGAGCCGGCGGCCGCGTTCGTCGAGCAGAACACCCAGGCCGCAGCACAGTTCGCCGACACCGCCACCGCCAGCTCCACCGGCAGCGCAGTCCTCGAGCAGGCCACCGACTGGGCGGACCAGGCCGCCCCGGCCGCCACCCCGGCCGTCGACCAGGTCCAGGACGCCGGGGCACAGGCCGCCTCCTGGGTGGCCGAACAGCCCGGCGGCAACCAGCTCCTCGAGGCCGGTGCCGACCTGCGCACCGCCATGCCGACCGAGGTCAACACGCTCCTGTCGACCTTCGAGAACGCCGCAGCCTAACCAGGAAAGGGGTGGTGGCCGTGAACCGGCCGAGCATCACACCGCGCAAGTCGACCCGGCATCCGGCAGTGATCGACACTCTCGGGGCCGCACCCACCACCACGGCGACGCCGGGCCGACGCAGCACGACCGCGTCGCCCGGCGGCCGCGCCGACCTGACCGCACCAGCGCAGCACCCGACCCCACCGAAACGAGCACGCAAGGTGGCCCTTCGGGGCGGCAAGAAAACCGCCGTCGCCGCCGCGGTGGCCATCGCCGCGGCCGGTGCCGTCGGCTGGAGCGTGCTGCAGCCCGACGAGTCCGCAACAACCACTCCCGCTGCCCCGTCGGCGGCCGCACTCGACGAGCTGGTCACTCCCGCCCCCACGCAGGCGACCGAGGCCGCACAGAGCCCCACAGCCGCCAGTGACGTCGGCGACGAGTGCCGCACCGACCGCGGAGACCAGAAGAGCGGGGAAGGGGTGATCGCCGCGTTCGAGCACGCCTACTACGTGACCCGATCCGGGCAGGCCGCCCGCGCCCTCGCCGCACCGGACTCGCCGCTCCCGGCACCGGAGAAGATCCAGGCCGGCATCGACACCGTCCCGATCGGAACCAACTACTGCCTGCGCACCATCACCATCTCCGGCGGCCACTACTCGGTGGTCCTCTCCGAGATGCGCCCCGGTCAACCAGCGACCCAGTTCACCCAGACCATCACCACCAAACAGATCGACGGCCGCTGGTTCGTCGACGTCATCACCTAAACACCGTCACACGCAACGAGGCGGCCGGCCACGTGCCGGCCGCCTTCGCGATCCCGGAGAGGACCAACAGATGAGCGTGCACCGCATCCGCAGATCCGCAGCCGCCACCGCCACCGCCGTGGCCGTGGGCGCGTTGGCTGCGCTGACCGCGTGCGGCGGCGACGACGGCCGCGCCGCGGCCAGTGTGTCCGCATCTCAAAGCGGCACCGTCGTCACCGATTCCAGCGACGACCTCGGCAGCATCATCATCGGCTGGGGAGAACAGCACTCCGACAACGAGATCACCACACCCAAACCCGAAGACGTCACCGCCCGATGCTTCGGCAACGGAGACGACCTGGCCGTCGAGATCAGCGCCCCCCACGGCTGGATCATCAAGACCTCACACCCGTCGCAGGTGCTGACCGTCGAGAACACCGACCAGGGCCTCTCCGGCGACATCGACACCACGAACAAGTACCTCGACAGCCTGAGATCGGTGGACTGGTCGCAGCCCGACCAACTCGACATCGCCGCCACCGCCGCGGCCCCGCAGGACTGGAACTCCCCCTACGGCACCGGCCGGGTCTACCTGTCCGTGCACATCGACTGCACCCAATAACGCCCCCGCCAGAACCCAGAATGACGAGGAAACAAGTGGATGACCAGCAAGAACGACACGTCCCCACCCTGGCTCCGCCGGTGAATCTTCGCGATCACGCGGAAGAGCTGCTGCGCGACATTGCAGGACCGCATGCGGCATTGCATCAAGACCAATGGACAGCTATCGAAGCGCTCGTCGTGCACCGCAAACGTGCCCTGGTGGTGCAGCGGACAGGGTGGGGGAAGTCTGCGGTGTATTTCGTGGCCGCGAGGCTACTGCGATCGCGAAAGATGGGCCCAACGGTGATCGTGTCACCGTTGCTGGCTTTGATGCGAAACCAAGTCGGAGCAGCGCAGCGTGGGGGAGTGCTCGCGGCGACGATCAATTCCGACAACTTCAGCGAGTGGGAGAGCATCCGCGCCGATATAGCCGCCGATCGGGTCGATGTGCTGTTGATCAGCCCCGAGCGCCTGATCAATCCACGCTTCCGTGAGGAGGTGTTGCCAGTCCTCGCCGCGACTGCGGGCCTGGTCGTCATCGACGAGGCGCACTGTGTCTCGGACTGGGGGCACGACTTCCGGCCCTCGTACAGGGCCATCGCCGGCCTCCTCGCTCAGCTGCCGGACGGCATTCCAGTCCTAGCGACCACCGCCACGGCCAACGACCGGGTGATTGCCGACGTTGCCGCGCAGCTCGGCGTCGGAGCCAGCGGCAGCAACGACGGCGCGATCGTCCTGCGGGGCGGTTTGGACCGGCCCTCGCTGCACCTGTCCGTAACTCACCTCGACGATCACGTCGACCGCGGCATCTGGCTGGCAGATCGGCTCGGTGACCTGCCGGGCTCGGGCATCATCTACGCCCTGACAATCGACGCGGCCCGAGAACTGGAGACCGCACTCTCGGAGCGCGGACACAGTGTGTGCGTCTACACCGGGAGAACCGACGCCGACAAGCGCGTCACGCTCGAAGCGGATCTTCTGGCCAACAGAGTGAAAGCACTTGTCGCGACATCCGCATTGGGCATGGGCTTCGACAAGCCCGACCTCGGGTTTGTCGTCCATGTGGGCGCACCAGCGTCACCGATCTCGTACTACCAGCAGATCGGCCGCGCCGGCCGCGCCACGGACCGAGCGGAGGTGATCCTGCTTCCGGGCCGAGAGGACCAGGAAATCTGGGACTACTTCGGATCCCTCGCATTCCCCCGCGAAGAGGTTGTCCGGCGACTACTCGACACACTCGACAAGAAGAAACCCCACACGATCAAGGCACTAGCGGAGAAAACCGAACTTCATCGCCGGAGGACGGAGATGGTCCTGCGCGTCCTCGAGATAGACGGCGTAGTGCGGCGAGTACGCGGCGGGTGGATCGACACTGGAGCACGGTGGACCTACGACCGGGAACGCTACGAGGGACTCGAGGACGCTCGGAACGCCGAGCAACAGGCCATGATCGACTACCAGCACACCGATAGCTGCCGCATGGCTTTCCTTCGCCGACAACTCGACGACCCAGACCTCGACGACAACACAGAATGCGGACGGTGCGACACCTGCGCGGGGAGAGGCGCGAGGAATCAGCCGATCCCGCCTGCAGCGGAATTCCGGGACGTCCGATAACTGAGTCTGTTTCGCCAGGTAGAGACGGATCGGAACAGGCACGCCGCGAGAACCTATAGCCCATATGGGCAGCTATGCCCCATATGGGCTTTCGGGCGCGCCAACGCGACGCCCGAGCTCTCATCCCAGCCGATCCGCCCCGGTCACCGATCGTGGTCAAACTCCTCGCCACCGCCGCCCGGACCGGACTCGAACGAACCCGTCGTAACCGCCCGGGACCAGCACCGTAGCTGTGTTCGCAGCGGAGGAACGGGGCGGGCGCCTTGTGGTGCGTGGTGGGCGAAGACACCGAGACGCGGTGTGCCGGACGATGGAGAGGCAGGTGGTCCCCGCAGGCCGACCCGTCGGAGCCGTGCCCACGTCGACTCACCGAGCCGTCTGCCGGACGCGGACTGCACTGGTACACGATCGGTGGGCGTGTCGCGACGCTGCGCCCGAGAGCGGGGAGGCCGCATGAGCCGTAACATCTTCGGACCCACCCAGCCGAACACCGGGAGCACCGCCCGCGACCACCTCGCGAACGAGCGAACCTATCTCGCCTGGCACCGCACCGGGATCAGCGTCGCCGCACTCGGTGTGGCGGTCGCCAAATTCGCACCGCACCGCGGCGACCACGCCGTGGCCGCCGGCTTCATCCTGCTCGCCGCGGGCCTGCTGGTCTCGGTCTACGGCACGGTCCGCTATCGGGTCATCAGCCGGCAGCTCGAATCCGGGCAATTCGCACCGGCCACTTTCACCGCTGTCGTCATCTCGAGCATCGTCACCCTGCTCGCGGTCGTCGCGGCGGTGGTTCTCCTCTGACCGAGGGGAACGGCGTCCGTCTGCACAGATCGCGGGTCCGTTACCTCGGGGTTGTCCCCGCGCCCGCAGTATTCGATCTGAGCGATACAGGCTTCCGGCTGAAAATGCTGGAACCGCTTGATGATTCGGTCGGACACCTCCAAGTGGTCCGGCGTGACCCCGCAGACGACTCATTCCTGGTCGGATCCGACCCCCGCTCCGACGGGCTGACACAACTGAACGGAAGCTGAGTTGATACAACGCCAGAGCGTGGCACTCTGGGCGATGACAGCGGTCTCCTTCGGCACCGGGTCCTAGACGCAGCGACTTGCCTCGGCATGGACGGCGTATTCGATGCCAATATGACCGGGAACGTCATCCTCGTCGTGGAGGCATTCTCGCGGCACCTGTTCGAGTACGTCGACCACGTGATCGGCCGTGTCATCGCCGACGCACAGCGCGAGCGCGAGGAGGTCCTCGGCGGTGCGCTCGCACGCCGCACCGAGACCGTCCGACTGATCCTCGACGGTGCCCCGATCGACAGCCGCCGCGCCGGCGAACGCCTCGGATACGAACTCGCCCGACGCCACACCGCGCTCGTGCTGTGGGCCCAACCACCCGGCGAGGTCCAGGGCGCACTGGAGTCCGCCGCCACCATCCTCGCCCGAGCCGCCGGTGCACGCCCTCCACTGACCCTGCCCGCCGGCACCTCGACACTATGGGCCTGGCTCGGCACCGACTCCGACCCCGCACCCGACGCCCTACGCGACGCGGTCAGCCGGGCGCAACCCAATGTCCGCGTCGCGGGCGGCCCCACCCAACCCGGCGTCACCGGCTTCCGCCGCTCACACGACGCGGCGCTGACCATCCAGCGGCTGCTCGGCGGGCACCCGAACGGCGCACGCCTGGCGCTCTACCGCGACCTCGAAGTCACCGCGCTGGCAGCGCAAAACCCAGACCGCGCCGCCGAATTCGTCGCCACAACGTTGGGCCCGCTCGCCGCGGACACACCCAGCGCAGCGCGGCTCCGGGAGACCGTGCGGGTGTTCCTCGACGAAGCCGACAACGCACCCCGCGCCGCGATCCGCCTGCACACCCACCGCAACACCGTCCTGCAACGCATCGCGCGGGCAACCGAACTCCTCGGCCACCGCCCCGGCGAACGCCGGCTGGCGCTCGAACTCGCACTCGAACTCGCCCACCACATCGGGCCTCGGGTCCTCACCTGAACCTGACGAACAACTCAGGAACCCGATGATCACCGCAACCGCCCGAGTGAGCAGCCGTCGGTGCAGGTCGTCGAGCTCGTCATCGCGTCCACCGATCTCGGGGAAACGATGTGTTCGCGATCCCACTGGTACGTTCCGGCGGGCGACCAAAGTCGCTGATACTCAATCACGTCTTGAATTTGTCCGACATGTGTTCTCGCGACGCCCCGGTCAACCCACAGTCGATCGCCCCTGGTCGGTTCAAAACAGTTTGTCGAAAACCGATGGTTATGCGACAACCGCTACGAACTGCGGAAATCGGCGCGAAGATCGGTTGCAGCGGGCGCGCATCGCCCGAGATCACCGACAGCCTCGACCGCTTCCAGTCGGGACGGCGCCGGTCAACGAGCGCCCGTCCCGGGTGGGTTCAGCTGGTGACCGGGGTGCTCGGGCTGGAAGCGTTCGGGGCGAGCTTGGGGAAGAACATTGCCATGGAGTTCTGCAGAACCTCGATGACATGTTCCGCCGGGATCTCGGCGTCCGGATCGTCGGGGACGCCTTCGATCGTGAGCCCGTGCTCGTGTGCGTAACCGCGCAACCCGTCGAGGAAGTTCTTGCCGAGCACCGAGACGACCGTTCCGAGGGCGAGGGCATCCATCGTGAACTTGGGGACCGGGCGCGGTGTGGGATCCGGCCACGTGTTCGGGTCGCGCGGCGTGTCGAGGGTGAACGCATGGGAGAAGGTGCGGGCCGCCGCATCTCGTTGCGTGAATGGGTCACCGAGTTTCCATTGCTCGCGCAGCGTGGCGATGAGTGAGGTGTGGCGGTGCTCCTCGTTGAACACCTCGCCTTCCGCCACCCACGGCGACACGATGATGGCGGGGACCCGATAGCCGGAACGGTCGAACGTGAATCCGTGCTGGCCGGCCGGCGCCGATGGATCGGGCGGCGGTACCGCGGGGGGCGGGACGTGGTCGTAGGTACCGCCTGGTTCGTCCCAGCCGATGAGCAAGGTCGTGTTCCAGACGTTCGCGCCCGTCGGGGACTGCATGTTCTTGTAGACGTCGTAGATCCGCGACAGGAACGCTTCGCCGCCCAGGATCGACGATGGCGGATCGAAGCTGGGGATCGCGATGCCGTGTCCCATGGCTCGCCCGCAGGCCGGGTGGTAGTCGGCGTGGCCCAGGGTGAGGCAGGGCTCGATGAAGGCGAAGTCCGGCAGGGTCCCGTTGGCGGCGTCGCTCTCGAATTCGCTGAACGGCACGATGTTCGTGGCGGCGCGGTCCTTCAGGCGTTGGAAATGGGCCAAGGCGGTCCCCGAGAGCCGTTGTGGTTCGGCGACGTAGATCTTCCAGGTCTTGCGGTGATCGTCGAGCCGGTTGAAGATCGTCTCGGCGGTGTTGTCGAGGGCGAAGTTCTTCACCGGCGCGTTCACACTGAACCCCGACGAGGTCGCCGCCGTCCAGAACGAACGGTTCGGCAGCGTCTGGGACGGCACCTCGCAGAACCAGTGATCGAACACACCGAAGGCCCGTGCCAGTCCGTTCAACACGGGGATCTGCTCAGGCGTGTAGCCCGTCATGATCTGCGCGTACTCCTCGTACGTCGGCTGCCGGCCCTCCTCGGCGGTGAAGCAGCTGATGTAGGACGTGACGTAGCCGTCCATCGTCGGGGTCTGCCCGGGCTCGGGTGCGTTGAACGGCGCGGTGATGTCGTCGCCGAGCTTGAAGCGGTTGTGCTCGTTTTGGATGTTGAACAGCTGGGTGTTGGTGTGCGGGTATTCCTCCCCGGAGTCGGGGTTGGGCAGGTCCATGTCCGTGGCGACGGTGTACGGCACGACCTTGCGCTCGGCGCCGTGCTCGGCCCAGTCGGGGATCGGGTTGGACAGGTCCTTGCCGATCACACCGTCGAAGATCTTGCCGTCCTCGGGGCCATAAAGGTGGCCGAGCACGTTGTCCAACGATCGGTTCTCGAACAAGACCACGATCATGTGATCCATTGCATTCGCACGAGTCTCAGACATGAGGATTCCTCTGCGTCTGTCGAGATTTCTGGAGACGGTCTCTTGCGGACCGTACTCCAGGATCCGGCCCGTCGGTACCGTTCGCCCCGAACGGTGTGCCGATGCCCCTGGCCGCGACGGGCGATCAGGACGCCCTGACACCACGGACCAGGGTCTTCCCTACCGGTCGATGTGCTGACATAGCTCGCCAACGGCGGCAACCGTGTCGTCGGTAGGGGGGATCGATCCAAACCGGACCATCGTCGCGCTTGCGCGGCAGCAGCATGCGTTGTCCCTGTGAGGGCCACTGCACGAAGTCGTAGCCAGCGAGGTCTGACTGAACGGTATCGGCCACCCAGACCGCGGCCTCCCCGAAGAGATCTCCGCGCTCCGCGTCTTCGACGTGATCGCGTGGATGGACGGCAAGAACCGCCGCCTCGAAGAGTGCTCTGACCTGGAAAGATGGCACGTCCCGGTGTCCTTGCGTGAGTGGGGTTTATGGTGCCGTTCATGCATGAGCTGTTTGTCGTGACGCATCCGCATGCTGAGCACACCGAGCGTGATCTGGTGGGCGGCTGGTTCGACTCGCGGCTGACACCGCGGGGACGTCGTGATGCCGGATTGGTCGCGCAGGAGCTGCGTCGTCGCCGCGAGGAGATGGGCCGGCCGCTGCGGATTACGACGTCTGATCTCGCACGCGCCGCGGAGACTGCGCGAATCCTCGCCGACGCACTTGGTGCTGAGGTCACGGCGGATGCGAGGTTGCGGGAGATCAGTTTCGGGGAGGCTGAGGGGCGACCGAACGCGTGGTTGTCCCGGTCGGCAGATTCCGGCACCGGATGACGATCGGCTCGATCACCGGGGACCGGTCCCGGGCGCGGAGACTCGACGCGAGGTCGCGACGCGGGTGCAAGCGTGTGTGCGGGAGTTGATGGCGGACCGCGATCACGACCACGTCGTCGTCACCCACGGCTATGCGCAGACGTTTGTCGTCACTACGTGGCTGCAGGTTCCGACGGAGGCAGTCGGGTTCGCGTCGTTCGCGACCAGGCCCGGGGCGATTACCCATTTGCGGCACGACGATTACTGGCGCAACAGGGCGGTGGTCGCTCTCGCGGATACCTCTCACCTGGAGGGTGGGCTGCAGGATCCGCATTGAAAGACCATCTGAACTGGTCTTATGACACGTCCCGGATGATTCGTCGTAGGCGGTTGAACCTGCTATTCGGGTTGTTCGAGGGCGTCGGTGATGCGGTCGTGGATCCAGGTTTCGAGGTTCTGGCCGGCGGTGCGGGCGGCAGCGTGGGCGCGGGTGTATTCGTCGTCGCTGAGCCGGATGGGGATGCGGTGGGCGGGGCCGGGAGTGGGCTGCTGGGCCAATTCGCGCCTGAGGTGCTCACGCATCTCGCCGATGCTGAGGGTTACAAGGTCGGTGAGGATTTGAGCGCCGGTGGAGGCAGGGTCGTCGAGCAGTGCCAGGAGGAGATGGTCGGTGCCAATCTCCTCGTGCCCGAGCAGTGCCGTCTGGCGCAGGCTGCCCTCGAGGACCTTCTTCGTCTTCGGCGTGAATGGGATGTGCCCCGCGGCCGGGGCGGATCCCGCCGGTGAGCTGGCACCCGCGAGCTTGCTCTCGAGTGCCGGCGCGGTGACGCCCCATAAGGTCAGCGCTGCCGCTCCGGGGCCGCCGGCGTCAAAGATCCCGACCAGCAGGTGTTCGGTGCCGACGGAGTTCTGGTGGTGGGTGCGGGCGGCTCCGGCAGCGAGGACGACCACTTGACGGGCTTGATCGGAGAATCTCTCGAACACCATGACGCGCTCCCTCCCCATGCGTCGCCGCGAGCGACGCGAATCCGCTGCTGAATCTCTGCTGCCCATTCTGGGCGGTGTGTAGGTGGTTATGGGTGGGATCGATGCGACATCGGCACCCGTGGGCGTAATGGTGCTGTGACCTGGTGTGATGACATGTCCCCGGTTTGTGATGTGGGGGCGCCGGCGACCTGTTCGGGGGGTGCCGGCGCCGGGGTGTCGGCGGGCGCGCGGGTGTCTGTTCCGTCCGGTTTTGAGCTGTTTTTTGAAAGATGCTGATTGACAACATGTTTCGGTAATCAATTGGTGAATAGGACTTTACGTGTTTTGTGCACAAATGTCAGCTTGTAAGGTTCGTAATCTGTTGTGGATCAACATTTTTGGCTGTTTTTAGATTTTGATTGTGTTGGGTTGCATGGGGGGTGGGTGGTATGCTGTGGATATGACATTGAGTGGCGCGGGAAGGCGAGTGGGCGGCGAGTCGGGCGCACCCACCCGATTCCCCAGCCTCGTTGGGGTGTGGGGGACCGAATCGAACGGGGCGATTAAAGGCGCAGGTGAGAACCTAATTTCGGAAACTCAGAGGAGCGAAGCGACTCGATCGACGGCAACGGGAATCGACCCACTGCGAGCCGCGCAGCGGCTCCCTGGCGGGGAGCGAAGCGACTCGCCCCGCCTCCCGGCGCGGAGCGCCGGGAGCAGCGCCGCGG
>NZ_NSDZ01000017.1:0-54596 GCF_002300155.1 Rhodococcus sp. ACS1
GTGAGCTGGTGGGAGGCGTGCACCCGGTCAAGGATCTCGATCATGCCCGGCACTGGCTCGATCTCGTCTCCCGCCGGGCACGCGGCGGAATAGCCATCCGCCGCCGCGCGGTGGTGGTGGGCGGCGGGTACATCGGCGTCGAAATGGCGGAAGCGATGGTGCAACGCGGATTCAGCACCACACTCCTGACCCGCAGTGCTGTGATGAGCAGCCTCGACAGCGATATGAGTGAGAGGGTCCGCGAGACCGTCCAAGCCGGCGGAGTCGACGTCATCACGAACACCACGATCGCCGATATCGACATCGACAGCGTCGACGGCCACGTTCGCTCGGTCACCGGCAGCAACGGACAGGTCTACCCCACCGACGTCGTCGTCCTCGGACTCGGTGTGCACCCGGCCACCGAACTCGGCGTGGCCGCCGGGCTGCCCATCGGCGAACGCGGCGGCTACTTGCCCAACGAGCGGCAAGAGGTCGCCGAGGGCGTATGGGCCGCCGGGGACTGCTGCGAAGTCATCGACCGAATCCGCGGGAAGTACGTCCTTGCACCCCTGGGCACCCACGCGAACAAGCAGGGTCGTATCTGTGGGTACAACACGGTTGGCGGATCGCACGAGTTCCCTGGCGTTCTGGGCACCGCCATTACCCGGTTCGTGTCCGCCGGCACTCACGTGGAGGTCGCCCGCACAGGCCTCGGGAGCCGGGAGGCGACCGAGGCGGGGTACGACGTGGAGTCCCTGGTCACTGTCGGCGGCACGGCGAGCGGATATATGCCGGAGCGATCACCGATCGCCACCAAGATCATCGCCGACCGTCGTACGCGCCGGTTGCTCGGTGTGCAGATCGTGGGCGGGGCGCAGTCAGCCAAGAGGATCGACACTGCCGCCGCGGTGCTGTGGGGCGAGATGAGCGTCGACGACCTTGCCGCGATGGATCTCTCGTATGCCCCACCGTTCGCCACGGTGTGGGAAGCGATTCAGCTCGCCGCCCGCCGATTGTCGGATCGGATGTGACCGCGCCGAACCAGCACCGCTTCGGGACGAAAGACGCAGTGGTGGACCGTGTGCCTGAGCCGATGCCGATGGAAGACCTGCTCGTCGAACTGAACTGTTGGGCCGGTGGGATCGGGGCCCGGGAGGCGCGGCCAGGGGTGACCGTCTGCCGGTTCGAGGAGCCGGGTCCGTATTCGTGGGAGCCGGCCCATGGCGTCACCTTCGGTCTCGTCGCCCAGGGGCGACTGTCCGTGGACATCGATCGCACCGCGCACGGATGCGGCCCACTCGAGGGAGTCGTCTTCACGGACCGGTCGTGCCCCGCGATCGAAGTAGTCGCGGCCTCCGCCGACCATCCCTTCCTCGCGATGTTTCTGCAGATCGACGCGGCGATCATTCGCCGCATCTCGACGGATGTCTTGGTCAGCGATGCCGCGGCGGTGCCGATGGCCCGGCGTGGCCGTGCAGGCGGCAATCAGTGCAGCGGCACCTTCGGTGTCGATGCGCGACTACTCCACTCCGTTCTCCGGTTCCTTCATGCACTCGATGGCGAGTTGGACGAGCGAGTGCTCGCACCGATCTGTTTGCAGGAGATCGTGTATCGCCTTCTGCAGATCGTCAGCTGTCAGGATCCGCTCGAGGTTGCCTCACGCGAGTCCGACGTCGATCCTACGCGGGCGGCGATCGAGTACATCAGGTCTCACCTCACTGAATCGATGAGTGTGAGCGACATCGCGCGGGAGGTTCAGCTGAGTGAGTCGGCATTTGCGCATACCTTCCGTGCGACGATCGGCGTGAGTCCCTACCAGTTCCTCAAATCCGAGCGACTGGACGCTGCTCGACGCATGCTCATCTCCCGTTCCGGCATCAGTGTGAGCGAAGTTGCACGCGCCGTGGGCTATTCGAGCTCCTCCCACTTCATTACAGAGTTCAAGCGCCGGTACGCGGTCACACCCCGCGAATATGCGAACGGGAAGTACTCCTGCGCTGCGCTGGAGGCCCTCGACCGTCAGGACGGCACCCACGCGAGAACAGCAGAAATAGTGCACTTCCCGGCAGGCAACTGATACGCGAAGGCCGGCGGATATCGTACGGTCGATTTGACGCCGCTACGCATCTCATACGACGCAATCCGTGCGGCACTGAATCCGGGCAGCATTCCGAACTAAAAGTGTTGCTGCGGAGCTGAACTCAAACAATAGGAGATCGACATGCCGGCGAAGAAGATCGTTCTGGGGGTGGTAGCCGCACTAGGTGTGATGCTGTTCCTCTTTCCCCTCGTTACCAACATGCTGCAGAAGACCCAAGGCGTGGAAGAGCTCACGGGTAGCCTTCGGACCAGTTTCGAACCGACGGCGTTATCCCAGACGCGCACCGACATGGACACGATCCAGGCGATGGCCGATCAACTCCAGACCGAAACACTGCCAGCCCTCCCCGGCGCGCTGGCGATGACACCCGACCAGTTCCAGAGTTACATGGGCGAGAACTTTCCACAGGTCACCAGCGGTATCAGTCAGCTCGACACGATCCTGCCCAAGTTCCAGGCGCTGGTGACCGGTTTGGAGACACAGGCACCGAACTTCCGCAGCGCCGATCAGATACCGACAAACTTTCTGCCCAGCACGACGGTGCCGTTTCTGTTCTACGTTCCAGGGGCGGTCCTGTTCCTGGTAGCCGGCGGAGCGTTGATCGTCCGGGGTGACCAGCGGCGGACATCTCTCGCGCGTGCAGCCCTGCTCACAGCCACGACTGTCGGCGCGGTCTTCATCATTGCCCCCCTCCTGCTGTCCGTTCCGCAGAAGGCGCATGCGACCGACGAGCTCACTGGAGCGTTCGCTACGGTCTTCACCGACGAAGGCGCGGCCGCCGTGCGCGCCGACATGAACGTCATTCAAGAGATGTCCGACCAACTGCAAGAGCAGACACTCCCAGCGCTCGCGGCAGCGTTGAAGATGGACCCGGCTCAGTTCCAGAACTTCATGTCGCAGAATTACCCCGACGTGGCCACCGGCGTCGGAGCGCTCAACACCGTGCTCCCCCGCTTCCAGGGACTCGTCGGTGGTATCGAAGGGAACGTCGGGAGCTTCCCATTGGCATCCAGTATTCCCACCTCCCACACAGCGACGACCACCCTGACCCTGGGGTTCCTTGTTCCAGGCGCGGTCTTGGTGGCCGCCGGCGTGCTCGGGCTGGCTTTGCGTGAGCCAAATCGTTCCCCCCAGCCGAGGCCCCGCGAAAGTTCGCTCGCCGTCTCCTGAAAGGAGGTGCGATCGGCCGCGGGAGTGGGGGTGAGTGCTCTAGCCCGAAGTTACGACGAACCTGGGTGCCGGGTTCGCCTCTGATCTGCCCTTTCTCAGGTTCGGAGCTCTGCGGATGTAGTCAGAATTGTTGGCGTGTCGCGGCGACTGTTCGTCGTGAATTGCAGTACCGTGATAGGTATGGCAAAGCGTGGGGACGCGGTCCATGTGGTCAGAGTGCGGAAGTCGCATGTGGACAAGCAGGGGCAACACCGCGACTACGAGTCCGCCTATCTGCGGCGGACGTTCCGCGAGGGCACCCGGGTGCGCAACGAGACGGTGGCAAACCTGTCCACGCTGCCCGCGCACGTGATCGACTGGGTCGAGGCCGGGCTGAAGGGGCAGACGCTGGTGCCGGCAGACACCGCGGCCACGGTGCTCCGCTCGGTGCCGCACGGACACGTGGCCGCGGTCTGGGCCCAGGCCAAGGCTCTGGGCCTGCCGGCCCTGCTCGGCCCGGCCGGCCGGATGCGCGATGTGGCGATGGCGCTGATCCTCGCCCGGGCGGTGGCCCCGGCCTCGAAACTGGCGACCGCCTCCTGGTGGGCCGACACCACCCTCGGGGTGGACCTCGAGGTCGCCGGGGCGGGCACGGACGAGATCTACGCGGCGATGGACTGGCTGGTGGGTCGCCAGGACCGCATCGAAAAGCGGCTCGCCGGAAAGCATCTCGATCCGGCGGTGAATCCGTCGCGGATCGCGATGTTCGACCTGTCCTCCTCGTGGGTGACCGGCCGGCACTGCGACCTGGCCGCCCGCGGCTACTCCCGCGACGGGAAGAAGGGCTGCGAGCAGATCGAATACGGGCTGCTCACCGACCCCGCCGGTCGCCCGGTCGCGGTCCGGGTGTTTCCCGGCAACACCGCCGACCCGGCCGCCTTCACCCACGCCGTGACCGCCGTGAAGGACACCTTCGCGCTGGAGAACATGCTGATGGTCGGCGACCGCGGCATGATCACCGCCGCCCGCATCACCGCCCTCAAAGAACTCGGCGGACTCGGGTGGTTGACCGCGCTGCGGGCCCCGCAGATCGCGGCGCTGGCCGCCGATGACGGACCGCTGCAGATGAGCCTTTTCGACGAGCAGAACTTCGCCGAGATCACCCACCCCGAGTATCCCGGGGAACGGTTGATCGTGTGCCGCAACCCGGCGCTGGCCGACGAGCGGGCCCGCAAACGCGGCGAACTGCTCGACGCCACCGAGGCGGAACTGGGCAAGATCGTCGCCGCGGTGACCGCGGGCCGGTTGTCCGGGGCCGGGAAGATCGGCCTACGGGTCGGGAAGGTGCTGGGAAAATACAAGGTGGGCAAACACTTCCACCTCGACATCACCGACACCTCGCTGACGGTGACCCGCAACCGGGAGCGGATCGACGCCGAGGCCGCCCTCGACGGGATCTACACCCTGCGCACCACCGCCAGCGCCGACGAGCTCGGCACCGCCGCCGTGATCGACGCCTACAAGAACCTCTCCCGGGTCGAACGCGACTTCCGGTCCCTCAAGGCCATCGACCTCGACCTGCGCCCGATCCACCACCGACTCACCGACCGGGTGAAGGGTCACGTGCTGATCTGCATGCTCGCCGCCTACCTCACCTGGCACCTGCGCCAGGCGTGGGCGCCGTTGACCTACACCGACGAGAACCCGCCGCACCGCGCGGATCCCGTCGCACCCGCGGCCCGCTCGGCCGCCGCCCAGGCCAAGGCGGCCCGCAAGACCACCACCGACGGTGACCTACCCACACCCGCTCCTACCAGGCCCTGCTGGCCCACCTGGCCACCCTCACCCGCAACGACCTGCGCTACGGCGACGACGGACCGATCGTGGCGACCCTCGCCGTCCCCACGCCCACCCAACGACGCGCCTTCGAACTCCTCGACACCACCATCCCCCTGACCGTCAGGTAGCCAGAACAACCACAACCGAAAACAACGAACCCCCAGCTCAACCGGGGGTTCGTCCGTCCTCAAGGCCGTAACTTCGGTCTAGTGCACTCACCCCCACTCCATGCGGTGCCCACGCGGGCGAGGGCTGGCGTGCGTGGTGGAAGTCCGTGCGCTGCCCGGTCAGCCCTCGACAAGAGATCCCAGACCGACGACCACTCAGACGCCGCACACACCGAGCAATGCGATGTCGAGGGTCTCGAATACTGAACGCTCGCTACACCATCGATCCACCGGAGCTCCGGCGAGATCTACGGCCTCTGCCGCAGTCGGCTATATGCACTCCTGCGCCAGCTGCACAGCCCAGCCCGGCTCGATCATTCCTGTTCCCACCAGAGTGTGCCGGCCTCTGAATCCTCGTCGTCGTCCAGAGGCCAGCCGCCGAAGGTGGCGCCGGTCAGAGTGAGAATCGCGGTGAAGAACTTCTCCAAGAATGGCACGAAAGTCTGCTCTCTGTCCCCAATGGGACCATGTGCGTTAGTTGCTGCACGGCTCTCCCCGCGCGTGCCGACCCGGTGATTCGCCGAAGCAAGCATGGGCATTGCCATGGGCCCTCACCGGACGGACAGGCGGTTACGCCGCGTGATTGGCGGGCGCCAGCATCGGCACCAGAACCGAGTGAACCCCCGTCACACTGAGCATCTGCCGGATCGGGCCGCCTTGGCACAACTGCGAAGCCAGCATTCGTTCGCGGCACCGCTCGGGATTGGCGGTCCTCGGATCGATCGGGATCCCGATCAGTATTTCCGCTGACGTTGCACTCCGGCTCGCATCTACCAGTAACGATTCCTCGTCGACCGCCCGGATGGGCACGTCGCGTCGGCCGCGTACCGAACCGATGATCACTACGACGTAGTCGTCGCCGTCATGGGTGAAGGTAATCAATCGGCAGTGGCGCCCGGCAACCACGAGTCTGACGTCCAGGCCGCGCTGTGGCAGATCTCCCGCCGTATCACCTTGGACCCGTCGCAGTCCCGACGCTGTCGAGGCTCGATGCCCCGCCCCGATGACGGTTCGCCGTGAGGTCCAGCTGAAAAATTCGTCTGTCGCGTCCATTGGTCGCGCCTCTTCTGTGCATCCGATCGTCCTGCCGGGCCTGCACCCGATCCCAACATTGTGTTGTGGATCACATAATCATAGGAGTGAAAAGATCGCTAGTCAATTATTCACCGTATAGACTTTCTTAGTAGTGAAAGGTTTCTGCAGGCCAGATGCTAGCCGAGCAGAACTGGCACAGCAATCAGGACGCCCGGTCGGTCGGATGCAGTACCGGACCATGCCAACCAGACCCCAGGGCGCACTGCTGCGTCATGCGGCTTCCGGTCCGGACCAGTCGACGGGTCGTGAGGTGTGTACGAATGAAAAGACAATCGGAGTTGGTGGCGCCAGCCATCCGCGGGGACGAGCCCGGGTCACAATGCCGACTGTGGGATCTGATCCTCTGGTCGGTGATCGTGATCGCAGCGGCGGTAGGTGTTGCGGCGGTGCTCACCGCCCGATGACCAAGCCGCATCAGAGCTACCAGTAGTAGGCCGCATGAGTTCCGGTTTCTCTGCCCGCAGTCCGGAGCCGCGGCTGACCTCCTGGCACGCGATCACCGGCCCAGGCCGCCGGTATGCTGCTGTGCAGGATTCGGCAGCCCCCTGCGCGGAGCGCGCGTGGATGCATTCTGCCACCGTTCCAAACAACACAGGATGACGGAGCGCCGCGGCTTCTGACCGCGATGACATCGGCATTTTCACAAGCTCGACACAGGCGACAATCAAGATGGGACCGAAAGGAACAGCGGTGCACGAGTTCGACACGATCCTGCTCGAGCGTACCGGGCGGGTCGGTACGGTCACACTGAACCGGACCAAGGCACTCAACGCCCTCAACACTGCGATGCTCGCGGACGTCACCGCTGCACTCGACGACCTGGAGAACGACCCCGGGATCGGAGCCATCATCCTGACCGGCTCGGAGCGGGCTTTCGCGGCCGGCGCCGACATCAAGGAGATGCGTCCCCGAACCTACATCGATGTCTTCGCCAGCGACTTTCTCGCAGGGTGGGAACGGTTGGCGACGGTACGCAAGCCGACCATCGCTGCCGTAGCCGGTTACGCGCTCGGCGGCGGCTGCGAGGTGGCCATGATGTGCGACCTCGTCATCGCCGCTGACACCGCGAGATTCGGCCAGCCCGAGGTCACCTTGGGCGTGATCCCCGGTCTCGGCGGCTCACAGCGCCTTACCCGGGCAATCGGCAAGGCCAAGGCCATGGACCTACTACTGACCGGACGCACTATGGACGCGGCGGAGGCCGAACGCGCCGGACTGGTCAGTCGGATCGTTCCCGCCGAGCAACTGCTCGGCGAGGCGCAGAGTATCGCCGAGGCGATCGCATCGATGTCGCTACCTGTCGCGATGCTGGCGAAGGAAGCAGTCAATCGTTCCTTCGAGACCACGCTCGGCGAGGGATTGCGCTACGAACGGAGGGCTTTCCACTCGACGTTCGGCCTTCACGATCAGAAGGAAGGCATGTCCGCGTTCATCGAGAAACGCGCGCCGACGTTCACCCACCGCTGAGTGTCGGCGGGCCCCGCCCGCTCGCGCGACGATTCGTCGCGCCGCGGCCGGTCCCTCCCTCCGCTCCCGCGCCATCAGGTCCACCCGCGCGCTGCGGGCACAAGGATTCTGCTGACTCGTTGCAGATTCCCCGATGATCACGCGGACGGCCGCCGCCACCTGCTCCGTCTCTGTGTAATCAGAACCTGGGGACCGTTCCGGTAGGCACCGTTGCGCGACCCCACTACCCGGCCGGAGACGACGGATATCACGCCGATCGCCGCGCTGTCGTAGTCACACCACCGCAAAGGAAGGCCAATGACCACCAACCAGCACATCGACCCCCCCACCGAGGGACTGCTCCGCGAGATCACCGACGAGGAACGGGCGGATTTTGCTGCCAATGGAGTTGCCCGGCTCGAGGCCGTGATCGCTCCGTCGTGGATCGACTACCTCCGGACCGCGGTGGATCGGCTGATGACCGACGTTCACGCCACCTCTCAGAACTACACGTCCCCGGGGCAGCCTCGCTTCTTTTCCCAGGCCTTTCCTCGCTTCGTCGACTCGGCGTTCGACGCCTGGGCTCTGCGGGGGCCGACCAAGGACATCGCCCGCCAGATACATCCTGCAGTGAGGTCACTGCGGTTCTTCTACGACCAGGTGTTCGCGCAGGAGCCCGGGGCGGCCCAGGGTGCGCCCTTCCACCAGGACTACGCCTACCTGCCGATCGACGGCGAGCAGTACTTCCGTATCTGGGTCCCGCTCGACACCGTCACGACCGACAACGGCGCTGTTCATTACTTGAAAGGCTCACACCTCGGCCCCGTCTACCGGCCCCGCAGTTTCAGCGGCAATCCTGAGGTTGCCGCCGTCTATAAACGTTCGCCCTACCCCGAACTACCCGATTTCGCCGCCGACTACGACCGTCATGAATGGTTCATCGGTGACGCCGAGCCAGGCGATGCTCTATTGCACCATCCCAAGACCGTCCACGGATCGCCCGCCAACCGTTCCAGCCACCCCCGCCGGGCCGTCACAACGATCTTCGCCGGCGACCAAGTCGTCTGGGATCCGAGGCCGGGCACCAGCTTCGACCATATTGCCAGCATCGGCGGGTTCTCCGTCCCTCCGATGACCCCTGGCTCCCCCATCAGCGGCGACCTGTTCCCCGTTGTGTGGCAGAACCCCTCGCGCCATGACTGAGAGGTTCCGGGATCACCAGCCGTTTCCCACGAAGCGTGGCTGATCACGCCCCGGCGTGATCAGCCACCCCCGACCCACATGTGGACCGAGGCATCAAGCCCAGATCCACAATGCCTCGGATACTCCGGCTCTCTCGTGCCCGGAGGATCCGAGGTCGTCTCGCTCACCTGTCTCGGTGTCGTGTCAGTTTCCGATGACCGGCAGGATCAGCGCGATCCGCAGTTTCTGGTCGATCGTTTGTCCGAGGGCGAGTGATCGGTCCAGCAGTGGGGCGAGTGCTTGGACTTTCGCGTCCGCGTCCGCGAGGGTGTGCACGATCTGCTCCGCTGGAACGGCGGCGGCGTTGGCCTGATCGGTTGCAGATGCACCTGCGTCGATGATGCCGCCCAATGGGGCGTCCGCGGACTTCAGGGCGTCACCGAGCGCCTGGAGTTGGCTGCCGAGATCCCCGAGGGTCTGGTCCGCGCGGGTGAGGGAGTTGAGCACCCCGACGACTTCCGGGAGGCCCTGGTTGATGGCGGCGTTCGCCGGAGGCAATTCCTTCGCCCCGGATAGTGCGTCGTTGGTGGTCTCATCCACGGTTTTCGCTTGATTGACACCGTCTTTGAAGATGTCATTGGTGATGCTCAAATCCCGTGTGACGATCAGAATGCCGCACAAGAGTGCGATGGTGAATGCCAGGGCAATCGCCCAGGAGAGCCGAAACATGGTGTGTGTTCTGCCTTTCACTCGTTCCGTGGTCGATCTCTGACCCGTCCGAGCGTTACGGGTTCGGTGTGGTCGCGACGCCGAGAGGGGGGAGGTTCAGGGAATTGACCGGGGGGCCGACCACCGCGAGCAGCGGCCCGAGTTCTTGGACGTGCCGGGCTTCTTCCTCGACGTTCGCCAGGGTCGCGGCGATGGCGGTGGCCTTGGGGCCGAGCGTTCCCAGGGTGCCTTCGATCGTGGTCAGTCCGGTGTTGATGGCCGCGAGTTGCGTGGTGACCGAGCCGACGGCGGTCGACAGTCCCGCCACCGTCGGGCTCGCTTGGTTGGCGCGGTCGGTCACGTTCGCGACCAGGCCCGGCAGGGGCCCCGCGATCGCGCTGACGTCGCCGGTGGAGGAATTGAGTGTCTTGGCTTGTCCCGTCAGCTCTCCGGCCTTGGTGGTCAAGCCTTCGAGGTCGTGTGCCAGCGGGTCCAGCGCCTGGATGTCTCCGGCGAGCTGGGCGTGTTTGGGGACGAGGATCCCGGTGAGGGTGTCGAACTGGCCGGCGGAATCGATGACCTCGAGACTCAGCTGCGACGGTCGTCCCAGCGGGTCGACGACGTCGTCGAGTCCGGGAAGAAACCCGTTGACGGCGCAGAGCAGCACGGCGGGCGCGAGCCCCAGCCCGAGCACTACCCCGAGCCATGCCTTTTTGGTGATCATCAGTTCCCTCCCGGTGCTGGAATGAAGGCTCCCTGTTCGGGAATCAGCGCGAGTTTGTTCGTCGTCCGCGTCAGCTCCGCGTTGAGTGCGTTCACGAGATCGATCGCCGTGGTGAGTTCGTTGTTCACATCGCTGACGGTGGTGTTCGCGTCCGCCGAAATTTGATGCAGCGAAGCCGCGGAACCCTGCAACGTGGTGGCGACGGTCTCGAGCTGTCCTGCGATCGCGGTGTCGCCCTGCCCGGCGGCGAGCAACGCCCGTGCGTCCGGCAGCAGCGCGGCCAGGTGATCGACGTCGGCGGCGGTTGCGGTATTGAGCTGGGCCAAGACCCCCGCCAGTTCATCGAGTTGCTTGTGTGCCGTGGCCGGGGCGGTGAGATCTGCCCGTTGGGCGAAGTAGTCGTTGGTCAGCCGAAAGTTGTCCACGATCGTCCGCGCGCTGTCCTGCACGAGCTGACCCTTGTGGATGGCCGCCAACACCAGCCCGAACAGGACCACGGCCAGGACAGCGGCGAGGCGGCCCATCCATTCGGTGGCTACGGCGAACCCGCTGGAACTCGGTGTCGCAGTGGACGGGATGTCCAACCGGTGGGGCAGTACGCCCTTTCGGTATGGCAGCGCCGATGCCGGGATATCGAGTCGCTGAAGTCCGGCCAGGCCTCGGCGCGGGTACGCCTCGTCCGGTAAGTCGGTGCCCTGCTGCATGTCACGTCCAGTCGAGAGTAGGTACAGATCGGTCGGGGCAGAGAAGGTGGGTTCAGCCCGGGAGCGGAAGCATCTGGTTGATGGTCTGCGCGGCCGCCACCGAACCCTGCAGGTCGCTGACGAGGCCCTGAACGATGGCTAACAGCTGGCGCCCCTGATCACCGAACGCTTCCGCGGATGACACGAGCGGGAGCACGGTGTTCTGGACCTCGCCGAGAATGCCCTGGATGTTGGTCAGCTGATCGTTCGTCAACTGCGCCCCGTCGGTGCTGCTGGCAAGCATCTGCGCTGCCGGGGCGATCGCTTCATCCAGCTTGGTCAGCAGCGGCCCGAGCGCGGCGGTCGCATCGAGCGCGGTCTGCGCGGTATGGGTAAGTTCGGTCAATTGTGCGAGTTGCTTGGTCAGTCGATCGTTGACATCGACGATGCCCTGGGAGGCGGTGATGCTCGTTTCGTTGGCGCGTTGCTGGTTGTCGAGTCGGGAGTTCAGGTTGAACACGACGAAGGTGAGCAGGCCGAGAACCCCGACCGCGACGATCGCCAGAACCATCCGGGCCGGTCCGCCGCGGCGTCCGAAGAAAATCAAGGTACTTCTCCTACTTTCCAGACAGGTCGTTGGCGGATTCTTCCGCCGACAGGCGGGTCCTGTGGACCTTCGCGGCAGTTGATCGTGCGTCGGTGAGGATGGCGTCCAAGGTGGCGCGGTCGCCGGCGACAGCCGCAGTGGCGCCGTCGACCGGCGACTGGAGTGAGCTGATGTGCTCGGTCAGCGTGTCGAGCGAGGCGACGAGATCGGTCACGTTCGCGCCGGCGAGGTCAAGGGTCTTCTGCACGTCGCCGGTGATTTGTCCGGTGAGGGTGTTGAGTTCAGCGGTCACTGCCGCATCGGTGCTCAGAACACTCGCCAGTGATGCCTTCATCTTGTCGAGCGCGTCGAATGCGGCCAGCGTGACCTTCTCGTGCTCGACAATCTGATCCAGGGCCGGGTTGTAGTTGCCGGCGGACACCACCGCCTGGTCGAGCCGGTAGGGCGTGGCCGTCAAGTCGTAGATCCGGGGATACAGGTATAACGCACCCACCGGAATCAGCGCGAGAACCAGGAGCACGCGCGCCACATTCGTTGTGGTCGAGGCGCCCCGCGGCGGATCGGCGAATCCGTCCGGTGCGATCTCATCGGGTGATGCGATCGGCATGGTGGCCTCGGCATCGAGGGTGTGCCGGTTCCGGCTCGAAATCGCCGTCATGACTCGACAACCGAGACCAGCGCGATAGTGCGCAACGCCGTCAGCGTGTGTGTGAGAAGACCCTTCACCACGAGCTTGTGCGTGAGGATTCCGCCGAGCACCTTCATCCCACGGTTGGTGAAGAAGCCCACCGGGATCAACCCGCCGGCTTTCATCGGCAACTGTGACACATCGAGGATCTGGTCCACGCTGGCACTGATGGTGACGCTCGGCCGACCCACGATGTCGTTGTAGACGATTGCCTCGTCGGTGCCGAACACGATCGTGCAGGCGCTGTCGGTGTCGGTGCTGTAGATCGACACCGGCCGGGAGATCTTGCGTGCGAACTTGACTCGGGACGGGAAGTTCTCGACGTTCTGCCCGATCAGCATCCCGACGATGCTGGCGACGCCGTTCGCGTCGTCCCCGTCGTACAGAGTGACCGGGTATGCCTCGGATTCAACAGTGGTCATCGATCATGGCCTTTCACAGCAGGGGTCAGCGATATGTCCTATCGGCCCCTGCGCGGGACTCGCCTGGAGAACACGCGAGTCCCACACGGGCCGTGAGTTATTGGGTCACACGTCCCAGTCCGTGGGCACCTGTCCCCACGACAACAGGAAATTGTTGAAGGCTCCTGCGTTTTCGATGGCTGCCGACATCGGGCCCTTGGCGAATTTGACCTTTCCGGCCAGCAGCAGTTTTCCGCCCTCGGCGTCGCCCTCGGCCGCGCGCTGCCACGTCTCGAGGGTCCCGTTGATCTTCAACCACAGGTCGTTCTCGTCGAACTTGCGGATCGTCCAGGAGACGATCTTGGCCTTCTCCCACTCGATATGGCAGGCCACATCGTCCTTACCGATGGTGCCGAATTCCATGCGGTTGGTGAACGAATCGGGGTCTTTGAATCCCTTGTACACCTCCGCGTTCGCATTGACAGCCTCGAGCGCCAGTTCGCACCACTCCTGCGAGAAAAACTTCAGCTTGTCGGTCATCGGTTCGACTCCTGTTCGGTCAATCTGTCTCAAAGGGTCTGTGCAGCTGCACATTTCACTCAGTTGGAGGAGCTTCTGGCGCTGGCGTACAGCACGCCACGACATTGCCGAGTGATACCGCTCACATCCGGAATTACCGTAGGCATTGATTTTTCACTCGTCAATTACTGATTTCTGTCGGCTTTTGCGGCATGAAAATTCCTGGACGCGCGCCCCGATCGGTTCGGGCAACTGCCTTTCCGCAGGTGGGCAACACATTCTCCCCTGCCCATCCATCACCAGCCACCGAAGAATCGCCGTGTTTTCAACCCACAGATTCGAGTCCGTGTGCCCTATCGGCCCTCCATGCGGCGCCGTGACACGTGCGGCAGCCCCACAAGCCCAGCCTGACGCATACCCGAGCAGCTGATCGCTGCGGTCGCCAATCGTAGTGGGATCCTGTTGATTTGTTTCGTATTCGACCGCAAAACACCATCGCGGGCTCGCGAACGCCTCACCAGGTGTGTAATCCGAGAGCAGCACTCGGATGGAGTCGGCTACGTCCGCGAAGCGGAAGCCGACGGGATCCCTCCGGCCCTATCGATGAGATGAGATTGACGATGTCCTCAGTGCCGATCGCCGTCACCGGCGCCGACTGCCCGCCGCCGGCAGACGGGACCACACACCCCCGCGGCTACTGGTCTGAGGACCTCGCGACCCCGCATCGTGTCGTCAGCTACCACGGACTCGGCATCTCGATCGCAAGGCTCGATGCCGTAGTTTCCGCCGGCGTGGTTCCGTCGGCCCGATCGGCGTAGGCGCTGTTTCAGCGCTTCAGCATCATCGGCCTCGCTCGACCCTGGCACGCCGCTCCCGTCATCATCGGTCAGCGCGGGCTTCGTCCGGGGAAGTGGGATCGACATCACGCACCATTCTGAACGAAGACAAAAGGGTACCGATTGTCGTGGATCCTCTGACGATTTCACTGGTCCGATCGAGTTTCAAATCTATCGGAGCGATCCCTGAGGGCGAGGACACGTTCGCACGTTCCTTCTACGCCATTCTGTTTGCCACGCATCCCGAGACCCGCCAGCACTTCCCGGCAGCCATGGACATCCAACGCGATCGGCTGATGCGGGCGATCGGGTACGTCATCGACCAACTCGAGACACCGGAATCCGTACTCCCGCTGCTAGCCCAACTCGGACGAGATCACCGCAAATACGGAGTCACAGAGGATCACTACACCGCCGTCGGCGAGGCACTCCTCGCCGCGCTGGCCAACCTCGCCGGACCTGAACTCTGGACCGACGAGACCGATCACGCGTGGCGTCTGACGATCGCACTGATCGCCTCGATCATGACCGAGGCCGCCAACTCCGACGAGGGACCCCCGACACGTGTGGGCACGGTGATCGAGCACCGCCGAGTACTCGACGACCTCGCCATCGTGCGTCTGGAACTCGACCACACGATGACGTATGAACCGGGACAGTATGTCAGCGTGCAGGTACCCAGTCGACCCAGAATGTGGCGCTACCTGTCGTTGGCAACGCCACCCACACCGGACCGGATCGTCGAGTTCCATGTCCGACGAGTCTCCGGTGGCTGGGTGAGTCC
The DNA here is from genome assembly GCF_002300155.1 of Rhodococcus sp. ACS1. NCBI lineage: Bacteria > Bacillati > Actinomycetota > Actinomycetes > Mycobacteriales > Nocardiaceae > Rhodococcus > Rhodococcus sp. ACS1. Next base: position 14,912 of record NZ_NSDZ01000017.1, read on the forward strand.
CGCGATCGTAGGAGAGTCACAGATCGGCGACACCTGGCTGATCGGATCACCACTCGGTTCTCTCGGCATGTGGCGAGAACCTCGCCGAAGCCGGCTGATGATCGGTGAAGGAACCGGAATCGCTCCTTTGCGAGCGCAGTTGATGGATACCACGCAGCGCGGCGACGCTCCTCGGACGCATCTGTTCGTCGGCGGCACCTACCCCTGTGACCTGTACGACCTCGACATGCTGTGGGCATTGACACGGACGAATCCGCAGCTGACCGTCATCCCGGTAACCGAGTACAGCGACAATCCGTGGTGGGTCTCGAGAACGTCGCACACCTCGGGCGGTGTGCACGATCCACTCACCGGCCAGATCAGCCGTGTAGTCGCCGAATACGCGGACTGGACCGACCACGACATCGAAGTCGTGGGATCACCATCGATGGTCCACACAACCAAGTATCGATTGATGGCCAACGGAGTCGATGCCTGCAACATCCGCCACGACCCGCTGCACTGAGCGCCGACGCGTCCCTTCCCCAGGCCCGGTTGCACATCGGTGCCGCCGCCAAGCCCGTCGAAACCGGCACGAGAGTCGCCCACCTCGCTGTCGACCACATGGCACAGGTCAACCTCAAGCTCGGCGGCAAGAGTCCGAACATCGTCTTCGGCGCTTTTTCTGGCCGCTGATTGTGAAGCTCCTGAGCATTCTGACGAGCGAAGAACTCGGCCGACATCCCCATTCCGGAATGTGTTCGAAATCGGAACAGACGTGCATCACATCGCGGGTGCAATATGAGGGAAGTCACAAGGTGTACGGCGTGTGTCCGGCAGCAGTGGATTGTGGCTGACCCATACGTCGGCCACGCGATGCGCAGGACGCCGCGACGCACAACCCTATAAGACCAGGAAAACCAGGAGGAATCATGACAACGGCTATCGGAGCTGGATCGCAGGTACCGGAGACTGCGCTGTCCGAGTTGACCCCCGAGCAGGTCGGGCACCTGCGCCACTTCGCCAATTTGCTGAACCAGCCGGCCAACGATTGGTCGCTAATGCAGGGAAAGGCCTTCGGGCAGGACGACTTCGGTGCGTATCGTTTTCAGCTGGCGTTCATGGCGTACGGGATGGCGCTGACGCACGCGCATCGACTTCCCGCCGCGCCTGGTGTCTTCAAGCCGCTGTTCGATCGGGCCATCGAGAAGATGCTTCTGCCCGAGGTGTGGATCTATTGGAAGGACACCAGTCGGGGTGGCGCCGCGTTCAACGAGCACCTCACGGACTCCTACCATGAGGAGTACAACCCGGTTGCCCGGGACAACATCATGTACAGCGCATACGTGCAGTCCATGGCTTTGCTGTTCAACTACCTCTTCGACGACGACAAGTACGCTCAGCCTGGAGCTCTGACCTTCAGCTTCTTTACCCCGTTCTGGGGTGGCGAAGAGAAGCGGTACGAGTATGACCAGAACACGCTCAATGAGCACATCTACTGGCTGATGGTGGAGAACGGGTACCTCGGGGTGCCCTGCGAGCCGAACTGCATTTACCAGATCTGCAACCAGCCGGCGATCCTTGGTTTTCGCATGCATGACATCCTCACCGGTGAGGCCGTCGCCGACGAGGTGACAGAGGGTTACGAGAAGGCCTGGGCTCAGTTCGGACGGCTGGACGAGAACGGCCACTACAACATGATGATGGCCCAGGACAGCAAGGCCGTCGCACCCAACTCGGGCAACTGGCCGTGGGTTGATGCGTGGTGTGGGTCGCTGATGAACATGTGGAACCGCGACTTCGTCCAAGGCAACTATCCCGACCAGATCACAGCCCTGGTCGAGAAAGGCAAGGACGGGGCCATCTCCGTGGTACCCGGCGAGCCATTCGTCCTTGCCGGAAATACGGTCGTGCTCGACTCCTGTGACCACGGGTGGGTCTCGGTGTGGGCTTCGGAGATGGGCGACGAGGAGACATTGCAGGGCCTGATGACCCATGCGGATCGCTATATGCACCCGAAATGGCGCGACGGCGGGCTCTACTACCCCCGCAACGACGAACTGACCGACGCAGAAGGCAACCGTACCGAAATGGAGCCGATCACGGGCAATGTGCTTCTCGCCTATGCGCGGCTCAACGTCAAGGACGGCTTCTGGAAGCTATACAACGAGCCGTGGGACCGCAGTCACTACAGCGAGCCCGCACTCACGACCGTTGCCGCCGACATCGACGTGACCCGCGCGTACTTTGACCGCGACAACCGGGAGCTCGTCTTCACGCTGCACCGCCGAGACGACCAGAACGGCGACGGAGTCGTCGAGCTCAGCAATATCGACATCGCAGGCCAAACCTGGACGCTGCGCGAGGACGATCGCACTGTCGCCCGCGGCCGTCGTGGCGCCGCAGTCGAGACCGAAGGCGTCGAGATGACGCGTCGCGGCGACACCTACATCCTCGGCTGTCCCGACGGCGGGCCACACCGCTACACCCTGGCGCTCGAAGGGGCGCCCACTGAAAGGATCGAATCATGACCTCCGTCGACCGGCCCTCGAGCGCAACGTTCGTTCCGGCCGACTTCGACTTGGTGGACCACCACGGAAATAGGGTGACGAACGCGACCTACCACGGCAAGCATGTGCTCGTGTTCTTCGGGTTCACACACTGCCAGGTGGTGTGTCCGCGCGCCCTGAGCAAATTGTCCGGAGTCTTGGACACGCTCGGACCCCAAGCCGCCCGGATTACCGGACTCTATGTCACGGTGGACCCCGACCGGGATACCCCGGAAATCATGAAGGCATTTCTGACGGAGCACTACCCGCGGTTTACGGGGCTCACCGGAACGTCCGACCAGATCGACGCCGCGAAGAAGGCATTCCGAGTCTTCGCGAAGCGGGCGGCGGATCCCGACGACCCGGAAGGGTACGTGGTCCCGCATTCCGCCATCACGTACGTCTTGGACCCGTCTGGGACGTTCCTCACGCACTTCACCGACGCCGTCGAAGCAGACGAGATGGCATCTCGCCTGCAAGCACTATTGGCCGAGAGTGCCTGATCATGGAAGCGACATCACCAACGCGCCTTCAGCCCGAGTCGTGGCGACCGACGCTCCCCCAGAGGCTTGTCGTCGGCCGCCGCGCCGGCAAGGCCGCAGCCGCGCTGGCCGTAGCTTGCGGACTGATTCACATTCCTGTGCTCCTCTTGCATCTGGGTGCCTATCCCGGCACCAGCCTTCTCATGCTCGCCCTCTCCTGCGCGTGTTTACCCTGCGCGAAAAGCTTGTGGAACGCACCGTTGATGCGAGACTGGGGCATCGCAGCGGCAATCAGCGCCTCCATGCTCACCCTCCACCTGATCATGATGGAGGGAATGACGACGGCAGATAGCAACGCCGACGGCGCGATGAGGATGCCAGCGCACCATCACTCGTCGATGCCCACCGTCAGCGCCGGAGGCGATCTGCACGGTCTCGGGGCAACGGCGTTGAGTGTTGCGACTGCCCTTGCAGTTGCACAGATTTTGCTCGCCTGTGGTGCGATGGTCGTGGCGACCGTGTCACGCGCACATCGCGCACGATCTCAGTCGTCGAGCTAGTCAACGCTCGCAGTGCGCCCAGGTAGGCGTCACGAGCCCGGCTGGCCACTCATGAGTGGCCAGCCGGGCGCAAAACTAATCGTTCTCATGACCACTCCACGTTGGAACAAGCGTGGTTGCTATCTCGTGTTGACCCCAAAGTTCCTTAGCGCGTCACCCACCCAAGTCTGGCTAATTCTATTTGGCATGCGAAGTATTCAAGGAGAATGCAATGGTCATTGCTTCACGGTCACCCATCACCCGCTCACGGCTCGGACGTCTGTCGACCCTCGTGGTTGTGGCCGCGACCGTGTCACTCGTGGGGAGCCTCCTCGGACCGATCTGGATGTTCAGCCCCGCGAACGCCGAGACGCTAACCCCTGATTCCTGGCTGACCTTCTCCGATCTCACTTCCGCCACAGCGCAAAGTCCATCCGCGATACAAGCGGCATACTTCGGATGGCTGGCCTGGACCCTGATCGCAAGTATTGTCCTGGTCACGATCGGAGCCACGATCACCGGATTTCGGCCCCTCTTCCTAGCCGAAGCCACCCTTGGACTTGCAGCATTGGTCGTCACGGTGTTCGCCCTCAAGGGGCCGTCGACCTGGGGGGCCGTCGTCGCCGCGCTTCCCGATATCCGCATCGGCGGATACATGGTGATTGCCGGGTTGCTGCTTCTCGTCGTACACGGCTCCACAGCCGCGAGGGATACCTTCCGTTCATCCCAGCCAGGCCCAACACTCTGACTCGGATCAGCCCGGGGGGTCGGGACCAGTCGCTTGCTGCGTTCCTGCTGGATGGCGTCGAATAAGAGCCGGGATCTCGACTGGAAAGGCCGGCAGTCCTAAAATCGGCCCCAGGCGGCAATTGAGTCCCACGTTTTACACCTAGCGAAGATGGGAGGTCGGCCTGTCCTCGACGGCCGAATCGACGACAGAACTGTTGAGAACTCTGAAGCAACACCTACGAGTAGCGGCAGTTCTTCCGCCCGGGGCTCCATCTTGACGATCGGACTACGGCACGTGAATCCCGACGCTGACGACACCGGCCTACGTCCGGAGATTGCGCTGGCCTGGCATCGAGCAACCCTCAGCGGGCTCGACCACGGGATGCCAGTGCGCGAGTCCCACATATCGGACGTCGATCGTCAGAGCCGCCTGGTGGTAGCGGCGGCTCCGGTTCTCGACAGCATGGTCACCGAGCTCACTGACACACGTTTCTCCGTTCTGCTTGCCGACAAGTCTTCACGAATCGTCGACCGGCGCATGGGCAGACGCGGACTGGATCGCGCACTCGATCAGGTAATGGCGTTTCCGGGTGCGCGCTATCTGGAGGAGATCAGCGGGACCAATTCATTGGCGACAGCCTACGAGTTGCGCCGGCCGATTTCCGTGACCGGCGAAGAACATTTTCTCGAAGCCCTACGTGTGTTCTGCTGCTACGGAGCCCCGATCATCCACCCCGTCACCAACCGGCTGGAGGGGGTGCTCGACGTCTCGGGTCCTGTTGAGGACGCCACCACCCTGCTCCGCCCGTTCCTCATGCGGGCCGTCCGCGACATTCAGCAACGCCTGCTCGAAGGGTCCCGGATGGCCGAGAAGCGACTGCTCGCCGAGTTTCAAACACACGCGGCCACCAGAAAGCATGCCGTCATCGTTCTTGGCGAAGACCTGGTACTGAGCAACTCGGCGGCCATCGACGTGATCAAGAGCGCCGACCATGCCGCATTGCGTGCCATCGCGGCAGAGATGGGATCCGGTCCCGCAGTGGAGCACCTTCTCATGCTTTCGTCCGGGTCCCCGGCGGTCGTACGCGCACGATCGGTCGCGGAAACCGCGGGCGGGGTCCTCTTCGAAGTCGAACCAACGACCAGCAAACCGGCCCTCCATCGCTCACGGTCACACCGGCGCGCCCGCGATACGGACCGACAGTCACTCCAGGAGACAGGAGTAGTCCTCATCATCGGTGAGCCGGGGACCGGGCGTACGACAACAGCCCGAATACTGGCCGGAGCCGACGCCACACTCGCGGACGCCGCAGGCGCGGACACTGATGATGCAGGTTATCTATCGTTCGTGCGCGCCGCCCTGGCTGGGAAGGATCCGGTCATCATCGACAATGTGCAGGCCCTCGACGCGCGTGCCTGCGCAGTGATCACCCCGGCGGTGCGTTCGGCCGCGTGCCCGGTGATTTTGACGAGCTCACCCTTGGCGGATCTCGGGGCCGAGCAATCCGCGCTCGCTGCAGAAGCGCTGAGCCGCCGTGAACTTCGTCCCGTCCGCTTGTACAAGCATGAGTTCTCAGCCCTGGTGACGTCCGTCCTCCGAGACCTCGAGCGCGACTCGAAACTCTGCGTCACCCCGTCCGCGCTGGAGGTGCTGTCGACCCACCCCTGGCCCGGCAACATCCGGGAGCTCCGCACCGTTCTAGCCCATGCCGCGCGGGGACGGACACAGGGAGACGTCACCGACGCCGATCTGCCGGACACCCACCGCACCTCCGCGGGTCGAGATCTCTCGCTGATGGAGTTAGCCGAGCGTGACGCGATCATCGCTGCGCTTCGCGCGTCGGGAGGCAACAAACTCGCGGCCGCCGAGCAACTCGGTATCGGCCGAACAACGCTGTACCAGCGGCTAAGGCGCTACCGCATCTCAGGCTGACGACGCTAGCCAGCAGGTCCGTGTTCGCAATCGGAACAGTCAGGCATCACATCCGACATGCACTGTGAGGGTACACACACCATGAGGTGTGCCCACCCACAAGGAGCATGCTGTGTCCGTCAATTCGATTGCACGAAACCTGCTCGACACGCCATTCCCGATGACCATAGGTGGTCGTTCTGTCAGCGCCGAGGTCACCGCGCCGGTGTACAACCCGGCGACCACCGAGGCGATTGCCCACGTTCCCGTCGCGAGCTCCGATCAACTCGACGAGGCCGTCGCAGCCGCTCAGGCCGCGTTTACCGGCTGGTCGGCGACACCGATCGCAGAACGCCAGGCCATCGTCTCGGCGATCGGCGATCGGCTCGAAGCCCACGCCGAAGAATTCCTGGCACTGCTGACCGCCGAGCAAGGCAAGCCACGACCGATGGCCGAATGGGAGGTCTACGGTTCGGTCGCCTGGTTCCGGGAAATCGCCAAGCAGTCCCTGCCCGAGGAGGTCCTCGAGGACACTGCCGAACGTCGGGTGATCAGCCGACACACCCCGCTCGGCGTCGTCGGCGCCATCGTGCCGTGGAACTTCCCGATCCTGCTGGCGGTGTGGAAGATCGCGCCCGCCCTGGTCGCCGGCAACACCATCATCGTCAAGCCCTCCCCGTTCACCCCGCTGTGCGACCTCAAGCTGGTCGAGCTGGTCCAGGATCTGCTTCCCGCAGGCGTATTGAGCGCAGTCAGCGGTGACGACGAACTCGGCAAATGGATCACAGCACACCCGGGCATCGCGAAGATCGCGTTCACCGGAAGCACCGAAACCGGCAAGCACGTGATGCGGTCCGCGGCCGGCACCCTCAAGCGGGTCACCCTCGAACTCGGCGGAAACGACCCGGCGATCGTCCTCCCGGACGTCGACCCGGCGAAGATCGCCCCGCAAATCTTCTGGGCCGCGTTCCAGAACAACGCCCAGTTCTGCAACGCCGCCAAGCGCATCTACATCCACGACGACGTCTACGACGCCGTGCGGGACCAACTGGTCGCGTACGCCCGGACCGTGGTGGTCGGCAACGGCGCTGCCGCCGAGACCCAATTGGGCCCGATCCAGAACCTGCCCCAGCTGCAGAAGGTGCAGGAGTACTTCGACGACTGCACGGCCAACGGCTACACCTTCGCCCTCGGCGGACAGATCGACCCGAACGCCGGAGGCTGGTTCGTCCCGGTCACCCTCGTCGACAGCCCGCCGGAAGACTCCCGCCTGGTCGCCGAGGAACCCTTCGGTCCCATCCTGCCGCTGCTGCGCTGGACGGACGAAAGCGATGTCATCGCCCGGGCCAACAACACCGTCTGGGGCCTGGGAGCCACCGTCTGGGGTGAGGATCTCGAGGCGATCGAGCGGATCGGCCGCCAGCTCGAAGCCGGAACCGTGTGGCTCAACGAGGTGCACCAGTACTCGCCGCATCAGGTGTTCGGCGGACACAAGCAGTCCGGCATCGGCGCCGAGAACTCGCTGCACGGACTCGCCGAATACACCAACCACCAGACAGTCACCCTCAACAAGACCCCGGGCGCAGTGTCCTGATCGCCACCGATAGAAAGCGAACGTCCGATATGAAAACGACAGCGGTAGTTGTCCATACGGCTGACACGCCGTTGACCTTCGAAGAACTCGACGTCGAGCCGCTACGTGCGCATGAAGTTCTCGTCCGGGTCGTCGGCACAGGTATTTGTCATACCGATCTCGGAGTCATCGCGACCACGGGCGCTGATGATGCACCGATCGTGCTGGGCCACGAGGGCTCGGGAATCGTCGACTCGGTCGGCAGCGATGTCGAGTCCTTGGTCCCCGGCGACCGGGTCGTGCTCTCCTACAATTTCTGCACCGAGTGCGATCACTGCCGCCGGGATCTGCCCATGCATTGCCGCGATTTTGCGGCACTGAATCTCACCGGCACACGACTGGACGGGTCCAGTCCCTTCAGCAAGGACGGGACGTCCGTCCGAGGTCACTTCTTCGGACAATCCTCCTGGGCCACCTACGCCGTCGCCAACGAGCAGAACTGTGTGAAGGTGGAGGCAGACGTTCCCCTGGAGCTACTCGGGCCGCTCGGCTGCGGCATTCAGACCGGAGCAGGCGCAGTACTGAACACATTGCACCCCGAAGCAGGATCGTCGATCGCCATCTTCGGCGTCGGATCCGTCGGGTTGGCGGCACTGCTCGGCTCCGTCGTCGCCGAGTGCAGCACGATCATTGCGGTCGACATCGCCGACTCTCGGCTCGAAAAGGCACGCGACCTCGGGGCGACGCACGTCGTCAACTCGTCGTCCACTGATGCCGCCGAGGCGATTCGGGCGATCACCGGCGGCGTCGGCGCGCAGTATTCGGTGGACTGCATCGGACTGCCTGCGGTGGTGCGCAGCGCGCTCGAATGCCTGCAATCCCCCGGTGTCTGTGCCACCGTCGGCTTTCAGGGCCTCCCGAACGAGGTGAGCTTCGATCAAGGTCATCTCCTGTTCGGACGATCCCTCGTCGGTGTCATCGAAGGCGATGCGATCGCCGCGGAATTCATTCCACGGATGATCGACCTCTACCGGCAGGGCCGGTTTCCGTTCGACAAGCTGATCGACCTGTATCGGTTCGAGGACATCAATGCCGCACTGCAAGCCGTTCACCACGGTGAGGTCACGAAAGTCGTCCTCACCCTCGATCAGGGAGGCGAGGGGCATGGTGGATAGCGCCCCTCCAAGCGTCCTCCCGTCGGTGGGGCCCGGTGAGATCCTTCCCTTTGCCGCCGCACGAAACCCACACAAGGTGGCGCTGGTCGTCGGGACAACCCGGCTGACCTACCACGACCTGAATTCGTTCTCCGATCTGGTCGCAAAAGCGCTGGCAGCGCGCGGGATCGGACCGGGCGATGTCGTGTCGCTGTTCGGACAAAACAGCTGGCAATGGATCGTCACCTACCACGGTGCCCTCAAAGCCGGAGCAGTGGTCAACCCGGTCAACGTCATGCTCACCAGCCCCGAACTGGCCTACGTGCTGGCCGACTGCAACGCAAAGGCGTTATTCGTCGGCCCCGAACGCATGGACGCAGCGGTCCCGGCCGTGGCCGAGGTCGAAGGGCTGACGCTGCTCTGCTCCCTCGGCGACTCCGACGGTCTCGCCGGCATCTCGTTCGACGAGTTCGTATCCGAGGCTGCGCAGACTTCCACTCCGGTCGGCGCGTCGGCGCCGCTGGATCTGTGCAGCATCGGCTACACGTCCGGGACGACGGGACACCCGAAGGGTGCAATGCTGTCCCAGCAGTCAGTGCTGCTCAACTGCGCACTCACCGCAACGATGCACGGCCGATCCGAGCGCGATGTCATAGTGACTGCACTTCCCTGTGCGCACGTGTATGGCAACGTTGCGATCAATGGGACGTTCCTTGCCGGAGGCACCGTCGTCCTGATGGACCGCTTCGATGCAGCGAACGCCCTGCATCTCATCGAAACCGAACACGCCACCCTCTTCGAGGGAGTCCCGGCGATGTACTCGATGATTCTGTCCGACCCTGCGATCGACACCACGGATCTGTCGAGCCTCCGCATCAGTACCGTGGGCGGTCAGACCTTTTCCACTGAGGTGATCGCACGTTGGCAGGCCCGCACAGGTGTACCGCTGATCGAACTGTGGGGAATGACCGAGATCGCAGGTCTGGGGACCACCCACTCCCTCTACGCACCCCAAGTGCCGGGCTCGATTGGCGTTGCCTTGCCGGGAATCGATGTCAAGATCGGGCCCCTCGAAGGGTCGGTAGACGACGTCCCGATCGGTGAGCCCGGTGAACTCATGATCCGTGGCCCGCTGGTCATGCTCGGCTACTACGGAAGGCCCGATGCGACCGCGGAGGTACTCGGCACCGACGGGTGGCTGCGCACAGGGGATGTCGCCTACATCGACGACACCGGGCACTTCTTCGTCGTAGATCGACTCAAGGACATGATCGTCACCGCTGGCTACAACGTCTATCCGGCGGAGATAGAACGCGTCGTCGGAGCGCATCCAGGTGTGGCCATGGTCGCGGTAGGCCGAAGAGCTGACCCAGTCAAGGGCGAGATCGCAATCGCCTACGTCGTTCCCGCCCCGGGCGTCGACCTCGACGTCAGCGACGTCTTGACTTACTGCGGCGACCGGCTCGCCGCATACAAGAGGCCCCGCGACGTCATCCTCGTCGACAGCCTGCCGACGACCTCGTCAGGCAAGTTGATGCGCCGAAAGTTAGCCGACATCGACCCGGTACCCGGCCAGGCGCCCGCTACCTCGAGCAGATAGCGCTGTACGCGAAGTCAAAGGAGGCCGCTGGCACCGAACGATGCCAGCGGCCTCGCATCCTTCCGATCTGGTCGAGCCGACGGGTCTGGGCGCGTCACTGACCCCTTTTCCGGAATACGAACCACCAGCGAGACGGTCCGGCCGACGTGCTCCGGCGGACAGGTGACACGTCCAGGTGGATTGGGTGGGTCTCGAGGATGAGCCAGCGAGCTTCGCCGTCGGATTCTGCCCGACCACCGTCGACGGTGGATTGGCCGGTCCTACGGTGCCGGGGTTGGCAGAGATTTCGGAGGATGAGTTCAGGGTGCGGAAGCAACGAATCGAAAGCGGCCAGCGCCCTCTGCCGTGACCCGCTCCATACGATGTCCGGTCATGGGACCCGCTATCGGCGCAGCGCTGTGGCGGCACGTTGCGGCATCGGAGCCACGATCGAACCCGGCAGATAATGGCGGCCTGCACACCGAATCCGTGCGGGTTCATCGTGGTGTATGACCGACACATTACCGGCAGCCGGAGGAGCCGCTCGGACCGCGAGGTGCGCCGGCAGTGGTCCGGCAGAAGTGGCTGATCAATACGACCGGAACGGAATGAGGTCGGCACGATTATCAGGGCAGAGATGAGCCAAATACCCTGGAAATCAATCGTTTTCGGAGTACCGGTAACTACTATTATGTCAACTAGTAAGTTGGTTATTCGCATGGCTTGCGAATACGACCACCCACGGTAACTACTCCTCCGCCGCAGTCGCCGAGGGGTATTTACCTGCCGTCCTGGTGAATTGGGTGAGACGGTGACATCTGCGATGCGCAGTTCGTTGGCGGCCGAGCCGAGCGAACGAAACAGCTTCTGACCTGGCTGTTCACCTCCCTCCATTGCAAGATATGCATTTTGAATGCAGAATTTGCAGCGACTGAGGGGGCTGGATGGGGCGGTTGGTGTACCTACCGGCGGGCGCAGCTGGCCCGGATCCGGAAGCGCTTCTCGACGATGTGCTGTCCGGGTGGCGGCAGGCCCATCTGGCGCAGAACTTCTCGGGCAACACCGTGCGTCGACGGGTCAGTTCGGTCAAGCAGATGACCGAGTTCGTCGGCACCTATCCGTGGCAGTGGTCACCGGCGGATGCGGACGACTTCTTCGGACACCTGCGTGGAGTCCGGAATCTCGCTCATACCACGGTTCGGGCGTATCAGACCGACGTGAAGCTGTTCTTCGACTACGCGAGCGACCCGTCCTACGACTGGAACGAGCATTGCGGTCGGCTGTTCGGAACGGTGTTCTCCCAGGTCATCACCGAATTCAATCGAGCTCGACACGTGCAGGCCAACGACGCTCGTCCGGCGAAGCGGCCGTTCACTCCCGTCGAGCTGCAGCGGTTCTTCGATCTGGCCGACCTCGAACCGGAGCGAATCTTGCGGTCCGGTCGCAAGGGCGCCTTGGCGGCGTGGCGTGATGCGGTGGCGTTCAAAACCCTCTACGGATGGGGCCTGCGCCGCAACGAAGTCCGGCACCTGCAGCTGGTCGATCTCTCCCGCAACGCGCGGGCACCGTTCTTCGGCGAATGGGGTCTGGTGCGTGTCCGGCACGGCAAAGCGATGCGCGGCGCACCGGCCAAGCAGCAAACCGTGCTGACGGTGTTCGACTGGGCCGCGGAGGCGCTCGCCGACTGGTGCGAGCGCGGACTTCCCCGCTACGGCCATCCGATCGACACCCTGTTCCCGACCGAAAAGGGAGGCATGATCCCGACGCGCAATCTCTGGCAGCGAATGCGTTGTCTCGTCGATGAACTCGGCTTCCCACCGGGTCTGGACTTGCACTCGTTCCGCCGCTCCTACGCCACCAACCTGCAAGTCGAATACGGCTACGACGTCAGTTTCGTACAACTGCAGCTCGGCCACGAACACCCCGCGACCACCTCGCTCTACACCCTGGCCGCACCCGACTATCGAGCGCGCGAACTCGACCGAGTCCTGACCGCGACCCTGTCACGCAGCAACGCCAGCCTCACCGGATCACCACACCCGAAGGAGCCGCGATGAAACGCGAGATCCACTACCACTGGCGCGTGCGCGAACTCATGGCCCGCGCCGGTATGAAGAACAGCCGCGACCTGGTCGGACCGCTACGCGACCGAGGTATCACCCTGTCCGATTCACAGATCTACCGCATCGTCGGGCAAGAGCCCGATCGGATCGCCTTCAAGGTCCTGGTCGCGCTCTGCGACATCTTCGGCGTCGAAGCCGGCGATCTGATCACATACACCGCTACCGACGCCCGCCAATCCCGCAACAAGGCCGCCAACTCCCCTGCCGACGTCCCCCTCCTCAACGCCTACCGTCCCGTCCGCGCCCGCATCATCACCGACGATGACTGATCCCCGCCCACGCGGGCGCCCCCGCAGCACCGGCACCCTCGAATGCGCCCGGTGCGGCAACCTTGTCCCCAGGTTGCGGGTGCACTGGCCCGACGGAGCCGTCTGCGGCGCCTGCGTCACCACCGCCGCCCGCACCTACGGCACCTGCGCGTTTTGCGGCGAAGACCGCCTCGTGCCTGGAAGATCCTCCGCCGGCGCCCACATCTGCCGCGACTGCGCCGGCATCACCACCAAACTCGACTGCGACCAGTGCGGCCGCGAAGCCGAACGCCTCCGCGGCGGGCACTGCGCCCGCTGTGTGCTTACCCACGACCTCGAACGCATCCTCAACCCCAGCTCACCGCCGGATCTGCGGATCAAACGACTCATCACCACCCTCGCCGCCGTTCCCCGCCCGGAAAGCATCCTCACCTGGATGCGCCACCCCACCACCGCCGACCTGCTCGCCCGCATCGACAGTCGCGAACTTCACCTGTCCCACCCCGCATTCGACGCACTTCCGCCCTCGCGCAGCGCCGAACACCTACGCGAAATGCTCGTCCACCACCACATGCTCCTCAGCCGCGGCGACCCCCGCCTGGCCCGCTTCGAAAGCTGGCTCGACCAACGACTCACCACGCTGCAGCCGACACCCGAAATCCACACTCCCATAGAGCAATTCGCCCGCTGGCATCACCTACGCCGACTGCGTGTTCCCGATACCGGTCGCAACATGGACAACGCCACCCGCACCGCCAAACAAGAGATCACCGAGGCCACCAAGTTTCTGACCTGGCTGCGCACCGAACACCACACCACCATCGCCCACCTGCGGCAAGCACACCTCGACGCCTACCTCAGTGAAGGCACCACCACCCGCCGCACCATCCGCAGCTTCATTCAGTGGCGCCATCGCACGGGCATCGCAGCGCGATTCACCATCCGATACCGCGCAGCGCGGACCACGCCGCTGGCCGCCTCCACCACGCGACTCGAACTTATCCGCACCACCATCGAAGCCGACCACATCACCCTGTCCACCCGCATCGCCGCACTCATGCTGTTGCTCTACGGCATCCCCGTCCGCAGGATCGCCGAACTCACCCTCGACGACATCACCACCACCCCGCCCGGACCCACCGTCAGGATCGGCACCCTCCCGGCCCCGCTGCCCGAACCCCTGCTTCCCCTCCTACAACAACACCTCGACAGCCACGCAAACCAGAAAACGACCAACCACGAATCACGCTGGCTTTTCCCCGGTACCCGCGCCGGACATCACAGACCCTGATGCAGCGACTCCGAAAACCGGCATCGACATCCGAGCCGCCCGCAACGCCGCACTGCACGACCTCAGCAAGGAAATCGACGCCGCATCCCTCGCCGCCCTACTCGGCCACACCCCCAACACCATGAACATCCACGCCGCCCGCGCGGCAATCCCAATGGGAAGCTACCCCTCGATCAAGCGCCCGAAACGATGAGCGAGTCCCCGTTCACGAGATCTCGACAGAAGTTGATAAGGCCCTTATCCAATCAACTGCTCCGTATTTCATCAGATGCATCATCGGCGCCGTGCGCGTACCCGCGGGGACCACCCGGATCTACTGGCCAATTGACGGGACAGTTGGTCGTCGCCGCATGTATCACGTCAACGCCACTCGGCGCTCGTAGCGCACCCGCCGAATCGCTACGGAAATGCCAACTCCGCTGTCCGTCAACGTCTCGTTTCTCGTCACCACAGTTGGCATTTCCCATAGGTCGCGAACGCCAACTCGACTGACAGCGGACATCCCGATTGGCCCCTGCTGGCCTCTTCCTATGCAACGGTTCGGGCTGCACGCTGCAGAACCCGTTCCGCGTGACGCAGGACCGGTGCGTCCACCATCTTTCCCTCGAACGCGAAGACTCCCCGTTCGTCGGCGACAGCGCCGAGAACCCGCGTCGCCCAGTCGACGTCCTCGTCGGACGGCGCGTACGCCTTCCGGATCACTGCGATCTGGCTGGGGTGGATGCCGACCTTGATGTCGAATCCGACGGCGACGGCGTCGACTACTTCGGTGCGCAACCCGTCGAGGTCCTTGATGTCGAGATAGACGGAATCCAGGGCGAGCCGGTGATATGCCTTGGCGGCCAGCAGTGTCGACGACCGCACGTGGGTGGCGACGTCCCGGTAGCTGCCGTCGTCGCGGCGACTGGAGTTACCGCCCATCGCCGCCACGAGATCCTCGGCGCCCCACATCACGCCGATCGTGCTCGCCGCCAGCGCGATCTCGCTCACCGCGAGCGCACCGAGCGGCGACTCGACGAGGGCGATCACCTCACGCGGCGCCAGCGACAGCACCTGGTCGGCGGACTCGCACTTGGCCAGCATCAGCCTCGTGTAGCGGGTGCCGTCGAGTGCCAGCAGATCGCGCTCGTGGTCCTCGGTCCCGACCGGATTGACCCGCACCACCGTGCGATCCGGATCCAGCGGGGTGTCGATCAGGGCGACCCGCGCCGCTTCCTTGTCCGCGGGCGCCACCCCGTCCTCGAGGTCGAGGATCACGACGTCGGCTGCCGCAGCCGCCTTCGCATACCGTTCGGGCCGGTCGGCCGGGCAGAACAGCCAGGCGGGACCGGGCAGTTCCCAGCTCATGAGGGCTTCTTCTGAACGAGGGTCTTGCGGACCGCGATCGCCACCACGTCGCCGTTCTGATTCCGGCCGGTGTGCTCGAGCGTGACGATGCCCTCGCCGGGCCTGCTCTTCGACTCGCGCTTGTCCGCGATCTTCGTCTCCGCGTACAGCGTGTCGCCGTGGAACAGCGGCTTCGGGAAACTGATCTCCGAGAACCCCAGGTTCGCGACGATGGTCCCCTGCGTCAGTTGCGCCACCGACAACCCGACCACGGTCGAGAGGGTGAACATCGAGTTGACGAGGCGCTCACCGAACTGGGTGTTCTCGCTGTACGCGGCGTCCAGGTGCAGTGCCTGGGTGTTCATCGTCTGCGTCGTGAAGAGGACGTTGTCGGCCTCCGTGACGGTCCGGCCGGGACGGTGCTCGTACACCGCACCCAGCTCGAACTCCTCGAACCACAGGCCCCGCTGAACGATTCGCTTGACGCCATGGGCAAGTACGTCGGTCATGACGCGTCTTCTTTCGTGTCGGTGCTATCGGTGTGCGGGGTGACTCGTGCGAGCAGCTGGTCGACCATCACCTGGTCACCGGGCGCGACGAGGATGTCGACGACGCCGTCGACGGGGGCGGTGAGCGAATGCTCCATCTTCATCGCCTCGACCACGACGAGCGTCTGGCCGGCGGTGACGTGGGCACCTGCCTCGGCGCCGACGGCGATGACGGACCCGGGCATGGGGCTGGTGATCTCGGCCTCACCGGCGTGGACGTCGCCGGTGCGGACACTGAGTTCACGCACCTCACGCAGCATCGTGGTGCCGTCGGAACCGGCGAGCCAGATGTGGCCGTCGGTCTGGGCCACCCGGTAGGTTTCGCGCCGGCCGTCGATCACCACCGACAGCGTGGTTCCGTCGAGTGCGGCGGTCAGCGACAGGGTGTCGCCGTCCTCGACCTGCGCGGTGGCGTCGGACGGGCTGCCCGTGATGCGAACGTGGTCGGTGCGGGTGGCCGACGACAACCGGATGCTGGTGGGCGCGGGAACCCCGACCCGCCAGCCGCTGGGGACGTCCCACGGATCGGCCTGTGCCCGCTCGGGCCAGCGCTGCACCCAGCGGAACGCGGCCGCGGCGATGAGGGCAGCATCGGTGGCCTCCGCAGCGGCGAAGTCCTCGAGCCGTCGGTCGAGCAGACCGGTGTCGAGGTTGCCCGCCACCACGTCGGGATCGGCGAGCAGGAAGCGCGCGAACTCGATGTTGGTGACCACTCCCAGCACACCGGTGCCGGCCAGCGCCCGGTCCAGTTTCCGCAGCGCGCCGGCGCGGTCGTCGGCGTGCGCGATCACCTTCGCGAGCATCGGGTCGTAATCGCTGCCGACCACCGTGCCGGGCCGCAGTCCGGAATCGACGCGGACACCGGGGCCGGCGGGTTCGACGACGTCGGCGACGAGTCCACCGGTGGGGAGGAATCCGCGACTCGGGTCCTCGGCGTAGACGCGGGCCTCGATCGCGTGGCCGGTGAGGGTGATGTCGTCCTGGGTGAAGCCGAGCGGCTCACCCGCCGCGACCCGCACCTGCCACTCGACGAGGTCGAGTCCGGTGACGAGTTCGGTGACCGGGTGCTCGACCTGCAGCCGGGTGTTCATCTCCATGAAGAAGAACTCGTCGGGCTTGTCCGCGGAGACGATGAACTCGACCGTTCCCGCTCCGGAGTAGTCGACGGAGCGCGCCGTGTTGCAGGCGGCCTCGCCGATCCGGGCGCGTGTTGCCTCGTCCAGCAGAGGCGACGGCGCCTCCTCGATGACCTTCTGGTGGCGGCGCTGGAGGCTGCATTCACGCTCGCCGAGGTGGACCACGTTCCCGTGACCGTCCGCGAGGATCTGCACCTCGATGTGCCGGGGCCGCAACACGAATCGCTCCAGGAACAGCGTGTCGTCGCCGAACGCCGACGCCGCTTCACGCCGCGCGCTGCGCAACGCCTCGGCGAGTGCGCCCGGCTCCTCCACCAGACGCATGCCCTTGCCGCCGCCGCCTGCCGACGGCTTGACGAGAACCGGGTAGCCGATGTCGCCTGCAGCCGCGATCAGTTCGTCGTCGGACAGGCCGGGACGGGCGATGCCGGGGACGACGGGCACGTCGAACTTCACCACCGCGTTCTTGGCGGTGATCTTGTCGCCCATCACCTCGATGGCGTGCGCCGACGGGCCGAGGAACGCGATGCCGGCGTCCACGCAGGCCCCGGCGAACTTGGAGTTCTCCGACAGGAACCCGTAACCGGGGTGAATGGCCTGCGCGCCGGTGGCCTGGGCCGCCGCGATCACCTTCTCGATGACGAGGTAACTCTCCCGGGCGGCGGCCGGGCCGAGCAGGACTGCCGTGTCGGCCTCGCGGACGTGCCGCGCATCCCGATCCGCTTCGCTGAAGACGGCGACGGAGCGGATGCCCATGGCCCGCAGCGTGCGGATCACACGTACCGCGATCTCGCCGCGGTTGGCCACCAGAACGGTATCTATCCGAGTCATTTCAGTCATTCCACTCACATCCGGAAAACGCCGTAGGAGACCGGCTCGACCGGTGCGTTCGCACACACCGAGAGCGCCAGTCCGAGAACAGTTCTGGTATCGGCGGGGTCGATGATGCCGTCGTCCCACAGCCTGGCCGTCGAATAGTACGGATTGCCCTGCGCCTCGTACTGCTCGCGGATCGGCGCCTTGAACGCCTCCTCGTCCTCGGCCGACCACGGGTTGCCCGCACTGTCCAATTGCTCGCTGCGCACCGTCGAGAGCACCGACGCCGCCTGCTCCCCGCCCATCACCGAGATCCGGGCGTTCGGCCACATCCACAGGAACCGCGGCGAGTACGCCCGCCCGCACATCGAGTAGTTGCCGGCCCCGTATGAGCCGCCGATCACCACGGTCAGCTTGGGGACCCGGGCGCACGCCACGGCCGTGACCATCTTGGCGCCGTGCTTGGCGATGCCACCCGCCTCGTAGTCGCGGCCGACCATGAAACCTGCGATGTTCTGCAGGAACAGAAGCGGAATCTTGCGTTTGTCGCACAGTTCGATGAAGTGCGCGCCCTTCATCGCGGACTCGGCGAACAGCACGCCGTTGTTGGCGACGATGCCGACCGGGTGGCCCTCGATGTGCGCGAAACCGGTGACCAGGGTCTTGCCGTACTCCGCCTTGAACTCCTGGAACTCGGCGCCATCCACGATCCGGTCGATGACCTCGTGGACGTCGTACGGGGTGCGCGGGTCGGTGGGGACCACGTCGTAGAGATCGCTCTGCGGCGCCGACACGGGGACGGCGCTGATCACGTCCCACGGCCGCTCGGCGCGCGGGCCGAGGGTGGCGACGATGTTCCGCACGATCCGCAGCGCGTCCTGGTCGTCCTCCGCGAGGTGGTCGGTGACACCGGAGACCTTGGAGTGCAGGTCGCCGCCGCCGAGTTCCTCCGCGGTCACGACCTCGCCGGTGGCGGCCTTCACGAGCGGCGGGCCACCCAGGAAGATGGTGCCCTGGTTGCGGACGATGACGGCCTCGTCGCTCATGGCGGGCACGTAGGCGCCGCCGGCGGTGCACGAGCCGAGGACCGCCGCGATCTGCGGGATCCCCTGCGCGCTCATCGTGGCCTGGTTGTAGAAGATGCGGCCGAAGTGCTCGCGGTCAGGGAACACCTCATCCTGCCTAGGCAGGAACGCGCCGCCGGAGTCGACGAGGTAGATGCACGGCAGCTGGTTCTGCAGCGCGATCTCCTGCGCCCGCAGATGCTTCTTCACCGTCATCGGGTAGTAGGTGCCGCCCTTGACGGTCGCGTCGTTGGCGACGATCACGCATTCCCGCCCGGACACCCGGC
This sequence comes from Rhodococcus sp. ACS1, assembly GCF_002300155.1. NCBI lineage: Bacteria > Bacillati > Actinomycetota > Actinomycetes > Mycobacteriales > Nocardiaceae > Rhodococcus > Rhodococcus sp. ACS1. The sequence continues at coordinate 34,247 of NZ_NSDZ01000017.1, forward strand.
CGATCCCGGCGATCACACCCGCTCCGGGGCATTCGTCGTCGTAGAGGCCGTTCGCCGCGAGCGGCGAGATCTCGAGGAACGGGCTGCCCGGATCGAGCAGCGTGTCCACCCGATCGCGGGGCAGGAGCTTGCCTCGGCTGACGTGCCGCTCGCGCGACTTCTCGCTGCCACCGAGCGCGGCCACGGCCAGCCTCGACTTCAGCTCGTCCACCAATTTCGTGTGCTCAATCCTGTTGCGCGGATCGTTGCCTACCATCACGCCTCATCACTTCGCAGATTCGGTTAATGACACTTAACCTAGTGGCGTTGTTGATGCGTGACTCCTGCTCCCGCAGCGATGATTCGGGGCTGGTTATATCCCTGAGGGATAGCGGCCGCGGCAGCCGCCCCCGTTAACGTCGGCTATGGATGTGACGGGCATCGCATAGCTGAAGCGAAGGAGGCCGGCCGATGAGTTCCGGTGCTGTGGGTCTGATTGAAACGGTGGGGCTGGTCGGAGCGATCCAAGCTGCCGACTCGATGGTGAAAGCTGCCAATGTCGACCTGGTGGGTTATCGCACTCTGCGAAATGGTCAGGTCACGGTCATGGTGCGCGGTGACGTCGGAGCGGTGCAGGCCGCGGTCGACGCTGGCATTGCCGCCGCCCGCGAAACCGGGGAGCTGGCAACCTCGCACGTCATCGCCCGCCCGCACGGTGAGACCGAGGACGTACTGTCGGCCGCGATTCCCGCGGTCGACTGACCCCGTTCATAACCACATCGTCTAGGGGCCGCGGCTAGCCGCGGCCCCTAGACGATGTGGTTATGAATTAGGTGAGCACGCTGTCGACCCATTCGATTGCGGTGTCACCGTTCCATCGGAGCAGTGAGAGTGTGGGGTGACCCTCACGTACGTGCGCGATGTCAGATCCCTCGACGATGTTGATGCCGGGGGATGGCAGATCCCGTACCGGCAGCGCATCGGCGTGCCGATCGAAGTCGGCGATGAACGGCAGCAGGGTCGGCGCGGTGCCGGCGAGCGTCCAAGCCGCGGCGACCAACGGTCGTACTTGCTCACCGGGCAGATTGGGCACGTTGAGGTTGAACACCGATCCGGCGTCCGCGCTGAGGATGTTCGGCAAGATGGCGCCAACCACCGCGGTGGCGGTGTCCCAGTGACGTGCGGCGCCGGCCGGGGCGGGTTCTTCGATTTCGAAGTCCAGGTGCAGCGATGCGGCCAGCGCGGTCACGCCGTGCGCGCCGGCGACCATTGCCGCGCTGGCGGTGCCCGAATGCAGCACGGCTGCACCAAGGTTCGACCCCTCGTTGATCCCGGAAAGGACCAGGTCGGGCACCGGGCCGAAACGGCCGAGCACCGCCGCGAGTGCGATCATGCCCGGATGCGCCGCCACGGAGTAGGCCTCGACTCCCGGTAGACCCGGTAGCCGTCGATGGCTTACCTCGATGCGCTCGTCGACCAGGAACATCGTCAGACCGCCGGCGCAGCCGCTGGCCTGACGATGGGGAGCGGCGACCGTGACGTCATACCCCTGCTCACATGCGGTGTGCGCGAGGGCAAGCAAACCCGGCGCGTCGATCCCATCGTCGTTGGTGACCAGCACGTGTGGTCGTTGCGTCATGGCATCGCCAATCTCACCGCGAGCAGCAATTCGCTGTCCGCGCCGAATTCGGCGCCGTTCACTGATGGCGCTCGCCCGGACCTGGGGACCGAGGTGGAGTGCGCCTGCGCGGCCTGCGGCTGGTGTGGAGTGATCCGTGCCTGTAATGCCTTCGCTCCGGCAACTCGACGCTGCACCCGCGGCGGCACCGTCGCGGAAGGTGTCTGCGACGAGGGTGTCGCAACGATCTGTGGCGCCGGGCACACACATGCCGACGCCTCGGCGGTATTGGAGAACAGATGCGCCAAGATCTCCTGCGGCCAGATCGCGACGAACTCCGCGCCCGCGGCGAGCAGCTGCTCTTCGGTATGCATGCCCCAGGCGACCCCGACCGCTCGGATCCCGGCTTTCACTGCCGCTTCGACGTCACCGACGGTGTCGGTGATGATGGCGGTCGCCCCTGCGGGAACCGCGCCGCCGGCCGCCGATTCGTCGTAGAACGCCTGGCAGCGCCGACCGGAGCCTTGCGCGGCGTCGCCGAGGAACCGCTGGATTCCCTTGGCCTTGTCGGGTTCGACGTCGCCGCCGAACACGTGCCCGAAGCAGTATTCGAGCGTGTTCTTCCGCAAAATTCTGCGGATCACTTCGGTGGAGTTCGACGACAGAACGGCCAGTGTCGCATGCGGCACCAGCGCTTTCACGACGTCGACCATGCCGGGGATCATCAGAGGGGCGTAGTCGGCGCCGAGGCTGCGCATGAAGTCTTCCTCGACGACCCGTGCGTGCTCGGCGTCGCGGCAGAGTTCGCGCAGGGAGACGAAGAAGTTGTTGGCGAACATCTCGTAGAACTGCTCGGGTGTTGTGACCCCGAGAAGGTGTGTGGCACTGACCTTTTCGAAAACGCGCCAGGATGCCTCGCGGGTCTGTACGAGTGTGCCGTCGAGGTCGAAGATCACCGCCTGCGGCGGCTCCGGTCGGCACATGGTCAGCGGCTTGTCGCGTCGGAGGCGCTGTAGATCTTGCACAGCTGCTGGGGGCCGATGAAGTCCTGGATCTCGCCCCACCCGCGGTGCGATCCCGAACGCCATTCGGCGAGAACGTTGTACCCGACCGTGCCGGGCCCGGCCTGCCAGGGGAAACTCGTCCGTCCGAAGCCCTGGAGTTCGTACTCCCGGCCCTCGCTGTCAGTGAGTTCGAGTTCGACCGATTTCGCGAAGAATCCTTCCCGGATGGTGCGGCCGCGGCCGGCGGCCAACCCGTACAGCTCGCCCTTGTCGACGACGTAGCCGTGCTCGAGGGTGAGTTCGGTGGCGGCGTCGGGGCCGCCGGTGGGGTCGAAGTCGAAGATGCCGTGGATGGCGAAGTCCTTGGAGAAGTGCGCGTGCAGCCAGCTCATGGTGTGACCCTGGTGCTCCGAGCGCAAGCCCCAGCTGTGGTCCATCGTCGAGACGCAGTCGACGGCATACTTCTTGCCGCGCAGGTTCACCTCGCCCTCGAAATGACCGGACTGGTCGAAGTGGCCGGCGTAGGCCTCTCCCCACGCGAACACGCCGTCGTCGGCCTGCTTGGCGACGATCGGGTCCTGCTTGGGGTCGTGGATGTCGAAGGCGTCGGCGATCGCGGTGTAGCGGAAGGCCAGCGAGACGTCGTCACCGTTGTCGAACTCGACGTCCCACACCCGGTTGGGTTCGCGGCAGACCACGTGCAGGCCGTTGTTCAATCGGTAGTCGCGCAGGTTGCGCGGCTCCGGAATGGGCAGGTGATGCTGGGCGTCCCAGTACTCGGCCTGCCAGGGTGCCTCCACGAACTTCGAATTCATGGCGATCGTGGAGATCGCGACGCCCGCGTTCGGGCGGAACAGCGCATAGACGCCGACGTTCAGGGTGGCTTCCGGGATGTAGAAGCCGAAGAAGTTCGTCTCCGTCCATGTGGGATCGTCGCTGGTGGGGGTGTGGAAATCGGCGTCGATGTCTTCGATCATCTGACTCTCCTAGGCTCTGGCGGTTGCCGCACGGTCTGATTACCCGGCGCGGTCCTCGTCACCGCACACCTTGCCGAACCCGAGATGCCCCCGCCACATCCATGCGGGACAACTGCCCGGTCGAGAGCTGTCCCTGAGAGATAACGACCTGGCGGGGGCGTCACCGTAGCGTCCTCATCGATGCACTCCCGGGTCACTAGGGGTGAGCGGGAGTGCATCGATCCCGTTCGTTTTCGGCGACCAGTAAAGAAGGCGGTCCTCACGGTGAGACTTGCACGTGTTGTCGGCCAGGTGGTGTCCACCGCCAAGGTCCCCGAACTGTCGGGAACGACGATTCTGGTCGTCGAGGATATCGCCCCCGAACCAGGCGGGGAGAGCAGGCGGTCGTATGCCGCTATCGACCTCGTCGGCGCAGGACAGGACGAAGTCGTCCTGGTTGTGTCCGGAAGCGCGGCACGAGTGGACCAGGCCACCACCGGTGTCCCGGTCGACCAGGCGATCGTCGCCATCGCGGACACGATCGTCACTCACGGTGAGGTCACGTACTCGAAATGACCACAAGAACTGACGCAGTGCCCACATCACCCGTCGATTTACCCAGCACGACCACAAATGGAGGAAAGACCATGGCAACCACTCAGACCACCCTGCCCGCCCGCGGCGCCGGAGCACTCGGCCTGATCGAGACCAAGGGTCTCGTCGGGGCGATCGAGGCAGCCGACGCCATGGTCAAGGCAGCCAACGTACAACTGCTCGGGCACCGCGAAATCGGTGGGGGCCTGGTCACCGTGATGGTGCGCGGTGACGTCGGCGCGGTCAAGGCCGCCACCGATGCCGGCGCAGTCGCCGCAGGTAAGGCTGGCGAGGTCGTCTCGGTGCACGTCATCCCGCGTCCCCACGACGAAACCGAGAGTGTGCTGTCAAACCTGACTCGGCCCAAGGGTGCTTGAGAATCGATCTCGCTCGGAGCGCAGCGACACCCGTCTGCGCTCCGGACCGAGCCATGGAAGGTAGGAGACCGTGACAACAACGCTTGACGCGGACCTGGCGGCGCTGGTTGATGTTCGCGCGCAGGTTTCCGCCACGAAGAAGGCATTCGACGCGATCGAAGGTGCCGACCAGCAGTGGCTCGACAACATCGTTCGGGCCATGGCGAAAGCGGGTTACGCCGCCTCCGAAGAACTCGCCCGGATGGCGGTCGACGAGACCGGCTACGGCGTCTACGAAAACAAGATCATCAAGAACCGTTTCAACACCGGTTTCGTGGCGGACTGGATGCTCGAACGCCGCGCGGTCGGCGTGCTCTGGGCCGACGAGGAGAACAAGGTCACCGCCGTCGGGTCTCCGATGGGCGTGATCGCTGCGATCATCCCGGTCACCAACCCCACGGCCACCGTGTTGTTCAAGAGTCTGGCCGCGGTCAAGTCGGGCAACGCCGTGGTGCATGCGCCGCACCCGCGGGCGGCGCGGTGCTCGGTCCGGGCGGCGGAGATCATGGCGGAGGCGGCGGTGCGTGCCGGTGCCCCGGAGAGTCTGGTCGCCTGCCTGCAACAGCCCACCCTGGAGGCGACGCGGGAGCTGATGCGGCACGGAGATATCCGTCTGGTTCTTGCCACGGGTGGTCCCGCGATGGTCGCGGCCGCCTACTCGAGCGGCAAACCGACCATTGCGGTCGGCGCTGGGAACGTCCCGGCGTACGTCGATTCATCGGTGACGGATCTCGCGGAGACGGCGACGATGATCGTGACCTCGAAGTCCTTCGACAATGGCACCGCCTGTGTCGCCGAGCAATCCGTGGTGGTCGCCACCGCTGTCGCCGATCAGTTCGTCGGGGAACTCTCCCGCGCCGGTGCCGCCTGGCTGACGACGGACCAACAGGCCGCCTTGACGAAGACGCTGTTCGACGAGCGCGGTGGACTGCGCGCGAACGCGGTGGGTCAGTCCGCGATCCGGCTGGCCGAGATGTCCGGGTTCACTGTCGCGGCGACGACGAAGGTGCTGGCCGCCGAGATGACCGAGGTCGGTGACCATGCCCTGCTCTCACGGGAAATCCTCGGTCCGGTGCTGACCATCTACCGGGAGGCGGACTACCAGGCGGGGTGGCGGCGCTGCCGGGAGATCCTGGCACTGGGTGGTGAGGGACATACCGTGGCCGTGCACAGCTCCGATCCGAAGGTGGTGGCCAAGTTCGGAGAGCTGCCGGCCGGCCGCATCGTCGTCAACACTCCCGCCCTCTTCGGTGGGATGGGGTACTCGACGAACGTCGATCCCTCCTTCCAGATCGGCACCGGGACGTGGAGCGGGTCGATCTGCTCGGACAACGTCACCCCGCTACACCTGGTGAACATCAAGCGCATCGCTCACGAGGCCCGGCCGTGGCGTGGAGTGTTCGACTGATGTCCTTCGAGATGGTCGCGCAGACACTCGAGCAGGCACATCAGCGCATCCGTTCCGCCCGAACGAATCACGACGGTGATCTGCACACCGGCATCGACCTCGGCACCGCCACCTGCGTGATCACCGTGGTCGATGCCGCCGGGGATCCGGTGTGGATCGACTTCGACCGCACCGCCGCCATCCGCGACGGGGTCGTCGTGGACTTCGCGGCCGCGGCCGCGGCCGTGCGGAAGCTGAAAGCGACCGCCGAGGACGAACTCGGCGTCGAGCTGATCAACGCGGCCACCGCCTATCCCCCGTGCATCGGGGAGGCCGACAGTCGGGCCTGCCGGTTCGTCCTCGAAGGCGCGGGCTTCGACGAGGTCATCCTGGTCGACGAGGTCAGCGCCGCCAACAAGACCCTCGAGGTGACCGACGGGGTGGTCATCGACGTCGGTGGCGGGTCGACCGGGGTTGGGGTCTTCGAAGCCGGGAACCTGGCCGCCCTCGACGATCGCCCAGGCGGAGGACACCACCTGGATCTGATCCTCGCCGGCGCCCTCGGGGTCACCGTAGCCGAGGCGGAGGAAAGCAAACGTGCTGGTAGCGGCGACTACCTCGCGATCCTGCGACCGGGAATCGAGCGGATCGGTGCCTCGATCCGGGATCTGACCCGAGGCGCCGAACACCTCGAACTCCATCTCGCCGGCGGCGCCCTGATGCTTCCGGGCGCCGATACGACCATCAGCAAATACCTGGGCCGGCGTGTGCGGGCCTATCCGCACGCACTGCTCATCACTCCATTGGGAATCGCGAGGTACGCGTCATGACAGGCACAGCAACACTCCGGACGTACGCATTCATCGATCGAATGCAGCCGCAGTGTGCGGCGCACATCGCCGCCACCAGCCCCGGCGACCCGCCGTTGGCCGGCATGGCGGAACTGTTCGTCGAGATGGCCCCGGGCAACGAGGTGTTCCGCGCCGCGGACATTGCGCTGAAATCCTCGGGGGTACGTCCCGCCCTGCAGATCATCGAACGCGAATTCGGGCTACTCGAAATCCACTCCGAGCACCAGGCGGAAGTTCTCGCGGCCGGGGAGGCCCTGCTCGACGCGCTCGGGATGAAGGAAACCGACCGCATCAAGCCGGTCGTCGCATCGACCCAGTTCATCACCAACGTGCACGGATATCAGGCGCAGCTGCTCAACAAGTGGCGCAAGGGCACCCTGCTGATGCCCGGATCGAGCCTGTTCGTCATGGAAGTCGCCCCGGCGGCGTATGTGTCGCTAGCCGCGAACGAAGCGGAAAAGGCCGCCGACATCGACGTCATCGAGATCCGCGCCGTGGGACGGTTCGGTCGCCTGTTCCTAGCGGGCAGCGAAAGCGAGGTCGCCACCGCCCGCGATGCCGCGGTGGCCGCGCTCGAATCCCTCGAAGGGACCGAGGAGGCCCGGCGATGACCGTCTTCGGTGTCGACGCGGTCCAGTCCGCCGGGACCGGCGAGCTGGTTGTCGGCGCGAAAGACATCGTCACCCCGCTCGCACGGGAATTGGCCCGCGAACGGGGAGTGACGATCGTCGTCGCCACCGCCCGCCCGGCCACTGCCCCAGTCGCCCCGGCCACCTCAAACGGGGCGACTTCCCCGGCATCCCCCCTGGTGACACCGGTGTTCACTCCCCCGTCCTCGAACGGCTCGTCCACTCCCCCGGCGCCGCTGAAGCCGCCGGCCCCGGCTCTGTACCGGCGCGGGGCGCCGCTGCATCCCTCCGTAGCACCTGCCGCGCTGCATCAGCCCCGCCTCCGACGCCCCGAGGTCACAGGCACCGGAAAGTCGGTCAAGCGAGTGGTGGTCGTCGGCGCCGGGCATGTCGGAATGATCACCGCGATGAAGCTCGCCGAGGCAAACATCATCGAGGAAGTCGTCCTCGTCGATATCGCCGAAGGCCTGGCGGCGGGCATCGCGCTGGATCTGACCCATTCGACGTCGCTGCTCGGCTTCGACACCAAGGTCCGCGGCGTCACCAGCCTCGCGGAGGCCGGGTCCGCCGACTATGTGGTCATCACCGCAGGCCGTGCCCGCCAACCCGGGATGAGCCGAACCGACCTGGTGGAGGTGAACGCCGCCATCGTCGGCGGCATCGCCCGCGACGCGGCCGCGATCTCGCCCCAGACGGTGCTGCTGGTGGTCACCAACCCGCTCGACGAGATGACCCACCACGCCTGGCGCGCCTCCGGGCTGCCCGCCGAACGGGTCATCGGGATGGCCGGAGTGCTCGACAGCTCCCGCTTCCAGGCGTTGACCGGGTTGGCCACCGACTCCTCCCCGTCGACAGTCAGCGCCTTGGCGTTGGGCAGTCACGGCGACGAGATGGTCATCCCGCTCTCCCAAGCCCGGGTGGGAGGCACCACGATCACCCACGCGCTGCCGCCGGCGAAGGTCACCGCACTGGTCGACCGGGCCCGCAACTCCGGCGCCGAAATCGTCGGACTCCTCAAATCCGGTAGCGCCTTCTTCGCCCCAGGTGCCTCCGCCGCCCGGATGGTCTTGGCCATGGCGACCAACTCCGACGAAATCATCGCCGCCACCGTGCGTGCCCACGGGCAGTACGGCATCGCCGACGGCTACGTCGGTCTGCCGGCCCGGTTGGGCCGCACCGGGTTGCGGGAGATCGTCGAGCTGCCGCTGGCGGCGGACGAACTGACGGCAGTGCGCACGGCCGCTACCCGGATCGCTGAACGGGTGGCCGACCTCGAGCGAATACCGGCCCCGTCATGAGAGCGGTGGTGTTCGCTGGGGTCGGCGCCGTCGAGGTCTCCAGTGTGTCCGATCCCGTTCTCGTCGATCCGACAGACGCTCTGGTCAAGGTGCATCGGGCAGCGATCTGCGGAACCGACCTGCACACGATCGGCCATCCCGACGGCATGCACCATGGAGCCGTACTCGGACACGAGTTCACCGGCACCCTCGTCGCGGTCGGATCCGCGGTGCGCACCTTTGCGTCCGGAGATCGCGTCAGCGGCGCCGACTTCACCGCGTGCGGGCACTGCTGGTGGTGCCGCCACGGCAACCACTGGGAGTGCGGTCAGCGCCAGTTCTTCGGCACCGGCGAGGCTTTCGGTCCCGCACTGGCCGGCGCTCAAGCAGAGATAGTCCGAGTACCGCACGCCGACGTCGTCCTGCATCCCATCGCGGACGGAGTCTCGGACGAGGCCACCCTGTTCTTCGGGGACGTGCTGGCAACCGGATACGCGGCGGTACAGCGGTGTGACATCTCGCCCGGCGATACCGTCGCGGTCATCGGCGGTGGTCCGGTCGGACAGCTGACCAGCCTCGCCGCGCAGGCCTGCGGGGCCGGGCCGGTCGTGTTGGTCGAGCCGGTCGCGGAGCGGCGAGCGATCGCCCACGCGCATGGTGCCCTGGTCGCGTCCCCGGAGGACGCTCGCCCCCTCATCGACGCCCTGACCGATGGGCGCGGCGCCGATGCCGTCATCGAGGCTGTCGGCGGCCCCCGCGGACTCGACACCGCGTTCGGGTTGGTCCGCCGCCGCGGAACCGTCGTCTCGGTCGGAGTTCATCAACAATCGACCTGGCCGCTGCCGGTGGGACGGGCGTTCGCCGACGAGCTGACGCTGCGCTTCGCAATCGGAAACGCGATCCGCGATCGTGACCAGCTCGCTGGTTTGGTGGCCTCCGGGGCGATCGACCCGACCGTCATCATCGACCTCCGAGTCGGCCTCGAGGACTCGCCCGCTGCGTACGAAGCGATGACCGAGCGCCGTACGCTGAAGGCAGTCATCGAAGTGTCCTAGGCACACTACCGACGAGGCGGAAATGGACGACCCGAGAAGCTCTCAGCGGTCACGCGAGGCCACCCCATTCAGCCCGATTCTGAACGGGGCGTTTCCCGTCGAGCGGCTTCGGGAGCTGCTGGCGACTCTGCCGGAGACCGCCGCCGATGCCGCTGAAGCGGTCGTGACAGCGTTCGGCAGCAGCCTCCCGGTCACCGTCTTCCAGCGTCACGACCTCGACTGGTCCGTCCTCGCTGGTACCGAAGCCCGCGCCGACCAGACCCAATTGGCCGCACTCGAATGCGCCGCCGGGCCGCTCGTGCCGCGCGCGGCCACGGTGGGGAACGTCGCCGTCGTCGTCGACCCGGCTGTACCGGATGACATGGTCGCGGCGCACCGCGTCCTTCTGGCCCAGCTGTGCGTCTGGATCTATCTGACCGCCCAGGCGCATGCCTCCACCGAGGAGTTTGCAGCCCTCGACGACGAGGCCGAGGTCATGCGCACCGTGGCCCACCAGATTCTCAGCGCCCAGGACCTCGACCAGGTGCTTCTCAACATCACCACCCAGACCTTGCGAATGTCCGAATCGGACATCTGCGGCGTGTTCCTTCGGGAGGATGAGGAGCTGCGCATGCGCAGCTGCGCCGGGCACCGGGTGGTCGACACCGCGCGGCTGCGGATGAAGAAAGGCCAGGGGGTGGCTGGACTTGTCTTCGAAACCGGGAAGGTCGCCAGGATCGACAGTTACCTTCAGGACGCCACGATCAGCAAGGACTTCATGTCCCTCGCCGAACAGGAAGCGACTCGTTCGGCGCTGGCCGTGCCACTGGTGGTGCACGGTGACCTGATCGGTGTCCTCGAGGTGTGGCGGCGCCGCTACTCGTCGTTCACCGACCGCGACGTCCGGAGGCTGGTGGCGTTGGCCGACCTCGCCACCATCGCCATCGAGAACGGCCGGCTCTACGACGCCCAACGCGCCACCGTCGACGAACTCGACAACACCCGCATTTCCCTCGAACGACAACTACGTCTACTCAACCGTTCCTCCACGCTGCAGCATTCGTTGATCGAGATCGTGCTCGCCAACTCCGCCGTCACCAGCTCCGTCGCCCGCACCGTCGGAACCGAGTTGGGCTGCGATGTTGCCATCATCTCCGACACCGGCGAAATCGAGGCCACCTTTCCTCGTGCCTTCGACGCCGCTGATCTGCTTGACGACGTGGCCGGCCGAAACGGCGCCCTTCCACAACGAGCGACCAAGCTCGTTGCACGCGATGGCCGCACCATTTGGGCCCACCCGGTCGTCGCCGCCGAAAATCAGTACGGTGCAGTCTGTTTGATCGGTGGCAACGAGGACGCCGAGATCATGGAGGTCGCGTGCGGACAGGCCGCCATGGTCTGTTCGCTCACCCAGCTCCAGCAGCGCGCGGCCAGCGCCGCACGCGCCGAAGCACTCGACCAGCTGCTCTGGGACCTGATGGAGGGGACAACGGAACAACGGTCCGCCGCCCGCAGCCGCACCCATCAGATGGGGGTCCGGCTCAAGGGTTTTCACCGGGTCGTCTACGGGGTGCTCGAGAACGCCGACACCATTGCCGCCCAAGAGGGGTGGACCACTTCGTCCGCGGACGCCTTGCGGCGCAACGTTCTCAACGGTGTTCGCGGCTGCACCACTCCCGCGCCGTTGACGTTGACCAGTGTGCGAGGAAATTGGATCGTGGCCCTCGCCCCGATCAAGGACCGTGAACGTGCCCGCGCCTTGCTGGACGAATTGAACAAGGTCACTACGCAGTGCCACCCGGACCTGCGCATCACCTGGGGGGTCAGTTCAGCACGCAGTGATCCGGCCGATTATCCGGCGGCCTTCGGCGAAGCGAAGACCGCGCACGCCGCCTCCCGTCGGCTGGGAACGGTGTCGTTGTACGACGAACTCGGGATCGTCCGGCTTCTACTCGGGAGCAGCGACAATCCCGACCTGCAGGGTTTCATCAAGGAGGTGACCGAGCCGCTGCTCCAGTACGACCAGCAGTCCGACGGGTCCCTCCTCAAGACTCTCCGCACCTTCTTCGACGCCAACTGCTCACAGAAGGATGCCGCAGAGCGGCTCTTCGTCCATCCCAAGACCCTCGCCTACCGGCTCGAGCTGATCCGCAAACTCACCAATCTGGACCTGTCGCAACACGCGGATCGGATGCGCGCCGACCTGGCACTGCGACTGTTGCAGGTGACCGAGGCGGTCAGCGATACGGATGGCCAATCGCACCCGCCATTCGGCTGAGAGTGGTGTGTGGTCCCGGTCCGGGTATTCACCACACACCACCCGTCGCCAGTTCGATCTGTGGCCCGCCGCTTGTTCTGGACGCTCCACAACTCCCCCACCGTCCCGGGTGGTCCTGCGCGCAATTGCCCGAGGATGGCACACAATGACCTGCAATCGGCCACCGTGTACCACCCTCGGACGCCCGGCCAGGCTAGTTCCGGCGGTCTCGCTGCCCCAGAGCCAGGATCGACGGCCGCACCTCGTCACCGTCGACGCCGAAGCGGGTGAACCCGCGCTCCTGCAGGGACTGCACCAGTTCCGCCGAGACCGATCCGCTCAACCGGATCCCCACCCGTCGCCCGGGATCCTGGGCAAGGACCGCAGCTACGGTGTCCACCAGCGCACCGACCTGATCGTCGATCTCGACGCGAGGATCAACCGTGATCAGACCCCGCCGCAGATACGAATCGAGCGGCTCGCTGGTCAGCAGGTGCCGCGCCGAGATGCCGGCCACGGCCGCCTGCAGCACCCGCAGTTCGATCCACACGACATCACTGTGTTCGGCGATTGCGTCGATGGACGCGATACCGCGTGGGCTGGTGAGGTAACCACCGATCTCGACCCGCTCGGCGTCGGGCAGACTGTCCCGTAGCGCGACCAGCGCGGCGATCTCACCGCCGTCGGCGATCTTGCGGACCGTGAAGTGCACGCGCAGTTCGGTGTCCGCGCTCTGCAATGCCGTGGCGATGCCACGCAACTGTGCGGACAGGATCTCCTCGGACCCGAGCGGCAACGCCAATTCCGGATGCGCGATGAACAACTCGGCCGTGCGCAGCAGCTCGCTGGATTCGTCGGCGTGGAAGTCGATCGCCCGCACCCCGAACTCGGACACGCTCGCACCGGCGAACAGCTTCGAGAACTCGGTGGCCACGGCCGCCTCGAGGGCCGCACTGGCATCGCTGATCTCACCCTCGCGCAGCGTGGAGATGATCCCGTCGAGGTGCCCGGTGGTGGCCAGGACATCGTCGATTCCCGCCACCAGCCCCGTCGCCCCGCGCGCGAGCGCCTGACACGCCTGATCGGGGGTCGTCGCCCGAGCGAACACCTGCGCGCCGGCGCGGGCACGAGCGAGTTCGAGCAACCCTGAGAGACGGTCGTCCTCGGCCGCCGGCTCACTGAGCTCGATCTCACCGGCAATCACCTCACCCGACGAACCATCGAGGGAGACGACATCGCCGATGGTCAGGGTCTTGCCGGCCACCCGCATGGTGCCCGCGGCAGGATCGATATCCAACGCCCCGCATCCCACGACGCACGTTGTCCCCAGCGCACGCGCCACGACCGCGGCGTGACTGGTCGAACCACCGGTCGCGGTGAGGATGCCATCGGCGGCGATCATGCCGTGCAGATCTGTCGGGCTGGTCACCGGCCGCGCCAGGATGACCGTCTTGCCTTCCTTGACCGCCTGCTGTGCGGCGTCGGAGTCGAAGTAGAGCTCGCCGACCACGTGCCCGGGAGCAGCTCCCACGCCGGTGGCCAGAAGCCGCCCGTCCTCGCGGGCGCGGGCGTAGGCATCGGGGTCGAAGCCGGGGCGCTGAACCTGGCGGATCTGGTCGAGGGTCAGGGCCGACAGGGCACCGGATGTAGTCACGACCTGCTCGGCGAGCAGGTCCGCCGCTATCCGGATCGCGGCCTGGGCGGTGCGCTTGGCGCTGCGGACCTGGAGCATGTACAAGATGCCGCGCTCGACAGTGAACTCGATGTCGAGAACGTCACCGCGGCGGCGTTCGAGTTCGGCGCAGGTATTTTCCAGTTCGGTGTACACGTGCGGAAGCCGGTCGCGCAGCGCGGTCACCGGGTCCGGGGTGCGGATACCGGCGACGACGTCCTCGCCCTGGCTCGCTGCCAGGAACTCGCCGAACAGTCCAGGTTCACCGGTGACCGGGTTGCGGGTGAACACCACACCCGATCCCGAGTCCTGATCGAGGTTGCCGAACACCATCGACTGCACGACGACCGCGGTTCCGAGGTCGTTCGGGATCTTGTGCACCTCACGGTATTTCACGGCGCGCCGGGTGTTCCACGAGCGGAAGACGGCCTCTACGGCGCCGATGAGTTGAGCGCGGGGATCGCTGGGAACTTCCTCGTCGAGTTCGTCGCGCAGCAGTGCCTGGCAGCGCTCCCATACTCGGTCGTAGACGGGTCCGGGCTGGCTGTCGGCCTGGACGCCGTCGATCAGTGCGGCGAGGTCGTCGCGGTCAGGGGTTTCGAGCGCCCCCATCACGGTTTCGGCGTACATCCCGTGGAACCGGAACAGCACGTCCGCCATGAAGCGGGTGTCCCCGGTGACGTCGGCCAGCGCGATCGCCGCATCGCGGCCGAGCCCGAGGTTGAGGACGGTGTCCATCATCCCCGGCATCGACACCGGCGCACCCGAGCGCACCGACAGCAGCAACGGGAAGGGGCCGCCGCCGAAGGTCTTGCCTGTCGCCTGTTCGAGCTCGCTCAGACGGCCGTGGATTTCCTCGATCAGGTCCGTCGTCATGGAACCGTGCTCGAGGTAGTCGTGACAGGCCGAGGTGGAAATGACGTACCCGCCGGGCACGTTCAACCCTTCCTGGGTCATTTCGACCAGGCCGTAGCCCTTGCCGCCGAGAACATTCCGGTCAATTTCACCTGGTTCACTGAACCCTCGGGTCAGTCCAGTCGTAACAGTCACAGAGCTCACCTTGTTCACTCCTTACGTGCGCGACCGAGCGTGCGCAGCAAGTCTTCGTGGAATTCGAACCAGACGTTGTGCACCGAGTCCTTGGTCGGATCGGAGACGAACGCGATGTCGCCGGCGTCGACCTTTCCCAGGGAACGCTCGAAGCGACCGATATAGGTGCGGAAGCGCTCGTCCTTTTCGCCGAGGGCTTCGAGCAGCCCCTCGAGCCGGGACACCAGGCGCTCGATGGTGGAGACCACCTTCGCGTCGTAGGCGGAATCGCTGTGATCGTTGGCGAGTTTGCGTCCGCCCACCTCGATCTGCTGCCAGGAGGACATGGTGCGCAGGAAACGAGAATTGACCTCCTCGAACTTGTCGGCCACCTGCAGCACCGACGGATCGTCGCGCAGGGGTCCGTAGATCGCGGCCGCGGAATCAACCAGCACCGGGCCGGACGCGTCGGTGGGCAGGGCCGTCTCACCCATGAGCGCGACCAGATCACCGTCTTCGAGCTCGGTGAAAATCCCTCGCACCTCATCGGTGCTGAGGTTGACGATTTCCGCAACAGCGGCCGCGGTCGCCATTTTCTTGAGCGCCACGGCGTTGAGAACGTCGTAGAGACGTTTGTCGAGCAGGGTTTGAGTCATGTTGTTTCCCAACGATCGAACGGGGGCGGCGGGGCGCAGGTGCCTACGCCGACAATGTCGGTCCCGCCGCCCCGGTGTCTGGTGAACGGGTTCTACAGCCAGCGGTACTTCGACCGGCGCAGATCCGCGCCTTCCCCGAAGGGCAGGTAGCCCTGGCCGGAGAAGATCTTCTGCGGAACGACTTCCTGCGCGAATCCGCGCTTGCTGATGTCGTAGTAGTAGTTCGACACGCGCTGGTCAACTTCCCAGAGCTGGTATTCGTCGCATGCCTTCTCGTACGTTCCGGCCTTACGCAGGTACGGCAGAATCATGTCTACGTAGTAGACGTACTGGCCGGCCCAGATCAGGTCCCGGCGGCACATCCGAGAGATCTTTCCGTACATCTTGAGAGTGGCGTCTTGGATTTTGGGCAGCTCGCCGCCCAGGTCGTCGATCTTGATGGTGCGCACATCCGACATCGGGGTGTCCCACTGCTCGCGGGCGAAGACTGCGCCACCGACGATGGCGGGGATGTAGTTCTTCGGCCGGGTGAAGGTGGTGGAAATGTCGTTGACGCGAATTTCCTGCAGACCCAGTATTTCCGGGTCGATTTCTAGCGCGACGGTGTAGGCGTGCGGCAGGCCTGCGTCGTCGCACACATCGGACCAGTGGAAGATCGGCTCGTTGACGAACAGGTCCCGGAGAATGAGGATGTTGCCGTTGGGCAGCTCGTACGGTCCGGTGTCGCCGAGGCCGAGCCGGCAGTCCATGTGGTCGAGGAACGACAGCAGTTCGGCGGCCGCGTTGAAGCGGGTGAAGGATTCGTGCTTGGGGCTTCCCGGCTCCAGTGTTTCGAGCTGGTTGATGATGCCCTCGAGGAAGTCCGGCTCGTGGATCTGGCAGCGGTAGCGGTCCTGCGAGTTGAGGATGTACCCGTCCTGGCGCTTGCCGAATTGGATCCGCTGCATGAACTTGAGGAGCTCGTTGCTCTCCTCGATGTAGTCGTCGGGTCCGATCGCCTCGAGTGCAAGCAGACCGCAGCGGCCCATGCCGAAGCCGACGGCGCCGATCGACCAGTCGTGCACCGCGTTGACCTTGGTGCCGATTTCCCGCCGCGCCGAGGCCCCGATGTCCAAGATGCCCTGGGCTCCGACCTCGTCGGTGGTCATGCGCAGAATCTCCGGCCACCGGTAGAACTGGTGCATGAACGCGAGGATCTCGTATTCCTGGCGCGGGATCATGCCCGAAACACCTTCGGTGGCACGCATGACGAGCACGTCCCAGATGTTCCAGGCCAGGTAGTTGTTGAGGTCGTTGAGTTCGTCCAGGGTGAACTGGTCGACCAGGACGTCCTCTTTGCTGACCTTCTCGAGGACCTTGCTCTTGGCGCGCTGCTTCTGCACCTTGTCACCGAGGATGCCGTCGCGCAGTGGCTCCTGGCCGACGAAGTTGCCCTCGAAGACCAGATCCTGGAACCGCAGACCGTCATCGTTCGGCTCATAGCGCTGCTTGTACGTCGAGCGGACACCGGGTGTCATTTCGAGACTCATGTGGGGTTGTTCCTCTCTGCCCATGGTGTGTGGTCGGAAAACGGGTCAGCTGACGATGCTGACGCGCCCGATCTCCTCGTCATCACAGTGCAACTGGACGGTCTTGCCGATCAGGGTGTCGGCGATCTCCTCGAAGTGCGCATCGTCGGTGTTGCCCACGACGTAGCGTGAATCGCTCGAGGTCAGGTGCGCGGTCATCACACAGGGAATCTGGAACTCACGCGAGAGAATGCCGAGGTGGGACTCGGGCGCGCCCGACATCGTGATGACGCCGGAAGCACCCATGCTCAATGCCGGAGTCAGGAAGGTCGTCGTGCCACCGCGAACGAGCAGGATGTAGTCCTGCAACTTTCCGGACCGCACGACCTCGATCACGTCCTTGGGCGAGCCCAGAAACTTGACCTCACCCTTCGGGCTCTTCTGCGTCTCGAAGGCATTGAACCCTTCGGCTACAACCTGCATTGGTACTCCTTTGATCGAATCGAGTTTCGTGGTCTCGATCACGTAGAACTTGCTATGTTGCGCTAATCACAATGCCTGTCGTGATGTGACCGCCGCACGGGCGCTGCGGATAGCTTTCTGTATGACCATTATCTCTCGCGGACAATGCCTCGGTCACCGTCGAGTTCCGCGAGCTTGCGGCGCATGAGCTTGCCCGACGAGGTAGTCGGCAGGGCATCGACGAAGACCACCTCTCGGGGTCGTTTGTAGGCGGCCAGCTGGCCCCGGCAGTGCTCGATGATGTCTTCCGGGAGCAGGTTCGCCTCCGGTGCGGGGACGACATACGCGACGGCGACCTCCCCTTTGACGGGGTCGGGACGGCCTCCGACCGCGACCAGCGCGACGTCCGGGTGGGCGCCGATGACGCGTTCGATCTCCGCCGGGTACACGTTGTATCCGGCGGTGACGATCATGTCCTTGAGCCGGTCCACGATGAAGAAGTGTCCGGTGTGGTCGACGTAGGCGACGTCGCCGGTGCGCAGCCACCCGTCGTCGGTGACCGCCTCCGCAGTGGCGTCCGGGCGACCGTAGTAGCCGAGCATCACCAGCGGGCCGCGAACGAGCAGCTCACCATGCTCACCGGCGGGAACCTCGCCGCTCGTGCCATCGATCGGGCCGATCCTGACCTCGAGGCCGGGGAGGGCCACTCCGATCGAACCGGGCACCGGGGGTGCGTGGACCGCGTGGGTCGTGCCGAGTCCGGACAGTTCGGTCATCCCCCACAGCTCGAGGACCGGGACGGGCGCCCGGTTCTGCCACCGCGCGAGGAGTTCCGGGGCGAACGTCTGGCCGCCGATGGTGGCGGCTCGCAGTGTGGACAGATCTGCGGTGTCGAAGCCTGGGTCCGCGAGCATCATCGAGTACATCGCGGGTACGCCCTCGAACAGGGTCGCGTGTTCGCCTTCGATCAGACGCAGCGCCTCACCCGGGGTGAAGCGTTCCATCAGGATCACCGTGCCTCCGGCGAGGAAGGTGCTGTTGATGGCGACGTTGCCGTAGACGTGTGCGCCCGGCAGGGCGGTAACCACGACGTCGTCGGTGGTGCGGCCGTGCATGGTGGCGGTCAGCGCGCAGTTGAGGAGCACGGATTGTTGGGATTGCATGGCCCCCTTGGGGTGTCCGGTCGTTCCCGAGGTGTAGCCGATGCTGCACAGGTCCTCTGGCTGTGGTCGCGGTCGGGAGTCCTGCGGCTCGCTCGCCTCGGTGGCGAGCAGGTCGGTGAAGGAGATCGCGCCGGTGGCGGAAGCCGATTCGTCCGGGTCACCGAATTGGCAGACCGTCTCCAGCGAGGGGACCTCGGCGAGGATGGTGTCGACGGTGGCGGCCTGGGCGGCGCCGGTGAACAGGGCGCCGGATCC
This sequence comes from Rhodococcus sp. ACS1, assembly GCF_002300155.1. NCBI lineage: Bacteria > Bacillati > Actinomycetota > Actinomycetes > Mycobacteriales > Nocardiaceae > Rhodococcus > Rhodococcus sp. ACS1. The sequence goes on from NZ_NSDZ01000017.1 coordinate 52,994, forward strand.
GCAGTCGGTCAGGACGAAGGCCAGCTCGGGGCCGGTGAGCATGACATTGATCGGGTTGACGACGGCTCCGGCCTTGAGGATGCCGTGGTAGGAGACGATCCATTCCCAGCTGTTCTGTCCATACAGCGAGCACACCCCGTTGGCTCCGATCCCCCGGGCATGCAGGGCGTCGGCGACGGCGTCCGACATCCTGTCGAGGTCGCGGTAGGTCAGTCGGGTGTGCCCGACCACGAGGGCGATCTTGTCCGGATGCCGCGCGGCGGCGTAGGGCAGGATATCGCTCGGTCCCACCGACGGCTGGGTTGCCGCGACGCGACTACTCACCGTTTTCCCCGTGATTGGCGCGGTCGCCGAAAGTGAGGACCGCTTTGGTGACCTTTCCATGGTGGACGGCGTCGATCGCCTCGTTGATCTGATCGAACTCGAAGGTGTCGATCAGCTTGGTGAAGGGGAATTTGCCGGCCTGGTAGAGGTCGATCATTCGGGTGATGAACTCCTGCGGGATGGCGTCGCCCTCGATGACGCCGACCAGACTGCGCCCGAACAGCAGGTGACCCTGGTCGAAAGAGATTTCGTTCGGGATGCCCTGGAATCCGACGGTGGCGCAGACCCCGGGCGACTGCAGACATTCGAGTGCACTGCGCACGACGTCCGCCAGGCCGATGCAGTCAACCGAATACTGTGCTCCGGTTCCGCCGGTGATCTCACGGATCCGCTCGACCACGTTCTCCTCGGCGGAGTTGATGGTGTGGGTGGCACCCAGCTCGGCGGCCGTCGCCAGACGGGCGGGCTGGATGTCGACGGCGATGATGGTGCCGCAACCGGCGACCACCGCCCCCAACAGGGCGGCGAGCCCGACCGATCCGGTCCCGAAGATCGCGATCGACGACCCCTCCTCCGGATTGAGAGTGTTCAGCACCGCCCCGGCACCGGTTTGGATGCCGCAACCGAGAGGGGCGAGCAACTCGAGCGGCAGATTGCGGGCGACGCGGACACAGTTCTGCTCGTTCGCCACCGCGTAGGTCGCCCACGAGGATTGCCCGAAGAAGTGTCCGCGTACCTGCTCGCCCCCGGAGCTGAGGACACTCGAGCCGTCCAGGCGCGCACCGACCAGGTTGAGGGGGACGAAGTCCCGGCAGTGCATCGGAAGTGAGCGCGCGCAGTTGTCACACTCGGCGCAGAAGTTGTACGAGAGCACCACGTGATCGCCGGGCTCGATGCTGTCGACCTCCGGTCCGACCGCGGTGACGATTCCCGATCCTTCGTGACCGAGCACGATCGGGGCCGCGTCGGTTTCCGCGGTCGCGATCATCCCGAGGTCGGTGTGGCAGATACCGGATCCGACGATCCGCACCAAGACCTCGCGGGGGCGTAGCTCGTCGATGTCGAGTTCCTCGAGCGACAACGGCTCCTGCGCCGCACGCAGGACGGCTGCTGTGGTCTTCATAGTTGCACTGTCCTATTCGAAAGATGGTCGGGCGCGGAGGGTTTACGAGACCGCGTCGGGGACCTTGTTCAGCGTGATGGTCTGGTGGTTGGTGTATTCGGCGAGTCCGTGCAGCGAGTTCTCGGCGCCGATGCCGGACTGCTTGTGTCCGCCGAA
>NZ_NSDZ01000018.1:0-26118 GCF_002300155.1 Rhodococcus sp. ACS1
GCCTCATGCCGCTGCGACACGCCGAACAACACCAGCACCAACTGCCCCACGCCACGGCAGAGGTTAAACGACAAGCTGAGAAGAGTGGATGCGGGAGCGGTTGTGGAATGGTTCGTGTCGTTTTGGGATCTGGAGACTCAGCGGACATCGGTGCGCGCGGGGGAAGCGTCCAATCGCGTTGACGCCATGGCTCAGGTCATCGCCACTGGGCGCGAGCTGGCGCGCCGCGACGACGGGTCGGTGGTCAATAAGACTGCCCACATCCGTATCGGAACAGAGCTGGCGGTGGTGGCCGGGTTCGACAATCCACACCTGAGCGATGAAAACCTGCGCTGCCGTGTCGAGGCCGCCATCACCGCGAAGCAACAACACGCCCGCACGATGCAGCAACGTAAATCTGTCGAGCTCTAGTCGCGGACTCCTCGGGGGTACCTCGTGACGCTGACGCCCGCCGCAGGCACACCCATCCAGCCACTCGATCTCGAAGTGGACGAGTAGATCCGGTTCCACATCGCCCCTCGGGCCAATGTCGTTTCGGACGTCAGCGCAGTCGGCGCGGCACACTAAGGGCGTGCAGAGAATCAAGTCGTAACATTGAGTGTTTTCGGACTATATTGTGGTATGGGCGATTTCGTTGTGACTGTGGAGGATCTGGCGGCGAAGTTCGCGGTGGTGTTGCCGCATTTGGATGAGCGGCAGCGTCGGCTGGTGTTGGGCGCGGAGGCTCGGATGTTGGGGCGCGGCGGGGGTCGGGCCGTGGCGCGGGCGGCGGGGGTGCGGGAAGCGACGGTGTCGGCGGGGGTGACGGAGTTGGAGTCCGGGCAGGCTCCGCTGGGGCGGGTGCGCCGGGCTGGTGGTGGCCGCAAACGAGCGGCCGAGGTCGACCCCGGCCTGGTTCCGGCGTTGTTGGCGTTGGTGAAACCGGACCAGCGGGGCGATCCGATGTCGCCGCTGCGGTGGACCGCGAAGTCGACGTACAACCTCGCGGACACGTTGACCGGTCAAGGACACAAAGTCGGCGCGGATGTCGTCGGGGACCTGCTGCGGCAGGAGGGTTTCAGCTTGCAATCCAACGCCAAAAGCCTGGAGGGCAAGCAGAGCCCCGACCGCGACGCCCAGTTCAATTACATCAACGAGCAGGTCAAAGACCATCAGGGTGGTGGGCAGCCGGTGGTCAGCGTCGATACGAAGAAGAAGGAATGTGCGCCACGAAGCGCCTTGTCATATTCCCAGTTCAGCTGGGAGGAATTCGGAGGAAATATTCCTGGGTCTGATGGCTTACCTGGATCCGAAAGGAGAAGGGAACCGTAGCATGCAATTGAAGCAGCGACCGTGTCCAGGTATCAGGAACGGGGTGCTGCGGGACCCGAGCGACATGGTGAAAGCGAAACTGCTTGAACCCCAATCCCCAGAAGACGCAACTTCTCGTCCGTCGGAAATGTACCTGAAACCGGCGCCGCATCGTGTATCGGAGTCAGCTCCTATCCGATACAGCCTCCGTGGTGCGGAGCGATTCCCAATGAGGGAATTCAAGGGGATGAACGGGGCACCTAAATCGCTCTATGACGTATGGCAAGGACGAACGTGGGATCGCCTAACGGGCACGCGCCATGTGCCCTATGGCGACAGAGGCCCAGTAGTAGTCGTGGGAGTAACGCCCCACCGAGGAGGACGGGAAAGCCGTCCACAGGGCCAAGTGGGCCAGGTGATCGGATGCCCGAGGGCCGGGAGGTACGCGTGATGCGTGAAGCCGAAACGGTGCTGGGTGTCCTGCGTGAACGCGGAAGGCGCGGCTTGCCGCTGGAACGACTCTATCGTCAACTGTTCAACCCGCAGTGGTATCTGCTCGCCTACGGGCGTCTGTACTCCAACAAGGGGGCAATGACGCCCGGACCCGACGGCGAGACCGTCGATGGCATGTCTCTGGGCAAGATCGGGCGCATCATCGATGCGTTGCGCCACGAGCGCTACCGGTTCAAGCCCGTCCGGCGCACCTACATCCCCAAAAAGAATGGGAAGAAAAGGCCGCTGGGGCTGCCGTCCTGGTCGGACAAACTCGTCGGCGAAGTAATCCGCCTGCTTTTGGAGGCGTACTACGAGCCGCAGTTCTCCGATCTGTCACATGGGTTTCGGCCGAATCGTGGCTGTCACACCGCACTGTCGGAGGTAACGCAGCGCTGGACCGGCACCACATGGTTCATTGAAGGCGATATCGCCGACTGTTTCGGATCGCTCGATCACGAAATCATGTTATCCGTGCTCGCGGAAAGAATTCACGACGGCCGTTTCCTTCGGTTGCTGCGTAACATGCTGCAAGCCGGATACCTGGAAGATTGGATATGGCACGCCACGTTGAGTGGCGCACCACAGGGTGGGGTTGCATCCCCAATCCTGTCCAATATTTATCTGCACAAGCTGGACAATTTCGTCGAGAAAGTCCTTATCCCTGAATATACCCGAGGTGACGCCAGGGTATCCAATCCTGAATACTATGAGGCGGCCAAACAGCTCGCACGTTTGCGTCGGCGCGGGGACCGCCCAGCGGTCCGCGCGCTTCGCAAACAGATGCGGGGAATGCCGAGCAAGGACCCGACAGATACTGGGTTCCGGCGGCTCCGTTACGTGCGGTACTGCGACGACCACCTCCTCGGGTTCACCGGACCCAAGGCTGAAGCAGAGGAAATCAAGATCCGTTTGGCGACGTTCCTGCGTGACGAACTCGAGCTGGAACTGTCGCACGAGAAGACCTTGATCACCCACGCCCGAACGGGCGCGGCCAGATTCCTCGGCTACGAGATCATCACCCAACATGCCGACCACATGGTCGGCGGCAAGGGCCGCAGCGTCAACGGCGTTGTCGGCCTGCGCGTTCCCCGTGATGTGATCAAAGCCAAATGCGCCCCGTTCCTGAAGCTCGGCAAACCCGAGCGACGCAACCGGATGGTCAACGAGGACGACCACACGATCGTCAGGACCTATGGTGCGCAGTACCGGGGATTGGTGGAGTACTACCTGCTGGCCGGTGATGTCTATCGACTGAACCGGCTGGAATGGGTAATGAAGACCTCCATGCTCAAAACGCTGGCCTGCAAACACAACTCGACGGTGACCACGATGGCGGACCGTTACAAGACCACCATCGCCACACCGTCGGGGCCACGCAGGTGCTTCGAAGCACGCGTCGAGCGCGAAGGCCGTCAACCACTGATCGCACGGTTCGGTGGGATTCCCCTGCGGCGCAAGAAACACGCGGTCCTGACCGATCGCATCCCGCGCCCGGTCACCGTCCGCCGAAAAGAGCTGGTGACCCGGCTCCAGGCAGGACGCTGCGAGCTGTGCAAGCAAACCGGCACGGTGGATGTCCACCACGTCCGCGCGCTGGCCGAGCTCCACAGACCGGGACAACCGCAACCCGTGTGGAACCAACTCATGGCCAAACGGCGCAGGAAAACCCTCGTGGTCTGCGCCGACTGCCACACCACGATCCACAACGGGTAGTCAACCGCGCCACCCACGCAGTAGTCACTGGAGAGCCGTGATGCTCGGAAAGCGAGCACGTCCGGTTCGGGAGGGGGTCGTCGGGTCGGGTCCAGCTGCGCTGGCGCCACGCCCGACGGCCTACCTCATTGGTCGGACCGTACAAGAACAACGGTGCCGAATATCAGCCGAAGGGTGAACCGGAACGGGTCGACACCCACGACTTCCCCGGCGAGCTGGGCAAGGTCGCGCCCTACGGGATCTACGACTTGTCCGAAAACGCGGGTTGGGTCAACGTCGGCACCGACCACGACACCGCCGCCTTCGCCGTGGAATCGCTGCGCCGCTGGTGGCGCGGTGTCGGTGCCGTGAACTACCCCGACGCCACGAGACTGTTGGTCACCGCGGACTCCGGCGGCTCCAACAGTTCCCGCACCAGGGCGTGGAAAACCGAACTCTCCGCACTCGCCGCCGAAACCGGCCTGGCCATCACGGTCTGCCACTTTCCGCCCGGCACCTCCAAATGGAACGCCATCGAGCACCGCTTGTTCTCCCACATCTCCATGAACTGGCGTGGCAGATCCCTGACCAGCCATGACGTCATCATCAACACGATCGCGGCGACCACCACCCGCACCGGACTGCGCGTACACGCGCAGCTCGACACCGGGACCTATCCGATCGGCATCAAAATCAGCGACCAGCAACTGGCCGCCATCCCGATCACTCGCCACGAATGGCACGGCGACTGGAACTACACACTGCATCCCACTCCCATCGACTCCCTCCCCGCCGAGCCCACCACCCACAGCGAACCCGCCACACCACCCCAGCGACCCGACCTGCAGTGGCTACACGCCGCCGAACTGACCGGACTGACACCGACCCGATGGACCCAACTCATCGACGAACTCACCCCTGTCCATCGGGCACAACACCCCAACCCCACCCGAACCAACGGACGCAAACCCGCGCTCACCCTCGCCGACCGCACCGCCCTCACCCTGCAACAACAGCGATTCTCCACACCCGCCACCGTCCTCGCCGAGCTGACCGGACTCAGCGCTACCGCCATCCGCAACGCCGTCAACCAGACCCGCCCCCTACTCGACCTGGTCGACCACACAACCGAACCCACAGGCATCAAACTCGACACCGCAACCGACATAAGAGAATTCGCGGCCAACGCAAGCCGACACGCCGCAATCTAGCCAGTATTGCGTGTTATTTATCTGCACGCCCTAAGGCCACGAGCTGGTTGAGCCCGATCTCGGCAAACGCCATCGCGGCCGCTCGAGTCGTTCGAGGGGGCCGCGGGCGTACCAGTGCGCGGATCGACGCCTTGAATGGGTGGGTACCGATCAGTTGCTGGATAGTTGGCGAACACATCTCACGCGGCCCTGGTAGCAGGGGGAGAGCGGGCGCAATTTCATCACTGTGACGTAAATTCCCGAGCCTGGACGGTTGTCTATTTTTTTCGCCGGCGGCCAGATGGCTTGCCGCGGAAATGGCAACGTCACGAATTGTGTGCCGGAACACGCCGCGACCGCGACCGCGAGGCGGGGATAGCTAACTCCGCTACGCTAGCTAGCATCGCAACTGACGTCGCGAGCGTGAGGGTGGCATGACTGTGCAGGTGATCCAATCCAGTGGACACAATGGGTGGGCGGTGCGATGCGATCTGTGTGAGCACCGCTTCGATGCCGCGATTGCCGGACAATCCGCGGCGGTGGCGTTCGCCCGGATCAACGGGTGGGTCGTCGGCGAGACCACCTGGTGCCCGATGTGCGCGACCACCCGCATCACCCGAATCGCCTGAGCGTCAGACGTCCGTGTGCGGGTCGGTTCACGGGTAGCTTCCGGGCAACCAGGAATCGTCCACAGCCGCTCACCCTTCAGCTCGTCGAGCAGAGTCGCGCACCATCACCGATGGGCATCGGACCCGAAGGTGGTGGGGAAGGGGCTGGGCCCGAGCGTGAGGGTGAACGAGGTGGGGTGGAGTCCGACCTGGGGCCAACTGGCGGTGACGGTCAGTGATCCGGTGGTCGGGTAGGTGCCGATCCAGTACTGCGGCGTGGTTCGGTACGGCCCGGATCCCTCCAGCCCGGAATCGGGTGTCGGCTGGAACGGGTCGGCGGCGCCGCCGAGGTCGTCGACAAGGATGCGCACGGCCAGATAGGACCACTGCGCCGACCAGTCGAGGGCGTCGGTCAGGGGCCGGGTTTCATAGCGCACGAAGTCGGCGCGGACGCCGGTGACGCACAGCGCGAACCGCAGCAGCAGCCCGGACATGAACGCGGTCGCCGCCGACAGTTCGAGGACGAGATCTTTCTCCGCCACGATCGGCATGCCCGCGTGCACGGCGACCCCTCCGGTGGTGGGCGGCGCGAGGGCCGGCCAACGATGGCGGCCCATGCTTCATCGTCGCACCACTCGGCCCGACGGTGTCTGTGAATTTCCTGAGACCGGGTCCACCGAGGCACGACGAACGCACGACGCTCGGTGACCCTCCGCCACCACCGGAACGAATACACCCGGGGCATACGGACGGGGCATGCGGGCAGTGTCAGAGGGCGGCGGTGATCAGGCCGGCAATGCCCGCGACCGCGACGAGCGCGAGGAGGGCCAGCGCGACGGATCCGAGGACGGTGCACACGAGGGTGGTCAGCATCGCCAGGCCGACGGTCACGGCGATGCCCGCTTCCCAGGACTCGAGGAGTGCCGTGCCGGGCGGCGCGGCGTCGTCGCACCCGGTGTCCAGGGTGGTCTGTGTGGTGGGCAGATGCGGGCCGGGGACGGCGGTCACGGGTGGTGCGGATCCTTCCGAAGGTCGAGGACGGGAGGTGTACGGGCTGGCGCACGGGTCACAGGTACTCCAGCACCGGGAAAAGAGCGATCGCGGACACGGTGATCCCCGCGACTCCGGCGATGACTCCGAGCAACGCCCGCAGCGAGGCGGGCTCATCGTCCGAAACGCCGGAGCAGGATACGGCGATCACGCCGCACACCACGGCGCTCACGCCCAGGACGAACCCGAGTCCGAACACCCAGAACGACGCGATGGACAACGCCCCCAGGGCGATCGACACGGAGGGCAACCGTGATCCCCCGCGCGGCGATCGCGGTGCACGCGCGGAGGGACTCGCGTCGTCGGTGACAGTTGATCGGATTCGAGCGGCGATCATGATCCTCCTCCAGTGTCTAGGGTGGCCCGGTCGTCGATGCCACGAAAGCCGGATGTGCCCCATCGTTCCAGGGCAACCTTCCAGCCGCTGCCCCGACCAGGGCAGCAGTAATTGCAACTGCACCTGGACCGCGACTGTGTTGGGGCCCAGCGGTTTCTCGCCGGTCCGTGTCATCGGTTACGCAGAAATTTAGCACTCTCGATGGTGGAGTGCTAATGATTTGTCCGGTCGGCATGCTGCGGCGAACCCCCGGTCGACTACCGATCCGGACGCGGGGTCGGGCGGGTCAGCTGGCGATGGCGACCCGGATCTCGGGACGAGCGTCGGTGCCGGTGTCGACCGTGGGCAGTCGGTGCCCCGGCACCCGACCAGGTACCGGGGCACCGTGATCGGCCGCCGGTCCGTGTCGAGGTAAAGGCAAGAGACGAGGTGCCCATCAACGGGGGGGCGGGTGCAGGGTTGACGGCGCCGAAGAATGTCACCGGAGGCATCAGCGGCAGCGGATACGCCGGGCACGTCGGCACCGGTGCACACACGAAATTCGGGTTGTACGAGACACCAGCGTGGACGCCACATCTCGCCGAGACTGCTCACCACCGCCTCGATCAAACCCTGCCCTTGAATGCCGCCCGACCCCTCGATGTGGGACGAAGTGGACCGGCGTGAACAGCACAGAACCGTGGATTGGGTATTGTCTTCGAGATTCCTGGTCCGGTTCGGCTCAACGGCGTCCACCCGATCGGGACAAGGAAGGACATCCCATGACTCAACAGTCACGCGCGCAGGTAACCCGAGCGCATATCGTGCGCGGGGCAGCGGAGGTCTTCGACAGATCCGGATACGACGGGGCAAGCGTCGGGGAAATCATCGCGGCGGCCGGGTTGACGAAGGGGGCGTTGTACTTTCATTTCTCCTCCAAGGAGGAGTTGGCCCGGTTCGTGATCGCCGAGCAGCATCGGACCTCGATTTCCGCGGTGGAGGCGATCGGCTGTGAGTCGGCGCCGGCGCTCGAACAGATCGTGATGTTGTGTCATGAGATGGCCCGGCAGATCGTGGAAGACCCGATCGTGCGGGCCGGGATCAGGATCACCCTCGAGCTCAGCGCTGAGGATCGGGGCCCTGCCGGCCCCTATCTGGATTGGATCACCGCCTGCCAGGAGTTGGCGGTCCGTGCGGTGTCCGAGGGGGATCTGCGGTCGGATCTTGATCCGCCGATGTTCGCGCGGTTCGTGATTGGGGCGTTCACCGGCGTACAGACCGTCTCTCAAGTGTTGGCTCACCGGGCCGACCTCGAACAACGGGTCGACGAGATGTGGAGGGTGGTACTACCCGGGGTGATGCCGGCAGACCGGCAGCACCGCATCGGCACCGTTCGAGCGGCGCGCAGCAGTGTCGCGGTTTCTAGCGCCGTCTAGCGTTTCACCTGTCGGGTGCGTCGGGTTCTGCGGCGCTGACTCTCACGCTGACACAGGCTCTCTGGCGGTCAGAGGTCCCACAACCCCAGCAATGCGGACCGGAGGCCTGGGGAGCGGACGTAGTGGTCGGTCCGCAGCCGTGACCCGGGGTGCCCGAGATCGGTCAGCGCCTTCTCTGCGCTTGGGAGGGGGAGGGGTGACAGGCCGGTGCGCAGGCGCAGGAAGTACAGAACCGCTCCACCGGACCGCGGGATCTTCATCGGATCGGACACCACGACAGCCGGCGCGTAAATCCACTCGTCATCGGCCGAGACGAAGACGATCACGTCGCCCCGCTTTACACCGCTGGGCCTGTCGAGGCGAAGCGATTCGAGCTGGTACTTCGCCGCCGGACCCCCGCGGCTGTGGTGCCGGCCCCGCTGCTCGTCGAGGACCTGTTGTTCGGTGCGGGTGGGTTCGTAGTCGACGGCGTGTTTGACGAACATTCGGGTCACCGGCGTCGGCAGGAAATCTGTCTCGGTGCGAACGCGGCCGGTAACCCCGGGCAGTGGGACCGCGCGGCCGATCTCCCACTCCCGGATCGCGTCGTCCAGGAACACCTGATCGACCTCGGTGATCTCGTCCAGGCCGTCGATGAACTTCCGCACGGAGGCGACGATTTCGGGGTCGTCGGTGATGACCACGGCGTCGTCGGCGAGGGTGGAGTTTTCGGATGCGTTCGCCGACCCGATCACCGCCCGGGTGTTGGTGACGATCACCTTGGCGTGCAGGGTCGGCGAGGACAGCACCCGTACCCCCTTGTTCAGGTAGTACGCGAGGGCGGCGGGGGAGGTGGCGTGGGCCCGGATCGCGGCCTTGGAGGCGTTGACGACAAGGACGTCCCCGGCGCGCAGCGGGAGCAGGGCGGGTGCGTCCTGTCCGAGGTAGCCGATCGCGGCGTATCGGGCGCCTCGGGTGCGGATGGCGCGGGTGATGTGTGGCCACGGACTCGGCCCGTGGAAGGTGGTCCCCATACCGACAGACGGTAACCGCCGACCGGCCCGAATGCCGATGGTCCTGGGGATGTCTGCTCAGTGTCGGAGGCCGATGCTGTCCACGCCCGCTGTGCACGCCCGCGGCGGGCTGGAGCGGGATCGGAAACGCTACCCAACCCTAAAGAAGCTAAAGGTGGCGCTCATACGCTGTAAGCACCACGACACCGGGAGAAGGCTCATGAGTTACGAAGCGATCTACGACGGAATCCGATATCCGCTCGCCGATGCGGCCGCCGCCCACAGTCTCGAGGACGACATCCGGGGCCTCTTCGCAGACAACGGCAACGGCGGATTCGTCGGTTTCGTCAGCCAGAACTCCACGATTCGCCTCCTGATTACGCCCGCGACTCCGGTCGCGATTCGGGGCAGCGACGAGCTGAACCCGTCCGTCATCTACCGCTGGTAGCACCGCCCCGCAGCCGACACCCCTGCGGGGCGCGACGGTGTGTCCGTCCTCGTGGAGGAGAAGGTGTGCGGGAGACTTTTGGCAACGATCCACCGTCACTAGAAGGAGGTATGGTGGCCAGCCTCATCTTTGGGCGGCGTCACCTACGGCATCAGCCAGATCCGATTCGACACCACCTGTTCATCACGCCCGGGGTGCCGATCACGCTGGTGGAATGACGAGCCCAGCCGGATCCGCGTCTTCGGCCAGGAGCCCCGCGCGCCCACTCTGTGTGTGGAGTGCAGCCGGGAAGGGGCCGCACCTCTGCCGCACCTACGCAGTGGTGCGATCATCGGTCGTTCAGTGCGGTCGGTCGCACCACGACGTGCGCGCAAACATGCGCGCTAACGTGCGCGTGAAGATACGAGCAATGAGGCACGTAGCAGGTAATGTGATCTCCGCGGAAATACACGGGCTGCACGCGGAATACGAGTGGGTGGGGATGGCGAAGGTGGGAAATGCCGAAGGCGGCGCCCGCCGCCGCCCGACCGGGGCCGGACGAGCCGCTGCGGGCTCGGGGAAGCGCGCTTCCGGTGCGGGAGAGTTCGGTGGTGCGGGAGCGCCGGGTGCGGAGTTGACGGCGAAGTTGGAACCGCGGAAGGGGCCGACGAAGGTTCCGCTCAATACCCGCGTCCTGGCCTCGACGGAGGCCCGGTTGAACTGGCTCGTGAACGATCGCCAATCCACGGTGACCAACGTCGTGGACGTGGCCCTGCAGGAGTTCCTCGACCGCTACCGCGTCCCGCCGGCAGATCATGACGGCCGGATCACCGAGCAGGAGTCATGAGCAGTTCGTGGGAACAGATACCCCTGTTCGCACTGCCCGAGGCGACCGCGACGGCATCTCCCTCGTCCACCGATGACCTTCTCCCTGACGATGACGTTCTCCTCACCGATGATGACGCTGTCTCCGTCGATGCTGATGTCTGCGTCGCAGCCGATCGGGCGGACTCGAAGTCAGCCGTTGCCGCCCACCCTGAATCGCCCGAGCAGTGCGACGTCGCCGAAGCCGACGACACCCCGACCCCGCCGACACCCGAGACGGACAGCGAAGCGGTAGACAGCGAAGGGGTGGACGGCGACGAAGAGGACGACGACGCGGCTAGCAGCGACACGGCTGGCAACGAAGAGGCGGGCAACGACGCGGCCGATCCGCCGGTGTGGGAGACGCCGCCGGCCGGAGAAGACGCCGATGGCCATGCGTTGATCGTGACCGCCGCCGGGACGTACACACCCTCCGGGCGGGAGTTGACCGGTCCGGTCGACTCGGTCGAGAAGCTGGACAAGCTGATCCGCTGGGCCTCGCTGACACCGTTGGGCGCCCCCGCGCAGATCTGGGTCGTCGGACAGGCCGCGTGCGAGCTGCTCGGGTGGATTATTGATCCGGGCAGTGAAGACGACGTCGACGACATGGAAGCCCTCCGCAACCGCGCCGCCCAGGAACTGACCGCCGTCCTGCACGCCACCCTGACACCGATGCTGAATGCAGGGTGGGAACTGCGCGGCGAGCCCGGGCACGTGGTGCACCTGTCCCGCTCGATCGGGAACTTCACCTCCATGGTCGATGTGGTGATCGAACCGTACGTGTGGACCTACTGGAACAAGGACTTCGGTTGGCACAACCGGGTCGGCGACATGGGCATCCTCGGCTCACCGACGGCCGGAACGTATCTCCCGGACGACGACCTCCCGGCAGCACGGGAACTCGGTCGCCGGTTGGCCTGGTGCGCCACGCACCTGGGGGTGCTCCCGGGGCCGACGCCCGCGCGGACCGGCGCCGCCCTCGTCGACAAGATCAAGCGTGAACGCACCCGCAGCGGCAAAGGCATCGTCGTCACCACCCCCGGGTCGGTCCCACCGCTGGACGGCGCGCCGCGGGGAGATCTCGAACCCGCTGTCGGCTGGACCCGTGTCCCGGACGCGCAGGATGTGGACGGGGCGAGCCGGTTGGTGTCGATCGATCAACGCGCCGCCTACCTCGCCTCCGCGGGCATGCTCGAATTCGGCTACGGGCAACCCCAGCACCTGACCGGCGGGGCGGCGGCCGCTGCGGCGGTGGGGGAGAAGGGGGCCCCGTTCGGGCTGTGGCGGATCACCCTGCCACCGGGGCAAACTTTGTCGCTGCCCGAGAAACTCCCGTTGCCGCACCCGCACATGCTCACCAACCAACCGGTACAGACCTGGGTGACCACGGTCAGCCTCGACGGACTGTGCTCACCGGTCGCGGACGGAGGGATCGGCGCGGACCTCGACGACCTCGACATCACCGAGGCCTGGGTCTACCCACAACAGGGCCGGGCCCTCGACAAGTGGGCAAAAATCCTGCGCGAGGCCCGCAAGGCCGCGGTGGACACCGACGACGACGCGACGAAACGGTTCCTCGGCACCTGCTACAAGGGCTACATCGGGCGAATGGTCAACCCGGACATGTGGACTGCCAAGCAGATGCAACACCACCACCAACCGCTCTGGCGTGCGTCGATCATCGCACACTGCCGCTGGCGCGGCCGCCGCGTGGCGATGCGGATCGCCCGCGAGCACGGCCGCTGGCCGGTCCGCACCGTCACCGACTCCTGGGTGTACCTCCTCTCAGGCGGTGAGGACATCGCCGACCTGAGCGACGCTTTGGGGAAGATGTCGGTGGAGAAGGACACACTCCTCACCGACACGCTCCTGTCCGACCTCGCTTCGGCCCAGGACGTGCACGAGGTGAATCTGGCGATCAAGGCGGCCTTCGCCGACGAAGACGAGGACGAAGGGGAGGGAGTGCTCTGATGGCCCTGCATCTTCCGAAGCCGCGCACCAAGAAGCCCGCGCAGGAGGCGGTCGGTCTCGACGGCCTCAAGGTTTCCGTCGCCAACGCCGCGACCAGCGGTGTCGAAAAATCCAAGCAGGTCAAGAGCGGGGGACTGGCGGGGCTGACCAGCAAGGTCTCGGTCAAGCAGCTGCGGAAGGAACTCGGCAACGAGGGCCTGCGGCAGGCGGCCATCGATGCCGGCCGCACACCCCCATCCGCGCGCACGCTGCGCCGATGGGCGCAACAGGGCCGCATCCCACACCCGGACGTCCTCGAACGAGCCCAACGCCGTGCGGCGATCGAACGCCTCGGGGGCATCGACGCGGTGGCTGCCAAGATCGGCCGGTCCCGCTCCGCCGTCTCCCGGTACCGGTCCGGGGAAACGAACGAGTTGCGAGCGGACGCCAGCAAGAAACTCCGCAACGTCAAGGCCGAGGACATCATGAAGCGTGCCGGCGTCCTGCGTCCGGATGGGACACCGAAGAAGGCGGTCATCCGCGTCAGGGGCGGGGTCATGGTCCGCAACGGAGCCGACGAGGGATACGACTACCGGGTCCGCACTCTGGATTTCGCGAACTCCGACACCCCCTTCACCAGCGAAGAGTCCCGCGAACTGGCCGCCGCACTGGCCAACGACGATCACGCCCGGGTCGTGGCACTGCTGGAGCGGCACGCCACCCTCGACTACCCGGAGAACAAGGGTTTCGACAAGTACAGCGACCAGTTCGGATTCCACTTCGACCACATCGACTCCGTCCACATCGACTGGATCTAAGACGGCTGGGGACCACCCCCACCGGCCCGCCGCGGCACGGGTCGGGTGGCCCTTGTTCCATCGCAGGTGAAAACACCTGACTCCGGCCCATTCTCGCCGGTCAGCGCCCTAAAAGGGAGCGGGGGCACCCCGACACCCCGTTGAGGGGAAACACCGAAATGGGTGAATGTAGGCATCAGTGTCTGTCCCTTCCGGCAATTCGAGGTGCCAATGCCCGCCAGAGGTTCGAGAACCCGTCGCACGGTCGCACTGATCGCCACTGCGACCGTCGTTGTCGGCGTCGCTCTTACCGCACCCGCGGTCGCCGACGCCGCCCCGACCAACTGTGCGGCGACATTCAACCTGTTCATCCCCGGAACGTGGGAGACCAACGAGCACGCCGACCCGACCCGGCCGGTGGGCATGCTGGCCCCGGTCGCGGCTGCAATCGAGGCACAGAACGGTGCCCGCGCACAGACATACACGCTGCCGTACATGGCGTCCGCGTTCGACAACGGCCACACCTACGCCGACAGCAAACTCGACGCGGTCAGCAGGGCCACCGCCGTGGTGAAGTCCTACGCCGACAAGTGTCGGGGCGCGAAGATCACGGTCACCGGCTACTCCCAGGGGGCTGACGCTGCAGGCGATCTCGCGTCGGCGATCGGAAACGCTCGAGGGCCGGTCGATGCGGACCAGGTCCTCGGTGTGGCGCTGATCGCCGACCCGGGTGCCGGCACGAAGGGCGCCGCGACGGTGGGGCCGAAGACCTCCGGGGAGGGGATCGCCGGTCCCCGGTCGCAGGGCATGGGCACGCTGTCGGGGCGGGTCGCGTCGATCTGCGATCCGAAAGACCTGTACTGCTCGATCCGCAAGGGCGCCAACCCGTTCCTCGGATCGCTCGGGTCGATCCTGTCGAAAGCCCCCAGCAACGGCAACACCAACACCAGCGCCGGTGCCGGTGGCGGTGGTGGTACCGCGGCGGTCGTCACCGCGCTGACCTCGGATTTCAGTGGCGCCGACCTTCCCGGTCTCGGATCGAATGTCGACGCGCTCGGAAAGCAACTGTCCGGCACCGACACCGGCGGCTCGATCGACGTGCAAAAGGTCGCCGACACTGCGATCTCGCTGAGCAAGACGCTCAGCCCGCTGGTCGACCTGTTGCAGTCCGGGGCCGCGAACACCGCCGCCACCAGCAACTTGGCCGCAGCCCCGGTGGGCACACCGGAAAACGCGGCCGCACAGGTCCTCACCACAGCCAGCCACGCGGACCTGACCGGTGCACTCGACTCGGCGGCCACGATCGCGAACACCGCCGCCAAACTCTCTAATAACGGCGCCACCACACTGCCCGCCACCGCTCCCGAAATCTCTCAACTCTTGGGCACAGCCGCATCACTCGGTGACCAGATTGCACCCGTTGCCGCCACCCCGGCAGATGCCCTCTCCTCCGCGTCGAGTGTGCTGTCGGTCCTCAAACCGAAAGTCGTCGTCGACCAGGCACTGAACGTCGTCACCGGCGTCACTGCCCTCGATATTCCGAAGATCCTGAACAACCTGATCGTGCTCCCGCAAAGAATTGCCGCCGGCGATGTCCGCGGCGCCCGCGATGCCGCCCGGGAACTTAACGTGCAATTATCACCGTTGGTGAAGATGGCCGCCGGTGTCGACTTGAAGTGGGTCTCCCAGATCCTCGCGATCATCCCGGACCCGACCGGCTACACCCAGATCGCGGCGCTGGTCACCAGCATCCTCGGCAACGTCGACGTGATCAAGCTGGCCAACATCGCCGGCCAAGCCCAGGAAATTGCGTGGGCCGCCGCGGACAAGCTCTTTCCCCCGCCCGGGGTACTACCCGACCCGGTCGGTGCTGCCGCGCAGACCACGGCGTTGATCCCACTCGGCCTCGAACTCGCCTCGGTGGCCGCGAACATGCTCACCGGCACAGCCGCCAAGACCGACCCCGCGCTGCTCGGCAAGCAGACCAATCCCGTGGGCAACGCGATCACCACGCAGGCGCAGACCCTCGACCTCGCAGGACTCGCCGGGTCGGTGTCGACGATGGCGCGCTCGCAGGGGGCCGAGGATCTCGCCGCGGTAGTCGGCGAGGGCCTGAACGCGGCCAGCTTCTTCGCCTCCGGTGCACACCAGAGCTACCAGAACCTGGTCGTCGACAACGCCGGCCGCAACGCCATCCAGTGGGTCTCGGACTGGCTGAACCTGCAGATCACCCGCGCCGCCTGACGAACCGACAGCGTCGTCCCGGCAGGACCACCACTGCGCGCTTCATCATCACCCGTCCCACATCATCCGAACTTCACCTTCGACCCGGAACTGAGATCTGGCAGGTCAGAGCGGTTGCTGTGGCGAGGTCCGACCTGGATCGGAGGAGGAACCGCCGCAGTTCAGGTCACCGCCCCGGCGTTGACGTACTGCCCGAGAACCTATATCTGCCAGTCGAATAGGAGCACCGAAAAGTGACCCCTCGAACACACCGCCCGACATCCTGCTGGGTGACCTGCCCGCACTGCGGCGGCAAACGCACCTACTTCACCCGCAGGGCCGCCCGCGCTGCCCGCACCCACCACGAAAAACGCCACGGCCTGGCGATCTACCCCTGCCCCCACCGCCACCAGGCCGGTCACGTCGGTTTCCATCTCGGGCACCGGCCGGAGGGGTTGCGCCGCAGCCACATCGACCGGGACACCCTCGCCGACAATCAGCGCACCGCGCTCCCCGGAGGACCGTCCGCGGACGGGGGTGCGCGGTGACACTGATGAACGCCACGGGATCACCCACCACCCCGATCCCACTCGATGCCGGTGACCGGATCCGCTTCGGTCTCGAACCCCGCCGCCCCTACACCGTCCGCGCAACCTCGGAGCACTTCGTCGTCTGCACCCGCCCACGCGACTTCGCCACCCAAGGTGAGTTCGTCTACACGGTCATCGACTGGCGGGGCGGAATCCGCGGCCCTGTCAACGTCGTCGCGCAGAGCGTGGACGTGAGCACCGACGAGCAATGCCGCGACCTCCTTCACGACCTCGAAGTCGGCCGGTGGGAAATCAGCCACCGCAACCGCGTCCCCCTCGACATCCTCGACCGAGACCAGTCATGACAGAGCACATGCCCGAGAGTCCTCTCGCGCTGCTGCTGCTCTACATCGCTTGCGCCGGAGCGAAGTCCACCGAGCCTGTCCCCGCGGGTGTCCGATGCGTCGCGGGCAGGAACCTGTGGTGTGCGCACAGATTTTCCGAGGGCACACAACGCCAGCAGCGCGGTCCGGAGTATGGGGGAGCGGACGAAGTGATCGGTCCGCAGCAGTGACCCGGGATGCCCGAGGTCGGTGAGCGCCGTCTCGGCATCGGTGAGGGGAAGAGGGGACAGGTCGGCGCGAATACGGAGGGAGAACAGCACCGCTCCACCGGACCGCGGAATCTTCATGGGGTCGGTCACCACCACAGCGGGCGGGTAAATCCACTGGTCGTCGGCAGATACGAAGACGATCACGTCGCCGCGTTTCACGGCCGCGGGTTTGTCGAGGCGAAGCGATTCGAGCTGGTACTTCGCCACCGGCCCAGCCGTGGTCCGCTGCCGCGCCCGGTGCTCGGCAAGCCCCTGGTGTTCGGTGGGGGAGGGTTCGTAGTCGACGGCATGTTTGACGAACATCCGGGTGACTGGGAAAGGCAAAAACTCCGTTTCCGGGTCGTGGATTCTGCCGCTGACGCCGGGGATCGGCACCGCCCGGCCGATCACCCACTCCCGGGCGGCGTTGCCGATGAACACCTCGTCGACCTCGTCGATGCCGTCGATGAACTTCCGCACCGAGACAACAACCTCGGGGTTGTCGGTGATGATGACGGCGTCGTCGGCGAAGGCGGAGTTCTCGGACGCGTTCGCCGACCCGATCACCGCTCGGCTGGATCGCCTTCGCGTGCAGGGTCGGGGAGGACAGGACCCGAACACCCTTGTTCGCGTAGTACGCGAGGGCGGTAGGGGAGGGGAGGTGGCATGCGCCCGGACCGCGGCCTTGGAGGCGTTGACGACCAGCACGTCCCCGGCGTGCAGCGGAAGCAGGGCGGGTGCGTCCTGCCCGAGGTAGCCGATCGCCGCAGAGCATGCCCCCGTGTGCGGATGGCGCGGGTGATGTGGGGCCACGGACTCGGCCCGTGGAAGGTGGTCCCCATACCGACAGACGGTAACGGGCCAGGCGTCCCGGAGCGCGGGAGTTGGACCGGATGGTCGAGGACACGAGATCTGGTGACCCTGGGCACGGCAGCACAGGCAACGGAGGCACGGTGCTGCCGTGCCGTGCCTCCGTTAGGGATTGAACGTCCGGCCGCTTCGCGGTCGTCGCTAGCTAGCATAACTAGCGTAGCTAGCGCTCCCCGGTGTGCCTGTATGCGGATGAGGGCATAGCCGGCCACAGCGAGCGCCGGGAGGAGGTCGGTGGTGAAGGACGTGGTCCTCTCGACACGGTACTTGTCCGCTTTCGCCTCAGCGAAGGACGTGCCTGAGGTGAAGCTGACGTTCGAGGCAGCCGTCACCGACGAGGAGTTCTCTCCAGGGAAGGTCTGATGGCCCTGCATGTTTCGGCCGAAATAGCGGTCCACATGTGAGTCCGCCACCACCGTCCACCGGAGAGCGGTCCGAGCCCCGATGGGCAGGGCGGTAGGGGTGGTTATCCGACGGGTTGTGCTGCTGTTCGTGGTCCGCAGGGGCGTGGGCCGGGGGAGACGCGCAGGGCGGCGAGTGGGCGCCGTTCGTCGTCGGGCAGGGTGTTGGCTCGCCACTCCTTCACCGCCCGGTAGAGCCACTGGCCGAGATGTTCACCGTCGGCGGCTGACGTAGTTCGCGGGAACGAGTGCGTCACCGTGCTCTTCGCGGTAGACGGCAATCTCGGAGAGCATTCGTCGCCGCTTGCAGTCGGCGAATGATACGGCGGGAAGGGGACAGTCGTCGTCACTCCACACGAATCCGATCGCATCGAGTTGGGCAATGCGGTGGGCGGCAAGGTGCCGAGCATGCGGGCTATCCGCTGCCGGTCCTGCCAGCGCCCCAGTCGGAACCTCAGTTATCTGGTCTGGAGTCGGTGGGTGAGGGCGGTGTGGCGGCGGCCCGCGCCCGGGGTGCGGACCGCCGCGGCCAGGGCTTTGCGGGAGCCGACCAGGACGACGAGTTTCTTGGCGCGGGTGACGCCGGTGTAGAGCAGGTTGCGTTGGAGCATCATCCAGGACGAGGTGGTGAGGGGGATGACGACGGCGGGGTATTCGCTGCCTTGGGAGCGGTGGATGGTGACGGCGTAGGCGTGGGCGAGTTCGTCGAGTTCGGAGAAGTCGTAGTCGATGGATTCGTCCTCGTCGGTGAGCACGGTCAGCGTCTGGTCCTCGGTGGTGATGGCGGTGACGACGCCGACGGTGCCGTTGAACACCCCGGCTTTGCCTTTGTCGTAGTTGTTGCGGAGCTGGGTGACCTTGTCGCCGATCCGGAACGCCCGGCCGCCGTAGCGGCGTTCGGGCTGTCCGTCCTTGGGTGGGGTGAGCGCTTGCTGCAACAACGCGTTGAGGTTGCCGGCACCGGCGGGGCCGCGGTGCATCGGTGTCAGGACCTGCACGTCCTGGCGCGGGTTGAGCCCGAACTTGTGGGGGATGCGGCGAGCGACGATGTCGACCACCAGCTTGGCGGTCTCCTCGGCCGGGTGCAGATCCGATTGTTCCGCGGGTTCGCAGGTGAACCAGAAGAAGTCGTCGAATCCGGTGAGTTGCGGGCTGGTTGCGGCGTTGATGCGGTGGGCGTTGACCACGATCCCGGACTGCCGGGCCTGCCGGAAGATTTTCGTCAACCTCACCCGCGGAATCGTGTCGGCGGCCAGCAGGTCGCGCAGTACTTCTCCGGCACCGACGGAGGGGAGCTGGTCGACGTCACCGACGAGCAGCAGGTGAGCCCCGTCCGGGATGGCTTTGATGAGTTTGTTGGCCAGGATGACGTCCATCATCGACGACTCGTCCACCACGACAAGGTCGGCATCGAGGGGGTTGTCGCGGTCGTATTTCGGGTCGCCGCCGGGTTGCAGCTCGAGCAGTCGGTGGACGGTGCAGGCCTGGTGGCCGGTCAGCTCGGCCAGCCGTTTGGCGGCCCGCCCGGTCGGCGCCACCAGCACCACCTTGGCTTTCTTCGCGGTGGCCAGCTCGACGATGGAGCGGACGGTGAAGCTTTTGCCGCAGCCGGGCCCGCCGGTGAGTACCGCGACCTTGCGGGTGAGGGCGAGTGTGACCGCGCCTTTCTGCTCGTCGGCCAGGTCCTGCCTGGTCCGGCCCCGCAGCCAGGTGAACGCCGTGTCCCAGTCGACCCGAGTGAACGCGGCGAGCCTGTCGGCCGGAGAGTGGAGCAGGCCGAGCAGTCCGCCGGCCAGGGAGCTCTCGGCGCGGTGGAAGGGCACCAGATAGACCGCCGGGATGCTCCCGTCACCGGCAGGGACCGGTTCGCAGATCACGCCGTCGTCTGTGGCGAGCTGGTCCAGGCAGGGGCCGATCAGGTCTCGGTCGACCTCGAGGATCTTGGCGGCCTCGGTGATCAGGTTCGGTTCGGGCAGGTAGCAGTGCCCGTTGTCGGCGGCTTGGGACAGGGTGTACTGCAGCCCGGCCTTGATCCGTTCGGGGCTCTCGTGCGGTATCCCGACCGCGTGGGCGATGGTGTCGGCGGTCTTGAACCCGATGCCCCACACGTCGGAGGCGAGCCGGTACGGCTCGGCGCGGACGACACCGATGGCGCCGTCGCCGTAGTTCTTGTAGATCCGTACCGCCAGCGAGGTGGACACCCCCACCCCCTGCAGGAACACCATCACCTCCTTGATCGCCTTCTGCTCCTCCCACGCATCGGCGATCTTCTGGGTGCGTTTGGGGCCGAGCCCGTGCACCTCGATCAGCCGCTGCGGCTGGTGTTCGATGATGGTCAGGATGTCGAGACCGAAGTGGGTGACCATGCGTTCGGCCATCATCGGCCCGATCCCCTTGATCAGCCCGGAGCCGAGGTAACGGCGAATGCCCGCGATGGTGGCGGGCAGCACGGTGGTGTAGGAACGCACCTGAAACTGCTTGCCGTACTTCGCGTGGTGGCCCCACTGACCGGTCAGCCGCAAACTCTCACCGATCTGGGCGCCGAGCAGCGGCCCGACCACGGTCACCAGATCCGGGCCGGACCGCTCGGTGGCCAGGCGGGCGATGGTGTAGCCGGTGTCCTCGTTGGCGTAGGTGATCCGCTCCAACACCCCCTCCACCACCGCCTGGTGTGCGGCATCGGGCGAGGATCGCGCAACGGTCATGTTCATCATTGTGCCGAGTGCACCCGACATGGTGAGCCGTGGTGCCCGGCCCGCCAGGGCTCCCGGATCCCGGTCGGAGCTCGCCGGTGCACCGAAGAAGTACGACGCCGAAACCCAGGAGCGTGCCGTACGGATGCATCGGGACCGGATCCGCGAGCACGCAAGCCCGAAGATCGCAGCCCGCCGCTCTGATGAGAGCTCACCACGGCACCGCCGCCATTGTCGGCGGTGCCAGCTATGGGCGGCGAAACGGTTCCTTGGCGCAGGTGGTCTCCGTCTACGCGCACCGCGACTGCCGCCACACCCGAGCCGGGCGTGCACTGTTGGAAACAGCGGTCGCACAGGGCGGCCGACGCCTCGACTGCTTCGACACCGTGCTCCCCGACCTGTACAGCAAGGCCGGATTCGTCGCGGTCGCCCGTTGCGCTGGAACGACGAGTACGCACCCGACGGGTGGGACTACATCAGTTTCCGGCAATTCAACGACAGACGGCCGGACGTGGTGTTCATGGCCTACGACCGAAAGTCGGTCGACTCGACCTACCGCCGCGGCACCGGCGTATACGTCGACGACTACGACCAAGGAGTGCACGCGGCCTGCATGCACTCGGACTCCGGCCAGTGACCCCAGTTCCGAATGAACGCCGGGACCGTCGGATCGATGTCAATTTCAGAAGACGACTGCCTTTTCGAGTGGACCGGACCCTTCCTGTCCGCCGAGAAGAAGGCGGCACGCGAAGGCACCTCAGACGAAAACGAACGCGCGCGTCGCAGACATTGGTTCCGCACCCACGTCACCGACCAGCCGTTGACCACCACCGTGCAGGTGGACCTCGGCGTGCAATGGGTTCACACCTACAACGACGACACCGGTGCGTTCGAGGCCAGCCTCGGCGGCGACCATTTCGGCCGAGGATCGTTGGCCCGCCGAATACGATCTTCTGTTCCGAGCCTGGAAATTGCGCTGGGGCGGTGACGTCCACCGCTGGCTCACTACCGACTTCGACGACCTTTCTCACCGATGACGGAACCCTGACCGGCGCGTTCCGATTGTCGTCCCATGAGTGGAACTAGCTGACCTGCGCGGTCACGTAGCGTCGCGCATTGCTCAGCCTGTTGCGTCGGGTAGTCCGTTGACCATTTCCGCAACGGGGTAATTGGTACATCGCCCATGCAGATCGTGGTCGTCCAGAGCTCGGGTCCGCGTCACTCATGATTTGCGCGGGATGACTGCTGTAAAAAACATTTCCGCACCTTCTTCTGGGATTGTGCAGGTCTAACCCCGTTTCGCCGGTATCCGTCTGGGATGCCTACGTTACTGCTCGCGGATTAGGCGACTCTCGGAAAGATGACGTGATTGGTACGTCCGCCGCATGCCGCGGCCCGCCGTAATGTCTATGACGGGGCCGCGATGAGCAGAATGTGAGGATCAGCTCTTTCACTTCGGGGGGAAACCTGTGGACGCGGTTGCTGCAGGCGAGGTCGTAGAGGCGGTCCTCATACTCTTGTTTGGAGATTCCGAAGGTAACCATAATGTCTTCCTCGGGTCCTCCGCCGAATGCGGACCAACGACGGAAGAACTGAACAAGGAAGTCGTCCTCACGCGAGCCAGTAAGACGTTCCGCGAGTTTGCTTGTCATTGTTGCCCCAATTTCGCTAACACAGTATCGATAACGCGAGCTGTGAGTAACCGCGGTCTCCCATGGACCGGTTGAAAAGGACAATAGGACGGCGCGCTATACGGACGCATTACGTTGAGAGATAACTGAAGTGCGATGTTTTCTCACTTGAGGATGAGGACTACGCCACAAGGCGGCCTCGCGCTTTGCGTTCCGCCACCCACGCTGCGATCTGGGTACGTGAGGTGAAGCCCAGTTTGGTGAGGACGTGTTCCACATGTCCCTGTGCCGTGCGGTTAGCGATGACCAACCGGGTGGCGATCGCTTTGTTGGTCAGGCCTTCCGCTACCAGCTCGGCGACCTGTTGCTCGCGTTTGGTCAGGTGACAGTTGTCCGAGTCGGCGCACTCCCGGGGTCCCGGCGTGTCTTCGTCAAGTGCGAACGCCACGGCTTCCGCCAGCGTCATGTGTCGGCCGGCTTGAAAGGCGTCGTCGAAGCGCTTGCTGCTCAGCGTGTTATGTGCCCGGCGTGAACATTCGTCGTGATGAATGTGGAGGCCGGGGATGTGGACTGGTGTGCTGCCGACGCTCTCCCAGAGTCCTTCGGCGGCGCCCATCAGCTGCGCGGCATGTTCGGCTCGGTCGGTCTTTGCAGCGATCCATGCCAGCGCCTCCAAGCACCACGCAGCGCTGAGCGGGTCGTCGACCACCCGCGCCATCCGAAGTCCCTGACCGAGGAGCCCGGTCGCTCGGTCAGGGTTGCCGAGTTGCCACACCTGCAGGCCGAGAACCCAGAAGGATCGGGCCCGGTAGACCGATTCTCCCAGGTCGGCGCTGAGAGCGAGGGCCTCTTCATTGCGGGCGATTGCCTGTTCGGTATCACCGAGGAGTCCGCTGGCGAGTCCGAGTCCCTGGAGTGTGGAGATCCGCAGGAACGGTGTGGGGTGGTTGTGGAGGACGGTGAGGGCTGCGGCAAAAGATGTTGCAGCAGTTTGTATGGTGCCGGAGTACAGCGCATGCATACCTTCGGCGTGGTGCAGATGTGCCTGTGTGATTTCGTCGTCGACGTGGTTGGTTGCGATGCCGGCTGCGGACAGTAGTTGCTCTCCAGCGGAGAGGTCGCCCTGGCGGCCGGCGAGCACGCTCTGAGCGCACAGCGCCCTCACTGTGTCTGCCTGGTGTTGGCCGTCGTCTGTAGACAGTGCACTGTCGAGCCATCGGCGTCCCTCGCTGAGAAGGCCGCGGGAGAACCAAAACGGATACAGCGCGGCGGCGAAGCCGATCGCATCCGGCTCCCGCTGGGTGATGCGGAACTGCAATGCGTCGCGGAGATTCGGTTGCTCGCGATCCAATCGAAGGAGCCACTTCAGCTGGCGCGCACTGACCCAGTCGGCTTCCGCCTCACGTGCCATCTGCCGGTACCAATCGCTGTGGCGGCGCCTCTGCGCGATGATGTCTTCCGCTTCGTTCAGTTTCTCGCGGCCGTACTCGCGCAATGTTTCGAGCATGCGGTAGCGGACCGTGAGTCCGTCCCCTTCTCGGATCAGAATCGACTTGTCGACCAACGACGCGATGATGTCCAGGACGTTCTGGACGTCATCGCCATCGGTACAGATGGCTTCGACTGCATCCAATTCGAAGCTGCCGGCGAAGACCGAGAGTCGTGACCAGAGCGTGCGTTCTTGTGGTGTGCAGAGGTCGTGACTCCAGTCGATGCACAGCCGCAGGGATTGTTGGCGGGTCGGTGCGCCGCGCCGGCTTCGTGAGAGCAGTTTGTAGCGGTCGGTGAGTTTGGTGTGAATCTGGTCGACCGAGATCGCGCGGAGGCGGACCGCGGCCAGCTCGATTGCGAGAGGCAGCCCATCGAGTTGTCTGCAGATGTGGGCGACCTGCTTCCAATTCACTTCTGTGAGGTGAAATTCCGGCAGTGTGGTGGTGGCTCGGGCGAGAAACAGTGTCACGGCGTCGTACTGGCTCATCGTGCTCATTGACCGTGCTCGGCGCACGTCCGGAGTGGCCAACGGTTGTACCCGCTGGATTGCTTCACCACCGATACCCAGTGGTTCGCGACTGGTAGCCAGGATTCGTAGATCGGGGCAGGACTTGAGGAGGGTCTCGGCAAAGGCGGCGGTCGCTTCGACGAGGTGCTCACAGTTATCGAGCACCAACATGCATTGGCGCGATCGGAGGTGTTCGATGAGCCCGTGCAGGCGGTTTTGCGCGGGTCGTTCTGCGATCCCGAGCGTGACGGCGGCTGTGTCCACGAGGAAGTTTCCGTCGGTCAGCTCGCCGAGCTCGATCAGCCACACGCCGTCTGCGAATGCGCGTTGTGATTCTGCGGCCACTTTCGTCGCGAGCCGTGTCTTTCCTACTCCACCGATTCCGATCAGTGTCACAAGGCGCGAATCTGCGAGAAGTTTCTTGGTAGTCGCCAGGTCATGGCGGCGTCCGATGAACGTGGTCAGCTCCGCGGGCAGGTTCCCTCGCGGACTGTGGGAGGGACTCGTGTGGGATCCCGAAGTGAGCGGTACTTCGGTGAGAGCCGGTGAGCGGGTGGGGTTGTCGGCGGCTTCGGTCAGGGTCGGGGCTGGCTCGGTGGCCGGGGGAGTATCGGAGCCCATGTTCAGGGCCATGTCGTCCACCGGGCATTTGTTGAGACGTTGAACCCGTCGAAGGCGGCTTCCGAACTCTGCGGCTGTGGACGGTCGGTCTTCTGGTTTCGTTGACATAGCACGCTCAATCTCGGCGCAGACACTGTTGGGAATTCCGAGGTTTCGGAGGTCAGGAATTGGCTGAGTGGTCATTCGCAGGAATTGCGACACGATCGGTTCGTCGGCCTGCCGCTCGTATGCAGCGTGGCCGGTCATAGCGCAAAACATTGTCGAGGCGAGCGAATAGACGTCTGATGCGGGAGTCGGGCGTGCCCCTTGGAGTACCTCCGGGGCGGTGAACGCGAGCGTGCCGGTGACGGCGTTCTGGGCGGTCTCGAAACCACCCACGATGTGGGCGATACCGAAGTCTGCGAGCTGAGGTTCCCCGTAATCGGTGAGCAAGATGTTTGCGGGTTTGACGTCGCGATGAAGGATGCCGGCGCTGTGCGCGGCGGCCAGGGCGCCGGCGAGACGCACTCCCAGGCGCAATGCATCGTGCCAGTTCAGCGGTCCGTGTTGATGAATCCGCTGTTCGAGTGACCCCCGGGGATGGAGCTGCATCACCAGGTACGGCGAGCCGGACCTGGTGCTTCCGCACTGGAAGACGCTGACGATGTTCGGATGGCCGGACAGTCGACCCATCGCGCGCTGTTCGCGCACGAAACGTCCGAGGTTCGTCGGCTCGAGCTGCGAGGTCATGACCTTGACCGCCACGGCCCGCTCCAGGGCTGCTTGCTGGCAGCGGTACACCACTCCGAAACCACCACGTCCGATCTCCTCAGCGTTGCCGAACCCGGCGATCGCCAGTTCATCCTGAAGGGGGAGCGGTGCGATTTTCCGTCCCGCGGCCGCGGTGGCCGCGCGCTGCGGTGTTTCGCGAAGGCCGGTGCTGCCGGTGTGGTGACTGGGAGGACCAGCGGACAGATCGACCGGGGTGACTTCGATACAGGTTTTCATGCGCGTGACCAGCTTCTGGATCGTCGAAGAATCGAGCGATTTACCAGTCACAATGCTCCCGTTCCCGGCGAGCGGCTACTCCTCCTCGGATAGAACGACGCCCTTGTTTGCTCCCCCAAAGATGACGACCTCATCACGCCCCGGCAGTAGAACTGTGATCACCACCGCACCTCGCAGGCAAAAATACCGACCCCTCGTCCCGCTCGCGAGACGGCACCGGGGCGTATACGCCCACTCGCGTGGCACCTCGTCGACGCAGCCTCACAACCGGTGAATCTGCGCACCTGAAGGAGATGAATGTTGTCTACCGAAGCACCTGTCCTCGCTCTCCCGACAGAATTCCCGATGACGATCAACGGGCAGTCCGCGACCGCACAGGACACGGCCCCGGTGTACAACCCGGCGACCACCGAGGCGATTGCCCACGTTCCCGTCGCGAGCTCCGATCAACTCGACGAGGCCGT
>NZ_NSDZ01000019.1:0-9951 GCF_002300155.1 Rhodococcus sp. ACS1
GGTGATTGACGTTCGATGACC
The DNA here is from genome assembly GCF_002300155.1 of Rhodococcus sp. ACS1. NCBI lineage: Bacteria > Bacillati > Actinomycetota > Actinomycetes > Mycobacteriales > Nocardiaceae > Rhodococcus > Rhodococcus sp. ACS1. The sequence continues at coordinate 22 of NZ_NSDZ01000019.1, forward strand.
TGTTCGACCAGGTCGATCGCGTCGTTGAGGACACGGGCCGCGTCGTACAGGTCGTCTACGTCGCTGGCCTCACCGACCCGCTCCGCCAGTTGGCGTGCCGACCGCGCCGACGCGACCAGACCGGCGCGGAGTATCGCCAGGTCACCGTCCAGGTTCTCGTCATCTGCCATGCGCGAGAGCGTGACACGAGCACCCGACACGGTGGACGATGGACCCGCACGAGGTAGGGCAGGGCGAGGCGAGGAAACACACTCCCATTCGAGGAAGGCCCGACCATGCCCACACCACACTCCCGCGAAGACCGAGTACGCCGCGCCGCGAAACGCGAAGGCTACCTACTGCGGAAGTCCCGCACCCGCACTGTCGACGCCGACGATTACGGCATGTATGTGCTGGTCAGCGACACCGCAGGCAACCGGCGACCCGGTGCCCAGGAACCGATCTCGGCGTTCCGACGCGGCGACGGCCAGCCACTCGACGGCATCGAACAGGAGCTGCACGCGCTGCGATAGCCCCCGGTAAATCGCTCGAACACCCCCCGTTTCGCTGACCGAAAACGGCCCAATAAATGGTGCCAATTAATAGCGAAAGAATGGCGTCTACTGCCGCCAAAAGAATGGCTCCAATTAATTACGACCGACCCGAGAAAGTAATTCGATAAACGGCGAAGCCATTGTGAACAACCATATGGGTGGAGGTTTCGCCTGGCCCGACCGGTGCGGAAGGCTGGCGCACCTGCACCGCGGCTACCATAACCGCAGGTCAGAGGACTTTTTAAGCTTAGAGAGGGTAACGGCGGAGAGCGGGTCAGCCAGGGGGTGCCCGAGGCCCCCGGCTTGGGGGTCCCCGGTACCCCACGCGGTGGGTTGCATTTAATTCACTTCGCCTCTCGACGCTGCAATGTTGGTAATTCGAATTATGCGGTTTCGGTTTATCGGATGGCACCAAATTCGACGGATAATAAATGGCTTTGATAAATGCAAACAATGGCGAAAAGAATGGCAATTTGGATTGTGTGGTGTCGGTTCGGGGGTGCTCGGGGGCGGCGTGGGGGGTCGGTGTGCGCTGGTGGGCTCGACGGCCGCGCGTCGCTGGCGACGAGGAATCGAGTCATGCAACGTGGAGTCATGCGTTGCGTTGCAGGTCAGCAATGGCATTGCATGAGGTCAGTGCAACGTGTGCAACGACGTGTGAGGCAACGTGCAACGTCACAGGTCAGCACAGCACAGCAGCAGGGCAGGCAGGCAGGGGCAGGCAGGGCAGCAGGCCAGGCAGGGCAGCAGGCCAGGCAGGGCGCAGCAGGCAGGGGGGCACAGCAGCCAGGCTCAGCGTTGCGTTGCACAGCAGGGCAGCTCAGCGTTGCGTTGCGTGTTGTTGGGTGGTGCTCGCACGGTCTTCGTCGCAGGTACCAACATGGTGGTCCTTGCCGTGGTGGGATGACGAGTCCCGGCCGACGACGCGGACTGTGCGAGCACCGGACCGGGGGAGACGGACGCATGTGTGCCCCCGGTCGTGTGTGTGGCGGGAACCCCCTTGGTCGGTGACTGCGGCCCCGAAGGGACGAACAGGGGCGCGTCAACGTCGAGCAGGGGGTCCCCGCCGGTTGTGATGCCCTCGGCCCCGCGAACAACCGGGGGGCGTCACCTTCTCTCTCACTTCACCCAGGTGAGAGTCCTTGTGTTGCAGTCGAATCGGAGTCAGGCAACGCACGCCACCGCTCGACCTCGATGCCTTCGCGCAGGCCACCGAGCAGGCGGCGGGACTCCAGGTCGAACGCCAGCGCGGCGGCTGCCGCGTTCTCTTCGCAGGCTTGCTGGAGGATCTCGAATCCACCCATGGTCAGCCCCTCACCCCGGTATCGAGCGCGAACGCTCCGGGTTGGAGAACCTGCACGTCAGCCCGCAAATGCGCCAGGAACGCCACCTGCTGGTTGTCGGCGTAACGCTCGGTCAGGAACCGGATCTCGAAGCCGGTCCGCAGGCCGATACCGAGCAGGTTCCACTGTGCTGTATAGACTTCCGAGCAATCCGTCGAGGCCCCCACGGTCAGGTTCGTCGGTACCTGCTTGGTAGGCAGGATCGGCAACAACCCTTGCGGCGCAGTCAGATAGCTGCCCTGCAAGTCCTTCAGCTTCTGCAACGACGTGATGGTGCGCGGTGCCACGATGTGCGCGTTCGGGATGTAGTTGTTCGCGAACACCGCCCCGGCGGCGTCGAGGAGCCAGTCATAGTTTCCGACCGCCGTGCCAGCCGCCCCGTGGCTGGTGGTGGTGATCCCGGCGGTGTTCAAGATGCCACGCGGTTCCGGCGGTGTGCCGGTGCCCCGCAACGCCACCCGATCCAACTCCAACGCCAACTGTGCGGCGAAGCTCTGACTGATGATGTCCCCGGCCGACGGGTCGGAGTCCTCGAACAGCTCACGCGACAAGATGACCAACCGGTCCAACGATCGCGCGGTGAACGTGACCGCGTCGAACGTCAGATCACCGGTCGTGACCGGCGCGTTCTCGTTGCGCCACGCCGGAGCACCCTCACCGGTCAGCCTCGGGAGCTTCAGGGTGTTCGCGGTCATCGGCACCGTCGTCGCCCCGGCGGCGAACACCTGACTCGCGTTGCGTGCCAAGTCGAGGACAGTCGCGGCGAGCGGAGTCGGCACGAGGTGCCCGCCAGCGGTGGCGGTGCCCTCACTGAGTGCGCGGACCTCTTCGGCACCGGACCAGTCGCCGGTCACGACGCCCCGCAAGTACTGGTCGAAAGTGCCGGTGGTGGTCTGCGGTGCACCGTTGTCCCGGCACCACCCGGCCAAGCTCTGCTGGCGGGTGAGGGTTTGCGCGCCCCTCAGCGCCCGTGTGCGACCCTGCCGCCCCGGCGGTGTGATGCCCTGGTCGGAGCCGTGTTCGAACGCCCCCATGTCGTACAGGGCGAGGGCGCGTTCCCGCTGCTGGTGAGAGTGCGCCAGGAATTCGATATCCGCCTCGATCTGGTCGAACCGGTCTCCGTCATCAGCGGTCAGGTGCCCGTCGTCGGAGCGTTGCAGCATGCCCCGCGCTTCGGTGAGCAGCCGGTCCCGTTCGGCGACGGCCTCGGTGGGAGTGAGCTCGCGGAGCCGTGCGAACACCGGGCTCCGGACGTCAATGGTCATGGTCTTACTCGCTTTCGGATTGGATCTCGACACCGAGCTTCTTCGCGGCCGCGACGATGCGGGCCTCGATCTTCGCGAGTTCCTCGGCGGTGTATTTCGCGGCGTTGGCCTTCTGATGGATGTACGACCAGGCGGCCTTGACGTGCTCTTTCGTGTCTATCGGGTACCGCTTCTTGCCGTCGTCCTGGTAGCCGGGGTCCGCGTATTCCACGTCGCCGTACGGCTTCTCCTTGGGGTCGTCGGCGCGGACAGCGAGGTCCGGCCACGCGCTTCTGATCAGCAGGTCGAGCCGTCGGCTGGCCACGTCGACAGACAGCCGGTGGCGTATCTGTTCGCTGCGCACCCCGCCCACGACAGCCCCGTCATAGGCCGGGAAACCGACCAATGAGCACTCCATCAGGGCACACTCGGTGCGGACCGTGACCTCACCGTCCTGCCGCGAGCGCACGGCACGGAAACCGATCGAGAACGCCGAGACGACACCGGAGCGCACCAATTCGAGGGCGTCGTTGCCGTCGCGGGTGTTCGCGATCGCGAAGGATGCGTGCAGCCCGCCGGGCTGTTCGTACAGGTCGACGGCTTTGCCGATCGGAAGCTTGCCCCGGTCGTGGGAGACGAGTAACCGGACCTTGTCGCCACGTTCGGCGATGGACCGTTGGAATGCTCCGGGCGCGAAGCGTTCCCGGTAGCTGCGGCCCAGCTCGTGGATCTCGGCCTCGACGCCGTAGGGCACGACGGTGCCGAACACAGTCCTGCCGGTACCGTCGGCACGGAGTTCGGTAGATCGGAAAAGGGTCTCACTCAAGGTAATTCACCACTTTGGGGGGCGCGCGGAATGACGGCGTGCGTCGCATGGTGACCGGCACGGTCCGGGGGTGCCCCCGATTGGGAGGGGGGTCCGGCGCTGGCATCGGATACCGAGTCGAGCTGTGCTGCCCGCCGTCCGGTGGGTCGTAGTCGACGGGCGCGCACGTAGTCTACGCCGCTTTTACGGGGTGTTGTCGTCGTCTTCGAGCAGGTCGGCCGGGGTGTCGGGGATGTCGCCGTCCGGGACGAACACCGGCACCGGGAACGTCATATCGTCGGGGTTGAACAGCCACGCCCGGTCGACGTTGGCGATGCGCCTGACACCGTAGGTGAGGTCCACGCCGCCGTAGCCGTCTTCGAGGGCGTCGACGGCGGTGCCGTGGCAGTCGGCGCGTTCCTCGGGTGTCATGGCGTTGACGATGTTGGCGACGAGAACCCTGATCTTCCAGTTCATCGACTGGTCGGGTGTCATGGTCATAGTGGTTGTGCTCCTTCGGTGGTGCCGGTTCGACCGTTCCGGTTGTTGGGGTCCGGTGTCGGTGCCGGTTGGGGGTGTTCGGTGTCGGTGCCGGGTGGCGGATTCCCGTGCAACGCCCGGTAGACGGCTTCGATGCCCGCCGGGTGGAGATCGGCCCCGTGGTGGTGGTTGCTTGCCATAGTCGGTTGTGCCTCTCAGTCGTTGGCGGAACACGGTCACGACGTCGTGAACGCGTGAGCGAAGCGGGGAGAGGGGGGGCCGGGTCAACCCGTAAATCGGAAAGTGTGGCTGGCGGACATCTGTTCGCCACTGAACTCTCTAGCGAATTTTCCGGCCTGCCCAGGGGGGTGAGCAGGGGCCTGCCCAGGGTGCTGAGCAAGGGGCCGAAGCACATTCAGCACCGTTTGCAGGTAACTTTTTTCCGCGTGGGGGGAGATTGGAAAGTTACCGCCGGTCGGTGCTGAATGTGCTTTCCCAGGTCAGGGCATGTTTTTACTTTCACCCCCACCCTTGGGCTGCAACCCGATTCCCTCCCAGAATCGGCGTCCCGACGATGGCGGGAGCTGGCTGAAACCGGCCCGCCGGACGGCTTCGTTGAAGCCCCGTTTGGTGCCGGGGTCTTCGCCCTCGGAGGCACACCACCGCATCCATTCCTCGAACAGATCCGGCACCGATACGCGCTGAGCGGGTGACGTGGCGGTGCACCGGTCTTCGATGAATCGGCCGACCGTGTCCGACTCGTGGGCGTAGTCGCCGGTCGCCTCGGTCACCTTGGCCGGTGCCCGCATGCCGCCCTCGCGGTAGTCGACCCACCCGGCGACGGCCCACGCCAGGATTGCGTCCGCCTCGAGCCTCAGCCGCTCGCCCAGCTCCGGGTCCTGCTCGTCGTCGGGGATCACGATCTCGAACGGCACCACCACCAGCCGCGCCCACAGTGCTGCGTCGTCGCCGCGTGCGGTCGGTTTGAAGTTGGTGACGAGTACCGGCGTGTGCGACGGGTCGAACTCGATGAAGTCCCGGTACAGGCGGCGTGCCTTGATCCGGTCGCCGCCGGTCAGCCGTTTGACGGTGGCCTCGGCCAGTTTCCGGCCCCGGTCGTTCTCGGACACGATGACCAGTCGCCGCCCGAGTAGGTCCACCTCCCCGGTGGGGTGCGCCCCCTCCTTGTGCAGGAACAGGTCCGGTTCGGCCATCGCCGCGTAGTCACCGAGCGCGTGGCGCACCGCCTCGTACCACACGGTTTTGCCGTTGCGGCCGATGCCGGTGAGGATCGCGAGCAGGTGTTCCAGGCACACCCCGGCCAGCGCGAGACCCGCGTACCGTTGCAGGAATTCGCGGACGGCCAGGTCGGGGAGCACCCGGTCGAGGAATTCGGTCCACAGCGGTGAGACGGCTCCGGGACGGTACGCGCCCCGGCACACCTTCGTGATGAGGTCGGCGGGGTCGTGTGGCCGGATCTGCATGGTGTGCAGGTCGAGTGTGCCGTTGGCGCAGTTGATCAGGTACGGGTCGGCGTCGAGGTCGTCGACGGTCTTCGCGAAGCATTCGGCGCTGGCGGCGATGGCGAGCACCCCGCCCATGCCTGCCGAGGTCTCGCACTTGGCCACGTCCTTGCGGAGATCGAGGTCGCGGCCGTTGGCGGACTCGGCCAGCGCCTTGCGGAGGGTTCGCCGCACCGCCCGGAGGGCGTGCCCGTGCTGGTCTTCGGTCCACCGGGTGCCGTCCCAGTGCAGCCACCCGATGCCGTGCACGTGGATCAGCTTCTCGTCGTGCTCGGCCTCGAATCGTTCGGCGATGTGCAGTTGCCCGTGGGTGCGCGTCGTGATCGTGACGACGGTGGTGCCGCCGCCCGTGGAATCACCCGCGGGTGCCGGGGTCAGCGCGTCGGGGAGGGCGTCGGCGTTGCCCCGGCCGCGCTGCGCCCGCCATTTGCCTGCCAGGTCGCCGGCGGTCCACGTGTCGTCGGTGGGCGCGTTGATCTGCACCAGTTCCCAGCACGCCGGGTAGCCGAGCGCGTTCCACGGCGCCCGGGCCAGCGCTCCGAGCCGGTGGCAGGCGTCGGCGGTCAGCTTCTCCCAGCCGCGTCCGTGGTCGTCGCGGTGCCCGACCGGCCAGTCCTTCGCGGCCCGCAGGTCGGCGGCGATGCCGTCCAGCGCCGCGGCGATCCACCGGTCGACGCTGGCCTGTTGGTCGTCGGGCATGGCCGTGTACTCGGGTCCGGGTTCGCCGGTCACGGTGAGCCGGTCCCGTTCGGCGCTGCGGGCCACCAGTTCGGCCAGGGCGTCGCCGCTGTCGTCGGTGTCGTGGTCCTCGGCCCATCGGTCCAGGTCGCAGAGTTCCCAGCGGTATTCACCGATGGTGTCGGTGATGGTGCCGGTGCCGTCCTTCGCGGCCTTGCGGGTGGGCGGGAGGAACACGAAACCGCGGCCCCTGCCGTCGAGGTCACCGGCCTGCACGTCGATGCCGGGTCGGGGGGTGCCCTTGTGCACCTTCAGCGATGCGACGAGTTCGTGGGTGCCGTCGGACGGTGTCGCGGTCCTGCCGTAGACGGTCGGCATGATTCCGGCGGCGTCCAGGCCAGCGCGTTCGGTGTCGCCGCCGTTGCGGGGGTCGGTGTCCACCACGTCGATGCCGTGGCCGGTGACCATGCACAGGGCGTCACCGGGTCGGTAGCCGTCCAACACGGTCGGGTCGGGGATGGTGTTCTGCCAGCGTGTGGGCAGCCAGTACCCGCACTTGCCGTGCCCGCTGCGGGGGTTCCAGGTGCCGCCTTCCAATGCCGGGTGTGCGACGAATATCGGTATGCCGCAGCCGATGAGGGCGCGTGCGATGTCGAGAGGATTCACCGGGCACCGCCCGACCGGAGTACCTCGTGGATGCGTTTCCGCTGGTCGTCGGTGAGGGTCAGCCCCTCGGTCAGTACCTTGCGGATGTGGGCGGTGAGCACGGCGGCGGCGAGGTTCTGTCTGGCCTCGACGAGTTCGGGGTCGTCGGGTTCGCGGTCGCGGGAGAGGGACGCGACGCGGCCGTGGTGATGGGAGACGGCGGTGAGAGCCATGGTGAGTGTCCTTCCGAACACACGAAATAAACCGTGTGTGCGGCCACTCACTCGGCTCCGTCGGATCGGCCGGTGGTGTTACACCTTTTGCCCCCAGGGCGTTTTGCGCCCTTCGCGAAACGTTTCCCCGCCTGCTACGGCTCCGATCCACCCTATTTGGAGCGGGGTCCTGCTCGCGCCGCCCACGCTAGCACTCAAGGCCGGGCTGTTCACCTGCCCGTGTTGCCCGTGTGGCGGTGGGTGATTGGGGTGGTTGGTGGGGGCAATGAGGTCGGCGGGAAAGTACAGCGGTGTGGTTCGAAGCGCCCAAACGTGTTATGACGCCATGCGTTTCCGGTGGTCGTGCAGAAGTCGCCCGACGGTGCCGGTGCCGGTGCCCATCGCCTCGGCAATCTCCTTGTAGCTCATGCCCTGTTCGCGAAGCTCGACGGCCTGCGCGCGACGTGCGGCGGCACGGGCCTCGAAGTCGTCGCGGGGTTCGGCGATCAACCGGCGGATCGTGCGCGGCGTCGCCCCGAACTGTTCGGCGAGTTCGCGGGCCGTCTTCGTGCGGCGGGCGGGCTCCTTCGCGCCCATCAGAGCGTCGCCGCCTCAAGCAGTGCGCTGAACTCGATCCTGGTGCGGCGCTTACGGTTTGCCTCGACCTTCGCGGGCGTCGTGATCCGGCCGCGTGCGGACTGGATCGCTCGGAACCCGTCCTCGGTGAAGTTCCGCCGGGTCCACCGCGAGATGGAGTAGGCGGTAGACATGGTCTCGCGGAACGGCAACGGCACCGCGAACTCGTTGTTGTTGATCTCCATGCAGTACCGCAGCACCAACTGATCCCACACCCGGTCGGTGTCGTCGCGGTGGCTCCACCACTGCCGGTACGTCCACTTACGCGCGGTGTCGAACAGCGTGACGTTCCGGCCCAGCCCGGCGGCGCGGTCGGGTCGGCGTGGCATCTGCCGCGGCGTCAGTGGGGTGACGAGGTCACGCAGGCTGTACGGCTCCGACGGCCCGTAGATCGTTTCCCACGACGGATGGATCGGGTTCTTGGTGAGCATGCCGCCGTAGCTGAAGTCGCCGTCCACCGACAGTCTCAGCCCGGCCTCGACGCGTTGCGCGAACCGTAGCGGCTTCAACCGTGCCGAGTCGGTGCGGCACACCGGCGAGTCGAGCCACCACCCGAGGTGAGCGCGGCCGGACGGTGACTGCGCCACCCATGACGGTGCCGGGTGGTCACGTGGCTGCTCGAACGCGCGCATCGCCGCGTCGGGGTGGTCGCAGTCGATGACGATGGACCCGATGAGGGCGTGCGGGCTGTGCTGGATGTACTTCATCAGCAGGGCGTCGTCTCGGCTGCGCCGACGCTGGCCCGTGGTGTAGTCGTTCGTCGCGTACGGCCGGTACGGCAGCAGCACCTCACCAGCCCACCGGTCGTCCGTCAGCGTCGCCATGCGGGGCATCATGCACCCACCAGCCCCAATGTTCGTGTAGGACACGCCAGCCAAGCCTCAACATTCGATATTCGGGTAGGACGTACCAGCCATATCAGATAACCCGCCCTCGGCCCGGCCCTCTCGCGATCAAATATTCGGGTAGGACGTACCAGCCATATCAGATAACCCGCCCTCGGCCCGGCCCTCTCGCGATCAAATATTCGGGTAGGACGTACCAGCCATATCAGATAACCCGCCCTCGGCCCGGCCCTCTCGCGATCAAATATTCGGGTAGGACGTACCAGCCATATCAGATAACCCGCCCTCGGCCCGGCCCTCTCGCGATCAAATATTCGGGTAGGACGTACCAGCCATATCAGATAACCCGCCGACACCCGATCTCCTGATTCCGGAATTCCCGAAGTTCCGTCATGACCTGAAAACCCCCGCGTGGTGACCTCCGGTCTGAGGGTGTGCCTGCACGCTCGACCAGCAGACCGGCCACGCCACCCTGCAACCCCAACGCCCACCAACGGGCGGTGCCGACCCAGCGGGCGAACCTTCAGCACAGCCGTTCTCCCGGCCGACCGTCCAGCCACACCCCCAGACGCTCAGCTCGACGGACAGCGACTTTCACCCCCACCCCGGTATGAGCGGATAGGCGAAACCGGCACAGGGCTTCTCAGAGCGCGGGAGCGCCCGGCCGACGAGTGCTTCTGGGTTTCGCTCCCACCATGGTCTGCACCGGGGGCGCACCACCCATGGAAAACCGTCGACGGCGCAGGCGTCAACACCGCGCGGAAGCACTCTCTACCAGGTGGTTGTAGCCCGTCAGTCAGGCGTGAAGCTGGCTTACACCGTGCGTGAAGCTGGATTCACAGTGCGTGAAGCTGGCTTACACCCGACTACTCCGCGTTGAGGTGTCCCGCGATTGGTGATTGACGTTCGATGACCTGTTCGACCAGGTCGATCGCGTCGTTGAGGACACGGGCCGCGTCGTACAGGTCGTCTACGTCGCTGGCCTC
>NZ_NSDZ01000002.1:0-732512 GCF_002300155.1 Rhodococcus sp. ACS1
ATACCGGGCCGCGATACCCTCCACCGTCGCCCGATCGAACAGGTCACTCGCGTACTCGACAACCCCCGCCAGACCCTGCCGTTCGGTGGGGGCGAGACTGAACGACAGATCGAAACGCGACGTCCCCGTCGACGCCGGCAACGTCTCCCACCCCAACCCGGGGAACGCGACATCGGGAAACACATTGTCCTGCATCGCAAACGACACCTGAAACAACGGATGATACGCCGTCGAACGAACCGGATTCAGCAACTCCACCAACCGCTCGAACGGCGCATCCTGATTCTCGTACGCACCTAGAGCCTTTACCCGCACCCGGTCGAGGACCTGATCGAACCGCGGATTCCCCGACACATCCACCCGCAACACCCACGTGTTCACGAAGAACCCCACCAACTCGGACAACGCCTCGTCGGTACGGCCCGCGATCGGCCCACCGATCGCGATATCCTCTCCCGCGCCGAGCCGGTGGAGCAGCACCGCGAGCACGGATTGCAGCACCATCGATCGTGTCGCCCCACATCTGCGGGCAAGATCCGTGACTGCCGAAGCACGTTCCGGTTCGATCGCGAACTCCACCGTGCCGCCACGGTAACTCGGCGCCGCCGGCCTCCGACGATCGGTAGGCAGCTCGATACACTCCGGCAACCCCGCCAGCTCAGTCTTCCAATACCCGACCTGCGCGGCCAGCACACTGCCCGGATCGTCCTCGCTCCCCAGAAGGTCCCGCTGCCACAGCGTGTAATCGGCATACTGCACCGGCAACGGCACCCATCCCGGCATCTCGCCCCCGGTACGCGCCGCATATGCGACCGCCACGTCACGGGCCAGCGGCGCCAACGAGCCCCCGTCTCCCGCGATATGGTGCAGCACCAACACCAGGATGTGCTGGTTCTCGCCGCATCGCACAAGCGTTGCACGCACAGGGATCTCCACCGACAGGTCGAATCGATGGCCCGCCGCCTCCGCGACCACATCCATCGCAGTGCCGTCCCCGGCGTCGACGACCTCCACCGGCAGTTCCGCGTCGACCTGCTCAGCCGACAGGATCCGCTGGAACGGCACACCGTCGTCCTCACCGAACACCGTCCGCAGGCTCTCGTGCCGAGCCACCACATCCCCCAACCCCGCCACCAACGCCCCCACATCAAGAGCACCGGTCAACCGCACCGCCACCGGAATGTTGTACGTCGCCGACGGTCCCTCGAATTTGTGAAGGAACCACAACCGGGCCTGCGCGAACGACAGCGGCACCCGCTCGGGCCGCACCCGCGGGAGCAACGGCACCCGAACCGGCCCCTCCCTCAGACGCGGCGCCAACTCCGCGACCGACGGACACTCGAACACCACCCGAACCGCAACCTCCACCCCCAACACCGACCGAATCCGGCTCACCAACCGCGTCACCGACAACGAATGCCCACCCAGATCGAAAAACCCGTCATCGATCCCCACCCGCGGAACACCCAGCACCTCCGCGAACAACGCCACCAACGTCTCCTCCACCGGCGACCGCGGCCCACGAAATACCCCACCAACGAACTCCGGCGCCGGCAACGCTTTTCGGTCGAGCTTCCCATTCGCCGTCAACGGCAACCGATCCACCACCATCACCACCGCCGGAACCATGAACTCCGGCAGCCGCCCGGCCACGAACTCACGCAACCCCACACCCGCAACCGTGCCGACGGACTCGAGAACCACGTACCCCACCAACCGACACCCCACCCCAACAGCCGCCGGAGACTCACTACCAATCACCACAGCCTGCGAAACAGCAGGATGCGACAGCAGCACCGCCTCGACCTCCCCCGGCTCCACCCGGAACCCCCGCACCTTCACCTGCTCATCAGCACGCCCCACGAACTCGAGCACACCACCAACCGCCCACCGCACCAGATCCCCCGACCGATACATCCGCGCACCAGGCACACCGAACGGACACGCCACGAACCGCTCCGCCGTCAAACCCGGCCGACCCAAATACCCACGCGCCAACTGCACCCCGGCGATATACAACTCCCCCACCACACCCACCGGAACCGGCCCAAGCCCCGCACCCAACACGAACACCCGCGAATTCCTTACCGGCACACCGATCGACACCGATTCGCCGGCACACTCGTCCGACTGCTCCATAACCCGGCTGGTCACGTAGACGGTGGTCTCGGTCGGACCGTACCCATTGACCACCCGGACTCCAGGAATCGCGGCACGAACGGCACCGAGCAATCGACCGGACAACTGCTCACCGATGAACACCACCGTCTCCGCGCTCACCGTGTTCTCGATCTGGTCGAGTACCTCCGCGAACACCGACGGGACCGTGCTGATCACACTCCCGCTCCAGGTGCGGTGTTCGCCGAGCACGAGAACGTCACGGACCACGTCGATACTCCCGCCGGCGCACAACGCGGCGAAAATCTCCAACACGGACACGTCGAAACTCACCGATGTACTTGCCAGCACCCGGGCCAACCCTGGCGCACCGAGACGCGAGGCCACGTGCACCATGCAGTTGACGACATTGTGGTGGCTGATCGTCACCCCTTTCGGGGTGCCGGTTGATCCGGAGGTGTACATCACGTACGCGGTATTGTCCGGTCGCAGCGTTGTGGTGCGGCCGTTGCCGGCGGTGTCCTCCCAGTGTTCGCCCTGTTCCGAACACGTCTCGAGCAGCAGTGCGGGGATGCCGTTGTCTGGCAGCATGCTTGCGGTCGCGGTGTCGGTCAGGATCAGGATCGGCGCAGCGTCGCGCAGGATGAACTCGGTCCGTGCACTCGGATAGCGGGGGTCGATGGGGAGGTATGCACCGCCGGCCTCGAGGATGGCCAGAAGCGCGATGATCAACTCGGGTGATCGCTCCAGTGCGACCGCGACCAGCACTTCCGGTCCGACACCCACACCGATCAAACGGTGTGCCAGTCGGTTCGCTCGACTGCTCAGCTCCCGGTAGGTCCAGGTCCCGTCGCCGAATGTGACGGCCACCGCGTCCGGAGTCGCGGCGACCTGGGCGTCGAACAAACCGTGGATCGTCGAGTCCGGTATCGGTGCGCACGTGTCGTTCCAGCTCTCCAGTACGAGTGTGCGTTCGTCCGGCTCGAGGATCTCGTACCCCTCGATCCGCCCGCGCGGATCCGCGACGATCAGCTCCAGCAACCGCACGTACCGGGCCGCGATACCCTCCACCGTCGCCCGATCGAACAGGTCACTCGCGTACTCGATGACTCCGGCCAGACCCTGCCGTTCGGTGGGGGCGACGGTGAACGACAGATCGAAACGCGACGTCCCCGTCGACGCCGGCAACGTCTCCCACCCCAACCCGGGGAACGCGACATCGGGAAACACATTGTCCTGCATCGCAAACGACACCTGAAACAACGGATGATACGCCGTCGAACGAACCGGATTCAGCAACTCCACCAACCGCTCGAACGGCGCATCCTGATTCTCGTACGCACCTAGAGCTTTTACCCGCACCCGGTCGAGGACCTGATCGAACCGCGGATTCCCCGACACATCCACCCGCAACACCCAGGTGTTGACGAAGAACCCCACCAACTCGGACAACGCCTCGTCGGTACGGCCCGCGATCGGCCCACCGATCGCGATATCCTCTCCCGCGCCGAGCCGGTGGAGCAGCACGGCGAGCACGGATTGCAGCACCATCGATCGTGTCGCCCCACATCTGCGGGCAAGTTCCGTGACTGCCGAAGCATGTTCCGGTTCGATCGCGAACTCCACGGTCCCGCCCCGGTAACTCGGTTCGGCCGGACGTCGACGATCAGTCGGCAACTCGATGCACTCCGGCAACCCCGCCAGCTCGGCCCGCCAATACTCCACCTGCGCGACCAGCACACTCCGCGGATCATCCGCACTGCCCAGAAGCTCCCGCTGCCACAGCGTGTAATCGGCATACTGCACCGGCAACGGCACCCACCCCGGCATCTCGCCCCCGGTGCGCGCCGCATACGCGACCGCCACATCCCGAGCCAACGGCGCCAACGAACCCCCATCCCCCGCGATATGGTGCAGCACCAACACCAGGATGTGCTCTCGGGAACCGCATTCCAACAACGTTGCCCGAATCGGAATCTCGCCGGACAGATCGAACCGATGTCCCGCAGCCTCCGCGACCACATCCATCGCAGTGCCGTCCCCGGCGTCGACGACCTCAACCGGCAGTTCCGCGTCGACCTGCTCAGCCGACAGGATCCGCTGGAACGGCACACCGCCATCCTCACCGAACACCGTCCGCAGGCTCTCGTGCCGAGCCACCACATCCCCCAACCCCGCCACCAACGCCCCCACATCAAGAGCACCGGTCAACCGCACCGCCACCGGAATGTTGTACGTCGCCGACGGCCCCTCCAACAGATACAGAAACCACAACCGGGCCTGCCCGAACGACAACGGCACCCGCTCCGGCCGCACCCGCGGAAGCAACGACACCCTCGCCACCGCAGCGTCACCCAGCCGGGACGCCAACTCCGCGACCGACGGGGACTCGAACACCACCCGGATCGGCACCTCCACCCCGAGCGCGTTGCGGATCAACCCCACCAGCCGCGTCGCGGACAGAGAATGCCCGCCCAGGTCGAAGAAACTGTCGTCGATCCCCACCCGTGGAAGACCGAGCACGTCACCGTAGAGCGACGCCAGCGTCTCCTCCACCCGTGACCGCGGGGCCCGGAACACGCCACCCACGAAGTCCGGCGCGGGCAACGCTTTTCGGTCGAGCTTGCCGTTCACCGTCAGCGGCAACCGATCCAGCACCACCACCGCCGCGGGCACCATGAACTCCGGCAGCCGCCCGGCCACGAAACGACGAACCTCGGACGGCAGTCTGCTTGCACCGGGGTCGTTGACGTATTCGGTCATGTCACCGAGTGGTTCCCCGGGCAGGTAGACATCGGACACCGCGCCGGATGCGTGCGCGTTTTCGTGCGCCCGGGTCGTGATATCGGTGAATATCACATCCATCAGGCCCGGTGCCGGTGACCAGGTCACCGACACCGCGAACCCCAGCGCCTCACCCAAGTCGTGACAGTCCTGCGGCAACATCGCGTCCGTCCGGCTGTCCGCCTCATGCCGGGTGGGAACGTGATCGCGGTCAGCGGCAACGTCGAGAGCGTGTGTGGCCTCGACATCGGGCGCCAGTCCCCTGTGCGGTACGCCGATCACCCGCACACAGTCCGCACGGCGGCCCGTCAGGAACTTCCGCAGCGCGGTGGGATCGCCGATTCGCTGCCACGACGTCGACGGCACATCAGCCAGCGACCGGGCATTCGCAGGATTCTTGCGCAGCACGACTTCGTATCTGTAACAGCTTAATTCGTTGACTGACCGGACGCGCTCGAGTTGAATGTCGACCGCGCCGATGTCGGGGATCAGCGTCGGCAACGCTGTGAAGAACTCCGGCGCGAGCAGCAACTCCTGCTCGGCCTCAATGCTCCGGCGCACCCGATCGCGTAACACCATGACGGTTGTGTCGGCATGTGCGTTGGCGATCTGCACGCCTGTCGCGAATTCCCGGAGCAACGCAAGATTCCGCACGTCACCGAGGAACAGCACGCCCCCGGGGCGCAGCAATTGCACTGCAGTGTCGATCACGTCGATCAGGTACCCCGCGTTCGGGAAGTACTGCACGACCGAGTTCAACACCACTGTGTCGAAGACGCCGAGCGGCACACCCCCGAGGTCGTCGGCGGCCTGGACCCTCAAGTGCACCCGCTCGACCCACGGGTCCTGCCGATCCGCCAACTGTGATCGCAGATCGTCGATCGTGGTGGCGGAAAAGTCGGTGCCCCAATACTCTTCGCAGTGCGGCGCCAACTGCGACAGCAACAGCCCTGTTCCGACTCCGATCTCCAGCACCCGAGCCGGCCCGAGCTCGCGAATCCGTGCGACGGCCGCCGCGCGCCATTCCCGCATCTGCTCGAGGGCGATGGGCTTCCCGGTGTAGCTGCTGTTCCACCCCCCGAAATCCTCTCCGAACGCTGCCTGGTCGAGCGGCTCACCGGCATCGGACGCGTCCCCGGAATACAGGTCGTCGTACACCCGCCGCCACTGCGAAACCAGCTCTGCCTCCCGCTCCCTGTCACGGACGAGCGCGACACCCCTGTCGAGCACGACATACCCCACCAGCTGTGCATCGGTTCCGGCAGCGGGTTCCCGGGCGATCACCGCCGCCTGCGCCACCGCAGGGTGCGACATCAGTGCCGTCTCGACCTCCCCTGGTTCGACCCGGAATCCCCGCACCTGTACCTGCTCGTCCACCCGTCCGACGAAATCGAGCACGCCGTCGGACGTCCACCGCACCACGTCGCCGGACCGATACATCCGCGAACCGGGTTCGCCGAACGGGCACGCGACGAACCGTTCCGCCGTCAACCCCGGCCTTCCCACATATCCTCGGCCGACCCCGAACCCGGCGACGTACAACTCCCCCGCCGCTCCGATCGGCACCGGCACCAGTCCCGGACCCAGCACGTAAATCCGCGCGTTGCCGATAGGAGTCCCGATCGGGCTACGACCGCCGTCGCCGACGCCTGCGGTCAACTCCAGATAGCTCACATGCACCGTGGTTTCGGTGATTCCGTACATGTTCACCAGAACCGGAGTGTTCGGACGTTCGCCCGGGAGCCAGTCGCGTAGCCGGCCCGGGTCCAATGCCTCTCCCCCGAAAACCACCATTCGCAGAACCGAATCGGGCCCACGGGAATGGTCCCTGCGTTCGGCGTCTGCGAACTCGTAGAACGCGGAGGGGGTCTGATTGAGGATCGTCACCTGCTCCCGCCGCACCAGATTCCACAACTCGGCGGGCGAGCGCACCACGTCCCAGGGCACGATCACGACTCGCCCGCCGTGCACCAATGCCCCCCACAACTCCCACACCGAGAAGTCGAAGGCCTGTGAATGACACCAGGCCCACACATCCCCATCTCCGAAACCGCACCACCGATCGGTCCCGGCAAACAACGACACCACGTTGCGGTGGGTGATGACAACCCCTTTCGGGGTGCCGGTCGAACCGGATGTATACATGACGTACGCGGTGTTGGAGGGTCTCAGCGGGGCGATCCGCTCATCGTCGGCAGGGTTGGTCACCGCTGAGATTCCCTCGGTGCCGGCGTCGTCCGGGTCCAACACGAGACAAGGAATGTCGTTGTCCGGCAACGATGCGGCGGTCGCGGTGTCGGTCAGAACCAGGAGGGGTGCGGCATCGGTGAGAATGAAAGCGGTTCGCGCGCTGGGATAGTTCGGATCGATCGGAAGATATCCGCCACCGGCCTTGAGAGTCGCAAGGAGTGCGACGATCAGTTCGGACGAACGTGGCATCGCGACGGCCACGATGGATTCGGGGCCCACACCGCACGCGATGAGATACCGCGCCAACCGATTCGCCCGGTCATTGACGTCTCGATAGGTCCAGTGCCCATCGCCGAGAGTCAGCGCCACCGCGTCGGGTGTCGCGGCGGCCCGCTGTTCGACCAGGCCGGGAAGGGTGGCCTGGGGAACCGGTACCGTCGTGTCGTTCCAGGTCCGCAGTACCAGTTCGCGTTCGGTGGGTCGGAGGAAGTCGTATTGCTCTGTCCGGCCTGCCGGATCGGCGACGACCGCACGAACGAAAGCCATCAGCAGATCCGCATAGAGCCTGACGTCCTCACTGCTGTGCAGCGCGCCGTTCGCGTCGATCTCGATGTGCATGCCTGCACTGTTGCGTCCGCCGTAGTAGATCGAAATCGAAAGGTCGTCCACGGGGCCGAACGACACGCCGCGCATGGATGACGGGTTGCCGGCAAAGTCGATCGAATCGAAGAACGGGATGATATTCAGAATCGGACCGAACCGATTCTCCATGGATCCGGACAATCCTCTGTCTCGTCTTATGTCAGAACCCTGGTAACGGGAATGACGCAAAACGGAACGAATCGCGGTACCCACGTCGTGCGCGACTGCGGCGAAAAGCGACCGCGGGGGGATCTCCACCCGGAAGGGCACCCAATTCGATACCAGCCCCGGGGTTCGCCGGGCGGCACCGACTCGATTGGCGACGGCCAATCGCATCATGAATTCCGACGTACCCGACAGCCGGTGGAAGAGTCCGGCTACCGCTGCCGCCAGGAAGCCCGGCACCGGTGTCCCGATCGATTCTGCCGCCGTGAGCAATTGCGCGGTCTCATCGTCCGACACCGTCAGGCTGTGATGCAAAGTCACGGGAACCGGCGAACTCGGATGCCGTGGCAGTCGCAGTGGTTCGGGCAAGGCAGCGGTGTAGTTTCGCCAGAACTCCTTGTCGCGGGCGAATCGATCGGACTGCCGGTAGCGGGCATCTTCGTCGACAATCAGTCCCGGTCCGCCGAATCCGGATTCAGGGATCGGTCTTCCCGCCTTCAGCGCTGTGTAGATTTCACCGATTCGACGCGCGAGAATCGCGACGCCGAACCCGTCCATCACGATGTGGTGGCAGACGGCGCACAGGAAGAATCGCGCGCCGTGAACCTTGATCAAGCCTGCTCGATACAGCGCATCATGTTCCAGATCGAAGGGCACGGCGCAGACCTCTGCCATCGACGCTTTCGCCGCCGATTCGGGGTCTGCCGCAGCACTGACATCGACGAAGAACGGTTTCCACGAGTTCGAATCCCGCGCGACCTGGCGTGGGCCGTCCCCGTCCTCGACGAAATTCACCAGTACCGAACGGGCCTCTTTCGCCACTCGCCGCAGCGCGGCTTCCATCACCGGAGGGTCGATGTCACCGGAAATATCGAGATACGCTGCAATATTGTTCGAAAGGCCAGGCGCCAACCTCTGCGCCAGCCAGAGCGCCTCCTGGGCGGACGAAACCCGAAATGAGTTCATCGCGACCATGATGTGCCCTCCCGAACGGCGGTAGGGATTTCGCCCGGTGGCGACAGCAATCCAGGGAGTGGTGACTCCGTCGAGGCGCCATGCTCTCACTCGCGCGAGAGCATGGCGGCTGCTTCGCGTTCGAGGTCGACGTAGGGTTCACCGCTGACGTCGACTGCCACCCGGTTCAGGGTGCCGCCGGTGAACGCCCACGGCGCGGTGCCGAGATAGTCGTCGGTGACGGGTTCCCCGGTGTCGCGGCCGGCACTGAGGCCCTCGCCGGCGATGCTGAACTTGCCGGGCTGAGTTCGGATCCTGCCCTCGCCGACCTGGCGGTCCCCGTAGTACAGGGTCAGCACCCCGTGAGCGGTGCCGGGCGGATCCTCACCGTCCTTGTCGAACGAGGCGGCCAGGAGCAGGTTCTCGCCGGTCGGCAGATCCTCGGTGGCGCTGATCCGCTGTTCCTCGCTGCCGAGGAAGTTGTAGACGTAATGCAGGCGGTTGTCCTTGACGTACAGGGCGTGCCCACCGAAGCGGCTGCCGTGTGCGAACAGCACACCGGACGCCCCGGGTTCGCGGAGATCGACCAGCGCGCCGATCGAGTAGGAGCGGTTTCGGATGTTGACCGCCACCGACTCGGGCACCTCGGCACCGCCCGCCCGGTAGACGTAGCGGTTGCGCGGCGCCGCGAGCTGGGGGCGGGGGGTGGTGAAGATCTCGACCGCCGAGCGGTCGTCGAGGGGCAGCGCCTGGTTGGCGCCGGCCTCGTGGAACCACAGGCCGATCAGCTCGGCGAGCCGCCCGGGCTCGTCGGCGGCGAGGTCCCGCAGCTCGGCGCGGTCGACGTCGGTGTGGTAGAGCTCCCACGAGTCCTCGGGGAACCGGCCCCAGCCGCTGATCGCCGGATGGGTGCTCACGGCCTTCCAACCGTCGTGCCAGATGCCTCGGGTGCCGAGCATCGAGTAGAACTGGGTGTGCTTCGCCGTCGGAATGGTGGCCGCATCGAAGCTGTACCGCATGCTCACGCCCTGCAGCGGGTGCTGGGTGTAACCCTTCACGGTGTCGGGCAGTTCGATCCCCATGCAGTCCAGCACGGTCGGGACGAGATCGATGGCGTGGTGATATTGGTCGCGGGTCTCGCCACGGGCGGCGATCCCGGCGGGCCACGAGATGATGCACGGGTCGCAGGTGCCGCCGTTGAACGAATACCTCTTCCACATCTTGAACGGGGCGTTGAAGCCCATCGCCCACCCGTTCGGGTAGTGGTTGTAGGTTCTGGTGCTGCCGAGCTCGTCGAGCATCTTCATGTTCTCGGCCATGTCGTCCGGCACACTGTTGGCGACCTTGTTCTCGTTGACCGAACCGTTGGGGCCGCCCTCACCGCTGGCGCCGTTGTCGGAGACCAGCATGACAATGGTGTTGTCGAGCTGTTCGATCTCCTCGAGGTAGCCCATCAGGCGCCCGATCTGGTCGTCGCAGTGAGACAGGAACCCCGCGTACACCTCGGCCATTCGGGCGAAGAGCCGTTTCTCGTCGGCGGAGAGGGTGTCCCAGGGTCGGGTGAAGTCGAGCGGCGGGAACGGTTGCCCGTCGGGTCCGGTGCGCGTGTCGGGGGTCCCGATCGGGTTCAGCGGGGGAAGTTCGGTGTTCTGGGGTACCAGGCCCATTTCCTTCTGCCGGGCCAGGGTCTGCTCGCGCAAGGCCTCGTAACCTTCGTCGAACCGGCCCCGGTAGCGGTCGGCCCACTCCTGGGGCACCTGGTGTGGTGCGTGCGCGCAGCCCGGCGCGTAGTACAGGAACACCGGACGGTCGGGGGCGATCGCCTTGACGTCGTCGAGGTATTGGATGGCCTTGTCGGTGATGTCGACGCTGAAGTGGTAGCCCTCCTCCGGAGTGGCCGGTTGCTGCACGGGGTGGTTGTCGTGGACCAGATCGGGATACCACTGGTTGGTCTCCGCCCCGAGGAAGCCGTAGAAGCGTTCGAAACCACGGCCGACGGGCCAATTGCGCTTGGTGGAGGCGAGGTTCATCTCGTCCTCGGCACACAGATGCCACTTTCCGACCATCGCCGTGCTGAACCCCTGCTCGACCAGGACCTCGGCGAGGGTCGCGCACTCCGGCGGGATGTGTCCGTTGCCGCCGGGAAAACCGACCGCGGCCTCACTGATACAGGCCATTCCGTTGGTGGTGTGATTGCGGCCGGTCAGCAGGCAGGACCGGGTCGGGGAGCACAGGGCCGTGGTGTGCCATTGACCGTAGCGCAGCCCGTTGGCGGCGATCTTGTCGATGTTCGGCGTCTCGATCGGCCCGCCGTAACAGCCCAGGGCACCGAACCCGACGTCGTCGAGGACGATGTACAGCACGTTCGGTGAGCCTGGCGGGGCCTTCGGTTGCTCGTACGGTCCCCAGTCCGGGACAGAGTCACGAATATCGAGATTGACGACACCTCTGAACGGCTTGGCCATGATGTGCTCCTCGAATGAGATCCCACTCACTTCCACCCAAGCACTACCGGCAGGTGGATGGCTAGAGGTACCGGCCGGAAAATCCGCTCCGCTCGCCACACGTGGAACCCGGCCGCCGAACCGAACCGTCTTTTTGTCGGCACACGCTGCGCCGGAACGGAATTCCCCTAGCTGCGGCCGCGGGCGGCCAGCGCGTTGACGAACACGTTGGCGATGTCGGCGGGATCCTTCGCGACGTAGCTCGACCCTCCGGTCACCCGCGAGATCTCGGCAAGCGTGGCCGCGTCGGCGTCGTCGGTGATGCCGATGGTCACGATGATGACGGGCCGGGCCGGGTCCATCTCACGCTCCAGGATGCTCAGGAGCTGTTCCTTCGTGATCGAGTCCGGGTCCTCGTTGGCGCCGTCGGTCAGGATGATCACACTGTTCACTGCGCGCGGGTCGTACGTGTCCTGCACCGTCCGGAACGCGGCGAGCGTCGTGTCGTACAGGCCGGTGCCGCCGCCGATCAGCCCCTCGACCTTTCCCGCCTGCTGGGCCATCAGCGCACGCTGCGTGAGTCCGTCCACCACGGTGTCGTAGCGGCGGATCGGGACCAGCTCCTGGTAGTCCTGCGGTCCCCCGCCGAGCCCCTGCGAGAACGCCCACAACCCGGCGGACACGCTGTCCGGGAACATCGCGTTGCCTTCGAGGGCGGCATCGACCGTCAGATCCATGCGCGACCGGTCGCCGGCCGGGGTCTCCATCGACCCCGACACGTCGATCGCGACGAGTGTGCGGATCGGCAGTGCCATCATCGCCCACCCGCCCAGGGCGTCCTGCAACGGCGACTCGTCGTCGAGCGCGAGCTTGGTGATCCTGCCGACGCCGCGGCCGTCGGCCGGTGGACTTCCGTCCGGTCCGCGGAATCCGTGCTCGGCGAGCACCGCGCGGGCCTCCTCGCCGCCGAGGACCGCGGCGACGGCGCGTGCCACCTGGGTGGCCTTGTAGTGCCGGTCCGGGGCAGGCGACGTGACGACGAGCGGGAAGTTCATGAAGTTGCTGCCCGTCGGGGGCACCGTCGCGGCGAGCGTGCGGGCGCCGTCACCGTCGGTGAATTCGAGCACGGACTGTTCGGTGGCGACGGCGACTCCGCCGTTGTCGACGACACCCTGGAGCATCTCCTCGCCGACGGGTTCGTCCGCGGTGCGCGCGCTTTCCTCCTGCGCGAGCGGAACCAGCGCGGCCCGCACCGTCCCCGCGGACACGGGGTCGGCCTGGCCCTCGGCGAGTGCCGCGTTGATCGGCGCCTGCGCGACCCCGGTCACGAGGGGGTTGCCCAGCTGGATGTCCTTGATTTGCAGGGCGGCGAGCCACGTCGGCGACGTGGGGGCGTCCTCCTCGCGGGAGGCCAGCACGACGGGCGAGGACGCGATCGACCCCGTCATGACCTCGACCGGTCCGGCCGCGGTGAGTGCCGCCTTGCCCACCCAGGCGCCGCTGTCGGGGATCCAGAGATCCGGGGCGCCGGTTCCCTTGCCGAGCCGTCCCGCGATGTCGCCGGACGTCGCGGCGCCGACGGCGACGTTCGCACAGCCCAGGTCGGTGCGCTTCGCTTCGCCGAGGATGCCGCCGAGGGCGGGAGCGATGCTCGGGTCGGCGGCGAGGGTGTAGTCGGTGACCTGGTCGCACTCGTCCGCCCAGGAGCGCACCGCCTGAACGACGACCACGACGGAGGCCACGAGCCCGATCACGGCGGCAGCGCACACCGCGTAGAAGGCGGGTGAGCGCCCCTCCCGCTCCGGCCCCGCGCTCGAATGACGCCCTCCGGCCATCGCCTGCCCCCTCTAACAGTTCGGTCACGAGACGACCACCGTCGCACCGGACCGAATATGATCCGGCCCACATCGTAGCGAACGGTGCTCCGCAGAACTTTGCGCTGGTGACAGGAATTTCCACTCGGCGGCGCGAGCGGACCGGTCAGCGATTGGGTTGCTCGACCTCTAGCCGGCGTGCCACGAGCGCGGCCTGGATCCGCCGGAGCCCGGAGGGCCGGGTCGGATCGCAGCCCGTCAGCTGCGCCACCCGTTTGAGCCGGTAGTCCACCGTATTGGTGTGCAGGTGCATCTGCTTCGCGGTGCGCTGCCGATTCAGATCGTGGCCGATGTGCACCTCGAGCGTCTCGATCAGTTCGGGCGAGCCCTGCAGCGGTTCGAGGAGCCGAGCCAGGTGGGTCCTGCCCGGCCCCGGCCGGGTGAGCTGGTATTCGAGCGCCAGATCGTCCATCTCGTAGAGGCCCGGCTCCAGGGCCAGCTGATCGGCGAGGTCGAGGAGTTCGTGGACCTGGTCCGCCGCCGCGGGGATACCGGCAGTGCGGACCCGGGTCGCCGTGGCGGTGAGGGGAACCCCGGCGGCCGCTCCGATCCGGTCGAGCAGGGAGACCATCCACGCCCGCTCCGGCGAGCCCGGAAGCAACAGCGTTCCGCCGTCCGGGCTCAGCGAACACAGGGCTGCCCCACCCGCGGCGTCCGCCAGTTCGATCTGCAACCGGCGCAGCTTCTGCCGGGCGACGACGGCCTTGCGCCGGTGGGTCACGGCCTCGGTGGGATGCGACGGAATCGACAGCCCCAGCACCACGTACTCGTCGGCCAGCTCCACACCTGCGTGCCGGGCCGCCGTCGCCGCCTTTCGGCCGCTGAACAGCGCCGTGACGAGATTGACTGCGGCGCCGTCGCGTTCGCTGTTGACCGCTTCGAGTTCCTCCACGTAGCTGGTCGTGGCGGCGACCGTCACGCATTCGAGGAGGGTGAACATCACCTTCTGGATGACCAGGAGTTCGGGCAGGTCTTCCTCGCGGGCGTTCGAGGCGACGAGGTCGCCGGCCTCGCGGATGCCTTCGTGGAGGATGCGGAGCACGAGTTTCAGCGGGAACCCCTCGCGGGCCCAGCGCGCGGAACTGTTGCGCACCTCCGCGAGGTCCTCGTCCGTCGGGCTGATGCCCTCGTCGAGC
This sequence comes from Rhodococcus sp. ACS1, assembly GCF_002300155.1. Lineage (NCBI taxonomy): Bacteria > Bacillati > Actinomycetota > Actinomycetes > Mycobacteriales > Nocardiaceae > Rhodococcus > Rhodococcus sp. ACS1. The sequence continues at coordinate 14,308 of NZ_NSDZ01000002.1, forward strand.
ATCTGGATGCCGAGACCGAGGCAGGCGATCGTGAAATCCATGACGTCGCTCTGCAGTTGTTCACCGGGCAGCGAACCGCACGGGGTGACGTTGTCGGCGAAGTGGCGGACCAGTTTCTGCGCGACGGTCAGCGTGTCGCGCAGCGGGGCGGACGCGGGCCTGCCGTCGACGAGGATCTGCGAACCCGCCCCCGGACTGTGATTCGTCATAGATCTGACCGCTTCCATATGTGGATGACACCGAACTCCCGCATCATCGACATCACGCACACATAACGAGGGTCCGCTTCTGTCACCGTTCTATCACGACAGCGCCCTGTCCAGGGCGAATACCGGCACCACAGCCGATGGTCGGTCAGTTCTCCTCGGCGACCCGGACGACCAGCTTGCCGAAGTTGCTGCCCCGGAGGAGCCCGATGAACGCCGCGGGCGCATTCTCGAGCCCGTCGACGATGTCCTCGCGGTAGGCGAATCGGCCCTCCCGGATCCACTCGGACACGTCGCGCTGGAAGTCCGCGTACATCTCTGAGACGAACTCGCTCTGGATGAACCCGCGGATGGTGAGGCTCTTGACGAGCACCCGGGAAAAGAACCCGGGCAGCCGATCCGGCCCCTCGGGGGCCTCGGTGTCGTTGTACTGCGCGATCAGGCCGCACACGGGAACGCGCGCGTACAGGTTGAGCAGCGGCAGCACCGCCGCGGCCACCGCACCGCCGACGTTCTCGAAGTAGACGTCGATGCCGTCGGGGCACGCGGCGCGCAGCTCCTCTGCGAAGTTCGGAGACCGGTGGTCGACGGCGGCGTCGAATCCGAGTTCGTCCAGCAGGTAGGCGCACTTCTCCGGTCCGCCTGCGATCCCGACCGCCCGGGCGCCCTTCCGTTTCGCGATCTGTCCCACGGCCGAGCCGACCGGACCACTGGCCGCCGCGACGACCACCGTCTCGCCCGCTTTCGGTTGCCCGATCTTCAGCAGGCCGGAGTACGCGGTGAAGCCGGGCATGCCGAGCACTCCGACCGCGGTCGACAACGGCGCGGCGTCGCGGTCGAGTGCGCGGAGGTGGTTGCCGTCGACCACGGCGTGCGACTGCCATCCCGCGTACCCGAGAACGTAGTCACCGGTCGCGAAATCCGGGTGCCGGGAGTCGACGACCTGCCCGACGGTGCCACCGACCATGACCTCGTCGATCTCGACCGGGTCGGCGTACGACTCGGCGGCACTCATCCGGCCGCGCATGTACGGGTCGAGCGACAGGTAGATGACGCGGATCAGCACCTGGCCTTCGGCGGGGTCGGGGAGATTCACCGCCTCGAGCCGGAAGTTGTCGGCGGTCGGCGCGCCGTCCGGCCGGGAGGCGAGGACGATCCGGGTGCTCTGAACGATGCTCTCGACACTCACTGTGCGCCTGCCAATCCGTGTTGGGCCGGTATCGCCCGCCACCTTACCGATTTCAGAACAGCTGCTTCTTCTGCACCTTGCCCATCGCGTTGCGGGGAAGCGACTCGACGACGCGAATCTCGCGGGGCCGCTTGTGCACCGACAGTTCGGTGGCGACGTGATCGATCAGCGCGGCCTCCGACACGTCGTCCCCCACCACGAACGCCACGAGCCGCTGACCGAGGTCCGGGTCGGGGAGGCCGACGACCGCCGCCTCCCGCACGCTGGGGTGGCCGAGGAGGGACGTCTCCACCTCACCGGCCCCGACGCGGAATCCACCCGACTTGATCAGGTCCGTGGATTCGCGGCCGACGATGCGGTGGAACCCGCCCTGGTCGATGACGGCGACGTCACCGGTCTTGAAGAAGCCGTCGTCCGTGAAGGATTCGGCGGTCGCGTCGGGCCTGCCGAGGTAGCCGTCGAACAGCATGGGCCCCCGCACCTGCAGACCGCCGATGGATTCGCCGTCGTGGGGGACGTCGCCACCGCGCTCGTCGCGCAGCCGGGTCTCGACGCCGCGGACCGGCACACCGACCCACCCCGGGCGACGCTCGCCGTCGGCCCGGGTGCTGAGCGTGAGCATCGTCTCGCTCATGCCGTACCGTTCGACGAGTGCGAGCCCGGTCAGCTCCTGCACCTTCTCGAACACCGGGACGGGCAGCGGGGCGCTCCCCGACACCAGCAGTCGCGCACCCGACAGCGCCCGCGCCGACTCGGGGTCGCCGGCAATACGACTCCACACCGTGGGGACACCGAAGTACATCGTTCCCCGTGCCGCCGCGTAGGCCGCCGGGGTGGGTTTGACCGTGTGGACGAGCCTGCTGCCGATACGCAACGGTCCCAGCACACCGAGGATGAGCCCGTGGATGTGGAACAGCGGAAGTCCTTGCACCAGAGTGTCGTTGCGGGTCCACTGCCAGGCGTCCGCGAGGGCGTCGAGACCGGCGGCAATGGCCTTCCTGCTGATCAGGACCCCCTTGGGCGGTCCCGTGGTACCGGACGTGTAGAGCACGAACGCGATGCTCGACTCGGGCGGTTCGGGGTAGCTGTGCCACGACCGGGCGTGGACACGCACCGGCACGACGGGCAGGCCCGCAGCGTCCGGCGGCGCCTCACCGAGCCACGCCTGCGCACCGGAATCGCGCAGGATGTGCTCGAGTTCGGCGGGTCCGGAATCGGGTGGCACCGGCACCGCGGTCACACCCGCGATGAGGCAGCCCACAACGGCGAGGACCGTGGTCACAGTGGGGGTGGCGAGAATCGCGACCCGATCCGCGCGTGCCACCCGTTCGGCCACGGACGTCGCCGCGCCGAGCACGTCGCCGCGGGACAGGGTGGTGTCGCCGATCCGGATGGCGTCGGGAATGTCGTCGCCCTGGGCGACGGCCAGAGGATTCAGAGATCGCAGCAGCACATCGACAGCTTCTCACAGGGCCCGGAGGCGGTCCGGTGGGTCTCCCGGAGGCGGACTGACCGTGGCGAGTGCCGCACCCAGCAGGGCCCCGGTCAGGACGGCCAGCCCGTGGGCGTCGTCGACCACCACCAGCAGGACCCCGGCGAGCACGATGCCCCCGCTCGCGGCGAGGACCCACCACTCCTTGGACTGCATCACCACCAACCCCGCGAACGACGCGGCCAGCGCGAGCGTGGCGCCCGAGTTGCCCGCGCCGGGCGACGGGAACAGGAACGCGGTGAACAGGCCGAAGATGATCTGGCTCGCCACGAACAGCAGTACCGCCCGGACCCCACCCCACACCCGCACCGCGAGCGGCGCCACCCACGCGAGGACGAGCAGGTTCACCACGGTTCCGGCCACTCCCCCGTCCTGCACCGCGACCGACGTGAAGATCCGCCACCACTGGTGGTCCCGGATCTGGTCGGGGTCACGCTCGAGGGCGTCGAGGACGGCGGGAACGACGATCTGCAGCAGTGACGGCACGGCGATCAGCAGCCACAGCACCACCGCGGTGCGCGGCGGACGGGTGAGCCGCATCTCGCCGATGCGCCCCTCGCCGATCTGCACCGATGCGATCAGCGAGGCGAGTACGAGAACGACGGCGAAGAGGACCGCGCTGATCCATCCCGCGCCTGAAGTCGTCACCGCGAAACTCTACAACGACGCACCCGCAGCGGAACCGGTCAGCGGCCGCGCCGGTCAGTCCTTGGTGACCACCGAGCGCAGGAAGAACCGCAGGTTCGAGGGACGCTCGGCCAGTCGCCGCATGAAGTACGCGTACCACTGGCTTCCGTACGGAACGTACACCCGAACCTGCTTGTCCTGGTTAGCGAGCCGACGCTGCTCGACGTCCCGGATCCCGAACAGCATCTGGTGCTCGTAGGCGTCCGCGGCGCGACCGGTGCGCCCGACCAGCGGGGCGACCGCGTCGATGACGGCCGGGTCGTGCGAGGCCACCATCGGGTACCCGTCGCCCTCCATGAGGATCGTCAGGCAACGCAGATACGAGGCGTCCACGGCGGCGCGGTCCTTGAATGCCACGGATTCGGGTTCCCGGTACGCCCCCTTGCAGAGCCGGACCCGCGAACCGGGGCCTCCGAGGGCTCGGCAGTCGTCCTCGGTGCGGCGCAGATACGACTGCACCACGGCACCGAGCCAGGGGAAGTCGGTGCGGAGTTCGCGGACGATCGCGAGCGTCGAATCGGTGGTCGTGTGGTCCTCGGCGTCCACGGTCACCCACACCCCGGCCGCCTCGGCTGCGGCGCAGATCGTGCGGGCGTTGTCGGTGGCGATCCGTTTGCCGTCGCCGGCGAGCGCCTGCCCGAGCGCCGACAACTTCATCGACACCTCGAGCCGGCGGACCCCCGACGTCCTGTCCGCCGCCTCCGGCAGGGCACCGAGATCGGCGACGAGCGCCAGGTACTCGTCGACCGTCACCTGCGCGCCCGCCGCGTCACGGGTGTCCTCACCGAGGAAGTCGATCGACACCGATCGGCCCGAATCGAGGATCTCCCGAACGGACGCCAGCGCCGACTCCCGGCTCTCGCCCGCCACGAAGCGGTCGACCAGTTTCCGGGTGACCGGGGCACCGGTGACGGCGCGTTTGACGCGCGACGACCGGGCCGCCGCGAGGATCGCCGGGCGAAGCGGATTCGCCAGAACCGTCGGCGCTTTCATTCCGACCCCATGTGCGGATATCGGTAATCGGTGGCGGGGACGAAAGTCTCCTTGATGGTGCGGGCCGACACCCAACGCAGCAGGTTGAGTTTGGACCCGGCCTTGTCGTTGGTGCCGGACGCGCGGGCCCCACCGAACGGTTGCTGCCCGACGACGGCACCGGTCGGCTTGTCGTTGACGTAGAAGTTTCCGGCGGTGAACCGCAGAGCCGCCGTCGCCTGCTCGACGGCCTGCCGGTCGTCGGCGATCACCGCACCGGTCAGCGCGTACGGGGCCGCCGAGTCGACCTTGGCGAGCACGTCGGTGAACGCGTTCGGGGCCGAGTCGTCGTACACGTGCACCGTCAGGATCGGGCCGAAGTACTCGGTGGTCATCGCCTCGTCGTCGGGGTCGTCCGCGAGGAGCACGGTGGGACGGACGAAGTAGCCGACGCTGTCGTCGTACTTGCCGCCGACGGCGATCTCGAGGCCTGCCGCGCCGCGGGCGCGTTCGATGGCCGCGACGTTCTTGTCGTAGGCGCGCCGGTCGATGAGGGCCCCGCCGAAGTTCTCCAGGTCGGTCACGTCCCCGTAGGTGAGGGCGTCGACTTCCGCGGTGAACGTGTCCCGCATCCGCCGCCACAGCGACTTCGGGACGTAGGCACGGGAGGCTGCGGAACACTTCTGGCCCTGGTATTCGAATGCGCCGCGGATCAGCGCCGTCCGCAGCACGTCCTCGTCGGCCGAGGCGTGCGCGACCACGAAGTCCTTGCCGCCGGTCTCCCCCACCAGCCGGGGGTAGCCCGCGTACTTCCCGATGTTCGCGCCCACCTCGCTCCAGAGGTGCTGGAACGTGCGGGTCGAACCCGTGAAGTGGATTCCTGCGAGCCGGGGGTCGCTCAGCAGCACCTCCGACACCGCCTGCCCGCTGCCGGTGAGCAGATTGATCACGCCCGGGGGCATGCCCGCCGCTTCGAGCAGTTTGATCGTCCAGTACGCGGCGACCGTCTGCGTCGACGACGGCTTCCAGATCACCGTGTTGCCCATCAGCGCGGGCGCGGTCGGCAGATTGCCGGCGATCGCGCTGAAGTTGAACGGAGTGATGGCGTAGACGAAGCCCTCGAGCGGACGGTATTCGAGCCGGTTCCACACACCGGGCGAGGAGATCGGCTGGTCGGCGAGGATCTGGCGGGCGAAGTGAACGTTGAAGCGCCAGAAGTCGATCAGCTCGCACGGCGCGTCGATCTCCGCCTGCTGGACCGACTTCGACTGCCCGAGCATCGTCGCCGCGGCGAGCGTCTCGCGCCACGGCCCGGACAGCAGGTCGGCGGCACGCAGGATCACGGCGGCCCGGTCGTCGAACGACAGCGCCCGCCAGTCCGGTGCCGCGGCCGTGGCCGCCTCGATCGCCGCCGACGCGTCGTCGTGGGTGGCGCTGCGCAGCGTGCCGAGCACGGCGGCATGCCGATGGGGTTGCACGACGTCGACGCGGTCGCCGTTGCCGTGACGGTGTTTGCCACCGATCACGTGCGGGATGTCGACGGGATTGGTGGCGATGTCGGTGAGCGCGGATTGCACTCGGGAACGTTCGGGACTGCCCGGCGCGTACGTGTGGACCGGCTCGTTGGTGGGCACCGGAACCTGGGTGATGGCGTCCATGCTGCCTGCCTCCTGCCCTCAGATCGTGTGAGGAACTGTGACCGGGAACCGCGGCCGGACGGGGACACCCGTCCGAACGGAACCCTCGAGCCCAGGTTAGCTCTGGATGGGGGTACCCATCCGGTTTTGACGCGCCGACGGGCTGGCTAGCATCGGCGCATGGCCGAACGGAACCGCGTGTCACCCCGATCCGACATCGTCGCGATTCCACTGCGCGGCCGGTTCATGGGCAATCGGGGCTGCCTGCACCGCGGGCACTCCGTGGTACGCAATCATTCCGGCAAACGATGGATCATCTGCGTCACCGACTACCCGGCGCGCACGGTCCCGCAGTGGAGCGAGGGCCACTACACGGTGCTGTTCTTCCACGACGAGGCGGTGGCGCTGGCCGCCGGGCACCGGCCGTGCGCCCTCTGCAGGCGCGAGCGGTACAACGATTTTCGCGCCGCGTGGCGGTCCGCGAACGGGGGCGGCCTGCCGAGCGCCGACGAGATGGACGCCCGGTTGCACGGGGAACGACTGGACGGGTCCCGTCAGCGAACGCACCGGGCCGCGTGGTCGTCGTTGCCCCGCGGCACCTTCGTGCTGTTCGACGACGGACCTGCGGTCGTGCTCGACGAGACTGTCGTCCCGTGGTCGGCCGACGGATACGGGACGCCGTCGAACCGGCCGACCGGCACCGCCACGGTCCTGACACCGCCGTCCACCGTCGCCGTCCTCGCGGCCGGCTACCGCCCGGACATCGCCTAGCTCTCCACGTCGCGTGCGTTCGCGACGAGCTGGTGGGCGTCCTGGTCGGTGGCGCCGAGCCCGAAGCTGATGATGCGTTCCGGGCGGATGCGGATGGTCGGGCCGCCGAGGCCGTTCGCCTGGGCGGCGTCGGCGTCGAGGGCCTCGGCGCGCCCGCGGATTTCGACGCAGCGGACCCGCCACGGGTCGACGGACGGCACGTCGTCGACGACGAACGCCACCTTCCCGTTGTCGGCGACGTTGCGGAACTTGCGGCTCGCGGCCATGTTGTAGCCCTGGATGTCGATCGTGGACGTGTCGGGGTTGTAGTGGAAGCCGACGGGACTGACCTGCAAGGTTCCGCCCGGTTGCACCGTGGCGAGCCTGCCGATGCGCTGTGATGCCAGATAGTCGAGTTCCTGCTCGGTGAAGGACATGAGGTCAGGCTAGAACCTCAACGGTGCTCGAGGTCAAGGTTTCCGGGACTCTTCTCAACCGAGATTGTCGAGTGCGTGCCGGGCCTTCTCGACCCGCCGCTCCGCCGCCTCCAGTTCGCGTTCTCCCCGGTGCACCGCCTCCGCCGAGGCCTTCTCCGCGTTCCGGGTGAACTGCCGCTCCTGCTCGGCGTGTTCGAGTTCGGCGCGCAGTTCCTCGATCCGGTGGTCGATCTCGGTCAGAGTCGATCGCGCCCGCCCGAGTTCGGTGTTCGCGTCGTCCAGCGCGCCGCGGATCTCGTCGGCCCCGGCGGTGGCGTCCGCCAGTTCCGCCTCGGCCGCCGCGCGTGCGGCGTCGAGATCACGCTCCTGCGATTTCTTCGCCTTCTTCGGCTTTTCGGCCGGCGGCGTGGAGGCGGGCTCGGACTTCGGCGGCTTCTTCGCCGTCTTTCCCTGGACGACGGTGAGTCCGGCAGGCCCGAAACCGCTGTAGGTCGCCGCCGTCACCACCCGGCCCCGCCGCACCTGCTCGGCGGTGTCGGCGTCGGCGAGCGCGGCGTGCAGCGTCTGGCCGACATCGCGCAGCGCGTCCTCGCCGACGGTCCGGCCCCGGTCGGCGGCGAGCTCACCCGCCTTGCGCGCCAACGCCCGGACCACCTGCTGCCGCTGCGTCGTCAGCCGCCGAAGGTCCGGGCCGGACAGGTGCCGTTGCGCATCGCGGAGGGCGTCGCCGAGGGCGAGGAGCGCACCCACCTCGTCGGGTAGTTCGCGGGCGAGCAGGTTGACGAGCCAGCCGACGACCGTCGGCTTCCGCAGTTTCCCGATCTCGGTGGCCAGTGCGCGGTCCTTGTTGTCCCGCGCCGCCGTCACCTGCGTCGTGCGCGCCTCGACGAACTCACCGGGGTCGAGGCCGTACAGTTCGTCGGCGACGTCGTCGAGGGTCACGGCACCATACTTTCACCGCGACCGTCCCGGCCGGGCCGACTCGGGTCAGGCCAGTCGTTCCGCTGCGGCCGCGATGCGTTCGTCGTCGGCCGTGAGCGCGATCCGCACGTGGGTGCCGCCGCCGGGACCGTAGAACTCCCCCGGCGCCACGAGAATGCCCCGCTCGGCGAACCACTCGACGGTGTCCCGGCAGGCTTCGCCGCGGGTCGCCCACAGGTACAGCCCGGCCTCGGAATCGTCGACGGTGAATCCGGCGCCGCGCACCGCGGCGAGAAGGATCTCGCGGCGCCGGCGGTACCGCTCACGCTGCTCGTTCTCGTGGTCGTCGTCGCTGAGCGCGGCGGTCATCGCCGACTGGATCGGCAACGGCACCATCATGCCCGCATGCTTGCGGACCTCGAGGAGTTCGGCGACCAACGCCGGGTCACCGGTGACGAAGCCCGCGCGGTAGCTCGCGAGGTTGGACGTCTTCGACAGCGAGTGCACCGCGAGGAGACCGGTGAGATCGCCGTCGTTCACCCGCTCGTCGAGGATGGAGAGGGCTTCCCCTTCCCAGGTCAACCCCAGGTAGCACTCGTCGGACGCCACGATGGCGCCCCGGCTGCGCGCCCAGTCGACCACCTTCCGCAGGTGGTCGAGGCCGAGCACCTTGCCGGTGGGATTGGACGGCGAGTTCACGAAGATCAGCGACGCGCCCTCGGGACCGAGGCGGTTCAGACCGTCGGCGCGGATCACCCGCGCACCCGCGAGGAGCGCACCCACCTCGTAGGTGGGGTACGCGAGTTCCGGAATGACCACGAGGTCGTCGGCGCCGAGCCCGAGAAGGCGTGGCAGCCAGGCGATGAGCTCCTTCGTGCCGATCGCGGGCAGCACCGCCGCCGGGTCGATGCCGGTGATTCCGTAGCGGCGGCGCAGCGCCTCGACCGCGGCGTTGCGGAGTTCGTCCGTGCCGTGCGTCGTCGGATATCCCGGCACCGCGGCGACCGCGGTCAGCGCCTCCTGGATGATCGGGGCCACCGGATCGACCGGGGTTCCCACCGACAGGTTGACGATGCCACCCGGGTGGGCGAAGGCCTTCGCCTTCGCCGACTCGAGCGAGTCCCACGGAAAGTCGGGAAGTGCTGCGGCTACCGGGATACGAGGCACCTCTAGTCCTCGCCCATGGGGGGCAGCGCCTTGACGAACGGCGGGTCGTAGTCGACCTTGCCCAGCTTCGCCGCTCCGCCGGGGGAACCGAGGTCGTCGAAGAAGTCGACGTTCGCGGCAATGTAGCCGTTCCACTGGTCCGGGACGTCGTCTTCGTAGAAGATGGCTTCGACGGGGCAGACGGGTTCACAGGCGCCGCAGTCCACGCATTCGTCCGGATGGATGTAGAGCATCCGCCCGCCCTCGTAGATGCAGTCGACAGGGCATTCCTCGATACACGCCTTGTCCAGCACATCCACGCACGGTTCAGCAATCGTGTAGGGCACTGCCGCTCTCCCTGCCTTTCTGACACGAGTAAGCACGAGGTACGGGCCGCTTGTACCTCGCGGAAGAAATCATTATCGCCTGCCCGGCGGACCCCTTTGCGGTGAGGGTTACCTGACCCGGCGGACCGCCGCGGGCAGCGACGCCCGGGCCGCGATCCGTTTCTCGGCCTGTTTCACGGCTCTCACCAGCGCACCCCGTTCGCCGAGATACCCGGCCACCACACCGACCACCGGAATGTTCCCCAGCAGCGCGTAGGTCCCGCCCGGTTGCGGGCGCTTGTCGAGTTCGTCACTGAGCGCCCGCACCGTGCCCGCGGTGCGCCACAGCGCGCCGATCAGTCCGAACGGGCGCCACACCGATGCACCCTGCGCCGAAGCGAATGGCGGCGTCGCGCCGGCGAGCACCGCGGACGCGTCCGTCTCACGCCGGCAGAGCACGGACGCCAGCAGGTCCACCTGCTCGGACCGGTTCGTGACGCCGTGCTCCCGGGCCACTGCGACGAGCACGACGGCCTGATTCGCAAATCCGAGCACGTCCTGGATCGGGAGCCGGTTGAGGAGCACACCGAACATGCCCGGGGACGCGACCGCGATCGTGTTCAGCGCGCCGATCCGCGTCACCCACCACCGTGCCCGCTCGTCGTCGCTCGCCTTCTCCCACGACGCCGTCCCCGGGAACCGCACGGTGTCGAGCACCCAGGCGACGCCGTCGAGCAGCGCCTCGGCGGCGCCCCGTTCCTCCGCTGTCGGGGTGAACGTCCGGCCCTTGATGCCGAACGGATCCGTGAGGGCCAGATCGAGCACGGGGTTGATGCCCCGCGCGGCGCGATCCAGAATGCCGACGACGGTGTCGTCGCCCAGCCGATGCGTCTCGCTCATGCGGCCGGCGGCCGTCCCTCGCGTCGTGCGTGTGTGGTGGTGCGTTCGCGGGCCGGGCGGCCGATGCCCTCGGCGATGGCCCGCAACTCCTCGACGGTCTTCTCCGATCCGTGCTCGGATCCCGCCATCCGGGAGATGGTCTCCTCCATCAGGGTGCCCCCGAGATCGTTCGCCCCACCCTGCAACATCACCTGGGTGCCGGTCACCCCCAGCTTGACCCAGCTGGTCTGAATGTTCGGGATCCGCCCGTGCAACATGATCCGCGCCAGCGCGTGCACCGCCCGGTTGTCCCGGTTGGTCGGACCCGGCCGCGACGCCCCCGCCAGATACAGCGGCGCACTCTGATGGACGAACGGCAACGGCACGAACTCGGTGAACCCACCGGTGCGGTCCTGAATTCCGGACAGCACCCGCAGGTGCCCCACCCAATGCTTCGGGTTGTCGACGTGCCCGTACATCATCGTCGAACTCGACCGCAGACCGATCTCGTGCGCGGTGGTCACCACCTCCACCCAGGTGGCGGTGGGCAGCTTGCCCTTCGTGAGCACCCACCGCACCTCGTCGTCGAGGATCTCCGCCGCGGTGCCGGGAATGGTGTCCAGACCGGCCTCGCGCAGTTCGGTCAGCCAGTCCCGGATGCTCTGCCCGCCCCGGGAGGCGCCGTTGACGATCTCCATCGGGGAGAACGCGTGCACATGCATCGACGGGACCCGCTTCTTCACCGCCCGCACCAGATCCGCATACCCGGTGACCGGCAGTTCCGGGTCGATACCGCCCTGCATGCACACCTCCGTCGCCCCCGCCACGTGCGCCTCCCAGGCCCGGTCCGCGACCTCGTCGGTGGACAGGGTGAACGCGTCCGCGTCCCCCTTGCGTTGCGCGAACGCGCAGAACCGGCACCCGGTGTAGCAGATGTTGGTGAAGTTGATGTTCCGGTTCACCACATACGTCACCTCGTCCCCGACCGCATCCCGACGCAGCGCATCGGCCAGCGCCACCACCGCCTCGAGCCCGGCCCCGTCCGCGGTCGCCAACGCCAGGTACTCGTCGTCCGACAGCCCCGCCGGGTCGCGTTCGGCGCTGCGCAGCGCCGCCAGGACGTCGGTGTCCACCCGCACCGGCCCGGACAACTCCAGCACCTGCTCGCGGACGGTCTCCCAGTCCCCGAACGCGCTGCCCAGGTCGCTGCGGGTGTCGGTGTTGCGGCCGGCGGTGTCGATCTCGGTGTTCAGATCCACCCGGCCCGCCGACTCCCAGGACTCGTCCGGCTCCTGCCACGGCAACCCGACCGGGATGGTGCCGACCTTGGCGAGCCCGGTCTGCGGGTCCGCCAACGCCTGCACGTGCCCGGTGATCCGCGGATCGATCCACGGCGGGCCGGCCAGCACGAACTGCGGCTGCGCCGCCGTGCGCTCGGTCAGCTCGAACCCGGCGGCCGCGGTGATCTCGGCCAGGGTGTCCAGGTTCGGCCACGGCCGCTCCGGGTTCACGTGGTCCGGGGTCAGCGGCGACACCCCACCCCAGTCGTCGACCCCGGCCCCCAGCAGCGCCGCGCACTCGGTGGTCGACACCAGATTCGGCGGCGACTGGATCCGCATCCCCGGGCCCAGCAGCAACCGGGACACCGCGATCGTCGCGAGAAACTCCTCGAGACCGGCGTCCGGGGCATCGCGCATCGCGGTGTCCGGTTTGGCCAGGAAGTTCTGCACGATCACCTCCTGGACGTGCCCGAACGCCTTGTGCGACTTCCGGATCGCCATGATCGACTCGGCCCGCTCCCGGACCGTCTCACCGATCCCGACCAGGATGCCCGTCGTGAACGGCACACTGAGCCGGCCCGCGTCGGTCAGCGTGCGCAACCGCACCGCCGGATCCTTGTCGGGGCTGCCGTAATGGCACTCGCCCTTGTCGGTGAACAACCGGGTCGAGGTGGTCTCGAGCATCATCCCCATCGACGGGGCCACCGGCTTGAGCCGGGAGATCTCCTCCCAGCTCATCACACCCGGGTTCAGGTGCGGCAGCAGCCCGGTCTCCTCGAGCACCCGGATCGACATCGCCCGCAGGTAGTCCAGCGTCGAGTCGTAGCCCCGCTCGTCCAGCCACTGCTTGGCCTCCGGCCACCGATCCTCCGGCCGGTCACCGAGGGTGAACAGGGCCTCCTTGCAGCCCAATTCGGCGCCCTGCCGGGCGATCTCGAGGACCTCGTCCGGTTCCAGATACGCCCCGCGCCCCTCCGCCCGCAGTTTGCCCGGCACCGTCACGAACGTGCAGTAATGGCACTTGTCCCGGCACAACCGCGTCAGCGGGATGAACACCTTCCGCGAATACGTCACCGCCCTCGGCCGACCCGCCGCCAGCAACCCGGCATCGCGCACCTTCGCCGCCGACGAACACAGATCCACCAGATCGTCGCCGCGGGCCTGCAACAACACCGTCGCCTCGTCCACGTTCAACGTGGCACCGTCCCGCGCCCGCCGCAACACCCGCCGCATCGCGGACGCGGACGGTGCCACTTCCTGCGCCGATGCGCCGGACGGGGGTGCCGCCGGAACACCCGGCATGGGAAGCATCGTGGGCCGGCCGGACTCTTCACCTGAATGGGTCACCCAGCGATCATGCGCCATCGACGACGAGCCGTGCCACCCAGACTCCGTGAGCGGCGAGGATCGCTACCCGCGCGGGTAGTCCTCGTCGACCGGAACCGCCCGGCTCTGCTCGGCGGCGTCCGCCTCGTTCACCTCCAGCGACGACACTTCTTCGACCTCGTCGGAATTGTCGTCGTCGACGGCGATCTCCTGCTCGAGCCGGTCCGCCTCGGGAACCTCCGGAGAATCGGCCGCATCGAATGACGTCATGTCTGCGCTCCTTTCACTTCGGGGGTCCTCCCACCATAGGTCCGTTCTCGACAGAATGGCGGGGCACGGCCAAAGTAGGGGCATGAGTGTGCCCACCACCGTCACCATGGCGGAACCGCTGTGGCGGCCCAGCCCCAAAGCCAAGCAGCTGTGGGCAATCAACGCCGCCCTCCTCTGGTTTCCCGTCTTCGTCGTGCAGGCCGTCGCTCTCGTCTTCCACTGGTGGCCCGTGTGGGTGCACGTCACGGTCCTCGCGATCACCGTCGTGCTCGCGATCGTCCACGTCGCCGTCGTCCCGCTCTGGCGGTACCGGGTGCATCGGTGGGAGATCAGCGACACCGCGGTCTACACGCGCAGCGGCTGGTTCACCCAGGAACGGCGCATCGCGCCCATCTCCCGGATCCAGACCGTCGACACCGAACGCGGACCCATCGACCGCATGCTGGGGCTCGCGACCGTCACCGTCACGACGGCGTCGTCCGCCGGTGCCGTCAAGATCTCCGCCCTCGATCAGGACACCGCCGACAGCACCGTCGCGCGGCTCACCGAGATCGCCGGCACCAATGTCGGTGACGCCACATGAGTGCGGCACCGGAACCGGGCGTCGCGCCGCCCATCGCGCAGGGCGAGGCGGCGGTCGCCGCGGAGGAGGAGCAACCCTGGTTGCGTCTGGACCGCCGGATGCTGCTGGTCCACCCCGTCAACGAGATCGTCAAACTTCTGCCGGTGTTGCTGATTTCGCTGGTGATCGGCACCCAGAGCGGCAACCACGTGTGGAGTCTCGTCGCCATCGTCGTGTTCGTGGTGTTCGGCGTCTCGCGCTGGTTCACGACGAGTTACCGCATCGGCCCGGTCCACGTGCAACTGCGGCAGGGCCTGTTCCGCAAACGCCTGCTGTCCGTACCGCGCAACCGGATCCGCTCCGTCGACGTGGAGGCGGGCGTCCTGCACCGGCTGCTCGGGCTGTCGATCGTGCGCATCGGCACCGGCCGGCAGGTGGGGTCCACACCGGACGCGGCGAAGTTCGAACTCAACGCGCTCTCCACCGGGCTGGTGCCCGACCTGCGCGCCGCGCTTCTCGCCCGTCAGCCCTCCCCCGAGGTCGAGCACACCGCGGTCACGCAGGAACCCGCGGTGACCGAGATCGGCCACTGGACCCCCGCCTGGGTGCGCTACGCCCCGTTCTCGGTGACCGGGGTGGTGACCATCGCGGCGATCGTCGGACTCGCGTTCCAGTACGGAATCGGCGCGAAGATCGCCCGCTCCTCGACGGTGGCCGAGGGGATCGAATCCGCCGAGCGCGTCGGGATCGCCGTGGCCGTCGTCGTCGGCATCGTCGTCCTCCTGATCGCCGCCAGCGGCCTCGCGTGCGTCCGGTACCTGCTGACGTACGGCAACATGACGCTGACGGACAACGGCCGCACGCTGCACGTCAGCCACGGCCTGCTGAAGACCCGCCAGAGCACCCTGGACCGCGCCCGTTTGCGCGGAACGACCCTGAAGGAACCACTTCTCCTGCGGCTCGCCGGCGGCGCCCGACTGGATGCCGTGATGACCGGTGTCAGCGCCGAGAGGCACGAGTCCTCCCTCCTGCTCCCCCAGGCGCCGCGCGCGGAGGCCGAGCGGGTGATGGCCACTGTCATCGGCGACCACCGCCAGGCCGCGGTCCCGCTCACCCCGCACGGGCCGGTCGCGCAGCGGCGGCGCTACACCCGGGCCCTGATCCCCGCGGAGATCGCGCTCGCCGCCGCGCTCGTGTTCCTGATCCTCGACCGGCCCGTGTTCTGGGCGGTGTGGGCCGGGATCGTGGTGCTCGCCGTCGGCGGCGTGGCGCTGGCGTGGGATCGGTACCGCGGTCTCGGTCACGCGGTGCTGCCCGGGTGGTTGATCACCCGCAGCGGCTCCCTCGACCGCGCCCGGGACAGCCTCGAGGCCGACGGCATCATCGGGTGGACCGTGCGCCAGACGTTCTTCCAGCGGCGGGCCGGGGTGGCGACCGTCATCGCCGCGACCCCCGCCGGCACCGGAAAGTACCTGGTGATCGATCTGCCTGCCGATCAGGCGTGGTCGCTCATCGAGTCGGTGACACCCGGCGGAGGTGACGTGTGGGCGCGGCGCTGACCGACATCGCCGGTCTCGACGCCCACCTCATCGACTGCCGGGCGTGCCCACGCCTCGTCGAGTGGCGGGAGACGGTCGCACGCGACAAGCGCGCGTCGTTTCGCGACGAAACCTATTGGGGCCGTCCGGTTCCCGGATTCGGTCCGGCCGACGCGTCCCTGCTGATCGTGGGCCTCGCGCCCGCCGCGCACGGCGCGAACCGGACCGGGCGCATGTTCACCGGAGACCGCAGCGGCGATTTCCTCTACGCCGCCCTGCACGCCGTGGGTCTCGCGAGCCAGCCGACGGCCACCCGCATCGGCGACGGCCTCGAACTGTTCGGCGTCCGGATCACGTCCCCGGTGCACTGCGCGCCGCCCGCGAACAAGCCCACCCCGGAGGAACGCGACAACTGCCGCCACTGGCTCGATGCCGAACTGCGCATCCTGCAACCCGGTCTGCGGTCGGTGATCGTGCTCGGGGGGTTCGGCTGGCAGTCGCTGCTCCCCGTCCTCGACGACGCCGGCTGGGCCGTCCCCCGGCCGCGACCCAAGTTCGGGCACGGCGCGCACGTCGAACTGGCCGGCGCCGAACGTCCCCTGCACCTGTTCGGGTGCTACCACGTCAGCCAGCAGAACACGTTCACCGGACGTCTCACCCCCGCCATGCTCGAGTCGGTGCTCTCCGACGCCGCACGCGTGGCCGGGCTGCCCAGATCCCCGGACGAACGGGACGCCCGTTCGATCTGACGCAACGGACGTCCCGTTCGTCCGGTGGGGAGGACCGTCAGCGCCGCTTCGGGAGCTCCTCGATGATGTATTTGGCCATGCTGCCGAGCCGGGGGCGGGCGGGTTGCATGGTGTCCACCCCGAGGACGGTGAGCGGCGAGGCCGTGACGGAACCGACGCAGACGGGTGCGACCGGACCGTGGAACGCCTGCAGGAGGGCCTCGACCCGGTCAGTGTCCTTCGCGGTGCTGAGCAGCGAGGACACGGCGGGCGCACTGGTGAACGTGACGGCGTCGACCTCGGCGCGGACGATCCGGTCGAGCAGCGTCAGCAGTGGCTGCTGGTTCTCGGGTCGGATCCACCGGTACACCGACACGGCCGTCGTCTCGGCCCCGGCGCCGGCGAGGGAGACGCTGAGGTCGGTCATCGGTTCCCATTCGGTGATGGTGCCGTGCAACTGGACCGCGACGCGCAGTCCGCGCACGCCCTGGGCCACGAGGTGTTCGTGCACTTCCTCGGACGATTCGGTGTCGGGCGACCACTCCTCACGCAGGCCTGCGCCGCGCACGGCGCCCTTCGCCTTGGGACCGCGGGTGATGATCCGCGCCGACTGCAGGGCGGCGAGCAGCGCACCCTCCTCGTCCCAGGCCCGTGCCGCGTCCAGCCACCCCCGGAATCCGACGGCGGTGCTGACGACGAGGAGGTCTGGCGGCGACGCGATGATCTCGGCGGTGCGGGCGCGCAGATCGGAGTCGTCGACGAGCGGTAGCACGTGGATGGCCGGGGTGTGGACGATGGTGGCGCCGTGCCGTTCGAGGAGCGTGATGAACTCGGCGGCCCGGCGTTCCGCGGTGACGGCGATGGTCAGTCCGGAAAGTTCGTCGTTCGACATTCTCTCAGTGTGACGGACGAATCGCACTAAGCTGCCCACATGATCACAGCTGTGCACACTCTGGTCTACGCCGACGACGCCGAGGCCGCCCGCGATTTCTTCCGCGACGTGCTGGGCTGGGCGCACGTCGACGCCGGCGGCGGTTGGCTGATCTTCCGCACCGGGCCGTCCGAGATGGGTGTGCATCCCACCTCGGACGATCGGGGCGGTGAGCCGTGGTCGACCCGGCCGCATCACGAGATCTCGCTGATGTGCGAAGACATCGAGTCGACCGTGGCGGAACTCGAGGCCAAGGGTGCCGAGTTCACCCGCGGAGTCCGCGACGACGGGTACGGCCTCACCACCTCGCTGAAGATCCCCGGAGCGGGAGAGATGATGCTGTACGAGCCTCGGCACCCGGTGGCGTTCGAGCGTTAGGCCTTCGCCTGCGCGCTGCTGCGCGCCGGATTGGCCTGCTCCCCCGCCTTGGGATCGGTCTCGGACTGCTTCGTCGACACCCCGTCGGCGATCCGGTCGCCGAGCGTCTTGTCGACGTTGCGCCAGTACTCGAACGCCTTCGCCAGGATCGGTTCGCTGACACCGTTCAGCAGATGGCCGACGATGTTGTCCACCAGGCGGTCCCGGGCGGCGTCGTCGAGCACGTCACGGACCATCGTCCCGGCCTGACCCCAGTCGTCGTCCTCCTTGTGGAGTGCGTAGGGCGAGCGGACCATGTCGCCGGCGCCGTACCAGGTGGCGGTCTCGCCGACCTGCGACGGGTCGGCGTGCGGGCCGCCCTTGGAATTCGGCACGTACACCGGGTCCCCGGGGTTGTGGTGCCGCATGTTGCCGTCCTTCGAATACGAGTGGACGGGCACGTGCGGCCGGTTGACGGGCAGTTCCTTGTAATTGGCGCCGATCCGGTAGCGGTGGGCGTCCGGGTAGGAGAACAGCCGGCCGATGAGCATCTTGTCCGGGCTCGGTCCGATGCCGGGAACCAGATTGCTGGGTTCGAACGCGGCCTGTTCGATCTCGCAGTGGTAGTCCGTGGGGTTGCGGTCGAGGGTCATTCTGCCGACGGGGATCAGCGGGTAGTCACTGTGCGGCCACACCTTGGTGAGGTCGAACGGGTTGAACCGGTAGTCGTCCGCATCCTCGAACGGCATGATCTGCATCTTCAGCGTCCAGCTCGGGTACTCGCCGCCGTCGATGTGCTCCCACAGGTCCCGTGTGTGGTAATCGGTGTCGACGGACGCCATCTGGTCGCCCTCGTGCTGCGTGAAGAACTCGATGCCCTGGTCGGTGTGGAAGTGGTACTTCACCCAGAACTTCTCGCCGGCGGCGTTCACCCACATGTACGTGTGGCTGGAGTACCCGTTCATGTGCCGCCACGTGCGCGGGATGCCCCGATCGCCCATCAGCCAGGTGACCTGGTGCGCCGACTCCGGGGACAGCGTCCAGAAGTCCCACTGCATGTCGTGGTCGCGAAGATTGTTGTCGGCGCGCCGCTTCTGCGAGCGGATGAAGTCCTGGAACTTCATCGGGTCGCGGACGAAGAAGACGGGCGTGTTGTTTCCGACCATGTCGTAGTTGCCCTGCTCGGTGTAGAACTTCACGGCGAACCCGCGAGGGTCGCGCCACGTGTCCGGGCTGCCGCGCTCGCCGGCGACGGACGAGAATCTGATCAGCAGATCCGTCTTCTTCCCAGGCTGGAAGAGATCGGCTTTCGTGTACGCGGAGACGTCCTCGGTAACTTCGAACCGTCCGAACGCCCCGCCCCCCTTCGCGTGCGGTTGGCGTTCCGCAACGCGTTCGCGGTTGAACTGGGCCATCTTCTCGATCAGATAGTGGTCCTGGAGGAGGATGGGCCCGTCCGTCCCGATGGTGAGCGAGTGTTCGTCACTCGTGACCGGGATACCGGCGTCGTCGGTCGTGAAGTTCTGTTCTGTCATCGCGATGCTCCTTCAGCAGACTGCTGGTCGCTACCGCGTACCCTCGCGTTCCGGAGGCGAAACAGTCCCGAAAGCCGCTTTGGCACTGACCTTCCACAGATAGACCGCCGCGGGGAGCAGCGAGCCGATCAGGAGCAGGAGCGTCCAGACGGACGCGAGCATCAGCACGTCGCCGCCCGGGCCGCCGAACATGCAGAGCAGGAAACCGGCCCCCCAGCCGGCGAGCGGCAGCACTCCCGACCTGATCCGGCCGGTCGTGGACCGGGCGGCGATCACCAGCGCCAGATTGGCGACCGCGGCGACGAGAATGCTGATCGGAAACGGCGTGGCACCGAGGTAGCTGGGTAGGAACAGCACCGACAGGACGGCGCACAGAAAACCGTCGAACACCAGCAGCGCGAGGGTGACCCTCCCCACGGCGTCGAGGTGCCCGGGTTTCGCTGCGGTGCCGACGGTCATGTGTCAATAGTGGATCAGGCGACGGGCGGGTAGCCCAGCAGGGTCAGCAAATGGCTCTGCATGTCGGCGAATCCGTACAGCACGCTGTAGTACAGGTCGTGCTGGGCCGGCCACGAGGGCCGGAGCGTATCGACGAACGCGACGATGGCGTTCTGAACATCCCAGTTGTACATCTATCGCCTCTCCTGACGGGTGCCACGCGGACTCGACCGCGGCCGCTGCGTGACGTGCGCCACAGTGTAATACGTAACGCCGGTCACAGACACCTGCGGTCAGAGACTCACGCCAGCGAAGAGGTCCCGCTCCCGGCCGTCGGCGTCCCGATCCCCGAGGGCGCCGCGGACCAGCACGAAATGCTCCTCCACCAGGATCGGCTGCGCGATGTCGTTGGAGAGCGCGTACTCGGTGCCGCTCGGCGCCACGGTCACCTGGGTGGCGTGCGCCGACAGCGCGTTCCGCTTCGCGTCGAGCACACCCCGCACGTCGATCACCGTCGTCACGTCGGCGGCCGGCACGCTCGGCAACTCGCCGGGCTCCGGCAGCCGCCAGCCGTCGGGAAGGTCGCCGATCCGGCAGAGTCCCGCCTCGAGCGCGCTCGCCTCGGTCACCGTCCAGTACAGTTTCGCGACCTCCCAGGGGACGCCCGCGTCGGGGAACTGTTCCGTTCCCGCCGCCTCGACGGCCGCCGTGACGATCCCGTGCGCCTGGATGTGGTCGGGGTGCCCGTATCCGCCGTCCGGGTCGTACGTGACGACGACGTGCGGCCGCACCTCGCGGATGACCGCCACGATCGCCGCGGTCACCGAGTCGCGGTCGGCGTTGACGAAGGCGCGCGGGTTCGCCGCCGACGCCGTGCCCGCCATGCCGGAGTCACGGAAGCGTCCCGCCCCCAGGAGGAATCGTGGCCGTCCCGCACCGAGAGACGTCAGCGCGGACGTCAGCTCGCCGATCCGGAACCCACCGAGCTGATCGGCGGCGCCGGCGACCAGGTGCGCCCACTCGTCGCCGATCACCTCACCCTCCTCGCCGAGCGTGCACGTCAGGACGTGGACGTCGGCACCCTCGGCGGCGTAGCGCGCGATGGTGCCGCCGGTGGTGAGGGTCTCGTCGTCGGGATGGGCATGGACCAGCAGAAGTCGCCGCTCACTCATTCCTTGATCCTGCTCCAGTCTGCTGCGTCACTGAATATTCCGACCGGCACGGCGCCGGTCAGCGATACCCCGTCGACGCCCGGCCCGGCCGCGACCAGCGTGCGGTCCTGCATGATCGGCAGCACCGCGGCCAGGTCCCAGAGCCTGCGATCGGCGTCGGCGAGGGCCTGTGGCACATCACCGACTCCGCGCAGCGCGGCGTCGATGGACGGCTGCAGGGTGGGGTCGCAGACTCCCGACAGGTTGGACGGGGCCTCGGCCTCCGACACCGAATCACGTTCGGGGCCGGCGGTTTCGGTGTTCGGCTGGGTCGTCGCGACCACTGCGGGCGGACAGCTGTGCCGGGATGCCAGCGCCGTCGCCGGGTCGGACCCGGCGCGCGACCAGCCGACAACCGCTCCGATGTCGCCCTTGCTCAGCGACTCCCCGTACAACTCCTCGGCGGGCAGCGACGTCACGGTCGCGTCGATGCCGGCGCCGCGCAACTGGTCGGCCGCCGTGTTGGCGACGGCGCTCGCGGTGTCGTCGCCCTCGGGTGTCCCGATGACGAGCGTGAGCGGGACGCCCTCGCGGACGAGCCGGGTGGGCGGCACCGTACCTGCGGGAACGACGGTGCCCGGAGGTGTTTCGGCGACGTAGCCGTATTCGGCCAGCTGCGCCAGCACCTGTTCGCGGCTCGGCCGCGCGGGTGCGGTCGCGCTGTAGCCGGGATCGGACGGGGCGTAGACCTGCGAGCGCGCCGGGACCGCCGAGGCCTCGCTGCCTGCGCCGACGACGGCGAGCAGTTCGGTGTCCAGCAGGTTCAGCAGACTCTTCCGCACCCGGACGTCGGCGAGTTCGGGCACCCGGCCGTTCAGCGTGAGGTCGAGTCCGCGGGGCTGGAACGACGCACCGGTGCGTACCGTCGGGATCGCGGCGAGCTGAGCGGACGTCGCTGTGCCCCCGTGGATCTGAACGACTTGGGTATCGTTGTTGCGCATCGAGTCGGCGAGCTGCGACGGGGTGCCGTCGCGGCGCATCAGGATCTGGTCGGGGGTCGCCGGCTTGTCCCAGAACCGGTCGTTGCGTTCGAGCAGGATCTCGTCGCGGCCGCGGTCGATCGACTTGATGTGGAAGTGTGCGCCCGACACCGGGATGTTCTCGGCCAGTCCGGTCGCGAAGCCACCCGGGGAGTCCTTGATGAGATGTGACGGCAGGAGGTCGGTGAAGAGTTCACGCCACGCCGGGTAGGCGGCCTTCATCACGACGGTGACCGTCTTGCCGCCACCCGAGGACCGGACGTCCTGGATCAGGTCGTAGCCGGCGGGGTCGACCACGCCGGGGGCGCTGATCATCTGCTGCCACAGGTAGCGGAAGTCCTCGGCGGCGATGGGCGCGCCGTCGGACCATTGCGCTTCGTTGCGCAGCTGGTACGTGACGGTGAACGGTTCCTGCGACGTGACATCCGCGGAGATGACGAGGGAGGAGTCGGGAATCCAGATGCTGCCGCCCGGGTGCGCCGGGTCGGGCACCGGCCGGAACGGGCTCGGCAGGACAAGGGCGCTGACCGCGGAGTTCGCCGGCGACTGGTCCGACAGCAGGTGCGGGTTGAATCCGCTGCCCACGTCGTCGATCGCGACGACGACGGGCTGCTTCTCGGTCGGCGACACCGTCGGCTTGGGGCTGTCGGTGCTCTCGACCGGCGGAGGCGGATCGGCGGTGCACGACGTGAGTACCGCCGTCGACAGTGCCAGCAGGAGTGCGGTCACGGCCACACCGTTCCCGCGCCTTCGGCCCCGAACTCCCCGAACTGCCCGAAGTCCCCGAACTGCCCGAAGTCCCCGAACTGCCCGAAGTCCCCGAACTGCCTGGACTCTCTCGAGTCGACCCCCAGCACCCACCGCGCCGCCTTTCCTCAGAGATACCGGAAGGCTCCGGAAACCCACGAGCGAATGTACCTTCGGTCGACGATCGATCGAAGGTACATTCGCCCGGTTGTGTTTGACGTGGTCGGACGTGCCGACTACAGGGCCGCCTTGTCGCGGGCCTTGGAGCGCGAACGCTCACGGGCACGGTCGGTGGCCGACAGGTGCACCTTGCGCACCCGCACGACCTCCGGGGTGACCTCGACGCACTCGTCGCCGGCGCAGAACTCCATCGCGCCTTCGAGCTCCAGCTTGATCGGCTTGGCGAGGGTCTCCATCACGTCGGCGGAGGACTGACGCATGTTGGTCAGCTTCTTCTCGCGGGTGACGTTGATGTCGAGGTCTTCCTGGCGCGGGTTGATGCCCACGACCATGCCCTCGTAGGTGTCGGCGCCGGGCTCGACGAAGAACGTTCCGCGGTCGGCGAGCTGGATCATCGCGAACGGGGTGACCGAGCCGGTGCGGTCCGAGACGAGCGAGCCGGTGTGGCGGGCGCGGATCTCGCCTGCCCACGGTGCGTAGCCGTGGAAGACGGCGTTCGCGATACCGGTGCCGCGGGTCTCGGTGAGGAAGTCGGTGCGGAAACCGATCAGGCCGCGCGACGGGACGATGAACTCCATCCGGACCCAGCCCGCGCCGTGGTTGGCCATCTGCACCATCTTGCCCTTGCGGTTGGCGAGGAGCTGGGTGATGGCGCCGAGGTACTCCTCGGGGCTGTCGATGGTGAGCTCCTCGAAGGGCTCGTGCACCTTGCCGTCGACCTGACGGGTGACCACCTGCGGCTTGCCGACGGTCAGCTCGAAACCTTCGCGGCGCATCTGCTCGACGAGGATGGCGAGCGCGAGCTCACCACGACCCTGGACCTCCCAGGCGTCGGGGCGCCCGATGTCGAGAACCTTGAGCGAGACGTTGCCGACCAGTTCCTGGTCGAGGCGCGACTTCACCATGCGGGCCGTCAGCTTGTGTCCGCTGACCCGGCCGACGAGCGGCGAGGTGTTGGTGCCGATGGTCACCGAGATGGCGGGCTGGTCGACGGTGATCCGCGGCAGCGGCACCGGGTTCTCCAGGTCGGCGAGGGTGTCGCCGATCATGATGTCGGCGAAACCGGCGACCGCGACGATGTCACCGGCGACGGCCTTCTCGGCGGGCTGGCGCTCGACGCCCACGGTGGCGAGCAGTTCGGTGATCTTGGCCTTGGTGACGACGGGCTCGCCATCGACCTCGCGGCACCAGGAGACCGTCTGCCCCTTGGTCAGCTCGCCGTTGTGGATGCGGACCAGCGCGAGACGTCCGAGGAACGCGGACGCGTCGAGGTTGGTGACGTGAGCCTGCAGCGGCGCGTCGACGTTGCCCTTGGGCGCGGGCACGTAGTTGAGGAGGACCTCGAACAGGGCGTCGAGGTTCTCTGCGTCCGGCGCGTGACCGTTCTCGGGCTGAACCTTGGACGCCTTGCCCTCACGGCCGGAGGCGTACAGAACGGGAAGGTCGAGGGCGAGCTCGGCGGCTTCTGCGGCCTCGTCGTCGAGGTCGGAGGCCAGGTCGAGCAGCAGGTCGTGGCTCTCGGAGACGACCTCTTCGATGCGGGCGTCGGGACGGTCGGTCTTGTTGACCACCAGGATGACGGGCAGCGACGCGGCGAGCGCCTTGCGCAGGACGAAGCGGGTCTGCGGCAGCGGGCCCTCGGAGGCGTCGACGAGCAGGACGACACCGTCGACCATGGACAGGCCGCGCTCGACCTCGCCGCCGAAGTCGGCGTGACCGGGGGTGTCGATGACGTTGATGACCGTGACACTGCCGTCGCCGTGGTGCTTGTGGACGGCGGTGTTCTTCGCGAGGATGGTGATGCCCTTCTCGCGTTCGAGGTCGCCGGAGTCCATCACGCGATCGACCAGTTCGGCGCGCTCCTCGAATGCCCCCGACTGACGCAACATGGCGTCGACGAGAGTGGTCTTGCCGTGGTCGACGTGTGCGACGATGGCAACGTTACGGAAGCTGGTGATGGTCACGCGGTGGCTCTCCTGGCTGAGTTGATTCGGCCACGCGAAAGTTCCCTCGCACGGCTTTCTGGCGGCCGCCTTGTCATCTCGATTCAGAATCCTCGTCGAGGCGATGGTAAATCGCCCAGTACAGGCATCGCGGCCACGTGAATACTACCCGCCCGAACGGCTACTTCGCGCATCGCCGGCTTCGCGGGGCATGCCCGACCAGCGTAAAGTGATCTGCGCCACGTCGAATTCGGCCCTTCTCGCGTGTGCGGTGGGGTCGAAAGCTGAGGGGACGCTAACCTGAGCGGAGCCGGCGGATACCGGCGTTCACCGGAGTAGGAAGGCCGAGCCGAGTATGGGCAAGGTGAAGGCCAGCAAGGTCTCGGGTCTCAAGCCGAAGAAGAAGTGCTGCCGCAGCAAGACGCGGTGCATCAAGTGCCCGGTCGTCATCATGCGCATGAAGAAGCTCGAGAACGAGGGCGCGTCCAAGAAGGACCTGAAGAAGGGGCTCAAGAAGGCCCGCGCGGCGTGAGGTCAGGCCCACCCGTTCAGGTGCAGCCGCAGGTCCGGCACCCATCCGCGGTCGTTGCCGACGAGGTCGATCTCGCCCAGTTCCCGCCCGTCCACCCATCGCAGTTCCGCGTGGTCGAGCGCGGCGGGTGTTCCTGACACCAGTTCGACGCGGTACGCGCGCAGCACCCGGCCGTCGGGCAGCGGCACGTCGTCACCGATCCGGTCGCCGCCTGACACCTCGACCCCGAGTTCCTCCCGCAGTTCGCGGCGCAGCGCGTCCTCGGGGCTCTCCCCCGCCTCCGCCTTGCCGCCGGGCAGCTCCCACAGTCCGGCGAGTTCCGGGGGCCGCGTCCGCTGTGCCAGCAACAGCCGGCCGTCGACGATGATCGCGGCCGCCACCACTTCACCGGTGTTCTCGACAGGTCTTGCACGTTCCTCGGGCACGGCACCATCATGAGGTATGGCCGAGTTGCTGTCAGACGGAGAGATCGACACCGCGCTCGCAGGACTGCCCGGGTGGCAGCGGGCGGGTGATTCCCTCGTCCGCACCGTGGAGTCGCCGAGTTTCCCCGAAGCGGTGGAGCTGGTCCGGAAGGTCGCGGAGGCGGCGGAGGCCGCGAACCACCATCCGGACATCGACATCAGGTGGCGCAAGGTCACCTACACGCTGTCGACGCATTCCGCGGGCGGTCTCACGCAGCTGGATCTGGATCTTGCTGCGCAGATCGACTCACTGGCGGGCTGATCTCGCCGACGGCCGCGGTGGCACGCTTCGTGCGTCGCCCGGCGTAGGCCACCCAGAGGTAGACACCGAACGCGCCGACGACGTCGACGGTGCCCAGCCACGCGAGTACCGCGGGCCGGGAGATCAGCCAGATCGAGTCCTGGAAGAAGCTGAGCACCCAGGGCACGCCGATGAGAGTGGTGGCGAGCCAGTACCCGGCGAGGATCCGGGTGCCGAGCATCGAACCGTAGGGGCCGTGCAGCAACCAGATCAGCATCGGGATCACCCACACCCAGTGGTGCGACCACGAGATCGGTGAGACGAGCAACCCCAGCAGCTCGACAAGGATGAGGGTGCCGAGCCGATCGTCCCGGGCGATCGCCCGCCAGGCCAGGCCGGCGAGGACGACGGTGACCGCCACCGCCAGCAGCCAGAGGACGCCCGTCTCGACGTCGTACCCGAGCAGCCGCGACAACGCGCCGCGCAGCGACTGATTCCAGACCGAGCCGACCGGCCCGATGCGATCGGCGTCACCGAGCAGGTGGGTGAAGTACTCCCGCGCCTCCGAGCCGATCAGCAGGTAACTGACTCCGACGGTCGCGGCGAACGCGACCCCGGAGAAGACGGCGGCCTTCCAGCGGCGTTGCATCAGGAAATAGAGGCCGGTGATCGCCGGGGTCAGTTTGATCCCGGCGGCGAATCCGACGAGCGCACCGGACAGCCACCACCGGGAACTGCGGACCGCGGTCATCACGAGCAGGGCCAGGAAGACGTTGATCTGGCCGTAGTCCAGCGTGGTGCGCACCGGCTCCACCCACACCCCGACCGTGGTCCACAACACCGCGACCGCACGCCAGTGCGGGCTGCGCGCGGCATCGCCGAGCACGAGCCCCAGACTCATGCGCGCCAGCGCGTACAGGGCGAGGATGGTGAGCAGTTGCCAGCCGACCCCGACCAGTGGGAACGGCAGGTAGTGCAGGGGAAAGAAGACGAGCGCCGCGAACGGCGGGTAGGTGAACGGCAACGGAAAGTCCGGTGTCACTTCCGAATAGGTGAAGTCGTAGAGACTGCCACCGTGGAGCGCCTCGGAACCGTCGACGTAGACGTGCAGGTCGACGAGGTTCATCCCGTTGGGGCTCAACAGCGTCCACGCCATCCGCCCGAGCACCGACAGCACGAGAAGAACAGGCGCGCATCGCAACAGGGTGTGCAGGGCGGATGTTCCCCGGGTCGACGTGGGTGAACGCTCGGAAGTCGGGTCGTCGGAGGCTGCTCCGCCGTCGGACGCTGCATGGTCGGACACAGTGTGGCGCTCTCCCGTGAGGTGTGTAGATGTCTCAGCCGATCCCGAAACGGTCCCGCACAGCGTAGACGGCGCCGCCCGCTGCCTCCGAGGTGTCCGTAGCCGTGCGTAACAGTTGCATCACCAATCACACGAACCACACGTGCCACAAGCTATCGTCACCGGAGGATCACCGTCGGGGTCTATATGCCATACACTCCCACCGGGGTGCCGCAGCTACCGGTGAACGAACTCGTGAGCTGTACAACCCGGGGGCGCTGTACATAGAGTGACCCCCCGAGCCGTCAGACGTGGATTGTTTTGTCGTCCACGCTGTTATGACTAAGGATGGGGAGACTGTGCTTCGAACCCGAGGTATGCGCAGAGCAGTAACTGCTCTCGCCGTTGCCGCAGCAGCCGCTATGGCAGTGCCGGCCCAGGCGATCGCGCAGCCGACGCCGCCGCCCGTGCCCGAAGGCATCCCCGTGGAGATGCTCGCGTCGTTCGCACCCGCCATCATCGGCGCAGCCGCTGGTACCGAAGACATCGCCGCAGGACCCCAGGACGCGATCCTGGACCAGGCCCGCAACCTTCTCGAGTCCCCCGGCATCCCGCCGGAACTCAAGTCCACCCTCGAACGCGTCATCACGTTCCTCGACGGCAGCGGCGGCGGCGGTCCCGAGATCCCGAAGGAGAACGCGCCCGTCATCGCGCAGTTCCTCTACCCGACCATCGGCAAGGGCTGCATCGGCGAGGGCGCCGACTCGGTCGGCACCGCGCTCGCGGTCCCCGGCCCGGCCCAGCTGCCCCCGCCCGGCCCCAAGGCAGGTCAGGCCGGTTTCGTGTTCACCGCCCTCGGAACCAGTTCCGTTGCCGCCGAACAGCCCGAACCGCTGACCGTGACGTGGATCAACCTGGACAACCAGCGGCGCGCCACTCAGAACCTCACCAACGAGGCCAAGATCAACCCCGACGGACCGGCAACCCTGTCGGCGATCGCGGACACCGGCCCGGGCCGCGTCCTCGCGGTCGTGTCGGGCGGACTGACGACCCAGAAGGAGGGCGCGGCGCCGATCACGTGCAGCTTCCTCCCCACCGTCGGCATGTTCCAGGTCGCGTAGCACTTCACAGCTGAACGAGCGAGGGGCCCTCCGGACTTTCCGGAGGGCCCCTCGCTCATGTCTGCGCCGCTTCACTGTTTGCCGACGGCGCCACCGTGGTAGACCGAGGAATGCCCTCGACGCATCACACAACGGACCACTCACTGCGATCGCGACACGCCCGGCGTTCCATCCTGTCGATCCGTTCGGAAGGATCGATCCTCTCGATCGGTTCCGCCTATTCGGTCCTGTCGATCGGGAGTGTCGGCTCGGTGCTCTCGATTGGGTCCGTCGGATCGGCAGGCTCTGCACTGAGCACCGCCTCGTTCGCCAGCCTCGGATCGGCGTTGTCGGGGCTGTCGCGGTGGTCTCTGCTGTCGTGGAAGGGCTGGCACGACGCGCCGCCCGAGCACCCTCACCTCACGGTCATCGCCGACGAACCGGACCTCGCCCGGGACGCGACCGCGCACGTCCAGTCCTGACGACGTCCGGTCAGGTCGTCCGGCCGGCGCGCGGCCAGGAGTTGCCGTCGTACTTCTCGATCTCGCCGTTGAATTTGGTCAGCAGGCGGCGCAGCTCACCCCGGTCGTGGTCGCTCCACTCGGCGATGATGCGTTCGACACCGTTCCTGCCGAGCGCCCGGTCTGCGTGAAGCTGCTCGAGCCCCCGCGCAGTGGCCTCGACCTTGCGGGCCATTCCCCCGTCCGGGTCGGGGACCCGCTCGACGAGTCCGCGCTTCAGCAGCGCGCCGATCTGCCGGTTGATCGTCGAGATGTCGAGCCGGAACGCCTCGGCGAGCTGTTTCAGGCTGAGCGGATGTTCCAGTTCCAGGCGTCCGAGAAGCAAGTAGGCGGAACGGTCGAGTTGGAATCCCGCCCGCTGCGCGTGGGCGTGATAGCGCGACAGCAATGTCAATTCGTTCTCGACATCAGCCGCCACCTCGTCGCGATCGGACACCGGCACCTCCCAGAGTTACCGTCATTCTGCCCGAGGCACGGTTACCTCGACCGGGACATCATTGTGCATGATACACATCATGTGTAGCGTGCACATTCCGGTACCGCGGGAGCCAATCAGGATCCGTTGACGAACAGCGCGGTGTAGAGAACCGACGCGACGGTGTACACGACATTGATCAGCAGATCCATGGCAGAACCTCCGGGTTCCAGAGTGAAACGAGTGACAACAGGTAATCGGAGTCGACTCGGATGGCGTTTCAACGATCCCATCCACTGGAAAACACCCCACAACAGAACTGAAACGTGTTCTCATTCTTCGAGGCACGCAGACGCGGTGCCGGACGAGAGAAGGGGATGCACCATGCCGTGGAGTCGCGCCGAACTCGACGAGGCGTTCGCACACTACCAGCGAACCGTCAGCCGCTGCGTCGAACTCGGAGACTGGGACGGATTCGCCGACCTCTTCACGGAGGACGCCACGTACGTCGAGCACGCGTTCGGGCACTTCGCCGGACGCGAGGCCATTCGCACCTGGGTCACGCGCACCATGTCGGCCTTCCCCGGAAGCCGGATGACCGAGTTCCCGGCGAACTGGTACGTGATCGACGAAGACCGCGGATGGGTGATCTGCGAGATCGACAACCCCATGGAGGATCCCGGCGACGGCTCGCGGCACGCCGCCGCCAACATCACGATCCTCCACTACGCCGGCGACAACCTGTGGTCGCGCGAAGAGGACGCGTACAACCCGATGAACTTTCTCGCCACCGCCAAGAAGTGGTGCCGCGCAGCGGAATCCGCAGGCAACCTACCAGAAGACGCGCGGCAGTGGCTCTCGAAGACGGGTGATCGACCGGCAGCCTGACCGGTCACCACTGCCCGTAGTCGGGTTTGAGAATGTCGTTGAGATCGATGCCCACGCCGTCGACGTTGCTCGCGTCGATCTCGTACTGATGCAGGTGCGCCGACGGGTGCACGTACCCCTCGGGCGTGCCCCAGTCGTGCTGCCAGTACCACGACCCGAGCCCGGCGAGTACCGCCAGATCCAGGGTCTTGGAGTTGGCGTAGATGCCGGTGTTGCCCTTGCCGACCACCGACTCCCACCCGGCGAGGTACGGGGCGATCATGGTGAGGAAATCTGCGGGCGAAGGATTGTCGTCGATGGACGCGTAGATGGGGCGGTCTTCGGGACCGCCTGCGGCGAGGTGCAATTCGAGCCCGCGCTCCGCGTGCCGTTTGCCCGCCTCGAGCCCGCCGCGCCAGTCGGCGGTCGGCCCCTTGCCGAACTGATAGCACGAGACGACGGACAGTCCGGCGTCGAGCAGCGCCTGCGCCTCGTCGGCGAGCATCGGCTTGCCTTCCATCCATTCGGCGCCGGGACGGCGATCCGACACGTAGCGGATGGCGCCGTCGTATCCGGCCTCGAGGATGGCGTCCGCCGAAGGCACGCCGCCCGCGTAGTCGATCAGGATGCCGAGGCTGTCCGCCTTCGCGACGGCGACAGAGGACGTGGTGGACGTGAGCGCCGCGATCCCGGCCACGGCGGATCCCGCTGCCGCGTACCGGAACAGGTCTCTCCGAGAAATCTGCACTGTCGCCCCCATATCCGATCGGTCGCGCTCCGGCGTGTCTCCGACATTCACTCTCGCTCAGTCGGTATGTTGTCCGGTTTGCATTCCACCACACTCACACGGGTCCCGCCAGCCACTTGGACTACATCCGTCACATCGAACACTCGCGACCCGCCGGCACCGCCGGGTCAGCGGAAGAACACCGCGGCCTGGTCCGCCAGTTCCAGCGCCCCCTGCGGCAGGATTCCGAGCACCACCGTCACCACCACTCCCACCGCGATGGCGGCGGCGGTGAACATGCTGGGCACCACGATCGTCGGGGCGTCGCTCTGCGGTTCCGAGAAGAACATCAGGACGATCACCCGGACGTAGAAGAACGCCGCGATCGCGCTGCTGACGACGCCGACGAGGACGAGCGGAACGGCACCGCCCTCGATGGCGGCCTGGAAGACCGCGAACTTGCTGACGAACCCACTCGTCAAGGGGATTCCGGCGAACGCGAGCAGGAACAGGGCGAAGACCCCGCCCACCAGAGGCGAACGCCGCCCCAGCCCCGCCCAGCGGGACAGGTCCGTCGCCTCGCCCCGGCTGTCCCGCACGAGTGTGACGACGGCGAACGCGCCGAGCGTGCTGAATCCGTAGGCCAGCAGATAGAACATGGTGGACGACAGACCCGCCCGGTTGGCCGCGACCAGACCGGTGAGGATGAATCCGGCGTGCGCGACCGAGGAGTACGCGAGCATCCGCTTGACGTCGTTCTGCGTGACCGCCATGACGGCACCGACCACCATGGTGAGGATGGCGACGCCCCACATCACCGGCCGCCAGTCCGCGCGGAGGTCGGGCAGCGCGACGTAGAAGATGCGCAGCATCGCCCCGACGGCCGCGACCTTGGTGGCCGCCGCCATGAACGCGGTGATCGGTGTCGGCGCACCCTGATAGACGTCGGGGATCCAGGAGTGGAACGGGACCGCGCCGATCTTGAACAGCAGTCCCACCGACAGGAGCGCGGTGCCGATCAGCGCCAGCGTCCGGTCCTCGGCGCCCTCGGCGAGCGCGTCGGCGATCCCCGGCAACGCGACGGTGCCCGCGTAGCCGTACAGCAAAGCCACCCCGAACAGGAAGAACGCCGACGAGAACGCCCCGAGCAGAAAGTATTTCATCGCGGCCTCCTGCGACAGGAGACGGCGGCGCCGCGCCAGCCCGCACAGCAGATACAGCGGCAGCGAGAGCACCTCGAGCGCCACGAACATGGTGAGGAGGTCGTTGGACGCCGGGAACAGGAGCATCCCGCCGACCGCGAACAGCGTGAGGGGAAAGACCTCGGTGTGCCCCGGGGCGTTCCTGGTGGCCTCCCGCTCGGCGACACTGCCGGGGACGGCGAACGCCTGCGGGGTGAAGGCGTCGGTTCCGCCTTCGGGCTCCGCCCCGCGGACGGCCGTGACCTCCGCGGTCGCAGCGCCGACCCCGCTGTCGACGCTCCGCTCGGCGATGATCAGGATCGCCGGGATCGAGATCAGCAGGATCGTGCCCTGGAGAAACAGCGTCGGACCGTCGACGGCCACCGCTCCCCCGACCACCGAGTCGCGGGTTCCGGCCAGCAGGACGACGGCCACGAATGCCGCGGTGAGTCCGCCGAGCGCGAGAACGAGATGGCTCGAATAGCGGCCGCGCCGGGGCAGGAACGCCTCCACGAGCACACCGGCCACAGCCACGCCGAACACGATCAACATCGGCGCCAGCTGGCCGTATTCGATGTCCGGCGCAGGCAACGGCGCGGACTGGGCGAGGACGAATTCGGAGGTACTCATCAGGGTGTGCCTCCCTCTGGGTCCTGCCCGGCGACGGTGGGGGCAGGATCGTGCTGACCGACGGTGACGAGGACGTGGCTCACCGCGGGGGTGATGACGTCCAGCACCGGCTTGGGGTAGACGCCGAGGACGAGCAGCAGGGCGATCAGCGGTGCCACGACCGCGATCTCACGGCGCACGAGATCGCGTACCGTTTCGTTGCCCTCCTTCAGCGGTCCCGTCATCATCCGCTGGTAGAGCCACAGCACGTAGATCGCCGCGAGGACGAGCGCGAGAGTCGCGACCACGGCAGCGATCTGGTACCGCGAGAACGTCCCGACCAGGACGAGGAACTCACTGATGAAGGGCGCCAGGCCCGGCAGCGACAGCGTGGCCAGCCCCGCCACGAGGAACGTGCCCGCCATCACCGGAGCGACCTTCTGCACGCCGCCGTAGTCGGCGATGAGGCGGGTGCCGCGCCGGGACACCAGGAACCCGGCGATCAGGAACAGCGCCGCGGTCGAGATGCCGTGGTTGACCATGTACAGCGTCGATCCGGCCTGCCCCTGGCTCGTCATCGCGAAAATGCCGAGGATGATGAAACCGAAGTGCGAGATCGACGTGTACGCGATCAGTCGCATCACGTCGGTCTGTCCGATGGCCAGCACCGCGCCGTAGATGATGCCGATCACCGCCAGCACCGTGACGAACGGCGCGAAGTACGCGGACGCGTCCGGGAACATCTGCAGGCAGAACCGCAGCATCCCGAACGTGCCGACCTTGTCGACGACGGCCATCATGAGCACCGCGCTGGCCGGGGTGGCTTCCACCGCCGCGCCCGGCAGCCACGTGTGGAACGGCCACAGCGGGGCCTTGACCGCGAAGGCGAACATGAACCCGAGGAACAGCGCCTTCAGCACACCGGGGTCGGCGTCCAGACCCTCCGCGACGATCACCCGGAAGTCGAAGGTGCCGCCGCCGAACGCGTCCTGGCGCGCCGTCACCACGTACAGCCCGATGACGGCCGCCAGCATGATCAGGCCGCCGAACAGGTTGTACAGCAGGAACTTCACCGCGGCATACGCCCTCCCCGCCCCGCCGAATCCTCCGATCAGGAAGTACATGGGGATGAGCATGGCCTCGAAGAAGATGTAGAAGAGCAGGACGTCGAGGGCGGTGAACGAGACGATCACCATCGCCTCGACCATCAGCGTCAGCGCCACGTACGTGTGCGCCATCCGCCGCCGGTCGTAGTCGGGAGCGGAGTCGCCGTCGTTCCACCCCGCCAGCAACAGCAGCGGCACCAGAACGGCGGTGAGGAGGACCAGGACGAGCGCGATGCCGTCGAGGCCCAGGATGTACCGGGTGCCGAAAGCCGGGATCCAGGCGTGCGATTCGACGAACTGGTACTGCTCGCCGGTCGGGTCGAACCGGATCGCCAGCACGACCGCCAGGCACAGGACCACCACGGACACACCGACCGCGACCGATTTCGCAAGCGCGCGCCTGTCGACGGGCAAGGCCAGGACCACACCGGCACCGACGAGTGGCAGCACCCACAGGACCGTCAGCCACGGGAAGCCGCTCACCACAGCCTCACCAGCATCGTGGCGACCAGAAGCGCCGCACCCGCGAACATGAACAGGGCGTACGACCGGACGAACCCGGTCTGCAGACGCCGCACCCGCACCGACGTTCCGCCGACGAGCGCGGCGAACCCGTTGACGGCGCCGTCGACGCCCC
This sequence comes from Rhodococcus sp. ACS1, assembly GCF_002300155.1. Lineage (NCBI taxonomy): Bacteria > Bacillati > Actinomycetota > Actinomycetes > Mycobacteriales > Nocardiaceae > Rhodococcus > Rhodococcus sp. ACS1. The sequence continues at coordinate 48,658 of NZ_NSDZ01000002.1, forward strand.
GGTCGTCGACGGTCACGAGCGTTCGCGTCAACTCCTGCCCGGGACGCATCAGTGCCGCCTCGTTGAACGCGTCGCCGTACAGGTCCCGCCGGGCCGCGACGGTGAGCGCGGTGACGTCCGTCGGCGCGACGTCGGGGATCGGCTGCCGGGCGTACTGCCGGTAGGCCACCGCGACTCCCGCGAGCACCACCACCAGCGTGAGTGCGGTGATCGCCCACACGGGGAGGGCGGGCTCGCCGTGGTGGGCGCCGACGACAGGTTCCAGCCAGTGCTGGAGGGAGGAGCCGACGGCGAGGAGGGCGCCGGCGGCGACCGAACCCACCGCGAGCAGGATCATCGGTACCGTCATCACCCCTGGCGATTCGTGTGGGTGGGAATTTGGTGCCCATCGGCGGCGTCCGAAGAAGGTCATCAGCATCACCCTGGTCATGTAGAAGGCGGTGAGTCCCGCGCCGAGCAGCGTGACCGTTCCGAGGACGACGCCCTGCACGCCCTCGGCGGCGAACGCCGCTTCGATGATCTTGTCCTTGGAGAAGAAGCCGGAGAACGGCGGAATCCCGATAATGGCCAGGTATCCCAGCCCGAACGTGACGAATGTGATGGGCATGACGGTGCGCAGACCGCCGTAGCGGCGCATGTTCACCTCGTCGTTCATGCCGTGCATCACCGAGCCCGCGCCGAGGAACAGGCCGGCCTTGAAGAAGCCGTGGGTGAGCAGCAGCATGATCGCGAACGCGTACCCGGCCGGTCCGAGTCCGGCGGCCAGCACCATGTACCCGATCTGGCTCATCGTCGACGCCGCCAGCGCCTTCTTGATGTCGTCCTTCGCGCAGCCGATGATCGCGCCGAACAGCAGGGTCACCGCGCCGACGATCACGACGCCGAGCTGGGCGTTCGGCGCCAGGTCGAAGATCGCGTTGGAGCGGACGATGAGGTACACACCCGCCGTGACCATGGTCGCGGCGTGGATGAGCGCGGACACCGGTGTCGGGCCCTCCATCGCGTCGCCGAGCCAGGACTGCAGCGGGACCTGCGCCGATTTGCCGCAGGCGGCGAGCAGCAGCGCGAGCCCGATCGCGGTGAGCACGCCCTCGCTCGCGGCGTCGGTACGCGTGAACACGTCGGCGAATTCGATCGAACCGAACGTCGAGAACATGATCATGATCGCGAGGATCAGCCCCATGTCGCCGACCCGGTTGACCACGAACGCCTTCTTCGCCGCGGCCGCCGCGGACGGCTTGTACTGCCAGAACCCGATCAGCAGGTACGACGCGAGACCGACGCCCTCCCACCCGACGTACAGTCCCAGGAAATTGTCGGCCAGCACCAGCAGCAGCATCGCCGCGAGGAACAGGTTGAGGTAGGCAAAGAACCGCCTGCGCTCCGGGTCGTGCGCCATGTAGCCGACCGAATAGATGTGGATCAGCGAGCCGACACCGGTGATCAGCAGCACGAAGCACACGGACAGCTGGTCGAGTTGCAGACCGAAGTCCACCTGGAGTTCGCCGACCGGCACCCAGCTGAACAGGATCTGGTGCACCACCCGGTCGGCGGCGTCCCGGCCCAGCATGTCGACGAAGAAGACGAGGCCGAGTGCGAACGAGGCCAGCGCCGTCACGCAGCCGAGGAGATGACCCCACGCATCGCTGCGCCTGCCCACCAGCAGGAGCACGGCGGCGCCGAGGAGCGGCAGAACCGGCAGTAGCCACACCGCCGACGACAGCGTTCCGCTCATGCCGCACCGCCGATCGGGGTGTCGTCGGGCAAAGTCACCTTCTCGAGGATGTGCGTCATCGGGGACCCGTCAGTTCTTGAGGAGGTTGGCGTCGTCGACGGAAGCCGAACGGCGGGAACGGAAGATGGTCATGATGATCGCCAGACCGACGACCACCTCGGCGGCCGCGACGACCATCGTGAAGAACGCGAAGACCTGCCCGTCGAGGTTGCCGTGCATCCGGGCGAACGTCACGAACGCCAGATTCGAGGCGTTGAGCATCAGTTCGATGCACATGAACACGATGATCGCGTTGCGGCGGATCAGCACCCCGGCGGCACCGATCGTGAACAGCAGCGCCGACAGGTAGAGGTAGTTCTCGGGGTTCATCGCCCACCACCGTCTTCGGTCGCGGCGGGTTCGGGGGCCGCGACGTCCGCGGTGCCCAGTGCCCGGGCGGGCATGCTCGGCCGCCGGTCGAGCGACCGGCTGACGGAGAGGTCGGAGAACGTGCCGTCGGGCAGCAACGCCGGGATGTCGACGGCGTTGTGCCGCGCGTAAACCCCGGGACTGGGTAGCGGCGTGACCCGGGCGCCCTCGCGGACACGGTCCTGGGACAGCTCGCGCTGATCCTTCCGCCGCTCGAACCGTTCCCGGTGGGCAAGCACCATGGCACCGATGGTCGCGGTGATCAGCAGGGCGCCGGTCAGTTCGAAGGCCCACACATACCGGACGAAGACGAGTTCGGCCAGCCCCTGGACGTTGCCCGCCGCGTTGGCCTGGTCGAGACCGGTGAACGCGGAGACGGACGCACTTCCGAGGCCGCCGATCAGCAGGAGACCGAATCCCAGTCCCGCGGCGATCGCAGCCACCCGCTGACCGCGCAGGTTTTCGACGAGGGATTCGGAGGAATCGACGCCGATGAGCATGAGCACGAACAGGAACAGCATCATGACCGCTCCGGTATAGACCACGATCTGCACGACGCCGAGGAACAGCGCGCCCTGGGCGATGTAGAACACGGCCAGGATGATCATGGTCGTGGCGAGGAAGATCGCCGAGTAGACGGCTTTCGTCGCGCTGACCACTCCGAGCGCGCCGACCACGGCCACGGTCGCGAGGACCCAGAACTGCACGCCCTCGCCGGTCGAGGTCTGGGTGAAGGGTTCCGCGACCAGTTGGACCGCGGACGGCATCGTGTTCACCACGTCGGCTCTCCTCCCTCGATCACGGCCTGTCCCCCGCCGTGTCGTCCGCCTCGGACTCGTCCTGCGACGCGGGCGCCGCTCCCCCGGTCACCGTGCCGCGGTAGTAGTCCTCGGCCGTGGTTCCCGGGGCCATCGGGTGCGGCGAATCGACCATGCCGGACTCGAGCGGGGCCAGCAGCCGATCCTTCTCGTAGATCAGCCCCGCCCGGTTGTCGTCGGCCATCTCGTATTCGTTGGTCATGGTCAGCGCCCGTGTCGGGCACGCCTCGATGCACAGCCCGCACCCGATGCAGCGCAGGTAGTTGATCTGGTACACCCGGCCGTACCGCTCGCCGGGCGAGAAGCGTTCCTCGTCGGTGTTGTCGGCGCCCTCGACGAAGATGGCGTCGGCGGGGCACGCCCAGGCGCACAGTTCGCACCCGATGCACTTCTCCAGGCCGTCCGCGTACCGGTTGAGCTGATGCCTGCCGTGATAGCGGGGCGCCGTCGGCGTCTTCTCCTCCGGGTAGAACTCGGTGTTCGATTTCTTGAACATCGTGGAGAAGGTCACGCCGAATCCCGCTATGGGGCCGAGGAATTTAGTCATCGCTGTTCTCCTGAGTCGATCCGGTGGAGTGCGCGCTGGTGACGGAGACGGGCGTGCGCCGGAACGCGGGCAGCGTCTGACCCGGCATCGGCGGAACCGGGTATCCACCGGCCATGGGGTCGAACGGTTCGAGTGTCTCCGGGGACAGTTCGGCGCGGTCGCGCGGCTCGACCGGTTTCTCTGGTGCGTGAACGCGGCCCGGACGCAGACGCTTCCACAGCAGCGCCACCACGACGAGGGCCACGACGAGGCCCGCGACGACGAGGGTGATCGTCCGGGCGTCGTAGCCGTCGTTGCGGAAGGCCCGGACGGTGGCGACGATCATGACCCACACCAGCGAGATCGGGATCAGGATCTTCCAGCCGAGACCCATGAACTGGTCGTACCGCAGCCGGGGCAGCGTGGCGCGCAACCAGACGAACACAAACAGGAAACCCCAGACCTTCAGCGTGAACCACAGCACCGGCCACCAACCGGAGTTCGCGCCGTCCCACAGACTGAGCGGGAACGGTGCGTGCCAGCCGCCGAGGAACAGGGTGGTGGCGAGCGCCGAGACGGTCACCATGTTCACGTACTCGGCGAGCATGAACATCGCGAAGCTCAGCGAGGAGTACTCGGTGTGGAACCCGCCGACCAGTTCGCCTTCGGCCTCGGGCAGGTCGAAGGGCGCCCGGTTGGTCTCACCCACCATCGAGGTGACGTAGATGAGGAACGACGGCAGCAGCAGGAAGATGTACCAGGTGTGCTCCTGGGAGGCGACGATGCCCGACGTGGACATCGTTCCTGCGTCCAGGAAGACGGCCGCGAACGACAACGCCATCGCGATTTCGTACGAGATCACCTGCGCCGTCGAGCGCAGACCTCCCAGCAGCGGGTACGTGGAGCCGGACGCCCAGCCGGCGAGCACGATGCCGTAGACGCCGATCGACGTGGCTGCGAGGACGTAGAGCACGGCCACCGGCAGGTCCGTCAGCTGTAATGGCGTGTAGTGCCCGAAGATCGACACCGCAGGGCCGAACGGGATCACCGCGAACGCCATGAACGCGGGCACCGCGGCGATGATCGGCGCGAGGATGTAGATCGGCTTGTCCACACCCTTCGGGACGATCCCCTCCTTCAAGGCGAGCTTGATGCCGTCTGCGAGGCTCTGCAGCATGCCCCGCGGGCCCACCCGGTTCGGGCCGACGCGCATCTGCATCCAGGCCATGACCTTGCGTTCGGCCAGAATCGTCAGAAGCGGGGTGAGGACGAGGAACACGAAGACGGCCAGCGCCTTGCCCAGAACCAGCCACCACGGGTCGTGCCCGAACAGTGCCGGGTCGGGGTAGACGGCCGCGATCGTCACAGCGCACCTCCCGGGGCGATCCCGTTGGTGGTTGCGGCGCGGCGTACGTTCACGACGGTTCCCGCCCCGGCGGCCAGTTGGCGGTAGACCGCGGAGCCGGGCGAGTTGAGCGGCAGCCACACCACCCGATCCGGCATGTCGGTGATCACCAACGGCAACGTCACCTCGCCTCGTTCCGTCGCGACGGTGACCGGATCTCCGTCACCGGCACCCGTCTCGGCCGCCGACGCCGCGGACATCCGCACGACCGGGGTGCGCGCCGTGCCCGCCAAGTGCGGTTCCCCGTCCTGCAACCGCCCCGAGTCGAGCAGCATCCGCCACGTGGCGAGCACCGCCTCCCCCGCCCCGGGGTCCCGCCGTGGGGACTGCGGGACGTCGGGCGGATCCGGGAAGTCACCGTCCCAGGCGCCGAGCCGTTCGAGTTCCCGCCGTGCGGTCGCCGCGTCGGGAAGACCCAGCGGGACACCCATTTCGCCGGCGATCGCGTGGAGCACACGCTGATCGGGCATCGCCCCGGTGCCGCGGAGTGCGGCGTCGAAATCCCGGGTGCGGCCCTCCCAGTCGACGAAGGTGCCCGGCTTCTCCATGACCGGTGCGATGGGGAACACCACGTCCGCGCGGTCGGTGATCGCACTGTGGCGCAGTTCCAGACTCACGACGAAGCCGGCCGCGTCGACGGCCGCCGTCGCGGCCTGCGGGTCGGGGAGGTCGTCGATCTCCACACCGCCGATCACCAGCGCCCCCAGCGTCCCCGATTCGGCGGCGGCGAGGATGCTCGCGGTGTCGCGGCCCGCGGTGTCCGGTAGATCCGCGGCATTCCACACCGACGCGACCTGCCGACGGGCCTCGGGATCGCCCACCGGCCTGCCACCCGGGAGCAGTCCGGGCAGCGCGCCCGCCTCGAGTGCGCCGCGTTCACCGGCGCGTCGCGGCACCCAGGCCAGCCGGGCACCGGTGGCGTCGGCCAGCCGGACCGCGGCGGACAGTGCCCCCGGCACCGCGGCGAGCCGCTCCCCCACCACGACGACCGCACCCGGTCGGCGAAGCAACTCGGTGACCCCCGGGTCCGCATCACCCGTGCGGAGTCCGTCGAGGACCTCCGGTTCCGCATTCGGCGCGGCCCGCAGCAGTCTGCCGGACACCTTCTCGAGGCCGCGGGACGTGTACGGGGCGATCGAGTACACCGGAACGGCCTTCGTGCGCGCCGCCTTGCGCAGGCGGAGGAACACGATCGGCGACTCCTCCTCCGGCTCGAACCCGGCGAGGAGAACGATCGGCGCGGCGTCGAGATCGTCGTAGGTGACCGCGAGTCGCTGCCCCGCCACCCGGGCCGCCAGGAAGTCGGCCTCCTCACCGGAGTGTGCGCGACTGCGGAAGTCGATGTCGTTGGTGCCGAGCGCCGTTCGCGCGAATTTCGCGTAGGCGTAGGCGTCCTCCCACGTGGACCGACCACCGACGAGAACACCCGCACTGCCCCGCGCCGCGGTCAGTCCCCGCGCAGCGACGGCCAGGGCCTCCGACCAGGAGGCGGGCGCCAGCGTGCCGTCGCCGCCGCGGACCAGCGGGGTGGTGATCCGGTCGGCCTGGGTGGCGTAGGCGAACGCCCACCGCCCCTTGTCGCAATTCCATTCCTCGTTGACCTCGGGGTCGTCGCCCGCCAGCCGCCGCAACACCGTGCCCCGCCGATGATCGGTGCGCTGGGCGCAACCGCTCGCACAGTGCTCGCACACACTGGGGCTGGAGATCAGATCGAACGGGCGGGCCCGGAACCGGTACGCGGTACCCGTCAGCGCGCCCACCGGGCAGATCTGGACGGTGTTGCCGGAGAAGTACGACTCGAACGGTTCCTTCGCGTAGATCCCGACCTGCTGCAGCGCACCCCGCTCCATCAGCTCGACGAACGGATCCCCCGCAACCTGCTGGGAGAACCGGGTGCACCGCGCGCACAGCACACACCGCTCCCGGTCCAGAAGGACCTCTGTGGACAGCGGAATCGGCTTGGGGAACGTGCGCTTGATCTCCCCGAAACGCGACTCCGCGCGCCCGTTGGACATCGCCTGATTCTGCAACGGGCACTCGCCGCCCTTGTCGCACACCGGGCAGTCCAGCGGATGATTGATCAGCAGCAACTCCATCACCCCCTTCTGCGCCTTGTCGGCGACCGGCGACGTGAGCTGGGTGTGGACAACCATGCCGTCGGTGACGGTCGTGGTGCAGGAGGCGAGCGGCTTACGCTGCCCCTCCACGTCGACGAGGCACTGACGGCAGGCGCCGACCGGATCGAGCAACGGGTGGTCGCAGAACCGCGGGATCTGGATACCGATCATCTCCGCGGCACGAATCACCAACGTGCCCTTGGGAACACTCACCTCCACCCCGTCGATGACAACGCTCACTGTGTGAGGGCTCGCTCCGCTCGCGGGCACCGGGGCTTTCACGCCCGCCCTTCCCTCGTCACTCATTCGCTGCGCTCCCTCGCTCCTCGGTCCAGACCGCGCGGCCCCGGTGCCACATCATGCGCGTACTCCAGCCATGAGCGTCGACTGATGCGGGTCGAACGGGCAGCCGCCCTGCTCGAAGTGCGCGAGGTACTCGTCGCGGAAGTACTTGATGGAGGACATGATCGGGCTCGCCGCACCGTCACCGAGAGCGCAGAACGACTTGCCGAGGATGTTGTCCGCGATGTCGAGCAACTTCTGCAGGTCCGCATCGGTCCCCTCCCCCCGCTCGAGCCGCTCCAGGATCTGCACCAGCCAATAGGTGCCCTCCCGGCAGGGCGTGCACTTGCCGCACGACTCGTGCGCATAGAACTCGGTCCAGCGGAGCACGGCGCGCACCACACACGTGGTCTCGTCGAAGATCTGCAGGGCCTTGGTGCCCAGCATCGACCCGGCGGCGCCGACACCCTCGTAGTCGAGAGCGACGTCGAGATGCTCGTCCGTGAAGATCGGCGTCGACGAACCGCCCGGCGTCCAGAACTTCAACCGATGCCCGGCGCGGACGCCGCCCGCGTACTCGAGCAACTCCCGCAACGTGATTCCCAGTGGAGCCTCGTACTGTCCGGGTGTGGTCACGTGCCCCGACAGGGAATAGAGGGTGAACCCGGGCGACTTCTCGCTGCCCATCGAGCGGAACCACTCGATACCGTTCACGATGATCGGCGGGACGCTCGCGATCGACTCGACGTTGTTGACGACGGTCGGGGACGCGTAGAGACCGGCCACCGCGGGGAACGGCGGACGCAGCCTCGGCTGGCCGCGGCGCCCCTCCAGCGAGTCGAGCAGCGCCGTCTCCTCGCCGCAGATGTACGCCCCGGCACCCGCGTGCACGACCAACTCGAGGTCGAACCCGGTACCCAGGATGTTCTTGCCGAGGTAGCCCGCCGCGTACGCCTCCGCGACCGCGGCCTGCAGCCGGCGCAGCACCGGCACCACCTCGCCGCGCACGTAGATGAAGGCGTGACCGGCGCGGATCGCGTACGCCGCGATGATGACGCCCTCCACGAGCGCGTGCGGCGTGGCCAGCATCAGCGGCATGTCCTTGCAGGTGCCCGGTTCGGACTCGTCCGCGTTGACCACGAGGTAGTGCGGCTTGTCGTCGCCCTGCGGGATGAACGACCACTTCATGCCGGTCGGGAATCCGGCACCGCCGCGACCGCGCAGACCGGCCTCCTTGACCGTCGCGATGACCTCGTCCGGCTCCATACGCAGCGCCTTCTGCAGGCCCTCGTACCCGTCGTGGCGACGGTACGTGTCGAGGGTCCAGGATTCGGGCTCGTCCCAGTAGCGGCTCAGGACCGGGGTCAGCGGCATGTCAGTCTCCCTTCCGTCCCGGGTCGGTCGCAGCCGGGTTCGTTTCGGAGGTGGAGCGATCCGGAGGCACCGTCGCCGACGGGGCAGGCGCCGGCTCGTCCTTCGTCGACTCGGCCGCCACCGCCTCGGTGTCCCGTGCCTGCGGCTCCGGGACGAGGGACGTCTCCGCCGGATCAGGCGCCGTCATCCCCCGTTCCCGCGCAACGCGCAGGCCGGCCAGTGTCGCTTCGCCTGCGGCGCCGCCCTCCTCGAGCGCACCGGGACGCTCGTCAGGGAACCCGGCGAGAATGCGGGCAGTCTCCCGGAACGTGCACAGCGTCGCGCCGCGGCTCGGCGACACCCGGGCCCCCGACCGCAGGGAATCGACGAGCGAGCGGGCCGACTCCGGGGTCTGATTGTCGAAGAACTCCCAGTTCACCATCACCACCGGGGCGTAATCGCACGCCGCGTTGCACTCGATGTGCTCCAACGTGACCTTGCCGTCCGCGGACGTGCCACCGTGCGGCAGATCGAGATGCTCCTCCAGCGCGGCGAGGATCGCGTCGCCGCCCATGACCGCGCACAACGTGTTGGTGCACACCCCCACGTAATAGTCGCCCGTCGGCTCGCGCCGGTACATCGAATAGAACGTCGCCACCGCGGCCACCTCGGCTCCGGTCAACCCGAGCCGGCCGGCACAGAATTCGACCCCCGCCGGCGTGATGCACCCGTCCTCCGCCTGAACCAGATGCAACAGCGGCAGCAGCGCGGAACGCGAATTCGGATAACGCGCGACGACGACATCGGCGTCGGCGTCGAGCCGCGCCCGTATCTCCGGCGGATACTCCTCCCGCGCACCCGGCCGCACCAGCCGGCCGTTCTCCTCCGGCCGAGGCCCGAACTCGATGAAAACAGGTGGTTGCGCCGGTGCGGTTCGCTCGGTCATCGATCCACTCCCCCCATGACGGGATCGATACTCGCGACCGCGGCAATCACATCCGCCACCATGCCGCCCTCACACGTGGCCGCCACCGACTGCAGATTCGTGAACGACGGATCCCGGAAATGCACCCGGAACGGGCGCGTGCCGCCGTCGCTCACCATGTGCACCCCGAGCTCACCCCGCGGCGACTCCACCGCCACATACACCTGGCCCGGCGGCACCCGGAAACCCTCTGTCACCAACTTGAAATGATGGATCAGCGACTCCATCGACGAATCCATGATCTCGCGGACATGCTCCGGCGAATTACCCAGACCATCCGGGCCCAACGTCAGATCCGCAGGCCACGCGATCTTCTTGTCTTCCGCCATGATCGGCCCCGGCCGCAACTTGTCGAGACACTGCTCGACGATCTTCAGCGACTCCTTCATCTCGTCGACCCGGATCAGGTAGCGGCCGTACGCGTCGCACCCGGTGTCGGTGCTGACCTCGAACTCGTAATTCTCGTACCCGCAATACGGCTGCGACTTCCGCAGATCGTGCGGCAGACCCGTCGCACGCAGCATCGGACCCGTAATGCCGAGCGCCATGCACCCCGTGAGGTCGAGATACCCGATGCCCTTGGTCCGGCCTTTCCAGATGCGGTTGTCGTTCAGCAGATTCTCCATGTCCCGCAACCGCTCCGGCATCAACGTGAGCAACTCGCGGACCTTCTCCACCGCCCCTTCCGGCAGATCCTGCGACAACCCACCCGGCCGGATATACGCATGGTTCATGCGCAACCCCGTGATGAACTCGAACACATCCAGGACCAACTCACGTTCCCGGAAACCGAACAGCATCGCCGTCACCGCGCCCAACTCCATCCCGCCCGTGGCCAGCGCCACCAGATGCGAGGAGATGCGGTTGAGCTCCATCAACATCACCCGGATGACACTCGCCCGCTCCGGCACCTGATCCGTGATGTCGAGCAACTTCTCCACACCGAGGCAATACGCCGTCTCATTGAAGAACGGCGACAGGTAATCCATCCGCGTCACAAACGTCACGCCCTGCGTCCACGTCCGATACTCGAGATTCTTCTCGATCCCCGTATGCAGATAGCCGATCCCGCACCGGGCCTCCGTGACCGTCTCACCCTCGATCTCCAAGATCAGCCGCAGCACCCCGTGCGTCGACGGATGCTGCGGACCCATGTTCACGACGATGCGCTCCTCGCCGCTCCCCGAACCCGCGTCCTCCGACGCCGCCTTCACCGCATCGACAACCTCGTCCCAGTCCTGACCGGCAACCGTGAAAACCGTGTCCTCGCTCATCAGCTGTACCCCCGCCGCTCGTCCGGCGGCGCGATCTCCGCGCCCTTGTACTCGACGGGAATACCGCCGAGCGGATAGTCCTTCCGCTGCGGATGACCCGGCCAGTCATCCGGCATCTCGATCCGCGTCAACGACGGATGACCGTCGAACACGATCCCGAAAAAGTCGTACGTCTCCCGCTCGTGCCAATCATTCGTCGGATACACGTCGTACAACGACGGAATATGCGGATCCCCATCCGGCACCGCCACCTCCAGACGGATCCGCCGATTGTGCGTAATCGACAACAACGGATACACCGCATGCAACTCCCGGCCCGCATCCTGCGGGAAATGCACACCATTCACACCCAGACACATCTCGAACCGCAGATCCGGCTCATCCCGCAACGCACGCGCCACCGGCACCAAGAACTCGCGCCGCACACCGAACGTCACCTCACCCCGAAACACCACCACCGACTCCACCGCCACCTCGAAGCCCACCCCCGACTCCGCCAGCGCCGCCCCCAACCCATCCGCCACCTCGTCGAAATACCCGCCGAACGGCCGCGGCGTACTCCCCGGCAACAACACCGGACGCACCAACCGCCCATACCCCGACGTATCCCCACTACCCCGCACCCCGAACAAACCCTTACGCACACCGATCTGCTCTGGGACATGGCTCGCTGCGCTCGCGGGTGCCGGAGCTTGGTCGTGCGGTCTTCCCTCGTCACTCACTCGCTACGCTCCCTCGTTCCTCAGTCCAGACCGCACGGCTCCGGCACTTGCTCGGGTTGCTCCGCTCCCTCGCTGCGCGCGCCGTCACCGGAGCAGGCCCTTCATCTGGATGGTGGGGGTGGCGGCCAGCGCGGCCTGCTCAGCCGCACGCGCCACCTCCTCCCGGTGAACACCGAGCGGCATCTGCTGGATCTTCTCGTGCAGCGCGAGGATCGCGTTCAGCAGCATCTCGGGCCTCGGCGGGCACCCCGGCAAGTAGATGTCGACAGGGACGATGTGGTCGACACCCTGCACGATCGCGTAATTGTTGAACATCCCACCCGACGACGCGCACACGCCCATCGCCAGCACCCACTTCGGCTCCACCATCTGGTCGTAGATCTGCCGCAGCACCGGCGCCATCTTCTGGCTCACCCGGCCGGCGACGATCATCAGATCGGCCTGCCGGGGTGAGGCACGGAACGCCTCCATGCCGAAGCGGGCGATGTCGAAGCGTCCGCCTGCGGTGGCCATCATCTCGATCGCGCAGCACGCGAGCCCGAAACTGGCGGGCCACAGCGAGCCCTTCCGGACGTAGCCCGCAAGCCCCTCCACCGTGGTCAGCAGGAAGCCGCTCGGCAGCTTCTCCTCGATGCCCATATCCGACTCTTCCCTTCCGACTTAGCTTTTCGATCGCTGACGGGACCGATCAGTCCCAACTGAGACCGCCACGCCGCCACTCGTACGCGTAGGCGACGGAGACATTGAAGATGAACAGGGCCATGGCCCCGAGACCAAAGAAGCCGAGGGCGTCGAAATGAACAGCCCACGGATAGAGGAACACGATCTCGATGTCGAAGATGATGAACAGCATGGCCGTCAGGTAGTACTTCACCGGGATGCGGCCCGCGCCCAGCGGCGAGGACGTCGGCTCGATCCCGCACTCGTAGGCGTCGAGCTTGGCACGGTTGTAGCGTCTCGGACCTACGATCCTCGCCACGATCACGGAGAACACCGCGAACGCGACCGCAATCGCCCCGAGCACGAGGATCGGCACGTAGACATTCACGCCGTCTCAGCTCCCCTCTTCCCGAGCCTGTCCGCCCGATTCCCGGGCAGTCGTTTCCGAAGCTACGCTCTTGTGAGTTATGCCACAGCGTACAAGGGAAGTCGTCGGGCCCGGCCGATTTGACCGAGCGAGTTCAAGGCGATCTGGAACTGCGGAAAACCGCTGCGGGACAGGCGCTCGATGCGCCTTCGGACGGCGGAATCGGAAGTCAGGAGACCCTAAGCAGAGAGTCGGGTGCGGAGCAGCGCTATGACCGCTTCGGACAACCGGATCGGGTCGAGCGGGTGCGGCACCGCGGCCTCCGCGCGCGACCAGCTGGCCAGCCAGGCGTCGTCGGGACGTCCGGTCAGGACCAGGATCGGCGGGCACTCGTCGATCTCGTCCTTCAACTGCTTGGCGATCCCCATCCCGCCCGCGGGCACCGCCTCGCCGTCCAGGACGGCCAGGTCGATGCCGCCGGCATCCATCTCCCGGATCACCACGGGCGCCGTCGCCACCTCGACGTACTCCAGCTCCGGAAGGTCGGGGTGCGGACGCTTCCCCAACGCCAGCACGACCTTCTGGCGGGTGCTCGCGTCGTCGCTGTAGACGAGGACACGCAACCGATCAGAACGGCTGGTGTGGGCGGTCGCGTCGGTCACGGAGACGATGCTACCGGTCCCCCGCCTTCCAGACCGGCGGCTCGCGTCGATCGAAAAACGGCGCGTCGAAATCGAATTGGTTTGGCCGGCGGCCGCAGCTGCCCGGCTACAGTCTCTCCGCGATGGCGAGCGCCGTGGAACCGAGCTTCGGCAGGCGGAGATCCGCGATGGGGGTCAGCATGTTGCCGAGCCGGTTGGTGACGAAGGCGATCGACAGACCCGTGTCGGCGTCGGCGAACGCGCCAGACCCACCCAACCCGTAGTGCCCGAACGTATTCGACGGCTGCTTGCGGCGCGCGACCATTCCCGCGTGGTAGCCGAGCCGCCAGTTCATCGGTATGCCCAGTACGTAGTCGCGGGCCGTGGTCTGCACCTGGCTCAGCTGCGCCACGACCTCCGGCGGGAGGAATTCGACACCGCCGACGGTTCCGCCGTTGGCCAGCGCCCCGTACATGCGCGCCAGGGCGCGGGCACTGAACACGCCGTTCCATCCCGGCATCACGCTGTCGTGGATCGCAGGGTTGCGGACGAGGGCGTCGAAACCGGCGGGCATGCCGGCGTCGGCGACGTTGCGGAGACCGGGCAGCCGCGCCATCGCGAACGACGTCGCACCCCACGGAACACCGAACGGGTTGATGTGCGGGAAGGTCCTCGCGATGCGGGACCGCTCGGCGGGCGGCACCTCGTACCAGAATTCCTTCACCCCGAGCGGTTCGGCGACCTCGGTGCGCACCAGTTCGGTGAACGGTGTTCCGGCCGCACGGGACGTCAGTTCGGCGACCAGCGAGCCGAATGTCACGGCGTGATAGCCGGGGGTCTTCAGCCGCCGCCGATCCGGGGTCGCCGCGGCCAGGGCGGCACTGACCAGGCCATGGTCCATCAGACTCAGAGGGCCCGGAACGAGTCCGCGAACGCGGTGCAGTCCGGCGCGGTGCGACAGCAGTTCGCGCACCGTGATCTCGTCCTTGCCCGCGGTGGCGAACTCGGGCCAGTACTGCGCCACCGGGGCGTCGTAGTCGATGATCCCGCGTCCCGCGAGACGGTGCAGCACGGTCGACGCGACGCCCTTGCCCGTGGAGAACGTGAGGGTGACCGTGTCCTCCTGCCAGAACGTGTCGCGGCTCGCCCACCCGGCCCACACGTCGACGACCGGCTCACCGTGGAGGTAGACGGCCAGCGCACCGCCGCCCTGGCCGACGTCGTGGAAGAGCCGGAAGAACTGGTCGACGAGCACCCCGAATCGCCGGTCCGCCAGCATCCCCGCCGGTGGCCGTACGGTGCGGCGCCTCAACGGCCACGGCGATGTGGTCGTCATGTCGACTTCCCTCGGTCGCTCTTCACGTCAGTGACATGTGCATTTAACTTCCTCTTTACACACGGGAGAACGCCGTCGGCACCGCTTCAGAGCCTGCGTGATCGCTTCGTGGCCATACCGCAACGGGAAAGAGTGTCCGGGGCCCGGAGAGGTGACCCGACCATGATCCGGAGAGGTGACCCGACCATGATCATTTCGGCTCGAGCGAGTGGAAGTAATCGGACCTGACCTCGACGTCCTCGACGAGACGCGTCGTGGTCTGCACCCCCAGTGAATGCTCCTTCAACAGGTCGCACAGCCGGTCGCCGTCGATGAGGTCGATGGGCGGGGCACCGTCCCTCTTGGACTCCGTGCGGGCGTCACCGGTGAAGGTTCCGGTCGTGATGAGCAGACCCTTCTCGCCGCGACCCGCCATCGCGCCACGGAAATCGCGCACCGCCCCGGCGCCGACACTGCCGCTGTAGCGCTTGCACTGGAAGAACACGGGGAAACTGAGCAACGACAACTGGTACACGCCGAGGCCCTCGATGTCGCCGTCGCCGCCGCGACCGGTGACGGACGCGCTCGAGAATCCGGCCTCCCGCAGCAACCGCTGGGTCAGCCGCTCGAACGCAGGCGGCGACATCTTCAGTACCGTGTCGAGCAGCAGGTCCTTCCAGTCCGCGTCGTTCTCGGCCTCGGCGATGTTGGCGTCCGGTTCGTCGTTCCTCCGGGATGCGGCCTTCGCCGATTTGCGGGCGGCATTCTTCTTGCGGTTCTCGGCGGAGAACTCGGCGTGCAACGGGCGGATCTCGCTCTCGGCGACCTCGCGGCCCTTCTCCGTCACACTCCACACCCCGCGACGGCTGTTGGTGAGCAGACCCATCCCCTTGAGGTAGGTGCGGGCCCACGCGAGCCGGTACTCGATCTCGGTGCTCGGACCGTCACCGTGCAGCACGCCCTGCACGTCGGACGAAAGACCTTCTCGCTCAACGACTGCGCTGTCGAGCTCCTCGTTGGACGCCGAACCACCGAGAGCAATGGCAGCCTGAAGCGCTGGCCAGAGGAGGTCGACGTACTGAGGAACGTGAACAGTCATGGCCACAAGCATGCCCGAATCCTCCGCGCACTCTGCACACGGACCCGGATCCTCCGGGCACTCCGCACACGGACTCCGACCCGATCACCCCGGCGAACCCTGGGCAAGCCGAGCCTCCGCCCGGTTCTCGAGCTGCGCCCGGTAGATCGTCTTCCCCGATCGGCGCACGATGAGGTAGGCGAGTCCGACCGCGATCATCCCCGGCACGAGCACGCCGATGCTTCCCGTCATCTCCGCAACCATCAGCATCACCGCGAGCGGCGCGCGGGCGATGCTCCCGAAACACGCCATCATGCCGACGATGACGAAGGGCGCCGGATTGTCGGGGACGCCCGGGGCGATCGGCTCGAGCAGTCGCCACACCGCGGCGCCGGTGAACGCCCCGATCACCATGCCCGGACCGAAGATGCCGCCCGATCCACCGGATCCGATGGACAGCGACGTCGCGAGGATCTTCGCGAACGGCAACAACAGCACCACCCACAGCGGGATGGCCGCGAGGTCGTCGCGGGCCATCGATTGCTGGATCCAGCCGTATCCGCTGCCCAGCACCTCCGGCAGCACCAGTGCCATCAGTCCGACGAGCAGCCCGCCGACCGCCGGCTTGACGATCCGGCTGCCCGGCAGGCGGTGGGTGAGGTCGACGGCGGTGTAGAACGTCCCGCTGTACAGCAATCCGATGAGGCCGCCGAGCACACCGATGAGCGCGAACCACACCAACTGGGCCGGGGTGTCGAAGACGTAGTCCTGGGCGGCGTACCCGAACAGCGGCCCGAAGCCGAGGAAGCTGCCGAACACGGTGTAACTGACGATCGACGTGACCAGCGCAGGCACGAGCACCTCGAAATCGAAGTCCTCCTTGTACGGGATGGTGCAGCACAGCACCGCACCGCCGAGCGGGGCGCCGAAGATGGCGCCGATGCCGGAGCCGATGCCGATCGCCACGGCGATGCGGCCGTCCCGCGGGGACAGGTCCAGCCTGCGGGCGAGGAGCGATCCGAAACCCGCCGAGATCTGCGCGGTCGGCCCCTCTCGACCGCCGGACCCGCCGGACCCGATCGTGATCGCCGACGCGACCAGCTTCACCAGCACGACGCGGACGCGGATCATGCGGGGGTCCCGGTGCACGGCCTCGATCGCCGCGTCGGTGCCGTGCCCCTCGGCCTCGGGGGCCAGGGTGAACACGAGGATGCCCGACACGAGACCGCCCAGGCACACCACGAGCGGAATCGCCCACGGTCTGGTGAACTCCCTGCTGCCGCCCGCGCCGCCGTCACCGGCCGCGGTCGGCGGGTGGTACCCGCCGATGTCGACGATCAGCAGTTGCGTCGCCTCCGACAGCGCGACGTAGAACACGACCGCGCCGAGCCCGGCGACGATGCCGATGACGACACCGAGGACCAGCCATTTGCGGGTGTAGCCCGCGGTGCGGATCCAGGCTCCGGCCGGCGCCCCGATCGACCGCAGAGCCCGCGACCAGGACGCCACCCGGATCACTCCAGCTTTCCGAAGACCGTTCGACCCTCCAGGATCGTGGCGAGCACTTCGAGGTCCGCGATGTCGTCGGGATCCACCAGAAGCGGGTTGGCCGACAGCACGACGAGATCGGCGTGCAGCCCGGGGACGATCGCCCCGATCGCGTCCTCGCTCCGGAGGTGCCACGCCGAGTTGATCGTCTCCGCACGCAAGGCGTCCGGGACCGAGATCCGCTCCTCGGGGGCGAGCACCCGTCCCGACCGGGTGCGGCGGGTGACGGCGTCGGCGATGTTGCGCAACGGGTTGGTCGGGGTCACGGGACCGTCGTTGTGGAACGAGATCCGCTGACCCGCCGCGATCGCGGAAGCTGCAGCGGCCCAACATGCTCCGCGTTCGGGACCGAACAGGTCGTCGACGAGCACGTCGCCCCAGTAGTAGAGGTGGTCGACGAAAAGGCTGCACGTGACGCCGAGTTCGGTCGCACGGCGGAACTGCTCCGGGGTCATCGCCCCCACGTGCTCGAGTCGCAGTCGGTGATCGTCGCGCGGCGACTCGGCGAGCATCCGCTCCCACGCGTCGAGGGCCAGGGTGACCGCGGCGTCACCGTTGGCGTGGCAGGAGATCTGCCAGCCGTTCTCGAAGTACGGCTTGCTGATCTCGAGTATCTCGTCCGCGGTGTAATTGGCCTTGCCGCGCGATCCGGCGAGGCCGAGCGACCGGGTGACGTCCGTGTCGAGATACGGGAAACTCGTGGCCGCGTTGCCCACCCACGGCGAGCCGTCCGACCAGATCTTGATACCCACCTGGCGCAGCAGGTCGTCGCCCACTCCGGGTGACACGTCCGTGGAGCGCTCCGGGTTCGACATCTCGTACAGCCGCAGCCGGGTGGTGAGAGCACCGGACCGGGCGATCGCGGTCAGGGCGCTCCGGAAGCGTGGGTCGAATGCCATCTCGCTCGCGGTGGTGATGCCTGCCGCGTTCATCCGCGCGCATTCCGCGGCGAGGAGTTCCGGCAGCCGGGTGGACGCACCGTCGAGGATCGAGGCTGCCACCGCCATCACCGCGGGCGCCTCGAACGCCGAACCGTTCAGGTCGCCCGACTTGTCGCGACCGAAGCTGCCGCCCTCCGGGTCCGGTGTCTTCTTGGACAATCCGGCTTCCCGGGCGGCGACGTCGTTGAAATACGCCACGTGACCGGTGTTGTGCAGGATCACCAGGGAGGTGTCGGGAGCGACGGAATTGAGCCATTCCCGGGACGGTTCCGGCAGCCCCTTCTGGAGCAGAGGGTCCCAGCCGTTGAGCACGGCGCCGTCGGGGTGCTCGTCCACGGCGCGGCGGACGGCGTCGACCACCTCGCCGGCGTCGGCGATGGTCACCGGTCTGATGTCCACCACCGGTTCGCCGAGCAGCACCGCCGAGTTCAGCGGGTGACCGTGCGCCTCGACGAACCCGGGGAGGATGCAGGCGCGGTGCACGTCGACCGCGATCGTTGCCGGTCCGATCAGCGGAAACACCGCGGCGTCGTTGCCGACGGCGGCGATCCGCCCGTCCCGCACCGCGACCGCCCGAGCGCGCGGCGCGGCGTCGTTCATGGTGACCACGTCACCGAACAGCACCAGATCGGCAGGTTTTCCGTCGTTCGTGCCCATCAGTGCACCCTCCCGTCAGACCGGGCGCGGGCGAGTGCCCATGCGCCGGCAGCGAGTGTCGACTGTGACTTCAGATTACAACTACGCAGCAGGTCATATGCAGGAATAGTGCGTAACCGCGATCGGTTACAGACAGGCATGACCGAAACACCTCTG
Source organism: Rhodococcus sp. ACS1 (assembly GCF_002300155.1). Lineage (NCBI taxonomy): Bacteria > Bacillati > Actinomycetota > Actinomycetes > Mycobacteriales > Nocardiaceae > Rhodococcus > Rhodococcus sp. ACS1. Next base: position 67,646 of record NZ_NSDZ01000002.1, read on the forward strand.
CCCGTGGACGGCCTCTTCGAGCCGTTCGCCGTCAAATCCCTCCAGCCCCGGAATCGCTTCGCGATGGCACCCATGACCAGGGCTTTCTCCCCTGACGGCATTCCCGGGGAGGACGTGGCGGCGTACTACCGCCGGCGTGCGGCGGGCGGGGTCGGTCTCGTCATCACCGAGGGGACGTACATTCCGGACCCCGTAGCCGGATCCCACACCCGGGTGCCGCTCCTCTACGGACAGGACAGCCTCGCGGGCTGGAAGTCCGTGGTGGACGCGGTCCACGAGGAGGGCGGGCAGATCATCCCGCAGCTGTGGCATCTGGGCGTCGAACGCGGCCCGCAGCCGCGTATGAACCCCGAGGTGACGACGGCCAGCCCGTCCGGAATCGCGCTGGACGGAACCCGGCTGGGACGCGAATTCACCGGGTCCGATCTCGACGCGCTGCGCGAGGCCTGGGTGGCGGCCGCCGTCAACGCGCGTGACGTGGGCTTCGACGGCATCGAACTGCACGGCGCCCACGGCTATCTGCTCGACCAGTTCCTGTGGGACCGCACGAACGTCCGCTCCGACGGTTACGGCGGATCTCTCGAGGCCCGCACCCGGTTCCCGGTCGAGGTGGTCGCAGCGATCCGCGAGGCCGTCGGGGACGACTTCGCGATCGTCTACCGCTTCTCCCAGTGGAAGTCGAACCACTACGATTCGCGCATCGCGCAGACCCCCGACGAACTCGCGGCCGTGCTGACGCCCCTCGTCGCCGCCGGTGTCGACGTGCTGCACCCGTCCACCCGCAGGCACTGGGACCCGGCCTTCGCCGAGCTGTCCGGTGAGGACGGCGAACTCGGCCTGGCCGGATGGACCAAGCGGCTGACGGGACTGCCCACGATCACGGTCGGTTCGGTGGGTCTCGACGACGTGTTCACGACGGCCTTCACGTCGGACGGCGCCTCGAACACCGCCGGTGTCGACCGCCTGCTCCGGCAGTACGAGAACGGCGAGTTCGATCTCGTGGCCGTCGGCCGCGCACTGCTGTCCGATCCGGAGTGGGTGCTCAAACTCCGCGACGGCAGGACCGCCGAGCACATCCCGTACAGCAACGAGCACCGGGCGGTCCTGCACTGACCGCGCCGGTCAGCTGTCCTCGACGGTGATCTCCACCTGATCGACGTTCACGCCTTCGGGTGGGTTCGCCGTGCCCTCGGTCGAGATGCGGCTCTTGTCGACCCCCTGCGCCTCGAGGGCGTTCGCGACGGCCTGAGCGCGCTGGTCGGCGAGGAGTTCGGCGGCCGCCTCGTCCGTGTTGCTGGCGTACGCCTCGATCGCGATCTTGGCGTCGCCCGCCTTCATCGCGGCGGCCACCGCCTTGACGGTCACGTCCGAGAGGGCGTTGAGTTCGGCGGTTCCCGACTCGAATCCGATCGGGACCGCCGCGATGGCCGAGTTGATCGCGTTCTGGGTGGCCTCGCGCGCGGTGTTCACGGCGGACGACGCCGTGGCCTGCACACTGCTGATCGCGCCTTCCACCCGATCGGACGCGGAGGCCGTCGTCGTGGTCGCGATCGGAGCCTCGTTCGAGTCGTTGGAACAGCCGGCCACGCCGAGCAGCGCGAGGGCCGCGACCGCGATGCCGGTGACGATGGTCTTGCGCATGATGGTTTCCCCTATACGTCCGTATGTCCGGAAAGCGCTACACGTCGTGGGACGAGGATAGCCCCGCCCGCACCCTCGAAGGTGGGATTCGAACACGGCCCAAGCTCCCACATCGTGAGATTTCTCGGACGGATGTGAATCCGGACACAGGCTTCTCACCTGCCCAAAAACCGTTGATTCGCCTTCCGTTTCAATTCGGTTAATTCCACGGATTGCGATCTCATTTCAATAACGGTAGAAATGAATCCGGCGCCCGCTCAGCGCCAACATAAATGCCCACAACCGAGCAAGGAGTTACACGCATGGATCTCGCCTTCCTGTCCGAATTCTTCTCCGCCTTCTCCGACCTCGCCGGTGCCCTGGACTTCTTCTCGGGTTCCGCCGACGCATTGGGCGGTGGCGCAGACGCCGCAACGGCGGCCGCAGCCACGCTTGGCTAGCATTTCCGCTGGCACAAGACTTGAACACCCGCGACGGGGTTCGTGCGCTCAGGCGCGCGGGCCCCGTCGCGGCGTTGCCGGCAGCGTCACGATCGTGTCGATCACGTATCTATTACGATGAATAATTCGCGACGTGAACATGTTCATTATCCGCGTTACCAGCATTTTCCCCGGAATTGGTCGGTCGACCAATTGATTCGCCATTCGCACGATCAACATTTCCGTTTCACCGTTGGTTTATTCGCGAAATAATCGCGCGCGCTGCACATTTCGGCGGTTTCGCAGCACGCGCACATCTCAGTGCACATGCGTACACTCAAATCTCGTGACCGACCCGCAGATCAGACGCCGCTCCGAGGTGCGGGCACTCGCCCGGCTGGCCCTCGACGAAATCGGGGCCGCCGCCGGCGGCCTCGGCAGCATCCACCGCGCCGTCGCGGACCGGGTCTTCGCCGGAGTACGGCTCGGCGTCGGCACCCATGCCGTCCCCGCAAAGGCGCTCCACGACGAGATCACCGCCGCCGTGTATGCGCTCGTCGCCGACACCGCCCGACTCGGGGGTTCCCTCGCGGGACAGTTCCTCGACTTCCCGTCGGCGGAGAACGTCCCGCCGTCCCAGACGCGCCGCGGAGCCCGGGCCATCGCCGCGATCCAGGGGCTGATCGGCGACGTACTGGAATCGGAGGGGTCCGTGCTCGCCGAACCCCTGGCGATACGGGTAGGCGGCGTCGCACTCACGGCGGCCGAGTCCACGCTCGCCGATGCCTTCCCCCACGCCCGCGGCCGCATCGTCGTCTTCCTGCACGGACTCGTCGAGACCGAGGACGCGTGGTCGCTGGGCGGCCGCCCGACCTACGGTGAACGACTCGAGACCGACCTGGGATACACGGCGCTGCAGATCCGCTACAACTCCGGCCGGCACATCTCCGACAACGGCAGGAGCCTGTCCGACCTTCTGGACGCGGTCACCGAGCACTGGCCGGTGGACGTCGAGTCGATCGCACTCGTGGGGCATTCCATGGGCGGCCTCGTCGCCCGCAGCGCCTGTCGAATCGCCTTCCTCGACGACCGCCCGTGGGTGCGGCGGGTGCGGCAGGTCGTGAGCCTCGGCTCACCTCACCTCGGCGCCCCGCTGGAGCAGGCTGTCCACTTTGCGAGCGCCGGCCTGGCCGCACTGCCCGAGACGCGGGCGATCTCCGGACTCCTGCGCCGGAGGAGCGCCGGCATCCGGGATCTGAATCAGGGTTCGCTCGTCGACGAGGACTGGCGCGGTCGCGACCCGGACGCCCTCCGTGCCGCGGCCACCAGCGAGGTCCCCCTCCTCGACGGCGTGACGTACTGCTTCGTCTCCGCGACCATCACCCGCAGCCCGCGGCATCCGCTGGGCCGCCTGCTCGGCGACGGCATGGTGCTCGTGCCGAGCGCGTCCGGACGGAACCGGACGCGGATGATCGGCTTCCGCGACGAGGACGGCATGCACCTCGCACCCGCGAATCATTTCACGATGCTCAACCACGAGTCGGTGTACGAGAAGCTGCTCGAGTGGCTTGGCGCCCCGAAGACCTGACCCTGCTCAGGCCATGGTCGTGTGCCACACGACGGCGGCCGCGAGCGCACCCGCGCCGTTCAACGACCAGTGCAGCGCGATGGGCGCGATCAGACTGCCGCTGCGGCGGCGGAGCCAGGTGAACACGATGCCCGCGGCCGCGGTGGCGACCACCGCGGCGAGGATCCCGAGCACCTGCCCGAGGACGCCGCCGCCGAGAAAGCTCGACAATCCCTTGTTGCCCGACGTCAGTCCCAGCGAGGACGCGATGTGCCAGAGACCGAACATCAGCGATCCCGCCGCGAAGACGCCGCGGGCGCCGTACACGCGGTCGAGGGTGCCGTGCAGCACGCCGCGGAACGCGAGCTCCTCGGGGATGACGGTCTGCAGCGGGATGACGATCATCGACGCGATCAGGGCGCCGGAGATCGTGGCGTACCGGTCGGCCATGAAGAACGGCCGGGTGATCGGCAGGGCGGCACCGATCGCGACGACGCCGATCACGAGGCCCATCGCCGCGAGGGCGTACAGCGACCCCTTGCGCCAGTGCCGAGGCGAGAGCCCCAGTTCTGCCCAGCCGAGTCCGCGGCGCCGGGTGAGCATGAGCAGCACGACGGCGGCGATGGGAACGGTCGCGATGCTGGCCCACGCGGTGGTGAAGTGCGCGATCAGATTCGTGGCCGCGAGGACGACCACCACGATCGCGATGTCGAGGTAGGCGTGCAGTACGGGCCGCTTGGCACGTGCACCGGACGTCTCGTCGTCAGCGGCTCCGGCGTCCTGGACTGCAAGGGTCATTCGGCCGGCCGATCTCGTTCCGTGTTCAAGCATCCAGTCAAGTGTACGGATTTACTTGTGAGAACTCTGTGAGCCACACCACTGTGCAGGTGAAAGCATGCCCCCGCGTCACAGGGCCGCCGGAGCCCGCGTCTAGCCTGAAGACGAACTTCACACAACCAGCTGTCCAGGAGATAGAATGGCCGACTTCCTCTACGAGGACTTGCTGCCGATCGGTGAGGACCCCACCGAATATCGGCTGCTGACCACCGAGGGGGTGTCGACTGTCGAAGGACCCGGCGGCCGCACCTTCCTGTCCGTCGAGCCCGAGGCGCTGCGCCTGCTCACCGAGACCGCACTCCACGACATCTCGCACTACCTGCGCAGCGACCATCTGACGCAGCTCGCGAGCATCCTCGACGATCCCGAGGCGTCGGGCAACGACAAGTTCGTGGCGCTCGACCTGCTGAAGAACGCCAACATCTCCGCCGCAGGCGTGCTGCCGATGTGCCAGGACACCGGCACCGCGATCGTCATGGGCAAGCGCGGCCAGCACGTCCTCACCCCCGGCGACGACGAGAAGGCCGTCGCGCGCGGCGTCTACGACGCCTACACCCGGCTCAACCTGCGGTACTCGCAGAACGCGCCGATCACGATGTGGGACGAGAAGAACACCGGCAGCAACCTCCCCGCCCAGATCGAGCTCTACGCCGACACGGCGACCGGCCACGAGAACACGTACAAGTTCCTGTACATGGCCAAGGGCGGCGGCAGCGCCAACAAGTCCTACCTGTTCCAGGAGACCAAGGCGATCCTCAACCCGGACGGCATGATGCGGTTCCTCGAGGAGAAGATCCGCGCCCTCGGCACCGCAGCCTGCCCGCCGTACCACCTCGCGATCGTCGTCGGCGGCACGTCCGCGGAGTTCGCGCTGAAGACGGCCAAGTACGCGTCCGCGCACTACCTCGACGAACTCCCCAACGAGGGCGCGATCACCGGTCGCGGCTTCCGCGACCTCGAACTCGAGGAGAAGGTGCTCGAGCTGACCCGTCAGATCGGCATCGGCGCACAGTTCGGCGGCAAGTACTTCTGCCACGACGTCCGCGTCATCCGCCTCCCCCGCCACGGCGCTTCGCTGCCCGTCGCTCTCGCCGTGTCCTGCTCGGCGGACCGCCAGGCCAAAGCGAAGATCACCCCCGAGGGCGTCTTCCTCGAGCAGCTGGAGTTCAACCCGGGCCGGTTCCTCCCCGAGGTCACCGACGCCCAGCTCGATGCCGAGACCGACGGCATCTCCGGCACCGGCAAGGGCGCCGCCGTCAAGATCGACCTCACCAAGCCGATGCCCGAGATCCTCGCCGAGCTGTCCAAGCACCCGGTGAAGACACGGCTGTCGCTCACCGGCCCGCTCGTCGTCGCCCGCGACATCGCCCACGCCAAGATCAAGGAACGGCTCGACGCCGGCGAGGAGATGCCGCAGTACCTCAAGGACCACCCGGTGTACTACGCCGGTCCGGCCAAGACCCCCGACGGCATGGCGTCCGGTTCCTTCGGCCCCACCACCGCCGGTCGAATGGACTCCTATGTGGATCAGTTCCAGGCCGCGGGCGGCTCCATGGTGATGCTCGCGAAGGGCAACCGGTCCAAGCAGGTCACCGACGCATGCAAGTCCTACGGCGGCTTCTACCTGGGGTCCATCGGCGGTCCCGCGGCGCGTCTCGCCCTCGACTGCATCAAGAAGGTCGAGATCGTCGAGTACGAAGAGCTCGGCATGGAAGCGGTCTGGAAGATCGAGGTCGAGGACTTCCCCGCGTTCATCGTGGTCGACGACAAGGGCGAGGACTTCTTCGCCGGCGTCTCCACCCCCACCCTCACCATCGGCAAGCGCCCCGGCCTGTAGGCGGCTCCGCCGCCCGTGAGTGGTTGACGAGTCCAGACACTCGTCAACCACTCACGGGTGCGAAGCGCCTACGGCGATCTCGATCACCGGATTCTTTGCCGGGTCGAGCCGGCCGAGGAGGGTCGTCAGCGTGCCGCGGTCGACGGCGACGCACCCTTCGGTGGTGGTGCCGTCCGTGACGTGCAGGAACATCGCCGAACCGAGGCCGGGGATGCGGGCGGCGTTGTACCCGATCGCGAGCGCGTAGTCGTAGAGCGGTCCGGCCGAGTAGAGGTTCTCGCTGTTACCGCCGGGGCTCGCGTCCTGCCGGACGTGCGTGTTGTACGTCGGCGAGAGCGGATTCGAATCCCACCAGTCACGCCGATCCGACTGGAAGTACGGCATCGCCGTCGCCGGAGCGGGCTGCCGGCCGAACGCCTGCGACAGCGGGAAGACACCGGCGGGGGTGCGGGTGGAGAATTCGTTCGCCGCACCGATTCCTTCCGCGCCGACGTCGGCGGCGACGGGACCCGCGAACACCTGCCACGTGCCGTCCGAGCCCCGCTCCCAGGCGGTCAGTTCGGCGCTCACCGACCCCGCCGACGGGGCGTAGACGGTGATCACCTGGTCCGAGTCTCCGGAGAAGACCGCTCGATCCGGGGCCGCGGAGGCGCCGGGCGTGAACACCAGCCCGATCAGAATCACCATCAGCCCCGGCAACCACAGTCGACCCACGCGCAACGTCGTCATGGGGCGAGTGTTCCATTCCCGGGCGCCGGTCGCGAGAATTTCGCTTCGCGGTGCATTACACCCGGCAGAGGATCTCGCTGTGCAGGAGCGCGAACCAGCCGTCGTTCTCGCACACCCACGCACGCCAGCCGGCCGCGATGCGGTCGAGGTCTGCCTCGGTGGCGAGCCCGAGCGCGAGCGCCCGGTCCGCGTAGGCCGACCGCAGCGAGCGGTCGGCCCAGGACCCACCCCACCACTCGCGATCCTCGTCGGAGGAGAAACACCACGTGCTCGCCGTGTTCGCGACGTCGCCGAGACCAGCCTCGTGCGCCCACGCCCGCAGGCGACGGCCCGCGTCGGGTTCACCGCCGTTCGCCCGGGCGACGGCCTTGTAGAGCGTCAGCCATTCGTCGAGTTCGGGTGTCGGCGGATACCACGTGAAGGTGCCGTAGTCCGCGTCGCGGGCGGCAACGATTCCACCGGGTCGGCACACCCGCTTCATCTCGCGCAGCGCCTGCACCGGATCGCCGACGTGCTGCAGGACCTGATGCGCGTGCACGACGTCGAAGCTGTCGTCGGGGAAGTCGAGTGCGTGGACATCCGATACGACGGTCTGGACGTTCGCGATTCCCCGCTCGGTGAACTCGTTGCGCGCGAGCGAGAGCGCCTCGTCGTTCATCTCGACGGCGGTGACTGCTCCGGGCGCGACGAGTCCCGCGAGGTCGGCGGTGATCGTGCCCGGCCCGCACCCGACGTCGAGCAGCGTCAGGCCTCCGCGCAGATGCGGAAGCAGGTAGCCGGCGGAGTTCTCGGCGGTGCGCCATCGATGGTTCCGCAGCACCGACTCGTCGTGGCCGTGGGTGTAGACCGTCTCGTCGCCGTCCATCCCTCGACGCTAGCAACTCCGATCAGATAATGGGATTGCTGTCCTACTCCTCAGGATTTTGTGATCCACGGTTCTCGAAGACCGTGAGTGTTACGTTGGTGCACACCAACACGGCAACCGAGGGACTGCCATGACTTTCAGCCTCGCGCTCACCCCCGCGCAGAAGAACCTCGTCGAGCGGACGCACGCTTTCGCGGAGAACGTGATCCGGCCGGTGGCCGCCGAGCACGACCGCGCGCAGGAGTTCCCGTGGGACGTCCTCGAGAAGGCCGCGGAAGAGGGCTTCTACAGTCCGCTGTTCTATCGCGACCTGATCGGCGACCCGACCAGCCTGTCCCTCCCCCTGTTCATGGAGGAGCTGTTCTGGGGATGCGCCGGAATCGGCCTCGCCATCGTGATGCCCGCGCTGGCGCTGTCGTCGATCGGACAGGCCGCGACGCCGGAGCAGATGCTGCGCTGGGCACCCGAATGCTTCGGCGAGCCCGGCGACCTGAAACTCGCCGCACTGTGCATCTCCGAACCCGAGGGCGGCAGCGACGTCCGCAATCTGCGGACCACCGCGACGCGCGACGGCGACGACTGGGTGATCGAGGGCCACAAGATGTGGATCGGCAACGGCGGCATCGCCGACGTGCACGTCGTGAACGCCACCGTCGACCCGGAGCTGGGGCATCGGGGGCAGGCCCTGTTCGTGGTTCCCGGCGGAAGCCCGGGGATCGAACTCGTCCGCAAGCTCGACAAGCTGGGCTGCCGTGCGTCGCACACGGCGGAGCTGAAGTTCCACCGGGTGCGGGTGCCCGCCGACCACCTGCTCGGGGGCGACGACAAACTGCAGCACCGCATGCGGAAGGCCCGTGAGGTGCAGGAGGAGGTGGCCACCGGCGCGCCGCGGCGGAAATCGGCCACCCTCGGCACGTTCGAGCAGACACGTCCGATGGTCGCGGCTCAGGCGCTGGGCATCGCCCGCGCCGCGCTCGAGTACGCCACCGAGTACGCGAACCGGAGGGAGGCGTTCGGCGGTCCGATCATCGACAACCAGGGCATCGCGTTTCCGCTGGCCGACCTCGCGACCCAGATCGACGCCGCACGACTACTGACGTGGCGGGCGTCGTGGATGGCGGCGGCGGGCGTGGAGTTCCGTCACGGCGAGGGCTCCATGGCGAAGCTCGCGGCGTCGGAGGTCGCGGTGAGAACCACCGAACGTGCGCTGCAGACGATGGGCGGGTGGGGGTACATCAGTGACCATCCCGTCGAGAAGTGGTATCGGGACGCCAAGCTGTACACCATCTTCGAGGGCACCAGCGAGATTCAGCGGATGGTGATCGGGCGTGCACTCGGCGCCGCGGACGGCGCCCCGCCGCTGCACTTCGATCAGCCGACCGAAGGATCCGCGTTCAACCGGCTGTTCGGGAGGGGCACGTCGGTGCGCACGAAGGCCGGCGAGTTCGCGATGTCCGTGAAGGACCGGATGCCCGAGTCCGCGCAGCGGTTGGCGATGAAGTTCCTTGCCCCACCGAAGAAGTGAACGGGCGCGGGATCAGGTCCAGAGGGCCGCCACGAGCACGGTGACGATGCCGAGCCCACCGACCACGTGCACGAGGTTCGGGCGCTCCTGCCCTCGCTTCTGCTTGCCCCGGACGATCTCGGCGAGCGCGACCACCACGAGGGAGAGCAGAAGCTTCACGCCGATCTTGATGTGGTTGTAGTCCTTGTCCAGTGCGGCCTCCCCCAGCCCGACGAGGATCAGTCCCGTCACGAACTGGAGCCGCGCACCCCACACCATCACCTCGGAGATCCGCGGCGCTGCGAGCACCGCGAAATAGCCGCCGACGAGGGCGGCCATGCCGAGCAGGTGGCAGACGAAGAGGAGGTTGTAGACGACGGTCATCTCCGCAGCCTAGCGACCTGCACGGTCAGCTCGAGACGATTCCGGCCTCGATCGCCGCCTCCCGGTACGACGCGGCGAGGGTGGCGACGGTTTCGTGGGCGTTGAGCCCGCTGGGATTGGGCACCAGCCACAACTCTGCACCCTCGAGGGTGCTCGGCTGTTTGCCCTTCTTCGCTGCACGCTCACCGAATGCCGTGCGATAGGCGGTGATTCCGGCTACGGCGACCACCCTGGGAGCGGTGTCGCGGACGAAGGAGCGCAGGCGCTCGGCGCCGACGGCCAGTTCCTCGCCGGTCAGTTCGTCGGCTTTCGCCGTGGCACGCGGGGCCAGATTGGTGATGCCGACGCCCCGCTCGATCAGGTGGTCGCGATCCGCGTCCGACATGCCTGCCGTCGGATCGATAGGTCGCTCGATGATCCCGGCGCCCAGCAGAGCCGGATAGAAGCGGTTGCCCGGACGTGCGAAATGCGCCCCGGTCGCGGCCGTCCACAGTCCCGGGTTGATACCGACGAACAGCAGGCGGCAGCCCGGTCCGATGAGGTCCGGAACCTCGGCGTCCCGGAACGACTCCAACTCCGCGCGGGTGAAGCTCACAGCCGGCCCGCCTCCGCACTCACAGCCGGCCCGCCTCCGCACTCACAGTCGGCCCGCCTCCGCACTCACAGTCGGCCCGCCTCCGTCAGCCCGGCGACGGTGTCGGCCAGGGTCTCCGCCGAATCGCGGTACTTCACCCCGAGTTCGGTTTCGCTCGGCCGGTCGTCCGTGTCGGGCATCCGCGTGTAGTACTCCATCGCGGCCTCAGAGATCGGAGTGCCGAAGGGGACGAACCGGTCGATCGCGTCCACGAGTCTGCCCACCAGACGCAACGCGACGTCCGGCACCGGGTACACGCCCATCCGTCTGCCGGTGATCGTGGCCAGCATGTCGGCGATCCCGGCGATCGGGATCCGGGGACCTCCGAGCATGAACCGGCGGGCGCCGCTCCCCGACTGGAGGAGGGCGGCGTGCGCTGTGGCCACCTCACGCACGTCGACCATCGTCCATGCGGCGCCCCGCCCGGGCAGACCCCGCAGGTGGACGGCGGCCTCGACTGCCTGGGCGGCCTCGCCGAACTGCTTTCCCGCGGGCGGGCCGACGATCATGCCCGGGTAGGTGATCGCGATGGGTGCGCCGTCGGCCTGCAGGTCACGCGCGTACTGCTCCACGCGCGCCTTGCTGCGGCCGTAGGCGTCGGGGGGCCCGCACACCGGGAGGTCGGGGGTGAGCAGCCGGGCCCCCGGCTGGAACAACGCGGCGATGCTCGAGACGTAGACGATCGGATCGAGGCCGAGTTCGACTGCCGTTCCCAGCACGTTCTGCGCGCCGGCAAGGTTGGTCTGCAGCATCTCCTCCGCGCGACGCGGGTCGACCGCGACGACGGCCGCGGCGTGGATGACGGCATCGCAGCCGTCCAGGGCACGCCGCACGGACGCGGCGTCCGTGATGTCACCGACCACGTGATCGGACGTGTCGAGCCCGAGCGCCGCCGCGCTGGTCACGAGGCGAGCAGGATCCCGCACGAGGAAGCGCACCCGGTGACCGGCGTCCACCGCCGCCTTCGCGCTCCACGCCCCGACGAAACCTGTTCCCCCCGTGACCAATACCAGCAAGGGGAATTACACCGTCCTGGCGAGACGGTTGGCGAGCATCGTGGTGAACCGGGCGGGATCGTCGAGTTCGCCGCCCTCGGCCAGCAACGCCATCCCGTAGAGAAGCTCCGCGGTCTCCCCCAGCGCGGGATCCTCGTTGCGCTCGCCGTGTGCTTCCCGCAGCCCGGTGACGAGAGGGTGGGCAGGGTTCAGCTCGAGGATGCGCTTCGTGGTGGGAACCGGCTGCCCGGACGCCCGGTACATCCGCTCGAGTGCCGGGGACATGCTGAACGCGTCGCCGACGATGCAGGCCGGTGACGTGGTCAGTCGCGTCGACAGCCGCACCTCCTTGACCTGCTCGGTGAGCGCGTCGGCCATCCAGGAGAGCAGGCCCGCGAAGTCCTTCTCCTGCTCCTCCCGCTCCGACTCGTGTGCCTTCTTGTCTTCCTCGGTGTCGAGATCGACCTCACCCTTGGCGATCGACTGGAACGACTTGCCCTCGAATTCCGGAACCGCACCGACCCACATCTCGTCCACAGGGTCGGTGAGCAGCAGCACCTCGAAGCCTTTCGCACGGAAGGCCTCCATGTGCGGGGAACTCTCGAGCAGCTGCCGGGATTCGCCGGTCGCGTAGAAGATCTGCTCCTGACCGTCCTTCATCCGCGACACGTAGTCTTCCAGCGAGGTCAGCTCCTCCTCGCTGTGGGTGGACGCGAACGACGAGATACCCAGCAGCACATCCCGATTGTCGCTGTCCGACATCAGGCCTTCCTTGACCGCGCGGCCGAACTCTGCCCAGAACGTGCGGTAGTCGTCGGGCCGCTCGGCCTTCAGGTCCTTGATCGTGGTGAGGACCTTCTTGGTGAGCCTGCGGCGGATGGCACGGATCTGCCGGTCCTGCTGCAGGATTTCACGGGAGACGTTGAGGGAGAGGTCCTGAGCGTCGACCACACCCTTGACGAAGCGAAGGTATTCCGGCATCAACTGGTCGCAGTCGTCCATGATGAAGACGCGCTTGACGTACAGCTGCACACCCGTCTTCCCGTCCCGCATGAACAGGTCGAACGGCGCGTGAGACGGAATGAACAGCAGGGCCTGGAACTCGAACGTGCCCTCGGCCTTCATCGGGATGACCTCGAGCGGTTCGTCCCAGGCGTGGGCGATGTGCTTGTAGAACTCCTTGTACTCGTCCTCGGAGACGTCGTCCTTCGAGCGCGCCCACAGCGCCTTCATCGAGTTGATCGTCTCGGACGTCGTGGTGACCTCGTCCCCGCCGTCGCCCTCCGCGGGGACCGTGCGTTCGACGTCCATCCGGATCGGCCACGCGATGAAGTCGGAGTAACGCTTGACGAGTTCCTTGATCTTCCGTACCGACGTGTAGTCGTGCAGGTGATCCTCGGTGTCCTCGGGCTTGAGGTGCAGGGTGACGGAGCTGCCCTGCGGGGCGTCGTCGACGGCCTCGATCGTGTACGTGGCCTCGCCGCTCGACTCCCAGCGCGTGGCCTCACTCTCGCCGGCCTTCCGCGTCAGCAGGGTGACCTTGTCTGCGACCATGAACGTCGAGTAGAAACCGATGCCGAACTGTCCGATCAGTTCCTCGGAGGCAGCGGCGTCCTTCGCTTCCCGCAACTTGCGGCGCAGGTCCGCGGTGCCGGACTTGGCCAGCGTGCCGATGAGGTCGACGACCTCCTCGTGGGACATGCCGATGCCGTTGTCGCGGACCGTGAGCGTGCGCTTCTCCGCGTCCACCTCGATCTCGATGTGCAGATCCGACGTGTCGACGTCGAGGTCCTTGTTGCGGAACGCTTCGAGACGCAACTTGTCCAGCGCGTCCGAGGCGTTGGAGATGAGCTCCCGCAGGAACGAGTCCTTGTTGGAGTACACCGAGTGGATCATGAGGTCCAGGAGCTGGCGGGTCTCCGCCTGGAACTCCAGTTGTTCGATTTTCGTGCTCACTTCGATTCCCTTCGAACGCAGAACCCTCGACACCAGATTCGTCGGAATGATATCCCGCGGCAAAATTCCGGATTCATCGCGGCGAGCTTCCGCCGGTGGCCCGTCAGCCGGCGGCGTCCTCCTTCAGGGTGTGCGCGACCAGCGCGTTGGCGTGGCCGTGACCGAGGCCGTGCTCGGACTTCAGCCAACTCACCAACTCCATGTGCTTGGTCAGCTCGGACGACCGGATGAGCGTCTGCCATTCACTGATCGGCCGACCGTACTTCTTCTCGATCGACGGGAAATAGGACGCGGGACCCTTCACTGGTTCAGCCATGCGCGACACGCTAGCGGAACCCGCCGACACATCCTGTCCGACAAGCATCTTCAGGAAGCGACACTCAGACGGAATGTGCCCATTCGGCGAGCTGGGGCGACACCTCCCGGTACCCCCACTCCCCGCTCGAAACAGCGATGACCAAGTCGTATGCCGGACCTTCGGGAGCATCCAGGTCATAGCCGTTCAATCCGTAGAACACGTGAACCGCCAACCAGGACAGCCGCTTGTTCCCGTCAACGAGGGCATGATTCCTCGTCAAGGACTCGAGCAGGACGGCCGCCTTGTCGTGAATCGACGGATACACCTCTTGGCCGAGCAACGACGCCTGCGGACGGTGGGCCGCCGAGTCGAGCAGCCCGAGATCCCGGACCGACGCAACGCCGAGATCCTCAGCCAGCGAGAGCAAGTCCTCGAGAGTCAGATAGTCGATCGTCACCGCGAGAGGCGGTCCAGCAAGGTGGCGTACCGGTCGCGGCCGCGGCGGGACAGAGCGCGAACCCGCTCGTCATGGGTGTGCCGAGCGGCAGCCTCCAGGATCGCGCGAACCGTCGCTTCCTGCTTACTGACGCCTTGAGCGTCGGCGAGAAGCGTCAGCGCACGCTCCTGCTCCTCCGTCAGTCGCAATGTCATGGCCATATGCCGATGATACCAAAGTGGTAGCAGCTGGCCCTGTAACCCGACCTTCGATCAGGACTTAACCAACAGCAGCGTTTCGTCCTCGCGCGGGACCGGCCTCGCGACCGTACTTGTCGGTCACGTCTGTCAACATATCGCCGATTACTTACATCAGATCTTTGGAAACTTGGGGGAAGAATGTCGATCGAATGCGAATGCGGACGTACACCACCGGCGGACTACGAATACTGCGGTTGCGGTTCACCAAATCTAGGATTTTCCTCCGCCACTGAGGTGCTGCCACCGACGCTCCACTTCGGATCCAACAACGACGGAATACAGGCAGGTAACGACATCACTGTCGGCGGCAACTTCATCGTCGGCAAGACTCCAAACGATCCGTTCGAACACCGAACTGAGATGCACCGTCAAGTGAAACGCCGCGTGTGGTTACCGGATAATTGGTTGTCAGTCGTCGGTGTGTCACTAGGAATTCTAGTTGCCATCGTGAATCTGAAGTCGAATCAAAGCAACTACATTGCGACCATCGTGGCCTGTGCAATTGTCGCGTTGAGCGGATTTGCCCTGACGATAAATCTCACATTGAGCGCAACAAGATTTCGACCATTTCGGTTCGGGTTACCAGGCTATGCCCTCGAGAGGGACACCGAAGGACAGACCTTTCTCACAGTTCCGAGGGCACGCTGCCTTTGGTGCCCGACCGAGCGTTACATGCGTCTCCAACCCGTGGAAGGTCTATCTGAGCTGAAATGGGTCTGCCCGGCGAACCCTGTGCAACATCAGATCGGCTTTGACTTCCCCCAGCTACCGAGCCTCGACTCCGCCTAGTGAAACAAATATTCCGCCGAACGTCACCTTCGGGCAGAAGCTTCCTCGCGGTCGCGCGGGGATCCGTAGGCTTATCGCATGTACCGGTCACGCGCGAAGAATCCGGCAGGGTGACGAAAGTGGCGGAGCTGATTCTGGGACCGCTGCTCAGACATGTCGGCACATCTGACGCGACGGTGTGGGTCGAGACGTCGGAGCCGTGCACCGTCCGGGTCCTCGGCCACGAGGAACGCACGTGGAACGTCTCGGGTCACCACTACGCGCTCGTCGTCGTGGACGATCTGGGACCGGGATCGACCACTCCGTACGACGTGACCCTCGACGGCCGTCCGGTGTGGCCGCTGCCGAATGCCGTCCCGTCGGTGATCCGCACGCTCCGCGAGGACGACGACACCCTCGTCCTGACGTTCGGATCGTGCCGGTTCGCCACGATGTCCACGACGGAGGACAACCGGCACCTCGGCGCCGACGCCCTCGACGCCTACGCGGTGCGGATGGCCGGACAGTCCCCGGACCGGTGGCCCGACGCCCTGCTGCTGCTCGGGGACCAGGTGTATGCCGACGAACTCTCCCCCGAGACCGAGGCGCGCGTCGCCGAGATCCACGACGTGAAGGAGCCACCCGGCCCGCAGGTGCGCAACTTCGAGGAATACACCTGGCTGTACGCCGAATCATGGTCGGACCCTCAGGTGCGCTGGCTGATGTCCACGGTGCCCACGTCGATGATCTTCGACGACCACGACGTGCGGGACGACTGGAACACCTCCGAGTCCTGGCGCGACGACGTCGAGGCGACGTCGTGGTGGGAGGAGCGTATCGTCGGCGCGTTGTCGTCGTACTGGGTCTATCAGCACCTCGGGAACCTGTCGCCGAGCCTCCTCGCCGAAAACGATCTGTACCAACGTGTTCGGAAGCACGGCGGCGACGTCGAACCGATGCTCCGGGAGTTCGCGTCCGCCGCCGACGAGGAGGCGGACGGCGCGAAGGGCACGCAGTGGTCGTATCGCCGCGACCTCGGAGTCGCGAGGCTGCTCGTCATCGACTCGCGGTGCGGGCGCATCCTCTGCGGTGGTCGCCGCGAGATGGTGTCCGACCCCGAATTCTCCTGGATCGAGCGTCAGACCGAGGGCGACTACGACCACCTGCTCGTCGGGACGTCGCTGCCGTGGCTGCTGCCCCGCGCCCTCCACGACCTGGAGTCCTGGGACGAACGCCTCGCCGCCGGATCCCGCGGCCCGCGGGTGGCGGCCTGGGCCGAGAAGATCCGGCGCGCGGCGGACCTGGAGCACTGGGCTGCGTTTCGTGACTCGTTCGACCGGCTCGCCCGGCTCCTCGCCGACGTCGGCAGAGGTCACCGGGCCGGGCCGGGTGGGCGCGCGCCGTCCACCATCTCGGTGCTGTCCGGCGACGTCCACCACGCCTACGCCGCGCAGGCGCACTACCCCGAACCGCTGCAGTCACTGGTCTATCAGCTGACGTGCTCGCCCCTGCACAACTACGTACCGGCCGCCATGAACGTGACGTTCCGGATCTCGTGGCGGCGCGCCACCGAGCGGACCGTGCGTTTCATCCTGGGCCGGGTGTCGCGGGTGCCGCCCGTTCCCCTCGACTGGTCCAAGGTCGCCGGACCGTTCTTCGGTGATCAGGTGGCGACCCTCCACCTGAAGGGAAGGTCGGCCCGCCTCGTGATGGAACAGGCCCGCAACGACAGCGACGGCACACCCCGGTTCAAGACCATGACCGACCTCGAACTGGCAACGGGAAAGGACTACTGACGCTGCTCGGCCGCCGCCTTCAGCTGCGCGAGCCCCTTCTCGAAGTCCTTACCCACCATCTTGTCCATCGGGAAGACGACTCCCACGATCCTGAAGAAAAGGTTGTTCTTGCCGGTCATCTGCCAGCGGACGGTCGTGCCCGCGCCGTTCGGTTCGAGGAGGAACGTTGTGACGTTCTCCGCCTTGAACGGTTTGAGGAAGGTCAGGTCGAGCACGACCTTCGAGCCGGGCACCGACTCGGTGATCACCATCTGTCCCGAACCCGCCTTGCGATTGCCCTCCCAGGCGTAGGACGCGCCCACTCCCGAATCCGGGCCGGAGTACGTGCGCTTCAGATCGGGATCGACGTCCTCCCACGGCGACCACGCCTGCCACTTCCGGAAGTCGTCGAGGAGGGGCTGAACAACGTCGGGGCTCGCATCGATGACGGTGGAACGTTCGACGAGGAACTCGGCCGAAGCCATGCGGTCTCCATTCGGTGTCGGGTGTGGCGGACCGAGGTCGCGACCACCTCTTCACGTGGAAGATAACGCCTCGCCACCGGTCGCGCGCGCGGTATCGTCGGGAGCGACCCGTACGACATGGTGGGGGTAGCAGTGACGACCGAGACGGATCTGATCCGCAATATCGCCCTGGTGGGGCATCAGGGCAACGGGAAGACGACGCTCGCGGAGGCGATGCTCTTCCGCGCCGGTGTCGTCACGCGACCCGGACGTGTCGAGAGCGGCAACACCGTGCTCGACACCCAACCGGAGGAACACGACCACACCCAGTCGCTGACGCTCGGCCTGGCTTCGTTCTCCTGGAACGACTACCGGATCAATCTTCTCGACCCGCCGGGCTACGCCGATTTCGCCGGCGACGCGATGACGGCGCTCCGGGTCGCCGACGTCGCCGTGTTCGTGATCGACGGGGTCAGCGGTCTGCAGGTGAACGACGAACTGCTGTGGCAGGCGGCCACCGAGCGAGCCATCCCGCGCATCCTGTTCGTGAACAAGATGGACAAGGAACGGGCGTCGTTCGACGCCGTCCTGGCCGGGATCCGCGACCATTTCGGGTCCGGAGTCGAACCGGTCGACCTGCCCGTCGGCGAGGCGTCCGCGTTCACCGGCGTCGCCGACCTCCTCACCGAGCACGTCATCCTCTACGACAGCGGGTCCGCGAACACGAGCGACGAACTGCCCGCCGACATCGCCGACCGCGAACACGAACAGCACGAGCATCTCGTGGAGGACGTCGTCGAGATCGAGGACGACCTGCTCTCGAAGTACCTCGACGGCGAGGACATCTCCGTGCCCGAACTCGAGCACGCGCTCCGCGCGGGTTTCGCCGCGGGCTCGCTGTGGCCGGTGCTGTGCGGGTCGGCCGTCGATGCGATCGCCGTCGACCGGTTGCTCGACTTCGTGTGCCGGATCGCGCCGGCACCGTCGGAGGTCCCGGGCATCGAGGTCCGCGGTGACGGGGACCGGGTCGCCGAGGTGCGGTGCGATCCGTCCGGCGACCCGCTCGCGTACGTCTTCAAGACGCAGACCGACGAATACGTCGGGCAGGTGGCGTTGCTGAAGATCCTCTCCGGCAGCGTGCACGCGGACGATGTCTTAATCAACCAGCGCACCGGCGCGAAGGAGCGCCTGCACAATCTCCTTCGCGTCCTCGGCAGCAAACACACCCCGATCGACAGCGCGGAGGCCGGCGACATCGTCGGCGCCATCAAACTCACCGATGTCTCGACGGGCGACACCCTCGCGCCGATCGGCTCACCGCTCACCGTCCCCCCGATCGTGCACCGCCGTCCCGTCTACGGACTCGCGGTGGCCGCCGAGAGCGCCGGCGACGAGGACAAACTCGCGACAGCCCTGGCCGAACTCGTCAGCGACGACCCGACGCTGGAGGTCACGCGCGACAGCGAGACCCACCAGACGGTGGTCCGGGGCGCCGGCGACGTGCACGTGCAGGTGGCGCTGACCCGGTTGAAGCGGCGGTACGGCATCACCCTTCTGACCGAACCGGTCAAGATCGCGTACCGCGAGACACTGCTCGGCACCGTGGAGACGGAGGGCCGCCACAAGAAGCAGAGCGGCGGCCACGGCCAGTTCGGGGTGGCGACGGTCCGCTTCGAGCCGCTCCCCCGCGACAAGGGCTACGAGTTCGTCGACGAGACCCGTGGCGGTGTGATACCCAAATCCCTCATTCCCGCGGTCGGAAAGGGGATCGCCGAATCGATGGGACGCGGAGGCAGGCACGGGTTTCCGCTCGTCGACCTGCGCGCCACCGTCCTCGACGGCAAGCATCATTCGGTCGACTCCGACGATTTCAGCTTCCGGATGGCAGGGGCGCTCGCCCTCCGTGCGGCCATCGACAAGGTGGGCACTCTCGTCCTCGAACCCGTCGACCACGTCGAGGTCACCGTGCCCTCGACGCTGCAGGGTGACGTGATGGCGGATCTCGGCCGGCGACGCGGCCAGATCGAGGGCACCGAACCGGCAGGGGACGGCGAGGTCACTGTCATCGCCTCGGTGCCCACGAGCGAGGTCACCGACTACCCGGTCGCCCTGCGCTCGATGACGCACGGGCGTGGCCGTCTCGCACTGAGCTTCAAGTGCTACCAGGAGCGGCCCGAACCGCGCTGACAGTGCCCTTCCAGCGTGCACGCAGCGTTCTCCCAGCTTCCCGCGGTGTAGTGGTGTCTCACTCACAGAGGAAGGGCATCGATCATGCGTTCACAATTGGTTCGCGGCATCGGTGGAGCGGCGATGGCAGTAGGTCTCGCATGTTCCGTCGTCGCGTGTAGTTCGGGCGATTCGTCCGGCACTTCGTCGACCGGCACCACCGGCAGCGCTGTGCAGGGCGGCTCCGGCGACAGCGCTGTGCAGGGCGGCTCCGCCCCCGCGGCGATGAGCGACGAACTGCAGGCCTGCCTCGAGGAAAACGGCGTGCCAGCACCGCCCGACCAGGCCGGCGGCGGGGCACCGGGCGGGGTGGCGCCGCCCAGCGGCGACATGGCACCGCCGGAGGGCGACGGTTCGGCCCCACCCCAGGGCGGCGCGCCGGACGCGTCGAGCGCTCCTCCCGGGATCGACAGTTCGACGTGGGCGGCGGCGCAGGAGGCCTGTTCCTCGCTGGCGACGGGCACCACGGGATCGTGAGCGGTCGTTAGATCTCGCGACCGGCCCTCAGCCGCGCGGCGAGTTCCGCGCGGCTGCGGACCCCGGCCTTCGCGTACACCGATTTCAGGTGGTCCTGGACTGTGTTCGCGGTGATGCCGCGACGTCGTGCGATCTCGGACGTCGCGTAGCCGGCCAACACGTCGGCGCACACGTCACGCTCGCGTGCGGTCACCGCATACGCTGCAAGTAACAACCCGGTGAGCTCACCGCCGGCGGCGGGTTCGAGGGTGACCACCGTCTGCGGTTCGTCGCCGCCGATCAAGGCCGTGGCGCGCACCAGAATCCAGCCGCCCTCCGCGTCGCGCACACGCGCCTTGAAGATCCCCGAACCGCTCGACCGCGCCCCGAACGTCGCGGCCCGCAACACCACGGTCAACCTGCCCGGGGCGACCTCGTCGAAGCGGTCCTGCCAGCCGCGGGCAGCGGCCGTGAGTGCAATCGGATCGCCGGCGGCGTCGGTGACCACCACCGCCGGACCCTGGTCGCCGCGACCGGAGATTGCCGGGGCGTGCACGGACGCGGCCCGCGTCGCGACCGCCAGGCCGGGAGCCACGAGTGTGAGGAACTCGAGCTCACGGTCGGTGAAATCCGGCCCGGACCGCACGAATCCGGCTGCGCCCCAGCACACCCCGTCGACGCTGAACACGATTCGGACCTCGCTGCGGAGCCCCAGCGGCGCCCACACCGCGCCGTGGCGGAGGCTGTGCGCGACCGCGTCCGCGGGTAGGTCCGAGGCCCGCGCGACGGTCCGGCCACTGCGGGCGAGTTCGGCGAACGTGCCCGGATCTTCGCCCTTGTACTCGGATTCGGCGAGCAGCGGTTCGTATTGCTGCGGTATCCGGCTGCGCCCGCTGGTCATCGAACTGATCGCGAGTGTCTCCGGGTCGAGCATCGCCCAGCACGTCAGGTCGGTGCGCACCGTCTCCCCAACCAGTTCGATGGCGCGCTCGTGCAGCTGCGTGACGCCGGCTCCCGCTCCTGCGAACGCGAGCACCTCCCGCCGCAGCTTTTCCGCCCGGACCTCCAGCATGACCACAGTATGCGCTGGTCACAGGCACACCACCATCCCAGATTCCGGGGATGGGTAGAGCGGTGAGCCGGTCCTACCGTCGCAGTATGTCCACCCACGTTCACGTAATCAGAGCAGGCGACGGCAGGCGGCTCACCGCGCCGGACGCCGACATCACGGTCCTGGTCGGCGGCGATCACACCGGCGGAACGTACGAAGTCTTCCTCGTCGAAGCGTCCCGGACCGCACCGGACGGTCCACTGCACGCCGAGCCGTGGTCGAAGTCCTACCACGTGCTGCGCGGCCGGATACTCGTCCAGGCCGGGGACACCGGGCACGAACTCGCGGCGGGGGAAACGGTCGCCATCGAGGCGGGAACGATGAATACGTTCACGGTCCTCTCCGAGTCCGCCGACTTCCTCCTCGTCGCCGCCGGGGCGTCCCACGGCCGCTTCTTCGGTGATCTCGACATGGTCGGCCGTGGCGGGCACTCGCCGGAGGTAGTGGCCCGACTGCTGCACGAGGTCACCGACCGCTATGGCGTCGAACTCGCGACCGGGGCGGGTGCGTCATGACCGTCGTCGCGCAGATCGCCACCCTGGTCGCCGCCGGCGTGCATCTGCTGGCATTCGTGTGGGAATCGCTGCTGTTCCGCAGACGGTCGGTGCACGAGGGCATCTTCCGTATCCCGGGGGGCGACGTGCCCGCCGCCCATCTGTGGGCGTTCAACGTCGGCTTCTACAATCTGTTCCTCGCCTCCGGCGCCATCGCCGGCGTCATCCTGTGGTGGGCCGGTCAGGACACGCCTGGTCGCACACTCGTCGTCTACACCTGCCTCTTCATGTTCCTCGCGGGCATCGCCCTGGCCGCGTCGGATCGCATGGCGCTGAGCCGGCAGCGTGGCGACGGCGTCGTTGGCGCACTGTCACAGAGCGCGCCGCCACTGGTGGCTCTGATCTCGCTGGCGATCGGGTGACAACCCTTCGCAGTCGATTGCCAGAAACTTCTCAGGGTCGACCGATCGAATCCTTATCGTCCGTCGGCATGATGGACGCCATGCCCCAGGTGACCGTTCTCGCCATCGGTGGTACCGGAGAGTCCCACCCCGATGACCACCGGCGCCACGTCTCCGGACTGTTGTGTGACGTCACCGACGCCCTCGACGACCGATTCGAGTCTCGGTGGGTCGGCTATCCGGCGTCGTACGGGCCGGTCGCCGCGGGCGGGCTCAGCTATCGGCAGAGCACCGAGGTCGGCGTCCGCCGGTTGATCGACGCCATCGACGACGCTCCCGGACCTGTCATGCTGATCGGGTACTCGCAGGGATGCACCGTGATCCGTGAGGTGCTCGGACAGATCGCCACCGGCACCCTGCGCTCCGGCAACCTCGCCGCCGTGGGTCTCGTCTCCGATCCCGAGCAACCGGCGGGAGTGGCCCCGGGGTGCTTCGGGCGCGGTGTCGCGGGTGTCGGCGCGCCGATCC
The DNA here is from genome assembly GCF_002300155.1 of Rhodococcus sp. ACS1. Taxonomy (NCBI): domain Bacteria; kingdom Bacillati; phylum Actinomycetota; class Actinomycetes; order Mycobacteriales; family Nocardiaceae; genus Rhodococcus; species Rhodococcus sp. ACS1. The sequence goes on from NZ_NSDZ01000002.1 coordinate 90,231, forward strand.
CCGAGTCGATACCGGTCCAGTGGATCGCGCACCCGGACGACATGATCTGCAATGCCAGCGAAGACAGCTATGTCCGCGACATCGCCGACCTCACGCGGTGGATGTCATTCCGCGCAGTTCGGACGTGGCTCACGCAGACGTGGGAACTGATCCGCAGCAACAGCTTCCAGAATGCGGGCAAGACACGATTCAGCCCTCGGCAGTGGCGCACCGACGCCCGTCGCCTGCGGACCGCGATGATCGAGGTGCTCGGCTACCTTCCGCCGCACCTCGCCTGGCGCGGTGTGCGTGTCGTCAACACGCGGGGCGGGCGGCACATCGCGTACGCCAGCGAACCACTCGACGCGAGCGGGCTCACCGGATGTCAGATTCTCGCCCAGTGGCTGCAGGTACGGGCGACGTTCGAACCGCCCCTGCGCGTCGCGGCGTGACGGTCAGGCATCGCCGCGTGACCGCAGCGGGGTGAGCATCCGGCGGGGTTCGCGCAGGGCCACGGCGACGGCGTCGCTGCGAGGGTGGGCGGCCTCGCCCGGCCCGGGGGCGACCACGAGGTCTTCCGGTCCCGGGATCGTGCCGCAGTGGGGGCACCGCCCGAAACGGTCGAGTTGCGTCCCGCATTCGGCGTGCGAGAACACCCGGCCGGGATAACTGCCGGGCGACACGTACTGCTCACCCCATTGGGAGAGCGCATAGATGCTCGGCCACAGCGCCTTTCCCGCCTCGGTGAGTTCGTACTCGGGATGACCGCCGTCGGCGACGCGGACGAGGACACCGGCGTCGACGAGTGCGCCCAGCCGATCCGTCAGGACGGCGCGGGAGATGTCGAGGTGTGCGAGGAGATCGCTGAAGCGGCGGACGCCGTAGAAGCAGTCGCGCAGCACGAGCATCGTCCACCGCTCGCCTACTACTTCGAGCGCGCGAGCGAGGTTGCAGTTCTGCTGCGAGTACCCGGTTCCCAGTGCCATTTCCCCATGCTAGCCCAACTCGGTCTTGTCACCAGACCAAAATAGTTCTAAGTTCAGTCTCGTGAACAGACCAACCGCGGTTGCCCCACCCGTCCGAGCCCACGCACCCCGCCCGGGAACCACACTGTCCGTCGCGTCGCTCGGCACGTTCGTCGCCCTGATCGCGTTCTGCGCCCCGCTCGGCAACATGCCCACCGTCGCCGCGGCGCTGTCGGCCGGCCCCGCGGCGCAGACGTGGATTCTCAGTTCGATGAGCGTGGGCCTCGCCGCGGTCCTGCTGACCGCGGGCGCGCTCGCCGACGACTACGGCCGGCGCCGGGTGTTCCATTGGGGCGCCTGGCTTCTCGCACTGGGAGCCGTGGTCGGCGCGGTCAGCCAGGAACCCGTCCTGTTCATCGTCGGGCGACTGATCCAAGGGGTGGCAGGCGCAGCGCTCATCGCGGCCAGCCTCGGCGCCGTCGCCCACGCCTTCGCCACTCCGGCGGCACGCGCGACGGCGAGCGGGATCTGGGGCGCGAGCGTCGGCGCAGGCATCGCGGTCGGTCCCGTGCTCGCAGGACTCCTCGACCTCGCCGGATGGTGGCGCGGCCTGTACTGGGCACTCGCGGTCGCATCGCTCGCGATCGGACAGGTCGCGACGCGCGCACTGGCGGAGTCACGGTCCGCCGTCCCGAAGCGGATCGACGTCCCCGGTGCGGTCACGCTCTGCGCCGCGATGGTGCTGGTCCTCGTCGCACTGGTCGAGGGCAGGCAGGGCAACACTCCCGCCACCGCCCTCTGCGGTATCGGCGCCGCCGTGTTCACCCTCGCGTTCGTCGGCGTCGAGCGGCGGCGCCCGTTCCCGATGCTCGACCTCGCCTTGTTCCGCCGACGCGACTTCCTCGCCGCCACCCTCGCGGCCCTCGCCACCGGGGCGGGCATCATCGGTCTGATGTCGTTCGCGTGCACGTTCCTCGTCAAGACGATGCACGTCAGCACGCTCGCCGCAGCCGGGGTGATCGCGCTGTGGTCCGGCACGAGCGTCGTGGCGTCACTGCTGGCGCGGACACTCCCAGCGCGGCTCGCCGGGACCCCGCAACTCGTCATCGGACTCGCCGGCGTCGGCGTCGCCATGCTCACGATGACGGGCCTGTCCCCCGACTCGTCGCTGCTGCGCCTCGTCCCGGGCCTGCTGCTCGCCGGCATCGCCAGCGGGTTGCTCAACGCCGGCCTCGGCCGGCAAGCCGTCGCCAGTGTCCCCGCCGACCAGGGCGGACTCGGCAGCGGCGCCAACAACACCGCCCGCTACCTCGGCTCCTCCATCGGCGTCACCGTCGTCAGCATCATCGCCCTCGACCCCGCAGGCACCATCGACGGCATGGTGACGGGCTGGAACCACGCCGCCGTCACCACCGGGCTGATCTCACTCGTCGGCGCAGGAGTCGTCGGGGTGCTGGTGCGAAGAACCGCCGTCAGACGTTGAAGCGGAACTCCACCACATCGCCGTCGGCCATGGTGTAGTCCTTGCCCTCCATGCGGACCTTGCCCGCGGCCTTGGCGGCGGCCATGGATCCGGCGGCGACGAGGTCGTCGAAGGAGACGATCTCGGCCTTGATGAAGCCGCGCTCGAAGTCGGTGTGGATGACGCCGGCGGCCTGCGGGGCGGTGTCGCCTTTGTGGATGGTCCAGGCGCGGGATTCCTTGGGACCTGCGGTGAGGTAGGTCTGCAGGCCGAGGGTGTGGAAGCCGGTCCGGGCGAGGGCGTGCAGGCCGGGCTCGGACTGTCCGATCGAGTCGAGCATTTCCTGCCGGTCCTCTTCGTCCAGTTCGAGGAGTTCCTGCTCGACCTTGGCGTCGAGGAACACGGCGTCGGCGGGGGCGACGGAGGCGCGCAGTTCTGCGACCTTCGCTTCGTCGGTGAGCACGGCCTCGTCGGCGTTGAACACGTACAGGAACGGTTTGGTGGTGAGCAGGCTCAGCTCGCGCAGCAGCGCGAAGTCCAGCTTGTCCTTCGCGCTGAACAGGGTCGTGCCCGAGTCGAGGACTTCCTGCGCCTTCAGCGCCTCCTCGTGGATGGGCTTGAGCTCCTTGTTCTTCTTCGCTTCCTTCTCCAGGCGCGGCAGGGCCTTCTCCAGCGTCTGCATGTCGGCGATGACGAGCTCGGTCTCGATCACCTCGATGTCGGATGCCGGGTCGACGCGGCCGTCGACGTGCACGACGTCGTCGTCGTGGAAGACGCGAACCACCTGGCAGATAGCATCGGCCTCGCGGATGTTGGCGAGGAACTTGTTGCCGAGGCCGGCGCCCTCGGAGGCGCCCTTGACGATGCCGGCGATGTCGACGAACGACACCGTGGCGGGCAGGATGCGCTCGGAACCGAAGATCCGGGCGAGCTCGGACAGCCGCGGGTCGGGCAGTTCGACCAGGCCGACGTTGGGTTCGATGGTCGCGAACGGGTAGTTCGCGGCCAGCACGTCGTTGTTGGTCAGCGCGTTGAACAAGGTGGACTTGCCGACGTTGGGCAGTCCGACGATTCCGAGGGTAAGGCTCACGGTCGTTGGATTCTACGGCGTCGGCGCCGGATCAACGACCACGCCCTCACCAGCTGTTGGTATTGCTGTTCGCGACGAGGGCGATGATCAGGATGGCGTACCCGATGACGAAGACGACGATCAGCGCCACCCAGATCCACAGAGCGATCTTGCCGAGCCCCTTGGCGCGGTCGGACGCGTACTGGGCACCCTGGTAGTCGCCCATCGCCCACTTCGGGTAGACGTCGTGGACGTGGTTGAACGCGGCGAACGCGAGCGGCCAGAAGAAGAGGACGGCGGCCACCGCCCACCCGGCGTTCGACGGCGGCAGCGGCGGCGGGCCGTACTGTCCCGGGTAGGGCTGCGCCTGCGGCTGTTGCTGCTGCGTCGGGTACTGGTAGCCATAGGCACCCGTGTCGCCCGGCTTCGGCGGCACCGGATTGCTCGACGATTCCGGATTGGTCGGTGACTCCGACATGACGCCCCCCTGTCGTGGCAGCTGACCTCGTGCCTCCACTATCCCATCCCTCGCCACGTGAGTGGGAAAGAGCACCGGAGTACGCATCGGCACTCACGTGAGGTTCTAGTCTCAGCACGTGACCCGATGGTTGATCGTCCTCGCGATATGGATCCTCGGACTGGGCGCTCTCGCCCTGACCGTCGCTGTGGCCACGGGATGGTGGTTCGCCGCCCTCCTCCTGCTCGCGACTGCCGCTCTGGGCACGTGGGACCTGCTGCAACGGCGGCACAGCGTTCTGCGGAACTACCCGGTGCTGGGGCACGCGCGGTTCCTGCTGGAGAAGATCCGCCCCGAGATCCAGCAGTACTTCATCGAATCGTCCACGGATGGAACGCCCTTCGACCGCGACACCCGCGACCTCGTCTACGAGCGCGCCAAGGGCACGCTCGCCGAGGAGCCGTTCGGCACCGAGCGGGACGTCCACGCCGTCGGCTACGAGTTCATGGTCCATTCGCTGCGCGCACGGATGGCCCCGCCCGAACCGCCGACCGTCCGCCTCGGCGGCCCGGACTGCGAACAGCCCTACGACATCGCGCTTCTCAACGTGTCGGCGATGAGCTTCGGCTCGCTCTCGGCCAACGCCATCGAAGCCCTCAACGCCGGGGCCGCGCGGGGCGGGTTCGCGCACGACACCGGCGAGGGTGCGATCAGCCCCTACCACCGCAAGCACGGCGGCGACCTGATCTGGGAGATCGCGTCCGGCTACTTCGGCTGCCGGGCGGAGGACGGCCGGTTCGACCCCGCCAAGTTCGCCGAACACGCGGCACTCGACCAGGTGAAGGCGATCTCGATCAAACTGTCGCAGGGCGCGAAGCCCGGACTCGGCGGGGTTCTGCCCGGCGCGAAGGTGTCGCGGGAGATCGCCGAGACGCGCGGCGTGCCGGTCGGGAAAACGGTGATCTCCCCGCCTTCGCACACCGCGTTCTCCACCCCGAACGGGCTCATCGACTTCATCGTCACCCTGCGGAAGCTCTCCGGCGGCAAACCCGTCGGGTTCAAACTGTGCGTCGGATCGCGCATCGAGTTCCTCGGCATCTGCAAGGCGATGCTCGAACGCGACGTCACCCCGGACTTCGTCATCGTCGACGGCTCCGAGGGCGGAACCGGTGCGGGTCCAGTGGAATTCGAGGACAACATGGGCATGCCCCTCACTGAGGGGCTGATGCTGGTGCACAACGCGCTCACCGGCACCGGCCTGCGGGACCGCGTCAAGATCGGCGCGTCCGGGAAGGTCGCCAGCGCATCCGACATCGTCAAACGGATCATCCAGGGCGCCGACTTCACCCTGGCCGCCCGCGCGATGATGTTCGCCGTCGGGTGCATCCAGGCGCAGATGTGCCACACCAACCGCTGCCCCGTCGGGGTGACCACCCAGGACCCGGCGCGGACCCGCGCACTCGACGTCCCCGACAAGGCGGCCAGGGTGTTCCGGTTCCAGAAGTCGACGGTGGCAGGCGCCCGGCAGATGGTGGCGTCGATGGGCCTCGACAGCTTCGACCAACTGACACCGGCGATGCTCAACCGCCGGATCGACGGCGTCACCACCCGCACCTACGCGGAACTGTACGAGTGGCTGATGCCCGGCGAATTACTCGAGGACCCGCCGTCGGATTGGCTGACCGACTGGATCGATGCCGACTCGACTCGCTTCTGACGTCGTTTTTTCGTCGAACTGAACGTCGGCGCAATAGGGTGACGGGGGCCACAAAAGATGTGGCACCTGTCGACGGCGTCGCCCCTGGCACACAATGACGACGGGGACGCCGGGAAGGAGTTCGCGATGGCCCTGAGAGCCGCCCCCGAATCCGAGGTCGAGTACCTGAAAACGGATCCGGATCTGCCGCCGGTCGGCGTCGTGGACCGCACCCCGATCTCACCGGCGGCGCGGATCACGTTCGCGGTCCTCGGCCTTCTCGGCGGCATCGCCTGGGTGATGATCGCGTTCGTTCGCGGCGAGAACATCAACGCCGTCTGGTTCGTCGTGGCCGCCGTCTGCACCTACCTCATCGCCTACCGCTTCTACGCGCGGTTCATCGAGCGCAAACTCGTCCAACCCCGTGACGACCGGGCCACGCCCGCCGAGATCCTCGAGAACGGCAAGGACTACATGCCGACGGATCGGCGGGTGCTGTTCGGGCACCACTTCGCCGCCATCGCCGGCGCAGGCCCCCTCGTCGGCCCCGTCCTCGCCGCCCAGATGGGTTACCTGCCCGGCACGCTGTGGATCATCATCGGCGTCGTCTTCGCCGGAGCCGTCCAGGACTTCCTCGTCCTGTGGATCTCGACGAAGCGCCGCGGCCGCAGCCTCGGCCAGATGGCGCGCGACGAACTCGGCGTCGTCGGCGGTGTCGCCGCCATGATCGGCGTCTTCGTCATCATGATCATCCTCATCGCGGTGCTCGCCCTCGTCGTCGTCAACGCGCTCGCGGAAAGCCCGTGGGGTGTCTTCTCCATCGCCATGACCATCCCGATCGCCCTCTTCATGGGCGTCTACCTGCGGTACCTGCGCCCGGGCAAGGTCGCGGAGGTGTCGCTGATCGGCGTCGTGCTGCTGCTCCTCGCCATCGTCTCCGGCGGCTGGGTGGCCGACACCGGATGGGGCGCCGACTGGTTCACGCTGTCCAAGGTGACCATCGCCTGGCTGATGATCGCCTACGGTTTCGCCGCCTCCGTCCTGCCCGTGTGGCTGCTCCTCGCCCCGCGCGACTACCTGTCGACGTTCATGAAGATCGGCACGATCATCCTGCTGGCCATCGGCATCCTGGTCGCGCAGCCCGCCATCAAGATGCCCGACGTCACGACGTTCGCCATCCAGGGCAACGGCCCCGCCTTTGCGGGTTCGCTGTTCCCGTTCCTGTTCATCACGATCGCGTGCGGCGCGCTGTCCGGCTTCCACGCCCTCATCTCCTCCGGCACGACGCCCAAACTGCTGGCGAAGGAAAAGCAGATGCGGCTGATCGGCTACGGCGGCATGCTCACCGAGTCGTTCGTCGCGATCATGGCGCTCGTCACCGCGTGCATCATCGACCAGCACCTGTACTTCGCGCTGAACGCGCCGGCCACCCTCACCGGCGGAACCCCCGAGACGGCCGCGACGTATGTGAACAGCCTCGGACTCTCCAGCCCGAACATCTCCGCGGACACCCTCGCGCAGGCCGCGGCGGGCGTCGACGAGGAGTCGATCATCTCGCGCACCGGCGGTGCCCCGACGCTCGCGTTCGGCATGTCCGAAGTGCTCAGCCAGTTCCTCGGCGGCGCTGCCCTCAAGTCGTTCTGGTATCACTTCGCGATCATGTTCGAGGCGCTGTTCATCCTCACCACCGTCGACGCCGGCACCCGGGTCGCCCGATTCATGCTGTCGGACTCGCTCGGCAACTTCGGCGGACCCGCCCGCAAGTTCAAGGATCCGTCGTGGCGCATCGGCGCGTGGGTGTGCTCGCTCGCCGTCGTCGGACTGTGGGGTGCCATCCTCCTGATGGGCGTCACCGACCCGCTCGGCGGCATCAACACCCTGTTCCCGCTGTTCGGCATCGCGAACCAGTTGCTCGCCGCGATCGCGCTGACGGTGGTCCTCGCCATAGTCATGAAGAAGGGCCTGTTCAAGTGGGCCTGGATTCCCGGTGTTCCCCTCGTCTGGGACCTGATCGTCACCATGACCGCGTCGTGGCAGAAGATCTTCTCCGGCAACACCTCCGTCGGCTACTGGTCCCAGCACGCCGCGTTCAAGGAGGCGAAGGAAGCGGGCAAGACCAGCTTCGGATCCGCCAAGACCCCCGAGGCCATCGACGCCGTCATCCGCAACACGTTCATCCAGGGCACCCTGTCGATCGTATTCGCCGGCCTCGTCCTCGTCGTCGTGGTGGCCGGAGCGCTCGTGTGCCTCAAGGCGTTCCGGGCCGGTGGACTGCCGACCACCGAGGCACCCGAGAAACCGTCGAAGATCTTCGCACCGGCCGGGTTCGTCACCACCGCCGCCGAGAAGGAACTCGACAAGGAATGGAACGAACTCATCGCCTCCGGCGCGGTTCGCGCACCGGGCGCGGCACACACCCACACGGACAGGGCACATCATCATGATGAATAGGGTCGTGGGGGCCGTCCGGACCGCCTGGTGGTGGACGGGGGCGCTGATGGGCGACCACGACTACAGCAGGTACGTCGAGCACCTTCGCCGCCACCATCCGGACGCCGAGGTGCCGAGCGAGCGGGAGTACTGGCGAGCGCGCTACGCGGACGCCGACGCCAACCCGGGCGCCCGCTGCTGCTGACCTCACCGTGCCGGCCCGGCGTTCCCCAGTACTGTCAGTACTGATCGGCTGAGCAGACACGGCAGGGAGGACCATCTGTGACGGAGAAGGAAGCCCCGGCACCGTCCGGGAGCGCGGTCACGAAACCGGACCGCGGGCACCTCATCGGGGTGGGTGCGATGTGGCTGGCCAAGTGGTCGCTGGTCCTCGCGGCAATCGCGCTGGGCGCGTTGCTGTTCGGATGGATCATCGAGAAGCTGTGGGTGATCGTCCTCCCCGTGCTGCTGGCGGTGGTGGTGTGCACGGTGCTGTGGCCGCCGACGCGCGCGATGACGAAGCGACGCATCCCCCCGGCGGCGGCCGCCGCGACGACGCTCGTCGTGTTCATCGCCGTCGTCGCCGGGATCATCGCCGGCATCGTGCCGTCCGTCGTCAGGCAGGCCCCCGAGCTGGCCAACAAAGCCACCCAGGGCATCAACCAGGTGCAGGACTGGTTGAAGGGTCCACCGATCAACCTGCAGGACGATCAGATCGACCAGGGCATCCACACGATCATCGTGAAGGTCCAGGAGAGTGGAACGGTCATCGCGTCCGGTGTGTTCACCGGTGTCAGCACCGCCAGCTCGCTGCTGATCACGCTGGGCCTGGTGCTGGTGCTGTCGTTCTTCTTCATCAAGGACGGCCCCCGGTTCATCCCGTGGCTGCATTCCGTCAGCGGCGGCCGCGCGGGCCGTCACCTCGAAGAGGTGCTGGGCCGCATGTGGGACACCCTCGGCGGGTTCATCCGCACCCAGGCACTGGTCAGCCTCATCGACGCCGTCTTCATCGGCGCCGGACTGGTGATCCTCGGCGTGCCGCTGGCACCGGTCCTCGCGATCCTGACGTTCATCGGTGGCTTCATCCCGATCGTCGGTGCGTTCGTCGCCGGCGCACTCGCCGTGTTGGTCGCGCTGGTCGCCAACGGTCTCACCACCGCCGTGATCGTGCTGATCATCATTCTCGTGGTGCAGCAGATCGAGGGCAACGTGCTGCAGCCGGTACTCCAGAGCAAGAGCATGAAACTGCACGCCGTCGTGGTGCTGCTCGCCGTCACCGCCGGTGGTTCCGTGTTCGGGATCGTCGGAGCCTTCCTCGCGGTGCCCGCCGCCGCCGTCGCCGCCGTGGTGGTGCGCTACATCGGTGAGCAGATCGACGAGCACAGCGCCGAAAGCAACATCCCCGACGCCGTCGCCGCGAACGAAGACCTCGACGACGCCGAACGGGAGGGCGTCACCGTCGACGAGACCGCCGTCGCGTCCAAGCCGGACTGACCGGCGGTTAGCCAGCCACCATCTCCACGGCGGAGCCGGTGCGTCCGCGGATCACGTGCAGCCTGCTCGGGATTCGCTGACGCAGCTCGTCGACGTGACTGACGATGCCCACCACCCGGCCGCCGTCACGCAGCTCGTCGAGGACGCCCATCACCGAGTCGAGGGTGTCAGCGTCGAGGGTGCCGAATCCCTCGTCGATGAACATCGTGTCGAGCACGACGCCACCCGACTCGGCCGCCACCACATCGGCGAGACCGAGCGCCAGCGACAGCGACGCCAGGAACGACTCACCGCCGGACAGGGTCTTGGCCGACCGCACCACCCCGGTGTAGTCGTCGCGGATGTCCAGTCCCAGGCCGCCGCGACGGCCTCGCGGACCGGCCTCGTCGCTGTGGACGAATTCGTAGCGCCCGGCCGACATCCGGCCGAGTCGCGCGGACGCCGACACCGCGACCTCTTCCAGCCGGGCCGCCAGCACATACGACCGCAGCGACATCTTCCTGGCGTTCTGGCCACGGCCCGCGATCACCTCGGCGAGCGCGGCGAGTTCCTCGTGCGCGGCCTGCATCGGGGCAATCGTCTCGGCGGTCTTGTCGAGCTGAGCGACGTACCGTTCCAGATCGAGCAGTCGGCGCTCGGCGTCGGACGCCGCAGCGACGGCGACGTCCACGACCTCCGCCGCCGCGTCGTGAGCCTGCTGGACGGCCGCCAATTCCACGGGTTCCGCGTCGGCGACAGCGGCGACCTCGGGGTCGTCGAGGACGCGGCGCGCCCCGACCTCGGCATCCCGCGCCGCCGTCAGGGCGGCCTCGATCTCACCCCAGCGGGCGGCCGGCCGGACCGCGGCCACGGCGTCGTCGATACTGCCGAAACCGGCGTCCCCGGCGAACGCGCCGGCCTTGGCCGCGAGTTCACGGGCCGCGGACTCTGCTCCGGCGCCGGCGTCCCGCGCGTCCAGCAGTTCCGATGCCGCATCGGCGAGGGCGTCGAGTCGGGCGCGCCGGTCCTCGACGCTCGGGTCGTCGCCCGCCGCCTGACTCACCCGGGCCCGGATCTCCCCGAGCTGGGTCCTGCTCGCGGCGATCCGCTCGGCCACCGTGGCGGCGTCGGCTCCGACGTCCCGCGACCGTTCCTGCAGCCGGCTCTCGCGGTCCCGCAGTTCGGCGAGAGACGCGGACCGGTGCGCCACCTGGTTGCCGAGCGCAGTCGCCTCCCCCACCGCCGTCTCCGCGGCCGAGAGTGCTTGCGCGAGTTCGTCCGCGTCGCCGTCGCCGCCGCGCTGCACGAGCACGTCGATCGCGCGTTCGGCGGCGCCCAGTTTCTCGGTCGCGGTCGTCAACGCCGCCGCGGCCTTCTGCTCCGCCGCGCGTGCCTTGTCCTCGTCGGCCTTCGTGACCGACAGCTCGGACGGTTCGGCGGGCTGCGGATGCTCGGGTGAACCGCACACCTGGCACGCGACACCGTCTTCGAGCGTGCCCGCCAGTTCGGCGGCCATGCCCGCGATCCGGCGTTGCAGCAGGTCGAGCCAGTGTTCGCGCGCGTCCTGGTGCTGCTCCCGGGCCTCGAGCGCCGCGCCCTCGAGGCGATCCCGCTCGACGCGGCGGGTGCGGAGATCCGCCGCCGCGGAGGCTGCGTCGGCTGCCCGGTCCCGGGTGTCGACCAGGCCGGGCAGCGCGGCGCGGGCCTTCTCCGCCGAGTCGAGAGCCTTCTCTGCTTCCCGCAGGGCGAGTGGCAGTTGGTCCCGCTCCCGCGACAGCGCGGCACCGGTCTCGGTGAGTTCGGCCTGCCGGGCGCGCAATTGCTCCACCTCGACGGCGAGGCGTTCGGCGGCAACGGATTCGGCGAGTGCCCCGTCGAGGCGCACGATCTCGTCACGCCAGGTGCGGATACCGGCCCGGATGTGTTCGCGTTCGTCTGCGGTCGGCGGCCAGGACAACTCCGCAACGAGGTCGGCGCCGCCCACCGTCGCGCGCAGTCCGTCGGTGATCGCCCCGACGTTCCGCGCTGCGGCCGCGGCCTTGGCCCGGGCGGCGTCGGCGTCTCGCGCCACCGTCGCGACCGGTTCTGCCCGGCGCGCATCCGCCAGTTCGGCGACGAGTTCGGCCCGCTGGTCGGCACCCGCTGCGTGGGTGTCGAGTTCCGTCTCGGCTCGCCGCCGGCGGTTCTGCAGTTCGAGGACACGGCGCGCCTCGGTGAGCGCGTCACGGGCAACCTTCGCCCGGCTCTTGGCCTTCTGCAGGTCGTCCGCTGCCAGGTCGCGGGTTTCGCGCGCCTCGTCCTCGAGCTTGTGGGCCCAGGTCACCGGATCGGCGTCGGCGCCGCCCTCGATCCCGGCAGCGGTCGCGACCCTCGCGAGCAGCACGTCGACGGCCCGCTGGTGCTCGTCGAGTTCGTGGGCGCTGGTGCGCCTGCGGTCGAGGAACCACTCCTCCACCGTCTCGAATCGGGTGGTGTCGAACAGCCGCTCCAGCAGCTGACCGCGCTCCTCGGTGTCGGCGCGCAGGAACTTCGCGAACTCGCCCTGCGGCAGCAGCACCACCTGGAAGAACTGGTCGGCGCTCATCCCCATCAGCCGCCCGACCTCGTCGGCGATGTCGGGGATCCGGGACAGGTTCTCGCCGTGACCGTCGAGCCACGTCAGCGTGGCCTTCGCGTTTTCCTTGATCGTCCCCGACCCGCGACGCTTGGGCCGCTCGAACTCCGGGCTGCGGACGAGCCGCAGATGCCGGCCGGCGATCGTCGCCTCGAGCGTCACCGTCGGAACGGATCCGGCGGGCGCGTGGTCGGACAGGAGGCGCTTGCCGTCCTTCCGCGCCCCGGGCACGGTGCCGTAGAGCGCGAACGCCACCGCGTCGAGGACCGTCGTCTTGCCGGCCCCGGTATGACCGTGCAGCAGAAACAGCCCGTCCGCACCGAGCCGATCGAAGTCGACTTCCACAGATCCGGCGAACGGCCCGAAGGCTTCGACCTCGAGTCGATGCAGCCTCATGCCGTCTGTTCCAGCGCGACGACCTCGGCGGTGTCCTCGCCGGTCCGGTCGGCGTAACCGAGAGCGGCCTCCACGAGCCGGATCTCGCCCGTCGTCGGTTCGCTGCGCAAATCGGTGAGGAAGCTGCGGGTGATCTGCAGATCACTGCGCCCGTGCACCTTGTCGCGGTACCGCAGATCGTCGGCGCCGTCCGGGCGTTGCCACTCGAGGTGGACGGCGAACGGGAACCGGGTCTGGAGTGAGCGCATGGCGTCGACCGGACGTTCCGGGTCGGTGAGCACCGCCGACACGTAGCAGTCCTCGGCGTCGCGGAACGCGTCGTCCTCGAGCAACTGCTGCACCGTCCCGGTCAGCTGCTTCAGACCGCGGACCACCGGCAGATCGACCCGCTCGACGGAGTGCAGTCCGTCGGCGTCGAGGTCCACCAGGAAGACGGCCTTGCCGTGGGTGCGTTCACCGAACGAGTACGGCAGCGGCGAACCCGAGTAGCGGATGTTCTCGGTGAGGGTCTGCGGCGAGTGGAGGTGGCCGAGCGCGACGTAGTCGACCCCGCCGAAAGCCGAAGCCGACACCGTTTCGACGCCGCCGACGGAAATGGACCGTTCCGACCCGGTGGCCTCCGCCCCCACCACGAACGCGTGGGCCAGCACCACCGATCGGGTACGCGGTGCGTTCTCGCGGCGCGCATCGAGGTCGGTGTGGACACGGCCCATCGCGGCGTCGAGGATCTCGGCGTGTGACCGGGCGGACGGCACGTCGAGTTGGGCGCGGGTGATCTCGGGCTCGAGATAGGGAATGCCGTAGAACGCGACGGGTCCGTGCGCGTCCTCGAGCACGACGGGCGCGCCGATCCCGGCGACCGTCGTCATGAGGTGCAGCCCGCCCGCCCGGGAGAACGCGGCACCCGCGCCGAGCCGTGCTGCGGAATCGTGGTTGCCGGACGTGGCGACGATGACCGCGCCCGCGTCCCGGATGGCTTCGAATCCGCGATTGCACACGGTGACGGCGTCCGCGCTGGGGATCGACCGGTCGTACACGTCTCCGGGAACGACGACGACGTCCACACCGTGCTCGGCGACGAGAGCGGCGATCGCGTCGAGCACACGGGCCTGGTCGGTGAGCAGGTCCACCCCGTGGAACGTGCGTCCGATGTGCCAGTCCGAAGTGTGCAGGATCCTCATGTCCCGAGACCGTAGAGCACGGTGCCGACAACCTCGAACACCTCGGCCGCGTGGCGTCCGAGCGATTCGACGTGTCGGTGGGCGGGTGCACCATGAGCCACACGAATGCACTCGCTGCACTCGGAATGCTGCCGGCGCCGGCCGCGGTTCGGCGCGCCGCCGCCCGGGCGTGGATGGAGTCCCGGGTCACAGTCACCGCCCGCAAGCTCCACGACCTCGACGTGTTCGACGGCGACGTCACCGAGGTCAGCGCCGTCGATTCGTGGCCGCGACGCACAAATCTCGGGGATCTCTCGGGCTCCACCGGTCACGCCAACGGAGCTAGTCAACAAGTTGCCGCTACTGTCGTTGTGTGTCTGCAACCCAACGTGCTCGCTCTGGGGTGCCGCTCGACAGGCGGTCGATTGTCCCTACGGTCCCCGGTCTCCCCTGGTGGGGTGTCATTCTCCTGGCCGTCGGAGTCAGCTTTGTCGGATTCGCTGTCGATGCGGCTCGTGGCACCGAACTCACGGCGGCGTTCTCCACCTTCTACTTCCTCGGCTGTGTCCTCGCCGTGGCGGCTGCCGGCAACCGGGCCCTGTTCACCGCGATCGTCCAGCCGCCGCTGATCCTGTTCGTCGCGGTGCCGCTCGGGCAGAGCCTGATCGCGGAGGAGAACAGCACCGCACTGAAAGACCTGGCGATCAACGTCGCGTATCCGTTGGTCAACCGATTTCCGGTGATGCTCGCCGCCACCGTGGTGACGCTGCTGATCGGTGGGCTCCGCCTCTTCCTGCTGCAGCAGCGCACGACCGGTCCTGCGCGGACCTCGGAGCGGCGCCGTGCGCAGCGGGCGCCCCGCACCGCCCGTCCCCGGCGCGCAGCCGAAGGGTCGGAGCAGTCCCCGCCGCCGCGTCGGGCGCGGGACAGGGACAGGGACACCTCGAGGGACGCCGCACGGGAGCACCCACGGTCGTCGCGACGGGCAGCCACACCGCCGCCCCGCCGCTCGTCCTCGTCGGGCGGGCGCACAGCGCCTCCACCACCGATGGTCGACCGGGCAGCGCAGGCGCCCCGGTCGGCACCGCCGCGGACCACGCAGGCACCGCGATCGGTCCCGCCGCGGACCACACCGCGGCCGCGGCCCGACAATGACGTGCCTGCCCACCCCATTCCGCAGGTGCGCTACCGCGACCGGTACGAGCCGCCGTTCGAGTCGGAGCAGCCCCGCTAGAGCGGCGACAGCGGGCCGATCAGGTCCGCGCGGCGCGAAGCTCGCGCGGCAGTGCGAAGACCAGCGTCTCGTTGGCCGTGGTGACCGGCTGGACGTCGTGGAATCCGTGCTCGTCGAGCAGATCGATCACACCCCGCACCAGGATTTCCGGCACGGACGCGCCCGACGTGATCCCCACCGTCCGGACACCGTCGAGCCAGGCCGGATCCACTTCGCGGGCGTAGTCGACCAGGTACGACGCCTTCGCGCCCGCACCCAGCGCGACCTCGACGAGGCGAACCGAGTTGGAGGAGTTGCGGGATCCGACGACGATGACGAGATCACATTCGGGGGCCATCGCCTTGACCGCCACCTGACGGTTCTGGGTGGCGTAGCAGATGTCGTCGCTCGGCGGGTCCTGCAGACTCGGGAAACGCTCCCGCAGTCGGGCGACCGTCTGCATCGTCTCGTCGACGCTCAACGTGGTCTGCGACAACCAGATGACCTTCGATTCGTCGCGGACCGTCACGGCGTCGACGGAATCGGGGCCGTCCACGAGTTGCACGTGATCGGGGGCCTCGCCGGCCGTGCCCTCCACTTCCTCGTGGCCCTCGTGGCCGATGAGGAGGATGTCGAAGTCGTCGCGGGCGAAACGCTTGGCTTCCTGGTGGACCTTCGTGACCAGCGGGCACGTGGCGTCGATGGTGCGCAGATTGCGTGCGGCGGCCGATTCGTGGACCGCGGGAGACACGCCGTGCGCGGAGAACACGAGCAGCGCACCTTCGGGAACCTCGTCGGTCTCGTCGACGAAGACCACCCCCTGGTCGCTCAGCGTCTCGACGACGTGGCGGTTGTGGACGATCTCCTTGCGCACGTAGATGGGGGCGCCGTGCTTCTCGAGCGCCTTCTCCACCGTTTCGACGGCGCGGTCCACGCCGGCGCAGTAGCCGCGGGGCTCCGCGAGCAGTACGCGCTTCCCGCCGTCGGCACGCGACGCTCCCGAATCTGCCGAACGTGTGATACCCACATTGAGTGGAACAGCCGAAGACATGGTTCCAGACTACGGGTCACCCCGGACGGACGACACTTTCGCGGGGCCTCGGCGGGGTAGTGTGCGCATCGTCGCACCGAAGTCGTCGACGCTGTGGGCACGTCGGCTACCCAAACGTGCCGTTGTCAGGCAGGCTGTGGGAATGATTCGTCCCCCGTTCGTGGCGCGTGTCGCCGCCGGAATCGCCGTGACGGCCGTCGAAGAGGCCAGGAAACTGCCGACCACCGCGGCGACCCTGCCCATGACCGCGGTCAGTCAGGTGCTGCAGACCACGATGCGCGTTCAGCAGTCCATGACGGCACTGGCCATCAAGGGCGACCAGGCCTTCGCACTCATCAACTGGACCCACGACGACGAGCAGCCCGCCTGGGCCGTCTTCGACGAGGACACCGATCCGGCGCCCGGCGTCGACGGCGCCGCCGAGGAGCGGTCTGCCGGACCGGGCCGGTTCGCGCTGTACTCGCTGAGCCCGCAGGACGAGAGCGCACCCGAGAAGGTCTCGGCCCCGAGGGCGGCACCCGCCGCCACCAACGGCGCCGCCACCACGAAGACGGCGAGCAAGAAGCCCGCCGCCGCCCGGCCTGCCGTGGCCGAACCCGAGATCGCCGTGGTCCTCGACTACGGCACCCTGACCCTGGCCCAGTTGCGGGCACGTCTGCGCAACCTGTCCGTCGAGGACCTCACCGCGCTGCTGGACTACGAGAACGCGACCCTGGCCCGCGCGCCGTTCCAGACCATGCTGACCAACCGCATCACCACCGCCAAGGCCAAGTGACCTCCGCACAGCCCCGCGCAACCAGTACCGGACCGAGTACCGCCGAACAGCCGTGGCCGGTCCGCACCGTGTCGGCCAAGGTCGCACAGTGGATCGACCGGCTCGGGAGTGTCTGGGTTGAGGGACAGATCACCCAGATCAACGCCCGTCCGGGCACCCGGACGGCGTTTCTGGTGCTGCGCGACCCGTCCGTCGACATGTCGCTGTCGGTGACCTGCTCCCCGCAGTTGCTGCAGAACTCCCCCGTCCCGCTCACCGAGGGCAGCCGGGTGGTGATGTTCGGCAAGTTGTCGTTCTACACGGGCCGCGGATCGGTCTCGTTGCGGGTCACGGAGATCCGCGCGATCGGGATCGGTGAACTCCTGGCCCGGATCGAGCGGTTGCGCGCGCTGCTGGCCGCCGAGGGCCTGTTCGACCCTCGGCTGAAGCGTCCGCTGCCGTTCCTGCCCGGCACCATCGGGTTGATCACCGGTCGTGCGAGCGCCGCCGAGCACGACGTCCTCAGCGTGGCGGAACGCCGCTGGCCCGCCGTGCGCTTCGAGGTGCGCAACACTCCGGTGCAGGGCGCGACCGCGGTGCCGCAGATCCTCGACGCGTTGAAGGAATTGGACGCCGACCCGCACGTCGACGTCATCATCCTCGCGCGCGGCGGCGGCAGCGTGGAGGATCTGCTGCCGTTCTCCGACGAGACGCTGTGCCGGGCGATCGTCGCGTGCCGCACCCCGGTGGTCAGTGCCATCGGCCACGAACCGGACAGTCCGCTCAGCGACCACGTCGCCGACCTGCGGGCCGCGACACCGACGGACGCCGCCAAGCGGGTGGTGCCGGACGCCGTCGCCGAGCAGGCACTCGTCGGCGAACTGCGGTCGCGGAGCGCGGCCGCCCTGCGCAACTGGGTGCAGCGCGAGTCGCATCTGATCTCCCAGCTGCGCAGCAGGCCGGTCCTCGCGGACCCGTTGCGCGCACTCGACCACCGGTCGGACGAGGTCGAGCGGCTGCGGGAGGCCGGGCGACGCGACATCAGCCGGGCGATCGCCGCGGAGAGCACCACGATCGAGC
Organism: Rhodococcus sp. ACS1; assembly: GCF_002300155.1. Lineage (NCBI taxonomy): Bacteria > Bacillati > Actinomycetota > Actinomycetes > Mycobacteriales > Nocardiaceae > Rhodococcus > Rhodococcus sp. ACS1. The sequence goes on from NZ_NSDZ01000002.1 coordinate 108,030, forward strand.
ACCTCCGGGCAAGGCTGACGACCCTCGGGCCCGCCGCGACCCTGGCCCGCGGCTACTCCGTGGTCCAGCGGATCGTGCCGGACGGCGACCCGGAGGTCCTGCGTTCGGTCGACGACGCCCCGCCGGGAACCCAGATTCGCGTTCGAGTCGCCGACGGCGCAGTCCGCGCCGCGGTGATGGGAAAGGACAAGTAGGAACATGAGCAACCCCACCGGAAACGACACCGACATCGCGGAGCTCGGTTACGAGGCGGCGCGCGACGAGCTCGTCGACGTGGTCAAGGTGCTCGAACAGGGCGGCCTCGACCTCGACGCGTCACTCGCGCTGTGGGAGCGCGGCGAGGCGCTGGCCAAACGCTGCGAGGAGCACCTCGCGGGCGCCCGCAAGCGCGTCGAGACTGCCCTCGCCCACGCCGAGGACGAGGGCTGACACTCGTCGTCAGGCGGCGAGGATCGGGGCGTCGGCCGCCGCGGTGGTGAGCTGCTCGAACGCCTCGGGTGACGCACTGCCCGTGACGAGGAGCCGGACGTCGCCGAAATCGGACACCCAGATCGGTTCGACACCCTCCCCGCCGTACACGATCCAGCTGTGACCGGCGACGTCCTCGGTGCCCGTCGCCGTCCGCGGACCACCCGCGACGAACGGCACGAGCACCGTCTCGACGGCGTTGCTCTGCGTCAGCTGGATGTAGCGGCCGGCCTCGGTGATGAATCCGACGGTGCTCGAATCGCCGCCGCCGTCACCGCTGACGATGCTGCGGCTGCCCGAGTTGGGCGTCCAGCCCTCCGGCGTCTCCGGCTTGCGGACCGGGAACGGCAGGTCCTGCGCGTCGTACTTCAGCGCCGCGTCCACGTCGAAGCTGGGAATCGGGCCGCTCGTGGGTCCGCCCGGGCTGAACGTGCACTGGCTGGCGATACCCGCGATCAGCACACAGAACAGGACAAGGGGTACGAGCGACCACACCATGTCGCGGTTGTTGTGCAGGATGCGGGGTTTATCAGATGCCACGCCCACCAGTATCCAGGGTCGGTCCCGGAACAACGATTCTCGGTCCCCTGATTCGCGCCCCAGCAGCGCACGTCACACATCTTTCTGGGAGAATCAGCAGCGAGATCCACCCGACACTCGGCGGCCGACGGCCACCGACACAGCGTCGACGTACAACGTCGACCGTGACTGCACCAGGAGGCACTGCCCATGACGGCTAGCACCACTTCGAGTCGCCGCGAGGCCCCGGACCGAAATCTTGCTCTGGAATTGGTCCGAGTCACCGAGGCTGGTGCGATGGCTGCCGGTCGCTGGGTCGGCCGTGGCGACAAGGAGGGTGGCGACGGCGCCGCCGTCGACGCCATGCGCCAGCTCGTGAGCTCGGTCTCGATGCGCGGCGTCGTCGTCATCGGCGAGGGCGAGAAGGACGAAGCCCCGATGCTGTTCAACGGCGAGGAAGTCGGCAACGGCGACGGACCCGAGTGCGACTTCGCCGTCGACCCGGTCGACGGCACCACCCTGATGGCGAAGGGCATGCCCAACGCGATCGCCGTCCTCGCGGTCGCCGAGCGCGGCGCGATGTTCGACCCGTCCGCGGTGTTCTACATGGAGAAGATCGCCGTCGGTCCCGACGCCGCCGATGTCATCGACATCACTGCGCCCGTCGCCGAGAACATCAAGCGTGTCGCGAAGGTCCGCAAGGCGTCCACCTCCGACGTGACGGTCTGCATCCTCGACCGTCCCCGGCACGCCGGACTCATCCAGGAGGTCCGGGACACCGGCGCCCGCATTCGCCTCATCTCCGACGGTGACGTCGCGGGTGCGATCGCCGCCGCGCGTCCGGACTCGGGCACCGACATCCTGATCGGCACCGGTGGAACCCCGGAGGGCATCATCGCCGCCGCCGCCATGCGCTGTATGGGTGGTTCGCTGCAGGGCCGGCTGGCCCCGACGGACGACGCCGAGCGGCAGAAGGCCATCGACGCAGGCCACGACCTGGATCGCGTGCTGACCACCGAAGATCTCGTGTCCGGTGAGAACGTCTTCTTCTGCGCCACCGGCGTCACGGACGGCGACCTTCTCCGCGGTGTCCGCTACTACGGTGGCGGCGCTTCGACGCAGTCGATCGTGATGCGGTCGAAGTCGGGCACCGTCCGCATGATCGACGCGTACCACCGTCTGGAGAAGCTGCGCGAGTACTCGTCCGTGGACTTCACGGGCGAGGACGGCGCCATCCCGCCGACGTTCTAGGACCTTCGGCCTCGTGCGCCTTTCCGGTAGCAGCAGCAACCGGAAAGGCGCACGGGGAGCACCCCCACGACGCGCTCGAAAGTGGCATGTTTGACGCATGACCGAGAGCAACGAGCAGCAGTACCGGATCGAACACGACACCATGGGCGAGGTGCGGGTGCCCGTGGATGCGCTGTGGCGCGCGCAAACTCAGCGCGCCGTCGAGAACTTCCCGATCAGCGGTCGAGGTCTCGAGCGCACCCAGATACGCGCGATGGGTCTGCTGAAGGCAGCCTGTGCGCAGGTCAACAAGGATCTCGGGCTCCTCGACGCCGAGAAGGCGGATGCCATCATCGCCGCGGCAGGCGAGATCGCCGAGGGCAAGCACGACGACCAGTTCCCCATCGACGTCTTCCAGACCGGTTCGGGCACCAGTTCCAACATGAACGCCAACGAGGTGATCGCGTCGATCGCCGCGGCGAACGGTGTGGTCGTCCACCCCAACGACGACGTCAACATGTCGCAGTCGTCCAACGACACCTTCCCCACCGCGACGCACGTCGCGGCAACCGAGTCGGCGGTGAAGGACCTGCTGCCCGCCCTCGACCACCTGCGCCTCGCCCTGCTTGACAAGTCCACCGAGTGGAAGACCGTCGTGAAGTCGGGCCGCACCCACCTCATGGACGCCGTCCCGGTGACCCTCGGTCAGGAGTTCGGCGGGTACGCCCGTCAGATGGAGGCCGGGATGGAGCGGGTGGTGGCCTGCCTTCCGCGGCTCGGTGAGCTGCCCATCGGCGGCACCGCAGTCGGGACGGGACTCAACGCCCCCGACGGATTCGGACCGAAGGTCGTCGCCGAACTGGTCAAGGCGACGGGCGTCGACGCCCTCACCCCGGCGAAGAACAGCTTCGAGGCGCAGGCCGCGCGTGACGGACTGGTGGAGGCTTCCGGCGCGCTGCGCACGATCGCGGTGTCCCTGACCAAGATCGCCAACGACATCCGCTGGATGGGGTCGGGTCCGCTCACCGGTCTCGGCGAGATCCGTCTCCCCGACCTGCAGCCCGGCAGTTCGATCATGCCCGGCAAGGTCAACCCGGTTCTCCCGGAGGCCGCCACCCAGGTTGCCGCACAGGTGGTCGGCAACGACGCCGCGGTCGCCTGGGGCGGTGCGGCGGGCGCCTTCGAACTCAACGTGTACATCCCGATGATGGCGCGGAACCTGCTCGAATCGCTGACGTTGCTGTCCAACGTGTCGCGACTGTTCGCCGACCGGTGCGTCGTGGGGCTCGTCGCGAACACCGAGCACCTCAAGACCCTCGCGGAGTCGTCGCCGTCCATCGTGACGCCGCTGAATTCCGCGATCGGGTACGAGGAGGCCGCGGCCGTCGCCAAACAGGCGCTGAAGGAGAAGAAGACCATCCGCGAGACCGTCGTCGACCGCGGTCTGATCGGCGACAAGCTGACCGAGGAAGAACTCGACAAGCGTCTCGACGTGCTGGCGATGGCAAAGGTGAAGGACTGACCCCGGCCGACGCGAGAGGGCCCGCACTCGAACCGAGTGCGGGCCCTCTCGCGTCGAAGTCCTACAGCAGCGCGGACAGCTCGTCGCGGGCCTTCTCGCCCTCGGTGCCGAGGTCGGTGCGTCCGGCGATGTTCCACGAGCGGAGCAGCGGGGCGAACACCTTCTCCCCCTGCTGGGCGGGGTCGTAGATGCCGGCCTCCGCGAGCACCGCGGTGCTGTCGGTTCCGCCGGGCAATGCCACGCTCGGCACGTCGAACGCGACGATCCGCGAGGCGATGGCGCGCATCGTCTGGTCGGGCACCAGCTCGAACGCCGCCTCGACGACGTTCCGGTAGAACAGCGACTGCAGTTCGTCGTCCGAGGCCAGCCGCTCGGCAATCACGGCTACCAGCGGGTCCTCACCGAGCGCGGCCGTGTTGTGATGACGCACGGCCGCGGCCTTCTCCTCGAATGCAGAGTTCGCGAGCATCTCGATCAGATGCATCGGCGGCATCGCGTAACCGCGGACCATCTCGTCCATCCGGGCGCGCTCGAGGGCGACGGGATCGACGGCGCGCGTCACCATCAGGTAGTTCCGGAGCACGATGGAGTGCCGGTTCTCCTCCGCGGTCCAGCGGCCGACCCAGCGCCACCACGGGCCCACCAGGGCCAGGTGCTTGGCGATCTCACGGTGGTATGCGGGCACGTTGTCGGCCACCAGCACGCCCACCGTCAGCGCGAGTGCCTCGACGTCGCTCAGGGTCGACTGATCTGCCGACCAATCCGTTCCACCCATGAACGCGAAGTTCTTGCCCTGGTCCCACGGAACCAGATCGTGCGGCTGCCAGCCGTCCGCCTCGGCGATGTGACGTGTGAGGTTTTCGTCCACCACCGGGGCCAGCTCACTGAGCAGCTGCGAGTCGTTTTTTTCAATCGGCATCCGCACACCGTAGCGTCCGCGGCCCGGAGCCGGGTCGACCACCGGTGGATTCGACGTGAACAACGCCGGCGTTGTGACGAAAACATCCAGGTCATGGTCCTGCGATCGTTAGGCTGACAGCTGACGGCTTCCCCGGGCCCGAGCGGAGGATCACCAATGCGCAGACTTCGGAACCTGACGATACTTCTCTCGGCTGTCGCTCTCGGCGGGTCACTCGTGACCGGATGCGGCTCCGACGCGGACGACGCAGGATCCGCCGACGCGTCCGGCGCCAATCCAACCTCGGAGTCCTCCGGCCCGCCCAACCCGGCCGCCGTCGCGGGCGTCGACATTCCCGACGGCCAGATCGACGATGCCGTGGGCCGCCTCGACGACCTGGCGAACGAGTTGATGGAGAGCTCCGGACTGCCGGGCATGGCGGTCGCCGTCGTCCACGGCGGGCAGACCGTCTACGCGAAGGGATTCGGGGTGCGCGAGGCGGGTACCGATCAGAAGGTGGACGCGGACACCGTGTTCCAACTGGCGTCGATGTCGAAGTCGGTGGGGTCGACGGTGGTGGCCCATCAGGTCGATGCCGGCGTCATCGGCTGGGACACTCCCGTGGTGTCCAAGCTGCCCGGTTTCGCCCTCGCCGACCCGTGGGTCACCGAGCACGTCACGGTGGGCGATCTGTACTCACACCGGTCGGGCTTGCCCGATCATGCCGGCGACCACCTCGAGGACCTGGGGTACGACCAGCAGCAGGTGCTCGACAAACTCCGGCTCGACCCGCTGAACCCGTTTCGGATCACTTACGAGTACACCAACTTCGGTCTCACTGCGGCGGCCGAGGCCGTCGCGGCGGCATCGGGGACGGATTGGGCGACGCTCTCCGAACAGGCGATCTACGGGCCGCTGGGAATGTCGTCCACGAGTTCGCGGTTCGCCGACTACGAGGCCCGCAGCGACCGCGCCGTCGCGCACCAACTCGTCGACGGCAAGTACGTCGCCGATGCGGTACGCAACCCCGACGCGCAGTCCCCCGCAGGCGGGGTGAGCTCGTCCGTCAACGACATGGGCAAATGGCTGGCAATGCTGCTGGCCGACGGAACGTTCGAGGGCAAGGAGATCGTCTCCCCCGAGGCGCTGCAACCGGCGGTCAGTCCTCAGATCGTGTCCAGCCCACCGCGTTCGATGGACAGCCGTCCGGGATCGTACGGTTACGGGTTCAACGTCTCGACCACCCCGGCCGGCCGGGTCTCCCTGAGCCACTCCGGCGGGTTCCAGCTCGGGGTGGCGACGAACTTCGTCGCGATACCGTCCGCCGACGTCGCGATCGTCGCGCTGACCAACGGGTCGCCCATCGGAATTCCCGAGACCCTCACCGCCGAGTTCGCCGACCTCGTCCAGTTCGGGGAGATCCGCGAGGACTGGAGATCGTTGTATCGGCAGGCCATCTCGCCGATGTCCGAGCCCGAGGGCAGTCTCGTCGGCCAGACGGCCCCCGCGAATCCGGCGCCACCGCAGCCGCTGCCGACCTACGCGGGCACGTACAACAACCCGTACTGGGGGCCCGCGGTCGTCACCGAGAGCAACGGCGCGCTGACGCTCGGGCTCGGGCCCGCCGGGCAGACGTACCCCCTGACCCACTGGGAAGGCGACACCTTCACCTTCACGCTCAGCGGGGAGAACGCCCCGCCCGGAACCATCTCGAAGGCCACGTTCGCCGGCAACGACGTCACACTCGAGTACTACGACACCGAAGGCACGGGGATGTTCGTCCGCTGAGCCGACACAACCGACGGGGAGAAGATCATGAACACGAACTCGCATGCACCGACGGGAACCGATCGCACGGAGACGGCGGATATCCAAGTGGTCCGGGCATTCCTGGACGCCCTCGTCGCCGGCGATCCGGACACCGCGCAGCAGTATCTCCACGACGACATCATCTGGCACAACGTGTCGCTGCCGAAGATCCGCGGCATCGGCGCCGTCATGCGGATCTTCCGCGGAATGAGCCGTCCCGGTTTCGGATTCGACGTGCGCCTGCACCACATCGCCGGCGACGGAACGGCCGTGCTGACCGAACGCACCGACGTCCTCATCTACAAGCGGCTGCGCAGCGAATTCTGGGTGTGCGGCACGTTCGAGATGAGGGATGGCAAGATCGCCGTCTGGCGCGACTACTTCAGCAACCGGGATGTCCTCTGGGGCACCCTCAAAGGCATCGTGCGCGCGTTCTGACATATCCGCCCGATGTCACCTCGGTTCGTTTCGGACCGTGGCGACATCGGGCGGATCACGCTGCAGGGCAGTCGCCTACGGCGTCGGCCCGAACTCCTCCAGCATCTCCGTCACGAGCGCCGCGATCGGCGAACGCTCACTGCGGGTCAACGTGATGTGCGCGAACAGCGGATGCCCCTTGAGCTTCTCGATCACCGCGGCCACACCGTCGTGACGTCCGACCCTCAGGTTGTCGCGCTGGGCGACGTCGTGGGTGAGGATCACCCGGGACCCGGTACCCAGCCGGGACAGCACCGTGAGCAGCACGTTGCGTTCGAGCGACTGCGCCTCGTCCACGATCACGAACGAATCGTGCAGCGACCGTCCGCGAATGTGCGTGAGCGGCAGCACTTCCAGCATGCCGCGGCTGATCACCTCGTCCATCACCTCGGTGCTGGCCAGGCCGTCGAGAGTGTCGAAGACCGCCTGGGCCCAGGGACCCATCTTCTCGCTCTCACTGCCCGGCAGATAGCCGAGTTCCTGGCCGCCCACCGCGTAGAGCGGCCGGAAGACAACGACTTTCCGCTGAGTGCGACGCTCGAGCACCGCCTCTAGTCCCGCCGTCAACGCCAGCGCCGACTTTCCGGTGCCCGCCTTGCCGCCGAGCGACACGATGCCCACACTGTCGTCCAGCAGGATGTCGAGGGCGATCCGCTGCTCGGCCGAACGTCCGTGCAGGCCGAACGCCTCCCGCTCCCCCCGCACCAGCTGCACCCGCTTGTCGGCGTTCACGCGGCCCAGTGCACTCGACGAACCACCCAGCAGCCGAATACCCGTGTGGCACGGAAGCTCCCGGGCCTCCTCCAGATCGACGACGCCTTCGGAGAACAGCTCGTCGATCGATGACGACGCCACATCCAACTCGGTCATCCCCGTCCAACCCGACGGAACGACGTCGTGGGCGTGGTACTCGTCGGCCGGGAGGCCCACCGCACCGGCCTTCACCCGCAGCGGGATGTCCTTGCTGACCAGGACGACGTCACCGCCCTCGGCCTCGAGGTTCAATGCGCAGGCCAGGATCCTCGAATCGTTGCTGTCCGTGCGGAATCCGACCGGCAGAACCGACGGGTCGGTGTGATTCAGCTCGACCTGCAGGGTGCCGCCGTCCGTGCCGATCGGCACGGGCTGGTCGAGTCGACCGTACTCGAGACGGAGGTCGTCGAGCATGCGCAGCGATTCTCTTGCGAACCATCCCAACTCGTGGTGATGCCGCTTCCCTTCGAGCTCGCTGATCACGACGAGGGGAAGCACCACGCGGTGCTCGGCGAACCTGGTGACGGCCCAGGGGTCGGACAGCAGTACGGAGGTGTCGAGTACGAACGTACGCACTGCAGAATCCGAAGATTTCCTGGGGGCGACGGACGACTGTCCGGCGCGGGCTGAGACGGAGCGTGAAGCAGTCACGTTGGCTCCTAGGTCTGCGCGGCACCCGCGCAAACTCGGTTCGCTGGACCGGTCCGTCCCTGGTGTGTCACCACACGAGGGCCGGGCGCCGGCCCCCTCGCACTGAGTGTGTCAGCCACGATCAGGACCTCCCGTACAAGCAACTTCCCCGCTGCCTGTTACCCCCGACGGTACTGCCAAACACGCCGATCGGCTGACCGAGCGGCGGGCGTGTCGGTGAACAACTGGTTACACGGAGAAGGCGCTTCGCGCCCGTGCGCCTTTCTGGTTGCTCCAGCTACCAAAAAGGCGCACGGGCGGCGGAGCCGCCTAGATCAGGCGCCAGTCCTCGAGACCCTCGTACAGCGGGAAGTCGGCGGCGAGCTTCGACACGCGGGCCTTCAGCGTCTCGACGTCGGACGCACCGGCGAGCGCGGTGCCGATGATGTCGGCGACCTCGGTGAACTGCTCGTCGCCGAATCCGCGGGACGCGAGCGCGGCGGTGCCGATCCGGAGACCGGACGTGACCATCGGCGGGCGCGGGTCGAACGGCACGGCGTTGCGGTTGACGGTGATGCCGACCTCGTGGAGGAGGTCCTCACCCTGCTGGCCGTCGAGCTGCGAGTTGCGCAGGTCGACGAGCACGAGGTGCACGTCGGTACCGCCGGTGAGGACGCTGACGCCCTTGTCCACGACATCCGAGCCGGTCAGGCGCTCGGCGAGGATCTTCGCACCGGTGAGGGTGCGCTGCTGACGGTCCTTGAACTCGTCGGTGCCTGCGATCTTCAGGGAGACGGCCTTGGCGGCGATGGCGTGCATCAGCGGCCCACCCTGCTGACCGGGGAACACGGCGGAGTTGAGCTTCTTCGCCCACTCCTGCTTGGCCAGGATCAGACCGGAGCGGGGCCCGCCGAGCGTCTTGTGGACGGTGCTGGACACGACGTCGGCGTAGGGCACGGGCGACGGGTGCAGCCCGGCCGCGACCAGGCCCGCGAAGTGCGCCATGTCGACCCACAGGTACGCGCCGACCTCGTCGGCGATCGACCGGAACGCGGCGAAGTCCTCGTGCCGCGGGTACGCGGACCAGCCGGCGACGATGACCTTCGGCTGCGCGGCGACGGCGATCTTGCGGACCTCGTCCATGTCGATGCGGTGGTCTTCCTTGCTGACACCGTACGACTCGACGTCGTAGAGCTTGCCGGAGAAGTTCAGCTTCATGCCGTGCGTGAGGTGGCCGCCGTGCGCCAGGTCGAGGCCGAGGAGCTTCTCGCCCGGGTTCATCAGGGCCATCAGGACCGCCGCGTTGGCCTGCGCGCCGGAGTGCGGCTGGACGTTCGCGAAGTCGGCGCCGAACAGCTCCTTCGCCCGGGTGCGGGCGAGGTCCTCGACGACGTCGACGTGCTCGCAGCCGCCGTAGTAGCGGCGTCCCGGGTACCCTTCGGCGTACTTGTTGGTGAGGACGCTGCCCTGCGCCTGGAGGACGGCACGGGGAACGAAGTTCTCCGAGGCGATCATCTCCAGCGTGTCGCGCTGACGGGCCAGCTCACCTGCCATGGCCTGGGCGACTTCGGGGTCGAGTTCGGCGAGGGGGGCCGTGTTGACGTCGGTACCGGGCACAGCGGTCATCGAGGAATCTCCAAGCTGGATGCGGAAACGAATGCTCCCAGTCTACGAACTATCCGTGAGGACTTCCTAACCGCCCGCGGTGAGGTACCCCTCACCGGCACGCAGGACGCTGGGAACGAGCGGCTCGTCGAGCAGTCGGCGGAACCGTTCCGACCGTTCCGCGCCGACCGGCACCTCGGCCAGCCAGCCCCCGAGCAGGCGGTATCCCTCCACGTACGTGCTGGTGTATGCCCGCCACAGCGGCGAGGACAGGAAGCGCAGCGACTGCCGGGCCCGCTCGGGGGTCGACAGGCTCCACCGCTGCAGGAACGCCGCGACGTCGTCGTGGCTGCGGCCTTCGTCGTGCAGCATCATCGCCGCGTCCTGCCGCACCCCGAGCAGCTGTCCGGACGCACCGGACAGGCGTTGCGCCTGCTCACCGTCGAATCGCAGACCGAGGTCGGCGTAGATTTCCTGCGCCCACAGCCCCCAGTCGGACCCGACGATCGATTCGAGCGCGAGGTCGGCGAGGCCCTCGGCCATCAGGCACTGCGGGGTGTTGACGACGAACAACGTCTGCTCGAGTTGTCCGGCGCCGACGAGCCCGGCTTCCTTCCGGCAGTGCTCGGTGTGGTGGCCGGGGTACGACTCGTGCGCGATCAGCCGCGGCAGGTTCGCCATGTGCTGTTCGAGGTCGGAGTTGATCGCGACCTTCGAGCGGTAGTCGCCGAGGTAGTAGTTGAACCCGGACCACGGCTTGTCGCCCACGACCTCGTACTCCACCACCTCCGAGTCGGGCAGCGCGTAGTGCTGCCGCACGAGGTCGCGAAGGGCGCTCGAGAAGGCGTCGACGCATTCCTGCAACCGGTCGGCGGGAATCGCGTCCTTCGCCCGGTGCACCCGGATGCGTTCGGCCAGCGGTCCCGGTCCGGGCAGCACGGCGTCCATCTTCCGGTGTGCCTCCCGGTACTGCTCCTCGTCGCCGCGTTCGATGCGGACGTCGAAGTACGCGTCGACCTCGTCGACGAAGCCGACGTCGTCACCCGCGAATTTGCGCCCCGAGCATTCGAGCGCGCGCAGGTGGACGTCGAGGAACCGGGTCCGCTCCTCGGACAGTCCCGCCGAGGGCAACTCCGCGCGGAGGTTCGCCGCCGTCCGGGCGAGGTCCCTCGGATCGGGCTTCGGCGCGTTCTCTACCTGCCTGCGCAGCGCGGGATCGCCGGTGTACGCGTCGACGAATCCTTCCTCCAGCCGGTCGAAACCCAGCCCGAGCAGCAAGTATTCGCGAACGAACGAATCGGATTCCATGCCGTCCGACCTTAGTCGCAGACGCGTCTGCCTGACCCGCCGACAGCGCAGCCTGTGGCACCAAGCACAATCCGACTATGCAACCGCTACTCGCCAGCGCGACGACGACGGCAGAGATTCTGGGCATGGACCGCTCACTCCCCCGTGTACCCGAGTGTGAGCGGAACTGATGGCGCGGACGAGCGAGTCCAGTCCGTACGTCGAATTCGACCGGAAGCAGTGGCGCACACTGCGTAAGTCGACGCCGCTCGTCCTCACCGAGGAAGAGCTGTACGGACTGCGGGGCCTCGGCGAGCAGATCGACCTCGAGGAGGTCGCGGAGGTCTACCTGCCGCTGTCGCGTCTCATCCACCTACAGGTGGCGGCCCGGCAGCGACTGTTCGCCGCGACCGCGACGTTCCTCGGCGAAAAGCATCCCGACCAGCAGGTGCCGTTCGTGATCGGCGTCGCGGGCAGCGTGGCGGTCGGCAAGTCCACCACGGCGCGTGTCCTGCAGGCGCTCCTCGCGCGCTGGGAGCACCATCCCCGTGTCGACCTGGTGACGACGGACGGCTTCCTGTACCAGACGGCCGAATTGAACCGCCGCGGGATCATGCACCGCAAGGGCTTTCCCGAGAGTTACGACCGCCGCAAGCTGCTGCGGTTCGTCACCGAGGTGAAGTCGGGGGCCGAAGAAGTGGCCGCACCGGTCTATTCGCACATCTCGTACGACATCATCCCCGGCCAGTACCACCTGATCCGGCAGCCGGACATCCTCATCATCGAGGGTCTCAACGTGCTGCAGACCGGTCCGCGGCTGATGGTGTCGGACCTGTTCGACTTCTCGATCTACGTCGACGCCCGGATCGAGGACATCGAGAACTGGTACATCCAGCGATTTCTCGCGCTGCGGAAGACGTCGTTCTCCGACCCCGACGCGCATTTCCACCACTACGCCGGACTGTCCGACCGGGACGCGACGTCTGCCGCGCAGGAGATCTGGCACAACATCAACCGGCCGAATCTGGTGGAGAACATCCTGCCGACGCGTCCGCGCGCGACGCTCGTGCTCCGCAAGGATGCCAATCATTCGATCAACCGGCTGCGCCTGCGCAAGCTGTAGGTGAGTGGCGAAGTGTGTTCCGGCACGCTTCGCCGCTCACGTCAGACGCCGAAGCGACGGTGCCGGGCGGCGTAGTCACGCAGCGCCCGGAGGAAGTCGACGCGGCGGAACTCCGGCCAGTACGCCTCCGTGAACCAGATCTCGGAGTACGCGCTCTGCCACAGCAGGAACCCCGACAGCCGCTGTTCCCCCGACGTGCGGATCACGAGGTCGGGGTCGGGCTGGCCGGAGGTGTAGAGGTGGCCGTCGATGCCGTCGATGGTGATCGATTTCACGAGTTCGTCGCCCGACAGTCCGGCGAGGAGTTTCTCGCTGAGCAGCGACTGCACGGCGTCGGCGATCTCCTGGCGCCCGCCGTAGCCGATCGCGACGTTGACGTGGGTGCCGGTGCGACCCTCGGTTCCGGCGGCCGCGTCCCGCAGGCGGCGGGACTGTTCGGCGGGCAGGAGGTCGAGGGCGCCGACGATCTTGACGCTCCAGTTCTTGTCCGGTCCGGAGATCTCTTCGACGACGTCGGTGATGATCTCGAGCAGGGTGTCGAGTTCCTCGGGGTCGCGGCGCAGGTTCTCGGTGGACAGCAGGTAGATGGTGGCCATCTCGATGCCCGCGGCGTCGCACCAGCCGAGCATCTCGGAGATCTTCAGGGCGCCCATGCGGTGGCCGTGGCTGACGTCCTCGAAGCCGTTCTCCCGGGCCCACCGCCGGTTGCCGTCGCACATCACGGCTATGTGCCGGGGGTGCTGTAGACCGTCGAGCCGCTTCAGTAGCCGACGCTCGTAGATGCTGTACAGCAGTCCTCGCGCACTCACCTGGAGATCACCATGACACGCAAGACTACGCCGCAGCCGTAGGCGATCCGCGACGGCCGTCACACAGCGCACGACATCCTGCTACCGACGGGTACGCTCTCACCACAAGCTAACCTACGGTTGCGTAGGTTAGCGCCACGCACAGCGAGAAGAGGTGTTCGGTGACCGCTTTCGGCCTCGACGAATTGCCCGTCAAGCCCCGACTGCGAGGGTGGATCCACCTGTGGGCGTTCGGCGTCTCCGTGATCGCCGGCCTCGTCCTCGTCACGCTGTCGGGCACGCAGGTGTCCGCGGAAGCAGCGCTCGCCACCGCGGTCTACAGCCTCACGGTGTGCGGCGTGTTCGGGGTCAGCGCCACCTACCACCGCATCCACTGGAACACGGTCGCGGCCCGCACGTGGATGAAGCGCGCGGACCATTCGATGATCTTCCTGTTCATCGCAGGCAGCTACACCCCGTTCGCGGTGCTGGGTCTGCCGCCCGACACGGGCCGGACGCTGCTGATCGTCGTGTGGGCGGGGGCACTCGCGGGGGTCGCGCTGAAGATGCTGTGGCCGACGGCACCGCGTTGGGTCGGGGTGCCGCTGTACCTGCTGCTCGGCTGGGCCATCGTCCCGGTGGCACCCGAACTGACGCACGAGGTCGGCGTCCTCCCGATGCTGCTGCTGCTGATCGGCGGCATCCTGTACTCGGTCGGGGCGATCCTCTACGCCACCAAGTGGCCCAACCCGTGGCCCACCACGTTCGGGCATCACGAGTTCTTCCACGCCGCCACCGTCATCGCGGCGCTGTGCCACTACATCGCCGTGTGGCTGGTGGTGTTCCGGTAGGCCGGACTACCGGCTCAACGCGGCGGCGAGGTCCTCGGCCGTCGACACCGGGCGGTCGCACACGAACCCGCGGCACACGTACGCCGCCGACGTGCCGCCGACCAGCGGCCTGTCGGCGAGCAGCGGGGACGAATCCGGTTCGCCGCCGACCACGACGGCACCGCCGGGTGCGAGCCTGCGCGCCTCCCGCAGCAGCGCGGAATCGCCGTCGGTGGCCACCGCCACCTGGATCGGGCCGCGCACCGAGGCCTCGGCCACCGCGAGCCAGTGCCCGGCCGATCGCGGTGCGCGCTCCAGGAGCAGCGCGACGCGGTCGAGCGATGCGGCGGCCGCGGTCGCGTACCGGCCCGAGGCGTCCGCGTCGGCCACCGCGGCCGCGGTGAGCAGCGCCTCGGCCAGGCACGACGCCCCGGACGGCGTCGCTCCGTCGACCGGGTCGCGGGGACGGGTCACGAGGGTTTCGGCGTCGTCCGCGGTGTCGAACCAGCTGCCCGGCCGCTCGTCGTCGGCGAAATGGATCAGAGCGCGATCGAGCAACGACTGCGCGTGCGCCAGCCATTCGGTGCCGCCGGTCGCCTGATACAAGGCGAGCAGCCCCGTCGCCAGGCATGCGTAGTCCTCGAGCACCCCGGCCGGCTCGCCCACCGACGTTCCCAGGGACGCCCGCCGCAGCCGACCGTCCACGACGTGCAAGTCCAGCACCACACGCGCGCACTCGGCGGCGGCGTCCACCCATTCCGATCTACCGAGTCCAGCGCCCGCCTCGGCCAGTGCGGTGATCGCGAGGCCGTTCCAGGCGGTGACCACCTTGTCGTCGCGGCCCGGCTGCGGCCGCATCGCACGACGGGCGAGCAGGGTGTCCCGGATCCGGCGCCAACGGTCCCAGTCGTCCGGGTCGCGCGGGAGCTGCAGCACCGACGCGCCCGCCTCGAACGTCCCGTCCGCGGTCACCGCGAACACCCGGGCCGCCCACTCCCCGTCGTCCGGTCCGAGCACCTCGACGAGCTGCTCCGGGGTCCATACGTACGTGAGTCCCTCGACGCCCTCGGTGTCGGCGTCGAGGGCGGACGCGAACGATCCGTTCCCGGTGCGCAGATCGCGCAGCAGGAACCCGACCGTCTCCTCGGTGACGCGGACGGCCAGGTCCGAACCCGTCCGCCTGCCCAGGTGCGCGTAGGCGCGCAGCAGCTGGGCGTTGTCGTAGAGCATCTTCTCGAAGTGCGGCACCACCCAGGCGGCGTCGACCGAATAGCGGGCGAAGCCGCCGCCGAGCTGGTCGTAGATGCCGCCCCGCGCCATCGCCGACGCCGTCCGAGTCACGACGCCGAGCACGTCCGCGTCACCGGACCGCTCGTACGTGCGCAGCAGGCCTTCCATCAGCGCGGACGGCGGGAACTTGGGGGCTCCCCCGAACCCGCCGCGTTCGGCGTCCTCGTCCCGCAGCACGGTCCCGGCGGCCGCGTCCAGCAGGTCGGCGGTCACCCGGACATCACCCTCGGGGATGCCGCCGGCCCCGCGCCGCAGTTCCGCGACCACCGAGGCGGCCGCGTCGTCGACGTCGCCGCGGCGGTCCCGCCACGTGTCGGCGATGGCCCCCAGCACCTGGGTGAACGACGGCATCCCGCCACGCGGCTCGGCCGGGTAGTAGGTGCCGCAGTAGAACGGGGCCCCGTCCGGGGTGAGGAAACACGTCATCGGCCATCCGCCCTGGCCGGTCATCGCGACCGTGGCGTTCATGTACACGGCATCGAGGTCGGGACGCTCCTCGCGGTCGACCTTGACGCACACGAAATGCTCGTTCATCAGCGACGCCACCGCCTCGTCCTCGAAGGACTCGTGGGCCATCACATGGCACCAGTGGCACGCCGAGTATCCGATCGACAGCAGGATCGGGACGTCCCGTTCCCGCGCCCACTCCGTCGCCTCGGGACCCCATTGCTGCCAGTGCACGGGGTTGTCGGCGTGCTGTCGCAGATAGGGGCTGGTGGACCCAGCGAGCGTGTTGTGTTCGCGTGGGTCCATGTCCAGCTCCTGTTCGACTACTTCTGCAGGTTCGGCGGGGTGTCCGTGGGCTTCGGCGGTTCGGTCTTGCCCGCGCCGCCGCCGTGGATCGCGCCGCGGTCGGTGCCCTCGTCCACTTCCTGGTCCGGTTCGGGGTGCTCCGGCTCGAACGTCTCGGGCAGGTTCTTGAGCTTCTTGTTCATCGAACGCACCAGCAGCACCACGCCCGCGAGCAGCGCAAGAATGACGACGAGGCCGATGGGCGACGCCTTGCCGAATTCGGGACCGGACGGGGTGCTCGGCGTCTGCGCCAGGATGTCCGCAGCGCCGGCCACGATGTTCACCGTCAACGCATTCACTGCTGTCCGTCCTCGTGGATGCCCGCGAACAGATCGCTCTCCGGGATGGAGGTGGTGACCCGCGTCTTGGCGAGCTCGAATTCCTCGGTCGGCCAGATCTTCTGCTGGATCTCGAGCGGAACCGCGAAGAACGAGCCGTTCGGGTCGATCTGCGTCGCGTGGGCGCGCAACGCGTCGTCACGCTGCGGGAAATAGTCGCCACACGTGATCTGGGTGGTGACGCGCGCCATCAGGTCACCCTGCTCGGTCTTCCACTTCTTGAGCCACTCGGCCATCGGGAATTCTTCGCCGCGGCGGTCGTACTCCTCCTGGAACTGCAGGAGGCGCTTCCGGATGAAGCCGTGCGAGTAGTAGACCTTCTGCACCTTCCACGGCTCCCCGGCGTCGGGGAACTGCTCCGGATCGGCGGCGGCCTCGTAGGCGGCCATCGACACCTCGTGGCAGCGAATGTGATCGGGGTGCGGGTACCCGCCGTTCTCGTCGTACGTGGTCATGACGTGCGGACGGAACTCGCGGATGACGCGCACCAGCGCCTCGGTCGATTCCTCGAGCGGAACGAGCGCGAAGCAGCCCTCCGGCAGTGGCGGCTTCGGGTCTCCCTCCGGCAGGCCGGAGTCCACGAATCCCAGCCACTGGTGCTGGACTCCCAGGATCCGCGCGGCCTCGGCCATTTCCTCGATGCGCACCTCGTGGATGCGGTCACGCACCCCGGGCACGTCCATCGCGGGGTTGAGGATGTCGCCACGTTCACCACCGGTCAACGTCACGACCTTCACTTCGTTGCCCTCTGCGGCGTAACGGGCCGTTGTCGCGGCACCCTTGCTCGACTCGTCGTCGGGATGCGCATGGACGGCCATGAGCCGGAATCCGCTCACGTATTCGTTCACCTCAACTTCGCCAGTAGCCGTTGCCGGCTTGTCCGTGTCGCGCGCTCTCGCCTCCGCCATCGCTGACGGCGCACCGACGCACGTCCTCTATAGTTCCACCCGAGAGTTCCGCTTGCAGCCGTGCCCCCGCTCGAGTGCTGTGAGTTACGTGGAACCGGAGCGGTACGAGAGTTGAGAGATGACGAGAACGCTTCCCCCGGGCCGATACACAGCCGCGGCAAAGCCTGCGCGCCCGAAGCGCTGGCTCGTGTGGGCACTCTCCGCGGCGGTAGTCGTCGTCGGCGTGGTTGTGGCACTCGTCGCATACGACAAGTTCGCCGTCTCCGAGATCGACAGTGAAGCCACGTCGTTCGATCTGGTGAGTGATTCGCAGCTCGACATCACGTTCACCGTCACACGGGAGGATCCGTCCCGGGCCGCGGTGTGCATCGTCCGCTCCCGCTCCAAGGACGGTTCCGAGACCGGCAGGCGCGAGGTGTACATCGCCGGCGGCGACAGCCAGACGGTGAAAGTCACCGCTCCCGTCTACACGTCGCGCCCCCCTGCGATGGGCGACATCTACGGCTGCAGCCTGGACGTTCCTGCCTATCTGACCGGCGGCTGACACCCGCGCAGCCGAGCGACCGTTCGGGTTATTCGGGGTTTGCGCTCCCCGATCGTGCTAGAATCGCCTGGTACACGGTTCCGTTTGGAACCGTGTATTGCTGCATTGGCGGCAAGGCGGAAGATGAACGGCCCCGGCCGTCGATTCCGCCGAGCCGTTGATCACTGCTGTTGCAGTGGTCTGTCGAGGGAGCCCGGCGGCTCCAACTACGAGGGAGTGATCGAGATGACCGAGACCCAGGTGACCTGGCTGACCCAGGAGTCACATGACAGGCTCAAGAGCGAACTCGACCAGCTCATTGCCAATCGTCCGGTCATCGCCGCCGAGATCAACGAGCGTCGCGAAGAGGGCGATCTGAAGGAGAACGGTGGCTATCACGCGGCCCGCGAAGAGCAGGGTCAGCAGGAGGCGCGCATCCGTCAGCTCCAGGAGCTGCTGAACAGCGCGAAGGTCGGCGAGGCCCCCACCCAGTCCGGTGTCGCACTGCCCGGTTCCGTGGTGAAGGTCTACTACGACGGCGACGAGAAGGACACCGAGACGTTCCTGATCGCGACCCGCGAAGAGGGTGCACGCGACAACAAGCTCGAGGTGTACTCGCCCAACTCTCCGCTGGGTGGCGCACTGCTCGAGGCGAAGGTCGGCGAGACCCGCGAATACACGCTGCCCAACGGCAGCAGCATGAAGGTGACGCTCGTCAGCGCGGAGCCTTACCACAGCTGATCTCGGATCAACCGCCGAAAACTCCGGTCCGGGCCCAGTGCCCGGGCCGGAGTTTTCTGCGTCGAGCCCTGCGGATGTGATCAGAAGACCCGGCGGGCCTTCATGTCGGCGAACACCGGTCCGATGCGCACCACGTCGCCCGTCGTCGGGGCGTGCAGCATCTGGCCGTTTCCGACGTAGATCGCCACGTGACCCGGCCCACCCGACTGCCAGTTGCCGAACAGCAGGTCTCCGGGCCTGGCCTCCGACAGCGGCACCTCCACACCGACATTCCACTGCGTTTCCGACGTGCGGGGCAGTCTGATGCCGGTGGCGGCGTACACGGCGAACGAGGTCAGCCCCGAGCAGTCGAACCCGCCGCCGGACGGTCCGTTGATGTTGCCGCCGCCCCACACGTACGGCAGGCCGATGAACCGCATGGCCGCCTCCACGACGCGGCTCGTGTCACCGGCGGCCGCACCGTAGAAGAACGGCGACAGCATCCGCGCGAACGACTCCTCGAGCGATCGGATGCGTGCGACGTACGGCTGCGTTTCGTGCTCGTAGTCGAACTTGCCGGCGGGCATGCCCCCGGCGGTCCGGACCGCACCCGCACCGGCGTTGTAGGCGGCGATCGTGAGGTCGAGGGTGTCGCCCTTGACCACGCCCTCCTTCTTCCACCCGTCGATCTGACCGAACAGGTCGCACAGCATCTGACCGGACGCCATCATCGGGTCGGCGACGCCGTTGATGTCGACCTTGCCGTCGCCGTCCGCGTCCTTGCCGTACCTGGCCCAGGCTTCGGGCATGAACTGGCCGGGGCCGCGGGCACCCGCCCGGGACACCGGTGACGTCGCGCCGTAGCGGAACCCGTTCTCGACCGAGTACAGGGCCGCCAGTGTCGGCGGCTTGATGCCCTCGCACAGCGATCCGGCCTTGCGGATCCACGGCGCGAAGACGGCGATGGCGCCGACGGGCGCGAGCGAGACACCGGGAAACCCTGCGGGCACGGACGGGATCAGCGATCCGAGTCCGCTGATGAGGGCTGGTACCCCCGGCAGAGCGGCGAGGCCCCCGATCGCGGTTCCGACGTCGGGGGCACTCATCACGGGGGGCTGGTCGAGCGGGGTGTCCGGCAGGGCCAGTGGCGGTATCGGGGCAGGCGGCGGCGCCGCCTCGACGGCGGGCGGCGGCGGAATGTAGGGGTCGGTTGCCTGCTTCACGACATCCGAGGCCTGGGCCACCATCTGCTCGGCCTGCACGCGGGCCGGTTCCGGGAGGGTCGATATTGCGTCGTTTACCTGTTTCTGAACGTCGGGTGAGGCCTGCTCGACCACCTGAATTGCTTCTGCTGCTTGATCTTTGACCGGCTGCGGTATGTCCGCTCCCTGAACGATGGCCCCCGCTGCGGTGGTGATCGCCACGATGATCGCCGCTGCATCAACTGACATACGTGCGCTCCTCCTCCTCGGTGCACCTAACCGAGTGAGTTCACGTTACGACGGGGCACAGCAGATGCGAGGCGATTCTGCGGGATTGATCCGTTTCCTACCGTGACCTGCGGGAGAGCGGCACCCGGCGAATCCCGCCGCCCCGATCACCCGCTCACCGGCACGAATCGTTCGCTGAGGATCTCGACCAGGTCGGCCGGATCCGTGGTCTCGTCGTCCAACGCCGCGAGGAGTGACGCGCGCCGATCCTGCGAGATCGGTTCGATTCCCCCGAAGATCTGCCACGTGTCCCCCGCCGGGACGACGCGGGCACAGATCAGACTCCCGAGATGCATCTGGTGGCTTGCGGTGACTTCCCTGATGTCGCGCCGGTCGCCGGTGCGCAGGTCCCGCAGTGTCAGACCCGCACCCGGCCGGACCTCCTCCACCTCGTGCAGGGATCGTTCGACTTCCTGCCACTGTCGTGCGAGTGCGAACTCGTCCGGGGGCAGCAAGTCGCCGCGACACTCGACGAAGTCGGCGAACGCACCGCCCTCGAAAAGTGCGACGTCGGTGACCAGAGGGTCCTCCAGCGCCTGGAACAGCGCCGCGTCGCCGGGCCAGTTCTCGGAACGGATTTCGGCGTACTCGACGATCTGATCGCGCCAGCCGAGTTCCTGCGCGTGCAACTTCGCCTTCTGGTACAGCCACCCGGCCCGCTCGGACAAGGCGTGGTCGCCCTTGCCGAGGTGGCACGTCTTGTACTTCCTTCCCGACCCGCACCAGCAGGGATGGTTGCGGCCCAGCCCCGGCCGCGGCGTCGGCTGAAAGTATTCGAGCACCGCGTGCAGCGGCTCCGCATCCCCGGCGGCCATCCGGTTCAGTAACGACAGCCCGCGGACGGCATCGCCGCGGTCCGAGGCGAAACGGGCAAGGTCGAAGAGAGCGAGATCGAATGCTCCATCCAGGACGAGCGCGTGTTCGTAGTGGTCTTCGGCCTGCTTCGGGAAGCCCTGCATCTCGGTGGCCCGGCCGGCGATCCACGACGCTGCGGCTTTCACTTCGCGCGGTCCCGACAGGAGCAGCCGCTGCGCTGCGATCAGGAGCACCTCGGGGTCGACGTCCACGTCGAACAACTCCTGAGCGGCGACTTCCATGACAGCCGGATCGGCGAGGGCCGCGTAGAGCTCCGGCCTTTCGAAGAACCTCGCCTGGATGTCCTGGTCCTCGTCTTCCTCGAGAGCTGTGACCAGCGATACCAGCGTGGCGACGGCCACCGCCCCGTCCATGGGCACCCCGAGCTCGTCGGCGTACACGCCGATCATCAGGTCTCGGCCGTACGACTCGAAATCGAATCCGCGACGGGCGACGAGTTGCCCGGACCTGTCGAGGTCGGCGCCCTCGACTATTTCCGCCAACGGCAGCGCCGGCACGGTGAACGCCGCCGGATCGTCGACCAGAAGGTGCCAGACCTCCTCCTCGAGATCGATCACCGAACTCTCGCTCAGCCGCCGAGTGAGCCGCAGCGCAAGCTCGGGTGCGTCCGCGACCGGCTCGCCGACGAAGTCGAGGCGCACTCCGCCGTCCGTGGCGATCACCGCCAGAAGATCCCCGGGAGAACACTGCGTGAGTGCGCCCCGGGGAAGCATGAGCACTTCCTCGTCCGACCAGTTCGCGCCGAGGCCCCCTCTCGCGGCGAGTTCGTCGGCCTCGTCCTCGAAGAACACGACCTCGAAGCCGTCGACGCCGGGGTCCCCGGATGCGAGGCGCAGAAGTGAGCCGAAATCGTCTGGCGCCACGACATCGGCCGAGATCTCCTCCGCGGTGAGGCGGTGGGTGAGGACACGTCCCGCGAGCAGAACGTCGAGCGCCACCCATCGGTCGTCCGGGAGAGTTCCGAGAAGCGGCGCGTCGAACTCCTCCACGTATTCGATCAGGTCGTCGACACCTCCCCAACCCGAATCCGCAAGCGCGACTGTCAGCTCCCGGTCGGACAGGGGGCCGCGCTCCCGCAGCACAGCCAGAGCGGCATCGAGCAGTTCGTCATGGTCCGCGATCACGGATCCGATCGTAGTGACGACTCCGTCACAGCGGTGGCTGACGGGCACGACTGCGCACACGGCGCGGAGAGTCAGATTCTTCCCAGGTTGTTCTAAGGTTCGTCGGGGAAGCTGGTCGGCATGAGTGAAGACCGACGGATTTCCCGCCTGCTTCCCGTTCGCCGCGTGTTGGCGGCAGCCGGAATCGCCGGACTGGTCGCCGGTGGCGGTATGGCGGCGGCCGCTGATCCCGCGACCCCCGATTCGACGGTGGCAGCGCCCCTCGTCTCGGCCGGATTCGGCGCACCGGACGCCGTGTCCAGCGGTTCCTGAGATCCCGCCACCGGAGAACCACCACATGACCAGCGCCCGCAGCGCAACCGAATGGTCCACCTGGGGTGTGCACGCACGGATCGTCGTCACCGACCCCGACGCCCTGAGCTCGGCGTCGAACCTGATCCGCGGTTACCTCGCGGCCGCCGATGCCGCCGTCAACCGGGACCGCGCCGACGCCGAGATCCGCGCGCTCGACGAGGGCCCGAACACGGTGACCCCGATGTTCGCGCGGTTCCTCACCGACGCCCTCGCCGCAGCGCGCACCACGGACGGAGCCCTCGACCCCACGGTGTCGGCGCCCGCACCCCACTCGTGGCGGTCGATCACCGTCGACGGCACCGAGGTCACGCTCCCCGCCGGGGTGGAACTCGACCTCACGGCCACCGCGCGGGCGAGTTCCGCCGACCACTGTGCGTCGACGACGGCGGAGTTGCTCGGGTGCGCCGTCCTGGTCGCGCTCGGCGGCGACATCGCCACAGCCGGGAACACACCGCCGGGCGGCTGGCAGGTCCAGGTCCAGGATCTGCCGGGCGATCCCACCTGCCAGGTGTCGATCCCGTCCGGTGCGGCCGTCGCGACCGCCAGCACCGTCAAGCCCCTGCACCCCGACTCCATCTCGTTGTGGCGGACCGTGTCGGTGGTCGCCGCGTCCTGTACCACCGCGCACGCGTCGAGCACGGCGGCGGTCGGGATGGGCGGCGGCGCGATCGACTGGCTCACCAACCTGGAGTTGCCGGCCCGGCTGGTCGATCAGGAGTTCCGGGTGATCACCCTGGGCGGCTGGCCGAGCTAGGTACCGGCCTACTCCTGCAGGCGGACGGCGTACCGGGCGTCGCGCAGGGCCTCGAGGAGATCCTGCCGGTGTCCGGGACCGCGGGTCTCGACGGTGAGGAACACCTCCACCTCGTCGAGTGCGAGTGCGCCGCCGGTGCGGGAGTGGACGACGTCGACCACGCTCGCACCGTTGCCGCTGACCACGCCGAGCAGGCTGACCAGACCACCCGGTCGGTCCGGAATGGTCACGTGCACACCGAGATACCGTCCCGCGGCCCGGAGACCGTGATTGACGACGTGGGTGAGCAGCAACGGGTCGATGTTGCCGCCGGACAGCACCGCGCACACCTTCCCGGTGAGTCCCAGCTCTTCCGTGGAGCAGCTGATCAACGCGGCCACCGCCGCCGCGCCCGCGGGCTCCACGATGAGCTTCGCGCGTTCGAGGCACAGGAGCAGCGCCCGGGACAGGGCGTCCTCGCTGACCGTGACGATCGCGTCGACCTGGGAGCCGACGTGGGCGAACGGCACGTCTCCGGGGCGGCCGACCGCGATGCCGTCGGCCATGGTCGACATGGTCTCCAGCGGTATCGGGCGACCCTCGGCCAGCGAACGCGGCCAGGCCGCCGCCTGCTCGGCCTGGACGCCGACGATCCGTACGTCGGGCCGCGTGGCCTTCACCGCGGCGGCGATACCCGCGATCAGGCCGCCCCCGCCGGTCGGGACGACGATCGTGCCGACGTCGGGTTCCTGCTCGAGGATCTCGAGCCCGACGGTCCCCTGCCCGGCGACGATGTCGACGTGGTCGAAGGGATGGATGAGGACGGCGCCGGTCTCGTCCGCGTACGCCTTCGCGGCGACGAGCGCGTCGTCCACCGTGTCGCCGGTGAGGTGGACGGTCGCGCCGTACGCCTTGGTGGCAACGAGTTTCGGCAGGGGTGCGCCGGTGGGCATGAAGACGGTGGACGGGATGCCCAGTTCGGTGGCCGCCCAGGCCACACCCTGCGCGTGATTGCCCGCACTGGCCGCCACGACCCCGCAGGCCCGTTCCGCGACCGAGAGATTCGCGATCCGGTTGTACGCACCACGAGGTTTGAAAGATCCTGTGCGCTGCAGATTTTCGCACTTCAGCGACACGACGTGCCCACATCGTTCCGACAGCGCCCGGGACGCGATCACCGGCGTCCGGCGCATGACGGGGTCCAGCAGCTTACGGGCTGTTCTGATCTGATCCAGCGTGACAGGCTCCACGCGGGCCAGCATAAGGCGCTCCGCGCCCCGTGCGCCTTTTTGGTAGTGGGGGCTACCAAAAAGGCGCACGGGCGGCGAAGGCGCCTACTTCAGAGCCTGCTCGATGTCGCCCACCAGATCGGCGGCGTCCTCGATGCCGACGGACAGGCGCACCAGGTCGTCCGGCACCTCGAGGAGCGAACCGGCGGTCGAGGCGTGGGTCATGGCGCCCGGGTGCTCGATCAGCGATTCGACGCCGCCGAGCGACTCGGCCAGCGTGAAGATCTCGGTGCGCGAGCAGAAGTCCAGCGCAGCCTGCTTTCCGCCGGCGAGGCGGACCGAGATCATGCCGCCGAAGCGGCGCATCTGCTTCTCCGCGACCTTGTGGCCGGGGTGCGACTCGAGCCCGGGGTAGATCACCTGCGACACCGCGGGGTGCCCGCTGAGCAGTTCGACGACCTTCTCGGCGTTGTCGCTGTGCCGCTCCATGCGCAGCGAGAGGGTCTTGATGCCGCGGAGCGTGAGGAACGCGTCGAACGGTCCGGGGACCGCGCCGGCACCGTTCTGCAGGAACGCGAACGCCGTGTCGAGTTCTTCGTCGTTGGTGACGAGTGCGCCGCCGACGACGTCGGAGTGCCCGCCGATGTACTTGGTGGTCGAGTGCAGCGCGACGTCGGCGCCGAGTTGCAGCGGCTGCTGCAGGTACGGCGAGGCGAACGTGTTGTCGACGACGATCTTCGCGCCGGCCTCGTGTGCGATGTCGGACAGTGCCTCGATGTCACCGATGTTGAGGAGCGGGTTGGTGGGGGTCTCGACCCACACGAGCTTGGTGTTGGGCCGGATGGCCGCCCGGACCGCGTCCACGTCGGACACCGCGGCGGGCGTGTACTCGATGCCCCACTGGGTGAAGACCTTGTCGATCAGGCGGAACGTTCCGCCGTAGGCGTCGTTGGGAATGACGAGGTGGTCGCCGGGGCGGAGCGCGGCGCGGAGCAGGCAGTCGGTGGCGGCCATGCCCGAGCCGAAGGCGCGACCGTACGTGCCCGACTCCAGGGCGGCGAGGTTGGCCTCGAGCGGTCGTCGGGTGGGGTTGCCGGTGCGGGCGTACTCGAATCCGTTCCGCATGCCGCCGACGCCGTCCTGTGCGAACGTCGAACTCGCGTAGATGGGGACGTTGACGGCGCCCGTCTGCGGGTCGGGGTCGAATCCTGCGTGCACGGCCTTGGTGGAGAACCCCTGCCAGCTGATGTTGTCCGCTTTGCTGCGCTGCTCACTCATGGCCCCCAGCCTAGTGGGGACCTAATTCTCCAGATACTCCGCGATGGCGAAGGCGACGTCGAGCTTGGTCGCGTCGCTGACGGACGGGTCGAGCGCGTTGACGATGATGCTGTGCTCGGGTGTGAGCAGTGCCATGGCCACGACGTCGAGGACCACCCCGCCGAACTCGGCGGACCGGGGGTCTGCGACGACGTTCGTCCCGTTCCGCATCTCGACGATGACGGCAGGATCGGTGACCTGCGGCCTGACCGATGCGGTGATGGTACTCATCACGTTGGTCGGTCCCTTGGACCACGAGCAGGTCGGATCGGTCGACCCGGGGAGGACGGCCTCGGTGAGATGCGGCCGGTCCGAGACGAGCCGGCCGAGCGCCTTCGTCAGCGCGACGCAGTCGGCGGACGCTCCCGACGGCGACGTGCCCGAAGACACCGATCCGACGTCGGACGATCCCGGCTGTGCGACGGCGGCACCCTCGATGCTGTTCCCGCATCCGGCGGCGGCGAACCCGAGCAGGGCGACCGGAACCACCAGGACACGACGCAGACGAGCACTCACTGTGAACTCCCCCTCACGAACAGCGGACCGGCACCCCACTGTGCACCGTACGTTCCGTGCGCAGCGGGGACTGGCCTTCTCTCGTCTTGCCCTCGACGTGTCGTCTAGGAGCCGGCGCTGAGGAAACCGAGAAGGTCGTGACGGGTGATGACGCCCGCGGGCTTTCCGTCGTCGACGACCATCAGCGCGTCGGTGTCGCCGAGCGCCTTGGTGGCGGCCGACACCGGTTCGCCCGAACCGATGAGCGGGAACGGCTTACTCATGTGCTTCTCGACCGGGTCGGCCAGGTGTGCGCGTCCCTCGAACACGGCGCTGAGCAGGTCGCGCTCGGTGACGCTGCCCGCCACCTCACCGGCCATGACGGGCGGCTCGGCGCCGACGACCGGCATCTGGGAAACCCCGTACTCGCGGAGGATCTCGATGGCGTCGCGCAGCGTCTCGGACGGGTGGGTGTGGACGAGGTCCGGGAGTTCGCCGGACTTGCCGCGCAGCACGTCGCCGACGGTCTTCTCGTCGGGCTTGCCGTCGAGCGGGGTGCGGAGGAATCCGTAGGACGCCATCCACTTGTCGTTGAAGATCTTCGACAGGTATCCGCGGCCGCCGTCGGGCAGCAGGACGACGATGACGGCGTCGGGGCCCTCACGCTTGGCGACCTCGAGCGCGGCGACGACGGCCATGCCGCAGGAACCACCGACCAGCAGGCCCTCCTCGCGGGCGAGACGACGGGTCATCTCGAAGGAGTCTGCGTCGGACACAGCGATGATCTCGTCGGGGATGGACGGGTCGTAGGCGCTGGGCCAGAAGTCCTCGCCCACTCCCTCGACCAGGTACGGACGGCCGGTGCCACCCGAGTACACGGAACCCTCGGGGTCGGCGCCGATGACCTTGACCTTGCCGCCGGACACCTCCTTGAGGTAGCGACCGGTGCCGGTGATGGTGCCGCCGGTGCCGACGCCCGCGACGAAGTGGGTGATCTTGCCGTCGGTGTCGGCCCAGATCTCGGGGCCGGTGGTCTCGTAGTGGCTCTGCGGGCCGCCCGGGTTGGAGTACTGGTTCGGCTTCCAGCCGCCGGGGAGTTCGCGGGCGAGCCGGTCGGAGACGGTGTAGTA
The DNA here is from genome assembly GCF_002300155.1 of Rhodococcus sp. ACS1. Classification (NCBI taxonomy): domain Bacteria; kingdom Bacillati; phylum Actinomycetota; class Actinomycetes; order Mycobacteriales; family Nocardiaceae; genus Rhodococcus; species Rhodococcus sp. ACS1. Next base: position 135,288 of record NZ_NSDZ01000002.1, read on the forward strand.
GCTGTCCGGGTGCTCGGGCGCGACCGCGGTGGGGCACACCACGACCTCGGCGCCGTACGCCTTGAGGACGTTCCGCTTGTCTTCGCTGACCTTGTCGGGGCACACGAACACGCACTTGTATCCGCGCTTCTGGGCGACCAGCGCGAGGCCGATGCCGGTGTTGCCGGACGTGGGCTCGACGATGGTCCCACCCGGCTTCAGCTCGCCCGACGCCTCCGCGGCGTCGATCATCTTGACCGCGATGCGGTCCTTCGAGCTTCCCCCCGGGTTGAGGTATTCGATCTTGGCTGCAACGGTCCCGTGGTTCTCACCGATGACGGAAGAGAGCTTGACGAGAGGGGTGTTGCCGATCAGGTCGACGACGTGTTCCGCGATGCGCATGGCTCCATGCTCCCAGATGCCCTGATCCGATGCTCACAGACGTCCGGCACGGGGGCCCCGATCCGACTAGATTGGTGCCGACGCAGTCCGCTGGAACCCGTGAGATGAGCACCAGGTAGCGGAAAGGTGAGACCAGTGCCCAAGAGGACCTGGCAGTCCGGAGTGAAGGCCGGCGCCGCGGCTGTCGTGGCAGGTTCGAGCGCAGGCACGCTGTCGTGGGCGGCGTACTCGTATCTGATGTCGCAGGCGACGGCGGCCCGCGGGGTGATCGGCCACAACGTCGCCAAGCCGCCGGAGGCCGACGGCGTCTACTCACCCGGCGCGGCGGTGCCCGAACGCTGGCTGCGGACCACCCCCTACGACGTCCACCTGATGATCTTCGGCGACTCCACCGCCGCCGGGGTGGGCTGCTTGTCGGCGGAGGAGGTGCCCGGCGTGCAGATCGCGCGGCGCCTCGCCGACGAGACGGGGAAGCGGATCCGGCTGAGCACCAAGGCCATCGGCGGTGCCACGTCCCGCGGGCTCAGCGGTCAGGTGGACGCGATGTTCGTCGCCGGGCCACCGCCGGACGCCGCGGTGATCCTCGTCGGCGCCAACGACGTCACGAGCAAGAACTCCATCCGGGCGTCGGCGCGCAGGCTCGGGGAGGCCGTCGAACGGCTCCGCGCCCACGACTGCGCCGTCGTCGTCGGAACCTGCCCCGACCTGGGGGTGGTGACGGCGATTCCGCAGCCCCTGCGGACCGTCGTCCGGACCTGGGGACTACGACTGGCCCGGGCGCAGGCGGCCGCGACCAGCGCGGCGGGCGGCCACCCGGTGGCGCTCGCCGACCTGCTGGCCCCCGAGTTCCTGGCGGCGCCCGACCGGATGTTCTCCTCCGACCACTTCCACCCGTCGGCGGCCGGCTACGAATTGGCGGCCATTCAGATCGTGCCCGTTCTCGCGACGGCGCTGGGCATGTGGCACGGCGGACCTCTGCCCGATCTGCCGGAGGTGTCGGAGGCCGCGGAATCACGCAAGCTGTCGACCCGGATGACGGCCTCGCTCAACCGTTTTCTGTGGCGACGCGACGTCCGGCGACGCGCACCCGCCCGCCTCGACGAACTCCTCGCGATCGAGGAGGCGTCCGCGCCCGGGACGCGACGGGTCGCTGAGTGAGATGGCGGCGACCCCGGCGGGCTCCGGCAACGTAAGTTGTCGGGAAGGCCACAGAACGGGTGGTCCGAAACACAGTGCAGACCCCCGCAGTTGACAAAGGAGTTTTCATGCCCGAGGCAGTCATCGTCTCCGCAGTACGCTCACCGATCGGCCGAGCCATGAAGGGCTCGCTCAAGACCATCCGCCCGGATGATCTGACGACGCAGATGGTGGCCGCGGCGCTGGCGAAGATCCCCGAACTCGACCCCACCGAGATCGACGACCTGCTCCTCGGCTGCGGCCAGCCCGCCGGACAGTCGGGCTTCAACATCGCCCGCGTCGTCGCAGTGGAACTGGGTTACGACTTCCTGCCCGGCGTCACCGTCAACCGCTACTGTTCGTCCTCGCTGCAGACCACCCGGATGGCGCTGCACGCGATCAAGGCCTGCGAGGGCGACGTCTTCATCTCCGCCGGTGTCGAGTCGGTGTCCAGCTTTGTCACCGGCAACGCCGACGGCCTGCCGAACACCAAGAACGCGAGGTTCGCCGACGCCGAGGCGCGCACCGCGAAGCTCGCCGAGGGCGGTGTCGCCTGGACCGACCCCCGCGAGAACGACCAGATCCCCGACGTCTACATCGCCATGGGCCAGACCGCCGAGAACGTCGCTTCGGCCACCGGCATCACCCGCGAGGAGCAGGACCGCTGGGGCGTCCGCTCGCAGAACCGCGCGGAGGAAGCGATCAAGAACGGCTTCTTCGAGCGGGAGATCACCCCGGTCACCCTCCCCGACGGCACCGTCGTCAGCACCGACGACGGCCCCCGCGCCGGCACCACGTATGAGGGCATCAGCCAGCTGAAGCCGGTGTTCCGGCCGGACGGCACCGTCACCGCCGGTAACGCGTGCCCGCTCAACGACGGTGCCGCAGCGCTCGTGATCATGTCCGACACGAAGGCGAAGGCCCTCGGCCTGACCCCGCTGGCCCGTATCGTGTCCACCGGGGTGTCCGGCCTGTCGCCCGAGATCATGGGTCTCGGCCCGATCGAGGCCGTCAAGAAGGCACTCGCCATCGCGGGCAAGTCCATCTCCGACATCGACCTGTTCGAGATCAACGAGGCGTTCGCGGTCCAAGTTCTCGGTTCCGCCCGCGAACTGAACATCGACGAGGACAAGCTGAACATCTCCGGCGGCGCCATCGCCCTCGGCCACCCGTTCGGCATGACCGGCGCCCGCATCACCAACACCCTGCTGAACAACCTCCGCGAGCAGGACAAGACGTTCGGCGTCGAAACGATGTGCGTCGGCGGCGGGCAGGGCATGGCGATGGTCCTCGAGCGCCTGAGCTAGGCGGCTCCGCCGCCCGTGCGTGGTTGACGAGTGCAGAGACTCGCTAACCACTCACGGGCGCGAAGCGCGAAAGGCCCCGAGAGCTTCTGCTCTCGGGGCCTTTTTCGCGCTTTCGCGCCTAGTCGCTGTTGAAGTAGCTCAGCAGTCGCAGGATCTCGACGTACAGCCACACCAGGGTGACGGTGAGTCCGAAGGCGACGCCCCACGCTGCCTTCTCCGGCGCCTGGGCGCGGATCAGCTGGTCGGCGGCGTCGAAGTCCAGCAGGAAGCTGAACGCGGCGATGCCGATGCAGACGAGGCTGAAGATGATCGCCACGGGACCGCCGTCGCGGAGGCCGAGGCCGCCTTCGGTGAAGAAGCTGGCGATCAGGTTGCCGAGGGCGAGGACGACGACACCGATGAGGGCGCCGATGATCATCCGCGTCAGGCGGGGTGTGACCCGGATGGCGCCGGTCTTGTAGACGACGAGCATGCCGAAGAACACGCCGAACGTGCCGAGCACGGCCTGCCCGATAAGCGCCGCACCGCCGACTCCACCGAACGTGACGTCGGTGAACATGAACGACAGCGCGCCGAGGAACAGGCCCTCCGCGACCGCGTAGGCGAGGACGATGCCCGGGTTGTCCATCTTGCGGCCGAACGTGGCCACGAGGACCAGTACGAGACCGACGAGGCCGCCGCCGATGACGAGCGGGGTCGCCAGGTTCGCGTCGTTGCTCACCAGGAAGTAGGAGATGATCGCCGACACCGTGAGCACGCCGAGCGTGACGCCCGTCTTGGTGACGACGTCGTCGATGGTCATCGAACGGTGGTCGGGACCCGTCCGGTAGGGCTCGGCCTGCGTGTACTGCGGCTGACCGAACTGCTGCGTGACCTGCGCGGCGCCGGCCGTCGTAGATCCGAACGAGGCGTATCCGCCGCTGCCCTCTTGTTTGGGCAGGTTGCGGAACACCGGGTTACTGGTGGTGCGCACCGTGCACATCCCTTCTCGTGGCTCGCCGGGTGGATCCGGGTGTCTTGTACGTTGAACGTCCCGCACCCACCGCAAGTTCCCGTTCGTCGCTTTCGGGTCGGACAATTCGGACTCTACCGGTGCCGCGGGGACACTCGCCAGACGAGGCCGGTCGGCGTGGCGGTCAGGCCACCGACCGGGTGACCGTGAACTTGGGATTCCGCCCGACCACGTCGGTTCTGCCGACGAGCCGCTGCAACCGGCCCCGGTATCCGAGGTGGGAGTTGTACACGGTCCACAACTCGCCGCCGGGCCGGAGCACGCGGCCGGCCTCGGCGAACATCTTCGACGCCCCACCGGTGTGGACGGCCGCGCCCACGTGGAACGGCGGGTTGCACAGGACGACATCCTGACTGTCGGTCGCGAGGCTGGACATGGCGTCGTCGCGCAGGGTGGACACCCGCCCGTCGAGCCCGTTGGCGCGGGCGGTCGCGGCAGCAGACGCCACCGCCGCCGACGACTGGTCCGTCGCGATCACCGACACCTCCGGGAGGAGGCGGGCCAGGCTGACGGCGAGGATGCCGGTTCCGCAGCCGAGGTCCACGGCCGCACGGGCCCGGGGGTTCACCCGGGGCAGGAAGTCGAGGAGGTACCGGGTCCCGATGTCCAGTTTGGGGCCGGCGAACGCCGCCCCGTAGGAGACGACGTCCAGCCCGATCTCGGCGAGGTGATCGGTGACGGGGTACGTCTGCTGCGCCGAGTCCCGCGGTCCGCGCGCGATCAGCACCCGCGACTTCTGTCTGCCGAGGGTGGCGCGGACGTCGGAGAACGACCGCCCGAGCACGTCGTTCATGGCGGTGGAGATGTGCTTGTTGCGTCCGCCCGCGTAGACGACGACGGACGGGTCGGCGTGGCGGGCGATCGTCTCGGCGACCTCGGTGAGCTCGCCGAGGCTCCGCGGCAGCTGCATCAGCACGACCGTCGCCCCCGCGAGCAGTTCCTCGCCGAGCGCGCAAGCCCGGTACCGGTCGGCGAGCCCGACGGTCGCGGCGTTGGCGGCCAGCGCCAGTTCGCCGGTCAGCGGGTCCTGGTGCACGCGGATTCCGGTGGCACCGTGCGTCACCGCGGCGCCGAGGGTGAGGGCACCGTAGTGGTCGCCGATCACGGTGAGCGTCCCGGGAGACGCGGCGGACAGGGCGGCCGCGCCCTCGTCGAGGATCAGCCGGTCGGCGGCGTCGACGGCCGTCAGGTTGGGGGCCTCGACGTCGGGGCGTCGACGCAGCCGGGAGAACAGGTCGTCCCGGTCGAACACTTCGGAGTCGAGCACGTTACCGGGACACCCACTGCGCGACGTGGGCGACGGGTTCCCGGTGGGTGCGGAATCCGTTGACGGGGTTCTCGGTGTCGGGGTACCCGAACGAGATCGCGCAGACCACCCTGCGGTCCTCCTCGAGCGCGAAGAAGTCGTGGATGAACCGCGAGCTTCCCGCGACGGCGGCCTGCGGGATGGTCGCCACTCCGAGGCTCTGCGCGGCGAGCAGGAACGTCTCGACGTACAGGCCGCAGTCCACGGCGCCGTAGGTGCCGAGTGCTTCGTGAGTGGTCACGATCGCGACGTGCGGCGCCCCGAACAGGTCGAAATTCTTCATCGTCTGCTCGGCGGACGCGGCCCGGTCGCCGGGGGCGATCCCGACGCTGGCGTACAGCTGCATGGCGCACTCGCGGCGGCGCAGTTTGTGTTCGCCCACGTATTCGCGTGGCCAGTCGAAGTCGGACTCCTGCGGGTGAGTGCGGACGTACTCCGCCAGCCCGGCGCGGAACCGCTCGGTGCCCTCCCCCTCGGTGATCGCGACCTGCCACGGCTGCGTGTTGCACCACGACGGCGTCTGCTGCGCGAGCTCGAGGATCCTCTCGATCACGTCGCGCGGCACCTGCTCCGGCAGGTATGCCCTGCAACTGATTCGCGCGTCGAGGAGCTGGGCCAGGGTGCGCTCGGCCGGGGTCGTGCGCGCTGTCGCAATGCCGGTATCCGTCACCGTCGAATTCTCCTCGGGTCTACTCGTTCTCGAACACCGCTCTCCGTGTCGCACGACCGCGATATGCTGGCGTCAGTGCACCGAGAAGGTGATTTCATTGAGTGTGCCACGACACCCGGAAAGCAGTTCCGGGCCGACCGACTCGGATCCGCAGGCTACCAAGCGGATCGTCGTGACCGACATCGTCGCGGAGCTGTCTTCGGAAGGATTCGACGACGCCCGCGAGATCGGCCGGGGAGGGTTCGGGGTCGTGTACCGCTGCCTGCAGACGGCCCTCGACCGCACGGTCGCGATCAAGGTGCTGTCCTCCGATCTGGACGGCGAGGACCGGGAACGCTTCCTGCGCGAGCAGCGCGCGATGGGAAAATTGTCGGGGCATCCGCACGTGGTCGACATCCTGCAGTCCGGGGTGACACGCAGCGGCAGGCCGTACATCGTGATGCCGTACCACCAGCGCAACTCGCTGGACGCCTGGATTCGCCGCGAAGGGCCGCTGCCGTGGAGTGAAACGCTGCGCATCGGCGTGAAACTGGCGGGCGCTCTGGAAACGGCGCACCGCCTCGGCACCCTGCACCGCGACGTGAAGCCCGCGAACATCCTGCTCACCGGATACGGGGAACCACAGCTCACCGACTTCGGCATCGCGCGCGTCTCGGGGGGTTTCGAGACGACGTCGAGCATGATCACCGGTTCGCCGGCGTTCACGGCCCCGGAGGTCCTGCGCGGTGACGCGCCGTCCGCGTCCTCCGACGTGTACAGCCTGGGCGCCGCACTGTTCTGTCTTCTGACCGGACATGCCGCGTTCGAGCGGCGGAGCGGCGAGCGGCTCGTCGCGCAGTTCCTCCGCATCGCCACGCAACCCGTTCCGGATCTGCGGGGCGAGGACATTCCCGACGACGTGTGCACTGCCATCGAGCGGGCCATGTCCGAGGAACCGACCGACCGACCGGAATCTGCAGCGGAATTCGGGCAGGAACTCCGCGACATCGAACGCAGGCACGGACTCGACGTCGACGAGATGGCGCTCCCCGCCGCGGCGGACGAGTTCCCGCGCACCGAGCACAGTTCGACGCCGACCACGCAGTCCGGGCGCAGTCGCAGCTACCGGCGGCGGTCCGGTGCCACCCCGCCGAGCGCCGCCGCCCGGTTCCGGCCGCCGACCCCGATGCGTTCCCTGGTGGAGCGCACCCGCCTCCTGGATCTGCTCCGGCTGGGCCAGCGGCGGCGGTTGACGCTCATCCACGCCCCCGCCGGTTTCGGGAAGAGCACCGTTGCAGCCCAGTGGCGCGACGTCCTCATCGAGGACGGCGCCGCCGTCGCCTGGTTGACGGTGGACAACGACGACAACAACGTCGTGTGGTTCCTGTCCCATCTCGTCGAGGCGATCCGCCGGGCCGAGCCGACGCTGGCCGACGAACTGGGCCAGGCGCTCGACGAGAACGGCGCCGAGGCGGAACGGTTCGTGCTCACGTCGCTGGTGAATCAGGTCCACGACAGCAGGCGGCACGTGGTGGTGATGATCGACGACTGGCACCGTGTCACGTCATCGGACACGATCGCGGCGATGGACTTCATCCTGGAGAACGGCTGCCACCACCTGCAGATGGTGGTGAGCAGCCGAAGCCAGGCGGGACTTCCGCTCGCCAAGATGCGGGTGCGTGACGAGCTCGTCGAAATCGACTCCGTGGCTTTGCGTTTCGACCTCACAGAGTCGCAGCGGTTCCTGGTCGACCTCGGCGGACTGCACCTCGACGACTCCGACGTGGAAGCGCTGGAGGAGACCACGGACGGGTGGGTGGCGGCGCTGCAACTGGCGTCGCTCTCGCTGCGCGATCGCGCCGATCCCGGCGACCTCATCCGGCACATGTCGGGCCGCCACCACGCGATCGGCGAGTACCTGGCGGAGAACGTGCTCAGCACGCTCGAGCCTGCGCTGCTCGACTTCATGCTGGCCACGTCGATCACCGAGCGGGTGTGCGGCGAACTCGCGGGCGTGCTGGCGAACGTGACCCGCGGTCAGGCCCGGCTCGAGCAGGTCGAATCGCGCGACCTGTTCCTGCGCAGCCTCGACGAGGACCGGGAGTGGTTCGAGTACCACCACCTGTTCGCCGAATACCTGCGCCGACGGCTCGAGCGCGATCATCCGTCGCGCGTCGCGGATCTGCACCGTGCGGCCGCGCACTGGTTCGCCGATCACCACTACGTCAGCGACGCAGTGGATCACGCACTGGCGGCGGGCGATCGCGACGTGGCCGTCGCGGTGGTCGAGGAACAGGGCATGTACCTGGTGGAGCATTCGCGGATGGTCGCGCTGCTCGGCCTGGTCGACAAGCTGCCGCAGACGCTGGTCGAGTCCAGTCCGCGCATCCAGATCGCGGTGGCGTGGGCGAACATCCTGCTGCAGCGGGTGTCGCCGGCGCTGAAGGCGCTGTCGCTGGTCGCGTCGAGTCTCGAGTCGTCGGCGCTGAGCGAATCCGAGCAGGCGGACATCCGGGTGGAGGCCGACATCGTCCGCGCCGTGATCGCGGTGTCGTCCGATCGCATCGCCGGAGTGCCCGACCTCATCGCGGAATGTCTGGCCCGGCCGGAAACCCTACGCGCGTGGGTGGTCTCGGCTGGGTCCAATCTCGCCTCCGCGGTCGCGATCGCCCAGTTCGATTTCGTGGAGGCGCGCCGCCTGCAGGAGTGGGCCACCGGCTACCACCAGCGGACCATCGGACCGTTCAGCAAGATGTACGGCTACTGCTTCGCCGGTATCGCCGCGATGGAACAACTCGACATCACCGCAGCCGAGGACAACTTCCGGCTGGCCGTGCAGACCGCGACGAAATCGATCGGCTCGCACTCGCACGCCGCACGTCTCGCGGGGGCGCTCCTGGGCGAGCTGATGTACGAGCTGGGTCGTCTCGACGAGGCCGAGCGACTTCTCGACGAGAGCTACGAACTCGGACCGGAGGCGGGCATAGTCGATTTCATGATCGCCCGGTTCGTGACGGGCGCCCGGCTGAAGGCGGCACGCGGCGACGTCGTGTCCGCGGCCCGGCACCTCGACGAGGGGGCGTCCGCGGCGGCCTCGCTGGGCCTGCCCCGGCTGCGGGCCCGGGTCGAGAACGAACGGGTCCGGCTCGGCCTGCCCGCCTCGCCGCAGCCGCCGCCCACTGCCGGGAAACCCAGCCGGGAACCCGATTTCGGTTTCGCCGAGATCATCGCGCAGCTCGACGACGCCACCGAGATCCGGAAGCAGTCGGCGGTCGAGCCCGACGTCGCGTGCCGCCGGGCGCAGGAGTGGGTGCGCCGGGTCGAGCAGGAGCGCAGGCCGAGGGCAGCGATGCAGGCCAATCGACTGCTCGTCGCGTGCCTGGTCGCCGCGGGACGGGTCGACGAGGCGAAGCCGGTGCTTGCGTCCATCGCCGCGACGTGTGTGCGAATCGGCTTCGTGCGCTACCTGATCGACGGCGGTCCGCGCATGGTGCCCGCCCTGACGGCGCTCCTCGAGGACCGGCGAGCGGGCCGGTGGCCGTCCGACTGGCCGGATGTTCCGGCGGAGTTCCTGGCCGCGACACTGGAGACGGCGACGCCGATCGAGAGCTAGCCGCGACCTCTCGCCACTTCCGCCACGAAGAGGAACCGCCGCGGCATATCGTGGACTGATGACCGATCCATCGCCGCAGGACGGGCCACGGTTCAGTGGTCTGCGTGCCTTGTTCGTCAACTGCACCCTCAAGCGGTCGCCCGATGTGAGCAACACCCAGGGGTTGATCGACCGCAGTGTCGGCCTGATGGAGAAGGAAGGAGTGTCGGTCGACCAGTTCCGGGCGGTGGACCACGACATCGCGACCGGCGTCTACCCGGACATGACCGAGCACGGGTGGCCGAGCGACGAGTGGCCACAACTGTTCCGGCGTGTGCTGGACGCCGACATCCTGGTGCTGGCGGGCCCGATCTGGCTCGGCGACAACGGTTCCGTCACGAAGCAGGTGATCGAGCGGCTGTACGGATGCTCGTCGCTGCTCAACGACCACGGCCAGTACGCGTACTACGGGCGGGCCGGTGGGTGTCTGATCACGGGCAACGAGGACGGGGTCAAGCATTGCGCGATGAACATCCTCTACAGCCTCCAGCATCTCGGATACGTGATCCCGCCGCAGGCCGACGCCGGATGGATCGGTGAAGCCGGGCCCGGACCGTCGTATCTCGACGAGGGGTCGGGCGGCCCGGAGAACGATTTCACCAACCGCAACACCACGTTCATGACGTACAACCTGATGCACGTCGCCGCGATGCTGAAGAAGGCAGGCGGGTTCCCCGTGTACGGCAATCAACGGTCGGAGTGGGACGCCGGTTGCCGCCCCGACTTCGCCAACCCGGACTACCGCTGAGCCGTCCCACCCGAGAGGGAAGTCATGTGCCGATTGTTCGGGCTGTCCGCCGCCCCGCACCGTGTCCGCGCGTCGTTCTGGCTGCTGGACGCCCCGGACAGCCTGGCGCAGCAGAGTCACCGCGAGCCGGACGGCACCGGCCTCGGCACGTTCGCGGAGGACGGAACTCCGGTGGTGGAGAAGCAACCACTCGCCGCCTACGAGGACGCGGAGTTCGCGCAGGAGGCGAAGCACCGGTACTCGGCCACGTTCGTCGCGCACATCCGTTTCGCGACCACGGGCGAACTGCTTCCGCAGAACACTCATCCGTTCGCCCAGGACGGTCGCGTGTTCGCTCACAACGGCGTGGTCGAGGACCTGCCGAAGCTCGAGGCGGAACTGGGCTCCGATCTCGCACTCGTTCACGGCGACACCGATTCGGAACGCGTCTTCGCCCTCGTGACCAGTCACATCGGCAGGAACGGCGGCGACGTCACGGCAGGGATCACGTCGGCCGCGCGGTGGCTGGCCGACAACGTGCCGATCTACGCGCTCAACATCCTGCTGACCACCCCCGGCGAGTTGTGGGCGCTGCGCTATCCGGACACCCACGACCTGCTCTTCCTCGAACGGCGGGCAGGCGGTCCGAGCGGCGGACGCCACCTCCAGCACGCGAGTACCCCCGGCCGGATCCGGGCCAGGTCCGAACATCTCGCCGAGCGTCCCGCGGTGGTCGTCGCCAGCGAGCAGATGGACGAGGATCCCGGCTGGACGCCGCTGCAGCCGGGCGAACTGCTGCACGTCGGCGCCGACCTCGGCGTCACCCGCGAGGTGATCGTCGATCGCCCGCCGCGGTACCCGATCCGCCTCGCCGACCTGAACGCCCGCGCGGCGGCGGCGCAGACCGAGAAATAGCTACCCGGTCAGAACTCGACCCGCACGTGCTCGCTGACGGGACGGGCCTGGCACGCGAGGATGTAGCCGCTCGCGATGTCCTCGGGGTCGAGGATCGATGCGTTGTCCATGTCCACCTCACCCTCGACGACCGTGCATGCGCAGGAACCGCATTCGCCTTCGCGGCAGGAGTAGGGGACGTCGAGTCCCGTGGAGAGCATGACGTCGACGAGCGTCGCCCGGCGCGGCCAGCTGAGGTTGTGCGCCTCGCCGTCGAGTTGCACCTCGACCGTCGACGCCGCTCCCGCTTCCGTGTCCGGCAGGTCCTCGACCACGACGTCCGCGAACGGATCACCGGACAGTGAGGTGAACACTTCGGCGTGCACCCGGTCGCGCGGGACGCCGGCGAGTGCGAGCGACTCGTGGATCGCGTCCATGAAGGGGCGGGGTCCGCACAGGTAGGCGCGGTGGTCCCGGAACCGGTCCGACAGGTTGGCAAGCTGGCGTGGTGTCGGCAGGCCCTGCACGCTCTCGAGCCAGTGCACGACGGTCAGCCGGTGTTCGTGGCGGGCGGCGAGGTCCCGCAACTCGTCGGCGAAGATCACCGACTTCTCGTCCCGGTTCGCATACACGAGAACGACTTTCCCGTTCCCTTCGCTCAGCGCCGATTTGAGGATCGACATCACCGGGGTGATTCCGCTGCCCGCGGCGAACAAGATCAGGTCTTCGTCCAGGCTCGCCGGGGTGAACACTCCGGCGGGTGGCAGCACCTCGATGCGGTCACCGACGCCGACGTTGTCGCACAACCAGTGCGAACCGTAGCCGCCCGCGGTGCGCTTGATCGTCACCTTCGGCAGGTCGTCGGTGAACGGCGAACTGGCCAGCGAGTAGCACCGCGCGACGGATCCCGTCCGGTCGCTCGGGATGCGCAGAGTCAGGAACTGCCCGGGCTTGTAGGCGAATTCGTGCCTGCGCTCGTCGGGGACGTCGAACACCAGCGACCGGGCGTCGGACGTCTCCTCCACGACGGCGGCCACGGTGACCACTACTGATCGCGAACTGCGTGGTGTTTCAACGGTCGTCATCGCGACGGTGCCCTCTCGCTACGGTAATTCGATCCTGCCGAAACTAGTGCAGTTCGACAGTGGTGGCCTCAGCCTTTCCCGCTGGGCGGGACCCCGGATTTTCGCCGTCAGCCCCAACGGGACTGCCCGCCGTCAGCCCCAACGGGACTGCCCGCCGTCAGCCCCAACGGGACTGCCCGCCGTCAGCCCCAACGGGACTGCCCGCCGTCAGCCCCAACGGGACTGCCCGCCGTCCAGGGGGATGGTCGCCCCGGTGAGGTAGCCGGCGTCCTCGCTCACGAGGAAGACGACGGCGCGCCCGATGTCGGTCTCGGCGTCACCGACCCGTCCGAGGGGGATGCCCGCCACGAACTCCGCCGCCTCGTCCGGGTTCCGGTCCATCCACCGCGCGAGCGCCGGACTCTTCGCGTGCGGGGCGACGGACAGCACCCGGATGCCGTCCCGGCCCCACTCGCACGCCGCCGACCTGGTCAGCGAACGCATGCCCTCCTTGATCGAACCGTAGGCGCCGTAGTTGCTCGCGTCCCAGCGGACGGCCGCCGACGTGACGAGGTTGACGATCACGCCGCCGCCGCGCGAGACCATGTGCGGGTGGCACGACTGCATCATCCGCAGCGTCGCGAGCGGTCCCGTCGCGAACGACCGCTCGTACTCCTCGTCGATCACCGACAGGATCGGTCCCGGTGAGCAGTCGTTGGCGTTGTTGACCAGGATGTCGACGCCGCCGAACACATCCACGGTCCGCTCGACGGCGGACGCGATGTCCTTGCGCCTGCTGACGTCGCACACCACGGGTGCGCTACGGGCGCCGATCGTGGACAGTCGCTCGCACGTGTCGTGCAGTTTCGATTCCGTGCGTCCGGCGACCGCGATCGCCGCCCCTTCCCGTGCGAGGGCGAGGGCGATTCCCTGCCCGATCCCCTGGCCGGCACCCGTGATCAGTGCGACCTTGCCGTCGAGTGTGTTCATGTCCGCTCCCGTTCCCCTACTATCGAGACCAAGCAATTGCTTGGTCGTACATATTCACTGATCACCGCCGAGCGCCGGGTCTCCCCCGCGCTCCCCACTCCGAAGGTCTCCCCGTGACACATCCCCGTCCTCTCGATTTCAGTGGCCGCTCCGTCGTCGTGACCGGCGGTACCAAGGGCATCGGTTTCGTCGTCGCCGAGGCGTTTCTCGCCGCGGGTGCGAACGTGCTCGTGTGCGGCCGGTCCGCGCCGGACACCCTGCCCGCCCACGGTGATCGCACCGCCGCGTTCCGCGCCACCGACGTTCGCGACCACGCCGACGCCGCTGGACTGATCGACGATGCCGTCGCCCGATTCGGCCGCCTCGACGTCCTCGTCAACAACGCGGGTGGGTCGCCCGACGCCGACGCCGCCACCGTCTCGCCGCGCTTCGTCGAGAAGATCGTCGCGCTGAATCTGCTGGCACCCTTCACCGTCGCCCAGGCCGCGAATGCGGTGATGCAGCAGCAGTCCGACGGCGGCGCGATCGTCAACATCGGCAGCGTCTCGGCCCACGATCCGCAACCGGGCACCGCCGCCTACAGCGCCGCGAAGGCGGGCCTGCTCGTGCTGACGAAAGCGCTTGCGCTCGAATGGGCTCCGAAGGTCCGCATCAACCACATCACCACAGGCCTCATCCGCACCGAGAGCGCGGCGTCCGTCTACGGCGATGACGGCGGCGCCGCCGTCACCCGGACCCTTCCGATGGGGCGGATGGCGGTGCCGTCCGACATCGCGGACGCCTGCCTGTTCCTGGCGAGCGCGCAGGCGTCGTACGTCAACGGCGCCGATCTCGCCGTCCACGGCGGCGGCGAATACCCGGCGCGGTACCTCGCGGCCCACTCCTGACCTCGACACCGAACGCCGCACCGGTTCAGTTCACCTGCACCGGTGGGGCATTCGGCGACGGAAGGCGACCGTGCGGTCAGCCGAACGCGGCGCGGGCGCCGGCGATCACCGGCCGGTCGCCCTGGACGAGTTCGAACGACGCATCGTGCGCGTCGCCCCACGCCCGCAACGACGGCGCGTCGCCCGGGTACACCGGTGCGGCGAACCGTCCCTCGAGTCGGGCGAGGTCGGCGGGGTGCACGTCGAGCGCCCGCGCGAGTTCCAGCGCGCTCGCGGCGAGGGTGCACAGGCCGTGCATGATCGGCCGGGGCTGCCCGATCCGCTCCGCCGACGCCGGATCGATGTGGATGTGGTGCCGGTCGCCGGTCAGCCGGTACAGCGCCGCCTGGTTCTCCGCGGTGTGCAGGACGCGCTGCACGACCGGTTCGCCCTCGGGCCGAGACGGTTTCGCGGGACCGCGATCGCCGCCGAACCCGCCCGCGCCCGGCGCGAACAGCGACCAGGTGGCGACGAAGAACTCTGATTCGACGCGCACGTCGAACACTGCCGCCGAACCCTTGTCCCACACCTCGCCGACGGACGCCGACAACGCGATCTCGCCGCGACGCGGAAGTGGCGCGAGCACCGTCAGTTCCTGCGATCCGTGCAGCGCCGTCTTCGTGTCGAAAGCGCCCCGCGACCCCAGTTCGTCGGGCGCCCACTGGGCGAGCGTCAGAGCGAACGTGGGCAGCACCCGCAGACGCTCCTCGAAGACGAGGTCCAGTTCGGTGGCCCTCGCACCCACCGACAGTGCGTACAGGATGGCATCGCGCTCGTCGTACCTCACGGTCCGGGTGCCGAGGTCCTCACCCCGCCACGCTCCTGCCGTCGTGCGCTCGGTTGTCGTCATGATCAGTCCTCTCTGCCCAGGATCAGGCCGCTGGTGGGCACGGCGGTGCCCGCGGTCACCAGCACGTTGCCGATGCCGTCCGGTTGTGTGGTCGACGTTCCGCGGATCAGGCGTACCGCCTCGGCGATGCCGTTGACCCCGTGCAGATAGGCCTCGCCGATCTGGCCGCCGTGCGTGTTGGATGGGAGGCGGCCGCCGATCTCGAGGTTGCCGTCCCGGATGAAGTCCTTCGCCTCGCCGGGGTCGCAGAACCCGAGTTCCTCGAGTTGCGGCAGGACGAGCGGGGTGAAGTGGTCGTAGAGGATCGCCGCCGCGATGTCGTCCGGCGCGAGACCGCTCTGCCCGTAGAGTTGCCTGCCGACGAGGCCCATTTCGGGTATTCCGGTGATGTCGGGCCGGTAGTAGCTTGCCATCATGTGCTGGTCCTTGCCGGACCCCTGCGCGGCGGCCTTGATCATCGCCGGGGTGTTGCGGAGGTCCTTGGCGCGTTCGGCGGAGACGACGACGAGCGCCTGGCCGCCGTCGGTTTCCTGGCAGCAGTCCAGTAGACGCAGCGGTTCGGCGATCCACCGCGACTGCTGATGGTCGTCGAGGGTGATGGGCCTCCCGTGGAACCAGGCGGCGGGGTTGACGGCGGCGTGCTTGCGGGCGACGACCGCGACCCGGCCGAAGTCCTCGCTCGTGGCACCGTACCGATGCATGTACCGGCGGGCGAACATCGCCACCCACTGGGCGGGCGTCGACAGTCCCTGTGGGGTCAGCCAGGCGTAGGCGGCCCGGTCCGCGGTGCTGTCCATCGGGCGGTCGTGCTGCCCGAGTCCGTAACGCACACCGGACCGTTCGTTGAACGCGCGGTAGCAGACGACGACGTCCGCGATGCCCGTCGCCACGGCCATGGCCGCCTGCTGGACGGTGGCGCACGCGGCGCCGCCGCCGTAGCCGATGCGGGAGAAGAACTTCAGCTCACCGATGCCCGTGTTGCGGGCGACGAGTAACTCACCGTTGGTTTCGGCGGTGTACGTGGACAGTCCGTCCACCTCGGACGGGTCGATGCCCGCATCGGCGAGCGCGGCGACGATCGCCTCGCACGCCAGTTGCAGTTCGCTGCGTCCCGAGTGCTTGGAGAATTCGGTGGCGCCGATGCCGACGATGGCGGCGGCGCCCGACAGGGGGCTGGTCACAGGTCTCCTCGTGCAGGCAAGGCGACGACGACGGTGCCGGTGGCGTGGTCGCCGAGGCTGTTCGTGCCGCGGATCTTCACGGTCGCGAGGCCGTCGTCCTTCGCGACCACCTCACCGGTCAGGGTCATCTCGTCGCCGGGGTGGTTGGGGACGCCGAGCCGCACCGCGATGCGGCGCAGCGACGCGTGTGGGCCCGCCCAGTCGGTGACGAACCGCCCCACCAGTCCATTGGTGGTGAGGATGTTCATGAACACGTCCTTCGATCCCCGCTCCACCGCGAGGGCCGGGTCGTGGTGGACGTCCTGGAAGTCGCGGGTGGCGAGGGCGGTGGCGACGATCAGGGTGCGGGTCAGCGGAATCACCAGCTCCGGCAGCCGGTCGCCGATCTGCACGGTCTCGTAGGCCGGGGCGCCGACGGTCGCGGTCATGCGACCACCTCGACGCCGGCCGCCAGTTGCGCACCCAGACGCGCCAGGTCGGAAGAGGCGCCGCCGAGTGTGGCGGCGAGCTGTTTGCCCCACAGCAGGTGCCGGTGCACCGGGTAGTCGGTGTCGACGCCGATCCCGCCGTGCACGTGCTGCGTGCGGTGGACGACCCGCTGGCCGCCGTCGGTGGCCCACCATTTCGCCACCGGCACGGCGGTTCCCGGATCCTCCCCGCTCCCGAGGAGCCAGACGGCCTGCCAGAGCGTCACACGCATGGCCTCGAGGTCGATGTAGCAGTCCGCGAGCTGGTGGGTGACGGCCTGGAATGTCGCGAGCGGGCGGCCGAACTGGGTGCGTCCATTGAGATAGGTGACGGCCTGACGGACCGCACCTTCGCCCACGCCCAGCTGCAGGGCAGCGACCGCGAGCTCCGCCCGGTCGAGCAGCCACCGCACCGCGGTACCGTCCGCGGGGCCGAGTGGCTCTGCCGGCGCCCCGTCGAACGTGACGTTCGCGCAGATCTCGCGGGTGGTCGACTCCGCCTGCTGCGCGGTCACTCCCGCGGATTCCGGGTGCACCAGGAACAGCGCCGGACCGCTCACTGTCGCCGCGGAGACGACGAGGCGTTCGGCGACATGCGCCACCGGCACCGCGGCCTTGGCGCCGTGCACGTGCCACCGGCCGTCCACCTCGCGGGCAGTCGTCGCCGGTTCACCGTCCACATAGGGTCCGAACTCCTCGAGTGCGACGGTGAGGATCAGGCTGCCGTCCGCCGCCGCGGGGACCAGGGCGTCGCGTTGGGTGGGCGCCCCGAACTCGGTGATCGCGAGCGCGCCGAGCACGTGCGGCCACAACGGAACCGGCGCCACGGTCCGGCCCTGTTCCTCGAGCAGGACGAACAGTTCCGCGAGTCCCGCGCCGCCGCCCCCGAGGTTCTCGGGCAGGGCGATGCCGAGCAGACCGGTGGTGGCGAGTTCGCGCCACAGTTCCCGGTCGATGCGGTCGGCGGTCGACTCGATTTCCTTGATCCGTTCGGGTCGCGACTTGGCGGCGAATACGTCCGCGGCCAGTCCGCGCACCGCTTCCTGCTCCTCGCCGAATGTGAAGTCCATCAGTTCTCCTCCCATGTGGCGGGCCGGAACGCGGGGAGCGTGAGTTCCGGGTCGGCGTCGATCCAGTCCAGTTCCACCGGCATTCCGATGTGCACGTCCCCCGGTTCGACGCCCGTCATGTTGGCGATCAGCCGGGTGCCCTCCTCGAGTTCGATCACCGCGACGATCAGGGGGTAGTCGAAGGCGTCGATCTTCGGGTGGTGGTTGACGACGAACGTGTAGACGGTGCCCCGCCCCGACGCGTCGACGGTGTCCCACTCGGTGGAGCGGCACTCCCCACACATCGGTCCGGTCGGGTGCCGAAGCACACCGCAACCCGTGCACCGCTGGATGACGAGGCGGTGCTCGCGGGCGGCCGCGAACCAGAAGGCGTTGTCCTCGTTGAGGGCAGGACGCGGGCGCAGGGCGCGCGGGACCGGGCGTTCGGCAGGCCGGAAGCGGAGTGTCCGCCACCGCTGGGTGCCGACGATCTCACCGTCGCCGTTGCGGTACGTCTTGAGCGTGGTGACGAAATGTCCGGCGCCGAGCCCGGTCAGCTTCTCCGCGGACACGGACTCGACCACCTCGGTCATGCTGACCCGGTCGCCGGGGCACAGTTCGGCGAAGAATTCCTGGTCGGAATCCGTGGCGACGACGGACGTGAATCCCGCCTCGTCGAGGGTGTCGACCAGTTCCGTCCAGACGGGTGACGGGTCGGCGCCGGACATCTTGTCTGCGTACGTGCGCATCGTCCACACCTGCAGCATCTGGGCCGGCGCGACGGCACCGGGACGGCCGGTGGCGCGTGCGGCGTCGTCGTCGAGGTAGACGGGGTTCGTGTCACCCATCGCCTCGGCCCAGTGCCGGATCATGGGTGTGTTCACGGGGTCGGGACCCCAGGTGGCAGGGACGATCGTCCGACCCTCGAACGCCCGAAGCCGGGTGAGGAGTTCGCTCATTTCACCCTCTTCTCGCGCACCAGTCCGAGGCCAAGGGTGCCGACCATGTCGCGGAGCACCTCGTTGACGCCGCCGCCGAACGTGTTCACCACGCTCTGCCGTGAGATCTGTTCGATCTGGCCGGCGAGGACCGCTCCCGGTGAGCCGGGGCGCAGCCGGCCCGCGGCGCCGAGGATCCCGAGCAGCGTGCGGTAGACGTCGACGTGGGTTTCGGTGCCGTACGTCTTGGTGGCGCCGGCGTCGGCGCCCGACAACGCGTCCCGCGCGACCGCGGCGGTCATCTTCCAGTTCAGCAGTCGCATCGCCTCGAGCTTGGCGTGGGTGCGGGCGAAGTCCATCTGTACCCAGGGGATGTCGAGTGCGCCGTTCTCCCGGGCCCAGTCGAGAACCTGGTGCCACAAGCCGAGTGTGCGGCCGCCGAGCGCCGCGAGCCCGATCCGTTCGTGGTTGAGTTGCGCGGTAATCAACTGCCACCCGCCGTGGACGTCGCCCACGACGTCCTGATCGCCGACCCGGATCCCGCTGTAGTACGTCGACGTGACTGTCAGTCCTCCCACGGTGTGGATGGGCGACCAGCTGAACCCGGGGTCGTCGGTGGGCACGATGAGGATCGAGATTCCCTTGTGTTTGGGCGCGTCCGCATCGGTGCGGCACGCCAGCCACACGTAGTCGGCGGTGTTGGCGCCGCTGGTGAAGATCTTGTTGCCGTCCACGATCCACGAGTCCCCGTCGCGCACGGCCCGGGTCTGCAGCGCGGCGAGGTCGGTGCCTGCCTCGGGTTCGGTGTAGCCGATGGCGAACACGATGTCGCCGGCGAGGATGCCGGGCAGGAACCGCGCCTTCTGCTCCTCGGTGCCGTACTTCATCAGCGTGGGCCCGACGGTGTTGACGGTGACGAACGGGAACGGCAACCCGGCCCGCTGCACCTCGTCGAAGAACACGAACTGGTCTTCGATCGACCGACCCTGGCCGCCGTACTCGACCGGCCAGCCGACACCGAGCCAGCCGTCCTTGCCCAGCAGGCGCACGATGTCGCGGAAGTGTTCGCCGCCGACACCCTCCTCACCTGCGACGCGCCGCTTCTCCTCCGGCAGCAATGCCGCGAAGTAGGCGCGCAATTCCCGCCGGAGTTCCCGCTGCGCGGGCGATTCCCTCAGATCCATCGGCGATCTCCTCATGCCTGTGCGTGGCTGTCGCCACGTGTGTTCTGGACGCTAACCAGCACTCCCCCGCCCCGGTGCCGGTGTCTCGGTCACCGGGAGGCGGCTGTCGCCGATGCCGGGCGTCCGCTGGAATGGTGGAATGGCCACCGAATTCGCTCTCACCGAACTCACCGCCCGCTACGCGCGGGCCGTCGACCGGCGCGAGGCGGCGACGCTCGCGACGCTGTTCGACCCCGACGCGAC
This sequence comes from Rhodococcus sp. ACS1, assembly GCF_002300155.1. Lineage (NCBI taxonomy): Bacteria > Bacillati > Actinomycetota > Actinomycetes > Mycobacteriales > Nocardiaceae > Rhodococcus > Rhodococcus sp. ACS1. The sequence goes on from NZ_NSDZ01000002.1 coordinate 155,284, forward strand.
GTTCGTCCTTCCGCCCGCGTTGACGGGCACCGGCGCGGCGACGGAACTGCACGGCAGTGACGCACTCGCGTCCGCCGTCGTGGACGCCGTCACGCATCTGCATTCCACGCGGCACGTCGTCCACCAGCAGGTGCTCGACGTGGACGGGTCGACGGCGTCGGGTGAGACGTACTGCACCGCCCATCACGTCTACTCCGGCCGAAACGGATTCCGTGACAACCGGATCGCACTGCGCTACCACGACCGCTACGTGCTCGGCGACTCCGGCTGGCGGTTCGCCCGGCGCGAACTGATCGTCGACTTCAGCGAGGACGTGCCGGTCACCGTGCCGGACTGAGTCCCAGGCGGGCCGAGCAGGCGGCCATCTCGTCGACGACCTGGTCCAGGGACTGCGCGTGCCGGGACGCCGACAGGACGAGCCGGTTCGCGCCCAGGTCCCGGGACCGGTCGAGTTTCGCCTCGTCCAGCCGGGGCAGCGTGGCACCCAGCACGAGTTCGACGTCGGCAGGGTCGCGGCCCGCGCCTGCCGCGGCGGCCCGCATCCGGGCGATCGCCCGATTCAGGTCGTCGCCGGCGAGGCCGAGGGGCTGGAACCCGTCGCCGAGCCTCCCGGCGCGGCGTGCGGCGGCCGGGCTGTGACCGCCGATGAAGAGCGGCACGCCCGAATCCCGCTGCGGTTTGGGCCAACTCTGCGCGCCGCGGAAGGAGAAGTATTCGCCCTCGAAGTCGACCGCGGCGGTGCCCGACCACAGGGCCCGCATCACCGCGATCGCCTCGTCGGCCACCGCGCCGCGTCGGTCGAAGTCGCCGCCGCACGCCTCGATCTCCTCCCGCATCCAGCCGAGACCGAGGCAGACGCGGAGGCGTCCCGCCGACAGCCGGTCCAGGGTGGCGAGGCGTTTCGCCAGCACCACCGGGTGATGGTTGGGCAGTACCAGCACTCCCGTCGCGAGACCCAGGGTCGTCGTGGCGCCGGCGACGAACGACAGCAGTTCCAGGGGGTCCGGGAGGCTGCAGTCGTCGGGCAAGTGTGACTTGCCGGTGGGCGAGTACGGGTATTCGCTCGCCGTGTCCGCGATGACGACCGAGTGTTCGACGGCGGAGATCTCGTCGAATCCGAGTGATTCGGCAGCCCTGGCGAATTCGAGTATCCACTCGGGCTCACCGGCCCGTCCCAGCTCGACGGGAATCACCACACCCAGTTTCATGTCACCCTCACCGTCACACGTGCAGGAATCGTTGCCGGCCGTGCGTGTGGAACTCCTGCTCCAGCGCGGCCTTCTCACTGTCGGTCATCGCGTGGTACTCGGGAACACCGCGTCCCACCCACCGGAAGACCGGATCGTCGCACCGCCAGCGCTGTTCCTGCAGGGTCCGTTTGAGCACCTTGTTCGATCCCGTCACCGGCAGGTCCGTCGACACCCGGACGAATCGCGGGGCCGCCTTCGTGCCCAGGTCGTCCTGGCCGGCGAGGAACGCGGCGAACTCGACCGGATCGAAATCGGTCGGGTCCGACACCTCGACGGCCGCCATCACCTGATCACCCGACCTCGGGTCGGGCACGGCGTACACGCCGGTGGCGATCACTTTCGGGTGGCGGCGCAGAATCCGCTCCACCATCAACGCCGAGGTGTTCTCGCCGTCCACCCGGATCCAGTCGCCCTTCCTGCCTGCGAAGTAGATGAAGCCGGCCTCGTCGACGTACCCGAGGTCGCCCGTCCAGTACCACCCGTGCCTGATCCGGTCGGCGATCGCGTCCTCGTTCTTGTAGTAGCCCTCGAACCGTGCCGCGCCCGCCCTGTCGATCATCTCGCCGATCGCCTCGTCCGGGTTGAGCACCCGGCCGTGCTCTCCGATCCGAGCCCGGGTCTTCTCCGCGAGCGTGTCGGGGTCGACGATGACGATGTTCTCGTTCGCGGGCCTGCCGAGCGCGCCCTCGGGGGCGTGGGGGTCGAGCGTCACCGAGCCGGCGCCCTCACTCGAGCCGTATCCCTCGTACAGTTCGGCGCCGAACCGGCGGACGAATTCGGCCTTGTCCTCCGGGGACGCCTCGGTCCCGAAACCGCGGACCAGCGTGTTGTCCCGGTCGTCGGGTTGTTCCGGGGTGGCCATCAGGTACGCCAGCGCCTTGCCGACGTAGGTGAAGAACGTGGCACCGAAGAACCGGACGTCGGGCAGGAAACCGGACGCGGAGAACTTGCGCGGCAGGCAGACGGTGGCGCCGATGGCGAGGGCGGGCGCCCACAGCGCCATCAGCGCGTTGCCGTGGAACAGCGGCATGCAGCAGTAGTCGACGTCCTCGCGCACGTGCCCGTACTTGGCGATGTTCGCGTACGCCAGCCGGGCGAGGCGGCCCTGACTGCACCGCACCGCCTTCGACGTGCCGGTGGTGCCGGACGTGAAGAGCAGCAGGAACAGCGTCGACGGGTCGAGCGCGGGGTCCTCGACCGGGTGCTCCACGGCGTGGGCCGCGACGAGGTCGGTGTAGGCCGGTTCGTCGACCAGCAGGAACCGGTCCTCGGACAGCCCGAGGTCGAGACCCGCGAGCTGCGCCTTCCCCGCGGTGTCCGTCACGATCAGCTGACAGTCGACGTACCGGATCTCGGCCTCGAGTTCCGCCCCGCGGCGGGTCGGGTTGATGCCGACGACGGTGGCGCCGGCGAGGGCCGCGCCGCCCAGCCAGAACAGGAACTCGGGGGTGTTCTCCAGCAGGACGCCCACGTGGAACGGGCCGTCGCGGCGCAGCGAGGACGCGACGCTCCCGCGCGCGGCACTCTCGTGCACGACCTCGTCCCAGGTCCAATCCTGTTCCCGGGTGCGGACTCCCATCCTGTCGTCACCCAGGCGGTCGAGCAGCATCCGGGCGATCGTGGTGCGTTCCAACTCCATCTCTCCTGTCGACACGGCCTGCACGCTCACTGCGCTCGGAGCACGCAGTGGGTGCCACCGTAGATCGCCGTCATGCACTTGTTGCAGTGAATGCACAATCCGGGGTTGTGGTTCTCGTCCGTGATGCGGTTGACGAGGTCGGGTTCCCGCAGCAGTGCCCGTGCGACCGCCACGAACTGGAAGCCCTCCTCCATCGCCAGGTCCATGGTCGCCTTGCCGGTGATGCCGCCGAGCAGCACGAGCGGCATCGTCACGGCGGCCCTGATCTGCCGGGCGTCCTCGAGGAGGTAGGCGTCGCGGTAGGGGTATTCCTTCAGGAAATGCTTGCCGACCAACCGGATTCCCAGTTTCGTCGGCTGCGGCATGACGGCGGCGAACTCACGGAGCGGCGCGTCGCCCTTGAACAGGTACATCGGATTCAGCAGCGAACTGCCCGCGGTGAGCTCGAGCGCGTCGAGTGAACCGTCCCGTTCGAGCCACTGCGCCACCTGGATGGCCTCGTCCACCCAGAAGCCGCCGGGCACACCGTCGTCCATGTTCAGCTTCGCGAGGATCGCGATCCGGTCTCCCACCGCGTCCCGCACGGCCCGGGCGGTCTCGAGCGCGAACCGGGCGCGGTTCGCCAGGGATCCGCCGTACTCGTCGGTGCGCTTGTTGACCTTCGGGCTCAGGAAGGAGCTGATCAGGTAGTTGTGGCCGAAATGGATCTCCACGGCGTCAAATCCCGCCTCCACCGCGCGGCGGGCCGCGTTCGCGTGCGCCTCGACGATCCGGGCGATATCGGCCGTCGAAGCCGGCTTGGAAAAGTTCTGCGTGGTCATCCGGAAGGCACGGGACGGGCCCAACGCGGGGTACCCGATGTACTTCGCGGCCGCGACCGGTCCCGCGTGACCGATCTGCGCAGACACCGCCGCGCCCTCGCCGTGGATGGCGTCGGTCAGCTTCCGCAGGCCCGGCATCGTCTCGTCGGTCCATTGGATCTGGCCGGGCGAGGTCCGGCCGTCGGCGGCGACCGCGCAGTACGCGACCGTCGTCATGCCCACGCCTCCGGCGGCGGGCTGCCGATGGAATTCGATGAGCTCGTCGGTGACCAGACCCTTCGGGGTCAGCCCCTCGTACGTCGCCGCCTTGATCACGCGATTACGCAAAGTGATCGGCCCGAGCCGGGCCGGGGCGAGCGGATCGACCTTCACTGCGGGCGGGTCGAGATCTATCGTCATATGAGTTCCTCCAGCTGCGATTCGCTGTCGAACGTAACGGCGCCGGGATGTCACGGATCGTGGCAGTCTCGCTGAGTGGTAACCACGTCCGGGCGCCCGTCACGGCGTGCCATCTTGTGTCGGTACGAGTGCCCGAGGACGAAAGGTCGCCCCGATGACTGCCCCTACAGATCCACAGTTGCTCCTGGGTCAGGTGATGTCCCGCCTCACCGGACCCGGTGGCCGGTTCGAACTCGTCGAGGAACCGGTGCTCGGCACCCGGATGCCCGTGATGAAGAACCGTGGACGCTCGGTCGGCGAACTTCTCACCACGTCACTGAGGTGGGGCGACCGCGACTACCTGGTGACCGCCGACCGCCGGATGTCCTACACCGAGCACGCCGCCGCGGTCGCCGCCCTGGCGACGGCGCTGCGCGAGGACCACGGCGTCCGGAAAGGTGACCGGGTGGCGATCCTGGCCGCGAACACCCCCGAGTGGGTGGTCGCGTTCTGGGCCGCGCAGGTGCTCGGCGCCATCAGCGTCGGATTGAACGGCTGGTGGGTTCCGCGGGAGGTCGAGTACGGGCTGACGCACAGCCGTCCCACCGTGGTGATCGCCGACGCGAAGCGCGCCGAGACGCTCGCCGCGGTCGGCACCGCGGTCCCGGTCCTCACGATGGAGGAGGATCTGCCCGGAATCTTCGCGCGCTACGCGGGCGCCCCCCTGCCGCACACCGACGTCGACGAGGACGACCCCGCCGCCATCCTCTACACCAGCGGCACGAGCGGCAGGCCCAAGGGAGCGCTGCACTCGCAGCGCAACATCCTGGCCGTCGTCGACTACCACCGCTTCAGCGACGCCGTGGTCGGCGAATTCAGTGGACGGCCCGTCGATCCGGCCGCGCCGAGTCCGCTCCGCTACCTTCTGACGTCTCCCCTGTTCCACATCGCGAGCCTGCACAATCTGGTGATTCCGCGGCTGGCGACGGGCGGGGCGGTCGTCATGCACCAGGGTGGATTCGACGTCGACGCCGTACTCCGTCTCGTCGAGCGGGAACGCGTCACCAACTGGGGTGCGGTGCCCACCATGGCGTCCCGACTGGTGGAGCACGAGAACCTCGACAGGTACGACCTGTCGTCGCTCACGTCGTTCTCGCTGGCCTCCGCGCCGTCGTCGGTCGCGTTCAAGGAACGTCTGCGCGAGAGAGTGCCGTTCGCGCGAAACGCACTCGTCGACAGCTACGGGCTCACCGAATGCAGTACCGCGATCGCCGTGGCCACCGCCCCCGAACTCGAGCAGTTCCCGGGCACTCTGGGGCGGCCGATCATCACGGTGAGCATGGAGATCCGCGACCCGTTCGGGGAGTGGCTGCCCGACGGCGTCGAGGGTGAGGTGTGTGTGCGCAGCCCGTTCGTGATGCTCGGCTACTGGGAGGACGAGGCCGCCACCGCCGCCGCGATCGCCCCGGGCCGGTGGCTCCGGACCGGCGACTTCGGGATCGTCGAGAACGGCCGCCTCCGGCTGACCGGACGCCGCTCGGATCTGATCCTGCGCGGCGGCGAAAACGTGTACCCCACCGAGATCGAGCAGTGCCTCGACGAGCACCCCGACGTGCTCGAGTGCGCCGTGATCGGGACGCCCCACGAGGATCTGGGGCAGGAGGTGGCCGCCGTGGTGGTGTTGCGACCGGGTGCCGCGACCACCGAAGCGGAACTGCGGGACTACGCCGCCGATCGCCTGTCGTATTTCAAGGTCCCGACCCGCTGGCGGATCACCACGGACCTGCTGCCCCGCAACGCGACCGGCAAGATGGTCCGCCGCGACATCACCGTCTGACGCACCGAATGCCGCGGGGGTGCAGTCGAACTGCACCCCCGAGGCATTCAGGTGAGGGAAGACCGGGCGAACGTCAGCGGATGAGGTTGCCGAGATCGACGGGGATCTGCGCCCCGGTGATGTACTTCGCTTCGTCGGAACACACCCACGCGACGACGGCGGCGACGTCTTCCGGCTGGGTGATGGTGTAGGGCAGCGTGTTCTGGTAGATCGAGCCGAGAGTCGACGCGTACTTCGTGATGAGCGGGTGCAGGTCGCGCATCTTCATGCCGGTATCGACCCCCGCCGGGTGCACGGTGTTGACGCGGATGCGGTGCTCACCGAGTTCGTTCGCCATCGTCTTGGCCAGCCCGGTGATGCCGTGCTTGGTGGCGACGTAGTGCCCGGTGAACGGGGTGCCCTTCAACCCGGACACCGAACTGGTGAAGACGACGGCGCCGCCCTCACCCTGTTCGATCAGGTACGGAATCGCCGCCTTCGCGGTGTGGAATGTTCCCGTGAGGTTGACGTCGACCGTCTCCTTCCACTGCTCGGCGGTGATCTCCCACGACAGCGCCCCCGAGCAGATGCCCGCGTTCGCGATCACGACGTCGAGGCGGCCCAGCCGGTCGATGCCGTCGGCCAGTGCCCGCGAGAGGCCGTCGAAGTCGCGCACGTCGGCGGTGGCCGCGACGATCCTCCGCCCCGTCGACTCGACCAGCCGGACCGTCTCTGCCAGGTCGTCCCGGGTGGCGCCGGGATAGGGCGTGGACGCGAATTCGGTGCAGACGTCGATCGCGATGACGTCGGCGCCCTCGGACGCGAACCGGACGGCCTCGGCGCGGCCCTGCCCGCGGGCGGCGCCGGTGACGAAGACGACCTTGTTCTCGAAACGCTGCGGTGACATCACGTTCTGCTCCTGATCCGGGTCATCGTGGGCGGGGCACGGTCTTGTCGACGAACAGTCCCTCGACGGAGACGCACACCTGACCGTCCGCGGTCCGGATGTCGCCGGCGGTGGTGATCTTGCGGCCGTCGACCGACATCAGCTTCCCGGTCAGGGTGAGCGGTTCGAACAGCGGCGTCGGGCGGTGGTAGCGGGTGCTCAACTGCGCTGTCATGCCCGCCTTTCCACCCCACGCGTTGGCGACGCCGAGGACGTGGTCGAGCAGGAGCGCGGACACGCCGCCGTGGACGTGCCCGGGCGGCCCCTGGTACGGGATGGTCAGGGTGACGGTGCCTCGGACCGATCCGTCCGGCAGGCCCTCGAGGACCAGCGGCGGCGCGAGCGCGTTCTCGGGTCCGGTGACGGGATCGTGCCGGGTGACGCCCTCGCCGTTCCACATGTCGATCAGCCGCTCCGCGACGGCGGGGGCGTGTTCCTCGAGGTGTTCGGCGATGCTGTTCAACTCCTCCGCGACGCGCTCGAGGTTGGCGTTGCCGCGGTCGGTGCGCAGCAACGCGTCGACCACACGCCGGGCGGCCCCGGTCGCCCGGTCGACGGCGGAACCGTCGGGTGGCGACGTCAGCACCGTTCCCGGCGGGCTGTTCTCGAACGTGGGATGCGTTCCGACGCTCATCCGGTCACCTCCATCGTCGCCTGGGTCAGCACCGGTTGCCCGGCCCGGTCGGGGCACGTCGCGCGGAGGGTGAGCCGGTCGCCCTCCTGCCAGACCGCAGTTTCGACGGTGTCGCCGGGATACAGCGAGCCCGCGAACCGCACCGCGTAGTGGCGCAGTCGCGTGGGATCGCCGTCCAGCATTCCGTCGACGACGGCCTTGCACACCACACCGTACGACGCGAGCCCGTGCAGGATCGGCCTTTCGAACCCGGCCGCGGCGGCGAACTCGGGGTCCGCGTGCAGTGGGTTGAGGTCGCCGCTGAGCCGGTAGAGCAGCGCCTGCGCAGTCCCGGTGCGGGACACGAGCACCTTGTCGGGCTCCCGGTCCGGCATCGTGGCCACCGACTCGGGTCCCGGGGAGCCGCCGAACCCGCCCTCATCACGGGCCCAGATCTGCATCCCCGTGGTCCACAACGGGTTCCCGCCCGAGTCGGTGGCCGTCTGTTCGAGCACGATGACGGCGGCCTTGCCCTTGTCCCACACGTCGGCCACCCGCGAGGACACCCGGGCCCAACCCGAGGCGGGGATCGGCGCGTGCACGGTGAGCGACTGGCCGCCGTGCAGGATCGTGCGCAGGTCGATGTCGATGCCGGGCAGGCTCAGCCCGGCCTGCGGTACGTCGCCCGCCGAGATGCCCTGCCCCGCGACGAGCGCGAACGTCGGCAGCACGCGCAGGTTCTTCTCGTACACCCAGCGCAGTTCCGCCGGGTCCCGGGTGTTCTCGCCGACGCCGAGTCCGAGGTGGTAGAGCATCACGTCGCGTTCGGTCCACGACAGTTCGCGGACGGCCGGGTCCGCGGCCAGCGCCGCCTTCACGTCGATCGCCATGTCAGGCCACCGCTCCCTGTCCGGGCTCGGGGTCGCGGGGCAACCCCAGCAGCCGTTCGCCGATGATGTTGAGCTGGACGTTGGTGGTGCCACCCGCGATCGACATGCACTGCGAGTTCAGGAACATCTGCGCGTCCGACGTGCGGGGCCGGTCGCCGAGCAGGGCCCGCGGTCCCGCCCAGTCCATCGCCACCTCCCACACCTGCTGGATGTGTTCGACGCCGAGCAGTTTCGCGATCGACGACTCGGCTCCCGGTTGCCCGCCCGCGATCGAGCGCAGGGTGGTGCGCAGTGCCATCAGCCCGCCGGACTGCGCGTCGCAGAGGACCTTGCCGAGCACGGTCAACTGCTCGTCGTCGAGGCCGCCGGGCAGTTCACCGGCCAGGGTCAGCAGCGCCTCACCACCGGAACCCAGCGAGGAGTCGTGCGACAGCGACACGCGTTCGTTGGCGAGGGTGGTGCGGGCCAGCTTCCAGCCGTCGCCCGGTTCGCCCACGAGGAGTTCGTCGGGGACGAAGACGTCGTCGAGGAACACCTCGTTGAACAGGGCCTCGCCGGTGATCTCGCGCAGCGGCCGGACGTCCAGGCCCTCGCCCGCCTTCATGTCGATCAGGAAGTACGACAATCCCTTGTGTTTGGGAACCGAGGCGTCGGTGCGGGCGAGGCAGATCCCCCAGTCCGCCTCCCGGGCCATCGACGTCCACACTTTCTGCCCCTGCAGCATCCAGCCGCCGTCCACCTTCGTGGCCCTGGTGGTCAGGCCTGCGAGGTCCGATCCGGCGCCGGGTTCGGAGAACAGCTGACACCAGACGAGGTCGCCGCGCAGCGACGGCGGCACGAAGCGCTGCAATTGGTTTTCGCTGCCGTGCGCGATGAGCGTGGGCACCACCCAGTTGCCGATGATCATGTCGTGCGGCTTCAGCGCGGCCGCGCGCAGTTCCTCGGCGATCACGAGTTGTTCCACGGCACCCGCTCCCCTGCCCCACGGTGCGGGCAGGTGCGGTGCGGTGTACCCCTTTTCGGCGAGGTACGTTCTGCGTTCCGTCTCGCCCAGCGACGCGGCGGACGCGAGTTCCGCGCGGACGCAGGCCCGGGTGCCCGCGGCCTCCGGCGGCAGATCGATGCCGAGCACCCGGCGGGCACCGCCCAGCGTCGCGCGGGCAACGCGCCGCCGCCAGAACGCGGTGGACCCCAGCAGGATCCGCAGCGACTGCGCCCGGCGCAGGTACAGGTGCGCCTCGTGTTCCCAGGTGTAGCCGATGCCGCCGAGCACCTGGATGCAGTCCTTGGTGACGGAGAACGCCGCGTCGGGTGCGGTGGCGCCGGCGACCGCGGCGGCGAGTGACGCCTCCGCAGTACTGCAGCGCGGCGCAGCCGTCGCGGCCCTGGCACTGCTTCCGGAATTCATCGCGCGGGCGGCGTCCCACGCGCAGACGCGGGCCTGCTCCGCGAGGCCGAGCATCCGCGCCACCCGGTGCTTCACGCCCTGGAACTGGCCGATGGGACGACCGAACTGCCGACGCACCCTGGCGTAGTCGGCGGCGGTGGTCACGGCCCAGTCGGCGACGCCCGACGCCTCGGCGGCGAACAACGTCGCGGCCAGATCACGAACGCGCTGCGCATCGATCTGCAGGACATCGGCTTCGGCGATCTCGAGGCCGTTCACCGTCGCGGTCGCGTTGCGGCGCACCACGTCGTGGCTGGGCAGGTCGGTCACGTCGAGCCGGTCGCGGGCGAGCGCCACGAACACGGTGTCGTCGCCGTCCGCGGCCGCGAGCAGGAACAGGTCGCCCACCTGCCCGCCGAGGACGTACCCGGACTCGCCGTCCAGCGTCACCGCTCCGCCGTCCCGGACGAGGCGCAGCGAACCCGGCTGCAGCGCCACGGCGCCGAGGGTCGCACCGTCGGCCAGTCCGGACAGTTCGCCCGTGCGGCCGGACTCGTGCAGGACGGCGCCGAGCAGCACGGTCGGCAGGAACGGCCCGGGCAGCAGGACCCGGCCGAGTTCCTCGGTGACCACGGCCAGTTCCACCAGTCCGCAGCCCGCACCGCCCGCGTCCTCCGGCAGGTGCAGTCCCAGTACGCCCAGTTCCGCCAACGACTTCCAGAACAGCGGTCGCTGCTCGGTCTTGGCCTCGACGGCCTCCCGGAACACGGCCGGGGTCACGGTTCGCGTGGCCCAGCCTCGCACCGAGTCGCGGAGGTCGCGCTCTTCTTCGGTCAATCCCATTGTCATGTCGGCCTCGATCGTTCGGGGTTCAGATGCGTTCGATGATGGTTGCGGTGGACAGCGCGCCACCGGCGCACATCGTGACGAGTGCGGTGGCGGTGTCGGAGCGTTCCAGTTCGTGCAGGGCGGTGGTGATCAGCCGGGCCCCGGTGGAGCCCACCGGATGTCCGAGGGCGATGGCGCCGCCGTTGACGTTGACCTTCGACAGGTCGGCGCCGTGCACCTGCGCCCACGACAGCACAACGGACGCGAACGCCTCGTTGATCTCGACGAGATCGATGTCGTCCAGCGACATTCCGGCGCGATCGAGGACCATCCGCGTGGAATCGATCGGTCCGTCGAGGTGGTAGTAGGGGTCGGAGCCGACCATGCCGGACGCGACGATCCGCGCGCGCGGCCGCAATCCGAGTTCGCGGGCACGGTCCTCGTCCATGAGCAGAACGGCGGCGGCGCCGTCGCTGATCTGGGACGAATTGCCCGCGGTGTGGATGTGGCCGTCGATCACCGGCTTCAGTGCGGCCAGGGCGTCGGCCGTCGTCTCCCGCAGTCCGCCGTCCCGGGTGACGACCGCGGATTCGCCGGTGGGTGTGCCCGCCTTGTCCACGATGGGGGCGGTGACCGGCACGATCTCGCGGTCGAATCGTCCTTCCGCCCATCCCTGTGCGGCGCGTCGTTGCGATTCGAGGCCGAGGGCGTCGACGTCGCCACGCTCGATCCCGCGCAGGTCGGCGATCCGCTGGGCGGACGTGAACTGGTCGCCCATGTCGATCGACCAGTCGCCGGGGTACGGGTTGCCCGTTTCCGGCGTGGCGGCCTGGCCGAGGAACACCCGGCTCATCGCCTCGACACCGCACCCGATTCCGGCGGAGATCTGGCCGGACGCGATCAGACCTGCCACGACGTGCACGGCCTGCTGGGACGATCCGCAGGCGCAGTCGATCGACGTGGCCGCCGTCGTGTACGGCAAGCCGGCGTGCAGCCACGCCTGCCGGGTCACGTTGTTGGACTGCTCACCGGCCTGGGTGACGCATCCGCCGACGATCTGCCCGACGTCCTCCGGGGCGACACCGGCCCGTTCGAGGACGCCCCGCTGCGCGGCGCCGAGCAGTTCGGCCGGGTGCAGTCCGGACAGCACTCCGCGCCGGCGCCCGATCGGTGTCCGTGCCGCGTCGACGATGACGGCGTTGCCCATGTTCCGCTCCCTTGGGGTTCTTCTGGCTCGGGTTCTTCTGGCTCGCGGACACGTCCGCGGCTCATTTTTGGAATTTATTCTATTTCTTGGAAGACAGCAATGCCCTTCGTCTTGCGAAGGACAGTTTCCGACCCGGCTCAGCAGTCAGGAATGAATTTCATTTCGGGCGCGCCGGGGAGGCGGCCCCCGCCGGGCAAGCTGTCAGCGGTGCGACAGACCGACCAGCAGCAGGTCGCACGCCTTGCGGATGTCTGATTCGGCGTCGGGAATGGTGACCCGGCCGTTGAGGCAGGACTGGATCACGCCGAACCACAACTGCACCAGCAGGCGCAACGCGGTCAGGTCTTCCTCCGTCGGGTGTTCGATCCCGGCGGCGTCCAGCATGATCTGCCGGAACGCTCGGTCGACCTTCCCCGCGTCCGGCACGGACGCCACGTTGGCGGTGCTCGTGGACTGGATCATCGCCGTGGAGAGCGCGGGTCTGCGCAGCAGACCGCGGGTGGCCCGTACGAGCACGTTGTACACCGCGTCCTGCGGCGATTCCCCGGGCGGCGCACTCTTCTTGAAACCGGCACCCATCCGGTCGATCTGGTCGACCATCACCGCGACGAACAGGTGCGTCTTCGACGGAAAGTACCGGTACAGCGTCCCGATCGCGACACCGGCGCGTTTGGCCACCTCGTGCATCTGGACGCGGGCGAGTTCCTTCTCGGTCGCCAGTTCGACGGCGGCCTCGAGCATGCGGACGTGGCGGGCCCGCTGTTCCTCCGAACTCGGTTCGGCAGCGTCCCGCACTTCGGCGATTCTCGGCACCCTCGATCCCCCTTCACTCCGCACACAGCCCCGGATCCGGTGTCGATTCTCGCACTGGATCGGCAAAGCTTCGAATTTCGTCCGGTGAGTGGGACCGCACGTGCCGCACGCCGCCCGGATGCGATTGCGTGAACCCCACGACTGGACCGTCAGTCACCACAGACCATCAACGGAGGAAACGACGATGCAGGACTGGACAACCGAGTGCGACGTGCTGGTGGTCGGTTCGGGGGGCGGCGCCCTGACCGGCGCGTACACGGCCGCTTCGCAGGGTTTGCGCACCCTCGTCCTCGAGAAGACCCCACTGTTCGGCGGCACGTCCGCGTACTCGGGCGCCGCGGTGTGGCTGCCGGGCACCGCCGTGCAGGAGCGTGCCGGGATCGGCGACTCCACGGACAAGGCGCGCACGTACCTGCGCGCGGTGGTGGGAGACGAGGAGATCGACCGCCAGGAGGCGTACGTCACCACCGCCCCCGAGGTCGTCGAACTTCTCGAACGCGATCCCCACATCGAGTTCGAGTGGCGCGCATTCCCCGACTACTACAAGGCACCCGGCCGCATGGACTACGGTCGCGCGATCAACCCGCTCGATCTGCCGGGCGACGAGGTCGGGGAACTTCGTGAGGTCATCCGGCCGGAGGCCGACGTCGATCGGGCCGGCGAACCGCATCCCGAGGGAACGCTGAACGGGGGCCGTGCCCTGATCGGCCGTCTCCTCATGGCCCTGTACGGCACCGGGCACGCGGAACTGCGCACCGGGACCGCGGCCCGCGCGCTGATCGTCGAGGACGGCCGGGTGGTCGGCGCCCTGGCGACGGATGCGGCCGGTGAGACGATCCGCATCCGGGCGACCCGCGGCGTGCTGCTCGCGGCGGGCGGCATCGAGGGCAGCGCGGCCCTGCGCACCGAGAACGGAACGCCCGGCCGGGCCGAGTGGAGCATGGGACCGCGCGGCGCCAACACCGGTGACCTCCTGCAGGCGGCGGTGGAGGTCGGCGCGGACACCGCGCTGCTCGACGAGGCGTGGTGGTGCCCCGGCGTCGAACTTCCGGACGGCTCCGGCGCTTTCATGGTGGGTGTGCGCGGCGGGATTCTGGTCGACACGTCCGGAGAGCGGTACCTCAACGAGTCGCTGCCGTACGACCAGTTCGGCCGCGCGATGATCGAACACGGCGGCGCCGGGTCCTACCTCGTCTTCGACTCGAAGGAGGGCGGGCCCGTGTTGCCTGCCATCTCCATTCCGCAGATCTCCGCCGAGAAGCACCACGCGGCGGGCACCTGGGTGTCGGCCGACACGATCGAGGAACTCGCGGAGAAGATCGGCGTCCCCGCGGACGCTCTGCGCCGCACCGTCGAACAGTTCAACGACTTCGCCAAGCACGGCGTCGACGAGGCGTTCCACCGGGGAGAGGATCCGTACGACAACTTCTTCTGCCCGCCCGGCACGGGTGCGGACGCCCCGCCCAACCCGGCGCTGAGCCCGGTGTCGCAGGGCCCGTTCCATGCGGCCCGCATCGTGCTCAGCGACCTCGGCACCAAGGGCGGCGTCCGGACCGACGCCGACGCCCGCGTCCTGCGCGCCGACGGCTCCCCCATCGACGGACTGTATGCGGCGGGCAACACCAGCGCATCGCTCAGCGGCCGGTTCTACCCGGGCCCCGGCGTGCCGCTCGGCACCGCAATGGTGTTCTCCTACCGGGCAGTTCAGCACATGCGGAGCTGATTACACGAGGTTGTCCTCCACCGGGAGCCCGAACGCACCCCTGCCGAACAAGGCGAGGGCGCGTTCGGGCTCGTTGGCCACGTGCGCACTGCCCGCGTGGGCGTCGCGCCACGACCGTTCGATCGCGTTGCCGCGGAACAGCGAACTCCCGCCGGCGGTCTTGAACAGCAGGTCGATCGCCTCGAGAGCCCGCTCGGTGGCGCGGACCTGATCGCGGCGCACCCGCAGGCGCAGACCCATGGGGAGTTCCTCACCGGCCTCGGCCAACTCCCACAGTTCCCGCACGTTGCGATCCATCTGCAGGATTGCGGCATCGATCTCGGACGCCGCCCGGGCGACCGCGACCTGGGCGAACTGGTCGTCGACGAATCTGCCGCCACCGAGGCTGAGTCGCACCCGTTCCCGCATGACCGTCAGATAGCGCTCGTAACATCCCGCGACGATGCCGACCCCGGGCGCCGCGACGGCGGTGGTGAAGAGCGTGGCGAACGGCAGCCGGTACAGGGGTCCCCGGTTCACCTTCTGCCCGGGACCGCGCAGTTGCGCCGTCTCGTAGTTCCTCTTGATCCGGTAGTCGGGAACGAACACGTCCCGGGCGGTGATCTCGTTGCTTGCGGTGCCCCGCATCCCCACCACGTCCCACACGTCGTGGATGCGGTAGTCCGACCGCGGCACCAGTGCGGTCATGAAATCGACCGGGCGACCCTCGGTTCCGACGAGCATCGCGCCGAGCAGCGCCCACGACGCGTGCTCGCAGCCCGAGGAGAAGCCCCAGTCCCCCGTCAACCGGTATCCGCCCTCGACCGGGACGAGCCGCCCCACGGGCGCGTAGGCGGACGACACGAGCACCGAATCGTCGTGGCCCCACACGTCGCGTTGTGCCCGGTCGTCGAACAGGGCCAGGTGCCACGGGTGCACACCGAGCACGGACGCCAGCCAGCCCGTCGAGCCGCACACCCCCGACACGGCGCGCACCACCTCGTAGAAATGCACCGGATCGCTCTCGGTGCCGCCGTACCGCCGGGGCTGCAGCATCTTGAACAATCCGGTGTCGCCGAGTTCACGGATCACCTGCTCGGACACCCGCCGCGACTCGTCGACCTTGTCCGCGTACTCCGCGATCGTCGGCAGCAGCCCGCGGACCGATCTGAGGACCTCGTTCGTCATCTGTCGGAGGGTAGGGCGATCGCACCCGCGCGTGGATATGCGTCTCGCTCAACGGGAAACGCCGCCGTCCGCGCGGTCCCGTCCAGTGGGACCACGCGATGCGGGCCGTCGACGCTCACTTAGCGTGCAGGGCACCGCACAAGCCCAGGAGAGGACGGGACGCATCGTGACCACCCAACAGTCCGAGACAGTCGAGGTACGCGAGATCGACGCCGGCGCAGCGCCCACCCGATTCGCCCGTGGATGGCACTGCATCGGATTGTCCGAGGCATTCCGGGACGGCAAGCCGCACTCCGTCGAGGCGTTCGGCACCACACTCGTCGTCTTCGCCGACAGTGCCGGCGACCTCGCCGTGCTCGACGGCTACTGCCGGCACATGGGCGGCGATCTGAGCCAGGGCACCGTCAAGGGCGACGAGGTGGCGTGCCCGTTCCACGACTGGCGGTGGGGAAGCAACGGCCGGTGCAAGAAGATTCCGTACGCGCGCCGGGTGCCGCCGCTCGCGCGAACCCGGTCGTGGCACGCGCTGGACCAGGACGGGATGCTGTTCGTGTGGAACGATCCGGAAGGCAATCCGCCGCCCGCGGACGTCACGATTCCCCGCATCGACGGCGCCCTCGACGACGAGTGGACGGACTGGGTCTGGTACCGCACCACCGTCGACACGAACTGCCGCGAGGTGGTCGACAACATCGTCGACATGGCGCACTTCTTCTACGTGCACTTCTCGTTCCCCACCTACTTCAAGAACGTCTTCGAGGGCCACGTCGCCAGCCAGTTCATGCGCGGGCAGGCCCGTGAGGACATGCGCCCGCACGCGTCGGGTCAGCCGAAGATGGTCGGAAGCCGATCGGACGCCACCTATTTCGGACCGTCGTTCATGGTCGACGACCTGACGTACCAGTACGAGACGCACGACGTCGACTCCGTGCTGATCAACTGCCACTACCCCGTCAGCGCCGACAAGTTCGTGCTGCAGTACGGCATCATCGTCAAGAAGTCCAAGGAACTCGACGGCGACGCGGCCACCGCGATGGCGAAGAATTTCGGCACGTTCATCGCGAAGGGTTTCGAGCAGGACATCGAGATCTGGAAGAACAAGACCCGCATCGAGAATCCGCTGCTGTGTGAGGAGGACGGTCCGGTCTACCAGCTGCGACGGTGGTACGAGCAGTTCTACGTCGACGTCGCCGCGGTGACGCCGCAGATGACCGAGCGGTTCGAGTTCGAACTCGACACCACCCGGCCCGTGGAATCGTGGAAGCGGGAAGTGGAAGAAAACCTCGCACGAAAGGCGCGCGAAGCCGATGCAGCCGCTGCAGTGCACTGAGTGCGGCGCGCGGGTCCTCGTCCAGAAGAACAGCTGGGAGCACACATCCATTCAGTGGGACGACGCGGCCCGCTCCCGGTGCCGTGAGATCGGCGGCTCCGGACCGGGACGCCCCGGCGCTCCCCGGGAAGGGTGCGCGGCGCTGACCGCGTCGATCACCCGGGCCGCGCAGGCGGGTGCCGTGCCGGTGCGCGATCCCGACCCCGTACCGACTCCCGTCGTCGTTCACTGACACCATTCCCGAAGGGACACATCATGATCGACATCGATCACTACGGACCGTGGGCCGTGATCGCAGGCGGCTCCGAGGGTGTCGGCGCGAGCTTCGCCGAGGAACTCGGCCGAGCGGGGATCAACCTCGTGCTGATCGCCCGCAAGCCCGGCCCCCTCGAGGAGACCGCCGCCAAGGTCCGCGCGCACGGCGTCCTGGTACGCACCCTCGCGCTCGATCTCCTCGACCCGGACGCCCTCGACCGGATCCGCACGGCCACCGACGACGTCGAGGTCGGGTTGCTGATCTTCAACGCCGGAGCCAACAGTTACGGGCACGAGTTCGTCAGCGGAGACCTCGCCGGCTTCCAGCGCGTCATCGACCTGAACATCACCTCTCAACTGCACCTGTCGCAGCATTTCGGCACGAGGATGAAGGACCGCGGCCGGGGCGGGATCGTGCTGGTCGGTTCGCTGGCCGGCTATCTGGGGTCGGAAGATCAGAGCATCTACGCCGCGTCGAAGGCGTTCGGCCGGATCTTCGCGGAAAGCCTCTGGCTCGAACTGGCGCCGTTCGGGGTTCACGTGGTCGAACTCGTTCTCGGCGTCACCCGCACGCCGGCGATGGTCCGGGCAGGCCTGAACTTCGATCTGCCGGGGATGAAGGTCGCCGAGCCCGAAGACGTGGCCCGGGAGGGTCTCACGCACCTGGCCGACGGGCCGGTCTGGGTGGCGGGCGGCAACTACGACGCGGCGCAGAAGCGCAGCGGGTTCCCCCGCGACGCACTCGTGCGCGGCGCGGCCGAGGGCATGCGGAAACTTCTGGGGCGCCGGTAGTCCGCGGGCGGTCAGAGGGTGGTGACGAGTCCGCCGTCGATCACGAAATCGGATCCCGTCACGTTGCCCGCCCGGTCGCTCGCGAGGAACACGACGAGATCCGCCACCTCGTCCGGGCGGGTGAACCGGCCCGTGACCGCCTGTTTGGCGACACTCTCCGCAACCGCCTCCGGTTCGCCGCCCGCGGCGCGCGCCACCGTGGCGGCCACCCCGTCGTCACCGAGCCACAGGGCGGTCGACACGGGGCCGGGGCTGACAGTGTTCACCCGAATTCCCAATGGTCCCATCTCTTTCGACAGAGCTTTCGAGAAGTTGGTGAGCGCGGCCTTGGACGCGCAGTAGTCGATGACGGTGGGATCGGGCAGGAAACTGTTGACCGAACTCGTGGTCACGATGCTCCCCCGGCCCGCGGCGATCATCGTGGGCAGCGCGGCCCGGATGGTCCGCACCGCCGACATCAGGTTGAGATTCATCGTCGTGATCCAGTCGTCGTCGGTCACGTCGAGGAAGCCGGTCAGTCTCGGGTGGGCGGCGCCGACGTTGTTGACGACGACGCCGAGACTGCCACGGGCAGCGGCGGCGGCAACGAGTTCACCCGGGCCGGTGGGGGTCGACAGGTCGACGCTCACCGCCTCCACGTTTCCACTGCGGACGAGTTCTTCCAGTTCCGGGCCGGGCGAACGCGCCCCCGCCACCACGAAGGCACCTTCCGCGGCGAGTGCCCGGGTGATGGCGAGCCCGATACCCTTGCTGGCTCCGGTGACCACGGCGACGGTGCCGCGCAATGCGAGATCCACGGGGTTCCTCCTGACGACGGCGGAGCGTGCACGGACGAGCGGAATGTCCCCCTCCGCTCACGCTAGCCGAAATGATGCCGACCGCGCTGCGGGCGAGTAATCTCAGCGACGAAGGGCCAGGCCACGGCGTCGTCCGTCGTACGACACTGCTTCTCGTCGTACGACAGAGGTTGGCGCACAGCCCCCTTCGCCCCTGACCACTGTGTTCCGTCCTGACCCGGGAGACGAGTGATGCGACTTCTTCGACTTCGAACCGCCGTCGCCGCGTGCGCGATCGCCGCGGCCGGTACGCTCACCGTCGGGGCCGGACCGGCCGTCGCCCAGGATCTGCCGACGGTGGTGCTGGTCCACGGCGCGTTCGCCGACACGACCAGCTGGGACGCGGTGGCCGCGGACCTGCGTGGTCGCGGGTACGAAGTCGTCGTCCCGGACAACCCGCTGCGCGGACCGGCGTACGATTCCGCCGCCATCGAGAAGGTGCTCGCGGACATCCCGGGACCGGTGGTGCTCGTCGGTCACTCGTACGGCGGCGCCGTCATCACCAATGTGCACTCGCCGAACGTCGAGGCGCTCGTCTACGTGGCGGCATTCGCCCCGGCGCAGGGCGAGCCGGTGATGCTGAACCTCGACCCCATCCGCTTTCCCGGCAGCCAGCTGCTCCCGCCCGTGCTGCAGGTGAAGGTCGTCGAGAACGATCCCACCGGGATCGCGGGCAGGAACCTCGACGGCTACATCAACCCGGCCGACTTCCATCGGGTGTTCGCGCCGGACGTGTCCGACGCGACGGCCGCCGACATGCTCGCGCACCAGCGGTCGGCCGCGCTGGTGGCGAACCTCGAACCCAGCGGTGCGCCGTCGTGGGCGTCGACTCCCAGCTGGGCCATGGTCGCTCAGAACGATCAGGTGATTCCGGCGGCGTCCGAGCGGTTCATGGCCACCCGGGCGGGGGCGCAGATCACGGAGATTCCCGCGTCGCACGCCGTCCTGGTATCCCAGCCCGTCGCTGTCGCCGACCTCGTGGTGCAGGCAGACCAGGCGACGCCGTAACTGCACAGCCGTGAACGCGCCCGAAGAATCGGCATCGAACGGCAGGAGCCTCGCCCACCGCGTCCAGAAGATGGTCGGCCGCGATCCGGACGAGGAACACCGTGCGGCAACGCCGTTGGAGCTGCTGTTCGACCTGACGTTCGTCGTCGCGTTCGGTGTCGCGGGCAATCAATTCGCCCACCTCCTCGCCGAAGGACACGTCGGCGCCGGGCTGGCGGGTTTCTCGTTCGCGATGTTCTCGACCATCTGGGCCTGGATCAACTTCTCCTGGTTCGCCTCGGCCTACGACACCGACGACTGGATCTACCGCGTCACCACCATGATCCAGATGATCGGCGTCATCGTGATGGCGCTCGGCATGCCGCAGATGTTCGCATCCATCGACCGCGGAGTCGAACTCGACAACACCGTCATGGTGTCCGGGTACATCGTCATGCGCGTCGCCATGGTGTTCCAGTGGTTGCGCGCGGCCAGGCACGACCCCGACCACCGCTCGGCGTCGCTGACGTACGCCACGGCGCTCGTTTTCGCACAGATCGGCTGGGTGACGCTGGCGATCGCACCCCTCACCGTCGAGTACGCGTTCGGCCTCGGCGCCGTCCTCATCCTCGTCGAGATGAGCAGCCCCGTCATCGCCGAACGGTACAAGGGCGGAACACCCTGGCACGCACACCACATCGTCGAGCGTCACGGCCTGCTCGTGATCATCACGCTCGGCGAGGGTGTGATCGGCACGGTGGCCTCACTGTCCGCCGTCGTCGAACACCAGGGGTGGTCGCTCGATGCGATACTCGTCGCCGTCGCGGGCATCGGACTCACGTTCGGCCTGTGGTGGGTGTACTACACCCTGCCGTCGGCCGAGGTGCTCGCGGTGTATCGCCGCCGCTCGTTCGTCTGGGGGTACAGCCACATCGTGGTCTTCGCCGCGCTGGCCGCCGTGGGGGCCGGGTTGCACGTGGCGGCGTACTACATCGAACACGCCTCCCACATCGGCGCGACGGCGACGGTGCTCGCCGTCGCCGTCCCCGTCGCGATCTACCTCGCGGCCGTGTACCTGCTGTACACGTATCTGCTGCGGGTTCCCGACCCGTTCCACGTCCTACTCCTCGTCCTGACCGCGGCGACGATCGCGCTCGCCCTCGTGCTGGCGGCGCAGGGCGTGTCGATGGCGTGGTGCCTGATCGTGGTGATGCTGGCCCCGGTCGTCACCGTCGTCGGATACGAGTTGCTCGGGCACGCCCACGAGGCCCGGGCACTCGAGATCGCACTCGACGGCGCGGACGCCGCCGAGGACTAGGACCAGGGAGCGAACGCTACGACCAGGGCGTTTCCGGCCGCGGCCGGGCCACACCGTCGACGATCAGATCGAGCCGCTCGTCGAAGAACGCCACGAGTCCCCGGACTTCCGACGCGTCGACGAGGGGCTCGTCATATCGCCACGCGATGTCGTGGAGCACTCCGCCGGCGGTGACCGCGGACCGGTAGGCGGCCTTGCCCTTGTAGGCGCAGTACGTCGTCGTCGCACTCGGTTGCAGTTCCGCGACGACGTCTTCGGGCGGCAGGTAGTAGCGCACCGGAAGCAGTGTTTCGAACAGCATTTTCGCCCGCCGAGTGTCGGCGAGGAGGGTGTCGCCCAGCATCACCCGGATGTGGCGGGACGTGCGGCGAACATCGATGCGCTGGAACGGGTCGTGCGGATGGCCGACGATCTCGTCGTCCTCCTCCAGCCAGCGGTCGAAGCCGTCGAAGTCGAGAACCACGTAGCTGGACAGTTCGTCGTCGCCGGGCCGGAACCCCAGGGCGTACCGTGCTCCGTCGATGCGGATCGCGACGGGCTCGCCCTCCGCACTGTGCACCGAGAACGGTATCCGCGGATCGAGCACCGGCATCGTCGTCACGTCCGGCAGCGCGAAGCCGACGTCGCCGTCGGCCTGCACCGAACCCGGTGGCTCCGGCGACAACTCCGCGGCGATATCCTCCGCCGGCACCGCGTAGGTGGGAACGACGCGCCGCGGTTCCCAGACGAGGACCGCACGGTCACTGTCGACCACCGTGGTCCCGTTCAGCTCGGCACGGATCCGCTTCGCCGTCGGCTCGTAGCGAAGCTCGCGTAGCTGATGTCCGACGGTGTCGCGCAGTCGCAGGCCCATGAGTTCGAGACTAGGCCTCTTACCGGGCCAGGCCGAGGGACGCGATGAGGTCCTCGTGGAACTCGAACCAGACGCGGTGGCAGGAGTCGCGGTCGGTCGCGGTGATCCAGCCCGGATCCGTGCTCGACCGCCCGACGGCGTCGGCAAACCGCTGCTGGTAGCCGGCGAATCGGTCCGTGCCCGCAACCAGGCGCGTCTCGAAATCGGCCAGGGCGTCTGCCGCGATTCCCAGGCGGGTGGTGGTCTCGTCGAGGGTCACGATGGCCTCGCCGATACCCAGCTCGGCCAACTGCCAGGCGGTGCACGCGTCCGCGACGGCGACGTTGTGCGGCAGGAACTCCCGGTGGACCTGCACCACCACGGCACGGATCCCGCACCGGTCGAGGTCGGCGGCGAGCAGTCTTTCGCCGTGCGCCTTCCCGAGATCGGTCAGGGACCAGCCGCTGTCCTCGGCGAAGGGGGTGCGGGTGACCCACCCACGGGCCTGGGCATCGAGCAGGTGCTCGACGGTCGTCTCGACAGACAGATCGAAACGGGCGGCGATGCGCGCGGTCTCGGCGTAGCCCAGGATCCGCACGGCGTGCAACACCAGAATGTCCGTCGGAGTGCGGTGCGGCATCAGATCCCCCCGGCGTTCGGAACAGCGACGTGCCCGTGCGTGCCGTCCACGCGGACCAGCAGGCCGTCGGTCAGGGTGGTCATGGCCATTGGCGCGGCCAGGACGGCAGGGATGCCGAACTCACGGGCCACGATCGCGGCGTGCGCCAGCACACCGCCGGTCTCGGTGACCACCGCGCACGCGAGGGCCAGCAGCGGGGTCCACGCCGGCGCGGTCGTTCGGCAGACCAGGACGTCGCCCGAGCGGAAACGGACGAAGTCGTCCAGGCCGCCGATGATCCGCGCAGGGCCGACGGCGGTTCCCGGGCTGGCTGCGACGCCCGTCAGCAGAGTGTCACCGTATCGCTCCGACGCGTCCGGCAGGGGGAGAATCGGCACAGCTCATGCCTCCGCGTCGCGGTCGCCGGCTCTGGCAAGGACCCGGTTCAGGCGCTGCTGGGCGGCCTGAGCCGTCCCCAGGCCGAGCGCCTCCGCGATCTGCGGCCAGGTCAGCCCACTGCTGCGGGCGGCGAACAGCAGACCGGCCTCGATCTGGTCGAGCTCGACCCGCGCCGAAGACAGCAGCCGCAGCCCTGCCGCGACCACAGCCGGGTCCGTGCCCTGCGCATCCCGGCCGGCCCACGCCGCGAACCTGACGAAGTCGGTGTCCGACCGCGGCTGCCCGGGATGCTCCCACGGACGCCGCTCGAGCCTCGCGGCACCGGCCTGGTTCAGCGTCGAGCGTGCCGAATCAAGCTCTGCCGCGTGTGTCTGGTCGTCGGTGGTCACCCGACCACTTCACGCCATCAACAGTCTGTTGTCAACAGACTGTTGATGGTCGTGTCGTCCGGTGAGGTCCCGGCACCCTCAGCGGGCGAGGATCCCGGCGACGAAATCCTGCGCGTCCTGCTGCGACGCCCCGATCGTCCCGCGATGGTCCGCACCCTCGTACGTCCGATACGTGAGTTCGTTCCCGTTGTCCTGCAACGTCTTCACCATCAGATCCGTCGACGGTTTGCTCACCACCAGGTCACCGGAACTCTGCGCGACCAGCGTCGGGACCTGCACGTGAACCCTCGACGGCTCCTGGCGGCCCAGGTACTCCGTCAGCGGCCCCAGGTCGGCGTCGGGGCGGAAGACCTGACCCGCAGGCACGGGCGGCACCTTCCGGATGTCGTCGATGCACCCGGTCCGCGCCGCCGTCAGCAGCGGTTGCGCCTGCTCCGTCAACAGCGCCGACGGGTCGATCGCGGGATCGGCGGCCTGCGCGCCGAGGAGGATCAGCGGGAGGAACGCCTCGGCCGCTTCGATACCCGGCACACCCGAGCGGAAGTACTGCGGCGTCTGGTCGAGCCCGTTGCCCGGGGCGATCGTCACCGCACCGCCGAGATGCAGTTCCGGGGCACGCTCCCCGGCCTGCGCGGCGGTGAACAGCGCCGCCTGCCCACCCTGGCTGTGCCCGATCACGAACCACGTCGAGCCGACCGCCGGATCCACGTCGCGGGCGGCGCGGACGATGTCCACGACGGCGTTCGCCTCCGTGTCACCGTTGATGTACGGATGGATTCCCGGCGTGCCCAGACCCTGGTAGTCCGTGCTCACCACCGCGTACCCCTTCGCCACCCAGTCGTCGAGGGACGCATTCACCCCGGAGAGATAACTGTGGGCGGGGCCGCCCGCGAAATCCGCGGACGGGGCGCAGGCGTCCGCGACTCCGGTGGTGCCGTGCGCCCAGCTGATCACCGGATACCCGCCCTCGGGTGCCGGCGTGCGGGGAATAGACACGGTGCCCGACACCACGACGGGGTCGCCGTTGCCGTCCTGCGACGCGTAGGTGATCACCTCGTTCCGTCCGGCGCTCGGCAGCGCGGGACCATCGTTCACGGAGCGGGCCGACAGGAGTTGACCCGGCCGGGGCGACGTGTCGGTGACCGTCTCGGATGCCGCACTGGAACAGGCACTTCCGCCGAGGAGGACGAGTGCGGCCACCGCGCCGATCCGGGCGCGCGAGACCGTCATGCGAACGCCGCCAGCGGCTCGGAACCCGACCAGTCGTGGCCCCAGTAACTGTCCGCGGTGATCTCCTCGGCGGTGTAGTGCGCCTCGTCGACGAGCATGCCCTCCGTGCCGAATTCGAGGTCCCAGCCGCCGGGGGCGCGCACGTAGAACGACACCATGCGGTCGTTGGTGTGACGGCCGAGGGTCGACGAGATGGAGAAGCCGAGCTTGCCGAGCCGGTCGAGTGCCTGGCCGACGGCGTCGAGGGAGTCGACCTCCGTCATCAGGTGCACCATCCCGGGTTCGCCGCTGTGCGGCGCGGGGCACAACGCGAGGCTGTGATGGCGTTGGTTGACGCCCATGAACCGCACCCGCCGGGCCGGTCCCGGGGCGTCGGCCGGTCCGAGCCGGATCGCGCCGCGGGGCAGGAACCCCAGCACCTCGGTGTAGAACGTGTAGGCCTCCTCGAACGCCGGCGTCGGGAGGACCACGTGGCCCAGCCCCTGTGCGCCGGTGACGAAGCGGCCCCCGTGCGGGGTGACGACGGGACTGTGGTCGAGCACGGGCCCGAAGAACACCTCCACCCGGGTGCCGGACGGATCGTCGAACGCGATCACCTGCTCGGCGTCGCGGTAGCGCGACTCCTCCTCGGACAGGACGTCGACCGTGACGCCCGACTTCTCCACCTGCTCCCGCACTCGCTGGAGGGCGAACTGGTCGCGCACCTCCCAGCCCACGGCGAGCGCCTTGTCCGTGTCGCCGGGCAGGACGATCAGCCGCGACCGTCGCTCGTCGACGCGCAGGTACAGGCCGTCGGGCTCGGGGCCGGAACCGACGGCCATGCCCAGCCCGTCCACCACCAGCTCCCGCCAGCGTGGCACGTCCTTCGTCTGGATCCGCAGGTAGCCGAGCCCTCGGATGTCGGTCATGTGAAGTCCTTTCCTGGAGGCGGCTCCGCCACCCGTGCGCCTTTCTGGTAGCTGGAACGACCAAAAAGGCGCACGGGCGCGAAGCGCCTAAATCATGGAGCGGTGGATGCCCTGGGGTTCGCCGCCGAGCTGGGTGAGGGCCGAGGAGTGGAAGATCGAGCCCGGCACGTGGATGGCGTGGGACAGGCCGGCGTGGGCGTCCCGCCAGAAACGCTGCATGGGCGTCTTCAGTTGGAGCGCACCGCCGCCGGAGCGCGCGAAGATCTCGTCGACGGCGCGCACCGCCCGCCAGGCGGCGGCCGTCTGGGTGCGCCGACCGATGGAGCGGAGTTCGAACGAGATGTCCTGCCCCTTCTCGGTCATGTCCCAGAACCGGTCGACCGTCTCCAGGATCGCCGCGCGGGACGCCGCGATCTCCGCGGCCGCCTCGCCGATCGCGAACAGCACGTAGGGGTCGTCCTTGATCGGGGTCCCGGAGACGGTGACGCGTTCGCGTTGCGCGTTCAGGTGGCAGGCCAGCGCGCCCTCGGCGATGCCGATGAGCGAGGACGTGATGCCGAGCGGGAAGATGCACGAGAACGGGAAGTTGTAGAGCGTCTGGGTGCGGCCGAACTCCTTCGGCGCGGATCCGTCGAAGACCTTGTCGGCCTGCAGTGTCCGGTGCTGCGGGATGAATGCGTCCTTGACGATCAGGTCCTTGGATCCGGTGCCGCGCAGTCCGACGACGTTCCAGCTGTCCTGGTCGATGTCGTAGTCCGAGCGTGGCAGCAGCACGTGCAGGATCTTGGGTGGCATCACCCGGTTGCCGTCTCGGTCGCCGACGGCGGCGCCGATCATGACCCACCCGCAGTGGTCGGTGCCCGAGGAGAACGACCACCGTCCGTTGAGGACGTAGCCGCCGTCGACGGGCACGGCCACCCCCATCGGGGCGTACGGCGACGCCATCCACATGTCGGAGTCCTCGCCCCACACCTCGTCCTGCGCGGTGCGGTCGAAGAACGCCAGTTCCCACGGGTGGACGCCGACGATGCCGCTGACCCAGCCCGCGGCTCCGTCGATGGCGCCGATGCCCATCGCGGTCTCCGCGAACTCGCGCGGATGCGATTCGTAGCCGCCGTATTCCTTGGGTTGCAGCATCCGCATCACCCCGGAGTCGCGCAACCGTTTCGCGGACGTGTCCGACAGGCGCATCAGCTTGTCGCCCTCGGTGCCTTCCGCGCGGATCTCGTCCGCGTACTGTTCGATCCTGTCAAGAACCTGGCCCATGATGATCTCGGCTTTCTGGTGTCGGTACCCGGCGGAACGCCTAGGCGGACTTCTTCTCGGCGACTGCAGGTTCCGCGGACTGCCGGTCCGCGAGGCCGAGGGCGATTTCGATCAGCTGGTCTTCCTGACCGCCGACCAGCTCGCGCCTGCCGGCCTCGATGAGGATTTCCGCACCGGACACGCCGTACCGGCGGGCGTGGGAGTCGGCGTGCTTGAGGAAGCTGGAGTACACGCCCGCGTAACCCATGGTCAGCGACAGCCGGTCGAGCAGGCAGTCGCCGTCCATGATCGGCCGGACGACGTCCTCGGCGGCGTCGATGATCTTCAGAGTGTCGATGCCGGTGCGGATTCCGAGTTTCTCGGTGACGGCGGCGAACGCCTCGACCGGGGTATTGCCCGCGCCGGCGCCGAAGCGCCGGGTGGAGCCGTCGATCTGCAAGGCGCCCGCCTCGACGGCGAGCACCGAGTTGGCGACACCGAGGCCGAGGTTCTCGTGGCCGTGGAATCCAACCTGTGCGTCGTCGCCGAGTTCGGCCACCAGGGCGGACACGCGGTCGCTGACGGCGTTCAGGATCAGCGCCCCGGCCGAGTCCACCACGTAGACGCACTGGCAGCCGGCATCCGCCATGATCCGCGCCTGCTGCGCGAGAACCTCCGGCGGCCGGCTGTGAGACATCATCAGGAACCCGACCGTCTCCAGCCCGAGTTCGCGGGCGAGCCCGAAGTGCTGCACGGAGATGTCGGCTTCGGTGCAGTGCGTGGCGATGCGGCAGATGCTCGCGCCGTTGTCCGCGGCCTCCCGGATGTCGGACTGGACACCCAGTCCGGGGAGCATGAGGAACGCGATCCTGGCCCGCGTTGCCGTCTCAACCGCGGCCTTGATCAGTTCCTGTTCCGGGGTGTGGCTGAATCCGTAGTTGAACGAGGAACCGCCGAGTCCGTCGCCGTGGGTGACCTCGATGACCGGAACGCCGGCGGCGTCGAGCGCCCCGACGATGGAGCGGACGTGGTCGACGGTGAACTGGTGTCGCTTGGCGTGGGAGCCGTCGCGCAGCGACGAGTCCGTCACCCGGATGTCGAGATCGGCACTGTAAGGCATCGGTATTCCTTCGAAGAGTGAATGTGGGGCGGACGCGCTCAGACGCTGGCGCCGAGGATCTGCGTCGCGAAGCTCTCGCCGACCTTGGTGGCGGCGGCGGTCATGATGTCGAGGTTGCCGGAATAGGGCGGCAGGAAGTCGCCGGCGCCTTCGACCTCGAGGAAGATGCCGACGCGGGCGAGTCCTCCGCTGATCGGCGTCGGGTCGTCGAATTGCGGTTCGGCGCGCAGACGGTAGCCGGGGACGTACGCCTGCACGGACGCCGCGACGTCGTGGATGGACGCGGTGATGGCGCCGCGGTCGGCGTCGGCGGGGATGGAGCAGAACACGGTGTCCTTCATGAACATCGGCGGCTCGGCCGGGTTCAGGATGATGATCGCCTTACCCTTCTTCGCCCCGCCGATCGTCTCGATGCCCCGGCTCGTGGTGATCGTGAACTCGTCGATGTTCGCGCGGGTACCCGGGCCCGCGGACGGCGAGGCCACGCTGGCGACGATCTCGGCGTACGCGACGTCGGTGATCCGGGAGACGGCATGGACCATGGGGATGGTCGCCTGGCCGCCGCACGTGATGAGGTTGACGTTCGGTGCGGTGCGGTGCTCGCCCATGTTCACGGCGGGCACGACCGCGGGTCCGAGCGCGGCCGGGGTGAGGTCGACCGCCTGGATGCCGAGTTCCCGGTAGCGGGGCGCGTTCGCCCGGTGCACGTAGGCCGAGGTGGCCTCGAAGACGATGTCGGGGCGCTCGTCCTGGGCGAGTAGCCAGTCGACGCCCTCGGCGCTGGCGATCACACCCCGGTCCGCGGCGCGCTTCAGTCCCTCGCTGTCGGGGTCGACGCCGATCATCCAGCGGGGCTCGATGATCTCCGAGCGGAGGAGTTTGTACATCAGGTCGGTGCCGATGTTGCCGGATCCGACGATCGCGGCGAAAGCCTTGGTCACAATTGTCGCCTTACTTGAATTCTACTGATACGGAGCCGATGTCACTGAAATCGGCGCGGAACACGTCGCCGGGGCGGGCGTCGATCGCGCGGGTGCACGAACCGGGCAGGATCACGTGCCCGGCCTCGAGCTGCACTCCGAAGCTCGCGACCTTCCGCGCCAGCCAGGCCACGGCCTTCGTGGGATTGCCGAGCACCGCCGACGCTTCCCCCCGCGCGATCTCCTCCTCGCCCTGGAACAGCACCGCGGAGATCGCGCCGATGTCGACGTTCGCCGGTTCCACCCGTCCGGCTCCGAGGATCACGCCGGCCGAGGACGCGTTGTCGGCGATCGTGTCGGCGAGCCCGATCTTCCAGTCCGTGATGCGGGAGTCGATCAGTTCGATACTGGGAACGATGTATTCGGTGGCCGCGAGCACGTCGGTCTCGGTGCACCCCTCCCCCGGCAGGGTCTCGCCGAGGACGTATCCGATCTCCACCTCGATGCGCGGGTAGCAGAACTGCGCGGTGTCGATCGGCGTCCCCTCGGCGTACACCATGCTCGACAGCAGATGTCCGTAGTCGGGCTCGTCGACGCCCATCATCTTCTGCATGACCTCGGAGGACAGTCCGACCTTGTGGCCGTACACCGTCTCCCCCGCCGCCAGCCGTGCCCGGATGTTCAGCAGCGCGATCTCGTAGGCGTCGACGACGTCGATGCCCGGGAACACGGTGGTCAGCGGATCGATGGGTGCGCGGTTCCGTTCGGCGTTCCGCAGGAGGTGGGCGGCGGACAGTCGTTGCGCGTCGCTCAGCATCACGCCACCTCCCCCGCACGTGAGTGCTGTCGTGTGTTCCGGGACTCTTTGCCACTCACGTGGGCGGCGTGCTGCGCGGCGATGTAGCCGAACACCATGGCGGGACCGATGGTCGCGCCCGCGCCGGCGTATTCGTTGCCCATCACCGACGCCGACGTGTTGCCGGTGGCGTACAGGCCGTCGATGACGGTCCCGTCCTCGCGGAGCACCCGGGCGTCGGCGTCGGTGACGAGTCCGCCCTTCGTGCCCAGGTCGCCTGCCTCGCAGCGGATCGCGTAAAACGGGCCCTGGACGATCTCGTCGAGGCACGGGTTCTTCATCGTCGGGTCGCCGTAGTACCGGTCGTACGCGCTCTCGCCGCGGCCGAAGTCCTCGTCGGTGCCGCTGCGGGCGAAGCCGTTGAAGCGATCGACGGTCGCGACGAGGGTGTCTGCTTTGACGCCGATCTTCTCGGCGAGGTCACGCAGCGTGTCCGCCTTGTGCACGACACCGGAGTCGTAGAACCCCTGAGGGAACGGCACACCCGGCAGCACCTGCGCGAACGGGTACCGCGACTTCGCCTTGTTGTCCATGACGAACCACGCCGGGACATGGCCGCCGTCGAGTTGGTCGTGCACGAAGTTCACGTACGGCGACGACTCGTTGGTGAAGCGTTCGCCGCGTCCGTTCACGATGACGGACGGCGGAATGCACCGCTCCGACACGAGCGGGATCACGGCACCCATCGGGTGCAGCACCGACGGCATCCACCAGGCGTCGTCCATGAGGTCGACTGCCGCACCGAGCTTCTGGCCGGCGACGATGCCGTCGCCGGTGTTCTCCCGGGCGCCGGCGCTGACGTCCGGAACGCCGTGCCGGGGCAGGTACTTGGCCCGCATGTCCTGGTTGTGGTCGAACCCGCCGGTCGCGAGCAGCACGCCGCGGCGGGCGCCGATCCGGACCGTCTGTCCGTCGCGCTCGGCGAGCACACCCACGACCGCTCCGGTGCCGTCGACGATCAGTTCCGTCATCGACGTCTTCAGCCACAGCGGCACCCCGGCGTCCTTGAGGACCATCCGCATCCGCGCCACCAGTGCGCGTCCGCCGGTCGCCATGTGGCGTCGCCGGACCACGTTGGACGCCACCCGCCACGCCGCCACCAGCGACGCCTTGCGGCCCTTCCACGTGCGCTTGACCATGGCGAGGTCGTGGTAATCCTTCGAGGTGACCCACAGGCCCAGCGGACCCTTCATGCTGTTGGGACGCTGGAACTGCTCGTCCTCCTTCAGCGCCCGGGTGTCGAACGGGATGCATTCGATGGTGCGCCCGAGCGGCCGCCCGCCCTCGTATTCCGGGTGGTAGTCGGAGTAGCCCTTCACCCAGTACAGCTCCATGTGCGGGCTGCGGTCGAGCAGTTCCATCAGCTCGGGACCCTTGTCGACGAACGCGTCGAGGCGGTCGGCGGCGACGGTGCCCTCGGTGATGATGTCGAGGTAGCGGCGGATCGACTCGCGGGAGTCGACGACACCCTTCGCGCGCAGCGTCGGGGCGTTGGGTATCCAGATGCCGCCGCCGGAGATGGCGGTGGATCCGCCGAACGTCGCGCCCTTGTCGATGACGAGGGTGTCGATCCCGCGGTGGGCCGCGGTGATCGCCGCGGCCATGCCGCCGCCACCGCTGCCGACGACAAGGAAATCGACTGTGGTATCGAAGGTTTCTGCGGTGCCGCTCATCGTCCGCTGCCGTCCTTGCGGAGGAGGAAGGCGAGGACGGCGCTCTCGAACGCCGTCTTCTGCTCGATCATCGCCCAGTGCCCGCAGTTCGGGAACACGTGCAGTTCCGCCCGCGGGATCGACCGCATCGGGAGGATCGCCATGTCCAGCGGGCTGACCCGGTCGTCGCGGCCCCACGTGAGCAGCGTCGGCGCCGTCACCTTGTGCAGCTGGGCCCAGTACGGGGTGGCGTCGGACGCGAGTGCCGCCTTGGCGCCTGCCTCGAACGCGGCCTTGCTGTACATCTTGCGGGCGCTGGCGAGGGTCTCGGGGTCGGTGGCCTGCGTCCAGCGTTCCTCGATCAGTTCCTCGGTGACCATGGCGGGGTCGAACACCATCGAGTGCAGCCACGCGATCAGTCGTTCCCGGGTGGGTTCGTCCGTGAACTCCATCAGGAGGTTGATGCCCTCACCGGGACCGGGGCTGAAGAGGTTCCTGCCGATGCCGCCGATGGTGATCAACTTGGCGACGCGGTCGGGGTGTGCGATGGCGAACTGGGTGGCGACGATGCCGCCCATCGAGTTTCCGAGCATCGCCACCTCATCGAGTCCGAGACCATCGAGGAAGCGGAGCACCGCGTCGCCCGCGGTGAGCATCGGGTGGCCGCCGAAATCGTCGCTGACCCCGAATCCCGGGAACTCCAGGATGAAGGTGCGGAAGTGCTCGGCGAAGACGCCGAGGTTGCCGCGGAAGTTGCGCCACCCCGTCACGCCGGGGCCGGAACCGTGCAGCAGCAGAAGAGGCGGACCGTCGCCGGCCTCGTGGTAGCGAAGCACGCCGAGGTCGGTCTTCAGCTCCTTCAGGGTGCCCTCGTAACTCGAGTCAGTCGTCATGGTCGATCACGTTGCCAGCGTGGTCCCGACTCGGACAGGAGCGATCCCGGTCAGCGAGACACCGCACGGCTCGGGCACGGTCCGGGCGGGGACTTCCACTGACCGAGACGGCATCTCGTGACGCTTCGGGGGCGTCTCTAGCCTCGGGGTCGATCGCCGAATCGGTCGGCGACGGAAGAGCAATCGGAGGCGGTCTGATGGCAACCGAACCGGCCGGCAACAAGCCCGCGGCACACCCGGACGCACCGTCACCGGGCGAGATGCGCCGTGCCCTGGGGCAATTCGCCAGCGGCGTGACGGTGGTGACAGGGCTCGACGCGGAGGGCCCGGTCGGTTTCGCGTGCCAGTCGTTCGCGTCGGTGTCGCTGGAGCCGCCACTGATCCTGTTCTGTGCCGATCACCGCGGCCGGGCATGGCCGCGCATCCGGCGGTCGGGACGCTTCACGATCAACGTGCTACACGAGGACCAGACGGACCTCTGCGCCCGGTTCGGTTCGAGCCGGGGTGCCAAGTTCGACGGGCTCGTCTGGGAGCCGTCGGGGTGGTCGACGCCGTCGCTGCCGGGGGTCCTCCTGCGCGTGCATGCCGACGTGCAGTCGGTGCACACCGCCGGCGATCACGACGTCGTGATCGGACGCGTCCTGGAACTCGAATCGGTGTGCGACGAGCGTCCGATGGTGTTCTTCCGGGGCGGTTTCGGCCTCGACGCCGCCCCGCTGCCCGTGCGCGCGTAACGAGTCCGGGGACTCGTCAGCCACGCACGGGCGCTACAGCCATTGCCCCGACTGCACCGCGAGGAGCTGGTCGAGGGTCTCGGTCGACCACGAGCTGTCCGGGATCTCCGGAGTCCGGCGGCCGCGGCGGGGCGTTCCCAGTTCGGGGTGCAGCGTCCGCGTGACTTCCCGGGCTGCGTCGACGACGAGCGGGGCGACGCGCTCGAGTTGGACGGTGCGCGCGTCTCCGCACAGCGAGATGCCGGCGACCGGTCCGTCGGCGCTGCGGACAGCGACACCGACGCACCCGATTCCGCGCACCGCCTCCCCGCGCTCGAAGGCGAGACCGCGACGTTGCCGGATCCGGTTGAGCTCCTGGTGCAACGTGGACAGTTCGGTGATCGTGCGGTCCGTGCTGCGGCTGAGCCGCGGCCCGTACATGCCGTCCACCTGCTCCGGGTCGACCCATGCGAGCATCGCCTTGCCGCCCGCCGTCGTGTAGGCGGGCACGCGCCCACCCACGCGGGACGGCAGGGCCGCGGCCATCCGCCCGCCCACCTTGTCCAGGTACACGCTCTCCGCGCCGTCCAGCACGGCCAGGTGCACGACCATCCCGGTCTGCATGTGCAGTTCGTGCAGCAGCGGGGCCGCCGCGGCCCGGACCTGGCTGTGCCCGTTGTCGCCGCCGCCGAGTCCCATCGCCCGCCGCCCGAGGCAGTAGCCGAAGCTGGCGTGGTCGACCCAGTCGAGACGGACGAGCTGGTCGAGGATGCGGTGCACGGTGGACCGCGGCAGCCGGGTGCGGCACGCCACCTCTTCGAGCGTCAGGCGCGACGTCCGGCCGTCGAACGCGTCGAGGATGAGCGTCATCCGTTCCACCATCGACGGCGGCAGATCCTTCTTCGCAGCGGGTACCGACAGTGCATCATCCAAATCGACGACAGTCATCGACGCCTCCAAATATCCTGGTCACACGCATACGTCCGACAAAAACTGAAATGAATTCTTAAAATGTACCAGCCGCGCCCGCCGCGGGGAAGGAATCGGGCAACCGCCGCGCCCGGTCACCGGGAATCTCCGCGCACCCCGCGGGGTACCTCCACTACAACGGTGACAACAGACGACCCCGAGAGCGGAGTTACGAACTGATGCACATAGGAATCGCGCCGCCCATCGTCATCGCGCACCCCGCGGTCCGCGCGGACTGGGAACTCGGCGCCGGCATCGCGGAGCTCACCGCGATCGCCCGCACGGCCGACCGCCTCGGCTACCACCACCTCACCTGCAGCGAGCATGTCGCCGTCCCCACCGACGTCGCAGTGGAACGCGGCGGCACCTACTGGGACCCGCTCGCGACCCTCGGGTTCCTCGCCGCACAGACCACCGGCATCCGCCTGGCCACGCAGGTTCTGGTGCTCGGCTATCACCACCCCCTCGAGATCGCCAAGCGCTACGGCACGCTCGACGTCGTCAGCGGCGGCCGGCTCGTGCTCGGCCTGGGCGTGGGCAGCCTGCGCGAGGAATTCGACCTGCTCGGCGCCCACTTCGACGACCGCGGCGCCCGCGCCGACGACGCGCTCGCGGCGCTGCGCGCGTCCCTGTCGCAACCGAGGCCCGAGTACCACGGCCCGTTCTACGACTTCGACGGCGTCGTCGTCGAACCGCACGCCGTCCAGCCGCGAGTCCCGCTGTGGATCGGGGGACGCACACTGCGGTCCCTGCGCCGCGCGACGACGCTCGGCGACGGCTGGGTGCCGTTCGGTCTGTCACTCGACGAGTTGTGCGCGCTGCTCGCCCGGGTCGACCTTCCCGAGAAATTCGAGGTGGTCCTCAGCGCAGGCGCACCGCTCGATCCGATCGGCTCACGGGGCGCCGTGGCCCGCTCCCTCGAACGACGTCGCGAGGCCGGCACCACCGTCGTCAGCGCCACCCTCACGTCCACGAGCGCAGCCCACTACTGCGAGCAACTGGAGGCCCTCCGGCAGCTGGGCGACACCCTCGGCCTCTCCTTCCGCACCACGACCGAAGACAGGATCCGCCCATGACCGGCACCGAAGAACTCGTCCGCACACTCGCCGAACGCGTCACCGCCCTCGAGGACAAGCTCGCCATCCTCGAGCTGATGACCGCCTACGGCCCCGCCATCGACAGCGGCTCGGCCGACGCCGTCGCGCGTCTGTGGACCGAGGACGGCGTGTACGACGTCGACACCGGGGTGATGCGCGGGCATGCGGCCATCACGGCGATGGTGCAGTCGCAGGCACATCAGGGCTGGATCGGCGGCGGCTGCGCGCACATGCTCGAGCCCGGGCACGTGCGCGTCGACGGCGATACCGCGGTGGCCACATGCAAGTCGCAGTTGATCATTCACGACGACGCCGGGTTCCGGGTCCACCGGATCACCGCAAACCGGTGGGAGCTCGCCAAGATCGACGGCGAGTGGAAGGTGACCCGCCGCGTCAATCGGCTTCTCGACGGTCGCGAGGAGGCCCGCACCCTGCTGGCCGCGGGGGTGCGCGACTGAGCACGGCTTCGGCTGCACCGAAACGAGGCCCGCAGGTGCTGCGGGCCTCGTCCTGGTGCGGCGGGCGACGGTCAGGCGACCAACTCCGACGTGGGTGCGGCCGCGTCGGCCGGGCGCTCGATCTTGTTGCGGGTGAGGAGAAGTCCCATCACCGCGGCCAGCAGTCCGGCGACCGCCAGCGTGAAGAAGGCGTAGACGAATCCCTTCTCCGAGTACTGGGCGGCGCGGCCCACCAGCACGACGCCGGGGATCGCGACGATGGCGATCATCATCTGGCTGCCGATCGCACTGCCCAGCGAGCCCGACAGGTTCAGCATCCCACCGGCGATCCCCTGCGTCTGCGCGGGCACGGTGCGCATGATGAGATTCGGCAACGTCGCCGACGCGGAACCGAGCCCGAGGCCGATCACCAACTGCCCGAACATCATCTGGACGGTCGAGTCGTGCAGGGTGGCGAGCAGGACCGACCCGAGCGACAGGGAAGCGCCGCCGAACACCAGAACCGGCGCGGGGCCGATGCGCCGGGTGAAGTAGCCGCCCACCGGGCCCGCGATCATCGACACGACACCCGTCGGAACGGTGTAGATTGCGACGGCGAGGGCGGTGACGCCGAATCCGTAGCCGAGACCGAGGTCGGGGTCGGTCATCACGAACATCGGGATGAGCATCGAATGGCTGACCAGGACGAACTGCACGAAACCGCTGGCGGCCAGCGTCTTCGCGACGGGTCCGTGCCTGAGCATCTGCAGGTCGACGAGCGGCTCCTTCGGCGTGCGTTCGTAGACCAGCCAACCGGCGAGAACGGCGAGACCGCCACCCACGCAGAGAAGCGTCTGAGGCGCCGTGTACCCCCACGTGGCGGCCTTGCCGATGCCGAACAGCAGCACGAAGGCGCCGAGACCGAGAATCACCGCACCGAGCACATCGAGTTTCGACCGGGTGCGCAGGGTGGTCTCGGGCACGAAGATCGCGACCGCGATGCCGACGACCACCACGTGGGCAAGTTGCGCCCAGAACACGCCGGTGTAGCCGAAGTGGTCGATGAGATAGCCGCCGATGATCGGGCCGAGGATGGTGCTGGCGCCCATGCCCGTGGCGACAAATCCCACCGCCACGGGAATGATCGACGGCGGCAGGATGTCGCGGATCAGCCCGTAGGCGAGCACGAGGATCGCCATGCCCGCGCCCTGGAGGCCGCGGCCCACGAGGAACAGTTCGAAGGTGGGGGCCAGCGCTCCGAGGAGTGATCCGGCGCCGAATACCGCGGCCGACACGAGCATCATCCGCTTCTTGCCGTAGATGTCGCCGAGTTTGCCGACGAGCGGAGTCGAGGCGGCGAGCACGAGCGTGACGATCGTGATCACCCAGCCGACGTTCGCGGTGCCGAAGTGTTTCGCGATCTCCGGCAGCGCCGGGGTGACGAAGTTGTAGGCGAGCGGGATGACCTCGACCAGAAGGATGATCAGGGCCAGGAGGGCGAACGACTTCCCGCGTGAGAGCGGTGCGCGCTCCGCCTCACCTGGGGACAGGGGCATGTTATGCATATGTGGCTCCGGGGGATTCGAGTGGATCAGCACGCCCAACCTGGCATGACGCACAGTGACGCCGACCACAGTTCCCACTCACCGAGACCTACCCGCGGCCGGTGCCCGGTGACGCGAAACGACACGAATAGTAGAAAACATTCCTGCACGATATTGCGACCATCTAGTGACTGATCAGTAGTTCATGCGATACAACTAGAATGAAATCTAATTTTCTCTTCGCGGATCAGGAGTTCCCATGACGGAATCACTCAGCCTTACCGGACGCACCGCCGTCGTCACCGGCGCCGGCGCAGGCCTCGGCCGGGCCGAAGCCCTCGCACTCGCGGCCGCCGGAGCCGCGGTCGTCGTCAACGACATGGGCGACGGCGCACACGAGGTCGCCTCGCAGATCACCGCGGCCGGCGGCCGGGCCGTCGCCGTCACCGGCGACGTCTCCGACTGGGCGCTCGGCGCGCGCCTCGTCGACGAGGCCGTCAGCGCGTTCGGATCGATGGACATCCTCGTCAACAACGCCGGAATCCTGCGCGACAAGATGATTTTCAACCTCTCCGAATCCGACTGGGACGACGTCATCCGCGTCCACCTGAAGGGGCACGCCGCCACGTCGCGCGCCGCGGCCGTGCACTGGCGCGAGGCGAGCAAGGCCGCCGGCGGCCCGGTGTACGGGCGGGTCGTCAACACGTCGTCGGAGGCGTTCCTGTTCGGGTCCGCGGGACAGCCCAACTACTCGGCCGCGAAGGCCGGGATCACCGCGCTCACCCTGTCGACGGCGCAGGGCCTGTCCCGCTACGGGGTTCGGGCCAACGCGATCTGCCCGCGCGCCAGGACGGCCATGACCGCCGACGCGTTCGGCGAGAACCCGGGCGACACGGGCCTCGACCCCCTGTCCCCCGAACGTGTCGCCACCCTCGTCCACTACCTGGCCTCCCCCGCCGCCGACGCGATCACCGGGCAGGTGTTCGTCGTCTACGGCAAGATGGTCGCGCTCATGGAGGCACCGAAGGTCGAGAACCGCTTCGACGCAGCGGGTTCCGCGTTCTCACCCGAGGAGCTCGACGGCCTCCTCACACCGTATTTCGCCGGTCGCGGACCGTACGAGAACTACGCGGCGTTCAGCGTCGCCGAACTGGAGAAGGTTGCGCTGGCGACCGGCGTCCTCGCCGGTGCCTGAGCCGCGATCGCAGAAGGAGCACACGTTGAGGCTGCACGGAAAGACAGCGATCGTGACCGGCGGCGCCGGCGGCATCGGACGGGCCGTCACGACGGTGTTCGTCCGCGAGGGCGCCAACGTCCTGTTCGTCGACATCGACGAAAAACGCGGTCGGGAACTCGAGCAGAAACTCGGAGCGGCCGCCCGTTTCCTGAACGCCGACATCTCCCGGCGCGAGTCCGCCGAGCAGATCCGCGACGCCGCGGTCGCAGCGTTCGGATCGGTGGACGTGCTGGTCAACAACGCCCACGCCTCGCGTCAGGCGTTGCTGATCGACCACACCCAGGAGATGTTCGACCTCTCGTTCCGCACCGGGTTCTATCCGGTGGTGCACCTGATGCAGGCCTGCTACGAGCAGTTGAAGGCGGCGAACGGTTCGGTGATCAACTTCGCGTCCGGGTCCGGACTCGACGGGATGCCCACCCAGACGTCGTACGCCGCCGCGAAGGAAGCGATTCGCGGGGTGAGCCGGGTGGCGGCCAACGAATGGGCGGCCGATCAGATCCGGGTCAACGTGATCTGCCCGTTCGCCGCGACCGAGGGCGTCCTCGCCTGGCAGGAACAATTCCCCGACCGCGCCGCCGCGTCCGTCGCGAAGGTTCCGCTGCAGCGCATCGGCGACCCCGAGACCGACATCGCACCCGTGGCGGTGTTCCTCGCGTCCGACGATTCCCGATACATGACCGGCCAGACACTGATGGCGGACGGCGGCAGCATCAAGCTGCGCTGATCCGCCCGGACAGGAGAACGACGATGAACGACTTCCAGGGCCGAGTCGCCCTGATCACCGGCGGCGCGCGCGGCCAGGGACGCAGCCACGCGGTGGCACTGGCGGAACGCGGGGCAGACATCGTGCTGTGCGACCGCTGCGAGGACAGCCCGGCGGTGAACTACCCCCTGGCCACCGCCGCCGACCTCGACGAGACCGCCGAACTGGTGCGCGCCACCGGCCGCCGGTGCCTCACCGCCAAGGCGGACACCGCCGACCGGGCCGCGATGGACGCACTCGTCGCGGAGGCGGAGTCCGAGTTCGGGCGGATCGATATCGCGGTCGCGAATGCCGGCGTCTCCGTGGCCGCCCCCGTGCAGTCGCTCACGCAGGAACAGTGGTCGGAGGCGATCGGTTCCAACCTCACCGGCGTCTTCAACACGGTGGGGGCGGTGGCACCCGGCATGATCCGGCGGGGATACGGCCGGATCGTCACCATCTCGTCGATGCTGGGCCGCGCAGGCAGCACCAACATGGCGGCGTACGCGGCGTCGAAGTGGGGCGTCATCGGGCTCACCAAGAGCGCTGCGCTCGATCTCGCCCCGCACGGCATCACCGTGAATGCGATTGCACCGGGCAATATCTCGACACCGATGATCCACAACGACGCCCTCTACCGGATGATGCGTCCCGACCTGGAGGCACCCGCCGCCGAGGATGTGGAACCGGTGTTCCGCAGCCTGCACGCCCAGCCCGTGGCGTGGCTGGACGCCGCCGAGATCACCCGCGTCGTGCTGTTCCTCGGCGCCGAGGGCAGCGCGCACATCAGCGGCATCGTCCTGCCCGTCGACGCGGGTACTGCCGCCCGCGGCCTGTGAGTACTTATCAACCGCCGGACGTTGATAAGTACTCACGGGACGCCTTTGGTCAAGGCTTTGATTAAGCAGTACAGGCCGCTAACCTGGGTTCATGCCCGACGAGACGACCGACCAGAGCGATTTGGACTTCCTGTCCTTCATGGACTTCGCGGTGGGCAAGACCGTCGACGAGTTGCCCGAGGTCGATCCGGTGTCGATGCGGCTGGTGCTCGCGCTGCACCGGGTGACGAGCGCCCTCGTCTACGACCTCGAGGCGACGGTCCACCGGCCCAGCGGGTGGAGCTGGCCGGGGTTCCGGGTGCTGTTCGTGTTGTGGCTCGCCGGACCGTGCGAGGCCAAGCGGGTGGCGTCGCTGTCCGGGATGAGCAGGTCTGCGGTGTCGGCCCTGGTCAACACGCTCGAGCGCGACGGGCTCGTGACCCGGCGACCGTCCGCCGGCGACCGCCGGGCCGTCGATCTCGAGCTGACGGACGCCGGGCGCGAGGCCATCGTCAGCACGTACTCGGCGCACAACAAGCGTGAGCAGACGTGGACCGAGACGCTGACACCGTCGGAACGGGTCGTCCTGATCGGGTTGCTGGAGAAGATGGCGTCGGGCACCGCCGCCCGCGAAGCCGTCAAACGCAGCTAGCCGTGACGAGTAGGTGATGGCCGTGAGCAGCCTGATCCGTCCCGGGGAACAGCGCCTCGTGTCGTTCGACGAGTTCCGCGAGTCGGTGAGCGACGCGTTCGTCCCCCTCGAGATGACGTCGGCGGACCACGACGACTTCCGCGGCGTGGTGCGCGGCGCGACGGTCGGGGCGGTCCGGATCAGTGAGGTCACGGCCGCCCCGCACGTCATTCGGCGCACGCCGCGGACGATCCGCGCCGCCAACCCCGACTACTTCAAACTCGGACTGCAGGTGGGCGGCTGCTGCATCCTCGCCCAGGACGGCCGTGAAGCTGCGCTCACCCCGGGTGACTTCGCGATCTACGACACGACCCGCCCGTATCAGCTGTCGTTCGACGACCGGTTCCGGATGCTGGTCGTGATGTTCCCCCGGCATCTCCTGCGCGTTCCGCCCGACGGCATCGCGCAGCTCACCGCGCGCCGGGTGTCGGGCAGGCAAGGGCTCGGCGCCGTCGTCACGCCCCTGCTGCGCGGACTCGGCGAGCAGATCGCCGACGCCTCCCCCACCGTCGCGCTGCATCTCGGCGATGCCGTCCTCGACCTGGTCGCGGCCGCATTCGCAGAGCAACTCCACCTCGCCGACGGGCCGACCCCGTTGTCGCGCGGCGACGAACTGCAGGCCCGGGTCACCGCGTTCATCGACGAGCGGCTCGCCGACCGGGAGCTGGATCTGCAGTCGATCGCGGCCGCCCATCACATCTCGGTGCGGCACCTGCAGAAGATGTTCGAAGCCGAGGGCGACACGGTGAGCGGATGGATTCGGCGAAGGCGACTCGAGCAGTGCCGTCGAGATCTCGCCGACCCCCGGTACCGCGAGCTGACCGTCTCGGCCATCGGTGCCCGCTGGGGTTTCGCCGACGCCGCCCACTTCTCCCGGCTGTTCAAGGCCACTCACGGATCGACGCCCGGCACCTATCGCGCCGCGGCCACCCCGCTCACGGAGACGGAGCGACGGATTCGATGATCTCCGCGACCTCGTCGACGTGGACGGGTCGGCGCCAACTGTCCCAGCCGACGTGGATCTGCCGGGGATGCACGGCGGCGTCGAGTACAGCGGATTGGTGAGTGTGCCCGTGCAGCAACCAGTCTCCCCCGTCCTGCAGGCGGTACTTCACGCCCCGGTCCTCCTCGGTGTGGTCGCCGGTGTACGGGAAATGGGACAGCAGCACGGTCCGGCCCGCGACCTTCCGTCGCGCGAACAGCTGCACCGACGCGAACGTGTCCAGGAAGACCCGCTGCCTGAGGTGGCTGTTGCGGTTCGCCATCGGGTGGCACGAGTCGTGATTGCCGGGGATCAGATGCAGCTCGACGTTCCGTTTTCGCGCGAACTCGTCCAGCGCGCGGAGCGCCCAGTCCTCGGCGGCTTTACCCCCGACGGTGACGTCGCCGAGTATCCACAGTTGGTCGCCGCTCCCGACGGCGGCACCCAGACTGTCGAGGATGGATTCGTCGTGCGCGTCGATCTCCGCGTCGAAGCCCCGGATCTCCACCAGCCGCGCGTGACGAAGGTGCAGGTCGGACGTGAACCAGACGCTCATGCCAGGAACCGCGACCGCAGCTCCGCGAAGAACGCTGCCGACAGACGTGTGAAGTCGTCGGCTCTCACCCGGATCGGGTCGCCGATCTCGAGCTTCAGAACGGACTGGTCGGGGACATACTTCAGGACGCTGATGCCGCGCAGGACGCCGCCGTTGTTCATTAATGAGTCGACAATGATCTCGACTTCGTTGAGCGGGTTCGCGTCCTTGCCCGTCACCGCCCGGACCCGGTGGACGAAGTAGCGGTCCAGCGCGAGGACCATGTTGCCGAAGAACAGGGGCTCGAAATCCTCCAGCGCGGCGAAGACCTTCTTGCCCGTGACCTCGCCCGCGATCGCTCCCGTCAGCGACGTGTACACGGCGAGTTGCTCCGCGACGGACGCCTCGGCGTGATCGATCTCTTCCTCCGTGTAGTTCTTCCGTCCGAGCACTTCGCCGTCTCCTTCGATGCACCGGGTGCCGGATCGACACGCTGAGAACCCCCAGACCAGCAGTGTTCCACCTTTCGCATCCCAGCAGATCCGGGTTGGAGGTGCGATACTCCCGGGTGGCTCCTGGCTCGTACCAAAACCGGCAACCGAGAAGTCCGGAAGGATGCACCGATGAAGGTCACGATCGCACGAACCGCAGGAATCGCCGCCGCAGTCACCGGCGTGGGTCTGCTCGCCGCACCCACGGCGTCCGCGGCACCCGAGGACATCGCCGTCGACATCACCGACGACGGGAACGCGGTGGTCATGGAAGTCCGGTACGACGTCCCCGGGGCGGTGTTGTGCCTGATGAACGTCCTCCCCGTCGACGGGACCGTGCCCGCCGCCATTGTGGGACCCACCGTCGTGATGGGCGGAGACGACGGCGAACTCCGGGCCACCGTCGACCCCGGCAAGTACTCGGTCCAGTGGTCCTGCTCGAGCATTCCGTCTTTCGAGCAGTGGGGCACCGCTCCGCCGCTGACCAACGGCACCGAGGACCCCACCACCGTCACCGTGACCGACACGTCCGGGCCAGGCGGCGGAGGCTCGTCGGGCAGCCCGTTCGGCAGCTGACGGCCCCCGCGTACGTGAGCGGCAAAGCGTGTTCGAGCACTCTTTCGCACTCACGTATGCGGGATCGGCGAACTTCCTGGGGCGGGGCGTAACGAAACCGGTGCGAGTGGGGATTGACAGTACGGAATCCCGCAACGGACAGGAACCCTCCGCCATGGCTACCGTCACGCACATCGATATCGCTCGCGCCCGCCGCTCTCGTCGGGTTCTCTTCATCGGAAACCCCACCCGGTACAAAGAGGTGTCGCACTGGGCGATGGTCAAGCAGTGGATGGTCGTCCACGGACTCGAGCCCGTCCGGAAGCTGGACGGCCCCGCGCTCTGCGCGATCGTCACCGAGGACGTCCTCGACGGAGTCGGCTCCCCTCAGGACGCGCAGGCGATTCAGAGCGCCCGTGAACAGGGAATACCGTGTATCAGCGTGCACGACAGCACTCAGATCTGGCAGGCCACGGCCCGCGTCCGCGCGTCCATCGCGCGATCCGGGGGCGGCGCACACTCGAGCCCGCACCACCAGGGAGCCTGAGAGAACCGCGGGCCGTCGTGGTCGACTGGGACGGCGAAGGCTACGCCGATGTCGGCGCACTGCAGCGCGCCGTCGCGGAGCAGTCGATCGCGGAGCTCACCCTCGCCGGCACTGAACGTGTGCTGGACGTGGGGTGCGGCGACGGATTCGTCACGCTCCGGATCGCCGAGCGGCTTCCCGGCGGTTCGGTGGTCGGAGTGGATGCCTCCCCGCGGATGATCGCGAAGGCAGAATCGAGGGCGGTGCCGGACGGGGCCCGCGCCGAGTTCCGTTTCGCGGACGCTCGCGACCTTCCGTTCGACCGTGAGTTCGACGTCGCGGTGTCGTTCAACGCGCTGCACTGGGTTCCCGACCTGCAGGTGGCGTTGGCCGCGATCGCCCGCAGCGTCGTGGACGGTGGCCGTGTGATCGTCCAGATGGTGTGCGCCGGTCCACGGACCAGTATCGAAGACGTGATGATGGCCATCTCGGCACGCCCACGGTGGGCGGAGTTCTTCACCGACTTCACGGCGCCGTTCATCCACATCGAGCCCGCGACATTCCGCGGATTCGCGAAAGCGACAGGACTCGACACCACGAACCTCGTCGTCCGGGACGTCGAATGGGATTTCGGCTCCCGAGAAGATTTCGTGCGGTGGTGCACCGTCGGATCCACCGACTGGACCGCGCACCTCGACGACGCCGCCGTCCCCGAGTTCATGGACGACGTCGCACGCGAGTACGAGCAGATCTCCCGACGCCCGGGGTTGTTCCTGTTCACTCAGATGCGCGCGGAACTCGTCCGGCAGTCCTGACAGCGGCGCGTCGGCGGTGGCTCGGGCTTGGCGCTTACTTCCTCGCCCAGCGCACGGGCTCACGCGCTGACTTGAACTTGTCGCGCCATCTCAACGAGGAAGACCTCGCCGAGGTGGAGAGCCTCGGGGACGGCATCACCCGTCTGGAGGATGCGGTCGCGAATCTTCAG
Organism: Rhodococcus sp. ACS1; assembly: GCF_002300155.1. NCBI lineage: Bacteria > Bacillati > Actinomycetota > Actinomycetes > Mycobacteriales > Nocardiaceae > Rhodococcus > Rhodococcus sp. ACS1. Next base: position 199,668 of record NZ_NSDZ01000002.1, read on the forward strand.
CAGCGGGAGGCCGGCATCACACAAATGGTCAACCCGCCGAAGTTCGTCCTCGAGCACTACTCCGACGAGCTCATGAAGCACGTCGGAGTCGAGTTGTCGCCGATCAGCGTGCCGTACCCGGTCTATACCTTCGAGTACGTCAGTGCCGGTGGAAACAGCGGCCAGCGATCATCTGTCACTCTCAACCGGCAGACGATCGACGTGCTGATCGAAACTATGTCGCAGAAGATCAAGTGGCTGAAGAGCGCGGCCGGCCAGCGCGCGCTCATAACCACGACGCTGCGCAACATGATCAAGACCCGTGACAACCACACTTGCCGGTACTGCTCGATTTCTCTGTCGGCGGAACCGCATCTGTTGCTGGAGGTGGATCACATCATGCCTGTGTCCAAGGGCGGTCTGACAGCGCCGGAGAATCTTCAAACCTTGTGCTGGCGGTGTAACCGGACCAAGTCGAACAGGATCATCGCGGCGGGGTAGGGCTTGCCTGCGGTGCGTCATATCGCCTGCCCCGTGCTCTCGCACTCCGCCAGCTCGCACACCTCAAACGACCAGTTCGCCATCCGATGCATGTGTCGCCGACCCTTCGGCCTCGGATCGGACGGACGTCTCGGTCCGTGTCGTGCTCGTGCCGCTCCACCCGATCCAGCCACGCCGCGACCTGGTCAACGTCACCTTCGTAGCGCGAGGCGGAAATGCTCCACTGCGGCTTAATGGTGCCCCCAGTCGGACTCGAACCGACACTTGGCGGATTTTAAGTCCGCTGCCTCTGCCAATTGGGCTATAGGGGCTACCGGTCGCCGAGGGTGTTGCTCGGCGACCGTGCGCAGATCACCCTAGCTCAGGCGATCGACAAGGCGATTCCGTCGAGGATGTCGTGTTCGCTGACGACGAGTTGGTCGATGCCGGCCTTTTTCTCGAATGCGTCGGCGAGGGCGAGGGTCACGATCGCTCCGCCGCCGATGACGTCGACCCGTCCGGGGTGCATCGGTCCGAGCGCGGCGCGTTCGGTGTGGGTCATGGCGATCAGCGAGTTGCAGACCTCCCGCAGCCGGGGCAGCGGGATGCGGGAGAGATGCACCTGTTCGGCGTCGTATTCGGGCAGCTCTTTCGCGAGTGCGGCGATCGTGGTCATGGTGCCTGCGACGCCCACCCAGGTGTGGGCTTGTTCGACGGGGACGCGAGCGAACGCGTCGTCGAGGCGTTCCTGTGCGAAGGCCCGGGCGTCCTCGATCTGTGCGGGCGTCGGCGGATCGTGGTGGAGGCAGCGCTCGGTGATGCGCACGCACCCGATGTCGGTGGAGAACGCCGCGTGAACGCCGGATTCGTCGCCGAGCACCACTTCGGTGGAACCACCGCCGAGGTCCACGACCACGAACGGCCCCTGGGAGGGATCGAGTTCCCCGACCGCACCGTTGAACGACAGTCGCGCTTCCTCGTCGCCGGTGATGACTTCGGCCCCGGCGCCCGGGATGACGGCACCGAGCACGTCGCGGGTCATCGAGAAGAAATCCTCCCGATTGGACGCGTCGCGGGTGGCGGACGTGGCCACCATGCGGACGGCGGTGGCGCCGGCGTCCGCGATCATTCCGGCGTACTCGGTCAACGCGACGCGGGTGCGTTCGATGGCCTCGGGCGCCAGACGCCCGGTGGCGTCCACGCCCTGCCCCAGCCGGACGACGCGCATCTCGCGGCAGACGTCGTGCAAGGCACCCTTGTCGTCGACATCGGCGACGAGGAGGCGGATGGAGTTCGTGCCGCAGTCGACGGCGGCGACGCGCGTCACTGTTCGGGACTTTCGATGTCGTCGATGCCGGGCCAGTCCGCGGGAATCGCGGTGCCCCTCAGCTTTCCGCCTGCCGCGGATGCGGCGAGGGCCACCGACTCGTCGCCGAGCGGGTTGACGCCCGGCCCCTTCGCGAGCGAGTGGGCCATCAGCACGTGCAGGCATTTGACGCGTTCGGGCATGCCGCCGCCGGTGAAGTCCGTTCCCAATGGTTCGATGGCGTCACGCTCGGCGAGATACGACTGGTGGGCGCGCAGGTATGCGGCCGCGAGTTCCGGGTCCTGCCCGAGACGTTCGGTCATCTCACGCATCACACCCGCGGACTCCTGCCTGCTGGCCTCCGCGGTCAGTCGCGGGTCGGTCAGGTAGTACAGCGTCGGGAACGGCGTTCCGTCGGGAAGTTTGGGCGCGGTCTTCACGACGCCGGGTGCGCCGTCGGGACTGCGGTACGCGATCTCGAGCACTCCTCGCGGTTCGCGGCCGAGTTGGGCGGCGACGGCGTCGAGGTCTTCCTGCGGCACGGGGCTGGACGGGTTGGACGAAGTGGTCACCCGGTGGGTTCTCCTGGTTCTGGCGGTACGGGCGGCGGCACCATGGGGGGCGCCGGAGCCGGTGCCGGCTGCACCTCGGGCGCGGCCGGCGGTTCTGAAATGGTCTTCCACAGGTCGGAGTACCAGGGGCCCGCCATCTCGGCGTCCTTCTCCTCCTGCTTCTCCGGCTCCTTGTAGTCGCCGGGCAGCTGCACCTGGAACGGCGTGTCGCCGGGCTTCACCCACCGGAGCCGTCCCCGCGCCTGCGCCTCGATGTAGGCGGGGTCGGAGTAACGCTCCTCGAGAATCCGCAGTTCCCGCAGATCCTTCTCGAGTTGAACCTGTTCCGCTGCAATGCGATCCGCTTCACCACGCTGGGTGAGGTAGTTGCGCAGCGGAACCGCGAGGGTGAGGGCGAGAAGCAGCACGACCATGACGAGGACGAGCGCCTGGCCCGTCGACAGCCCGAGGATCTTGTGCTCGGACCGAGGTATGCGGGCGGCCCCGGTCGCGCCCACCCGTCTCGGGCGGGCGCGGCCGGGGAGCACCTTGCCGGTGTCGGCGCTGTCGACGGCGTCCGGTTTGCCGTCGGCCTGCCCCGGCGTCGTCGACTTGGTGGTGCGGGGGCGTCGCGCTCCGGGAGCGCCCTCCGCGCGGCTTCCGCGGGCCCGTTCACCACGCCCGGTGCCACGGCCGCCCGGACTTGCTCCGGACGACCGCGGCCTGCCGCGCTGTGCCACCTACCCCAACACCCCTCACTCGACTGTCGAACGTCAGCCTTCGAATGCGAACCGCGGGAAGGCGACCTCGCCGGCGTAGCGGGCGGCGTCGCCCAGGTTCTCCTCGATGCGCAGCAGCTGGTTGTACTTGGCGACACGCTCGCTGCGTGCGGGGGCGCCGGTCTTGATCTGACCACTGCCCACGGCGACCGCGAGGTCGGCGATGGTGGTGTCCTCGGTCTCGCCGGACCGGTGGCTCATCATCGTCTTGTAGCCGTTGCGGTGCGCGAGGTCGACGGCGTCGAGGGTCTCGGTCAGCGTGCCGATCTGGTTGACCTTCACCAGCAGCGCGTTCGCGGCGCCCTTGACGATGCCCTCTTCCAGACGCTCCGGGTTGGTGACGAACAGGTCGTCACCGACGAGCTGGACCTTGTTGCCGATCTGATCGGTGAGGGCGACCCAGCCGTCCCAGTCGTCCTCGTCCAGCGGGTCCTCGATGGATACGATCGGGTACGCGTCGACCAGTTCGGCGTAGAACGCCGCCATCTCGTCCGCGGTCCGGTTGCTGCCCTCGAACTTGTAGCCGGTGCCGTCCGTGTAGAACTCGGTGGCGGCGACGTCGAGTGCCAGCGCCACGTCGGTGCCCAGCACCAGACCGGTCTTGCCGATGGCGACGCTGATCAGGTCGAGGGCTTCCTTGGTGCCCGCGACGTCGGGGGCGAAGCCGCCCTCGTCACCGAGACCGGTGGCCAGGCCCTTCTCCTTCAGCACCGACTTGAGGGCGTGGTACACCTCGGCGCCCCAGCGCAGGGACTCCTTGAATGTGGCGGCACCGATCGGGGCGACCATGAACTCCTGGACGTCGACACCGGTGTCTGCGTGCGCGCCACCGTTGAGGATGTTCATCATCGGGACGGGCAGGACGTGGGCGTTGGGGCCTCCGACGTAACGGAAAAGGTCGAGACCGGACGACTCGGCGGCCGCGCGGGCGACCGCGAGGGACGCACCCAGGAGCGCGTTGGCGCCCAGACGCGACTTGTCGGGGGTGCCGTCGGCGTCCAGCAGGGCCTGGTCGACGGTTCGCTGCTCGGTGGCGTCGATCCCGATGATGGCCGGAGCGATCTCGCTCAGGACGGCCTCGACGGCCTTCTCGACACCCTTGCCGTTGTACCGGTCACCACCGTCACGCAGTTCGACGGCCTCGTGCTCACCGGTCGAGGCACCCGACGGAACCGCGGCGCGAGCGAAACTTCCGTCGTCGAGCAGCACCTCGACCTCCACCGTGGGGTTACCACGGGAATCGAGGATCTCACGGGCTCCGACCTGCTCAATGATGGACACTTGCTGATTCTCCTTATATTGGCCTTCGCACTGTGCAGCGACCGGTCCGATCGTGCCAGGACACCAGATCGTGCCAGGACACAGCGTAACGGCACACCGAAACCGGCGCGGGATGGCGCGCCCCGCCGACGGCGATCCGCCCGCGCGACACCTCTCTCGATACGACGGCGATCAGGTCACGAAGCGGTGGTGGAAGGGTTACGGGCGCACCCCGACGGAGTAGGCGGACGCCCGGTCGCGTACCAGGGTGAGGTACTCCCCCGACAGGTTGTAGGCCATCAGAGCCGACTGCCAGCCCTCCGGCGAGGTGAGGTCGCCGCCCCGCTCGCACAGGTAGCGGGCGGCGGTCAACGCCGAGTCGTCGATGTTGTCGGCGTCGGCCACGCCGTCACCGTTCGCGTCGACACCCCACCTCTTCCACGTCTCGGGAATGAACTGCAGGGGACCCATGGCGCGGTCGTGCACCGGGTCGCCGTCCATCACCCCGCCGTCGGTGTCGGGGATCTCGGCGACGCCGGGTCCGCCGTCGAGCGGGATGCCCCGGATCTCGGGCGTCACCTGTCCGGTCGGCCCGACCGTCGAACCGGCGTGCGTGCCGTGCCTGCTCTCGACGCTGGCGATTCCGGCGAGGGTGGTCCACCCGATCCCGCATCCGGGTTTCGTCTCGGCCATCACCGCCGACGCGTAGCCGTACGCCTCGAGCGCGGTACCTCCGACGCCGATCGAGTCGGCCAGTCCGGCGGACCACTCGTGCAGTTGATCCGCGGAGCGTCCCGGCGCGTTGATGTCGATCGGCGGGGTCGCCGCACCGGGACCTGGTGGGATGCCTTCCGGTATGGCGATCCTCGGTTGCTGCTCCCGCGAGCACGCGCCGTAGGCGAGAACCACGACCACCGTCGCCGCGAGCAGAGCGAACAGCGGTCCGGGCCATCGGGAACGACGTGTCGGCCGCGCGGGATATCGGTTCACGTCTCCATCATCCACACCGAACTCGTCGATCCCGGCCAGGCGAGACGGCGTCCACACCGAATACGGGTCACGACACGGCAACACGCCTAACGTAAAGAGTTGTAAAAGTGCAGGTGAGGGGTTCTTCGGACGCGCTCACCCGGTGTATGTTTTTCCACAGGGCTAAGGTTCGCCTTGCCTACTGCAAGGTTGCCTACCCAACCTTGCTGATCGCTCGCGCTCGACCCGCCTCGATCAGGAGTGTGCATGTCAGTTCTCGCCGCAGGGACCGCGCCGTCGATCGCCACACAGCTGTTCGGCAGTGGATTGATCGGTCTGCGCGAGGGCCTCGAGGCGGGCATCGTCGTCATGATCCTCGCCGCGTTCCTCGTGAAAGCCGAACGCAAGGACGCACTCAAATGGGTCTGGCTCGGCGTCGGCATCGCCGTGGCGATGGTGGCGGCGATCTTCCTCGTCATCCACTACGGAACATCCACCGTCACCGGACTGACCGCCGAGATCATCGCCGGCGTCGCCTCCCTCGTCGCGGTCGCGATCGTCACCACGATGGTGCTGTGGATGCGGAAGGCCGCGCGGACCATCTCCCACGACCTCAAGGCCGGCATGGAGAAGGCACTGGTCGCCGGTCCGATCGCGGTACTCACGCTCGCGTTCTTCGCCGTCGGCCGAGAAGGTGTCGAGACCGCGCTCCTCATGGTCGGGTACGCCGAGAACACCGCAGGCAGTGCGTGGCCTCTCGTCGGCCTCCTGCTCGGCATCGTCGCGGCCGCGGTCCTCACCGTGCTGCTGTACATCGGTGCCGTCCGCCTCGACTTCGCGAAATTCTTCAAGTACACCGGCATCTTCCTGATCATCGTCGCCGCCGGAATCCTCGGGTACGGCATCCACGCCCTGCAGGTCGGTGGCGTCCTGCCCGGCGGTTCCGCACTCGCGTTCGACATCTCCGGCGGATACGACGCCTCCAGCTGGTACGGCACCGTCCTCGCCGGCATCTTCAACTTCCGGCCCGACCCGACCGTCCTGCAGGCGGTCGCCTGGGTCGTGTACGTCGTCGTGGTCCTGTTCCTGTTCCTCCGGCCCGTCTCCGCGCCCACACGCGCACCCGAGCCCTCCGCATCCCCGACGGCCTCCGCGGCCCCCGAGCGCACTGCCTCCCCCTCACCCGACGAAACAGTTTCGTGAAAGGCAACGTCCGCCCATGAAGACCATGCGCCGATCCACCTTCGCCCTCGCCTCGGTCGCCGTGCTGCCGCTTGCCCTCGCAGGCTGTACCGAGAAGTCGACGGCGAACACCGACGACATCACCGTCACCGCGAGCGACGAAACCTGCGACGTCAGCGCCGACACCGGGACCACCGGGAGCAGCACGTTCCAGGTCACGAACAACGGCAGCAAGGTCACCGAGTTCTACGTGTACGCCGAGGGCGACCGGGCGATGGGTGAGGTCGAGAACATCGGTCCCGGGCTCACCCGCCAGCTCATCGTGTCGCTGCCCGACGCAGGCACCTACCAGCTCGCCTGCAAGCCCGGCATGGTCGGCAACGGCATCCGGCAGGAATTCACCGTCACCGGCGACTCGATGAGCGCCTCCGACGAGAGCGGGCAGCTTGCCGAGGCAGCCGACGGCTACCGCCGCTACATCCGCAGTCAGGTCGTCGCCCTGCAGGACACCACGCAGCAGTTCGTCGACGCAGTCAAGGCCGGCAACATCGATCAGGCCAAGGCACTGTTCCCCGTCGCCCGCACCTACTACGAGCGCATCGAGCCGGAGGCGGAGAGCTTCGGTGAGCTCGATCCCAAGCTCGATCTGCGGGAGGCCGACCTCGAGCCCGGGCAGGAATGGACGGGCTTCCACCGACTGGAGAAGGACCTGTGGGTGACCGGTCCCCAGCCCGACACCAACGCGATCGCCGACCAACTCGTCGTCGACGTCCAGTACCTCGCCGACCAGGTGAACGCGGAGGACTACGCGATCGACCCCACCAAGATCGCCGGCGACGCGCAGGGGCTGCTCGACGAGATCTCGACGTCGAAGATCACCGGTGAGGAAGACATCTTCTCGCACACCGACCTGTGGGACTTCCAGGCCAACGTCGACGGCTCGCAGGCCGCGGTCGCCGCACTGCAGCCGATCATCGAAGAACGCAATCCCGAACTGGCCGCGAACATCACCCAGCGTTTCGCGGACCTCGATGCCGACCTCGCTCAATACCGCCAGGGTGACGGGTTCGTCTTCTACGACACTGTAAACGAACAACAGCGCCAGGAACTGTCGCGCAAGATCGACGCCCTGTCGGCCGAGGTCAGCCAGGTTCAGGGCGTAGTAGCAGGCGCATAATCATGACTGATCCGACCGATCCGACCGAGACGACCACCACGGTGGACGAGCGCAAGGGCATGTCCCGACGACGTCTGTTCGGCGCCGTCGGGGCGGGAGCCGCCCTGGCAGGCGCCGGTGCACTGGTCGGGCGCGCCACCGCCGCCGAACCGCCGTTCTCGCATGCCGACGTCGTCGCCTTCCGGGGCGAACACCAGGCAGGCATCGTGACGCCCGCCCAGGACCGGATGCACTTCGTGGCGTTCGACGTCACCACGAAGTCCCGGGAGGAACTCGAGGCGCTGCTGAAGAAATGGACCGTGATGGCCGAGCGGATGACCGCCGGCGAGGAGGCCACCCCGGACGGGGCCGTCGGCGACGGCCTGTACGTTCCGCCCAGCGACACCGGGGAGGCGCTCGGCCTGGCGGCGTCCCAGCTGACGCTGACCATCGGGTTCGGACCATCGCTGTTCGACGACCGGTTCGGGTTCGCATCCAAGAAGCCCACGGCGCTCGAAGAACTTCCGCACTTCCGAGCGGACAACCTGGATCCGGCGCGCAGTGGCGGCGACATCGCGATCCAGGCGTGCGCCAACGACCCGCAGGTGGCCGTGCACGCCATCCGCAACCTGGCGCGCGTCGCGTTCGGGACGGCCTCGGTCCGCTGGTCGCAGCTCGGCTTCGGCCGCACGTCGTCCACGTCCACCACCCAGGACACCCCGCGGAACCTGTTCGGGTTCAAGGACGGAACGAACAACATCAAGGCGGAGGAAACCGACGTCGTCGACCAGAACGTCTGGGTGGCCTCCGGCGACGACCAGCCGTGGATGGGCGGCGGCACGTACCTCGTGGCGCGGCGGATCCGCATGCTCATCGAACAGTGGGACCGCACCGTGCTCGGCGAGCAGGAACGCGTGATCGGGCGGTCCAAGGGCAGCGGCGCTCCCCTGAGCGGCAAGGCCGAGTTCGACGAACTCGACCTCGACTCCAAGAAGGGACACGACCCGGTGATCGACGTCGACGCCCACGTGCGGCTGGCGTCCGCGCAGGAACTGGGCGGCATCCAGATCCTGCGTCGCGGTTACAACTTCACCGACGGCTCCGACGGTTTCGGCCACCTCGACGCCGGACTCTTCTTCATCGCCTACTGCCGCAACCCGCAGGAACAGTTCGTGCCGATGCAGCTCAACCTGTCGAGAAACGACGCGATGAACGAGTACATCCAGCACGTCGGATCCGCACTCTTCGTCTGCCCGCCCGGACTCGCCGAGGGCCAGCACTGGGGTCAGGGTCTGTTCACGTAGCCGGCACGGCGCCTCGCGTCAACGGTGCCCGCCGATCAACCGAAGGTCGAGTTGGTCGGGGGGTAACGGCCGACCGTGGTAGTGCCCCTGGGTGACGTCGCAGCCGTACCGGCGCAGCGCGCGCAGGGTGTCCTCGTCTTCGACACCTTCCGCGACCAGCGACGCACCGAGGCTGTGCGCGAGTTCCACCGTCGAACGCACGATCGCGACCGACCGAGGGTCGCTCGCGAGGCGTGCGACGAAGACCCGGTCGAGTTTGAGCTCGTCGACGGTCAGGTCCTGCAGGTACGCCAGGGAAGACCAGCCGGTGCCGTAGTCGTCGATCGACAATCCGATTCCCAGTCCCTGCAGCGCTTCGACCACCCTCCTGGCGCGTTTGTAGTCGGTCATCAGGACGCTTTCGGTGATCTCGAGGATCAGCGTGTCGGCGGGTAACCGAAGGTCGTCCAGGAGTCGGTTGATCTCGGCAACCAGGTCGACGTCGAGGAGATTGGTGACCGACAGATTCACTGCGACGGTGAGCGATATGCCGCGATCGAGCCAGCTCCGCGCCTGACCCAGCGCAAGCTCGAGCACCCTCGTCGTCAGCGGCCGCATCAGTCCGGACTGTTCGGCCTGGGGCAGGAACTCGTCGGGCAGGAGTAGGCCGCGGAGGGGGTGCTCCCACCGAACGAGCGCCTCGACGCCGTGCACTCGGCCGTCGGAGGCGCTGACCTTGGGTTGGTAGTAGCACGTGAGCTCGCCACCGGTGATCGCCGTGCGCAGCTCCTCGACGGTCTGCCGCTCCTCGATGCTGCGCTGGTACTCGGTGGCGTCGTACACGGCGATCGTGCGGCGGGAACACTTGGCGCGATACACCGCCACTCCCGCGCATTGCAGCAGGTCCTGGGGATTGGTGCAGTGTTGCGGGCAGAGGGCGATCCCGATGCACGCCTCGATACGGACCGTGACCTCATCGAGGTCGAACGGCTCGCGAAATGCCTCGAGGAGACGACCCGCCAGCGCCCTGGCGCCCGCGAGATCGGTCCCCGCCGGCAGCAGGACCGCGAAGGCGTCTGCGTCGAGGCGTGCCGGCAGATCGCCCGGTCGCACCGACCGCGACAATCGGTCCGCCACCTGGCACAGCAATTGATCGCCCACGTAGCGTCCGAACGAGTCGTTGATCTCCTTGAAGCGGACCACATCCATCAGCAGCAGACCAGGACCCGGACGGTTGTGGTACCCGGCCGGCTGTACCGCCTGGTCGTCGTACGCGGCCGTCAGCGCGGCCACGATTGCCCGCCGGTTGGCCAGGTTCGTGAGGTCGTCGATGCTCGCCTCGCGATGACTGTCGGCCAGCACGACGACTTGCCGGAACGTCACCGCGAATCGGGCCGCGACCGCGACCAGGCTGAGCGCTGCCAGCAGCACCGCGAGCCTCGGCAGTCGCGCATCGTGGTCGACGACCAGCAGCCCCACTGCTGCGGCGGTGCACACCAGTGGGGGAACCCAGATGCCCAGTCCCGGTAGCTGACCCGACTTTTCTCGACCCGGGGCTCGCCAGCTTGCCACGGCAACGAGCATCACGGCGACGTGTGGGAGTGCATCGACCCATATGTCCACGTCGTGACCGGCAGCACTCCGGAACAGGTACACGGTGTCGGCCACCGCGAACAGCGTGAACCCCGCGACCAATAGGACCCACCGCTGCTCGGCACGCCACCCCAGCATCGCGAGCGCCCCGACTGCGAGTGTCAGCAGCAGCACATCTCCCACCGGATAGGCCAACCCGACGATCACCGTGGCGGGCGATCCGTCGGCCACCGAGTCGATCGGCCCGAATGCGAGGGCAGCCGCCAGCGCCGCGAGCGTCAGACCTGCGGTGACCGCGTCCAACCAGATCTCGGTCGGTATCCGCCGCACCCGTGTGCGCAGCAGCATCACCAACCCGGCATACACGAGTGGGTAGAACGCCAACTTCAGCGGATCGGCCACCGAGGGCGACAGGCCGCCAGTCACCCACGACGTCGCCAGTACAGCGCCCACACCCCAGCTCGTCATGCCCAGCGCGACCAGCACCCACGCCCTCTTCTCGGTCGGTACCCACCATGCGCGAGCAGCGACGAGAAGCGCGGCCGACAGGGCCAGTCCGTCGTAGAGCACCTCGTGCAGCACCACCCAACCGGATTGATCCTCCGACCCGATCGAGATCCCCAACAGGACCACACCGATCAGCAGAATTCCGAGCCTGACCGTGACGCCACACCGCGACGGGTCGGACGGCGACACCCAGTTCGCCCGAATCGACTGTGGCAGGCGATGTGCGATCGTCGCCTCCGGCACGCTGTCGCTTCCCGATACGGCCAGGGGACGCGCGTGCCGCGGTGTGTGTGCGGCCTCCCCGGGGCTGACGACGACGGGGCGGTGGGTCGGGCGGTCGACGTCGGCCAGCGCCTCGAAATCATCGGCGTCGGCCCGGTCGGGGATGTAACTGCGCAGGCAGCCGCCACCGCAGCGTTTGGCCGCATACATCGCGAGGTCGGCCTGTTTGAGCAGGCTCTCGGTCGTCGCGTCGGGGACCTCGGACGTGGCGATGGTGAGCCCGATGCTGGGGCGGATGGAAAGGACGACACCGTCGATGATGAACGGCGGGGTGAAAGCCTCGAGTACCCGATCCGCGGCAGACAGTGCATCCTCGACGCTCCCTTCGACCAGTGCCGCGAACTCGTCACCTCCGAGCCGGGCCACGGTGTCGGTGCTCCGCATGCAGCCGGTGAGTCGTTCGGCGACGCGGATCAACAACTCGTCGCCGGCGGGGTGGCCGAGGCTGTCGTTGACGGTCTTGAAATCGTCGAGATCCACACACAGCACGACGATCGGTGTCGGTTCCCGGCGCCGGCGCTGTACGGCCTGGTCGAGCCGGTCGAGAAACAACGCCCGGTTCGCCAATCCGGTCAGCCGGTCGCGAAAGGCTTGCCGGGCCACGGTGAGCAAGAGCCGTCGGTTCTCGGCCAGCACGATGAACTGCCGCGCGAGCAGGGCGACCACCAGGACGATGATCACAGCGGGAATCGGGCCGGAACCCAGGCCGGGCAGCTCCCGCTGCAGGCCGACCGCAGCAGCCAGCAGCAACGGGAGGTACGGCAACCACAATCGGGTCCGAGACGGAATCTGCAGCGGAACCGGTTCGCGCGACGGCTCGCGGGTGCTCGACAGCGCCGCCAGCCCGAATGCGGCGAAGGCCGCCACCCAGCCCAGGTCGATCACACTGCCGGTGTGATAGCTGCCCATCGCGCTCATGTACGTGAACGCGCTGGCGGACAGCGCCATCAGGACGATCCCGATGCACAGCAACCCCAGGGTCAGACGTTGCCCGGACCGGGCCCGGGCCAGCACTACTATCGCCATCGTGGCGATCACCAGGTCCGCGACGGGATACGCGAGGGACAAGACGAGAGCGACCGGTCTGTCGCTTCCCGCGCGGAACACGCTGCCCAGCACGCTCACCCACGACACCACGAACAGTGAACCGGCCACGATGATTCCGTCCAGAATCAGCCGGGTGCGGGATTGCCCGCCGTCACCCGCCGGGAACAGCAGCAGCGCTGCGCCCGCGCCGACCGGAAACAGCAGGAAGGCCGCGTCCGCCGGCGAGGGGAACGGGATCTGATCGAGCCCCTGCCACACCTCGTAGTAGCACCAGATGGCTTCGCCCACCGACCAGGCCGCGAGCCCACCGGCCAGCGCCAGCCAACTGTGGCGGCGGCCGCCCCGTCCTCTCCATGCCGCCCACGCGGCACACCCGGTCGCGACGAGAGCGAACACCAGCAAGCCCACGCCGACGACCACCGTGGCCGCGAACGCCCGGTCCCACCCTTGCCACCGAGCCAGCGCGAACAGCAACGCCGGCACCGCAATCGTCACTGCGACCAGCCACAGCACGTCGCTCCACAGGACGGCCTTCACATTCGACGACGTCCCCATGCGTTCGGCTGTCCGATGTTCCATCGCCACCATCCGAACTGCCGTCTGAGGCACCTGCGCATACATTCGTTCATTGCGTTATCGGATTCAAAGTTTCCAGACGACCCTATTTACACGATCTATATACTGTAATACAGCCTTATACATACTTAAAGTATGTTATGCCGTCGCGCACCAAGAGGCGACACCCGGGGTCGGAGGGACACGAAGCGCTCAGCGAGGGCGGCCGAATTCTGTGCGCGGTCAGCGGCCGACGAGTTTCCCGATCAATCGTGGGAGCGGCCGCCGGAACTTCGGACAGTCGCACATCGCACAGGACGTGCCCTTGCGGTAATGCTCGTGAGCGGCGAATGGGTGGCCGCAGCGGCACTCGGAGTTCGACACGGCCATGAAGTTGATTCTATTCACACGCCGAATTCGCCGGTCCCTGACGTCACTGGGAGAACCTCACCCAGTCCACCAGCATGGTGGCGGGAAAGCGTGTGGACGGCGTGACCGGGCCGGGCCAGTTTCCGCCTACGGCCACATCCAGCAGTAGGTACGCGGGGGCGTCGAACACCCAGCGTTCCTCGGGTCGGAGATCCGCCGTGGTGACAGTACCGACGATGTTCCCGTCGATCCCCACCGAGATGCGGCCGGGTGCCTTGATCAGCGCATAGTCGTGGAAACCTGCGCTGAGATTCGCGCCGATCGCGCCATCCGTCGAGCGCTCCCAGTGACCGCCGCCGACGGTGGGGCCGTGTACTCCCGCGTGATATCGCGAACCGTCCCCGATCACTTCGAGGATGTCGATCTCTCCGCAGACGGGCCACCCGACGCTGTTGATATTGCTTCCCAGTGTCCAGAACGCCGGATGGATCCCCGGGCCGGACGGCACCTGCATCCGTGCCTCGATCACGCCGTACGTGAAGTCGAATTTTCCACGGGTCACGAGCCGAGCCGAGGTGAAGCCGCCACCGTTTCTGCGCGCCTCGACGACGAGACGACCGTTGCCGTCGAGTCGCGAATTCTGGCGGGAATCGGTGTACACCTGTTTCTCGTTGTTGCCCCACCCGCCGCCCCCGAGGTCGTAACCCCAGAACTGTGGACTGGGTGCAGCATTTGCGGGTCCGTCGAACTCGTCGCTGCCGATCACGGTGTACCCGGGATAGGCGGTCCGGGCGCCTCCGGCGACGGGAACGGCGACGGCCACAGCTGGGGTGAGGGATAGCGCGCACAGCGCCACCGAGCACGTCAACGCCATGTCGAACATGGCCGAGCGCATCCGCTGCATGTGCCGATGCTAAGCGCCCGCCTCGACCGTTCGTGACCGAATACGCCAGGTAGCCGTTACCTCCGCGGCCCCGTGTAACGGAAAATGGTGCTGTCGACGTCCTGCGCGGACACGGACCAGTCGGGGCTGGAACGCAATTGGTCCTCGAAGTTGTCGACCGATCCGTCCGGTAGATAACCGTAGTAGCGGATGGCGGCAGTGCCCTGCGTGTTGAACACGAGATACGTGTCGCCTTCGCGTTCCGCCGCATCCGCGGTGAGCATCTCGATCTGGCCGCCGTGCGGGAAGCCCTCCAACAAGGCCGGCGGCAAGGCCAGCAGGGGTTGATCGAAATCCTTGTCGACGACGGCGAACTTGATGTAGTCGGCGCTGACACGAGTGGGGAGACCCGCGGGATAGAGGGACATGATCGTCGCCGGTGGCTGTTCGTTCGCGAGGATGTCCTCCGCGAACGTCACCTGGGACTGATAGCCGACGACCAGCGACCACAGCCCGTAATACCCTTGCAGGCCGGCAAACGTCACGTATGCCAGTCCGCTCGCGAGTCCGACGGGGACGACTGCGCGGAGCAATCCGGACCGGAACCTGATCGTGAGCGCGTCCACGAGAATCGGTGCGATGAGGATCGCGCAGCCGGGGACGGCATAGAGGTAGACCCGGAAGATCGCCTCACCACCGTAGCTCTGACCCGCCAGCAGGGCGAACGAACTGAACGCCATGACGGTCGCGACCCAGGCGGGACGTTTGCTGCGCCAGAGGAGGATCGCGCAGACCACGGCGAGCAGGATGATGCCCGCGGACAGGGAACGGCACACGGCAGAGGTGAAGATCTTCCCCAACGTGCCGACCGCGGTCACGTTGCTGGCGGCGTTGTCGACCGGGTTGAAACCGGACAGCAGCCCGTACGGTGCCACGATGTCCAGCCGCGGCACGAGATAGGCGACGAGGATCGCGAAGTAGGGCACGGGAAGCCACCACGGTCGGATCTTCCGCGTCACTGCCAGGGCCGCCGTCACACCGAACAGCCAGTAGGGGGTCAGCTGGTGGGTGGGTACCAGCGCAGCGAAGACGAGGATCGACAGGTACGCCGCGGATCGGTGCTCCGTCGACACGACGAGCAGTGCCACCACACCCAGCGCCATGACGAGTGCGATGGCCTGCGGCGAGAAGTAGTCCTGCCCCACCCAGTTGGCGAGTTCCGCGACCATCGCAGCTGTCAGTGCCACCCGCATGTCGAACCCGAGGAGCCGGGCGATCGCGGCGATCACGACCGCCAGCAACACGTGGATCACCGGCGCGAACCAGTGGGCGATGGACATCATGTCTGCCGACGTGATGTCACCGAACCACGCGAATGCGGTGAAGAAACCCGGCCACTCACCGTAGATGTCGACGCCCTTGGGCGGCAGTGTCTGGAACTGCTGGATGTAGTCGACCACGCCGAGGTGCTTGTACGTCCACCCGTAGATGGGCACGTCGGTGACGAGTGTCGGGGTGAGCCGTTCCACCACGATCACACCGAGCAGGGCCGTGGCCGCGGTCCCGACCGCCCCCGCGCGGAGCGCCCAGACGAACGCGCCGAGCATCATCAGCGCGCACACCACCAGGCCGGGCCCGCTTCCGACGAACAACAGGCCGAACTGTGAGTACCCGGTGGTGCCGAGCCCGGCGAGCACCACCCCCCAGAGAGCCAGGGCCACGACGACGAGGATCAGGGGTCGATTGACGCGGGCGGCGTGACCCCAGTGCGACAGACGAAACCACACCTGCTGCAGGGTGACCGCGCGAACCGAGTCGGCGCCGGTGTCGTGCCACCGATGCCGCAGCGCGGACGCGATGACGGCCAGGACCATCACCAGCAGCAGACCGATGGCGGGCCAGCGGTAGAACCAAGCCAGGACGGTGGTGGCGGCGGTCACCACGGACAGCCCGAGGACGGGGACGGCCGCGACGGCTGCGGCGACCGGTATCCGCAGCCACGTCACGATCGCGAGACCAGGGCCGCTCAGTACGAACACCGTCAGGAGTACGGCGCTGACCGGCGACGGAAGCGGCGCAAGGGATGTCAGTCCCGCGACCGCCGACGCCAACGCGGCGACGTCGTAGTACCGGGACAGCTCCGGAGCCGTCCTGTTCACGCGCTCCGCAGTGAGGAGATCACTCATCGGTCACCTTCACCCAATCGACGAGCATCGTCGCCGGAAACGTCGTGTCGGCTCCGACGTCACCCGGCCACCGTCCGCCGACGGCGACGTTCAGCAACAGGGAGAACGGTTTGTCGAACACCCACTCCTGCCCCGGGTCCAGATCCGCACGCGAGAACTCGCCCGTCACACCGTCGTCGATGCCGAACGTGATCCGGTCCGCCGACCGTTCCACCCAGTAGTCGTGAAAACCGTCCGACACGTCGTTGCTGCCTTCGACGTTCAGATACCAGGGTGTGCCGTCCGCGGACGGGCCGTGCAGCGCACTGTGATAGAACGACGCGTCGTTGATCGTCTCGATCACGTCGATCTCTCCCGACTGCGGCCAGCCCACGCGGTTGACGTCCGTGCCCATCAACCAGAACGCCGGATGCAGGCCCTGTCCCTTCGGCATCTTGATGCGGGCCTCGGCACGTCCGTACTGGAAGGCGAAGCGGTCGAGGGTGACCAGCCTGGCTGACGTGTAGCCCGATCCGTCGCGGCGGGCTTCGATCACGAGGTTGCCCTCGCCGTCGAGCCGGGAATTGGCGGGATCGTCCGTGTAGACCTGCGCCTCGTCGTTTCCCCAGCCTCCGCCCCCGACCGCGTGGCCCCAGTAGCGGGAGTCGGGTGAGGTTCCGGCGGCCCCGACGAAATCGTCGAACATGAGCACCGACTCGCCCTTCCCGGATGCCTGCGCGACATCGCTCGACGCATACCACCCGGTGGCGCCGACGCAGGCGAGCGCGAGGAACACCGCAGCCGACGACACTGCACGGGTCCTGCGTGGACGGTTCAGCTGCCTATGCACCGGCTTTGTCTCCGACCCGGACGTCAGCCGAACGCCGAACCGACTGCAGCTGTGTCACGAGGTGGACGCACACGACGAACCCGAGGATCGCCGAGTACGCCGCGACCCGTTCGATACCACCGACGCCGAGACCGAGGTCCCAGGAGTAGGTGAAACAGAAGTACCCCACCAGACCGATCACCCCCAGCGCGAGGGCGACGTACGTTGCCGGACCCGACCTGTGGGGCCATACGGTGAGCGCCGTCGTCAGTGTGAAGAGACTGCCGAAGATGAGGAACAGCGTGGCACCGAGCGAATGCACCTCCCAGTGCGTGTTCGACGGCGCCAGACCGACCACTACTCCGCCGATTCCGGCTACGACGAGGAATACCACCGGAACGAGCGGGAGCACCCGCTCGACGCGGTACCAGAGGACGGCGCCGACGACATATGCGACGCCGACCATGACGAACGCCGCGTCCATCAACAGCGACGTCCTGCTACACGGCGCCGTGCCGTCGGTGCCGCAGAACGGGACGCCGAGGTCGCTGATGAAGTTGGCGGAATAGCTGTAGTGACCGCGCCAGGTTCCGGCGACGAGGAATTCGACGACGAAGAACTGCAGCACGGCGACGGTGAGGTACAGCGGAGTTCGCTTCGAAGTCTCCAGGACGTGTGATGGCATGGCTAGACAATCCTTCGAGACAGGAGAGACAGTGGATCACACAGGGCGTCCGCAAGTGCGTCGCGGACGAGTTCAGGGTCGAACACGTTGTCGTGCAGGGACGCCGACACGTCGAGTTCGGGACCGCGGCGCACCGAGGTGAAGACGATCGACGCCGGATCGGCCGGTTCGCTCAGCGCGGTGACGATCCGCCGGCCGGGCTCGTCGGTCCAGTCGAGATCGGCCAGCATCGCCGCCTCGCCCATGTCGGAGTACACGAGTCTCGCCCGGGGTGTCGCCGCGACGTGGGTGGCCGCGGTGTGCGCCGTGCCGGCACGCACCCGCCTACGGAACTTGGCGATGCTGAGTGCGAGCGAGGCGAGCGGCCTGCCCGACGCGGTGGCCTGCGCGATCGCCGCACTCATCTCTGCGGCATCACCGGGGTCGGACAGTGCGAATCGCACTCCGGCAGCGAAATTTCCGTTCACCGTCGCACCGTCCGGAAGGTAACGGCGGCAGTCGAAAAGGACGTCGACCCTGTCTTCGATCTTCAGGCCACGACTGCGTATCGCCCGCGCGACGGCCGCAAACAGCAATGACGACACCGACGCCCCGGGCAGATACCGATCCCGCCAACGACGGAGTTCCGCGATGGTTCCGGACACTGCGGACGCGACGACCGCAGTGGGCGCTCTGCCCCAGGGTACGACCTCGACGGGACAGGAATCGTGTGCGGTGGAGGGCCGGGATTCGAGGAGCTGAGCGACACGGGCGGGGGACGACGCGAACGCCCGGGTCAGGGCGCGTGCGAGCGGCAGTGCGCTGTCGCGTGTCCGGGCCCATTCGGGGACCGGCGTCCCGCTGCGTCCGCCGGCGACAGCACGGACGAGTGACAGTGCGAGCCTTCCGTCACCGAGTCCGTGCGAGATGTCGAGGAGGAGAAAGTCACCCGCGACCGCGACGTTCAGCGGGTACACGGATGCACCCGCGCGCGCCAGCCCGGTCAGCAACCGAGGCACGTCCTCCCGGGTGCACGGCCCCAATTGCTGGACGTTCCCGAGGAAGTCCTGCGGTCGGTGCTCCCACCGGCGTGACTCGGTGGTCGGGACGAGCCCGATCGGAGTGTGACGTCCACCGGCGTGCGCGAGCACGGTCAGCGTGTCCCGGATCTCGCCGATGCGGGGCAGGCGGACGGGACCGATTGCGGTGATCATCCGGCTGCCGCTGCGCATCAGGTCGCGGGAACTCGCTCTATCCGTCGACATCGGACACCTGCCACATCGGTTTCTGGTTCGCGCTCTTCTTCGCCAGCCACCGCTCCCACTTGGCGCGGTTCTGGAGTCGGCGGAGCCAGGAGATGAGCGGTCCGGCGAGGATCACGGCGGTCAGTGTTTCGGCGGCGAGATACGCCCAGCCCACCCCCGCGACGCCGATCGACGCGCTGAAGACCAGGCTGCCGACGATGATCACCACCGTGGCCAGGCACTGGGTGACGACTGCGAGGGTGAGCCGCCGGTACACCCGTGCGAGACCGTCGTAGACGGCGCCGATGACGGCGAGGGGCACGAAGACCGCGGCGAGATGGAGCAGCGGCGTTCCTTCCGCACGGTATTCCGCCCCGATGACTCCGAGCGCGGGCGGCGCGACGAAGGCCAGCCCGAATCCGCCCACCACCGCGATCACGGCAATGGTGCGGACGAACCGGCGGGACAGGCTGACGATCTTGTCCGGATGCGCGGCGGCCTCGGCCACGAACGGGCCCACCATGAGGTTCACCATGATGTAGAGGGCGCTGACGATCGACCACGTCACCGCGAAGTAAGCGTTCGCCGCGGTGCCGACCCGGGTGACAACGATCAGCGGGACGACGAGCGGGGCAATGGCCCCCAGGGCCGAAATGCCGTACGAGGAACCGAAGTACACCCCGAGTTCCTTGTTGGAAGGCAGCGCGGGTACCTGCCGGTATCGCGGGTCGGACCGGATGCGCAGCCCCATCGACGTCAGCAGAACCACAACGGCGACCGCCGCGGTGACCCCCCAGGACGCGACGATGGCGAGCGCCGACCCGGACGCCGCGAGCACCACGACCGCCAGCAGTTTGGCCAGCGCGTGGAAGACGTTCTTCGACGCCGCCCAGCGGGCCACGCCCAGACCGGAGACGGTCTGGTCCTGCAGCGCGAAGAGCGCGAGGACGACGACGAACACCGGATAGATCGCGATTTCCAAGTTGTTTTCGAACAGCGTGTCCCGCGGACCGAGGACGATGAGCCCGACAGCCGACACGAAGGCCAGCGTGGCCACGGCGGCGAAACCCTTGACCAGCAACGGTCCCGCGCGGTGGCCCGCCACCGGCAGGAAGCGCTCGAACATCGAGCCGAGGCTGAGATTCGAGAGCGTCGACAGCATGATCGCCGTCGAGATGAGAGCGGACGCCACGCCCACCTGATCAGCGGGGAACAACCGCGCAGCCGCGCCCCAGAAGGCGAGGCCGAGGACACCGGTGACGACACTCGACAGCATGAGTGCCATCGAGTTGAGCTGCAGATTCCGCCCCGCAGAGCGCGGTGGCTGCTCGGCACGGTGTCTGGCGCGTAGTTGCGACTGCGTCGCTGTCAGGGATCCCATGACTACCCGACCAACGCCGACCGGGAATCGTCACGGGCGTCGTCGACACGGCCCACGGTCAGTTCACCGAGCGCAGTGGCGAGGACGTCCCGGAGAACCCTGTCGCGCAGGGCGGTGCTGTACAGCGAGTGGTCACCGGACGGGTAGGTGACCAGACGTCCGTTCCAGCCGGCACCCCGCAGCCGGCGAAGGCTGCGCTCGCCGTGGTTCTCGACGAACGCCGCGTAATCGACCGGTGAGAGGAGGACGGTAGCGTGCACGCCGCGCTCGTGAAGCGGAGCGAGCATGACTTCCGGCACCTGCAGCAGCCCGGCCCGGCCCAGCCACAACCAGCCGCGGTAGGGCAACCACACCCGCAGGTATTTCTTCGCCGTCGCCGCGTGCCGGTGGAGCAGCGCGAGCGCTGCCCCCTTCAGGGACCTCCGGTCGGCGTCCATCGTGGACTGCTTCACGAACGCCTTCCGGGTGATTGTCCAGTCCGCCATGTTGACCAGGACCACTGCCCGGACGGGGTGCCGGATGGCGGCGTAGCTCGAATTCCATGCCCCCGAGCACATCCCGGCGAGCACAACCGATCCGGGCGGCGCACCGCTGACGGAGATGATGTCGACGGCGTCGTCCCGGGATTCGTCCGTGTAGATGGTGGTGCATTCGCCGTGCTGCACCAGACCGGTGTCGCCGGTGCCGCGACGATCGAAGCGGACGCTGACGATCCCGTGGGCCGCCAGCTCGCGCGCGGTCTCGGCCCACAGCCGGACCGGTCCCACACGGTGCTCGTTGGCGGTTCCGTGGAAGATCACCGTCGGTCCCGCAGGGCTGTGCGTCGCACCCTGTTCGGCCGCGACGGACGTACGGATCGTGAAGAGTTCGGCCGCTCCCGCGAACTCCAGTGTCTCGATGACCTGCCTGCCGTCGACGGTGCGATCCACCACGGCGGTGGGGCGGAGATCGAGTGCGGCACCGGTGTGGTGGTCGCCGAAGGATGCGGACATCCATGCCGCGATCCGGTCGATGTCGCCGAACGGGTGCCGGACCACGAAGTCCGCCGGCTCGAGGAATGATTCGTAGTCGTGGACGGTGACGGTCTCGGCGTTCCAGGCGGCAACGGCCTCACGCGTCGCGACGGAATCGACCTCACTGTCCCGCACCGCCATCAGGACCTTCGCGCCCGACGGCGGGGTCGCGGCACGCAGAGACATCGCCGACAGGGCCGACGCCGCGGCCGGTGCGAGCACCGCACCGATGAGCGTCACTCGCGGATCGTCCGTGTCCTCGGGACCGACCACCATCTGGTGGAGCGCGGTCTGCTTGCGCAGGTAGGCGCGGCCACGAACCACAGGATCCCACAAGGCCACGGCCCGCACCGGACCGCACACCGCGGCGACCTGTGCGGCGAGCAGGGCGCCGACCCGGAGGCCGACCAACCCGATGTCCGTGATGCCGGAGCTGCGCACGTAGTCGACCGCTCTCCGGATGCTGTCGAGCCACCCCGCGACCGCGTCGGAATCGTCCTGGGCGCCGGACGAGTCGCCGGTGCCGCGGTAGTCGAACCGCAACACCAGCAGCCCTCGAGCGCGTAATTGCTGGGCGAGATACACCATTCCGCGATACGAGTCGACCTGTTCCTTGCCGATCGGCGGGCAGAGGACGACGGCACCGCGGCAGCGGCCGTCGGCAGGACGATCGACGACGGCGAACAGCGGTGCGTCGTCCGGTCCGAACCAGGTGGCGAACCGGGTGCCGTCGGCGCGGCCGCCGAGCGGCTCGGTGCCTACGAGATCAGGATGGGCCGTCATGAGTCACCCCTCTCATCGGCGCCGGATCCCGGCCCTCGACGCGGGCCTTCAGATAGGCGAACGGTCCGCGTGCGATGGACCGGAGCTCGGTGGCCCCGATCCCCTCGGGAAGGTGGTCGGCGAGACGGTCCGGAGGCGTGGCGACGTGGGACATCTTCCGCGACAGACGGAGAAACGTGGGCGCCTGCCGCACCGCGATACGCACCGCGAGCCACGCGGTGCGTGGATGGACGGCGATCTTGGCCAGCCAGGCGCCGAGTCCGAGTCCGTAGCCGCGCGCCTGGACGGCGAGCGCCTCGTTGTCCTCGCGGTGCCGATGCCACACGACCGCCCCGGGTCGGTACGCCAGTTGCCGCCCGGAGTGCAGCACGCGGAAGAACATGTCGAGGTCTTCGCCGCCGTCGGTGGGGGCTCCCGCCCCGAGTGCCTCGTCGAAACCGCCGAGCGCGTACACGGCCTGCCGGTCGACGGCGAAATTCGCGCCGGTGCCGTAGATCCCGACCTGGAAGGGGAAGAGCGGCACGTCGGCGGGCGGGTGCGCGAGGTCGAACAGCCGTGGGACACAGGAACTTGCCCACCCCACCCGCTGATCGAAGTACGCCTGCGCGGGTGTGCGGATCTCACCGCTCGGGACGATCCCGCATACGCACGCCACCGCGTTCCCTGCACCGAAGCCGGCCACGAGTTCGGTGAGCCAGTGCGGGTCGACCACGACGTCGTCGTCGGTGAACGCGATGATCTCGGTGTTCGCCGCGCGGACTCCCGCATTGCGCGCCCGGGACAGTCCGGGCCGGGGCTCGGTCACGACGCGCACGCGGGGGTCACCGAGTTCGGCGACATACCGCTGGGTGGCATCCGTGCGGGATGCGTTGTCGACCACGATCACCTCGTAGCCGGGATGGTCGAGCGACAGGATCGATTGCAGGGCGTCCTTCAGGCTGTCGACCCGGTCGCGGGTACACACCACGACGGTGACGGACGGGCCGGATGCTTCGGTGTCGACGACGCTGTCGGCCACCGCCACCGGCACGAGCCCGTCCAGTGCGTGCCGCAGTGCGGCGGTCTCGAGCCTGCCGTCCTCGATGTCCACCTCGACGAATCCCAGCAGGGTGCGATCTTCTCGCACGAGCAGCCGGGCGCGCCGATAACCCTCGGCTCGGTCCAGCCGGTATTCGGTGTCTTCCCGGACAGGTCCACGTAGTTCGCCGACCCAGACGGCGCCGTCCCACGTCGGCGGGTGATCGCTCTCGAGAGCCGGCGCCAGGTCGATCCGGCGATCGAGTGTTCCAGTCATGCCGTCACCCGCTTCGATCGCAGACCGACGAGACCTCGGACGTATCCGGCTGCGGTCACCGTGAACCCCGCGACCACGGCACCCGCTCGGAACAGTCCGCCGTGCCGAGGGGACGCGATCCCCGCGACGACGGCTCGTGGGAGTACACGTGCGGTGTACGCCCGTTCGCTGCTGAGCGCGTCGCCGGCCCCGACGAGATCGGAGACCAGTGCTTTCGACACGCCCTCGTGGAAGCAGCGCGAGAGGAAGTAGCGGAATGTGGTGCGGTCGTCACTGACGCGGTGCACCACCCTCATCGCGGGGTCGAACAGCAATTGCGCGGTGGGCTTGTGAGTTCGGATCCGGATGCAGAGTTCGGTCTCCTCGCACCCGACCGGCGTCGTCCCGACCCTGCCGATTCCGTCACTGAACCCGTCGACGGTGTCGAAGACCGTGCGCCGCAGAGACATGTTGCAGCCGATGAAGTTCCGCACCGGTTCGATGCGCGTCGGCTGGCCGACGTAGCTGCAGCCGACCACCCAGTCGAACTCGGCGGGCATCCACACGGGGCGGTCGGCCGGCCACGCCGGGCTGGCGAATCCGCCGACACCGAGCACGTCGGGATCGGAATAGTGGGCGGCGGACACGCGATACCAGTCAGGCTCGGCGCGGGCATCGTCGTCGAGGAACGCGATCATGTCGCCCCTCGACGCGCGGACGCCGGTATTGCGGGCGCCGGACAGGCCCTTCGACTCGGAATTGCGTAGCACGGTCACACGAGGTTCCGCTGCGAAGTGCCGTTCGGCACGGGAGAACAACTCCTCCGAATGATCGATCACCAGCAGAACCTCGAGGACCGGCACACTCTGGGCGAGGACCGAGTCGACCGCCGCGCACAGGTCGCTCCACCGTTCGGTGGTGTAGGCGCAGATGACGACGGAGCAGGACACGAGCGTGGACACCGTCATGGCCGCTCAGCCCTGCGGGACGGGCGCCGGGGACAGGTGCGTTGCGGTCGTGCGCTGTTCGCTCCTGATGGTGCGCAACACACGAAGTCCGTCCCGCACTGCGTTCAGGTTGCTCTCGCCGTGGATGCGATCCTGCTCGAAACTCGGGACCTCGGTGATCTTCAGGCCCGCGTTGGCGACCCGCACGTTGATGAGGGTCTCGATCTCGAACCCGTCGCCCCACTGCGCCTCGGCCGCCTCTACCGCGGGCAATGCCATCACCGGGACGTGGTGGCGCCAGAATGCGTTGTAGCCGTAGCACAAGTCGCTGAACGCTGCCCCGAACTTGAGGTTGACGATTGCGTTCAACGCCTTGTTTCCGAGCTTTCGACCGAAGGTGATGTCCGAGCTGCCGCCGCCGTCTGCGAAGCGGGTTCCCTTCGCGAAGTCCGCGCCGGCCACGAGGGCACCGACGAACAACGGGATCTCTGCCGGGTCGGTGGAGCCGTCGGCGTCGATCATCACGATGATGTCGGACGTCGCGACACGGAATCCGCAGGCCAGGGCGTTGCCCTTGCCCTTGCGACTCTGCGTCACGAACTTCGCGTCCGGCCACAGGCTCCGCGCCACATCGACGGTGTCGTCGACTGAATGGCCGTCCACGAAGACGATTTCGTCGATGTCTGCCGGCATGCGCGCGGCGACATGAGGAAGGTTCTTGGCTTCGTTCATCGCGGGCACGACGACGGTGACCGTCGGGCGGCCGGGCGCGCGGTCGGCGGCGCCGGTCTCGTCGATGTCGTGCGCGTCTGTCTCGTCGGAAGGTTCCAGGCGGTCAGGCGTGTACAGGCTCATGTGTCCGTCTCTCATCGTCGGGCAATCGACTCGGCCCGGAAGCGTCACTATGTGTGGTCCCCTGTGGGTATCGGCCCTCGCCCGACCGGGAGCTCGGATACCCACCACGTGCAGTGCGCGAAGACCATAAACACCCGAGCAGAAGGACTTCGCAGTACTTCGAAACGCGTATTTGCAACCAACTGGTCTTCTATGCGCGCTTTAAACTACCTCAGGTTTGTTTTTCGTGCACTACGGACACGGGAGTGATTCATCCCTCAGTTACATTTTGGCAAACCCGAGCGATAACGCCGACCGCCCCGGTATCAGGACGTCCAGTACCCGAGCCAGTCCGCGGGGGCGAGTTCGGTCTTCCCCGCCGCGCGCGCAGCATCCTCGGCCGCGCGGACACGGGCGATCAGGTCGTGCGTCGCCGCCTGCAGCCTCGACTCGGCAGCGACCACCGCCGCGCTGTCCGCCGTGATCTCCGCGGGCACCAGCTCGGGCGGCAGGCCAGCCTTGCTCGCGCGGGCGATGACCTTCGCCGCGAGGGATGCCGCGGGCTGACTCATCGCGACCCCGTCGAGGCAGGAGCTGCGGGCCTTTTCCGCCGCCTTCCGGATCTCCCAGGCCCGTTCCTGCTCGGCGATGTCGATCGGGCCGACGACGTCCTCACCGAGGTGGGGGCTGCGGTGCACGAGTTTGGCGACCAGGGTCGCGGCCACGTCGTCGACGTCGAAATTGCCCGACGCCGAGGCGATGCGCGAATGGAACAGGACCTGCAGCAGCAGATCCCCGAGCTCTTCACGCAGGTCTCCGGGCTCGGCGGACTCGATCGCGTCGAGAACCTCGTACGTCTCCTCGACGAGGTAGTGCGACAACGTCCGGTGTGTCTGCGTCACTTCCCAGCCGCCGTAGCTCCACAACCGGTCCATCACCTCGGCGGCCTCGACGAGGTTGTCGCCCGGGACCTTCGGTGCCGCGATGATCCGGGACCCCGACGCGACCCACTCGCGCACGGTGGGATGGTCGGGATCGGTACTGATCAGGACAGCGGCGCCGGGTGCGGCGGACAGCAGCGTCCGCACGGACTCGGGCACCTCGTCGGTGAACGCCACTCCGCCACCGACCACCCCGACGGCTTCCATCGGGATCGTCGTGGGCCGCAACGGGTCGAGCAGGACCACCGTCATCGGGTCAGGCCTCCATCACCACGGCCCCGGCGGCCTTGCCGTCCAGTGCGAGCACTAAGTCCGCGATGTACTGCAGCAACTCCACGTCGCGCACCCGCTCGGCGCCGATCCCGCCCGAACCCGCCCGGGGCAGCGGCAACTGCACCATGCCGGTGGTGGCGCGGTACTGCGCACTCGGGTAGATCCGCTTGAGACGCAGCTGCTTCGAGTCGGGCAGGGCCATCGGCGCGATCTTCAGCTGCGTTCCGACGACGGCGATCTCCTCGAGGCCGTATTCGCGGGCCAGCAGGCGCAGCTTGGCCACTGAGACCAGTCGGCGAACCTCCTCGGGGAGGGGGCCGTACCGGTCGACGAGTTCGTCCACGACGGCGGTGATGCCGTCGAGTTCGGTGGCGGCCGCGAGCTTTCGGTACCCCTCGAGCCGGAGACGGTCGCTGGTGACGTAGTCCGGGGGGATGTGCGCGTCGACGGGAAGGTCGATCCGGACTTCCTTCGGGGCGTCCTCCGTCGTGATCGGCTTGCCGTCGGCCGCCGCCCGGAAGGCCTCGACCGCCTCCCCCACCAGCCGCACGTACAGGTCGAACCCGACTCCTGCCACGTGACCGGACTGCTCGGCGCCCAGCACGTTTCCGGCGCCACGGATCTCGAGGTCCTTCATCGCGACCGCCATGCCCGCGCCGAGGTCGGAGTTCTGCGAAATGGTCGCCAGGCGGTCGTAGGCCGTCTCGGTGAGCGGCTTCTCCGGCGGGTACAGGAAGTACGCGTAGCCGCGTTCCCGGCTACGCCCGACGCGACCGCGCAACTGGTGCAGCTGCGACAGGCCCAGCGAATCGGCGCGTTCGACGATGAGCGTGTTGGCGTTGGAGATGTCGAGGCCGGTCTCGATGATGGTGGTGCACACCAGCACGTCGTAGTCCCGCTCCCAGAAGCCCTGCACGGTCCGCTCCAGCGTGTCCTCGTTCATCTGGCCGTGCGCGACGACGACGCGCGCCTCGGGGACGAGGTCGCGGATCCGCTGGGCGGCCTTGTCGATCGAGCTGACCCGGTTGTGGACGTAGAACACCTGTCCGTCGCGGAGCAGTTCGCGTCGGATGGCGGCGGCCACCTGCTTGTCGGCGTACGCGCCGACGTACGTGAGGATGGGGTGCCGCTCCTCCGGCGGCGTGAGGATCGTGGACATCTCGCGGATGCCCGCCATGCTCATCTCCAGCGTTCGCGGGATCGGCGTGGCCGACATGGTGAGAACGTCCACGTGGGTGCGCAGCGCCTTGATGTGTTCCTTGTGTTCCACACCGAAGCGCTGTTCCTCGTCGACGACGACGAGGCCCAGGTCCTTCCACCGGATCCCGGTCTGCAGCAGCCGGTGCGTGCCGACGACGACGTCGATCTCGCCGTCGGCCATGCCGGCGACGATCTCCTTGGAGTCCCCGGCATCCGTGAACCGGGACAGCCCACGCACCTTGACCGGGAACGCCGCCATCCGCTCGGTGAACGTCTGCAGGTGCTGCTGGGCGAGCAGCGTCGTCGGCACCAGGACCGCCACCTGCTTGCCGTCCTGCACGGCCTTGAACGCCGCCCGCACCGCGATCTCCGTCTTGCCGTAGCCGACGTCGCCGATGACGACGCGGTCCATCGGGACGGCCTTCTCCATGTCGGCCTTGACCTCGCTGATGACCGTCAGCTGGTCGTGGGTCTCGGTGAACGCGAACGCGTCCTCCATCTCCTTCTGCCACGGGGTGTCCGGGCCGAACGCATGACCGGGTGCGGCCTGCCGCGCCGCATACAGCTGGACGAGTTCACCGGCGATCTCACGAACCGCCTTGCGCGCCTTGCGTTTGGTGTTGGCCCAGTCGGAACCGCCGAGCTTGCTGAGTGCGGGCAGTTCGCCGCCGACGTACCGCGACAGCTGGTCGAGGGACTCCATCGGGACGAACAGCCGGTCGCCCGGGTGGCCGCGCTTGCTGGCGGCGTATTCGATCACGAGGTATTCGCGCCGCGCGCCACCGATAGTCCGTTCGACCATCTCGACGAATCGTCCGATGCCGTGCTGGTCGTGCACCACCATGTCGCCGGCCGTCAGGGCGAGCGGGTCCACCTGGTTGCGGCGCTTGGCGGGCAGCCGCTTGCCGTCGCCGACCGCGGCCACCCGGTTGCCGGTGAGATCGGACTCCGTGACGACGACGAGTCCGGGGGTGGTGTCGCCGCCGGGGAAGACCAGGCCGTCGTGCAGCGATCCGCGCAGCACCCCGACCTGACCGCGGGCGGGCTCCGAACCGGGTGCGAGTTCCGCCGCGGGCACCTCGGCCTCGCGGAGGCGCTCGAGCACACGATGCGCGGTACCGGCGCCTGCGACCACGATGACTGCCCGGCCGCCCGTGCTGACATGGGCGCGCAGGCTCACGAACAGTTCGGACAGCAGCTCGTCGGAACCGCGGACCTGCGGTGCAGGGGTGACCGCCAGCTCCAGCTCCTCGCCGCTGCCGGACGCGAGCGGGCTCAGCGTCCACCACGGCAGACCGGCGGCCTCCGCGGATTCGCGGACCTGGCTGAGCGAGCGGTAGGCGGAGGCGCCGAGGTCGATGCCGTCGCCCTTCAGCACCGACGTGTCGAGCGGGGCGGCGCCGCCGATCGAGGCCGCCGTCCACGACGCCTCGAGGAACTCCTGACCGGTGCGCACCAGGTCGGTGGCGCGTGTCCGGATCTTCTCCGGATCGCACAGCAGCACGTGCGCGCTTTCGGGCAGCACGTCGGTGAGCAGTTGCAGCTGCCCCGGCCGCAGCACGGGCAGCAGTGCCTCCATGCCCTCGACCGGGATGCCTGCCGACATCTTGTCGAGCATCTCGACGAGCGCGGCGTCGGCCTGGTTGTCGACCGCGAGCTGCGCGGCCCTGTCGCGGACGTCCTCGGTGAGGAGCAGTTCGCGGCACGGCGGCGCAATGACGGCGTCGATGTCGAGTTCGGCGAGCGACCTCTGGTCGGCGACGGAGAACGCGCGCAACTCGGTGACCTCGTCGCCCCAGAACTCGACGCGCACCGGATGATCCGCGGTGGGCGAGAACAGGTCCAGGATGCCGCCGCGGACGGCGAACTCGCCGCGCTTGCCGACCATGTCGACGCGCGTGTACGCCATTTCGACGAGCCGCTGGATCAGCCCGTCGAAGTCGTGCTCCACCCCCACCCGCAGCGTGACGGGTTCGATCTCGCCGAGACCGGGTGCCATGGGCTGCACCAGTGAACGGACGGTGGTGACGACGACCTGGAGCGGCGCCCCGTACGAGCGGTCGTCGGGCCGCGCGAGCCTGCGGAGCACCTCCACCCGGCGACCGACCGTGTCGGCGCTCGGCGACAGCCGTTCGTGCGGCAACGTCTCCCACGACGGGAACTGCGCCACGGCGTCGCCGATCATCTCCTGCAGTTCGGCAGTGAGGTCGTCGGCCTCGCGACCGGTCGCGGTGACCAGAAGCAGGTGGGTGCGCTCGGCGAGGGCCGCGGCCACGAACGGCCGGGCGGGTGCGGGTGCGACGATGTCGAGGTGATGCCGCCCGAGGGCCTCGGTCACCTGCGCGACGACGGCGTCGCCCAGCGCGATCTTCGCCAGTCCGGCGAGCGGGGTGTCGGACGAGGGCTCGGCAGCGATGAGCGGGGAAGACAACGACGCACTCCTGAGCAGTGATGACGAACTGCCGGCGAACAGCTCGGGCCGGGACGAGCGGCCAGTTGCGGACTGAGCCAGCCTAGTCGATATCGCACATCGACGAACCGGGGTCCGGATCAGGTGGCGGCCCGCACCACCGGGGCGACGCTCACCGAGTTCAGCGCCCGCACCTGCCCGGTCACCGACTCCGCCGTCCCGGTCCTGCGCACCGGCACGATCCGGGTGCCGCCGGGTGGCAGATGGAACCAGGAGTCGGCGGGTTCGAATCCGCCGAGTTCGAGGTGGACGTACTGCGCAGCGCCGTCGGTGGCGACGTCGACCACCCAGTCGCCGGGCGCCGTTTCCCGCGCCGCCGCCGTCAGGCCGACGGTGCGTTCGAGGGCACGAGCCGGGCCACCGAAGAGGTGAACGGACTCGGCGACGACAACGTCCTCGCCCGACAGCGTGACGGTCGCGCTCTCGTAGCCGCGGACTCCGAACCGATGGACGTGTGTCGCGTCGGTGAAACGCCCGAGCACCGTATCGAGCGACCACCGGCGGGCCGCGTGCGCGGCGAGGGTCACCGGTTCGGCGACGTCGAACGCCCGCGAACCCGTGCGGGTGTGCACCTGCACCCGCAACTCCCCCACGATCGCGCGGGCCGAGTCGTTGACCGCGTCGATGCGCAGTCCGTCCATCCCGTCCTCGCCGAGGAGCACCGCGACCGGCCGGGACAGCCGCCGCATCACAAACCACGGCGCCTTCGGCCTGCCGTCGGAGTCGAGCAGTCCCCACCCGGCGCCGGGTTCGAGGTCGCGGAGCGCGAGCACCAGAGCGCCGTCGCATCCCGAGTCGGGCCGACGCCAGTATCCGAGGGCCGCCGCGAAGGCCTCGCAGACGGCGGCGCGACCGAGGGCCAGGTACCGCTCGGGATCACACCAGCGGACCGTCGACGGCTCCTCACCGAACAGTGTCCGCACGTAATGATCGCGGACGTCCTCGAAGTCCCAGGACGCCCCGTTGTCCCGGGGCACGGCGGCCTTCCACCGCGGATGGTGGCCCGCAGCGGCGAGGCTGCCGAACTCGGTCTCGATCGTCGCGTCCGACGGCGGGATCGAGAACGCGAGGCATTCGGCGGCGAACCGCACCCCGGCCTGGCGGACGTCGGACGGCGGAAGCCGATAACCGCCGACGCCGAAGTAGTGCGAGACACCCGTTCCGACGTGGGTCACGAGCGCGTAGCCTCCCGGCGGCGGGGACGGCGACGACGACACCGCCGCCACCCCCGGCGCGGTCCGCGCGACCACCGCCGGGATCACGTCGTGTACCGCCGGGATGTGCGCCGCGGGGAGCCCGAGCATCGTGGGTTGCTGTTCGGTTTCGCTGCCGCCGCTGAACACGGCGAGCGCGGGGTTCCCGGACAGCGGCCGCAGCACCGCCTCGATCTCCGCGGTCAGCAGTTCCAGGAACGGCTGGTCGTCGGGCGGGTCGAACGTCGACAGCATGGCGTCCTGCCATACCAGAACGCCGAGTTCGGCACAGTCGTCCCAGAATGCGGTGTCCTCGTACAGCATCGTGCCCGGCACCCGGACCATGTTGAGCCCGGCCTGGACCACCCGCTCGAGGGTCTCCCGCGTCTGATCCCGGCCGCCCAGCCCGATCGGATCGACCGGGGTCCAGACGGCGCCGCGGCAGTACACGTCGACGCCGTTGACCGCCAGCCGGAACCCGCCGTCGCTGCGCGCCACGCTCACGGTGCGGAATCCGACGGCGCCCAGGTCGACGACGTGCTCGCCGAGGGTGATGCTCAGCGGATACGTCACCGGGACGCCGTGGGTGTGGGGCCACCACAACCGGACGTCCGGGATGCGCAGGTGGGCGCGGACCTCCCGCGCGCCGGAGCCGGTTTCGACGACGGTCGCCTCCACGGAGACGTCGCCGAGCCGGACGACGGGCGGCGGGCAGGCCGAGCCGTGCACACGCACGGCAAGTTCCAGCACGCCCGTCCCGTCCTGCACCGTGGTGACCACGTGACGGTCCGACAGCACCGGCGCCGTGCGGTCGTGCAGTCGCACGGGCCGCCACGGCCCGACCGGGGCGGGCACGCCGCCGAAGACCGGAGCGCGACCGAGCAGGCTCGTGCGCATCCAGCGCAGCCCCTGCGCACTCGCCAGCGACGACCGCCAGCGTCCGCGGGGCCGCCGGCTGCGCAGCGCCGCGTCGAGCGACGGGAATCGGATCGCCAGCGTGACCGTGCCGGGGCGAGAGTCCACGTCGACCGAGGCCGGCACGAACATCGACTCCGAGGACAGGACGAGGTCGTCGCCGGCCCACACCTCCGCGAGCGAGGCCAGGCCGTCGAACTCGAGCCGCCACGGACCGGGGCCGCCGCCGGACACGTCGGTGACGAACCACCAGTCCACCGCATCGGTCTGCACCGCGCGCGCCGCCGCGACGCCGTCGGCCGCCCGGATCGCGCCGGCCGCGGTTCCCGGAACCTGCGCGGGATACCACGGACCCGGCACACAAGCCAATCCCGACGGATCGGTGACCGAACCCGGTTCCGTTGCCACGCAACGCCACCGGGCGCCGTCGAGTAGATCCACTACGCGCGTCCGACCACGCGCGCCACGCCGTCCACCGATCGTTCCCACGCCTCGGCCATGCCGTCGAGTTGTGCTGACGGGTCGACGCTGCGTCCGCGAGCGGCGCGCGCCATCTGGAACTGCACACTCTTCGCGCCCTGCGCCACCTCCCGGAAGCCCGGAGCGAACGCCGCGGCCCCCGCGAACCCGTTGCGCTCGAGGTACTCGCAGACGTCGGCAGCGAGTTCCGCGGTGGCACCGCACTGCCGCAACACCCCGAACGTCCACAGGTGAAACGTGTCGATGCCCGCGCCGCGGATCCAGGGCACGTCGGCGACCACCCGCTCACCGAGAGCGCGCACCGGATTTCCGTCCGGTCGCGTCGCGAGATGATGCCGCAGCACCGCGTCAAAGCGGCCCGGTCGGTATTCCGGCTCCCCGTCGAACCGGACCTGCTCGACGTACGGCGTGAACGTCGCCGATCCGGCGAGGTCGAGTCCGAACAGCCCGCGAAAGTCGTCCCCGGTCAGCCGGTGATACCCACTGTTATGGAAGTACTCGAGCACACCGGACTCGCGGTCGACGAAGTTCGCGACGATCGTGGTCTTGGTGTGGCTCTCGCGGTAGCCGGTGCCTGCCGTGTCCGGGAGCCAGTGCGCATCCACCTCGACGGTCGACAACATCCCGACTGCGAGATTGTCCTCCACATGGTCGAGGACACCGCGCCAGACGTTCATCTCCCCCACGTCGATCCCGTACAGGGCGAACAGATCCTCGGGCTTGAACTTCAGGAACGTCCACTGCGATCCGTCGAACCGGGCGCCGAATGCGCACGCGGCGGCGGGCACCGGATCGAGCCCGAGCGAGTGGAGTACCTCCACCCACAGGTCGAGGTAGCAGTTGGTCTCGGTCCAGGTCCGTTCGTCCGCGTGGATGGGGTGCGGTTCGTAGCCGTCCGGCGAGATGTCGATCAGCCGGGACGTCACAGCGACATCCGGGATTTCACCGCGCTCGGCCAGCGCGACGGGTCCATGCCGTGGGTCCGCAGCATCGCGAGCGCGATGCGTTCCATCCCGAACCCCACACACGCACTATGCGCGACATCGCCGCCCGCGGTCGCGATGTCGAACGTGACACCGAAATGGTCCTGATGGCAGTTGCACGACACGACGGCGGTCCCGTCGTCGAGATCGCCGTACAGGCGCACCGTCAG
Organism: Rhodococcus sp. ACS1; assembly: GCF_002300155.1. Classification (NCBI taxonomy): domain Bacteria; kingdom Bacillati; phylum Actinomycetota; class Actinomycetes; order Mycobacteriales; family Nocardiaceae; genus Rhodococcus; species Rhodococcus sp. ACS1. The sequence continues at coordinate 233,607 of NZ_NSDZ01000002.1, forward strand.
CTCGGTCTTGAGGTTCTCGTCGCGCTGGTTGGCGGCCAGCATGCGTCCGGCCCTGCCGAAGAACGGGTCGTTGGCGATCACCGGTGACGCGTCCAGCCACAGGTCGGACAGCACCTCCAGCCCGCGCTCGATCCACGAGTCGCGGTGGTCCGCAGCCTGGTCCGCGGTGCCGATCCGCACGAACTCGTGCATCCGGAACGCCTGCATGCGGGCGGGATCGAACGCGGGCTCGTGCCGGAAGCAGTAGCCGTACACGTCGAGCAGTGCTCCCCCGTCCGGCAGCACTCCCGTGAACATCGGGTACGCGGGATGGCAGGCCGCCGACACCAGCATGGTGTCGGTCGGCTCGAGCCACCTGTCCCAGCTCTCGCCCTCGGCCCGCGCCGCGAGCAGTTGTGCGTGCTCGGCGTTGGTGCCGGTGAACGTGTTGACGGCACCGGTCAGATTCGGGAACGACGCGATGTAGTCGGTACGCTCGAAACTGGTGCGCGGGAACACCGGCGGAAACCGGAATCGGGCCGCGGACGCGCCCGGGCCCGCTGCCCGGACGACTGCGTCGATGCCGTCGACGATGTCCTCGAACAACCCCGACCGTCCGTAGAGGCCGGCGACGGACGTGTCCACCAGGAGCCCGGCTCCCAGCAGTTCCGCCCGGAACGCGCGGCGGGCGCGCTCGAGTTCGCTCGTCTCTTCCTGCTCCACTGCGATATCCGTGCTCATATCGTCCCCCGGTATGCGGTGGCCATCTGCGCCGAGTTGGCCATGATTCGATCGTTGTTGACCATCACGGCCGCACCGTGCGCATCACGCAGGTGCCGGCCGAGCGAGTACTCCGTGTCTTCTCGGTAGCCGGCGATCCCACAGATCAGCAGGGCCCTGCCGACGAGGTCGACGGCCAGGGTCGACGCCGTGACCTTGAGGTTGTTCATCGCCAGCGAATAGCCGACGCCGCAGGCGACTTCGGCCTCCGGCGAACCGGCCGGAGCCGCGTCGGCGTCGTCGAACCGCCCGGCCGCCGCGAACACGACGTCCGCGAACTGCTGATGCACAGCGGCTGCCTCGGCGAGGCGCAGGGCGGCGGGCGACGCCGCGCCCGGCTGCTTACGCGCGGCTACCCGCACGTACCGGCGCGCCTTCTCCACCGCGGCGTCGGCGATGCCGAGCCACACCGCCGACCACACCGAGTGCGACACCGGGAGCATAGTCGTCGCCGAGATCTCCGAGTAGGGATCGGCGACGACGAGATCCGGGGTGGTGGTGGCCCGCAGCACGAACCCGGGACTGCAGGTTCCGCGCAGCCCCAGCGTGTTCCAGTCACCGGTGCGCTCGAGCGTCACGTCGGCACGCCGGCAGATGACGAGCACCTGGTCGCTCGACGGGCTGTCGGGGGTGCGCCGCGCGGTCGCGAGGATCGCGTCGGCGTACTCGCCGTACGAGATGACCGGGGCGTTCTTGACCAGCGACACCACGCCACCGGACCGCTCCACCGCGCAGGTGCTGCGGCGGACGTCGCCGCCGATGCCCAGTTCCGTCGTCGCCGACGCCAGCAGGTACTGACCGGCGACCGCGGCGCGAAGGAAGCCGGCGACGCCATCACCACCCGGATGTCTTACGAGCGAAAGGATCTGGGTTTGGTGCATCGCGAAGATCATCGCGGTCGCGGCGCACTGGCGGCCCAGGGTCCGGGCGATCGTGCACAGTTCCCGAAGTGTCGCACCTTCACCACCCAGTTCCGGAGGGACGGCGCACGAGAGCAGACGCTGGTCCCGGAGCGCATCCACGGCCTCCTGCGGAAAGCGCGCGTCACGATCGACGTCGACGGCCCACCGCGCGGCCACCTCGGCCACACTCGCGGCCCGCGCCGACGGTCCGGAAACCTGGGCGGACCCGATCCCGGTGTCACCCGCGAGGGCGATGCTCATGCCACGCCGAGTTCGACGAGCGCGCCCCGGATGGAGTCGACGCTCGCGAACGTGCTCTTGCGCAGCAACTCGTCGGGGAATTCGATGTCGAACGAATCCTCCAGCGCCAGCATGACGTTGACGCTCGCGTGGGATGTCAGACCGAGTTCGTAGAGATCGGCGCCGACGGCGATGCTCGCGGCGTCGACGGACAGCCTGGCGTGGTCGCCGAGAACCTTGCGGATGGTGTGCTCGCTCATGGGTGGCGTTCTCCTTCGTGATCGGGGGGCGTGCCCAGCCGGGATGCGGTGACCATCGCGATCGCGACGTCGGCCTCGTGCGAGATCGAGACGTCGAACCCGCCGAGCCCCTGCCGCTCGGCGAGTGCCGATGCGTTGCCGGACAATCGCACTCCGCATCCTCCCCAGCTCTCGCGCCGGATCTCGATGGACTGCCACGGCAGGGCGACGTCGCCGGGGCGCAACACCTTGACCACGGCCTCCTTGGCCGCGAATCGGGCGGCCAGCCGTTGGACCCGCGCAGGTCCTGCGCAGGTTTCCAATTCGTGGGGTGTGAAGATTCTGCTCAGATAGCGGTCGCCGAACCGCTCGACACTGCTTCGCACGTGCCCGACCGTCATCACGTCGCACCCGATGCGGGACTCGGGGATCGGCGACACCGAACCACCAGACATCGATCCCCCTGCTCCAGTCTTCGACAGTCCCACGTTTCGTGCGGGAAGCCACTCTCAGCGACTCTCCAGCAAACCCTTCGAGAAGTTACCGTACTTTGCCAAATAAAGACAAGAGGTCCTTCGGTGTGGGCATAAACATACCCCGAGTCTGTAACGCTGTCTCCTCGAAGCCGATGATGTCCGTGGGTTGTCCGCAGTCTCGACGGGCGACCGCCCTACCGCCTCGCACGCCCATGATCGGCGCCGGACCGACACACCCTCAGTACGCGCCTTCCGGTCGCAGCACGGCGCGCACGGTCTTCCAGAGGATCAGCAAATCCAGCGTGAAGCTCCAGTTCTCGACGTAGTGCAGGTCGGTGCGCACCGACTCCTCCCAGCTGAGGTTGCTCCGGCCACTCACCTGCCACAGTCCGGTGAGTCCCGGTTTGACGAACAGACGACGCCGCGCACCGTCGTCGCCGTAACGCGCTACCTCGCATTCCAACGGCGGCCGCGGACCTACCAGCGACATACTGCCCGACACGACATTGAACAACTGTGGCAGCTCGTCGAGCGAATAGCGGCGAATGAACCTGCCGATCCGGGTGACCCGAGGGTCGTCGTGCATCTTGAACATGACGCCGGCGCCCTCGTCGAACGCCTCGAGCTCACGGATTCGAGCTTCCGCATCCACCACCATGCTGCGGAACTTGTACATCGTGAACACCTCGCCGTCCCGTCCGACGCGAGTCTGCTTGAACAACGCCGGACCACGACTGCCGGCGCGGATCGCCCCGCCGATGACGAGAAGAACGGGCGCGATCGCGATGACGATGACGAGAGCGAAGATTCGATCGAAGACATTCTTGATCACCCACGCCGGGCCCGAGTACGTCGGCGCACTCAACTGCATCAACGGGACTCCCGCGACGGGGGCGATGTGCAAGCGCGGACCGACGACATCCATGAGCACGGGCGCAATCAGCAGATCGGTACCGGTGCCTTCCAGCTCCCAGCTCAACCGCTCGGTGCGAGCGGGAGTCCAGCCGCTCGAGGGGAGAACCGCGATCGCTTGAAACGAATGAAGCCTGGTGATGCCGACGATGTCCTTCTCCGTGCCTATCACGGGAGTGTCGTCGATGGCGAGCGGAAGCTGTTCACCCGGTCTCACGTCGGCCAGGCAGATCGCATCCACGCGCCACCCGGCCTGCGAGATGTCCGGCGTGCGCTTGATCAATTCGAGCACTTCGTCGACGTCACCGGCGACGAGGACGGATCGCAGATAGCCTCCCGATCTCCGGCGCCTGCGCAGTGCCCGTCTCAGCACGTAGCGTCCGAGCACCGACAGCGCCGCCGCGAGCGGAAGAGCGCCGAACACCCATGAGTGGCCGTTCGCCGTACCCAGGGCGTACCCGGCGACGGCCATCACCGCGATCACCCACACGTACGCTCGTCCCACTCTGCGAAACTCCTCGGCTCCGCTGCCGAGAATGCGTGGATCCCACGCATGCGCCAACGCCAGGGACAGCATCGTAAGGACCGGAACCGCGACCGCGACCGCGAGGCTCCCGGCCCACGTCCAGAGAGGGATTTGGCGGTAGACGACCGTGACGAAGAGGTCGGCAGCGACGACGCTGACCAGATCGCTGCCCATCGCCGCCTGAGAGTACGTACGCTCCCAGGACGGCCGCGGCGAGGGGGGTTCGGGCACGGAACGACCGGGAATGGTCGGGACCCCCGCCCCCCTACGGCCGTGTGCGCATTGAGATCTGATGAGGAGTTGAGTCCGCTCGGACACGCTCAGTGCCTCGAAATCGCTTCCACATTCGCACATTGATCAAACCCATGCTCGGAGCCCGCCCGCCACCGCGTCGATCCGATCGCGCCGTGGAGTTGATTACTACCCTCAAAACATACTCCGAGTCTGTTATAGCTGCAATCAAATGCCTTTAATTATTATAATTGAAATAAACCGAGCTTTCGGTATGGTTTTTGCTCGACCTTTAAAGGCCTACCTCGATAACTCCGGCCACCAGCAACTTGCCGATCTCCTCCGCCGAGACCGGGCGGCTGAACAGAAATCCCTGCGCCCGATGACATCCCATGTCCAGAAGTTGCCGGGCCGACTCCACGTTCTCGACGCCCTCCGCCACCAATTCCAGGCCGAACGACTCGGCGAGGCCGATGATCGATTTCACGATCGCCCGGTCCTCCGGGTTGGTGTCCAGGTTCATCACGAACCCCTTGTCGATCTTCAACGTCCCCACCGGCAGTGCCTTGAGGTGGCTGAGGGAGCTGTATCCGGTGCCGAAGTCGTCGATCGCGACCTCCACGTCCATCGCATGCAGTCCTTCGAGCGCTTCACGCGTCCAGGTGAGGTCGCTGAGCACTGCGTTCTCCGTGATCTCCAGGCACAGTGCGCCCTTCCGAAGGTCGAACTCCGTCAACGCGTTCGCGACGACGTCGAGAAAGTCCAGACCGGCCAACTGGCCCGGTGAGACATTGACGCGGAGATCCAGATCCCGCTCGGGCACCTGCGACCGCCAGTCGGCCCACTGCCGACAGGCCTTCCGGATGACCCAGCGTCCGAGTTCGCCCGCCACATTCGTCGCCTCGGCGACGTCGATGAACGAGCCCGGTTGCAGCAGCCCGAGCAACGGATGATTCCACCGCACCAGGGCCTCCACCCCGATGATCCGGCCGGTGCTCAGGTCGACCTCGGGCTGGTACTCGAGAAACAGCGACTCGTCCGCGATGGCCGCACGCAGACTGAGCTCGATCATGTTGCGTTTCTCGCTCTCCTCCTGCATCTCGTCGGTGAAGACGCTGATCGCGTTACCGCCCTTGGTCTTCGCAACCATGACGGCCTGGTCGGCCTGGCTGAGGAGCGAACTCGTGGTGGCCTTGCCCGGACGCCCCGCCGCGACCCCGATGCTGACACTGCGGCTGACCACCTCGCGGCCGAGCCGCACCCGTTCGGTCACGACGTCGCGGATGTGCTGCGCCCGTCTCTCCGCCTCCTCGAGACCCACCGACCCTCCGAGCACGAGCACGAATTCGTCGCCGCCCAGCCTCGAGACGAGGTCGTCGGCCTCGCTGGTCGATCTGAGCCGGTCCGCGATCGTCGAGATGAACCCGTCGCCCGCCCCGTGACCGAAGAAGTCGTTGAGGGGTTTCAGGCGATCCAGGTCCAGGAACAGAATGGCGACCGGCCCGGGTTCGGTCGACGCCAGGCGGGTGTCCAGGTGGTGGTAGAGGGCGCGCCGGTTGCTGAGTCCGGTGAGGGAATCGTGATCGGCCGAGTAGCGCAATTGCTCCTCTACGACGATGCGGGCCTGGACCTGGGCGAGCAGTGCGGCGATCGCCTTGAGGACGTCGAGCTCCGGCGGTGTCCAGTCGCGGTCGCCGAACTTGATGAATCCGAGCGTGCCCGTCGTCGTCTCGCCGGACAGCAGCGGAACGGCGGCGAGTGACACCTGCGGCACCCCCGACGCCTCGCGGACCCGTTCGTTGTAATCCGGACCGGACACCTCCGGACGGAAGATGGCGACTTCCTTCTGGTGCTCGATCTGGGCGAAGGTCGGATCGGCATCCTTGAAGTAGACGACGCCGAGTGGGTCGGGGTCGGGGATGAAGGGCCGAAGAGGGTATTCCGCGACCAGGACCGTCGCCGCGATCTGGTGGTCGGTGAACCGGAGAAAGCTGGTGTCGACCTCGAAGTGTTCCACGAGATCCTGCAGCACGCGGGTGGCCACGGCCTTGAACGAGACCGCGTCGACAGGCGTGAGCCGCGACGCCACGGTTGTCACCAGGGTCTCGAGTTTTTCGGTTTGCTTCTCGGTGTTCACGGGCCCTCCTGTCGTTACGATATCCGCCCTCGCACCCGGTCGGCGCGGCGCTCGCTCCGAACCGACGGGCCCGGCGCATGGCTGAGCCGTAACACCATGGCGAGCGCCTCACCTGCCTTCGCTCCGACGACGTCGAACAATTCTTCCCGCAGCCTCTCCAATGGTGCCGCATATTGCGGTGAGAGTTGTTCGAGTTCCGCACTTTCCACACCGTAGAGAAACACCGGCGAAATCGGCTGGACGGCGAGGCCGAGCGCCTGCGCGTGGATCCACACACTTTCGGTCGCCTCACCGCCGCGCACATAGTCCCGTGAGGTGCTGCCCGGAACCGCGACGACCGCGACAGCCGAACTCGAGGCAATCCGGTCGGCGGTGGACTTGCCCAGCGCCTGTCCCGCGTCCTGTGCGCCGAGTCGTTCCATGACCTCGGGTCTCCGCAACAGCGCGAGCGTCGACAGTTCCGCCGAGTCGAGTTCCAGTGCGCGCACGTCGATGCCGGTGTCGACCGAATCCCGGGGTGGCCACCGCAACTCGCCGATCATCTCGCGGTGCAGGGTGGGTGTGAGGAAACGGATGCGGTCCGACTCCGCCAGAATGGCGCCGATCGCCGCGATGTCGTCCCGGTCGGTGACCAGGCAGAGGCGGGCGCCTTCGCGAGCCGCGGCCTCGGCGAGAAGGCCGGCCTGCGAGTCGTCCAACGGCCGGGGGACGCCCAGCCTGCGGTTGGTGGTCCGGTCGAGCATGTGCTCGTAGCGGTCGCTGAGTTCCCGGTCGTTCCCGCTGCCGAACGTCATCGTGGCGACGGGAAGCCCCGGACCGCGGTCGTGGACCGTCACCGCGCCGAGAAGCCCGGCGGCGGACGCGGCGATCCGGGCGTTGTGCAGCGCGGCGCCGACCGCGACACAACTGCCGCGGTACCCGACGTCCATGGCCGTCGTGTACTCCGGGGCCAGGGAGATGGTCAGTCCCGCGTCGTCGGCCGCGATCGTCCACGGCTGGACGTTGCCGCCGGAAGGCGCGCGGGCCGCCGCATTCACGACGGCGTCGACAGTGTCCTGCGGCGGGGCCGCGGCCCGGTTCACCGGTTGCTCCGGCAGGTGTTGCGGCAGCGGTGGATCGGCGAGGGCATCGAGATGATCGTCCAGATCCATCCGGCAGCGACCCGACGCGAGCGGCTGCCCGAGCCCGATGCGCCGCACCGCCGCCGCGACCTCCGCCCCACCGAGCAGCACTTCGCCCCCGAGCTGAGGCCACGTGGTGATGGTTTCGTCCACCTCCACCAACGACGCCGCCATCGTCGCCGACAACTGTCCGGCGTCGAGAATCTGCAACACGAGCGGAATCTTGTCCCGCGAGCCGAGGCCCGCCAGCGATTCCACGTCGACGTCACCGATCACTCCGTGGAACAAGGGTCGATCGGGTTCGACGTCGAAACGCTCGACGTCCAGCAGACCCCGGTCACTGGTCGCCATCAGCACCGGCAATCCCCTGCGCCGGGCCTCCCGCCGCAGGGACACCTTGACGTCGAGGGAGTCGCATTCGTCGATCACCACGTCCGTGCCGTCCAGAAATTCGGCGACCGATACGACGTCGACACCGTCCTTCCATAACGTCACTGTGACGTAGGGGTCGATCTCCGCGACACGGCGGGCGGCGACCACCGCCTTGTTCACGCCGAGGTCCAGAACGGTGCCGGGAACCCGGTTCAGGTTGGACAGCTCGAGCGTGTCGAAGTCCGCGAGCCGCAAGCCGCCGCACGCGCCTTCCAGCGTGAGAGCCAACGCGACGGCGTGACCGACACTGAGACCGACGATCCCGACGGTGACGTCTCTGAGGCGTTCCTGCTCCTGCGCGGTGATCTTGTTCCGATTCCGGTCCAGCCGCAACAGCCGGAACGACGTAGGACCGAGTAGACGCACCACGGTGCGTCGCCACGAGTAGTACGCCCACACCGGAGCCTCATCGAGCACATCTGGGCCCGGCGCGGGAACGAGGGAATGCAGAGCGTCCCGCTGATGGTCGAGTCGATCGACGAAGACTACCGCGGGGTCGCGGCGGAGGCGGTCGAGTACCGCCGCGTCCCCGGAGTGGCCCTCGTCGAGCAGCAGTGCGGTGTACTCACCGTGTGTTTCGTTCACGAGACGCTCCGCATCGGCCGGACGACGTCTCCTCCCGTCCCCGTCGCGATGGCTGCCGACGGCGCCGGTCCGGACGTCGTGAGTAACAGTTGGGCCAGCTGCATGGATTCGGCGCGGCCCCTGCGCCTACTCCGATCCCACCACATCAGCCGTGTCTCGTAGCGGTCATCCGGATAGGGCACGGGAGCAATATGGTCTGCCACTACCCCACCGGTGGTTCGCCACGTGTCCAACACGTGGGATGCGGCGGTCGCGAGCATGAACTGGACGTCGAGCAGATCCATCGAGAAGGTAGCAATACGACCCAGTGCGCCGACGAGTTCACCGCGCCGGGCGGCGGTGTCCGACACCCATGCGCCCTTCGCCTCCACGACACCGAACGGCAGCCGGTCCTCGATCATCCGGCGGACGGCGGGAGCCCCGGGATCGTTTGCCCATTCCGTGATCGCATGCGCCTGACCAGCATAAATGTACGGCCCCTGCGCGCGGACACCCGCTGCGACGGAGCCGTTCGGCTCAATCGCGACGAAGAAGATCGCGGTGCTGTCGCCGTCCTGAATCCGGCGGTACTCGAGCGCCTTCTCGGCGCCGTACTTGCGATAGCCCGCTACCGCTCCCTCGAGATATGCTTCCCACAGCTCGGGCTCGTCGGAGGGCCGGGCGACGACGAAGCGACACTCCGACCGTGGATCCCACACGCTCAGCGTTCGGTCAATTAGGGTGTCTGTCGACCACGCGTCGACCTGCGGACGCGACAGCTGTTCCACTGGCATTGGCTTTCCCATCGGAGTCGGTGCGGCAATTCCGGGGACTCACGGGTTACGTAAAGACCCCAAGAACTGGACACACGAACCCGGTCACAGCCCCGCGGCTACTTATTTTCCGCGTTTACACCGGATTTGTCACCTGAGATGCCACAAATGCGCTCGAAAACAAACTTCAGGTCGGTAATTGTCGACCCGAATTTAAGCGAGGGAAATGAACAGCTCGACGTTGCTCGGAGCGCGGAAGACCTCGATCTCCTCCGCGTAGGCGCGCTCGATGCGCCCTTCCTTCTCCGCCAGCTCGGCCTGAATCCACACGTCCTCGATCGGGTCGGACGATCGTCCGTCGGGCGTGAACTTGGCGAAGTAGCCGGCCGGGACACGCACCAGTACGTCACCGACCTCGAGCTGACCGAGGTCGGTACACCGATATCCGATCACGGCGGTCCACCCCAGATCCGGGACCGCGACATATACGGTGACCAGCTCGGCAGTGCCGCGTTGCTGGATGCGCTCGCGGGTGAACTTCATCAGATCGGTCGAATGCGCCGACGAGCTGAGTTCCGTGCGCGGCAGAACGAGCCCCCCGAAGTCGGCGGACTCACGCTTGACGATCTCGAAACTCATTGCGGCCCCTGCATCGTGGCGGGTGGCACTATCGCCACATACAGATCGATCCCGAATGCGTGCGGGTAGAACTCGAAGTCGCCGGTGTAGGACCTCTCGATCTGCCGCGATTCCTCCGCCTCACGAATCTGCCCCCAGAGCGCGTCGAAAAGGTCGGGAAAGGTTCCGACCGAGGAGAACTTTGCATAGGTTCCCGCAGGAATCCGTGAGACCAGATGCCCGCGCCCGACCTGATCGATCGATGTGCACTCGTAGCCCACGATTTGCGTGTAGTACGAGTTGATCTCGGGAGCGTGGTCGACATAGGCAGACGCCAAAGGCCTGTCCACGTTCTGCGCCAGCAGGGTGGACCACGTCTTTTCGAGATCCTTGTCGCGCGCTTTCCCCAGCGCCCTCTTGGGGCTGCGGACGGCCAGTCCGGCGACCAGCGTCTCTTTGCGTTCGACTATGACGAACGGCATCGGGCACCCTCCGCTGTCACCGGCACATTGGGCCTGTAATGGCTATTAATGTTCGCCCGCCTTTAATTTGGGGGACGAGATATCACCATACCTCCTCCGTATCCCGCGGTCTGCGCCCTTAGTCGCGAAAACCTCCAGGACTGAGAAATCGCCCATTTGACCGAGTCCCCACATGTCGCCAAATAAAAGAACAGTCATCCTTAATTCGGACTATATACATACTTGAAGTTGGTTTAGAGCCTTGCAAGACGACTCCAAGTGTGGTTAATTGGACGGATCGAGACTTCGGGTGTGACGCAACTCACGCGCAGCGGCCTCCAGGTCTCGGTGACGAGGGGAGACTGCCCGTGCGCTGCCGACTGTGCGACTCCGATCGCTTGCGAAGCGTCCTGGATCTGGGAGCGACGCCGCCGTGCGAGCTCTTCTTGACCGAACAGGGCCTGGACGCCCCCGAGACGAACTACCCGCTGCACCTACGCATCTGCGAGGACTGCCTCCTGCTTCAGATTCCGGCCCTGATCTCTCCGCAAGACACCTTCACCGACTATGCCTACTACTCGTCCTACTCGGACTCATGGGTCGAGCACGCACGCCGATTCGTCCACTCTTCGGTGTCGCAACTCGGCCTCGATGGGCGCTCGTTGATCGTCGAGGTCGCGAGCAACGACGGCTACCTGCTGCAGCACGCGGTCGACGCCGGGATCCGCTGCGTCGGAATCGAACCTTCGCACAACGTCGGTGCGGCCGCGCGTGAACGAGGAGTTCCCACTCTCACGGCATTTCTCGACGAGGAACTGGCCGCGCACGTCCGCGCGGAGCACGGGCCGGCAGACCTCGTGGTTGCCAACAACGTGTACGCGCACATCCCCGACCTCCGCGGGTTCACTCGCGCTCTGCGTACCCTCGTTGCCGACGACGGCAGGCTGAGTATCGAGGTGCACCATGCCCTGAATCTGATCGTCCTCGCGCAATTCGACACGGTCTATCACGAACATTTCCAGTACTACACACTCCTCTCCGCGACGCGTGCGCTCGCCACGGCCGGCCTCTCGGTCGTCGACGTGGAACTGCTGGAAACACACGGCGGCTCGATCCGGATCTGGGCGCGTCCCGACACTGCGGGCGCGGTGCCCACACAGCGTGTCGCCGACGTGTTGAAGCAGGAGGAAGAAGCCGGCCTGCACGACGCCGAAGGATACGGCCGACTCGAACTGAAGGCCAGAGCCACTCGACAACAGTTACTCGGGTTCCTTCTCGCCTGCCGAGCCCAGAACAGGACCGTCGTCGGCTACGGCGCTCCCGGCAAGGGCAACACACTGCTGAATTACTGCGGAATTCGTCCCGACCTCCTCGAATACACAGTCGACCGGAATCCCTATAAGCATGGCCGTTTCACGCCAGGCACCCGGATTCCGATTCTCGACCCGAAGCAGATCGAGAAGGATCGTCCCGACGTCGTCCTCGCGCTGCCGTGGAATCTCGAAGCGGAACTGACCGAACAATTGCGATACATCACCGAGTGGGGCGGTGAGCTCGTCTTCCCGCTCCCCTCCCTACACAGCGCGACATTTCAACCCGACAGCGCGGCAAGGAGGCTCACGACATGAAGGTTGTCCTGTTCTGCGGCGGCTACGGCATGCGGATGCGTAACGACCGCAACGACGCCATCCCCAAGCCGATGCAGATGGTCGGCCCTCGGCCGCTGCTGTGGCACGTGATGCACTACTACGCCCATTTCGGGCACAAGGAGTTCATCCTCTGTCTCGGGTACGGCGCCGAGGCCATCAAAGAGTTCTTCCTCGACTACCGCGAAGCGGAGTCCAACGACTTCGTTCTTCACGCCAACAAGATCGAGCTACTGCATTCCGACATCAGCGACTGGTCCATCACGTTCGTCGACACGGGTCTGGAATCGGCGATCGGTGAACGACTGCGGCGCGTGCGGCAGCACCTGGACGGCGACGAGCATTTCCTCGCGAACTACGCGGACGTCCTGACCGACGCTCCCCTCGACGACGTGGTCGCGAAGTTCCACGAATCCGGTGCCGCGGCGTCGATGCTCGTCGTCCCGCCGCAGTCGTCGTTCCACTGCGTGAATGTGGCCGACAACGGTGAGGTCAAAGAGATCATTCCGGTCAGCCGGCTACCAGTCTGGGAGAACGGCGGGTATTTCGTCCTCAGCGACGAGATCTTCGAACTTCTCCCACCGGGTGGCGATCTGGTCGCGGATGTCTGCGAAACCCTGGCGGGCGAGGGCCGGCTGTTCGGATACCGCCACGAAGGGTTCTGGAAGCCGGCCGACACGTTCAAGGAGCGGGCGGAACTCGACGCGAACTACGCAAAGGGCATCCATCCGTGGATGGTGTGGGAGCAACCGGAGGCGGTGTCATAGCCCATGCTCGACCTCCATGCTCTGCGTGTCGCCGAGATCGCCGTTCTCGGTGCGCACTGCGACGACATCGCGATCGGTATGGGCGGGACGCTGCTGACTTTGGCGTCCATGTCGCCAGGACTCCGGGTGCGTGCCCTGGTGTTGTCGGGTGACGACTCCCGGCGAGAGATAGAGGAACGGCACGCGCTCACCGCGCTGTGCCCCGGAGCCGACCTCGAACTCGATGTCCTCGACGTTCCCGACGGCCACGCGCCCGGATACTGGGAGCCGATCAAGACTGCACTCGAGGGATTCCGGCGACGATGCGAGCCCGACATCGTGTTCGCACCGCACCGCGGGGACGCTCACCAGGATCACCGGTTACTGGCCGAACTCGTACCGACCGTGTTTCGGGACCATCTCGTGTTGGGATACGAGATCCTCAAGTGGGAGGCGGACACCCCCCAACCCACCGTCTTCCACCCTTTGATACGAGCGGTGGCGGAGGAAAAGGCCCGGCTTCTCCTGAAGCACTACCCGTCCCAGGTCGACCGCGACTGGTTCGACCAGGAAGCATTCCTGGGCGTCACCCGGCTACGGGGTGTCCAGTGCCGCCGGATGCACGCCGAAGCCTTCGTTCTCGAGAAGGCGGCCATCCGATTCGGAAGGACCTGACATGCGAGTACTCCTCACCGGACACCGTGGCTACCTGGGCACGGTCATGGCTTCGTGTCTGCTCGGCGCCGGTCACGACGTGGTCGGGCTCGACTCGGGACTGTTCGCCGGCTGTATTCTCGGTCCCGCTCCGGTGGACGTGCCGTCGATCGATGTCGACCTGCGCGATGTGCAGCAGTCACATCTCCTCGGATTCGACGCGGTGATCCATCTCGCCGCGCTGTCGAACGACCCGCTGGGTTCGCTCGCCCCCGAAATCACCTACGCCATCAACCATCACGCGTCGGTACGCCTCGCTCGACTTGCGAAAGATGCCGGAGTACAACGTTTCCTGTACGCATCGACGTGCTCGGTGTACGGCTCGGCAGGCGATGAACTCGTGACGGAGAACGCTCCCCTGCGCCCACTCACCCCGTACGCGGAGAGCAAGGTGCGCGTAGAGGAAGACGTGACCGCCCTCGCCGACTCGGGGTTCTCGCCGGTCTTTCTGCGAAACGCTACCGCGTTCGGGTTCTCGCCCTGCCTTCGCGCCGACATCGTTCTCAACAACCTCGTCGGCGTCGCGATGCTCACCGGCACTGTGCGTGTGCTGTCGGACGGCACACCATGGCGTCCGCTCGTACATGCCCGCGACATCGCCACTGCATTCTGCGCCGCACTCGTCGCGCCTGTGGACGCTGTTCACTGCCGCGCCTACAACGTGGGCACGGAGACCAACAACGTCACCGTGGCGCAGATCGCGGAAGCCGCCGCGGCGGCTGTGCCCGACTCGACCGTCGCCGTCACCGGAGAGACTGGCCCGGATCCGCGGTCGTATCGAGTCGACTTCAGCGCGATCCGGACGGCGCTCGACGGATACACACCGCAGTGGACCGTCGCCGACGGCGCGGTCGAACTGTACGAGAACTACGTGCGGTGGGGGCTCACCGAGGAACTGTTCACCACGCGATTCACCCGATTGGCTCACTTGCAGACGCTGCGGGCCTCGGGCGTGCTCGACGAGTCACTCCGGTTTCTCCGTGTCGGGGCCGGACATGGCTGACATCGGCATCTCGCGGTCGTCAGAGACACCGCAGCAGAGCCTCCCAGCTTCCCGCCGAGGCATCGCGTGGGCTCACAGCGGACACCGGGAGCGGCCACTCGATCCCCAGGCTGGGATCGTCGTAGGCCACGGCGAGATCTTCGGTCGGATCGTGGCCGCGGTCGATCCGGTAACAGACGTCGCAGTCGGTGATTGCCTGAAAACCGTGAAGGAATCCCGGTGGCACGAACAGATGCGAGAAGCTGACGTCATCGAGTCTGAACGCCTGCTTCCGGCCGAAGGTCGTCGACGTTCGCCGCACGTCCACGAGCACGTCGTATATCGCTCCCCGCGCGCAACGCACGAGCTTGGCCTCGCCATCTCCCGATCTGCAGTGCATACCGCGGATCACGCCGCGCACCGATCGCGACTGCGAGTCCTGCACGAAGTCCGCGGCACGGACCGGCCGGCCCGAGCACGCCCGGCGCGCGACGGCGTCGTCGAAGATCTGCGCATCGAACGTCCGCGTGAAGAGTCCCCGCCCGTCCCGAAACGGCTCGGGAGTGAAGAGCAGGACGTCCTCGAGTTCCGTGTTTTCCACGCGCACGTCACCATCGTGCCGCATCGTCGTGGGCGGATCCGGCATTTCCGGAAGTCAGGGTGGCCACGATGATCTGCCGCGGATGTGCCGGATCCGACACGGTGCGGGTGCTCGACCTCGGGTGCACGCCTGCTGCGGACCATTTCCCGCCGGAGTGGTCGGCGATCGACTCGTGCGAGTCGGCGCATCCGCTGGCAATGGAGTTGTGCCGACGGTGCGGCCTCGCGCAACTCGCGGAGGACGACACGACGCCCGAGGAGCCGCACGGCGTCGAGCCGCTGGCGTTGCGGAAGCAGGCTGCCGACGCCGTTCGGACGGTCGCGGTGTCGGGTTTCCTCGACGGTGACACCGTACTCGAGTTCGGCAGCCCGCACGGCGGTAGCTGGCTCGGACTGCTCGCGTCGCGCGGATTCTGCCCGCCGCCCCCGGGGAGACGTGCCTCGGTCGTCCTCGACTGCTTCGGCCTCATGCACGAGGCCTGCCAGCGGTCGGCACTGCGGGAACGAGTGAACGCGACGGCAAGTGACGGTGTCCTTCTGCTCCAATTCCACTCTCTCGCTACGATAGTCACACACCGCCAGTGGAACGCGCTGCGGCACGGTCACTATGCGTACTACTCGTTGACCGCGCTGCAGCGGATGCTCACGGACGTGGGGATGAGCGTGTCGCACGCGTGGGAGTTCGACCTCTACGGCGGCACCGTCCTGATTGCCGCGCGGCACGGAGTCCGCTCGGACACATCGCACACCGTCCGCAACATCCTTGCGGCTGAAAACGCCCTGGGGGTGTGCGAGCCGCGAACACTCCGGACCCTCCAGCAGGCTGCGGACGGTCACGCCGGTGCGCTGCATACCTGGCTCGCCACGATGGCCGGTCGCGGACAACGGGTCTACGCATACGGCGCGGCGTCCCGGGCGGTGGCCTTGTTCAGCCGGGCGGGAGTCGACCATCGCGTGTTGTGCGCGGTAGCCGACGCGTCCCCCACGAAACAGGGCCGCCGGATGCCCGGCACCGACGTCCCGATCATCTCCCCTGCGCAGCTGCTCGCGGACGACCCCGACGTGGTGCTGCTGACAATCGCCGACCTGCTCCCGGAGGTGCAGTCGCAGCTTCCGGGGTTGACCGGCAAATGGGTGGTGGACATTGCCGACGGGGACCGGCCGGACGCCGATCACGCACTTGCTCATGGAGGTCAGCAGCCTGGCTGGAACACGCTCCGCACGTACCCTGCCGTCTGATAGCCGCTCTGCCACACCCAATCGGCGGTCGAGATGTCCGCCGGGCTGGCCGCCATCATGACGTCCCCACCGAAGCAGCGTTGAATGATGTACCGAGCCCGTGACACGTGTGGTGTGAACGTGACCACGATGACGCTGTTCCACCCGCCGGCGGTCGCGAGATCGCGGAACGCCTTCGCTTCCCCGGCGGTGGTCGCGGGGTCGGGATCGAAGCACACAAGGGCAAACGCGAACTGCGCCGCGCAAAGTCGAGCGAGCCACTTGTCGGATCCACCGCTCGGATCGGACAGCACCACATTCCCGGCGAGCCCCTCGAGCGCGAGGTCGAGTCCGTACGTATACCGCTCGTGTCCGGGGCCGCCGAGGACGAGGATCGCATCGGCTCGGTGCAGCTCGTCGAGTTGGGGTTCGACATATGTCGGCACACACGCTGCCGTCGCGGTGAGAACGGCCGCAACCACGCAGATGAACATCCAGCGCAACCATCGAGCCGTCCGGCGCACCTAGCGTTCCCCTCTCACGGCTCGTGCGACGCGGCCACCGACCGAGCGGACGGCCTCCCGTATCTCCGCGAAGACGGACGGTGCGACCAGCCGAAGGGTCAGCAGGTAGGCGATCAGGAACGCGACACACTCCAGGGCGATCGCCGCGAGTCCGACTGCGATCGACCGCTGGTCCGACTGCACCACGTACCGTTCGAGCGGCGCGATCACCGCGAACGCCGCAAGCGAGGCGATCACCGGTGGGGCCATCACCCGGGCTATCTCACCGCCCGATGCCCCGACCACCGAGCGTGCGAGTCCGAGCCCGGTGATCCCCACGACGATCGCCGCCCCCGAAACCGCGAGACCGACCCCGGCGAGCCCGAGAGGTAGCAACAGCAGCAGCAACGGGACCCCGGTCAGCAAGCCCGCTGCGGTCATCCAATTCATACGGCTGGATCGGCCGGCGCCCTTCATCGCCTCCGCGCTCACCGAGTTCATCGCCACGCCGAGTCCGAAGCCCGACATCGATGCCACCGCCACTCCGGCACCGCGCCAGGGCTCGCCGAGCAGCACCACGACGGCGGGCTCACCGACGGCGACCATCAGTGCCCCGGCCGGCATCGCCACCCGCCAGATCCAGCTCAGAGCACGCAGGAAGGCGTCCTTGAACCGCTGAGAGTCGGCGGAGATACGAGCGAAGGCGGGAAACAGCACGTACGAGCAGACCTGGACGATCGCCATGCCGGGGAGCAACGCGATCCTGCGGCCGTAGCGGTAGTTGCCGAGCGCAGCCTCGCTCAGCCCGCGACCGATGATCGTCAACTCGACGACCTCCTGAGCCCTGGCGGCCGCGCCGTCCAGCAACAGCGGAAAGGAGAAGACCGCCATCTCACGCCAGAGCCGAATCGAGAACCGCCCACCGAACGGATGCCATCGGGACAGCCACCAACTCGCGACGATCCACACGAGCATCGACGAATACGAGCCGATCACCAGGGACCAGACTCCGTACCCCAGGGCGGCGAAGACAATCGAACCCGCTGCAAAGGTGATCCCGACGGCGGGATCCACGATGATCCGGCGCTTGAACTGGAAACGGCGCTGCATCAGGGCATCCGGGACGGACGTGATCGCGATCAACAACATCGACCCCGACATGGCAGCGGCCACGGTCCCGACCGCCGGGCTGTTGAATATGCGTCCGATCAATGGAGATGCCGCCAACATGACCAGGCTCATGAGGATCCCGGTGCCCAGCGTCACCCAGAACACCGTTGTGGCCGCATTTTCGACGTCGTGCTCGCGCTGAACGAGTGCCTGGGCCAACGTACCGTGGGTGACGACCACCAGAAAGGTGGTCATCACCGTGCCCGCCGCGAACACGCCGACGATCTCGGGACTCAGCAATCGCGCCAGCACCAACGTCTGCACGAACGTCACACCCTGCACGATCAGCAGACCGGCCGCTGCCATCGCCGCTCCGCGGCGCAGCTTTCCGCTCAGAGTGCCGACCGGGACGGTCTCGGGCGCCGGTACAGATCCCGCGTCATCGCGCTCGGGGGCGCGCCCGGGTGTCGACGAACCCACTGCGCCGCCATCGTTCACAGCCGACTCACGGATTCGCTACGCCGACCGATCGTGTGTCCGAGAGCAGCGGTCGCCCGTTGCTTGAGCGGATGCAGCCTGCGCATCGTCTGAGGGAAGAGGAACAACGAGCAGGCCACCAGGGCTGCGCGGAGCGTGTGCCGCTGCGCGAACGCCGCTTTCGCCTCGACACGCGCCGCGACCAGGTCTCCTTCCAGGAGAGACCGTCGAGCCTGCCGCATCGCCTGGTGATACCGCAACCGCTGCAGGTTCGTCCGTAGCGCGTCCAGGTCCTCGGCCCGGCTCGTGGAATGCACCACCGTCTGGAACGACCGTTGAATGCGCCGATCGAACGCCTCGACTCCGGCGGGGTCGCGCGATACCGAGTCCTTCCGGACCCGGCAGCGCGCGAGGCGCTCGGGGAGTATTCGCACGTCGAATCCGGAGGCGACGAGCCGCAGCCACATGACCACGTCCGCCTCGACTTCCTGTGTCGCGTGCTCGTACCCGCATACAGCACTCCACGCCTCGCGCCGAACCGCGCCCGTGTAGTAGGGGATGTACCCCGCGAGCATGTCGGTCAGCGTGAGAGGGTGCCCAGGGTGCGGTCGTGTCCGGAAGCCGATAGAGCGTAGGTATCCCTTGTGTGTGCCACCGTGGTCGTCGAACAGGAAGGCGTCACAGCCCACCGCGTCGATGCCCCGGTCGGCGGCGAGCACCGTCCCGGTGCGCGCACAGAAGTCCGGCATCAGCAGATCGTCGCTGTCGAGCACGCAGAAGTACTGTCCGCGCGCCAGCGCGGCCGCAGCCGTCACGCCCCCCTCGTATCCACGATTCTCTTGTCTCACCAGTCTGATTCGGCTGTCGGATGCGTAGGACCGGACTATCGCCGCGATCTCGTCGGAGCGTCCGTTGTCGACGACGATCAACTCCCAGTCGGTACGGGTCTGGCCGCGCACCGACTCGATCGTCTGCACCAGGTACGGCTCGGTCCGGTACGCGGTGGTCAGAAAGCTGAATGCAGGAAGGGGTCGCGACACGCTCACCGTTACCACCCCAAACCCACGTAACCTTCGCGCCGGCGCCGCTCCTCGGCGCCCGGGAGTCTGACGAGGTCGACCACCGTGTGCTGCGCGCCCGCCCGGTTGACCGCCGCCACCACCGAGGGCTCCCTGGACCCGGCGATGAGCACCTCCGCGTGGTCGAGAACTGCATCGACATCATCGGTGAGAACCTGACCGATGTGCGGCAGCAGTTCCTCGATGAATTCGCGGTTCGCACCCAACAGCCTGGACAGTGCGACATTCGCATCGCAGATCTTGACGTCGTAGCCCTTGCCGATGAGCCTTTCGGCCAGCTCGACCATCGGGCTCTCCCGCAGATCGTCCGTGCCGGGTTTGAACGACAGACCGAAGATGCCGATCCTGCGCTTACCCAATGCGATCACCTGGTCCACTGCCCGCCGCAGGTGCATCTCGTTCGACACCAGCACGTTCGCCAGCACCGGCACTTCGACGTCATGGACTCGCGCGGTATGCATCAGCGCGCGCACGTCCTTCGGCAGACACGATCCGCCGAACGCGAATCCCGGACGCAGATAGGCGGCACTGAGATTCAGTTTCGTGTCGGCGAGGAAGATGTCCATCACGGCGTGTGAGTCGAGTCCCAGAGACGCGCAGATGGCTCCGATTTCGTTGCCGAACCCCACTTTCAGGGCGTGGAAACTGTTGTCGACGTACTTGACCATCTCGGCGACCGGGATCGGAACGCGGAACCGCGGTCCACCGAGCCCGTCGTACAGACCCATGACCTGCCTCCCGCTGCGTTCGTCGCTTTCCCCGACCACCGTCTTGGGCGGATTGAGGAAGTCGCGCACACTGCTGCCTTCGCGCAGGAACTCGGGGTTGACGCAGACGCCGAAGTCGACTCCCACCCGCTTGCCCGATGCGCGTTCCAGTCGCGGGATGAGTATCTCCTCGCAGGTACCCGGAACCATGGTGCTGCGGTAGACGACGACGTGGAAACTGTCCTTGGTGGCCAGGGCGGCGCCAATCTCGTCGGTCGCACGTTCGAGATAGCGGGTGGCCAGTCCTCCCCCCGGCGCGGACGGGGTGCCGACACAGACCATCGTGACGTCGCTGTCGAGGACAGCGCGGGCGGGGTCGTCACTGACGGTGAGCAAGCCTGATTCCACGACCTCGGCGATCAGCTGGCCGATCCGCTCTTCGAAGACCGGGGTCTGGCCTCGGCGCAGAAATTCGATCTTCGAGGAATTGACGTCGACCCCGACCACGGGGAAACCCCGGGATGCCAGGCATGCCGCGGAAACACATCCGACATACCCCAGCCCGAAGACGCTCAGGGCCATCCGACGCTCCGATGGACGTACATACAATTCGGTCGCGCTCATCTCAACCGCCAAAACCAGTAGGGATCTCAAGGTTTGCTAGTGCAGCGTATTCCATACTACGTCCCCGTTTTTAGCTGTGGTTCCGATCGCGCAGTTGATTGTTACTCGATTTAACGCATCCCCATCTCGCCATCTCACGGCGAGGGACCCATCGCGAACAGCAAGGGTGAGGTCTTCGGCCCACGCGCCGCGCTCGTCCATCGGGTTGAGCACGGTAGCGACCGCTACCGGCACTTCGCCGGCACAGCATCCGCCGACCAACCATGACGGCTCTCTCGATTCCAGCCGACACGACCACCAACCGAGGCCGTGCCGGGCGTCGCCCCGTACCTCGTACGGAATCAGCTCAGTGCTGGCGGCGTGGACCAACTGGAGAATCGGCTCCCCATTTCGGCTGGCGAGGTGACCCCCGTCGACCGGTGTGACCTCCAGCGACGGCGACAGCGGCCACGACGTGCGCACCTCGTGGCGGCCTCGGCCTGCGATGAGATCGACGACGAGGACGCTGCCCCGATCCGGCGGCGCGATGAGCCACCTCCGATGCACCACCGGCTTCGAGAGTCTCCCGTAGCCGCTGTGTTCGGCATCGACGACGCTGCGCTCGAGGTCGACCGACCGCACCCGTACGCGGGCATGCTCCGTCCACAGAAACGGCCCGCCGACAACCGATTGGTCCAGGCCGTCGACACACACGGTCGCGTGAGCGCGAGTGCCCCGATGAGCAGCGCGCCAGTCCGGGTGCCTGTAGTAGCTGCCGGTGCCGGGATCGCCGATGACGTCCTCACCGTCGATGCTCAACGTCACTGCGAGGGCGTCGGCGTGCCCGTGTGCGGCGAGCGAGAGGTATCCCAGCGGGCCGACGTCCATAGTCAGCCGCCGCGATCCGGCGCGCAGCACCACCAGGCCGCCGTCCGGAGCGAAGAAGCTGCGAGGACCGGGTTCTGGGACGGCCTCCGATCCGGAAACAGGTTCTGTGCGAGCGTAGTTCATCCAGGCCGCCGACAGCGTCGTGCCGCCCACCCGGCGTGCCGACGCGTTGCGGGTCACCGCGGCGACCGTGCCGAGATGATCTCGGACCGTGCGCACCGGCTCGGCGCCGAGCCGGAGCGCGAAACCCTCGTCGTCGTCTCCGTAGCGTGGCGCCGGGTCACGATCACCGACGAGTGCTGCGATGAAGTCCGCGCTCCGGTCGACGGCGGCGGTCAACTCCGGCGGTGGTCGACCGTCACGAAGCGTCAGCAACGCGGCCACGGTGAGCAGCAGTTCCGACGTGAAGATCTGGTATCCCACCGACTGCTCGGCGCCTGCGCCGTCGGGCAAGATCTGCCGGGCTGCCTCGGCGGACAGCACACGGATCGCGTCCTCCTCCCAGGACTCGGCGCCGGCCAGCTCCGGCAGAAGAATCGCCACTGTGGCGACGCCGGCCATTTCCCCGACGAGGTGGTTGTTGGCCGAGCTGAACTGCGAACGCTCGTCCCAGCAGCGACGGGCAGACTCGGCGAGCAGACGGACGACAGCCCGGAACCTCGTGGTCGTCAACCCGGGCGAATCCCGCAGCCCCTGTAGTGCCACCGCGATCGAGATCGAGCGCACGCCCGCCTCGAATGCACCACGCCATCCGATGCCGAGGCCCGATGGATTCTGTTCGATCCACGAGTCGAGTTGACGAAACGCCGCGTCACTGAATCGCTCCTCACCGGTGAACAACCACGCCTCGGCGAGCCAGGGCAGATGCTGGAGTCGATTGAGCTCCCAGATCCACTTCGGATCACCGTCCGCCGTGCGGTGGTTGATTCGGGATGCGGGCACGACGGGCCAGCCCACTTTCGAAAGCGGGTCGTAGTGCCAGTCGATCGGCTCCGGCAGCGTCACTTCGGGGTGACCGAAGTACGAAAATCGCCCGCAGGCCACACGCTCGGCGGCCGCGATCACCTGCCCGACCGCGGCCGGATGTGCACGGGCGATATCGGCGGCCCGGTCGCGGTCCAGAAGTGCCGGCCGGCCGACGCATTCCCGGAATCTCGCCAATGCGGCGTCCCAGTCCGGTTCCGGCGTCCCCAGCAACTCGGAGTCGGTCGTCTCGCCGCGCCCGCTGAGCGGAAGCAGGCTCCGACCGGCCCGACTCGCACGCCACGCCACCTCGCGCGGTCCCATCGTCCGCAATCGGCGTACGCGCCAGAGGAGTTGACTCACGGCGTCCTCCTTGCGAATACGAGAACCTCGTGCGGCAGGTGACAAGGTGCCGTCGGGCGTGTCAAGCTGACTCGGTGCCCGGCATTCTCGCCTTCCGGCGGTTCGGCCGCTTCCGGTTCGCCCTGACGGCGGCCATTGCAGCCGTCGGACTGATCGCCGCGTGCTCTACGCCCGTGGAAGAACCTCAGGCGCCAGCGCCAGCGCCGGCGCCGGCGCCCGCGCCCGGCGATCCGCACTCCCTCACGTTCCCCAGGACGGCAACGTACTTCCTCAATCAGCAGGAACTTCCGTCCGTCGACGAGCTCGCCCGATATGACGTGGTAGTCATCGACAACGAATGGGCGAACCGGAAGCCGCGCGAGTACTTCGACGAACTCCGTCACGCGAACCCGCGCCTCCGGTTGTTCGCCTACGTGAATGTGGTCGACCATCCCGATCAACTCGGCTCGGAGGCGTACTGGGCCAACCGATACGCGTTGTGGCAGTACGACCAGAACGGCGAAAGTGCGTTCCCGGATTCCTGGCTGGCGCACACCATGGACGGTGCGCCGGTCAGCGAGTGGCCGGAGTCGACGATGACCAACCTCACCGACCAGGCGCCACGGATCAACGGCCAGGTCTTTGCCGAGTACGCCGCGAACTGGGTGGTCGACGACGTCTGGTCTGCGGGGGTGTGGGACGGTATCTTCCTCGACGTCTGGGGCGACCGGATCTACAGTGCGAACCGAGATCACTGGGACATCGATTCCGATGGCACCGACGAACCGGACGACGCGATCTACGGGTTCGGAAACCCCTGGGAGCGTGGCGTGAACCTGGCCGAACAGATCATCCGGCAACGAATTCCGGACGCCATCCTGATCGCGAACGGAGACCGGACGCTGCTGGCGCAACAACTGGACGGCCGGGCGTGGGAGAAATTCGCAGACCCCCGCGCCGACCGGAATCCTATGTTCGACATCGAGCAGTATGCCAGTCTGACTGCCGAGGGGGACCATCGCATGCCCGGCCTGGCGATGACGATCGACAGGCTCGGTCCCGCACCGCATTCGGCACCGGACTTCCAGCGTGCCCGGTACTTCCTGGCGGCGACGTTGCTCCAGGACGGATTCTGGGCCCCGATGGGCGCCGACTACGACGAGCCGGCCTACTTCGACGAGATGGACGGTGGCGGACTCGGCTCGGGGTACCTCGGGCACCCCCTGGTGGCCAACCCGTCGCCGGCCGCCCTGAACGATCCGTATGCGGACGGGGTCGGGTCGCTGGGCCACGGCCTCTTCCGTCGCGACTTCGAGCACGGCATCGTCCTGCTGAACACCGATGGCAAAGCCCGGGAAGTGCAGCTCGAGACACCCTTTCGGCGACTTCACGGCAGCCTGGATCCGAGCACCAACAACGGGGCCACCGTCACGTCGGTGACCCTCCAGCCGAGCGACGGTCTCGTGCTCTTGCGCGAGAACCCGTAACCGCATCCGGTCTCTCATCGCATCACCCGCTCGACCGCGAAGAGCCGCGCGTAGAAGTCGATGAGTGCCCGGCGCGACGTCTCCCACGACAGCTGCTGCTCCACCCGAGCCCGGCCCAGTTCGCCCATCCTGTGACGTTTCCGGGAGTCCCGTAACAGCTCGTCGATCCCAGCCGCGAAGGCCGATTCGTCATTGGCCGGGGCGTAGACAGCGGACTCCCCCGCCGATACTCGCGACTCGACGAGTTCGAACGAGACGAGTGGCCGCCCCATCGCCATGTACTCGACGACCTTGTTCATCGTCGACACATCGTTCAACGGGTTTCGTGGGTCAGGCGCAAGACAGACGTCGGCGGTCGACAGACACCGCTGCACGAACTCGTCGGGGACCCGGCCGGTGAATTCGACCGTGTCCGTGAGCCCGAGCTTCTCGCTGAGGGCGACCATGTCTTCGAAGGCGTCCCCCGCGCCCATGAATATGCAGTGGAGGTCGTCCCGGCCGAGGCCGTCCCGCAGGTGAGCGAGGGCGCGTAACGCATAGTCGACGCCGTCCTGCGGACCCATCACCCCCAGGTATGCCGCGAGATACCGCTTGCCGCGCCTCAGGCTCGGATCGGGGTCTCGGCGGACGAATCGACTCAGATCGGGCGCACTCCGGACGACGGTAACCCGCTCCGGCGCCAGATGACCGCGCTCGAGTGCAACCCGCCGATAGCTCTCGTTCGTCGAGATGACAGCGTCGGCGGCGGCCAGTGTGAGCCGTTCCAGGAGTCTGGTCGCCCAGTAGAGGACCTGGCCGCCTCGGGGAAACCGGGACAGGAAGAGTTCGGGCACGAGATCGTGGTGGTCGAACACGAACTTGGCGCCGACCGGGCGAAGCAGCGCAGCGACGAGGAACAGCAGGTCGGGCGGATTGCAGGCGTGGACGGCATCGACCCGATCTTGTCGGCGCACCCGAAGAGCGAGCCGCGTGGTGTGCCACAACGCCAGCCCGTACTCCCGCAGATAGCCCAACGGCCCACCCTCCGCGGCACGCAGGGGGTAGCGGAGAATGCGGACCCCGTCGATCGTGACGTCCGGCTCCCTGTCCTGGGTGGTCCCCATCGGGCAGATCACTGTGACGCGATAGCCGGCCTCCACCAACGCAGTGCTCTCCTGCCACACCCGGCGGTCGAACGGTACCGAAAGGTTCTCTACCAGAATCAGAATGTGCCGACTCATCACACCTCCACCACTTCGGTGAGCAGACGCTCGAATCCTCGCGCCGTGTCTTCGATCCGGAACTGCTGTTCCACCCGTGCACGCCCCGACAACCCCTGCCGAGTGCGCAGCCCCGGGTCCGCGGCCAGGGCGAGGAGCCGCTGCGCCATCGCATGCGCATCTCCGACCGGCACCACGTAGCCCTGTTCACCATCGGTGACCATGTCTCGCAGGCAACCGCAGTCGGTGACCACGAGCGGCACGCCCGCGGCCATGGACTCGATCGCGATGATCGGCACTCCCTCGTGCACCGACGACAGACAGGACACGTCGAGCCCCGGCAGGAGTTGTCGCACGTCCCGTCGAACGCCCATGAAGCGTGTGCGGCCGGCAATCCCGAGTTCATCCGCAAGAGTGCGTAACTCGGCCTCACGTTCGCCGCCGCCGATCACGACCAGCCGCACCCGCACATCAGACTCCGCCACGGAAGAAATCGCTTCGAAGAGCATCTGGTGCGCCTTCTGATCGCTGAGGCGACCGACGATACCGACGATGAAGTCCCGCGGGTCGAGACCGAATGCGGCCCTGGCAAGCTCGGAGTCGGTGTTTCGCGGCAGCGGAGGCAGCACGATCCCGTTCGGAATCACCACCTCGCGGGTGCGTCGCCAGGCGAAGCGCCCAACACCCTCCTCTCGGCGCAGGTACTCGCCTTGCCGAGGGGCGAGCAGGACGAGCGCGTCGGACAGCCACAACGTTTCCACCGTGGAGCGCGGCAGGCAGCGCTTGCCGACCGACGTCAGGTCCATGTCGTGAGCGGCGACGATGTTGGCACGCGCTCCCGCCAGCCTTGCCGCAATTCGCCCCAGCGCCAGTGCCGCTCGATGATGATGAGTGACCAGCACCACGTCCGTGCGATCGCGTCGCAGGCTGCGGATCAACCGTGGCAGGGTTCGCACGTCGTAGCGCCCCGTACGCCCCAGCACTTCGACCTCGAATCCTGCCCTCCGGAACTCCTCGCCGAGGGGCCCGGCCTCGCGCAGACAGATCAGACGTGGTCGTACGACCCGTGGATCGAAGTTCCGGAACAGTTCCAGCATCAGGAGTTCGACACCCCCGACGAACGTCAAGTCCAACACCAGACTGAGCCGGATCGGCCTCGTCGAACGAGGTGGGAGTCGCCCCGCCACCTCCTCGAGCGCGAGTTCGCTCTCGGCGACGCTTGCGCGCAGGCTGAACTCGGACTCGACTCGCGTCCGCGCCGCGAGGCCCATTTCCCGGGATTTCTTCGGCTCCGACAGCACTCGGAGCAGCTTCTCGGCGAGCGCACGCGGCGAACGCGGGGGCACGAGAAATCCGGTCACCCCCTCCGTGATCATCTCCGGGACGCCGCCCACCGCGGTACAGACCGCCGGCCGACCCGCGGCCATTGCCTCGAGCAGCGCCATCGGAAAACATTCCACGCTGTACGAGCTCAGGACGAAGACGTCCATCCCTCCGAGCAAATCTTTCACGTCGTGACGAGACCCGGTGAAGACCACATGGTCGGCGATGCCCAGCTCACTGGCCAGCTGTTCCAGCTCGCCTCTCATCGGCCCGTCTCCGACCACCAGGAACTTCGCGGCCGGCAGCTCGTCGATGACCAGCCGTGCCGCGTGCAGCAGCGTGGCGTGGTCCTTCTCGGGCCGCAGCGCGGCAAGTATCCCCACCACTCGGTCGAGCGGCCCGATCCCGAACTCCGCGATCGCCGCCCGATCTCCACTCGGATCGAACGCTGCGGGATCCACCCCGTTGTGGATTATTCGGATCTTGCCCGGCGGGATGTGCAGATCGCCGACCAGATAGGAAACTTGCGCCTTCGCCACACCGAAATACGCGCTCGTGACCGGGCCGAGTGCGCGGTCGGCGAACCGCCGAAGGACACTCCTCGTGGTGGTCTCACCGCAGTTGTGAACCCATACGACCGTCCGTGGAACTCGGGCCAGGACAGCCGCGACACGGCCGAGAGTCTCGGCGTTGAAGCCGCGCACGATCATGATGTCCGGGGAAATCCTGCGCGTCTCACGCACGAGGTCCCAAAGGGCACCGACCGCCTGCAACTTCGTTCGTCCCAACGCCAGGGCGGGAACAGCACCGGCCGCCAGGGCCGGATACAGTTCGCCCTCGCTTCCGATGCAGATGACGCTGGGCTCGAACCGTTCTCGGTCCAGTCGGGGAAACAGCGTTGCAGCGTGCCGCTCCGCTCCCCCGACGCGGAGGTCCGGCACCACATGCAACACCCGCAGTGGGCGATCGGCCGTCACCGCCGCACCTCCTGGTAAAGGGCATCGAAACGGCGCCACACGACGTCGACGTCGAATTCGGCCCGGATGCGCTCCAACGCCTGCGCTCCGATGCGGGTGCGGGCATCGTCGTCGTAGACCACGTGACGCAAGGCTTGCGCGAGTGCGTCCACGTCGTCGACCGGAACCAGCACCCCACAACGGTCGTCGATCAGTTCGGGGATGCCCCCCACGGCGCTGGCGACAACACACAGACCGTGGGCCATCGCCTCGAGTATCGCCATCGGCTGGCCCTCGTTGCGCGAGGGCAGGGCCAGTACGTGGGAGCTCGCCAACAATTCGGGCACCCGAGCCGGATCGATCCATCCGAGCACCGTGACGGTGGATCCCACCGACAGCTCGTCGACCCTGTCCCGCGCGCGCTGCACTTCGCCGTCACCGGCGATCGTCAGTCGCGCACGCTCGCCTCCGTCGCCGACCATCTTCGCCCACGCGTCGAGCAACGTGAAAGTCCCCTTGCGATCGCCGATGCAGCCGAGGAACAGCACGTGCACCTGTTCACTTCCGGACGGCTGCCGTACCGGACGGCAAGGCCGGACCGCGTTGGGAACAGAGACGATCCGTGCCTGTGGCGCAATCCGCTCGAGGCGCTCCACCCAGCAGTCGCCGAGCGCCACCACCACGTCCGCACCGGTGAGGGTGGCGCGGACGATCGCCTGAAATGGGCGCGGCGATCGGCTGTAGAACTGATGGAAATCGGAACCGTGCACGTGCATCACGATCGGCACCCGGAAGATTCGACATATCCAGGCGAGGATCACCTTCCGGATGAAGCTGCCGGCGACGGAGGTATGAAGATGTACCACATCCGGCCGGTCGCGAACCAGAGCAGCCACGAACGCACCCAGCCCTGTCGCGAACACCACGATTTTCGTCGCGACCGTCCCGTTCCGGTGAGTGCTGACATGGCGAACGTTCCACAACTCCCACAGCGGAGTGCCTTGCATCGTTCGGACGAAGCTTGCCACGCCGCCCCGGGTGGACGTGCTGGTAGATGCCCACAGGGCCCGCTGCCGCTTCATGTTGGTTCCTGTGCTGGGACCGAGTCAGTCGCGCGTCGAGGCGGATCCGGTGTCATCTGGTCCGCGGGAGCCCGCTCTGCCCAGCCGATTACGATTCCGACGAGCAGCATCACGACCGCGTTCGGAAAGTCGAAGAACCGTAGATCTACCGTGAGGCCCGCGATCACCAGCACAACGAAGGCCATCATCGCCACCAGCGCGAGACGCCTCCCGCACAGGCCGTCGGCCGGCAGCACCCGGAATGCGTGGAAGAGACCACTGGCGAGGAGAAGAAGCACCGCGAGCCACAGAACCAACCCGATCAGCCCCAGTTCCGCCGCGATTCCTAGCTCATTGAAATGGGACGCGATTCCGAAGCCGCGAATCCATGGCACATCCGGCGCCCACCTCTGGTGATGGTACGTGTTCATCGCGGTGAAGCGCCCGATCCCCCACCCCGCCAACGGTTTTTCCTGGACTGCCCAGATCGCCGTCTCCGCAGTGTTGAGCCGATCCTGCAGTTCGTCGGGTGATCCGACGCCACCCGCGGACCGATCGCTGCTGGTGAAGGTCGACCACTTGATGGCCACGGCGGCCGTCATGACCGCACCGGTCATGACGAACCCGGTCCGAAATCCCTTGGCAAACGTCGCACCAATCAAAACCACCACAGTGAATGCCAGCCAGACGACTCGCGTGTGGGTGAGATAGACGCCGTATGCGCACGCTACCGCGATAGCGATGGCCAGAATCCTGCTCCACCGGGGTTCACTGCGCGTTGCGGCAAGAAGGAGCGCCACGATGAAACCGAGGGTCAACACCACGCCGTTGACCACAGGCTGGTCGAAGATGCCGACGGCTCGCCCCTCCCAGCTCGGAGACTCGACTATGTAGCGTGGCCAGACGAGTGCGGTCGGACCATGAAACTGCAGAATGCACATCGCTGCCGAGTAAGCGCCGAGCGACAGGATCGTCCACAGAAGTAGCCGGACTGCAGACGCCCGGTCGAATGTGTACCGCCCCACGAGAAACACCGTGAACGGAATGATGGTGCCGGTAAGTACGAATCGCGGTACGGAGAGTTCTGCGCCGGACAGAGGGATTACGGAGCCGTACTGGTGCGAGGAGAACATCGACATCACGTTCCAGGTGACGTAGAGAACCATTGCACACTCGATGGCGCCCAGACGCGGAGCGCGGTTGATTCCCCGGGCAATCCAGATTGCCCACGCGCCCACAACGCCGAGGTACGCCAGGACGAAGGGATCCACGGGCAGAATGCTGGGTAGGGCGACCCGGAGAAACGTGGTGACCAACAGCAGGAGCACAGCGACCACCGGATCGCGAAGCCCGGCGAAGACGAGAACACTGCCGACGGCGCCGAGCAAGAGGAGCACACCGAATTGAGTCGGCACCTTCGCGGCGGCTGCAAGCACGACGAGCACAGCCACGGGGAACACCGCGCCCACCATCCATCGGGAGGTCCATCCACCCGTGGACGAGACACTGGCGGGGTCGGCGAGGCTCGGTGTCCGTCTCATGTCATCAGGTCACGGACGCGCGGTTCGATCCGGAGCGGACTCGCGGACCTTCACGAGGTCGACCGTTTCCAACTCGTCCGAGTCCGCCGGCTCGGCCGACTCGTCCGACTCGGCCGATGGCGGGATCGGCGCACTGCGTCGTGCGCATCGAGGATCGATGATGACGGCACCAAGCAATCTCGACTCCACCTGCCCGAGCAGCCGACATGCCTCCACCGTTTCGGGGACCCGCGTGCGGCGCCTTTCGACCACCAGCACTACCGCGTCTGCTGCCGCGCAGATCACCTGCGCTTCAGCTGCTTCAGTGATCGGCGGAGCCTCGACGACAACCATGTCGGCGATACTGTGGGCGTGTTGGAGCAGGTTGCCGAACCGCTCACGGGTGAACAGCGCGTAGGGATCACCGTTTCCCGTTCCACTCGGCATCTCCGGCATCTCGCCGGGTACCGCCTCCTGGATGAACCCGGCGATCGCAGGTGGGGTGGCCTCAGCGAGGAAATCCGCAACGCCCGGAACTTCATCGGTATTCGTGGCGCTCTCGGAACCGTGCAGATCCGCCCGCAGAATCAAGGATCGTTCGCCCTGGATCGCCCTGTGCTCGGCAATTGCCCGCGCAACCTGGGCAACGCCCTCCGTACGCCGCGGCGCGGTCACCACAACCGTTGCCGGGCGGGGAAGATCGGCTAAGCCGACGATGTTTGCCAAACGTCGGAATTGCGCCTCGCGACGCTGTTCCGCCCGAGGTTTCCCACCACGCGGAACCTCGACCAGAGTATCCACGCCGACCTTCGCACGCACGTCGTCGGCGGTCGTGAGGCGTTTCGACACCGCATCCAGCGCGAGAGCGGCAACGCACCCGAGTATCAGGCCGCCGAACAGCCCGAGTACCGCGTTCCGTACCAGAGACGGGCTCTCCTCTGCGACGCCCGCAGCGAGCTGCTGATCCTGCAGCTCGTTCGTCGTGTCCAACTCGATCGCAGTGATTCGGTCCTGGAGCTGCGCCATTGCGACGGGGTCTGCTTCGGGGGACGAACGTTGCTCCTCGAGCTGTTGCCTGAGCTCTTCGAGGGTGCCGGCTCTGCCTGCGAACCTGACGGTGTTGACATCGTCGCGGAAAGCCCCGGCCATTGCGGCTGCCGAGGACGCCGCGACCTTGGGATCGTTCGCGGTGGCGTCGATGTAGAGGATCGGACTCGCAGCAGCCGTGCTGGCGGCGAAGGTCACATCGTCGGGAACGTCCGCGCGAGCCCGGATCCGCTCCTGGTAGGGCCCGTTGTTGAAGTAGTCGACATACCCCACCACGAGGATTGCGTCCTGCTCGGGGGCCCGGCCCGGCGAGGAGACGATCAGCGCCGCCCTGCCCGTATAGCTGGTCCCGGCTTCCTTCGCCGCCACGACCGCTCCGAGAACCGCCAGTGCAGCAACGAAGACGACCAACACGCGACGGCGCCAAATGCGCTCGAGCTGGACGTTCAATGTGCTGGTCATCTGCCCCTCCACCATCAGGTTGCGGAGAATTGCGCGCCCCCGCTGAGATGTCGGGCGGCTCGGCACGCCATCGTTCAACCCACGGCGCCGACCCGAAATGTCGACTAAGCGATCTTCCCGACCTCAAGATTAATTTACTCCATAGAAGAGTACCTGCGGTATGGTTTTGGCGGATTTTTCATATTTGACGACTAGCACACGCGGCCGAGTATCATCATTCGCCAGAGGTGA
This sequence comes from Rhodococcus sp. ACS1, assembly GCF_002300155.1. Taxonomy (NCBI): domain Bacteria; kingdom Bacillati; phylum Actinomycetota; class Actinomycetes; order Mycobacteriales; family Nocardiaceae; genus Rhodococcus; species Rhodococcus sp. ACS1. Next base: position 265,862 of record NZ_NSDZ01000002.1, read on the forward strand.
GATCGTTGGATCTTCCGAAAACAAGAGTTGCAGTCGTCGCGGCCGCCAGGTTCCACCTCCGGCCGCTCCGCCGGATTCATCTTGCACGCCGGGCCCCGGCCTTACGCCTCGGCCCGGTAGTCGTCGCCGGACAAGAGGTGGCGCTCCGTTCCCCTCGGCTGTCCGACGCAGCCGCCTGGCGGGAAATTCGGCTGCGAGATCAGCGTCTGATCGAACCGTACTGGGTCAGTTCTGCCCTGAGCTGGCCGGAGCGCCACACCGAGGCGATCTGGGTGGACGAATGCCTCCAGTCACGAAAAGCCGCCCGTGCCGGATTAGCGCTGCCGCTGGTGGTCGAGATCGACGGGCGCTTTGCGGGGCAATGCAATCTCGAGCGTATCGACGTGCGCACCAAGACCGCAGAGTTAGGCATCTGGCTCGACGCCCGGGTGACGGGCAAGGGCGTGTGCGCAGGTGTGGGCGTGCTACTCGCGGAATACGCGATCAGTACGTTGGGACTACGCCGAGTCACCGCGCCCATCTGTGTGGACAATGCTGCGGCTGCGAAGCGTGCTGAGCGCATGGGCCTGAGACGCGAGGGCACAATGGCCAGCTTCCTCGACGTCGGCGGCCGCCGTCGAGATCACGACCTGTGGGCGATCACGCCGGAAATGTGGGCGCTCGCCCCGAAGACGGGGGACCCACATCCCGACACCATCCAACATTGACGGCCCCCTGACCACCGCATTCGCGGCGCGCGATTCGCCCGAAACACGAACGGCGCGTTATCGTTCCGTAGCCCGGCGCGACTGTTCCGACTCTACGAGCGCGAACACTCGCTCGAACGCCTGCTTGCTCGCAGACACCTGCGCGCGTGCCTGCGCACGCAGGTCGGATCGCAGACCCGGGGCCTCCCTCCACATGCGGTGAATCGCACGCGTGAGCCGTTCGTCGAGCCCGTCCTCAGCGAGCTGAACCAACTCGACACCGCCGGGGAACATCCCGCTCAGGCCACCGAGTTTGTCGTCGTAATAGCGCGAAGTCGACAGGCCCACAACCGGAATTCCCTGGGCGAGAGCGAAAACCGCAACGTGGTATGCGCCGGTGACGAGTACACGACATCGCGCCACCTCGGACACCAGGTCCCGGGCACTGGCGAAGCGCCCCACCGTGGGTCTCACGATCGGGAACCCGTCGACCAACGGCATCGTCGAGTGACGATCTTCGGCCTCGTATTCGGAGACGATCAGCGGGACGAGACCAGCGTCGACCGTGCCGGCGAACCCCCTCAACACACGGCCGACGACATCCTGCGCCCTGTCCGTGACCGGGGAGTATCCGGCCACGCGAAGGCAAACCCCGATGTCGGTCCCGATCGTGTCGGATTGCATGCCGTAGGCCAACTCCACCGCGTCGTCCCCGGTAACCACGACCCGCTCGGAAGGCACGCCGAGCGACCGCAGGAGAGCGGGACCTCGCTCTTGCTCTCGGACCGCGATGAGGTCGACCTTCGGCAAGACACGCATGGCATGAGCGAGTATGTGTTCTCCTGTGAGCGGTCCGATGCCCTGTCCGCACATCGCGGTCGGTATGTGCAGGTCAGCCGCACGCTCGAGCAGATCGAGGGTGCGGTGAGCCTGGTAGGGATCCACGTCGGTCATGTAGCCGCCGCCCATCGCGAGCACCAGTGAGGCATCGCGGACGGCCATCGGAATGCGCGGAATTCGCCCGGTTTCGTCCGGCACGGCGGTCGGTGTGCGAAGGGAGTCCCGGACCTTGCGCGCGTAGTGCCGTGGACGATCAGAGACAGCCCACCAGCCCGCCGAGACCGGGCCGACCAACCGGGGCCCGGCGTACGCTGGCACCTGCCACCACGGTCCGGATCGTGACCATCTGCTCCCACGTCGATAGGTCACCGGCTCGGCGGCGGGAGCGAACGCGCGCAGCAACGACGGTGCGTAGGTCAGAACGCCGAGCCGCGCACCCGGCCATCGCTCACTCAGGCGCCGGACGGTGACGTCGAGGATGGCGAGGTCACCTCGATTGGTAAGCCAGTACTCCCCGTTCTCGATCAATACACGCACAGTCGAACTGTCGATGCCCGTCGAGTCGGCCTCATAGTTCGCCATTACTGTCCTTGAACGGTCCGGAGAGATATCCAGTACGGCTCCAGTCTCGCGCAGCAGCGCTGGGCCGACAACAGTCTCGTCAGATGCAGCCGGGGAACAGATTTCCGATCGACGCCACTTGCGAGTGCACCCCAGCGGGGAGAGACTCGTCTCGACAGTACCGCACACTTGTAGGCACTGCACCCTCCACACCCCGGAGTTCGGCTATGTCGATTGCACGCGACGACGGCTCAGCCCGCAGGTCGTTCACACGCTCCAACGAACTGCAGTCCCGGCTGAACAGATTGGTCCCGGGCGGCGCGCACACCTATGCGCGCGGACCCGACCAGTATCCGGACTTCATGGCGCCCGTTCTCGTTCGCGGTTCAGGCGCCCGCGTATGGGATGCGGACGGAAACAGTTTTGTCGAATACGGCATGGGTCTGAGATCGGTGACGTTGGGGCACGGCTACCGTCCTGTGACGGACGCCGTGTGTGCGGCGATCGCCGATGGGACGAACTTCAGCCGGCCGACCGAACTCGAACTGCATGCCGCGGAAGATTTCCTCGAACTGGTTCCCGCCGCGGACATGGTGAAGTTCGCCAAGAACGGGTCGGACGTCACCACCGCCGCGGTCCGCCTTGCACGGGCGGTGACGGGTCGAGATGTGGTGGCCATCTGCAATCAACCCTTCTTCTCGGTCGACGACTGGTTCATCGGTACCACCGCGATGAACAGTGGCGTCCCCACCGATGTCGCCGCCAGATCCGCCGGTTTCGCGTACAACGACCTCGCTTCGCTCAGCGCACTTTTCGACTCGAATCACGGTCAGATCGCCTGTGTCATCCTCGAAGCCGCCACCGCAACGGCGGAGCCGGAACCTGGCTTCCTGCAGGGGGTCCGCACCCTCTGTGACCGACACGGCGCACTACTCATCTTCGATGAGATGATTACCGGATTCCGCTGGTCGGCCGGCGGTGCACAGTCGGTCTACTCGGTCGAACCCGACCTGTCGTGCTGGGGAAAGGCCATGGGCAACGGCTTTCCGATCTCGGCCCTCGCCGGTAAACGTGAGTACATGGACCTAGGGGGCCTGAATACGGACCGTGAGCGTGTGTTTCTCCTGTCGACCACGCACGGCCCCGAGTGCGCCGGGCTGGCGGCCTTCCGAGCGGTCGTTCACGTCTACGCCACCGAAGACCCCATATCGCACATGATGCAGTCGGGACAGCTCTTGGCCGATGGTGTCAACGCAGCCGCAGCAGAGATGGGTGTCGCAGACTACGTCCAAGTGATCGGCAGGCCATCCTGCCTCGTCTTCGTCACCCGAGACCCCGAACGTCAACCATCGCAGGAGTTCCGCACGCTCTTCCTACAGGAACTGCTGTCGGGCGGGGTGCTCGGTCAATCATTCGTCACATCCGCAGCACACACCCCGGCGGACATCGCCCACACCCTCGAGGCGACCCGACGTGCCCTGCAGACCTACAGCAAGGCAATCGAATCCGGCAGCGTGGCGGAATTCCTCCGCGGCCGGCCCGTCGCCCCCGCCCTCCGCCGGTATGCCGCACCCCGCAGAATCGGCCCATCGGACTAGTCGCCGGGTTCGCCTCGGAGGCGCCTCCCCGATGTCTACACTGAAGTGTGTAAGGCGGATCTCCGTCCTCGAGCGATCCTTCCTGGTCAGAGCTCTCGGGAGGTCTCGGCCGGAACCCTCACTTCAGTTTCACGGGAGGACTCGATCGATATGTCTCATCCACCGGGCGAACCATCGAAACACTGGCCGCCGCCAGAAGACCGGGACAGAGTTCACTGGCACATCGAACGCGAACTGCGCGAGGAGCTGTTGGCCAGCACCCCCGACACGCGGGAGGCTGTCACTCGTGACGTATACAACCGCCTGTTCGAGGAGGTTCCATGGCATCGAGCGCATGTTACGGACGCGGCGTCCGAAGAAGCCTTCGAAGAGGTATGGTTCCAGCAGTACGGAGCTCTGACTCGGCCAACGGACACCTTGGTCGACGTAGGCTGCGGGACAGGGGCGCTGATTCGCCGGTTCGCGCCCGCCGTGCGCGACTGCATCGGCATCGATGCCTCGGACACGATGGTGAAACTGGCGGACCAGGAGCGACCGGCCAACGCACGCTTCATGGTCGGTAGCGTACTCAACCCACCGCTCCCGCCGTCCTCCGCCGATTTCGTGGTAAGCCGTCAGGTCATGGAGCACCTGCACCCCGACGATGTTCCCGAGCATCTGGCCGCGGTACGGAAGATTCTGCGTCCGGGAGGTCGCTTTCTCATCGAAACACCCAGTCGACTGACCGGCCCTTGGGACATTTCGCGCGGCTTCACTCCAGTGGCCACGGGCTTTCACTTGAAGGAATACACCAACGGGGAGTTGGGCGCCATGCTGCGCGATGCGGGTTTCCGGCGCGTGCGCGGCCGCGCCGTGCCGAGTCGGATATTGACACACCTCGGCAGGATCAAGCGTCACGCGTATGTGCCGGTCGCAGTGAAGGCGATCATCGAGCGTCCGTTGCAGGCAGCCCCGCCGTCCCTTCGTGCGAAGCTCGCCGGCCCACTCGCGGTCCGTGAAGTCATGTTGATCGCCGAGCGCAGGTAGCGCACACCGAAGGGACACGAGGACCGCCGCGCCCTGTTTCACTTTCCCTGTGAGATAAGCGATTTGGGGTAGCGGACGTCCAGATCCGTCGCAATGTGATTCACAGGGCGGGACCGTCGACTGTCGCCTACAGCGCCCCCTCCTCGGTGGCACACCGGAATCCCGCGTGGAAAACGACACCGGTGGGTTGCATTTGTTCCCGGTAGTAGCCCTCTTTGTAATAGACGGTGGACGTGCCGGGAATCAGTGTACGGACGAAGTATGTGTCGGCACCGTTGGCGAACGTCTGCCGTACGCCGTTGAGCCACAGCTTGATCCATCCGGTCGCGTCCGACGCCGACCAGTTGATCTGCATCTTCACGTCATGCCAACTCCCCACGTCCAGTGGGGTGTCGAAGATGGACAGCGTTTCCAGATCGGCGCCGGGAAGCGACTGCTTGTTGACGACGAGCGACCAGTAGCCGTTCCGCTGGCTCACATACCATCCGACCGGTGGGCTTCCGATACTCACGTCCTGGTGCCACTGGTTCGTCAGCCCCCAGCCCAGGCTGGCGTGGTTCTGTGGAAATGTGGAGTCGAATTTAGTGGCGAACTGATACCAGCGTGCCTGGCCCTCGAAGCCGCCGGTGTCGTTCCCGGCCGCCACCTCGGAACGCTCACCTTCCCCGAACGACGGGGCGTCGCCGCTGCGGACCTCGAAGCGAGCGGCCTGGCCATATGTCGCGTCCGGGACGATGCTCGCGGAATAGGTGGGGACGTAGCCCGTTCCGGGGCCGTTGTAGCTCTTGTTCTGCACCGAAGGCCATTGAGAGAAGTTGCCGCCGCTGTAGTCGCCCGTGAAGACCCGCCCCGCGGTCGGCGCGGCGCTTGCCGCTACCGTCACAGCAAGCGGTGTGACCGACATGGCAACGACGACGGCCGCAACGGCCACACGCGAAGCAAACACAGGACGCGAGCGGAACATGGTGGCTCCATCACTTTGGGTGAGCGCGGCCTCCCACAGCCTTCTGTCCGCCCCCAACATAGGCAAGAGAGCTATCCATCACTTTGATGATGAGCGTACTCAGCCTGACATCTGGAAGCTAGTGGCTCCGGTCAGCGCAGTAGGCGCCGCGAAGCGAACTGGCGGAAGTACACGAGCTTCGACGGCTCGACCAGACCGGGAAGGATGAAGTACCAGACCCGTTCCATGCGACGCGGGAGATCATCGAAGGCGCCGGTCGCGCTCGCGACGACGTGAGCCCCGAGCAGCGACCCGAGCAGGAATGTGGACAGCGTCGTCGCGGAGACGTCGTCCTCCGCGAGAATGTCGCCCTCCTCGAGCGCGCGGGTGACGAGTCGTTCGAAACCCTGCTGCCACGACGCCACGACGTTGCCGTGCGTACCCTGGTAGTCGCCGATCTCGTGCTGCAGCCGCAACATCGCCGCGACGATCGGATCGGCACTCGCGGCCTCGATCGCCACGTAGGACAGGGCGACGAGCGCCTCCAGCGCCGGCGTCGGCCCGTCACTCACGGACGTCATACCTGCCGTGAGGCGGATCTGTCCCTCGTCGATGACACCGCGGGCGAGGTCTTCCTTCGAACTGAAGTGGAAGTACAACGCACCTTTGGTCACACCCGACTGCTCGATGATCTCGTTGAGACCCGCATTCGCGTAGCCGAGCCGTAAGAACACGTCGGCCGCCGCCATGAGGACCGAAGCCCGAGTTACCTCTGCTCGAACCTGTCTCGCCATCGACTGCCTCCCGAACAACCCCCCCGACGGGGCGCGCAAACTCCAGCGAACCCTAGCACTTGACAGGCTCAGCCCTCCGGAAGTTGAACCGCGAGTCGGAAAACGAGAACACGTTCACTACGGCGTCGCGCGGGGCCGATCGGTGCCCAACTGTGGATCCGCCTCGAGATTGGTCAGCCCGTTCCAGCACAGGTTGACGAGATGCGCGGCGACGACCTCCTTCGGCGGCGTCCGCTCGTCCAGCCACCACGTCGCGGTGGTGGACACCATTCCGACCAGCGCCTGCGCGTACAGCAGGGCGAGATCCGGATTGAACCCTCGCCGCGCGAAGTCGCCTGCAAGGATGTGCCCGACCTGGCCGATCGCCTCGTTGAGCAGGCTCGAGTACGTTCCGTCCGGCGCCGCCACCGGCGAGTCGCGGACGAGGATGCGGAATCCGTCGGTGTGCTCCTCCACATAGGTGAGCAGCGCCAGCGCCACCCGCTCGACCCGGATCCGGGAGCGGTTCTGCTTCAGCGACGACGTCACCATCTCCAGCAGCCGCGACATCTCCCGATCCACGACCACGGCGTAGAGGCCTTCCTTACCGCCGAAGTGTTCGTAGACGACCGGCTTGGAGACGTGGGCGCGCTGTGCGATCTCCTCGATCGACGTCGCCTCGTAGCCGCGCTCCGCGAACAGGGCTCGACCGATCTCGATCAACTGCTCCCGGCGTTGCGTGCCGGTCATCCGGGTGCGGACCGCCCTCTCGGGGGTCGCGTCCACGTCCGTGGGTCGGGGCACCGAGGCACCATCCTTTCCTGACACTCGCGACGACGAAGCGCCACGGGCAGCGCCGAAACACTGCAGGTAGCACCCACTCTATCGGGGCGTTCGGGACAAATTTCGGCAGCGGTTCGACGTCCGGCGGGTCGGCATGCGAGGATTCTCTCGCGCAAACGGGCGTGACACCCCGTGTGTGTGGCAATCCGCCGTAGTGTAATGGCAGCACCTCTGATTTTGGTTCAGATAGTTCAGGTTCGAGTCCTGGCGGCGGAGCAGAAGCCTGCGGAGATAATTCCTGCAGGTGGAGCTGTCGAGAACAGCAAGAGTGGAACGACCCAGAGGGAGCTTCATGCCAGTGCAGACCGCCGTGGTCGTCCTCGCCGCCGGCGCGGGAACTCGGATGCGGTCGAAGACCCCCAAGGTGTTGCACACCCTGGGCGGACGCACGATGCTGGCGCATTCCCTGCACGCCGCCGCGGAGGTCGATCCGACGCACCTCGTCACCGTCGTCGGTCATGACAAGGAACGCGTCGGAGTGGCCGTCGGCGCGCTCGAGACGGAACTGGGCCGCCCGATCGCGATCGCCGTACAGGAGGAGCAGAACGGCACCGGGCACGCCGTCGAATGCGGCCTGTCCGCCCTGCCCGCCGACTTCCACGGGACCGTGCTGGTCACCGCCGCGGACGTCCCCCTGCTCGACGGCCGCACCCTGCACGCTCTCGTCGACGAGCACCGCAGCGAACCCACCCCCGCGGCGGTCACGGTGCTGACGTTCACCGCCCCCGAGCCCCGGGGCTACGGTCGGATCATCCGCCTGCCCCACGACGGTGAGATCGCCGAGATCGTGGAGGAGGCCGACGCCACCGAGGAGCAGGCGGCCATCACCGAGGTCAACGCCGGCGTGTACGCGTTCGACGCCGAGTTCCTGCGCTCCGCGCTCGGGCAGCTCAACGCGAACAACGCGCAGGGCGAGCTGTACCTGACCGACGTCGTCAAGATCGCCCGCGAGGCCGGCGCCCCCGTCTTCGCCGCCCACCTGGCCGACTCCGCGAAGGTCGCAGGCGCCAACGACCGCGTCCAGCTGTCGAGGCTGGCCGCCGAACTCAACCGCCGGACCGTCGAGAACTGGATGCGGGCCGGGGTCACCGTCGTCGATCCGTCGAGCACCTGGATCGACGTCGGCGTCACGATCGCCCGCGACGTCACGATCCATCCCGGTGTGCAGCTGCTCGGCACCACCTCCGTGGGTGAGGACGCCGTCATCGGTCCCGACACCACCCTCACCGACGTGTCGGTGGGCGAAGGTGCCAGCGTGGTGCGTACCCACGGCTCGGAATCGACGATCGGCGCGGGCGCCACCGTCGGTCCGTTCTCCTACCTGCGTCCCGGCACCGTCCTCGGTGCGTCCGGCAAACTCGGCGCCTTCGTCGAGACGAAGAACGCCGACATCGGGGCACACACCAAAGTTCCTCACCTGACCTACGTGGGCGACGCCACGATCGGCGAGTACAGCAACATCGGTGCGTCGAGCGTGTTCGTCAATTACGACGGCGTCGCCAAGAGCCGTACGGTGGTGGGGTCACACGTCCGGACCGGATCGGACACCATGTTCGTCGCTCCGGTACAGGTCGGTGACGGTGCTTACACCGGCGCCGGCACGGTGCTGCGTTTCGACGTACCGCCGGGGGCACTCGCGGTCTCCGGAGGGAAGCAGCGCAATATTGACGGCTGGGTGCAACGAAATCGGCCCGGTACCGCCGCCGCCGAGGCGGCAGCCGCCGCGGGACCGCACCACAGTTCAGATCTGCACGAAACCGAGAAGCAAGATTTAAAGGATGGCATAGAGCAGTGACCGCGAATTGGATCGACAACCAGAAGAACCTCATGCTTTTTTCTGGTCGCGCGCATCCGGAGCTGGCCGAACAGGTCGCGAAGGAACTCGACGTGCGGGTCACCCCGCAGACTGCCCGTGACTTCGCGAACGGCGAGATCTTCGTCCGTTTCGAGGAGTCGGTCCGCGGCTCCGACGCCTTCGTGCTGCAGAGCCACCCGGCGCCGCTGAACACGTGGGTGATGGAACAGCTGATCATGATCGACGCGCTCAAGCGCGGATCGGCCAAGCGCATCACCGCGATCCTGCCGTTCTACCCGTACGCCCGCCAGGACAAGAAGCACCGCGGCCGTGAGCCCATCTCGGCTCGCCTGATCGCCGACCTCCTCAAGACGGCCGGCGCCGACCGCATCATCACGGTCGACCTCCACACCGACCAGATCCAGGGCTTCTTCGACGGCCCCGTCGACCACATGCACGCGCAGGGTCAGCTCGCCGAGTACATCCGCGGCAACTACGGCACCGACAACATCGCCGTCGTCTCCCCCGACTCCGGTCGCGTCCGGGTCGCCGAGAAGTGGGCCGACACCCTCGGCGGCGCGCCGCTGGCGTTCATCCACAAGACGCGCGACCCGCTGGTGCCGAACCAGGTGAAGTCCAACCGCGTCGTCGGTGACGTCGAAGGCCGCACCTGCATCCTGATCGACGACATGATCGACACCGGTGGAACCATCGCCGGCGCCGTGAAGATCCTCAAGGAAGCCGGCGCGGGCGACGTGATCATCGCCGCCACCCACGGCGTCCTGTCCGACCCGGCGGCCGAGCGTCTCGCCGCATGTGGTGCGCGGGAAGTCATCGTCACCAACACGCTCCCGATCGACGAGTCGAAGAAGTTCCCGACCCTCACGGTGCTGTCCATCGCGCCGCTGCTGGCTCGCACCATCAAGGAAGTTTTCGAGAACGGCTCCGTCACGTCGCTGTTCAACGGCAACGCCTAGGCGCTTCGCGCCTGTGAGTGGTTGACGAGTCCAGGGACTCGTCAACCACTCACAGGCGTAGCCTTGCCCGTGTGTTCACCGGGATCCCCACCGCTGCTCTCGACTTCTACGAGGACCTCGAGGCAGACAACAGCAAGAGTTTCTGGACCGCGCACAAATCCGTCTACGACGACTCGGTGCGCGCACCCATGACCGCCCTGCTCGCGGAACTCGAATCGGAGTTCGGCGCGGGCAAGGTGTTTCGCCCCTACCGCGACGTCCGGTTCTCGAAGGACAAGACGCCCTACAAGACCCATCAGGGCGGATTCGTCGAGACCCGCCCCGGCGTGGGCTACTACGTGCAGATCGACGCGGCCGGACTGTTCGTCGCGGGCGGCTTCTACTCGCATACCCCGCTGCAGGTCGGCCGCTTCCGTGACGCCGTCGACGACGACCGCAAGGGTCGCGAACTCGTCCGGCTCGTGAAGAAGGTCCGGTCGTCCGGCTTCGAGATCGGCGGCGACACGCTGAAGACGCGCCCCCGCGGTGTCGCCGAGGACCACCCGCGCCTCGACCTGATGCGGCACAAATCGCTCACCGCCAGCCGGAGCTACCTCTCCCCCGACTGGATCGAAACTCCCCGCGCCGCTGACGAAGTCCGCACTGCCTGGCGTTCGATGCGCCCGCTCGTCGACTGGCTGACCACCGTGATCGGTGCCGGAGAATGAAACTTACCGGTCGGGAAAACATGTGTGGCACACAGCGTTTCCTCGGCACTTTCCGGGGCCTCGACATGATCTTCGTCACGCTTGGCCGCAGAACCGCAGGTCGTACTTACGGCGATGTGACCCGCACGCGCGAATTCCCCTACTGTGGCTCGTCGTGATCGACGCGCAGACTCTCTCCGGCCCTATCGATATCGCTGCAATTCGAAACGTCCGGCGTTGGTCGCCGGGGGCGTGCGTATGGTGCGGAGACGACAACGCAGTCGAGATGTTCCGTAACGAACCTCGGTGTGGCACTTGCCGCGAGAAGGAAACGGTCATCGACGAAGCCCGCCGCTTCCTCGGCATGTACGGACTGCGTCCACTCGGCGGCACGTTGCAGTCCGACGACGACGAGGAGCGCGAGCACCGGGTCAACGCCCGCGACGCGCGCCGCGACCTCAACGAGACGAAGCTCTCGGAGCTCCCGGACCCGGCCGCAGTGCGCAAGGCGCTCCGTCCCCGGGCTGCCAGCGTGGTGTCGGAGCCGCGCAGCACCGCCCATTCCGGAACGTCGTCGGCCACTGCGTCGTCTCGCCCGAGCGCGTCCCGCACGTCGGCCACGCCGCCGGTGGCACCGGTGCGCACCGACGCCGTCGACGTCGCCGCGCTCGAATCGCGCGTTACCGGCCTGCTCGATCAGCTCTCGGCCATCGATGCTCAGATGAACCTGATCGGTGAGCCCGCCGGCCTCGCCGCACGCGCCCGGATCAGCGACCTCGAGAAGCAGCGCGCCACTGTGCTCCGCACCCTCGCGGCACTGGAGAAGGCCCGGATCGCGGCCGGCCAGTAGGCCACATCCTCCGGGCTGCCGCAGGGTGATACCGTCGCCCTTCGTGCAGCCCGTCTCCTCTCCCACCGCGCTGGTCATCGACGCGAAGAAACCGCCGATGGGCCCGATGCTGGTGACGCCCAATGCCCGGATCAACGGCTTTCCCGTGCCGCTTCGGTGGGGTCACAACGTCATTCCGGCGCCTCCCGGTGTGCACCACATCGAGATCGCGGTCCCGTGGATCTGGGAGCAGGGCAAGGCGCAGATCACCGTCGACAACCGGTACCACCCGGCGCCCCCGGTGTATTACGCGTCGCCGTTCAGCAGTTTCAGCAAGGGCGCCATCGACCACCGGCCGGTGAAGAATCCCGGTTTGCTCGGACTGCTGCTGATTCTCACCCCGGTACTCGTGATGATCCTCGCCGTGGTGGCGTTCGCCCTGTTCGGCTAGGCGCCCGGCCCCTAGCACCATTGACACTTCTGGCGATGTGTCTCACCATCGATACATGACCGCACATGTGTCGAGCGTCTCGTTCGTGCCGAGGTCCGGACCCACGTGGCGCGCCCCGTGGCAGATGTACGCCGCCCTGCGCGACCACGACCCCGTCCATCGCGTCGTCCCCGAGGACGCACCCGGGAACGACTACTGGGTGTTGTCCCGGCACGCCGACGTCTACGCGGCGGCCCGGGACGCCGAGACGTTCTCGTCCGCCGCCGGCCTCACCACGACGTACGGCGAGCTGGAGAAGATCGGCCTGCAGGACAATCCGCCGCTGGTGATGCTCGACCCACCCGACCACACCGCGTTCCGCCGCCTCGTGTCGAAGGGATTCACCCCGCGCCAGGTCACCGCCGTCGAACCGGCGGTCCGGGCTTTCGTGGTGGAGCGCCTCGAACGACTGCGGGAGGCCGGCGAGGGCGATGTCGTGAAGGAGCTGTTCAAGCCGCTGCCGAGCATGGTCGTCGCCCACTACCTCGGCGTCCCCGAGGAGGACCGGGCGCAATTCGACGGCTGGACCGACGCGATCGTCGCGGCCAACGCGCAGGGCGACACGCTGCAGGCGACGGGTGCGGTCACCGATCTGATGGGCTACTTCGGCGGACTGATCGAGCGGCGGCGCACCGACCCCGGAGACGACACCGTCTCGCACCTCGTCGCGGGCGGGATGGGAGCCGACGGCGATCTCACCGGACTGCTCTCCATCCTCGGTTTCGCGTTCACGATGGTCACCGGCGGCAACGACACGACCACCGGAATGCTCGGCGGCGCGGTCCAGTTGCTCACCGAACACCGGGATCAGCGCCGCGATCTGATCGACCACCCGGAGCTACTCGGCGACGCCGTCGAGGAATTGCTGCGGCTCACCGCCCCCGTCCAGGGCCTCGCCCGCACGGTGACCCGCGACGTCGAAATCGAGGGCACCACCATCCCCGAGGGCCGGAAGGTGTTCCTGCTGTACGGCTCCGCGAACCGCGACCCGCGCCGGTTCGGACCGGATTCGGAGGAGCTGGACGTGCGCCGCAGACCGACGCAGATCCTCACGTTCAGTCACGGCGCCCACCACTGCCTGGGTGCGGCCGCGGCCCGGATGCAGGCCCGGGTAGCGCTGGAAGAACTGCTGGCCCGCTGCCCCGACTTCACGGTCGACGTCGACGCCGTCGTCTACGCCGAGGGCAACTACGTGCGCCGCCCGACGAGCATCCCGTTCCGGGTGCGCGAATGAACGCCGACTGGATGCGCGACGAACGACCCCGCCTCGCCGCCGAGCGAATCCTCGACGTCGCCGCCCAGCTGTACGTCGACAACGGCATCACCGCTGTCGGTATGGCCGACGTCGCCCGGGCGGCCGGATGTTCCCGCGCCACGCTGTACCGCTACTTCGACAGCAGACAGGCATTGCAGCTGGCGTTCGTCCACCGCGAGGCCCGGCGCATCGGCGCACTGGTCGCGGAGGAGGTGTCCGGAACCGCCGACCCGAAGGACGCGATCGTGGAGGCGATGCTGGCCGCGATCCGGCTGGTGCGCGCCGACCCCACTCTGGCCGCGTGGTTTCAGCTCGGCGACTCGGGCCTGGCCGCGCAGATCGCGCACTCGTCGGATGTCATCGAGTCGCTGGGCACCGCGTTCCTGGGGCAGGCGGGATTCTCCGGAGAGGAGACGTCCAGGAAGGCTCGGTGGCTCGTCCGCATCATCGTCTCGCTGCTCGCCGTCCCGGGCATCGACGACTCCGACGAACGCACCATGCTCGAACAGTTCGTCGCACCTGCATTGGTCGCACACGATGCCGACGAACGGGACGCTCGTTCGATCTGACGCAACGAGCGTCCCGTTCGTCCGGCAGAACGACGGTCAGCGCACCACGCCGGCCTGCTCGTCTGCATCGACCTCGAGGGTCGTCTTCCGGTCGGATTCACCGATCCGCGCGAAGACGAGCGGCTTGCGGAGCCGCAGGTAGCAGTACAGGGCGAGGTAGCCGAGCACGGTCGCGAAGAAGATCCACGCGACCACGCCTCGCGCTCCGGACGGGAACGGGTTGAAGCTGTACCAGTACACGAGCACGGACCCGATCGCGGCGAGCACGGTCGCGAGTCCGATGCCCAGGCGCAGCGACCGCGACCGCACCGCGCAGTAGCCGGCCGCCAGCGCGGTGAGTCCGTATGCGGCGATCAGCATGTAGCCGGCGTACGTCCCGAGCAAACCGTACGACGTCTCCGCCGTCGTCACCAGCACGCCGAGGAGCCCGGCCACGAGGTAGATGACGCCGAGGGTCGTCACCGCGCCGACGGGAGTTCCGTGGCCGGCACTGACCTTGCCGAGGCGGGCGGGCAGCAGACCGTCGCGGGCCAGGGTGTACACGGTCCGGCTGGTGCCTGCCATGACCCCGAGTGTGGATCCGAAGAAGCTGACGGCGACACCGATGTCGATCAGATAGCCGAGCCACCCGACGCCGTTGTGCTCCGCCAGGGTGTCGAGGGGTGCGTTCATGTTCTCGATCGGCAACCCGCGGAAGCCGAGCACGATGATGTAGGTCGCGACGATGTAGAGCACCCCGCAGGCCAGGACCGAGCCGACGACGGCGAAGCTGATGGCCCGCTTGGGATGACGCGCCTCGCGGCCCAGCGTAGCGGCGTGGTCGAATCCGGCGAGGGAGAACACGGAGAAGCCTGCGGTCGCGAGGATCGCTGTGGCACTGAAGCCGTGGAAGTCGAACTGCCGGCTGTCGATCGGTCCGGTGTCCGAATTCGCGAGGACCACGACCAGGAGCACGACGATCACTGCCACCGTGAAGAATTCGATGACCAGCAGCAGCTTCGCGGACAGTTTCACCTCACGAAGGTTCAGGGCGGTCACCGCGACCGCGACGGCCCCGGCGCAGATGCCGAGCGTCCACGTGCTCGCAGGCAGACCCACCTTCTGAAGGAACGCGTCGAGGTAGATCGCCGAGCCGATCACGCACGCGGGTCCCGCGACGAGTGACGACGCGAGGTGGGTGACCATGACGAAGAATCCGGCCGGTTTGCCTGCCGCGCGAGCCGCGAGTCCGTACGTCCCTCCGGTGGTGGTGAAGCGTTTGGCCAGCCAGCCGATGCCCCCGGCGAATCCGAGGACCAGTACCGAGGTCACGGCCCACGTGATCCAGCTGAGGTTGCCGGCGATGGTGACGACGACGCCGATGGCGAGGGCCAGCGTCGACGCGGGCGCCAGAATGCCGAGCGAGACGCCGAACACCGCCCACGTCGGGAGGATTCCGCGCGGCAGTTGACCGGCCTCGGCGTCGGTTTCCGCCGAGGACGTCATCGTGTCCTCCGTGGTCGATCCATCGTGCACAGTCTTCATGAATGCTCCTCGCGGATGACAGGACAGAGAGTGTCGAATAGTTGGCTGGTGGGCCAGTTATGAATCATCGTGAGGGCGATCACACCCGATGTCAAGAGCGCATCGCGCCCCGAGCGACGTCCGGAAGGCGGGTTGACAGCCCCTGTGAGTGCCGCCACAATCTAAATTGACTGATGAGCCAGTTATCTATTTTCCGATCGACAGCAACGTGAGATCGAGGAGAATCCCCTATGACCACTGTGGTGGCCGAGTCCGTCACACAACTGAGCGCCTTCTCCGACCCTGCCTCGGTAGCCGTCGTCGGCGCCTCCGCCGATCCCGCGAAGTGGGGTTACTGGCTGGCGAGCGGCGCCCTGATCGGCGAGCACCGCCGCCGAGTCCATCTGGTCAACAGGAGAACCGACACCCTCCTCGAACACCCGTGCCACCCGAACCTGTCGGCCCTCCCCGAGGTCCCCGACCTCGTGGCTCTCTGTGTGCCGGCGCCGTTCGTCTCGGACGTGGTGGACGAGGCCCTCGCACTCGGCGTCCGCGGATTCCTCGGCGTCACCGCGGGCGTGCCCGGCGAAGCCGAGCTCGCGGCCCGGATCCGCAGTGCCGGAGCGCGACTCGTCGGCACCAACAGCCTCGGCATCTACGACAGCGCCACCGACCTCTCGCTGGCGTGGGGGCGGTTCACACCCGGGCCGCTCGCCATCATCTCGCAGAGCGGGCAACTCGGCTCCGAACTCGCGACGCTCGGCGCCCGGCATGGCGTGGGCGTCTCCCGGTTCGTTTCCATCGGCAACCAGTCCGACGTCACCGCAGCGGAACTGCTCGCCGATCTCGGCAACCACGACCCGACGCGCGTGATCGCTCTGTACCTCGAAAGTTTCAGCGACGGTGAATCCCTGTTCCGGACGTTGCGTGCCCTGCGGGACACCGGACGACCGACCCTGTTGCTGACCGTTGGCGCCAGTGCCGCGAGCACGCGCCTGGCACGCTCCCACACAGGCTCACTCACCTCTGCCGTGGATGTCGTCGACGCGGCCTGCCGCGCGGCAGGCGTGCTCCGCGTGAGCACCCCCGACGAGTTGATCACCGTGGCCCGCGCATTCCTCTCCACCACCGTTCCCGTCGGCAACCGCGTCGCCATCGTCGGAGACAGCGGCGGGCAGTGCGCAATCGCCGCGGACGTGACGAGCGCGAGCGCACTGACGGTCCCCGACTTCTCGCCGGCGCTCGCCGAATCCATTGCGCTGCAACTGCCTCCCGGTGCGGCCAGCAGCAATCCGGTCGACCTCGCCGGGGCGGGTGAGCAGGATCTGGGAAGTTACGCGAGCGTCGTCGAGCACCTTCTGCGTGCCGACGAGTCGGACGCCGTGGTGCTCACCGGGTATTTCGGCTGCTACGCGCGGGACGCGCCCACTCTCGCCGAACGCGAAGCGGCCGTGGCCGAACGGATCGGCCGGGCGTCCGCAGAGACGGGCAAACCCGTCGTCGTCCACACCATGGCTCCGGAATCGCGCACCGCAGAGGCGTTGTGGCGGCACGGCGTCCCCGTGTTCGACACGATCGATTCCGCGATCCGCGCCCTGTCCGGGCTGTCCCGCCTGCGACCGCAGAAGCAATCGAATCCCACTCTCTCCGAGCCTGTTCCGAAGGACGGACTCCGGGCGGGATACTGGGCCGCGCGGGAACTTCTCACCGACCTCGGCGTCGCCTTCCCCGACGGCGCAGTCGTGCGGACCCATGAGGAGGCGGTCGACGTGGCCGGCCGGCTGCGTGCCCCGTTCGTCCTCAAGGCGAGCTGGCTCGAGCACAAGAGCGAGGCGGGCGGCGTCGTGGTCGGCATCGACGGCCCCGAACAACTGGCGCGCACCTTCCAGGACATGCATTCCCGGCTCGGCGACGGCGACTACGTGCTCGAGGAGCAGGACACCCGGGCGGGCACCGTGGAAATCCTGGTCGGCGCACGCCGCGATCCCGACCTCGGTCCGGTGATCGTGGTGGGCGCCGGCGGCACCGAAACCGAAGTACTCCAGGACATCGGACTCGAATCGGCCCCCGTCGGACCCGACGACGCTCTCGCGATGCTCGAACGCCTCCGCTGCATGCCGCTTCTGCGCGGGTGGCGCGGACGCCCCGCGGTGTGCGTCGACGGTCTGGTCGACGTGATCACGCGCGTCTCCCGGTTGATCGCGGAACGGCCCGACATCGCCGAGATCGAGTTGAATCCGGTCCGCGTCGCCCCGGACGGAGCACTCACCGTCGACGCGCTCGTCGTGGCCGCTGAACCGACCCCCGCCCCGTGAGTCCATATCCCGAGACAGCACAGGAGAACCATGCGATGACCGAAACCCACTCCCCCAGCCTCGTCCCGAACACCGCCGACGAATTCCGCGGCCGTGTCGCCGTCGTCACGGGTGGCGGCTCCGGTATCGGACGCGCTGTCGCGATGCGGTGGGCAGCCGCGGGCGGCACCGTCGTCGTCTTCGGCCGCAGGCAGAACGCGCTCGAGGACACCGTCCGGGCGGCCGAGCGGGTCGGCGGGAAAGCCGAGGCCGTGGTGTGCGACGTGCGGGATTCCGACGCCGTGGACGCGGCAATCGACGGGGTGGTCGACCGCTACGGCCGACTCGACGCCCTCGTCAACAACGCCGCAGGCAATTTCGTGGCACCCAGCGAGGACCTCACGCCAGGCGGGTGGAAGGCCGTGGTGGACATCGTCCTGAACGGCACGTTCTACTGCACCCGCGCGGCAGGCCGCCACATGCTGGCGACCGGCCGCGGCACCATCCTCAACACCATCGCCAGCTACGCCTGGCACGGTCACCCCGGCACCGTTCACAGTGCGGCGGCCAAGGCGGGTGTCGTCTCCATGACGCGCACCCTGGCCGTGGAATGGGGCGGCCGCGGCGTCCGGATCAACTGCATCGCACCGGGACCGACCGAGACCGAGGGAGCCGGCGCGGCCCTGTGGCCCACCGAGCAGGACCGCGCCCGAGTGCTGTCGAGCGTCCCCGCTGCCCGCTTCACCACGCCGGAGGAGGTCGCCGAGTCCGCGGCCTTCCTGCTCAGCGACCGCTCCGGCTACGTCACCGGAGAGGTCCTCGTCACCGACGGCGGCCAGTGGCTCGGCAAGTCCGTGTACACGGATTCGCGAGCGGCGGCCCGATGACCACCACGATTCACACTACCTGGGACCGCGACTCGATCCTCGTCGGCGGGGACTGGATTCCCGTCACCGACTGCACGGAGGTGCACGACCCGGCCACCGAATCGGTGATCGGCCGGTCCGCGTCGGCCGGCATCGCCCACGTCGACGCGGCCGTCGCGGCGGCACGCTCCGCCGGAACAGTCTGGGGTGCACGTGCTCCCGAGGATCGCGCCGAGATCCTCGACGCGTTGTGCACCCAGCTGCGCGCGCGGAGGCAGCTCCTCGTCGACACCACCGTCGCGGAAGTGGGTGCCCCCGTCACCGTGGCCGAGGAAGCGCACATCGACCTCGGTATCGAGATCCTCACCTCGTATGCCCGGCTCGCCAGGGACCTTCCGTTCCGGGAACGGCTGGGCCGGACGCTGCTGCTGCGCCGCCCCGCGGGTGTCGTCGCCTGCATCACGCCGTGGAATTACCCGTTCTACCAGCTCGCGGCCAAGGTGGGAGCGGCTCTCGCGGCGGGATGCACCACCGTCGTGAAGCCGGCCGAGCTCACCCCGCTGTCCACCTACCTGTTCGCCGACGCCGCGATCGATGCCGGCCTTCCGGCAGGGGTACTGAACCTGGTTCCGGGCAGCGGTCGAACGGTGGGGGCCGCGCTGGCCGCGCATCCCGGGGTCGACGTGGTGTCCTTCACCGGCTCCACCGCAGTCGGCAGGGGCGTCGCACACGCCGCCGCCGAATCCCTGACACGCGCGTGCCTCGAGCTCGGCGGCAAGTCGGCGTCCGTGGTGCTCGGCGATGCCCCGCTGCCGGCAGCGGTCACCGCGACCGTCGACGCCGCCATGCTCAACTCGGGTCAGACGTGCAGCGCGTGGACTCGCCTGCTCGTGCCGCGCACACGGTACGAGGAAGCGGTCGAACTCGCCGCCGGCCACGCCCGCACGTTGCGGGTGGGTGACCCCAGGGACCGCGCGACGCAACTCGGCCCGGTGATCTCGGCTGCCCAGCGACGATCGATCGCGGAGGCGGTCGACGCGGCCGTGGCCGGCGGGGCCCGCCTGGCAGCGGGAGGTTCCGGCATGCCCGCCGGCCTCGAGACGGGCCACTACCTGCGACCGACGGTGCTCGCCGACGTCGGGCCGCACGACCCGATCGTGCGCGACGAAATCTTCGGACCGGTGCTGGTCGTCCTGCCCCACGACGGCGACGACGACGCGATCCGGCTCGCCAACGACAGCGACTACGGGCTCGGCGGCGCCGTGTGGTCCGCCGACCCGGAACGGGCACTGGGCGTCGCGGCCCGGATGGACACCGGTCAGGTCGACATCAACGGCGCCCCGTTCAACCCCGAGGCCCCGTTCGGGGGCTGGAAGTCCTCCGGCCTGGGCCGCGAGCTCGGCCGGTTCGGCGTCGAGGAGTTCACCGAACTGACGGCGGTGCAGCGCTGACCGTCGCACCTACATCCCCACAACCCCATACCCACAGCCCCGCACCGACTCAACCGCATTCGAAGCGAAGGAACCACGATATGACCACCACGAACATCCCCGCCTGGCCCCTGACCGACGAGCAGAAGCAGATCATCGAGCTGTGCCGCGACTTCGCGCAGAAGGAGATCCGGCCCCGCGGCCGGGAGGTCGACGAGGCGGATGTCGTGACACCCGTCGACATCTTCGCCAAGGCCGCCGCGGTGGGCATCACCGACTTCATGATCCCCGAGGAGTTCGGCGGAGGCGGCATGGGCGACGTCTTCACCCAGTGCCTCGTGCAGGAGGAACTGTGCTGGGGTGACCCCGGCATCGGAAACCTCTTGTGCTCCAACGGCTTCTTCTCCGATCCGATCATGGTCCTCGGCACGGAGGAACAGAAGAAGCAGTGGCTCGGCCCCCTCACCGGACCGAACGCCCCGATGACCTCGCTGGCCACCACCGAACCTGGGTCCGGCTCGGATGCGGCGTCGATCGTCACCACGGCCGAGCGCGTCGACGGCGGCTACCGGCTGGGCGGGCAGAAGGCGTGGATCTCCAACGCCGGCGCCGCCCAGTTCTACGTCGTGTTCGCGAAGACCGACCGCACCCAGCGGTCCGGTGGCGTCTCCGCGTTCCTGATCGAGAAGGGCGCCGAGGGAATGACGTTCGGTGAGCCGATGAAGAAGATGGGGCAGCGCGCCATCGTGTGCCGGGAGATCTTCTTCGACAACGTGTTCGTCCCCGAGGAGAATCGTCTCGGCGCGGAAGGACAGGGCTTCTACGGACTGATGGGCACATTCGACATCTCACGGGTCGTGCTCGGGGCGGCCGCCGTCGGCGCCGCCCGCGCCGCCTACGAATACGCCCTCGACTACGCCAAGACACGGAAGCAGTTCGGGGTGCCGATCATCGAGCATCAGGCGGTCGCCTTCCGGCTGGCAGACATGGCGACGCGGATCGAATCCGCACGGCTGCTGGTCCATCACGCCGCCCGCATCATCGACAGCGGCGGCAACGCCCGGGGCATCGCCGCCATGGCGAAGCTGACGGCATCCGAGACCGCCATGTTCGTCACGCATGCCGCGGTGCAGACGCTCGGCGGCTGGGGGTACTCCCGCGAGTACCCCGTCGAGCAGTGGATGCGCGACGTCAAACTGGAGGAGATCGAGGAAGGCACGTCCGACATCATGAAGCTCGTCATTTCCCGGAACCTGGACTGAACGACGTGGGTGCGCGGCGGCGGACACACCGTCGCCGCGCGCCCGTCCGGGCACCCGCGCACCATCCGCACACGAACACTGCACAGCCCATGGGAGGGCATCGATGACAAGCCAGAACGGCGGCCAGGCACTCGTCGCGGCCCTCGCCGCACACGGAGTCGACACGGTCTTCGGCATTCCGGGCACCCACAACCTCGCCATCTACGCCGCCTTCGCCGACTCGCCGATCCGCTCCGTCCTGACGCGGCACGAGCAGGGGGCCGGTTACGCCGCCGACGGATATGCGCGCGTCACGGGCAAACCCGGCGTCTGCCTGACCACCACCGGTCCCGCCATCCTCAATGCCGCTGCCGCAGCGGCGCAGGCGTGGTCGGATTCGGTCCCGGTTCTCTTCATCTCACCGGCCCTGCCGCTGACCCACCCGGGGAGGGGAAACGGCTACCTCCACGAGGTGAAGAATCAGCACGCGGCGCTCGAGGCGATCGTGTCCTACAGCCACCGGGTCACCAGCGTCGACGAGATCCCCCGGGCGATCGCCTACGCGTTCGCCGCCATGAGCTCCGGTAGACCGCGGCCGGTGCACATCGAGATCCCCGTCGACATCCTCGACGCGGAAGCCGACGTCCGGATCGTGGCCCCGGTCGAGTCCGCTCCACTCGCCGCTCCCGTGCACGCGGTGACCGACGCGGCGCAGCGCCTCGCCGCCGCACAGTCTCCTGTGCTGGTCGTGGGCGGCGGGGCCCGGTCGGCGGCCCCGCAGGTCCGCGCCCTCGCCGAACGTCTGTCCGCCCCCGTGCTCACGACGACCAACGGGAAGGGAGTCCTCGACGAGGACCACCCACTGTCGGTGGGAGCCGGCGTTCACCATCCGTCGGTCCGCGCCGTGCTCGAGGCCGCCGACTGCGTTCTCGCGATCGGCACGGAATTCGCTCCCTCCGACTTCTGGTACGGCCCGGTCGAGCTGGACCACAAGCTGATTCGCATCGACGTCGATCCGACGTCGATGACCACGAACGCCGATCCCGCCGTCCGCCTGCTGGGCGATGCCGGGACGACGGTGTCGCAACTGCTCGACGTCACGAAGATGCGCGAGGATTCCGGCGCCCACGAGCGGGCCGCGTCGCTCCGACGCGGGTTGCGGGCCGACGCCGCCGCCGAGGGGGCCCCGTGGCTGGAGATGATGGCCGCCATCGCACCGGTCGTCGACGACTCCACGGTGATCGCCGGGGACAGCACGATGGCCTGCTACTACGGTGCGCTGTCAAACCTCACCGTGCACCGTCCCGGCGGATTCCTGTACCCGACGGGACAGGGAACGCTGGGATACGGTCTGCCCGCGGCGATCGGCGCGTCCGTCGCCGACCCGGACGCACGGGTCCTGGCGATCCTCGGTGACGGCGGGGTGATGTTCACGCTTCCCGAACTCGCGACGGCGGCGCAGCTCCGATTGCCGCTGCCCATCGTGGTCGTCGACAACGGCGGCTACGGGGAGATCCGCAACGAGATGGCAGACCGCGGCGACACCGTCCACTCGGTCGCGCTCGGCGGCATCGATTTCCCCGCCGTGGCGCGGGCGATGGGATGTCACGGACGAGCCGTCGAGTCTCCCGCGGCGCTGACGGACGCGATCACGGCGGCGTTCGACGCGGATCGCCCGACTCTCCTGCACATCCGCGAGAACAGCAGGGCGACGCAGCAGGTGTGACGGCTACGCTGGTTCGGCCGAACTCTCGACTACGGTCTCTGTAGACGAGACGTCACATCCTAGGAGTTGAGAGCGCGATGCCACGCCCGAGCGTTGAAGCGGAACGTCGAGAACAGATCCTTCAAGCGACGTGTGAAGCCATCGCCGAACTCGGCTTCCGCGCCGTCCGGATCGCCGACGTCGCGTCACGGGCCGGGGTGAGCAACGGGACCATCCACTACTACTTCGATTCCAAGGATGCGCTGCTGCATGCGGCGTTCCAGTTCAACTTCGAGCACTCGCTGGAACGTCGGCGATGGATCATGGAGAAGAGCGACGTTCCGCTCGTGCGGCTCCACCGGCTCGTGGAGTCGTACCTTCCCGCCGGGCCGGAGACGATCACGGCCTGGCGGGTGTGGGTGGAACTGTGGGCGTCCGCACTCGGCAACGTCGAACTCCAGGAACTCAACGACACCGTGTACGGGGAGTGGCGCGGGGTGGTCCGGGAGACCGTCGAGGCCGGCGTCGAACAGGGCGCTCTGCGGGTGAAGGATCCCGGGGCCGCCACCGACATGCTCCTCGGTCTCCTCGACGGCCTCGCGATCCAGGTGCTCACCGGTTCCACCCTGATGACCCCGACGCGGATGCGGGCCGTGTGCGACGACTTCATCGACGCCATCACCGTCGACAAGCACCGGGTCGCGTCGACCGCCGGCAAACGCACCGCGAAGTGACCGTCAGAGCGCCGATGCGACGGTGAGCCCCTCCAGCACAGCCTCTTCCACGGTGCGGACCGCTCGGTGAGTGTGTGCTGCAGAGTCCCGAAGCGCAGTTCGCGGCCGGTCTCCGGGTGCTGGATGCACGAGATCGCGCAGCCGCTCTGGAAGTGCCCCATGGACGCCGGCGCGCTGCAGTCTCCGGGCAGCGTCGCCGTACCCCTGTAGGACCGCGTCGATCTCTCCCCGTCATCGCTCTCGGCATCACGTGGAAGCGTTCGCTCGGCACGGCAGACGGCGCCAGCGCGACCGGGGTGGACCCATCCTGCGACTCCAAGATCTCCCGGCCGGGATGGAAGATCTACCCGACGACGACGCACTCGTGGCGGTGACAGACGTCGGCGATGCGCCGGTATCCCGGGATTCAGTCGTGTCGGCCACCTTCCCCTGTTGCACGAGAACTGCGTCACGTTCCCGATGCGAAGCGGGGAAACAGGTGGGGAAAGAGCTGTGACGTCATATCTTTCACCTTTCGACGCCGGCGGCGACCCGCGGTAGAGGGTCGTAGCCGCCGAGTCCGAGCGGCTGCACGAACGTCTTGGTCAACACGGCATGGAGCGTGCCGGCGACAAGGAACGCCGGAATCGAGGCGGTGGTGTACGGAAAGATCGAGGACGGAATGTAGGTGACCGGATTGAGCAGCAGAGCGTACGTCGCCGCACCGGCAGCCACGGACGCGAACGCGAAGGCGTTGACACCGCCCCAGTAGCCGTAGCAGGAGCGCTCACTGGGCAGGTACAGGTCGCGGATCCGGAGGACGCCTCTGCGCAGCAGGAAGAAGTCCACGATCTGGACGGCGCACAGTGGCGCGACGAGGATCGCACCCCAGGACAGGAATCGACCGTAGTTGTCGTAGACGGCCGACGGGAAGAACACGAGGATCGCCGCGGGCCCGAGGATGAACGCCACGAGCACGGGCCACGGTGTGCCACGGAGAAGCTTCCCGCCACCGCCCTTGAGGGCGACCATGGACGCGTATCCCTGGGAGAGGATGGCCGTGACATTGGCGAAGCCGATGACGATCAGGGCCAGGACACCGAGCACGACTCCCGCGAGGGGAATCATCCACTCCGTCGGATCCTCGATGTTCAGGGCCAGCGCGGCGAAGACACCGACGACGGCCGCGGCCACCGACGCGGCGAAGAGTCCGAGCCAGTTCGGCCAGAACGCCGCACGCGGACCACGGGTGAGCCGCGCGAGGTTCCCGACGTTCGGCCACCACGCGAACCCGCCGGCGATGTTCAGCTCGATCGCGACCATGAAACTGGTGTGCGGATCGCTCTCCGGATCGAGCGGGGGCAGACTGGCCAGTTCGGACCAGGATCGCTTGGTGAACACCATGACGAGGATCCCGACGATGATGAGGACCAGCACGGGTGCGATCACCCGGCACACGGACTCCACCGAGACCGGTCCCCGGGCGAGGACGAGCCAGGACAGGGCCACCGCGACCAGTGCCAGCAGGCTCACGGCCGCACCCGTCTGGGAGATCTCGACCCCGAAGACGTTGTCGATGACGTTCACCAGGCCGTGCCCGAACATGATGGCCAGAACTGCAGACCACGCCGCCGCGAAGAGCGTGGACATCACGACCATCACGATTCGGGCGCCGTTGCTGCCGAACACGCTTCTCAGCCCGACGAACTGCTCGATGCCGTATTTCGCCGACGGCAGGCACGGCGCTAGTGAGACGAGGAAGACGCTGATCGCGTAGCCGATGACGATGCTCGCGATCGCCTGTACTGCGCCGACGTAGTACGCGACGGCCGCGCCCTGCAGAAACGCCCAGGTGGCCACGGCCAAGCCGATGTTGACCGCCGAGTAGTCCCAGAAGCCCCAGATCCGCTCCGACGGCACCAACGGTAGTTCGTTCAGCGTGGCGTCCGTGCCGCTGGCGCCTGCACTGCCCACTGTCGTGGTGCGGTCCTCCCGCTGCCCGTCCAGCATCAGTACCCCCACCACAGCATGACGGTGATCGTGGCGACGATCCCGACGATCGCCGCCACGACGTCCCGCCACGGAAGGTCGGGCAGGATCATCCCGCCTGCGTCGGGGGATTCCAGGAGGAGCAGTCGCCTCTCGAGTTCCTGTTCGAATGCGTCGTCCACGCGATCCCCATTTCTGATTGGCGGGCCAGTTATCAATAGTCTGTGGCACGGGTCACATCGTGTCAACCCTCGAATTCTTGCGCAGGAAACCAGGATTGAGTATTGACTGGCGAGCCAATCAAGAACAGGATGCTGGTCATGACGAACACGAAGGATCACCCGACTGCCCTACCGGCCCGCGTTCGGACCGTCGTGGTCGGCGCGGGGTACGCAGGCCTGTCCGCCGCACTCTCGCTGCACGACGACGGCATCGACACCCTGATTCTCGAGGGATCCGATCGAGTCGGCGGAAGGGTGTGCTCCGAACGGAGGAAGGACGGTGTCGTCGTCGACCACGGCGGGCAATGGGTCGGCCCCACGCAAAAGCATCTGCTCGCCCTCGCCGAACGCTTCGACTGCCCGACCTTCCCGACGTACAACATGGGCGAACACATCGAACTGTGGCCCGACGGTGTGCAGCGGCGGTACACCGGCGCCGGTCCCGACAGCGGTCCCGGAATGGCCGACTACCTGGCTGCCGCCGATCGCATCGACGAACTCGCGAGAACCGTCGACCTCGACGACCCCACGGCCACTCCGGGCATCGAGAGGTGGGACAGCGAAACGGTCCACTCCTACTTCGAGCGGACCGTCGCGAACGAGGACGCCCGTCGGCGACTCGCGCTCGCCGTCGAGGGTGTGTGGTCGATCGAGCCGCGCGATCTGTCGGTGTTCCATCTGATGTTCTACGTCGCATCGGCCGGCGGATTCGACCAACTGATGGAAACCGAAGGGTGCGCGCAGGAGCGCCGATTCCGGGACGGAGCACAGTCGACGGCGCTGGCCGTCGCAAATCATCTCGGCGACCGGGTTCACGTGAATACGGCTGTGCGCCAAGTCGAGCACACCACCGACGGCGTTCGGATCGAGACGACTCGGGGATCGATTCTCGCGGACAGCGTCGTCATGGCAGTGCCGCCCTCGGCCACCCAGCACGTCGCGTTCACTCCCCCGCTGCCGGTCGCGCGCACCCGCTGGGTCGATCGCAGCCCGATGGGCGACGTGGCGAAGGTGCACGCCGTCTTCGACACCCCGTTCTGGCGCGCCGAGGGACTGTCAGGCCAGGCCACCATCTACGGCAATCGCGCCGTCGGAGTCGTGTTCGACAACTCCCCCGAGGATGCCGGGCACGGTGTGCTCGTGTGCTTCGTCTACGGCGACCGCCAGCGGTCCTGGTCGGCGCTCTCCGACGACGACCGCCGGGCAGCGATCATCGCCACTCTCGTCGAACTCTTCGGCGACCGCGCCGCGTCGCCGATCGACTACACGGAGAAGATCTGGCCGCAAGACGTGTGGGCGCGAGGTGGATACGCGGCGAGCCCCACCCCCGGAACGTGGTTCGCCCACGGACGGGGCGGCTGGCGTGCTCCCACCGACCGCATCCACTGGGCGGGCTCCGAGACCGCGAGCATCTGGAACGGCTACATCGACGGCGCGATCTCCTCCGGGGCGCGTGCGGCCGAGGAGATCCGGAAGCAACTGTCCCGCTGAACGAACGGGACGCTCGTTCGATCTGACGCAACGAGCGTCCCGTTCGTCCGAGCAGGTGAGCGGCAAAGTGTGCGGCGGCACACCACGCCACTCACGTGGGGGTCAGCCTTGTGGGGTGGCTCGCAGCACCTGGTCGGTTGAACCGTTGTCCGTGGTGACGAGCAACGAGCCGTCGGCGGTCGGAGTAACGGACCGGAGGCGGCCGTACTGATTCTGCAGGCCGAACGTCTGAGCGGTCACCGTCTGCCCGTCCGCGGCCAGGCGCAGGAAGATCAGTTGCTGCGTCTTGAGTCCGCCCATGACGAGGGCGCCGTCCCACGGTCCCCATCCGGGACCGGTCACGAACGCGGCGCTTCCGGTCGCCAGGGTGCTGCTGCCCGAACTCCACGCCGCGGCAACGGCTCCGGGCACCCGCACCGGGTCCGTCATCGGCACGGACTCGTCGTAGATGCCGGGAATCCGGTCCGGCTTGTACCCGTAGTTGCCGCCCGCGACCAGGAAGTTCACCTCGTCGTCCCGGCTCGTCCCCTGATCCACGGCGTAGACGCGGCCCGTTCCGGGCTGCTGCGCGAGACCCTGCGCATTCCGGTGGCCGAGGGTGTACACGGGGCTCGCCGGGTCCGGATTTCCGGCAGCGGGGGTGCCGTCGGCATTGATGTGGAGTGTCTTGCCGCCCAGCGAGTTCGGGTCCTGCGACACGGCGGGCTGCGCCGTGTCGCCGGTGCCGACGAACAGGGTGCCGTCGGCGGCCACCAGGATCCGGCAACCGCCGTGGCGTCCCTCGTTGACGGGGATCCCGGTCAGGATTGCTTCGCCGCAGGTCAGCGCCGTCCAGCCGGCGTCGACGGTCCACGACTGGGGATCTCGGTGACACCGCCGCCCTGGAAGCCCTGGCAGGTGTATAGGGTGCGGGACTGCGCGAAGTTGCTCTCGAGTGCGATCCCCATCAGCCCTGTCTCGGACTGTGCGTAGAGGTCTGAGAGATCGGCGGCGACCTGTCCGGTGCTTCCATCGGCACGCCGGACGAAGAACCCGCCCGACCGCTGTCCAGTGAGAACCGCGCGGTCCGGAGCCTGCACTGCGTCTCACGGATGGTCGAGCCCGTCGAGGACCAGCGTGACCGTCAGAGCCGGAAGGGTGTCTACCGTTGGAATTCCCGGGCCATCGCGCTACGCGGCAACGATAAAGCGCGCCGACGCCCCCAGTTGATCTTGTCGGTCACCTCCGCGCGGCGCACACCAGCGCGAAGCGCTCGTCCGGGTCGGTCCAGGTGCGGTCGACGCCGAATCCCGCCTCCGCCAACTCCCGTCGGACGCCGTCGAGAGTGAACTTGGCGGAGATCTCCGTCCGCAGCTGCTCCCCCGCGGCGAACTCGACGTCAAGATCCAGCTCGGCGATGCGAATCGACATGGCTCGCTCGGCCTCGAGCCGCATCTCGATCCACTCGTTGCCGGCGTCCCACAACGCGACGTGCCGGAACTCGTCCACCGGGAAATCCGCGTCGAGCTGCGAGTTGAGTACCTGCAGCACATTGCGGTTGAACTGTGCCGTCACTCCGGCGGCGTCGTCGTAAGCGGGGACGAGAACGGCGGGATCGACGACCAGCCCGACACCGAGGAGGAGGTGCTCCCTGGGTTCGAGGACGTCAGCGATCCCGGAGAGGAACTCCGCACGCTCGGCGGGCACCATGTTTCCGAGGGTGCCCCCGAGGAACGCGATCGTGCGGCGACCACCGCGCGGAAGGTGGTGCAGCGACTCGGTGAAGTCGCTGACGACGCCGCGCACGGTGAGGTTCGGGAACTCCGTGCCGATCTGCTCCGCCGCCCCCTCGAGCGCGGACACCGACACGTCCTGCGGCACATATGTATGGAGGCTTCCGTGCCGGGTGCCGGCGCCGAGCAGGAGCCGTGTCTTCTCCGACGACCCGGATCCGAGTTCCACGAGGATCTCCGGCGCCGCGACCTCGGCGATCTCCCCCGAATACCGCCTGAGCAGTTCCCGTTCCGTCCGCGTCGGGAAGTATTCGGGCAACGTGGTGATCTGCTCGAACAGCTCGCTTCCGCGGGCGTCGTAGAAGTATTTGGGCGGCAGCCACTTCGGGTTCGACGTGAGCCCGACGGTGGCGTCCTTGCGCAGAGCGGCCCTGAGCTGCTCGGGCTGCAGGTACACCTCGAGTGTCGGTGTGGTGGTCATCGTGCTCCCATCTCGAGCGGGGTGACGATCAGGTGTCCGGGGCGTGCGCTGACGAAGCGACGGTCCGGAATCGATTGCCATGCGGGGTTGTCGTCGTAGGGTTCGGACATCACGATGGCCCGTTCGTCGTCGACGAGCACCGACAGCGAATGATGCCAGGTGGTGGCCCACAGTTCCGTGCCGTTGCCCAGCAGCAGATTCAGTCGGGAGTTCGGCGCGGCGGCGACGACGGACTGGACGAGCGAACTCATCGCCTTCTCGGGGTCCTGCTCGCCGAGCGCCCGGCGCAGCAGCAGCCACAACGCGGCCGAATCGGTCGGCGCCTCGAGTTGCAGCAGATCGCTCGCGGGGAGTTCCGCGGCGAGCCCGGCGAGCGACTCGGGCCACCCACGCACCACACCGTTGTGGCTGAACGCCCAGGTGTCGTCGGAGAACGGTGCGCAGGCCGTGTGCTGCACGGGCA
This sequence comes from Rhodococcus sp. ACS1, assembly GCF_002300155.1. Classification (NCBI taxonomy): domain Bacteria; kingdom Bacillati; phylum Actinomycetota; class Actinomycetes; order Mycobacteriales; family Nocardiaceae; genus Rhodococcus; species Rhodococcus sp. ACS1. The sequence continues at coordinate 295,842 of NZ_NSDZ01000002.1, forward strand.
TCCCGACCGTCGCCGACCGGGCGGCGGCCACCACGGCGCGGGAGCGGATGTTCGGCAACGCCTCTCGCACGACCGGATCCGACCACAGCGGCGCGGCACTGCGGTAGCGGGAGAAGCCGTCCGCACCCCACCACCCGACGCCGAACCCGTCGGCGTTGATGGTTCCGCCGCCCCTCATGTCGCGTGGCGCGTAGGACTGATGCACCAACGAGTTCTCGCCGCGACTGACGAGGTCGGCCACTGATCGTTCCGGTCCCAGATAGCCCAGGTGTCGGCACATCTCAGTAGTCGTCTCCCGGAAGGTCCCGGGCACAGCGGAATCCGGAGAAGATCTGCCTGCGGATCGGGTGGTCCCAGTTGCGGAACGTCCCACGGCACGCCACCGGATCGGTACCGAACGAACCGCCGCGCAGCACGCGGTAGTCGCCGCCGAAGAACACCTCCGAGTATTCGCGGTACGGGAACGCCGAGAAACCGGGATAGGGCCCGAAGGGCGACGACGTCCACTCCCACACGTCGCCGATCAACTGATGGACGCCGAGCGGGGACGCCCCCGACGGGTATGCCCCGACCACCGCGGGACCGAGGTGGCGCTGCCCGAGGTTGGCGAGCGAGGAGTCGGGTTCGGCGTCACCCCAGGGGAATCGGCGCGACCGGCCGGTGAACGGGTCCCACCGCGCCGCCTTCTCCCATTCGGCTTCCGTCGGCAGCCTCTTGCCGTCCCAGCGCGCGAACGCCTCGGCTTCGAAGAAGCAGACGTGCACCACCGGTTCCTGGGGATGAATCGGCTCGCTGACCCCGAACCTACGGCGCCACCACGTTCCGCAGCCGTCGTTCTCCCAGAACTGGGGTGCTTCCAGCCCCGCGTCGAGGCGATGCGCCCATCCCCGCTCGCTCCACAACTCGGGGCGCGCGTAACCACCGTCGTCCATGAACTCGAGGTAGCGGCCGTTGGTGACGGGGACGGCGTCGATCACGAACGCCGGAACATGCACCGGGTGCGCGGACCTCTCGTTGTCGAGCGCCCACGGATCGTCCGACGTTCCCATCGTGAATTCGCCGGAGGGAACGACCACTTCGTCCTCGCCGATCGCCCCGCCGACACGCGGCGCGCTCTCCGCGGCCAACACCGCTGCACCGGAACGCAACTGGTGGGTGGCGAGCATCGTTTCGGCATGCTGCTGCTCGTGCTGCGCGATCATGCCGAACGCGAATCCGTTCTCCTCGAGCGGCCGGCCCCGGAACGTGCTGCGGTCGAGCACGTCCCACGCCTTGTCTCGAACACTGCGTAGGTATTGCCTGGCCTCGTCCGGGTTCAGCAGCGGCAGCGACGGCCGGGAGTTCCTCGAATGTTTGAATGCGTCGTACAACTCGTCGATGTCGCGGCGGACCGGTTCCCGGCCCCCGACATCCCGCACGAGCCACAACTCTTCCTGATTGCCGATGTGCGCGAGATCCCACACGAGCGGGCTCATCAACGGGGAATGCTGTGCGACGAGGTCATCGCCGTCCACGCAGTCCGTCAACCCGGCGGTGCGCTCTCGCGCCCGTGTCAACACCGTCTCGATCTTCTCGCGAGTACCCATCAGCGTTCCTCGCTCGGGGCCTGGCCCCGGCAACATCGTTCGGCGGCGGCATCGAGCAGTCTGACGAATTCGGGATCGGGCGAGTATGCCGCCGCAAGCGATAGCAGAGCTGTTGCCGCAGCACGTAGTTCGAGATCGGCCAGGCCGAACTCGGCCGCGTCCCGCCAGCGTTCGGCGGTGGGCAGCGCCGCGTCGAGCGCCTCGGCCATGGCACCCGGACCCGACAGCAGCGCGTCGATCGCCGCGATGGGAACCCGCCACTGGTCGCCCGGTTGCGCATCGAGATAGCGCACTTCGAGATGACCGGCCGCACGAACGGGCGGAAACAGGGTGGTGAGGTGATAATCGAGGTCGGCGGGCGTCGGACGTCCGATCACGTCGTCCAACGCGCCCTCGACCCAGTCCGCGAAAGTTGCACCGTCGGGCGCCGTCCAGTCCGTTCCGTCGTTGCGGATGCACAGCAACGGCACGTCCAGCACCCACCCCGCATAGTCCGCGATGTGCGGGGTTCCGATGGTGCGCGGCGAATCGAGTTCGAGCCACGTACGCATTCGCTGCGACGCCCACTGCCCGTCGGGTACCCCGTAGAGCCGCGGCGAACACGCGAAGGCCGCGATCAATGCGGGCCCGATGGCATGGAGCAGGTGCCACCGCCTCTCCACCGCAACCGGATCGGCCCCGGCGTCCACGCTGATCTGCGTTGCGGCGGTGTTGCACATCATCAGCTTCCCGAAGGGCCCGATGCCGGTGAAGCGGGATTCCATGGCGCAGTACCGCGGCGATTGGAGGAGACGTTGCGCGGGCCGGCGGGTGTCCGCGGCCTCGGACGACATGAGGATCGATCGGGTCGACAGCAGGTCCGCGAGAACCGCCTGATCGGCGGCGAGATAGTCGCACAATTCGCGTGCGGAGTAATAGGGGGCGCTGGACAGTTCGATCTGTCCGCCGGGTTCGACCGTGACGGCGCTGCCACCGGGAAGGGGCTGAGCAGGAGAAGAGGGAACGATGGTTCTGGGGGTGTGCGGCCCGAGAGCTTCGGCGAGAGCGGCGAGGTCGGGGCGCACGTATTCCGGCAGTTGCGCGGTCAGCCACTCCAATTCCGCGCCGATCAGCTGCGGTGGCCCCAGTTTGAAACACACACCACCGAGGTACGCCTCCGCCGCCGGCCGCGACGTGAAACACGTTGCCTCGACGGACTGAACTGCTGTAGCCATTCGACCCTCCCCTTCGGGCGCCGCCTGAACGTCGTTATCGACATTAGAGCGCCTCGGCCGCCGATGCACGCCCCAACGGCATACTTCTCGAGAACCTGCACATGTACGTTCGAGTGCATTCACTGCGAAAAGGGAGGTATCGGACATGCTCGACCTCGAGCAGGCGCGACGGGACACCCCGGGCTGCCTCGACAAGGTGTTCCTGGACAGCGCGGGCTCCTCCCTTCCGCCGACGCCGGTCCTGGACGCCGTGTTCGCGCACCTGCGCCGGGAGGCCGACGTGGGCGGCTACGTCGCGGCCGCCGAACGGGCCGACGATCTCGCGGCCGTGAAGTCGTCCCTCGGCCGGCTGATCGGGGCGAGCGCCGACAGCATCGCCCTGGTGGACAGTGCCACCACCGCCTGGAACGATTTTTTCCATGCCGTCCCGCTCCGGGCCGGTGACCGCGTGCTGATCTCGGAGGTCGAGTACGCCAGCAACGCCATCGCCGTTCTGCAGCGGGCCCGGTCCGTCGGCGCGACGGTCGACGTGATCCCCAGCGACCCCGCAGGCCAGATCGACGTCGCCGCCCTGGAGACGCTCCTCGACGACCGGGTCCGTCTCGTGTCCCTCGTGCACGTGCCCACCAACGGCGGCCTGGTCAACCCCGTCCGCGAGGTGACGGAGCTGGCACATTCGCACGGCGCGCTGGTACTACTCGACGCGTGCCAGTCCGTCGGCCAGATCGCCCTCGACGTGAGCGAACTGGGCGTCGACGCCCTCTCCGCCACGGGACGCAAGTGGCTGCGCGCGCCGCGGGGCACCGGCTTCCTGTACGTGCGGCCGGAGCTGGCCGCGACGCTCGAACCGGCCGCGCTCGACCTGCACAGCGCGGAGTGGACCGCGGCGGACGCGTACCGCCTCGCGACCGATGCCAGCCGGTTCGAGTTCTGGGAGTGCGACGTCGCCGCCCGCCTCGGACTCGGGGTGGCCGCCGACTATCTCCTCACCCTCGGGATGGACGAGGTGGAGGCGGCGGTGGCGGCCGGGGCCGAGCACCTCCGGTCGGGGCTCGCGGCGATCCCCCGCGTCACCGTGCGGGACCTCGGCGCCCGCCGGTGTGGAATCGTCTCGTTCACCGTCGACGGGTTCGACCCCGGCGACGTCCGGAAGCAGCTGGCCGCCCGCGACGTCACCGTCACCGCCAGCCTGCGCGGGTCGACGCTGCTGGACATGAGCGCCCGCGGGCTGGACGCCGTGGTGCGGGCGTCGCCGCACTATTTCTGCTCCCCGGACGATCTCGACCGGTTCCTCGCCGAGGTCCGGACCCTCGCGAAGTAGCCCCGTCGGGCGGCCGGGCCCACGCCCGTGTCCGAGCGCGACGTCCCACTCATCGGGAGATCCACCGAATCGGGTTTTGTAACAGGTTACCGTTTGGGGGTAACCCACGTCACACTACGCCTGTGACCGCCCGAGAGGACTTCCACCCATGGTCGACGCCACACCGATCCGCCCCCGGTCCGCAGCAACGGTCACCGAGTGGGACTACGAGGCCGACGTCGTGATCGCGGGTTACGGCATCGCCGGTGTGTCCGCCGCCATCGAGGCGGCGCGGGCCGGCGCCGACGTCCTGGTCCTCGAGCGCACCAGCGGATGGGGCGGTGCCGCCGCACTCGCCGGCGGCTTCATCTACCTCGGCGGCGGGACGCCGCTGCAGAAGGCGTGTGGATTCGACGACTCCGTCGAGAACATGAAGACGTTCATGATGGCGGCGCTCGGCCCGGGCGCCGACGAGGAGAAGATCACCGACTACTGCGAGGGCAGCGTCGCGCACTACAACTGGCTCGTCGACTGCGGGGTCCCGTTCAAGGAGAGCTTCTGGGGCGAACCCGGCTGGGAGCCCCCGTTCGACGACGGGCTCATGTACTCCGGCGGCGAGAACGCGGCGCCGTTCAACGAGATCGCCACCCCCGCGCCGCGCGGGCACGTTCCGCAGATGGACGGCAAGCGGACCGGCGAGAAGGGCGGCGGCTACATGCTCATGAAGCCGCTCGTCGAGACAGCCGAAAAGCTCGGGGTCCGAGCCGAATACGACATGCGCGTCCAGACGCTCGTCGCCGACGACACCGGACGCGTCGTCGGGATCGTCGCCAAACAGTACGGCAAGGAGGTGGCCGTGCGGGCGCGTCGCGGCGTCGTCCTCGCGACCGGCAGCTTCGCGTACAACGACAAGATGATCGAGGCCCACGCGCCGCGGCTCATCGGCCGCCCCGGCGCCGCCATCGAGGAGCACGACGGGCGCTCGATCCTCATGGCGCAGGCCCTCGGCGCCGACCTCGCCCACATGGACGCCACCGAGGTCGCGTTCCTCTGCGACCCCCAATTGGTCGTCCGCGGCATCCTCGTCAACGGCCGGGGGCAGCGCTACGTCCCGGAGGACACGTACTCCGGTCGCATCGGCCAGATGACCCTGTTCCACCAGGACAACCAGGCGTTCCTCATTATCGACGAGGCGTCCTACGAGGAAGGCGCGGCCGCCACCACGGCAACGCCGTTCCTGCGCGCCCAGCCGAAGTGGGCGGCGGAGACCGTCGAGGAACTCGAATCCGACATGGGCCTGCCCGCAGGCGCACTCCAGTCGACCGTCGAGGTGTACAACAAGCACGCCGCCGAAGGGTCGGACCCGTTGCTGCACAAGAAGTCCGAGTGGGTGAAGCCGATCGGCTCCCCCGTCGCCGCCCTCGACCTGCGCGGGTTCACGCTCGGATTCACCCTCGGCGGCCTGCGGACGACCGTGAACTCCGAGGTCCTGCACGTCTCCGGCGAACCCATTCCCGGCCTCTTCGCAGCAGGACGGTGCACGTCCGGGGTGTGCGCAGGCGGCTACGCCAGCGGCACATCCCTCGGCGACGGCAGCTTCTACGGCCGCCGCGCCGGCATCAGTGCGGCGAAGCAGGCCTGACCGGACCTACCCTGACCGGTGTCTACCCGACGCGCCGGACCGTCACACCGGCCGCGAATCGATACGGCTGGGTGCTCAGGACCGCGCCGAGGCTCTTGCGCAGACGCGAGACCTCGGCGCGGACCGCCACCACGTGGTCGCGGTCGCCGAACAACGCTTCGCTGAGCGAGGCGGCGTCGACGCCCGCCGTTCCCGCCGCCGACAACACCCGCAGGATCTGAGCGTGTCGCGGCGAGAGCGCCCGCGTCCAGTTGACGTCGCCCCGGACCGTCACGTGCGGCGCATCGCCGAGGTCGAGTTCCAGTTCGATGGCAGCCCCGTCGACGCGCCGGCGCACCAGCCAGCCGTCGCCGAGCGGTTCCGGCACACACAGCCCGAGCCCCGGGACGAGCAGCGGCTTGTCGAGGCTCGGCGGCGCGACCCGCTCCGGCGCCGCGATGCCACTCGCCTCCGCGACCCACCCGTGCTTGTCGACGACCAGCGCCGGACCTCCCGCCGACGCGAGCAACGGTGCCGCCCGGCCGCGCAGCCTGTCCAGTTGGGCCGTGTGCTCACGCCACAATGTCGCCTCGGCCAGACGCACCGCGGTGCGGACCAGCGCGACGGTGGTCGGATGGACGGACATCGCCGACCCGCTGATGTCGACCACGCCGAGGATCTCGCCGGTGCGCGGGTCGTGCACCGGCGACCCGGTGCAGGACCAGCCGTGATGCGTAGGCGCGTAGTGTTCGGCCGAGAAGAGTTGCACCGCAGCATCTTCGATCAGGGCGGTGCCGATCGCGTTGGTACCGACGGCCTGTTCGGCCCAGCGCGCACCCTCCGTGAACCCGAGCGCGTCGGCCGCTTTCCGGACCCCGCGGGATCCCTCCCGCCACAACAGGACACCGTCGGCATCGGCGATGACGACGATGAAATTCGCGTCCTCCGCGACCTGCGTCAACGTGCTGCGCAACTCCGGAAGCACGGTGCGCAGCGCCGTGCGGGTGCGCCGCGCCTCGATCTCGGAGAAGTCGGCGGGCTCCACGTCGGCGCAATGGTCCGGGCTCACACCGCCCGCCTGCAGACGGGACCACGACCGCGCCACCACGCCCCGCGGAAGCGCCGGCGGCCGCTGCCCGGAGAGCACGGCGTCGTGCACCCGGCTGAGCAGCCGCGCATGTCGCGGCAGATCCACACCGGTTGCCACTGCGGTCAGCCGGTCGGCGGTCGGACGTTCAGCGCTCACAACGCCGAGGCTACCCCCGGCGTTGTGAGCCACACCACTACCTGCCGCCGGACCGGCGCGGTCGCACCACCCGCCCGGCGGCACCCGATTAGCAGGTCAGCGGCCCATCCGGTAGAGTTCCATAAGTTGTCTCGGCGAGGGTGAACCAGAAGTTCCAATTGGCTGGCTCACCGTGATCGACGCGGCTACGGCTCTGCTCGAGCGTTTCGCTCCTGGCCGTCGCGCGTTCGTCCCTCGCCGACTCGAACCGCCCGCCAGTTACCACCGTGAGTTGTAGGAGCCGTTTCACCATGTCTGACGAAAATCGCCTCGTAGCCGCCGTGCGCACCGAGTTCGGCAAGGGCGCCGCCCGCCGCGCACGCCGCGACGGCCAGGTCCCCGCAGTCCTGTACGGCCACGGCGAGGATCCCCGCCACCTGAACGTGCCCTCCCGCGACTTCGCCGCGATCCTGCGCGCGCACGGCACCAACGCCATCCTGACCCTCGACATCGAGGGCAAGGAGCAGGTCGCGCTCACCAAGTCGGTCGTGGTTCACCCGATCCGCAACTACATCGAGCACGCCGACCTCCTCGTCATCAAGAAGGGCGAGAAGGTCACCGTCGACGTCCCCGTCGTCGTCACCGGTGAGGCCGCTTCCGGCACCCTGGTCGCGCAGGACGCCGCCACGATCTCCCTCGAAGCGGACGCGCTGCACATCCCCGAGCAGATCGAGGTTTCGGTCGAGGGCCTCGAGGTCGGCACCCAGATCCTCGCCAACCAGCTCGAGCTGCCCAAGGGTTCGACCCTGCAGGCCGACGAGGAACTGCTCATCGTGAACGTCGTCGCAGCCCCGACCGCTGCCGACCTCGAAGAGGAGACCGGCGAAGCCGCAGCCGAGACCGCCGCGGCTCCGGCCGAAGAGGGCGCCGAGAGCTGATCCTCTCGCAACCGCACTGATGTCGGCGGCGCGTCGTCCCGGATTGTCCCGGGGTGACGCGCCGTTGTCGTCTGACACGACCCCTCACGCACGGAAGGACCCTGTCGGTGAGTGAAGACACCGCCCTGGTGGTGGGTCTGGGCAATCCCGGACCGCAGTACGAGAAGACCCGGCACAACGTCGGCTTCATGGTGGCCGGCGTGCTGTCCGCGCGCATGGGTGGCAAGTTCAGCGCGCACAAGAAGAGCGGCGCCGAAATCGTCCAGGGACGGCTCGAAGGCCGTCCGACGATCCTCGCCAAGCCGCGGTCGTTCATGAACCTGTCCGGTTCCGCTGTCGCCGGGCTGGCCCGGTTCTTCTCCGTCGACCCGGGCAACATCGTCGTCATCCACGACGAACTCGACCTCGACTTCGGGACCATCCGCCTCAAGCAGGGCGGCGGCGAGGGTGGGCACAACGGACTGCGGTCCATCTCGCAGTCGCTCGGCACCAAGGACTATCTGCGCACCCGCGTCGGGATCGGCCGCCCCCCCGGACGGATGGATCCGGCGTCGTACGTGCTGAAGCCGTTCTCGTCGGTGGAACGCAAGGAACTAGACCTCGTCTGCGAGGAATCCGCCGACGCCGTCGAACTGGTCCTGCGCGTGGGGCTCGAGGCCGCGCAGAACCGCCTGCATTAGGCGCTTCGCGCCCGTGCGCCAATCTGGTTGTCCCAGCTACCAAAAAGGCGCACGGGCGCGGAGCGCCTACCCCACCAGGTACGCGGACGTGGCGCGGCGGAGTTTGCCCGACGACGTCTTGGGGATGCTGCCGGGACCGAGGACGGCGACGGTGCGGGGTCGCACACCGACCTCGGAGAACACGGCGTGCACGACCTCGTGCTCGATGCGCTTGACCGTCTCGGGGTCCTGGTAGTCGTTGGTCTCGACCGCGACGGCGAAGCTTTCCCGCTTCTGCCCGGCGTCGAGGCGGACGGCCACCGCATTGCCGGGACGCACTCCGGCGACGGTGCCCGCGGCCCGTTCGATGTCGGTCGGGTAGATGTTGCGGCCGCCCATGATGATGACGTCCTTGACGCGACCGCACACGACGACGAGGCCCTCTTCGGTGAAGTAGCCGACGTCGCCGGTGTTCAGCCAGCCGTCCGCGTCCTGCGCGGGCTTGTGCCCGTCGAGGGTGATGTACCCGGGGGTGACCGCCTTTCCGCGGACCTCGATGATGCCGACACCGCGGGTCGGGAGCAGTTCCCCCTCGCTGTCGACGACGCGTCCCTCGAGGTTCGGCACCATCTTCCCGAGGGTGGCGAGGGCGCGCGCGTTCGGCTTGTTCGACGGGACGGCACGCTGCATCGCCTCGAGGAGATCCGGGTCCACACGGTCGAGGACCTGGCCCTGGTCCGGATCCGGGATGGAAACCGCGAGGGTGGTCTCGGCCATGCCGTAGACGGGGGCGAGTGCGGACGGGTTCAGCCCGAACCGGGCGCCGGCCTCGGCGAGCTTGTTCATCGTTTCGGGGTCGACGGGTTCGGCGCCGTTCCACATGTATCGGACGGTGCTGAGGTCGACGGTGCCGTCTTCCGCCTGCTTGAGGCGGCGGGCGAGCAGCGAGTACGCGAAGTTGGGGGCGGCCGTGACGGTGCCCTTGTACTTGCCCATCAGTTCCGCCCACAGCAGCGGCGTGCGGAGGAAGTCCATCGGGGTGATGCTCACGACCTCCGCACCGACCTGCATCGGCACGCTGAGGAACCCGACCATGCCCATGTCGTGGAACAGCGGCAGCCAGCTGATCATCACGTCGTCCTCGATGGAGAACTTGATGCGGTCGATCATGGCGTAGGCGTTGGTGTAGAAGTTCTCGTGCGTGATCTGCACGGCCTTGGGCGAACCGGTGGAACCCGACGTGAGTTGCTGCAGGGCGATGTCGCTCTCGAACGTCTCGACCGGGTCGATGGGCGTGCCCTCGTTCAGCTCGGCCACCGTCACGACGGTGATGCCGCGTTCCTCGAGCAGCGGCTTGGCGGCGTCGAACGGCGCACCGAGGATGACGGCCTTGGCCTCGATCATGGTGATGACGGTTTCGGTGTCCTTGGCCCACACGGCCAGGTCGGTTCGCGGGGTCGGCTGATGCAGCATGGTGACGGACGCGCCGCGCATCCAGGTGCCCTGGCAGGAGGGTGCGATGTCGACGGGCTGACCGGCGAGGATGCCGATGGCGTCGCCGTGGCCGATGCCTGTCTCGGCCAGCGCGCCCGCCATGCGGCGCGCCGCCTTGTGGATCTCGCCCCACGGCTGTCGCAGTGGCGCGTCGGGCTCACCCGTGTTGAGACCACGGGTGCTGCTCGCCGCGGTCGCGTACATCTCGTCGGTGAACTTGCTCACTGTCTTCCTCCTGCACATACGGGTGTCCGAACGCAGAAACGGTGAACTCCGGAGCGCCCCGACGACTCACCCATATAAATCCCCCACCGGCCTCCGATCGTTACTTCTCCCTGGATGTGCGCCCATGGATGTGACTGTGCTGCGAGTGGGTCCTCGGCACCCGAGTAACCTGGTATGCGGCCACACGGCCTTCCTGCACGCATTCCGTCCCCCGAGAGGTTCTTCGTTGACTACCCCGTCCGACTCGGCCGACACCATTCCAGCCGAGGCGGCGCCTGCCGCCGCGTCCGGCTCATCGGAGGGGAAATCCGAGAAGGGTGTCCGGGCCGAGGCGTCGCGTCGCCGCACGTTCGCCGTGATCTCGCATCCCGACGCCGGTAAGTCGACGCTGACGGAGGCGCTCGCGCTGCACGCGAAGGTCATCTCCGAGGCGGGCGCCGTCCACGGCAAAGCGGGCCGCAAGTCGACGGTGTCCGACTGGATGGAGATGGAGAAGGCCCGCGGCATCTCGGTCAGCTCCACCGCCCTGCAGTTCAACTACCGCTCCACCGAGGCGTCGGCGGACGAACCCGTCGACAACGTGATCAACCTGGTGGACACCCCCGGCCACTCCGACTTCTCCGAGGACACGTACCGCGTCCTGACCGCGGTCGACGCCGCCGTCATGCTGATCGACGCCGCGAAGGGTCTCGAACCGCAGACGCTGAAGCTGTTCCAGGTGTGCCGTCACCGCGGAATCCCGGTGATCACCGTCATCAACAAGTGGGACCGGCCCGGCCAGACGCCGCTGGAGCTTCTCGACGAGATCCAGGAACGCATCGGGCTCACCCCCACTCCCCTGTATTGGCCCGTCGGGATCGCCGGCGATTTCCGGGGCCTGCTCCGCCGCGGCGAGGACGGTGCCCCGCGGGAGTACATCCGGTTCACGCGCACCGCCGGCGGCGCGAAGATCGCCCCCGAAGAGGTCATGGACGCCGACGCCGCCCTCGCGAAGGAGGGCTCCGAGTGGGAGACCGCCGCGGAGGAGAGCGAGTTGCTGTCGGCCACCGGTCAGGACCACGACCAGGAGCTGTTCCTCGGCGGTCAGACGTCGCCGGTGATCTTCGCGTCGGCGATGCTCAACTTCGGTGTCCGCCAGATCCTCGACACGCTCGTCGAGCTGGCGCCGCCGCCGCGCGCCCGGGAGGACGTCGACGGCACCCCCCGCGACGTCGCCGACCCGTTCAGCGCAGTCGTCTTCAAGGTCCAGGCCGGCATGGACACCGCGCACCGCGACCGGCTGGCGTTCATGCGCATCGTGTCGGGGGTGTTCGAGCGCGGCATGGTGGTCACCCACGCCCAGACCGGTAAGCCGTTCACGACGAAGTACGCCCAGACCGTCTTCGGCCGTGAGCGTTCGACCGTCGAATCGGCGTACCCCGGCGACGTGGTGGGACTCGTCAACGCCACCGCACTCGCCCCCGGCCATACCCTGTTCTTCGAGAAGAAGGTGGAGTACCCGCCGATCCCGTCGTTCGCGCCGGAGCACTTCTCCATCCTGCGGGCCGAGAGCGCGGGCAAGTACAAGCAGTTCCGGCGGGCCGTGGATCAGCTCGATTCCGAAGGTGTCGTGCAGATCCTCCGCAACGACCTCCGCGGCGACGCCTCGCCCGTCATGGCCGCCGTCGGCCCCATGCAGTTCGAGGTGGTCGCGGCGCGGATGAAGGCCGAGTTCAACGTCGAGGCCCGGATGGAACCGCTGGGCTACGCGTTGGCGCGGCGCACCGACGCCGAGTCGGCCGACGAGCTGAACCGTCAGCGCGGTGTCGAGGTGTTCACCCGCTCGGACGGGGTGATGCTGGCCCTCGTCAGCGACAAGTGGCGGTTGCAGTACATCCAGAAGGAGCTGCCCGACCTCACGCTCGAGCCCCTCGTGGCCGCCGCCGACTAGTGCAGACGCTCTTCGGTCATCGGCGGGTCCTCCGACCCACCGATGACCGAAGACGCTACTGCGCCAGCACCTTCCGGCCCGCTGCCAGAATCTGCTCCAATGCGTACCGGTGCTCGGCACTGGCGTCGACGAGCGGCGCCCGCACCGAACCGGCGTCGAGGCCGGTGAACGTCACGCCCGCCTTCACGAGTGCGACCGCGTATCCGGGAGTGGTGTCACGGAGCCGGACCAGCGGATGGAAGAACTCGCGGTTGAGCGAGTCGACCAGTTCGGTGTCGTCCTCCTCGAGTGCCCGGTAGTAGGCGAGCGACACGTCCGGGGCGAAGGCGAACGTCGCCGACGAGTAGAGGGTGACGCCGATGCTCCGGTAGGCCTGCTGCGAGACCTCGGCCGTCGGGAGGCCGTTGAAGAATTGAAACTCTTTGTTGCCGAGAGAATCCCGCAGCGTGCGCACGATTCGCGACGTCAGGTCGAGGTCGCCGACGCCGTCCTTGAACCCGACGACCTTCGGCAGTCGCGCGACCGCGAGAGCGCTCTGCTCGGTGAACTGGCCGTTCGCGCGGTGGTACACGATGACCGGGAGGTCGCTCGACTCCGACACCTGCCTGACGTACTCCACGAGGCCGTCGGCCGGCGCTCCGACGAGGTAGGGCGGCAGAAGCAGGATGCCGTCGGCGCCCGCGTCCGCGGCGGCGGCCACGAACTCTTTCGCGACGGGCAGCGGCCCTCCGGCGCCGGCGAAGACGGGGACCCGGCCGCCGGTGACCGCGACCACCGTTTCCACGACGGTCCGGAACTCGGCCGCGGACAGTGCGTGGAATTCGCCGGTGCCGCACGCGGCGAACACTCCGCCCGGTCCGGCCGCGACACCGGATTCGATGTGCTGTGCCAGTGCGGGCAGATCGACGTCGCCGTTGTCGTCGAACGGGGTGACAGGAAAGAAGAGAACTCCGTCGAGCATGGTCTTACTCCTTGATCGATGTGGTCGGGTGCCCGTCGGAGAACCGGGTCGCCGCTAGTCGACGAGCCGTTCACCGCTGACGGTGGAGAACAGATGTGTGCGCTCGGCCGCGTACGACAGCGTGATCACCTCTCCGCGCTTGGGCGGGATGCGACCGTCGGCGCGAACGACGATGGGCTGCCTGCGACCGTGAATGTCCGCCTGGCCGTATACATATGCGTCGGCGCCGAGTTCCTCGACGACGTCGATGGTGACGTCGAGCCCGCTGCCCGTGGTGATCGCGAGATCCTCGGGACGCACACCGAGCGTGACCGAGTGCTCCCCGATCCCGGCAATCGCGGCACGCGGAACGGGGACCACGGAGCCGCCGAAGCTGACACCTCCGTCGACGAGGGGAAGTTCGAGCAGGTTCATCGCGGGCGAGCCGATGAACCCGGCGACGAACACGTTGTTCGGGTGCTCGTACATGCGGCGGGGAGTGTCGCACTGCTGGAGAACTCCGTCTTTCAGGACGGCGACGCGGTCACCCATCGTCATGGCCTCGACCTGATCGTGCGTCACGTAGACGGTGGTGGTGGCGAGCCGGCGCTGCAGCGCCGAGATCTGTGCGCGGGTCTGCACGCGGAGCTTGGCGTCGAGGTTGGACAGCGGCTCGTCCATCAGGAACACCTGCGGTTTGCGAACGATGGCGCGCCCCATGGCCACTCGCTGCCGCTGGCCACCGGAGAGGGCCTTGGGCTTGCGGTCGAGGAATTTGGTGAGGTCGAGGATCCTGGCGGCGTCCTGGACGCGCCGCTTGATCTCCGCCTTGTCCTCGCCGGCGATCCGGAGACCGAAGCCCATGTTCTCCCCCACCGTCATGTGGGGGTAGAGGGCGTAGTTCTGGAAGACCATGGCGATGTCACGGTCCTTCGGCTGGAACTCGGTGACGTCGTTGCCGCCGATCGCGATCGTGCCCTTGTCCACGTCTTCGAGTCCGGCGAGCATGCGCAGGGACGTCGACTTCCCGCAGCCGGACGGTCCGACGAGGACGAGGAATTCGCCGTCGTCGATGTGGAGGTCCAGGTGGTCGACCGCGGCCTTGTCGCCGCCGGGGAACAACTTGGTGACGCCGTGGAATGCGACTGTTGCCATGATGGTGGGAGGTCCCTTCACCGGCAGGAACGTGCCGGACGATCCGAGTGGGAGTGTGAAGTAGACGCCGATCCCCATATGTTGTTCACATACGTGAATCTATGCCAAGGTAGTGACTTCGTTTCGAAGTATGTACTACCGTGATGTGCATTACAAGACTTACTCCCAGAGAGGTACGAGAAGACATGACCGACACCGCCTCGCGTCTGCTGATCACCGGCGCCGCAGGAAACATGGGCAAGATGCTGCGGCCGTTGCTCCGCAAGCCCGGCCGCACCCTCCGCCTGTTCGACATCGCCGACATCACCGACATCGACCCCGAACACGAGGAGTACGTACAGGGTTCGGTCACCGACCGCGCCGCCGTGGCCGCCGCGGTCGACGGTGTCGACGCCGTGCTCCACCTGGGCGGACTCAGCACCGAGGACTCGTGGGAGAACATTCTGTCCGTCAACGTCGACGGCACCCAGGCGGTGTTCGAGGCCGCCGTCGCGCACGGCGTGACGCGCGTGATCGCAGCGTCGAGCAACCACGCCGTGGGCTTCTGGACGCACGCGGAGGCCGGCGGTGACCCGCTGCCCGGCGACGTTCCGCCGCGCCCGGACGGGTTCTACGGCTGGAGCAAGGCAGCGGTCGAGGCACTGGGCCGGCTCTACCACGACCGTTTCGGCATCGACGTCGTCAACCTGCGCATCGGCTCGAGCTTCGACCGCCCGCCCAACTACCGCGGGCTCGCGTCCTGGATGTCGCCGGCCGACACCGCTCGCCTGATCGAGGCCGCACTATCAGACTCCGCCAAGGGATTTCACACCGTGTGGGGCATCTCGCGGAACACGCGCAGCTGGTGGTCCGCAGCGGAGGGCGCCGCCATCGGGTACGAACCCCGGGACGACGCGGAGGTGTTCGCGGACGAGTTCCTCGCCGACCACGAGTGGTCCTTCGACGACCCGATCCTCCAGCGGGTCGGCGGAGCGTTCTGCGACCACCCGCTCGGACAGCGGATGCGGTGACATCCCGAGGTGGGCGCCGTGGGCGCCCACCTCGACTGCGTCAGACCGAGAAGTCGCGGATGATACGGCCCAACGCGGCGAGCTGCACCGCGTTGACCAACCCGAGGTGATACAGGTGCAGCTCGTTGGCGCCGGCCGCGACCGTGGCTGCGACGTGGCCGCTCACGTCGTCCAGGTTCTTCGGCGGCAACACCGACACGTAGGCCCCGACGTCGACGGCATCACCGACGAGCGCCCGGGTCTGCGTGGTGACGGCGACGGTCTCCGCGGTTCCCGGCCAGGCCGAGACGAGCACGGCGTCGACGTCTTCCGCAGCGGCGGACGTCAGCGCCGGCGAAGGCCCGGTCTTCCAGGGGTTCGGATGACCGTGCAGCGTGACGCGGGCCGACGGAATCTCGGCCCGCACGGCGCCGAGCACCGCACCCCGGAGGGCATCGGCCTGCGCATGGCGCACGGACAGCACCGCCTCGGCCTCCGCCTCGTCGAGGACATCGGTGATCGCGGCGTCCGGGGCGAGGGTGCCCGTGGTCAGCGCATCCACGCCGGCACGCAGTTTGGCCGTCAGCTTGTCCGGATCGACGCCCCGATCCGCCCACAGTGCCCGTTCCCGTTCGGTGCAGCTGATCGACATCAGCGTGTCGCCGATTCCCGGATAGGCGCCATCGGTCTTCTCGTGCGGGCCGACGTGCGCGATACCCAGCTGTCCGCACGCTTCGATCGACACACCGTGGAGGGCGACGCCGTGCACCGCCTCCGCCGCGAGGGTTCGGGCGTACCGGACGATGTCCGGGTGCCCGGGCGCGAGCGCGTAGGGGTAGCGGTCCCCGAAGCAGTTGACGACGGTGGCGCCCGGATGCGCATGCCCCAGAACGGTGCTGTGGGACAGCACGATCCATGCGTTCACCTCGATGCCGGCGTCGATCAGGATTCGAGCCGCATCCGCGAACGCATCCTCGGAACCGGCCCAGGTCGCCACCCTGGCCGTGACGGTGTGGCCGTCCCACGCGGCGGTCCGGATGGGGCGGTACAGCGCAGCGTGGTGGGCGTCGACCACCTTGTGGGCCGGATGCAGGGGCGTTGCGGCGCGGGTCGAGTGGTAGCTGGCGGCGAGCGAGATCTCGGCGACCCCGAGGGCGCGCGCACGGTCGACGAAGTGCGGATCACCGAGCACGTCCCACGGATAGGCGTGCGCGACGATGCGATCGACGGTTCTTTCGGACATGTGAAAACCCCTCGGCAGTTCGACAACAGGATTCGGTAGACAAGACGGAGTTCACACATGGGAACACACCTTTCGCCCCACTGTCCACGATCGACCCCCGCCGATCGACGCCGCGACGCCGTTCGCGACGCCCTCGGCGTGCCCGGCGAACAGGCGGCGGCCACCCCCGACGTGCGGTACGGCAGGTCGTGGACCCGAGACGGCGTCGCCGGTCGCGAACTCACGTGGGCGGCCGGTGACGACGGTCCGGACACCGCGGCCTGGCTCCTGCGCCCCGACCGGCACGCCGAGACCGCCGCACGTCCCGCGGTCCTGCTGATGCACGCCCACGACGGCGTCAAGTTCTACGGCAAGGAGAAGGTGGCCGATGGCCCCGACGGCGTCACACCGGCCGTCGCCGAACTCCGGACACGGGGGTACGACGGCCTGGCCGTCGCAACGGGGCTGGTGCAGGCGGGTTTCGTCGTACTCGTGCACGACGCCTTCCCCTGGGGCAGCAGGCGCGTGCCCTGGCCGGAACTGCCGGACCGCGCCAGGTCGGCGGGTTTCACCGCATGCCCACCCGGGCTCGACACCCCCGAGGTTCGCCTGCGCCGATACGAGGCGGCGGCCCGCGAGCACGAGAACGGCCTCGCCAAGGCAGCGACCCTGACCGGCACCTCGCTCGCCGCCAAGGTCGTCGCCGAGGACCTGCGGGCGCTGAACGTTCTCCTCGCGACCGACGGCGTGGATCCGAACAGGGTGGCCGCGGCGGGATTCTCGGGCGGCGGGGCTCGCGTCGCACACCTGCTGGCGTGTTCGACGCGCCTGCGAGCAGGGGTGATCACCGCGATGATGAGCACTTTTGCCGACGTCGCAGACGGCAGGGCAGACGACACGACGTGGCTGATGATCACTCCAGGCCTGCCGGCGGTCTGCGACTGGCCGGAGGTCGCCGCATGCGCTGCGCCGCGGCCGCTGCTGGTTCAGTTCGCGCGGGACGATTCGCACTTCGGCCCGCAGGGGATGCGGGACTCCGAGAGCCTGCTGCGACGCGCGTACGTCGGATCCGACGCGCTGACCACGCAGTGGTTCGCGGGCGGGCACCGGTTTTCGGCCGACATGCAGGCCGGGGCCGCCGACTGGATCCGGTGCAACGTCTAGCCGATCACGCTTGACAGGACCTTGTGACTGCCGTCATAGTGAGTTCGACAATTCACATAGAGAACGTGAGTTCACATACATGAACGATAGGACGCACCGCCACCGGAGGCCCGAGCACATCGGGCTCACCGGGAAGGCCGGAGGCCGCAGTCGTTCCCCATCTCCTTCCCCGCTGACGCGCCACCCTCGGTGATCTCGCGTCAGCAGCAATAGCCACAATCCCCTGACCCGCCGGCGCGACCGGCACCGAACCTCGGAGCGTGCACCATGGTCACCACCACCTCCCCCAGGCCAGGAGGGCGGACCGCGGCGGCGGCGCCGGCCTCTCCCGGTCGCATTCGCCGCAGACCCGCCTGGCGCAGAGCCGCCGCCCCCTACATCCTGATCGCGCCGGTGGTCCTCCTGCTGGCGGTCTTCATCTTCTACCCGGTCGGCAGCGTCTTCTACTACAGCCTGCAGTACTACAATCCGACGACGCCGTGGGACAACGGTTTCGCCGGCCTCGACAACTTCCGGCTGATGTTCGCCGACTCCCTCTTCTGGACCAGCCTGGTCACCACCGCGAAATGGGTGGGATTTCAGGTCGTGTTCCAGCTGATCCTCGGCCTCGGGCTGGCCCTGCTGGTCAACGAGGTGTTCCGGGGCCGCGGCCTGGCCCGCGCCCTGGTGTTCTCCCCCTGGGCGGTCTCCGGCGTCCTCACCACCGGCATCTGGCTGCTGATCTACAACCCGTCCACGGGCCTGTTCAAACTTCTCGGGAACATGGGCATCGGAGACGGCACCGCCGCTCCCATCGCCGATCCGGACACCGCGTTCTGGGCGACGGGCGTCGCGGAACTGTGGCGCGGTGTTCCGTTCTTCGCCATTCTCATCCTGGCCGAGCTGCAGAGCGCCCCCAAGGACCTGTACGAGGCGGCCAACGTGGACGGCGCCAACCGCTGGCAGCGGTTCCGCTTCGTCACCCTCCCGCACCTGAAGGCCGTCATCATCTTGTCGACGCTGCTGCGCGGTGTGTGGGAGTTCAACAACGTCGATCTGCTCTACACCCTCACGGCGGGCGGCCCCGCCGACGTCACCACGACGCTCCCGCTGTACGTCTCACAGCTCGCGACCACCGCCCAGGACTTCGGATACGGCTCGGCACTCACCACGGTCGCATTCGTGATCCTGCTGTTCTGCTCGATCCTCTACTTGCGCCTGAGCAAGTTCAACAGTGAGAAGGTCTGACCGCCGTGACCACCACCACCGATCGCCCCACCGTTGCGCTGCCCGAGCCGGACACCACCGGGAAGCTGCGGGTGCGCACGAAGAAGCCGCGCCTGTTCAGCGTCGGACTGCCGCTCGCCCTGTACCTGCTGTTCACACTCGTGCCGTTCTACTGGATGATCGTGTTCGCGTTCCGGCCCGCCGGATCGAACTCGATGCTCCCCTGGCCCATCACGTTCGAGCACTTCGACACCGTGTGGAACACCCTCGGCTTCAGCTTCTTCTTCAAGAACAGCCTCATCGTTGCCGCATTGTCGCTCGTCCTGACCACCTTCGTCGCGCTGGCCACCGGATACGCGTTGGCCCGCTTCAAGTTCCGCGCCAAGATCCCGTTGGTGATGGCCCTGCTCTGCAGCCAGTTCGTCCCCGGCGCCATGCTGCTCATCCCGCTGTTCCAGGTGTTCCGCGAGATGAACCTCGTCAACAACCTGACGGGACTCATCGTCGCCGACACCGTGTTCCAGCTTCCGCTGGCCGCCATGCTCATGGCAGGTTTCATCGCGCAGATCCCGGTCGAACTCGAGGAAGCCGCGATGGTCGACGGCTGCTCACGCCTGCGCGCGTTCCGCATCATCATGCTGCCGCTGCTACGCCCCGGCCTGATCGCCGTCGGATCGTTCGCCTTCATCGGCAGCTGGAACAACTTCCTGTTCGGCCTGATGTTCATCAGCAGCCAGGAGAAGTTCACGCTGCCGGTCGGCCTCAGCTACACCATCGGCTCCTACAACGTCGACTTCGGAGTTCTCGCCGCGGGCGGTCTCATCGCCGCGGTGCCGGTGGTCGCCGTCTTCGCCGTCATCCAGAAATACCTCGTCCAGGGCCTGAGCGCCGGCGCAGTCAAGGGCTGATCATGACTTTCGAAAAGAGGATCCACATGAACCGGCGAACGCTCCTGCGCTCCACCCTGGTCGGGGCGGCGGCCACGCTCGTGCTCGCCTCCTGCAGTTCCGAGACCTCGCTGCCCGACGGCGCCCTCGGCGATCCGAACAACGCCCAGCTCACGTTCTGGGACAACAACGCCGGACCGGACCGCACTCCGCTGTACGAGGAGCTGATCCGCCGGTTCGAGGCGGCGAATCCCGGCATCGACATCCAATACGTGGGCCTTCCGTCGGACAGCGCCCAGCAGAAGTACCAGACCGCGCTCGCCGGCGGCTCGGCACCGGATCTCGGCATCGTCTCCACCGCCTACCTCGCCCCGCTCGTCGCCCAGGACGCGGTCATCTCACTCGACGACTTCATGGCGGCGTCACCGCAGCGCGACGAGTACGACGCCGGAATTCTCGAGTCGGCACGCGAATCCGGTGGTGGCGAGCATCTGTTCGGTCTCCCGTACACCAGCAACAACGCCACCCTCTGGTATCGCGCCGACTGGTTCGCCGAGGCCGGGATCGAACCGCCGGACACCTACGACGAGTTCTTCGAGGCCGCGAAGGATCTGACCGACAAGGACGACGGCCGTTACGGATTCACCATTCGCGGCGGCGCCGGATCGATCTACCCACTGCTGCAGTACATGTTCGCCAGCACCGGAATCGAGAGCTTCTTCGAGGACGGCGAGTCGACGCTGAACCGTCCCGAGATGGTCGACGCCATCGAACGCTTCGCAGCGCTCTACGACGTCGCCACCCCGACCGCCGACGTCAACAACGGCTTCCCGCAGATGGTCGCGAGCTTCGGCGGCGGATCCGTGGCGATGATGCAGCACAACCTCGGCTCGCTGAGCAACCACCAGAAGGCGCTCGGCGACAAGGCCGGCGCCGTGGCCCTGCCGCGTAACGAGGACGGAAAGCGCACCGTCATGACCGACCCGTTCCCGTCGTACACCGTGTTCAAGAGCAGCAAGCACCAGGCCGCGGCGTGGAAGTTCCTCGAGTTCATGACGTCCCAGGAATCGCAGGCGTACTGGAACGAGCGGGTCGGGCAGATCCCGGTCAACAAGGCCGCCCGCTCCGCGCCGGAATTCGCGAGCATGCCGTCGGTGCAGGCCGCGCTCGCGGCACTGGACGACCCGAAAACCGTGCTGGTGACGCCGCCGGACTACCTGCCGGACTTCGGCAAGATCGTTCAGGTGCAGATGCTCGGCCAGTGGCAGAAGGTGCTCATCGGGCAGCTCAGTGCGCAGGATTTCGCCGACGACTTCGCCGAGAAACTCGACCGCTCCATGGCCAAGTACGTCGCCCGCCAGGGCAAATAAGACATTTCGAAGAGGAAGCGAATCATCATGTCCAGCGTGATCACAGAAGTCGCCGTGCAGGTTTTCAAGACGGAGGCACGGACCTCGGTCGACTCGTACGGTCATCGCCATCCCGGCCCGTCCGTGCCGACGACCGGGGCGCTGCTGCGGATCACCGACTCCGACGGCGTCAGCGGGTACGTCCTGGGCAAGCCGAACTACCTTCGTCAGGACCAGGTGGAGCAGCATTTCCGGCCCGTCCTCATCGGTTCCGACCCGCTGGCACGGGAGGCGGCGGACAAGAAGTGGGCGATCCGGCAGCGCACGCGGGCGGTCGAGCTTCCCGAACACACCTGCAGCTACCTGGACCAGGCGCTGTGGGACCTCGCGGGCAACAAGTTCGACACACCCGTGTGGAAACTGCTCGGCGGCGCGCGCACCGAGGTCAAGGCGTATGCCAGCACCATGTGCGGTGACGACATCGACGGCGGCCTCGCCACCCCGGAGGACTACGCGAACTTCGCCGTCGAGCTGAAAAGGCGTGGCTACCAGGGCATCAAACTGCACACCTGGATGCCGCCGCTGCCGGGCGCCCCCAGCCTGAGCCGGGACATCGACGCGTGCGCCGCGGTCCGCGACGCCGTCGGCGAGGACTTCTCGCTGATGCTCGACGGGTACCACTGGTACTCACGCACCGACGCCCTGAGACTCGGGCGCGAACTGGACCGGCTGAAGTTCGATTGGTTCGAGGAGCCGATGGACGAGTTCTCGCTGCGCTCGTACAAGTGGCTCGCCGACCAGATCGACACCCCGGTGATCGGACCCGAGACCACACCGGGCAGGCACCGGTCCCGTGCCGACTGGATCGCGAACGACGCGTGCGACATCCTGCGCGTCGGCGCCATGAACGGCGGTGGCATCACCCCGGCCCTGAAGACGATGCACATGGCCGAGGGCTTCGGCCTCGACTGCGAGATCCACGGCAACGGCGCCCCCAATCTCGCGCTCGTCGGCGCCGCCAACAACGTCCAGTGGTACGAGCGCGGTCTTCTGCACCCGCACGTCGACTACGACTGGGTGCCGCCGCACCTGAAGTCCATCGTCGACCCCGTCGACGAGAACGGCATGGTGGCGATGCCACAGCGGCCGGGTCTCGGCGAGGACATCGATCTCGAGTACATCGCGGCCAACCTCGTCGCGGAGTACTGAGTGCGACCCCTCGCCGGTACCGGGCACGGGTCAGTAGGTGATATCGCGTTCAGAATGAGAGATAGTGTCTTCATGGTGACAGAAGACACGCGTGGGGCGGCCCCGGAATCCCAGCCGGTCAAATCCGCCGAACGCACCATCCACATCCTCGAGACGCTCGCCGCGTCGCCGACCCGCATGAGCCTCGGCGAGCTGCAGGAAGCATGCAAATATCCGCGCTCGAGTCTGCACGCCCTCCTGCGCACGCTCAAGGATCTGCGGTGGATCGAGGCGGACGAGTCCGGTTCCCGCTACGGCATCGGCACCCACGCGCTGCTCACCGGCACGTCGTATCTCGACAAGGATTCGGTCGTGTCGAGGGCGGCGGCGGTGCTCGAGGCGCTCCGGTCGGAAGTCAGCCACACCGTGCACTTCGCGCGACGCGACGAGGAAAGCGTCATCTACCTCGCCAGCCGCGGATCGAAGGTCGAGGTTCGGCGGATGCACCGCGTCGGCCGCAAACTGCCGTGCCACGTCACCGCACTCGGGCAGGCCCTTCTCGCCGAACTCACCACCGGCGAGGTACGGGAGTTGCTTCCCGCGAAACTCGAGCGGTTCACCGACAACACCATCGTCGACCTCGACGACCTCGTCACCGAACTCGGCGAGGTCCGCAACCGGGGGTGGGCCCTCGAACGGGAACAGGGCACGGTCGGCGTGGTGTGCATCGCCACCGTGGTGCCCTACCGGATCCCCGCCACCGACGCCCTCAGTGTGTCCATGCCCGCCGAGGTCGCGTCGTACCCGGGTGAGCTGGAGCGGATCGCCGGCGTGCTGACGAGGCACGCGTCGGCATGGGCCAGGGAATTGCGGACGGAGGGGGTCCGCTGACACAGCGTTGCCGAGAGTCCGGGCGGCGACGGGGCCGTGTCGTGAGCCGTCGAGGTGCGCGGCCCGCCGGACGCTGCTGGTAGCTTTCAGACCGAATCGAGCACACTGACGGGCTTTGCGCGGTACCCGTTTGGCCACGAGCAGGAAGCGAAACGATGGAGAACGGCATTTCCACGAACGGATCGGGCAGCAACGGCTCCGCGGGGAGCCCGGCGACGGGGTCCCCTTTCGCCGAACCGGGCACGGGCGGACTGACCGGCAGCAGCAACGGCAACGGCAAGTCCACGACCAGCTCCGCCGAGACGTTCACCTTCCCGCTGCCGACGCGCAGTTCGGGTTCGCACAGCACCGAGGAACCGGCCGCGGCCTCCGACACGACGGCGCCGCCCGAATCTCGTGGACGCACCGTCATGCGACGCAACGCGATGGGAGTGGCAGCCGTGCGAGTCGCGGGCCGTCTTGCACACACCGAACTGCTCGAGGAGCACCTCGCGTCGGCGAGCAGCCACTCCGCCGATCCCACCGTGGACGCCGACGAACTGCTGGCGCTGCTCGGCGAGTACCTCGTCGCGGCCGGGTTCGAACGCCCCGAGATCCACGCGAAGCTGAACGGCCAGTCGATCGTCGTCGACCTGCGTTCGCCCTCGACCGCGCGCTGACTCCTGCCGCCGGGCGCGGTCAGGGCCACAGCACCTCACGGATCCACCGGTCCGACTCCCGGCGGTACAGCCGGCGCACGTGTCTGCGTCCGGCGTCCGCCTGCCAGAATTCGACGCTGTCGGGGACGATGCACCATGCCCGCCAGGTCGCCGACACGAAGTCGGGGTCGGCCTCGAAGCGGGCCACCGCCGCCGCGACCGCGCGTTCGTATTCGGCGGGATCGTCCAGCACCTCGCTCTGCCTGCTGGCGGCCGCCACGGCGCGTGCGGTGACCGACCGTTCGCGGAAGTCGCGTGCGGACAGCGCCGGCTCCCCCTCGATCACGGTGCCACGCACCCGCACCTGCCTGCCCTGCTCGCGCCAGTAGAATGACAGTGCGGCAACGGGATTCGCGGCCAGGTCATGTCCCTTCGGTGAGCGGGTGTCCCCCGAGAACCAGAAGCCCTGCTCCGTGACGTCCTTGAGGAGCAGGAAACGTGCGTCCGGATTTCCGTCGGCGTCGACGGTCGACAGCGCAGCGGCATGCGGTTCCGGCACGCCGGCTTCTGCGGCCTGCTCGATCCAGTCGAGGAACAGCGCCGTCGGTGAGTCCGGCAGCGTGTCGACGGGCGCAGGCGTCGCGCCGCTGAGTGCGGGCAGTGCGCGGATCCATGCGCGGGTGTCCGGAAACGACGAGCGGTCGGGTGCAGTCGGCATGTTCGGCATGTGCCGACAGTAGCCGCGGCCCGGATCGTTCAGTCGGACACGGCCGGATCGGCAGGCCCCACCAGCATCCAGCGATGCCCGAATGGGTCGATGAGGGTGGCGTTGCGGTGTCCGTGACCCTCCGAGATCCAGCGTTCCACGGTGCCGCCGGCGTCGCGGGCACCCACCAGGACGGCGTCGGGGTCGTCGACGGACAACATCAGGCTCACGGACGTCGACCCGGACTCCGGCGCGGTCAGACCCATCTCGGGGAACTCCTCGGCGAGATAGATCATGCCGGTCGGCAACCGTAGTTCCGCATGACCGACCCGGCCGTCGTCCATGACGATCGGCTCACCCACCACCTGGGCGCCGAACACCTTGGAATACCACTCGATCGCCTCGACACCGCGCCGCACCGTCAGGTACGGCAGCGCGCCGGGAACGGGGACTTCGGGCAACGTCGTCACCTCCCAGTGTCCGTGATGCGTCGAGTCCCAGTGTGCCCCCTCAGGCGGACGCCGGAGGTTGCAACATCGCCCACTTGTTGGAAGTGAGCCGGAAACTCGGGAAATCGGACAGCGCCGCAACCGATTCCCAGGTGCGTTCGTACCCGGTGTGCGTGATCCGCCAGTTGCCGTCGGCGCACCGAAGGTAACGATCGTGGTAGTAGGCGGACCCGCGCAGCAGCATGCCGTCCTCGGGAATCAGCGTGGTGTCTGCGAGAAACCACACGCCGACCGCGGTGTCACCGGTGACGGTGATTTCGGGTTGGCCGCACTGATGCTCGGTGATGACGTGTGTCCCGAGGGTGTTCTCGAGGAAGGACACGAACGAGTCACGGGAGTCGAACGTGAGGTATTCGCTGTACGTCGCGGTGACGTCCGGGACCATCGTGTCGGCGAACTCCACCCACGACTTCGTGTCGAGTGCACGTGAGTAACGGTGCTTGAGCTGCTCGATCTGTTTGATCGCTTCGAGATCCATGACCCCCGCCTCCTGTGCAGCGACATGCAAACCCTGGACTGCAGATTAGTCCGAGAATCTGCAGGTTCGCGTTGGATTCCCCCGTTTTGCCCGGATCATGCATATTCAGGCCGTGATCCGGGACACGAAAAGGTTACGAAATGACTGCATGGCCTGCGCTCCAGCACACACTCCACCCTACCTTAGGCCAGCCTCACCTGATAGTGATGCGATCCTCCGGGCATGCCCGGAGCCGTGACGCTCGAATCCCATTGCTGCACAGCGTTTTCAGTGAACGTTGCCGCCGCGGGCCGCACGGGGCGAGCCGCCCGCACCGAACGTCGGACACGATTGCTGTGACCCCGAATCTACAGATACCTCGGCCCGCGCTAGCGTGACGCGCTACCAGCGCAGGTCGCCGCCCGCGACGTCGTCGGCCAGCGACCGGACGTAGTCGAGTTCGGCGGCCACCACCGCCCGGCGGTACTCGTCCTCGACGAGGAACAGTCGCGGAAGAACCGCCCCGGACTCGGCGAGGCCGGCATCGAGCCCGGCCAGTTGCCGTTCGAGCGAGGCGATCCGCGAACGCAGGGCGCCGAGCGCGTCGCCGGCGTCGAGACTCGGCAGGAATGCCAGCGCGGCAGGGAATTCCGGGAATTCGCGCGCCGGTTCCGCAACCATCTCGCGCAGCCAGCGCGTCAGCGTCGTCGCACCCGGTGCGGTGAGCCGGTACGTCGTGCGCTCGGGTCGATTCTCGGCCCGTTCCGTCGCCTCGACCTCGATCAATCCGTCGCGCAGCAGGCGCTCGATCGTCTGGTACACGCTGTTGCGCTGAGCGACGTTGACGACCTCGTCCTTGTGTCGCTCCTTGATCAGTTGCTGCATGCGGTAGGCGTGCATCGGCTCTTCCGACAGCATCGACAACACGGCCATCGCCAGCACGGATCTACGCGGTGAGGACATTTGCCGAGCATATCGGTCGACCGTAATTAGTCATTTTATGTATAGTCTTTATATGACTAAACAGGTTGTGATCATCGGAGGAGGCATCGCCGGCCCGGTCACGGCGATGGCCATGCAGAAGGCCGGACTCGATCCCGTGGTGTACGAAGCGCGCGGTCACGGCGCCGACGGTGTCGGCGCGTTCCTGACCCTGGCCACCAACGGCCTGGAGGCACTGCACCTGCTGGACCTCGATCACCAGGTCACCGCGCTCGGAATGGGCACCCGCAGGATGCGAATCGTCAGCGGAACCGGGAAACGCCTGGCCGAGTTCGACAACGGTGGACTCACCTCCTTCGGCACGCCGTCTCGGACGCTGCGCCGCGCCGACCTCTACCGCACCCTGCGCGACGAAGCACTCCGGCGCGGCATCCGCATCGAGTACGGCAAACAACTCCGGGACGCCCGCCAGGGCGACGATCGGGTGCACGCCGATTTCGCGGACGGCACGTCCGCGGACGGCGATCTGCTGGTGGGCGCCGACGGGCTGTGGTCGCGCACCCGGTCCCACCTCGACCCGCAGGCGCCCACACCCCGATACCTCAGCCTCCTCAACACCGGAGGATTCGCGACCGGCCTCGCCCTGGACGGTGAACCCGGCGCGGCCCATTTCGTCTTCGGCAAGCGGTGCTTCTTCGGCTATCTGATCCATCCGGACGGCGACGTCTGGTGGTTCGCCAATCCCGGGCGCCGCACGGAACCGTCGGCAGGCGAACTCGCCTCGATCACGCCGGAGCAGCAGCGCGCCGAACTGACCGAGTTGTTCTCGCGCGACGCCGGGCCCGCGCTGCAGATCGTCGAGGCCACCGAGCACATCATCGGCAGCTGGAGCACCTACGACCTTCCGACCGTGCCGACGTGGCGCAACGAGCGGATGGTGATCATCGGGGACGCGGCGCACGCCACGTCACCGTCGTCCGGGCAGGGCGCCTCCATGGCGATCGAGGACGCCGTCGTGCTCGCGCGATGCCTGCGCGAGTACCGGGACACCGCCGTCGCCCTGGCCGCGTACGAGACCGCACGGCGCGCCCGGGTCGAGCGAATCGGCGCCCAGGGCAAGCGAAACGGCAGCGGCAAGGCACCCGGTCCGGTCGGGCGCGCGATCCGCGACCTCACCCTGCCGACGGTCATGCGGATGATCGGCCGCCGCGACAGCCTGCGCTGGATGTACGACTACCGACTCGAGTGGTGACCGGCCGGAGTCGCTAATCCAGCTCGGCGGCCAGCTCCATCCACTGTTCCTCGGTGGATTCCTTCTCCGCGACGACCTGCTTGAGCTCCGTGTCGAGCTTCTGCAGCTTGTCCGGATCGGTGGCGGCCTCCGCCAGCTTCTCGTGCAGCTTGCGTTCCCGGTCGTCCAGCTTCGCCACGGCCCGCTCGAGACGCGACAGTTCCTTGCGGGCGGCGCGTTCGGCGGCCCCGTCCCGCACCTGCTTGGGCGCGGACGCACCGGTCGCCGTCGACGCCACTGACGGTGCGCCGGTGTCGACCATCTTCGCTCGCCGACGCAGGTAGTCCTCGATCCCCCCGGGCAGGTTGGTCAGCTTGCCGTCGCCGAACAACGCCCAGGTGGAGTCACAGATGCGTTCGATCAGGTACCGGTCGTGGCTGATGACGACCATCGTTCCCGCCCAGCCGTCGAGAATGTCCTCGAGTTGCTGCAGCGTGTCGATGTCGAGGTCGTTGGTCGGCTCGTCGAGCAACAACACGTTCGGCTCCGACATCAGCACACGCGTCAGCTGCAGCCGGCGACGTTCGCCACCGGACAGGTCACCGACCGGTGTGCGTTGCCGGGCGGGGGTGAAGCCCAGCCGTTCGGCGAGCTGCCCGGCCGATACCTCCTTGTCGCCCAACGTGATCCGCTCGGCCACGTCCTTGACGGCCTCGAGCACCCGCATGTTCGTCGGCAGGTCGTCGAGTTCCTGACGGAGCCAGCCGATGTGCACCGTCTGCCCCTGGATGCGTTTGCCCGACGCCGGCGCGATCTCCCCGGCGAGCGTGCGCAGGAGCGTCGTCTTGCCGGAGCCGTTGACGCCGACCAGACCGACGCGCTCGCCCGGCGCCAGCCGCCACGTGAGGTCGTCGACGAGTACCCGGCCGTCCGGCGTCTCCAGGCGCGCATCCTCGAGTTCGATGACAACCTTGCCGAGCCTGCGCTGCGCGAACGATGCCAGCGCCACGTTGTCGCGGGGCGGCGGGACATCCGCGATCAACGCCTCGGCGGCCTCGATCCGGTACTTGGGCTTGGACGTGCGGGCGGGCGCGCCGCGCCGCAGCCAGGCCAGTTCCTTGCGGGCGAGGTTGCGGCGGCGTTCCTCGGAGGCGTCGGCCTGCCGGGAGCGCTCCGCCCGGGCGAAGATCCAGTCGTTGTAGCCGCCCTCGTAGCTTTCGACCCTGCCGCCCACCACTTCCCACGTGCGGTTGGCCACCGTGTCGAGGAACCACCGGTCGTGGGTCACGACCACCAGCGCGCTGCGCCGGCCGACGAGATGTTCCGCCAGCCACTGCACACCCTCGACGTCGAGGTGGTTGGTCGGCTCGTCGAGCACCAGCAGGTCGAGGTCCTGGACGAGCGCGGCCGCCAGCGCGACGCGTCGCCGCTCGCCACCCGACAGTCCGTCGACCGACACCTCGAGCCCGAGGTTGTCGATGCCGATCCCGGCCAGGATCGACCGGATGCGGGCGTCGCCCGCCCACTCGTGGTCGGCAACCCCGAGCGGTCCGAGCACCACGTCGCCGACGCTGGACCCGGGCGGCAGGACACCGCGCTGGGTCACGACCGCCATGCGCAGGCCGCCGACCCGGCTGACACGTCCCGAATCGGGCGCCTCCACCCCGGCGAGCACCTCGAGCATGGTGGTCTTGCCACCGCCATTGAGGCCGACGACGCCGATGCGTTCGCCTTCCTGCAGTCCGAGGGATACCGAATCGAGCAGCGGCTTGATGCCGAAGGACTTCGATACCTGCTCGAGATTGATCAGATTCGCCATCAGTGCGATCCCTCCGCCGCGTCGTTGATTATTCGGGCGCCCGGTACGGGTCCGCTGGCGACTCGCACCGTGCGACACACCCCCGCACCTGCGAGTTCTGCGCTGACACGGACCGCGGCATCCGCTTCAGCACATAGAAAGGCACAGGTCGGGCCGGACCCGGAGACGATCCCGGCCAGGGCGCCCGCCGCGACCCCGGCTCGCAGCGTCCGCCGCAGTCCCGGATTCAGCGACAGCGCGGCCGACTGCAGGTCGTTGCCCAGCAACGGAGCCAACGTGGCAGCGTCGCCCGTCGTGAGGGCGTGCATCAGGTCTTCGGGTCCGCCGAGTCGTGGCGGATTCCCGTCGGCACGCAGCCGGTCCAGCTCCCGGAACACGGTCGGGGTGCTCAAGCCGCCCTTCGCGAGCGCGAGCACCCAGTGGAACGTGCTGCGGGAGAGCACCGGCAGCAGTCGCTCGCCGCGTCCCGTCCCGACCGCGGTGCCGCCGTGGAGGGAGAACGGCACGTCACTGCCGAGTTTCGCGGCGAACCCGTCGAGTTCCTCCCGCGACAGGTCGAGTTGCCACAGCGCGTTCAGACCGACCAGCGTCGCCGCGGCGTCGGCGCTGCCGCCGGCCATCCCGCCTGCCACCGGGATGCCCTTGTCGATGGCGATCTCGACGTCCGGACGCCGCCCCGCCTCGGCGGCGAGCATCTCGGCGGCCTGCCACACGAGGTTGCCGCTGTCGGTGGGCACGACGCGGGCGTCCTCACCGCGGACCTTCACCGACAGCGTCTCCGCCGGGACCACGGACACCGTGTCCCCGAGCGAGAGCGCCTGGAACACCGTCTTCAGCTCGTGATAGCCGTCGTCACGCAGGTCCCCGACAGCCAGATGCAGATTGACCTTGGACGGGGCCCTGACGACGACGGGGCGAGGAACGACGGAAAGCACAAGGGTAGAGCTTAGGCGCTCCCGGTACGGGTGCGGAAATGCGCACCATCACGCACTTTGCCACTCACGTGCGTCACAGGTGCGGGCCGAGCCGGGTGGTGAGGCTGCCGCCGCGGGCGAGGGGCAGACGCGTCCGCGCCGACCGGATGTCACCCGTGACTTCAGCCGGCCGGTCGTCCGGGTACCGCAGTTCACTGGTGACGGCCGCCGGACCGTCCAGCACGTCGTGCGAGACGGTGCCGACACCGAGTTCCAGCTGGTGCCGGAGCAGTGGCAGGTCGCCGAGATCGGCGTCGGTGACCCCTACCCAGCGTCCCGCGCTCTCCCCCGCCCGCCCGATCTGCACCCGTTCACGCAGCAGCACCGTCGCCGACTCGGCGAGGGTCACCGTCGTCTCGACGCGATGCTCCGCGCCGCCCGCGATCACGGTGGGTTCCAGTGCGCAGTCGAGGACCGCGTCGTCCCCGACCTCCACCGACCACCGCGCCGTGGACAGCACCCGACCGCGGCCGGGCAGCGCCAGGGACGCCGCGACGCTGCGCAGCGTCAGCCGGGCACCCGGCAGCACCCGGACGGTGATGTCCCAGTGGTCGCCGCCTAGCGGGGTCGCGGCGGTGCCGATCACGTGGACCGTGTCGCGGCCGGTGATCCGGGCCGCCAGTCCCCCGGCCGCGGAGATCCGCGCACTGCGGTCGGGGGACGCGACGATCGTCAGTTCGGTGCGCACTACGGGTGCACGGCGGCGAGCGTGCGCACCTGCTCCCGCACCCATGCCAGCGCCGGTCCGGACGACGGGTCCTCCGTCAGCGAGATCAGCACGGTGGGCCTGCCCTCGCGAACCTGCTCGGCATCGCGGCGCATCACCCCGAGATCGGCTCCGACCATCGGAGCGAGGTCGGTCTTGTTGATCACGAGCAGATCCGAGAACGTCACACCGGGGCCACCCTTGCGGGGAACCTTGTCGCCACCGGCGACGTCGACGACGAAGATCTGCACGTCGATCAGGCCCGAGGAGAACGTCGCGGTGAGGTTGTCGCCGCCGGACTCCACCAGGATCAGATCGAGCGGCGGGTTGGCCGCGATCAGGTCGTCGATCGCGTCGAGGTTGGCGGTGATGTCGTCGCGGATGGCCGTGTGGGGGCAGCCACCGGTCTGCACGGCGGCGATCCGCTCGTCCGGCAGCACGGCGTGGCGGCGCAGGAAGTCCGCGTCCTCGGTGGTGTAGATGTCGTTGGTCAGCACGGCCAGCGACAACTCCTCGCGCAGTTGCCGGCAGAGCGCGGCGACGAGCGCCGTCTTGCCCGATCCGACGGGCCCGCCGATCCCGATCCGGACCGGTTCCCCCGCCACCCGGACCCGCCGGGGACGGTCGTGCTGATGGTCGTGCGGTTCACCGTCGATGAAATGTGGTGGCATGGTTGATTTCTCCTTACTGGGTACAGCGGTGTCACGACACGAACAGGGGGCGGTCCCGCAGAACGTGCCGTTCGGCGACGACGTCCAGGAACGGGTCGGACACGCTCGCCAGCCCGGTGCCGCACCGGTCTGCGATGTCGTCGCACAGGTCGGCCAGCGCGAACGTGCACGCGGCGACCTGCGCGGGGTCGAGAGCGAGTAGACGCTGCGCGGCGATCGCGCACCCGGTCATGGTGGTGTACACGAAGACCAGCGCCGCCTCCCGTGGTTCGACCGCGGTGACGGATCCGACCACTCCGGACACCACGGGCAGGTGCGGACGCGTCCCGACCGGCGACCAGTCGTGCTCCGGCCACGTGGTGCGGGCCAGCCGCAGCAGACCTCTCCCCTGCGCCCGCGACGACGACCGCGCCGCCGGGGACGGGGTTCGCGCATCCATCTCGGCGTCGGCGTGTCCGGCGGTGAGCCGGCCGGCGCACACCGCCGCGGTGATCGATCCCCCGACGAGCCCGGCGGTCCGGATCCGGCGACGCAGGAACGCCTCCATCGTGGCGACGTCGCGGACGACACCGCTGGCGACGGCCTCCTCGATGCCACCCGAATGCACGTGACCGCCCGTGGGCAGCCGCGAGTCGGCGAGCGACATCAGGTGAGCGAGGCGCATCAGAACAGAAAGTATCGCTGGGCCATCGGCAGTTCCGCCGCCGGCTGTTCTTCCCACACCTCGCCGTCGATGCGGACGGTGAACGTGTCGGGGTCCACCTCGATCCGCGGCTGTGCGTCGTTGCGCGGCATGTCGGCCTTGCCCCGCGACCGCACGTTCGCGACCGGCACCAGTCGCCGGTTCAGGTCCAGCCGATCCGCCAGTCCGTCCTCGAGGGCGTGCGGTGCGACGAAGTGCACGGATGTGGCGGCCGCCACCTTGGGGGCCGCCCCGAACATCGGACGGGGCAGCACCGGTTGCGGAGTCGGTATGGACGCGTTGGCATCTCCCATCGCGGCCCAGGCGATCATCCCGCCCTTGATCACCGCGTGCGGCCGGACCCCGAAGAACGCCGGATCCCACAGCACCAGATCGGCGAGTTTGCCCACCTCGACCGACCCGATCTCGTCCTCCAGCCCGTGTGCGACGGCGGGGCAGATCGTGTACTTGGCGACGTAGCGCTGGACGCGCTGATTGTCGGCGCCGTTGTCGCCGGACAGGAAACCCCGCCTGCGTTTCATCACGTGCGCGGTCTGCCAGGTGCGCAGCACCACCTCGCCGATCCGTCCCATCGCCTGCGAGTCGCTGCCGATCATGGAGATGGCGCCCAGGTCGTGCAGCAGGTCCTCCGCGGCAATGGTGGACGGCCGGATGCGGCTCTCCGCGAACGCCAGGTCCTCCGGGATCTTCGGGCTCAGGTGATGGCACACCATGAGCATGTCGAGGTGCTCGTCGAGGGTGTTCACGGTGTGCGGCCGGGTCGGATTGGTCGAACTGGGCAGGACGTTCGGGTGCGCGGCCACCGTGATGATGTCTGGTGCGTGGCCGCCGCCGGCGCCCTCCGTGTGATAGGCGTGGATCGCACGTCCGGCGATCGCCGCGATCGTGTCCTCGACGAAACCGGCCTCGTTCAACGTGTCCGAGTGCAGCGCGACCTGCACCCCCGCGGCGTCCGCGACGGTGAGGCACGCGTCGATCGCCGCCGGTGTCGAACCCCAGTCCTCGTGCAGCTTGAACCCGGAGACACCGCCGCGCAACTGCTCCCACATCGACTCGGAGTTGACCGTGTTGCCCTTGCCGAGCAGGGCGATGTTCATCGGCCAGCCGTCGAGTGCCTCCAGCATCCGGGCGGTGTGCCACGAACCGGGGGTCACGGTGGTGGCCTTGCTGCCCTCGGCGGGTCCGGTGCCGCCGCCGATCATCGTCGTGATGCCGCCGCCCAGCGCCTCGTCCATGATCTGCGGGCAGATGAAGTGCACGTGGCAGTCGATACCGCCTGCGGTGAGGATCTTGCCGTTCCCGGCGATGATCTCGGTGGACGGGCCCACCACGAGATCGGGGTGCACGCCCGACATCGTGTCGGGGTTGCCCGCCTTGCCGAGCGCGACGATGCGTCCGTCCCGAATGCCGACGTCCGCCTTGATGATTCCCCAGTGGTCGACGACCACCACGCCGGTGATCACCGTGTCGGGCGCGCCCTCGGCGCGGGTGGCGCGACCCTGGCCCATGGACTCGCGCAACACTTTTCCGCCACCGAACACCGCTTCGTCACCGGCCAGCCCCGGTCCGCCGCTGCGGTCCTCGGTGATCTCGATCAGAAGGTCGGTGTCGGCGAGCCGGATGCGGTCGCCGGTCGTGGGACCGAACAGCTCCGCGTACCGTGCGCGGCTGAGATCGGTCATGACGCGTCCAGCTTTCCGGGAGGAGTGAGGCTCAGCCCGTGCACTTCCCGGGTCCCGCGCAGCGGCACGAGTGAAACCGTCTGCGCGATACCAGGTTCGAAACGCACCGCGGTGCCCGCGGGAATGTCCAGCCGCAGCCCGTGGGCGGCGGAACGGTCGAACTGCAGCGCGTGATTGGCCTGCGGAAAGTGAACGTGGCTACCGACCTGCACCGGCCGGTCACCGGTGTTGACCACCGCGAGTTCCGTGCGGGGAGAACCCTCGTTGAGCTCGATCACGCCCTCGGCGCAGAAGACTTCACCTGGAATCACGGTCACCCCTACGCGATCGGATCATGGACGGTGACGAGCTTCGTGCCGTCCGGAAACGTGGCCTCCACCTGCACGTCGTGCAGCATCTCCGGGACGCCCTCCATCACGTCGGCGCGGGTGAGCACCTCCCGGCCGGACACCATCAGCTCCGCCACCGACCGGCCGTCGCGGGCCCCTTCGAGGATGTGATCCGTGATGAGGGCCACGGCCTCCGGGTGGTTCAGCACGAGTCCGCGTTGCCGGCGCCTACGCGCGAGTTCCGCGGCGTAGCTCAGGAGCAGACGCTCCTGCTCGTGGGGCGACAAGCGCATGTGTCCTCCTGCGGTCGGTGCGTCGCAATACTGCCACGAACTGCACCCCGCCACCGCCCACGCCCCGGAACTGCCGCCGTCCTCACCCCGCCGTTCTCACCCCGGAAACACTCGTGACACGAACCCGTCACAGCGCCGCCCTGACCGTCTCCCCATGACCGCCTCACCCGCCGCCCGACAGCGACGCGCAGTCGCGTCAATAGCTGGCGGGGATGCCGAACACCCTGATCGCGTCGCGGTACATGCCCAGTTGCTGGTCCTTGGTCAGGGGCATGAATTCGGCGATCAGCTGACCCGCGCTGGTGATCGCGCTCATCGCCCCGACCACCGGCAGTCCGGCGACGTTGAAATCGACCGTTGCCCTGCGGATGTGGTTGGCCGACGTCACGAGGATCGCGCCGCCCGCACCGAGCGAGCGGGCGAGCGGAACCGAGTTGAGCGCGTTACCGACCGTCGATCCGGCACGATGCTCGGGGTGGATGCGCTGTGCAGGCACACCGTGCGCCTGCAACCAACCCTGCATCGCGGCCGCCTCCGTCACGCCGTTCTGCGGGTTGCCGCCGGTGACGATGATCGGCGACATCGGCGAGACCCACGACTGGACCATGGCGGCCTGCAGGCGGTTGACCAATTCCGGCCGCATCGTGCCGTCTGGGAGCAGACCGAACCCGAGGACGATGATCGCGGTGGACGGACCCTGAATTGCCGGAAGTGGGTTCGGGGGCGTGAACGAGGCGATTCTGATCGCGTTCAGCAACCCGTCGACGCCGGCGCGCATAACGCCGTCCGCCGCGCCCAGCCGGGCGAGCGCGGCCTCACGGGTAATCAGATCGCCCGCGGCGTCGGCGTAGATGGCCTGCAACGCCAGCGCGTTCGTGTCGCCGGGCTCTCCGGCGACGGCGCCGCCGATGTCCGCGAGGGCACCGCGGGTGTCCCCCGCGGCGAATCTGCCCTGCGCGCTGTTGAAGAGGTCCGCCGCCGAGGCGGACGCGGTGGCGGTGGTCGAGACCGCCAGCGCCACGCAGAAGGCGGTGGTCATGACTGCGGCGAGCAGCGCCCTGACCGCCGAAGTGATGGGTCGAGCACGGAAGTGCGTCACGCTAAGACCTTTCCGTCGGATTTTTCACGAAGTACTCATGCGATGGTCCGTGGAGCGTCGGCGCCAGTGTAGTGACACTCGTGGGGCTGGTGGGAAAATCGTTACTTACCGTTATCTCCCGCCGATAGAGGACAGAAGATGTCCTCTATCGATGGCATCCTGAGGTGCATGCGGGAAACTTCGGCACGACTCCTCCGGCTGCTCTCCCTGCTCCAGACCCGAAAGGACTGGTCCGGGGCAGAACTCGCCGACCGGCTCGGCATCACTCCGCGCACCGTCCGGCGAGATGTGGAGAAACTCCGCGACCTCGGCTACCCGGTCGACGCGACGGTCGGGGTCGGCGGCGGGTACCAACTCGGCGCCGGCGCGGAAATGCCGCCCCTGCTGCTCGACGACGAGGAAGTACTGGCCGTCGCGCTCGGCCTCCAATCCGGCGCCACCGGCTCCGTGGTCGGCATCGGCGAGGCGTCGATGCGAGCACTCACCAAACTCCGGCAGGTGATGCCGTCCCGCCTGCGGCACCGCCTCGAGGCGCTGCAGGTCGACGTCGTCCACCGCGAGCCCGCGAAGAGCGCCGTCGACGCGCAGGTCCTGTCGGCCGTCGCGTCGGTCTGCCACAACCACGAGCGACTCCGGTTCGACTACCGCACCCACGACGGCACCGAGAGCCGCCGCGAAGTGGAGCCGTACCGGCTCGTGCGCTCCGGACTGCGCTGGTACCTCGTCGCCTGGGACCTCACCCGCGCCGACTGGCGGTCGTTCCGGGTGGACCGCCTGACACCCAAGATCCCGACGGGACCACGGTTCACGCCCCGCGAACTGCCGCCCGGCGGCGCTGCCGAGTTCGTCGCACGCGGAATCAACCGCGCCGTCACCCGGATCCGCGCACGAGTGCTGCTGCACGCGTCGATCGACGAGATGGCGGTCCTCGTGCACGAAGACTGGGGAACTCTCGAAGAGATGCCCGACGGCCAGTGCGCGGTCGCGCTCGGCGGCGATTCGGTGCCGTCGATAGCCAACTGGCTCAGCGCATTCGGCGTCGACTTCACCGTCCTCGACCCACCTGAGCTGCGCGAAGAGTGCCGACGGGTGGGTGAGCGTCACCGCCTCTTCGCCGACCGCTACGGTAACGCCTGACCGAGACGCCGTTCAGCCGTCACCGCGGACCGAAAATCCCGTGGAACCGAACGGTCCTGCGCGGCGTCCAACCAGGTGACGACAACGAAAGGCCGGGGTAGTCGGGGATGCAGCACACGATTGTCGAGGAGGGTCGCGCGCGGGCGCCTGCGGGGACGGGAACAGTCGGGAAGGTGCTGGTCGGGGGCCACCTGGCGCTCGGGGGCGCCACCGTGGTGATCATGGCGTTCTCGTTGGCGTTCGTCTGCACACTGGACAACGGAGCGCAGCCGTGGACGTGGCCAGGCAGGTATTCGGCGGCCTGGTTCGTCGCCGCCGCCATCGTCTCCACCACGCTGTGGGCGCTCTTCGTGACGGGAACGGTGATCTTCTCGTCGAGGCCCCGGCGGGCACTCGGAACGGCCACGTTCTTCGTCGCCGCGGCCCTCGGAGCCGCTGCGGTGATCGGACTGTTCGGGCCGTCGGAGAGTTCGGCGCTGCAACTCTGGCTGGTCTGCGCCATGAATCTCGGGTACCAGGCCGCGCACCTCAGATCGGCCTAGCAGCGACGGCGTGTGGAGACGAGACAAGGCCCCACTCCGTGACGAGTGGGGCCTTGCTCGAACGTCATGTCCCGGCGAACCGGGAAGTCATGGCCGTTCTCAGATCAGGGTGACGCCGGTGGCCTGCGGGCCCTTGTTGCCCTGGCCGATCTCGAACGAAACACGCTGATTCTCCTCGAGCGTGCGGAAGCCGCCGCTCTGGATCTCCGAGTAATGGACGAACACGTCAGCGCTGCCGTCCTCGGGGGCGATGAAGCCGAACCCCTTCTCGGAGTTGAACCACTTCACGATGCCCTCTGCCATGTAAATCTCCTCTAACACAGTAACTTCTTCAGGCAACCGGCTCGGTTACCTGGGTCATTGAACACGACCGTCTATGACAATTCCTGTGGAGGACGTCCAAACGCTCGCAACCATCGATTTGCGAGCGTGGGAAACACAAACACAAAACTTACGACCTCCAATAGTGAACCACACATCCGGTCGGTTGTCTCCCCCAGGGTGCGGTTCCCACCCGTGAGTACTTGTTAACCGCCCGCGGTTAACAAGTACTCACGGGTGGGTGGCGGCAAGACGCACGAAGGCCGCGGCGTCGAGAGTCTCGCCGCGGGCGGACGGTGGGATGCCTGCCTCGAGCAGTCGTCGCTCGGCCTCGACGGGTGATCCCGCCCAACCACCGAGAGCGGCTCGTAAAGTCTTGCGGCGCTGAGCGAAAGCCGCATCGATGACGGCGAACACGCGGCGGCGGTGTTCGTCGTCGATGGGCCACGGCGGTTCGGCGTACCGGTCGATGCGGACGAGACCCGACTCGACCTTCGGGACGGGCCAGAACACCGCCCGGCCGACCGCGCCGGCACGTCGAACGGCGCCGAAGAAATTGGCCTTCACACTGGGCACGCCGTAGATCTTGCTGCCCGGGGACGCCGCCAGGCGGTCGGCCACCTCGGCCTGCACCATCACCAGTGCGGTTCGCAGGCTGGGCAGTTCGGAGAACAGGTGCAGCAGCACGGGCACCGCGACGTTGTACGGCAGATTCGCGACGAGAGCCGTGGGCTGACCGGGGATCTCGGACGGCTTGACCCGCATCGCGTCCGCGCCGACCACGGTCAGCCGGTCCGCGAGTTCCGGGGCACGGTCGGCGACCGTGACCGGGAGTCGTGCGGCGAGGTTGGGGTCGATCTCGACGGCGATCACCTTGTCGACGACGTCGAGCAGCGCCAGCGTCAGCGAACCGAGCCCCGGGCCGACCTCGAGGACGGTGTCGTCACGTCCCACTCCGGCGGTCGCGACGATGCGCCGGACCGTGTTGGCGTCGTGCACGAAGTTCTGCCCCAGCTGCTTGGTGGGGCGCACACCGAACTCCTCGGCTAACGCACGCACCTCGGCGGGGCCGAGCAGTGCGGCCTGACCTCGAGCGACGGGGGGTACTTCGGCTTCGGACACCAGCCGAACTTTAACGCACGCCGAGCCTGCCCGAGCACGACGGCCACGCTCCCCAGCCCTGCGTCTTCTGCGTCTGCGACGCGACGGCGATCTGCTCCTCGCGGGTGGCGAGGTCGGCGCGCGGTGCGTACTTGAGGCCGCCCTGACGTTCCCATGTGTTCTGGTCGAACTGGACGCCGCCGAAGAATCCGTTGCCGGTGTTGATGGCCCAGTTGCCGGTGGCCTCGCATTGCGCGAGGGCGTCCCAGACTGAACCGTTCTCGACGGGCGGCACCTCGGTGCCCGGCTTCGCGCCGACGCGGATCACCTTCGGCTGAGCCGGCGTCGTGACCGTCGCGGACACCTGGTTGCGTCCGACTTCCTCGCCGTTGACGGTGTTGACCGCGAACGTGACGTCCTGGACGCCGGGCAGTCCCGGACTCTCGACGACGGTGCGACTCTTGTTCATCGTCGGGTCCTCGATCCGCTGCTCCGCCGGAGCCAGCGGCACCGTCTCGACCTTCGTCTCGGTGCGGTCGCGAGTGACGGTGACGTCCATCCCCTCGGTCAGCGGAGTGCCCGCGGCCGGGACGACGGTGTCGGCCTGCTCGAGCGGCGCACCGTGCGCGGCAAGGAAGTCCCCGACCGTCGGCGCGGCCATGCGCACGTCGGCGACCGGAAGCGCACCATCGGCGAGCTTGACGACGAGCGGGTTGAGCACGTCGAGTGCGGCGCCGTCGAGCGGAAGTCGCTGCGAACGGGACGCGGACACGTGCACGTCCTCGCCGAGATCGAACTGCTTCAG
This sequence comes from Rhodococcus sp. ACS1, assembly GCF_002300155.1. Classification (NCBI taxonomy): domain Bacteria; kingdom Bacillati; phylum Actinomycetota; class Actinomycetes; order Mycobacteriales; family Nocardiaceae; genus Rhodococcus; species Rhodococcus sp. ACS1. The sequence continues at coordinate 335,690 of NZ_NSDZ01000002.1, forward strand.
CGCATCCTCGACGGTGAGCGCGGTCGTCCACACCGTCTTGGGCTGCCCGTCCACCGTCAGCGACACCTCACGCGCGCGGCGCAGAACCACGGTGTCCCCGTCGGACAGAGTCGCGTCGCGTTCCGGCGCCACCGCGTCGCGGTCGGTGACCGAATACCCCGCGTCGGCCAGGGCGGCGTCGACGCTCGTGGTCATGGTGCTCAGCGAGATCGTCTCGCCGTCCACGTCGAGGGTGACGTTCTTGTGCCGGACCACGGCCATCACTCCGCCGGCGATCAGCGTGGCGAGAAGCAGGGCCACCACGGTGTACAGCAGCGGCGAGCGAGCCGAGTTGATCTTCGCGAAGGGTGACATCGGGTTCCTTTACTTCAGATCGTCAGCGGAGTCCGAGCTTGCTGGTGCAGGCGGGCCATGCGCCCCAGCCCTGCGCCGCCTGGACCTTCTCGGCGACGGAGATCTGCTGTTCGCGGGAGGCGAGGTCGGCGCGGGCGGCGTACTGGCTTCCGCCGAACGCCTCCCAGGTGCTCTGGGTGAACTGCAGTCCGCCGAAGAATCCGTTGCCGGTGTTGATGGCCCAGTTGCCGGTGGCCTCGCAGTGCGCGATCGAATCCCAGGTGGAGGCGTTGGAGATGGCGAGTTCCTTCACACCGACCTTGACGAGCGCGGGTGCGGGCTCGCGGAGCACCTGCGAGCTGAGTTCCTGGCGTCCGGCCTCGACACCGTTGACCGTCTTCACGGAGGCAGTGACGGTGCGCTCGCCGGGAACTCCGGGGTTCTCGACGACGGTCTTGCCCTTGTCGAGCGAGGGATCGTCGACGCGGTTCTCGGGCGGCGCGATGGGCAGCGTCTCGGTGCGGGTCTCGGTGCGGTCGCGGGTCACGTGGATCTCGGCACCTTCGACGACGGGGGCGTCGGCCGGGGGGACGACGGTGTCGGCCTGCTCGAGCGGGGCGCCGTTGGCGGCGAGGAGTTCGCCGACGGTGGGGGCGGCGAGGCGGACGTCGGTGAGCGGGGCGCCGCCGTCGGCGACCTTGACGAGCTTGGCGTTGACGACCTCGAGCGAGGTGCCCTCGAGCGGCAGACGCTCGGAGCGGGACGCCGAGACGTGGACGTCGTCGGCGAGTTCGAACTGCTTCAGCGCGTCGTCGACGGTGAGCGCGGTGGTCCACACGGTCTTGGGCTGCCCGTCGACGGTGAGGTCGATCTCGCGCGCCCGCCGCAACACCACCGTGTCGCCGTCGGAGATCGACGCGTCGGCCGCGGGAGCGACCGCGTCACGCTCACTGACGGTGTATCCGGCGTCGTCGAGCGCGCCGCTGACGTCGGACGCCATCGTGCCGAGCGAGATGGTCTCGCCGTCGACGTCGAGCGTGACGGTCTTGTGCCGTGCCACTGCCAACGCACCGCCCAGGACGAGCGTCGCGAGCAGTGCCGCGACAACTACGTAGAGAAGGGGCGATTTGGCGTTGTTGATTCTGGCTAGAGGCGACACATGAATTCCCAAGGCTGGCGGACGTTTGATCACGGTACGGTAACGAATCGGCGATGGTCTGGCAACTTTGCCGCTACGACCTGCGTCCTAGATCACGAAAAGGTTGAGATCGGGGACAGTTTTCGCTTTACCGGGATCAATCGCTTCTGGTCCGGACCACCCTCGAAACGCAGTATCTTGCGACTTGCACCAAGAAGCCCGGAAGCGACCGGGCATTACTGACAAGAAAGCTGGGGTTCCGTGCGCAGCAGATCCGATCGACTTCTGAGACTCGTCAGACGTCCGAGAGTGCCCTCGGTGATCGCCGCGCTGACGCTGCTCGTCACACTCGTCGCGCCCGGCATCGCCGTCGCGCAGCAGCCCGCTCCGGGCAACGACTACACCATCGCCACCGACATCACGTTCGCCCCGTTCGAGTTCCAGGACGAGAGCGGCAAACTCGTCGGCATCGACATGGACCTTCTCGCCGCCATCGCCGAGGACCAGGGATTCACCTACCGGGTCAACGCCGTCGGATTCGACGCCGCACTGCAGGCGGTCACGGGCGGTCAGGCCAACGGCATGATCGCCGGCATGTCGATCACCGACGCCCGCAAGGCGACGTTCGACTTCTCCGACCCGTACTTCGAGTCGGGTGTGCAGATGGGCGTGCTCGAGTCCAACGACTCGATCACGTCGTACGAGGACCTGCGCGGCAAGTCCGTCGCCGTCAAGAACGGCACCGAAGGCGCCACGTACGCGGAGTCCATCAAGGACCAGTACGGGTTCACCACCAAGTACTTCGCCGACTCGTCGAGCATGTTCGACGAGGTCCGCACGGGTAACTCGGTCGCCGTGTTCGAGGACTACCCCGTCCTCGCCTACGGCATCAAGCAGGGCAACGGGTTCAAGACCGTCACCGACAAGGTCCCCGGCGCCAGCTACGGGTTCGCCGTCGCGAAGGGCCAGAACGCGCAGCTCCTCCAGGAGTTCAACACCGGTCTCGCCAACGTGAAGGCGAGCGGCAAGTACGACGAGATCCTCGACACCTACCTCAACGCCGACGCCTCCGACGACGACAACTCGATCCTCGGCCTGATCAAGAGCACCTACCCGCTGCTACTCGAGGGTCTGTGGCTGACGATCGTCCTGACCGTGGTCTCGATCGCCATCGCGCTCGTGCTCGGCGCGATCTTCGGCCTGTTCCGGGTATCGACCAACATCGTCCTGCGCGGCATCGGCACCACCTACGTGGACGTGTTCCGCGGCACTCCGCTGCTGGTGCAGGCCTTCTTCATCTACTTCGGCATCCCGGCGGCGCTGGACTTCCAGATGTCGGCGTTCACCGCGGGCATCATCACACTGAGCCTCAACGCAGGCGCCTACATGGCCGAGATCGTGCGCGGCGGCATCCTGTCCGTCGACAAGGGCCAGATGGAAGCGTCCCGGAGCCTCGGCATCAGCTACCTGAAGTCGATGCGGAAAGTCGTGATGCCGCAGGCCGTGCGGACGATGATCCCGTCCTACATCAACCAGTTCGTGATCACGCTGAAGGACACGTCGATCCTGTCCGTGATCGGGCTCGCCGAGCTCACTCAGACCGGGCGGATCATCATCGCCCGCAACTTCCAGTCCTTCAACATGTGGCTGATCATCGGCGCGATGTATTTCATCATCATCATGGCGCTGACGAAGCTGTCGAACCGGCTCGAGAAGAGGATCAACAGATGACCGAGACACCGGTGACGGACAACAAGGCCGAGGCCGCCGACCCGAAGATCCGGGTGAAGGGCCTGAAGAAGTCGTTCGGCGACAACGAGGTGCTCAAGGGCATCGACGTCGACATCGCGAGCGGCGAGGTGGTGTGCGTGATCGGGCCGTCGGGATCCGGCAAGAGCACGTTCCTGCGCTGCCTCAACCGGCTCGAGGACATCACCGGCGGCAACGTCGTCGTCGACGGCTTCGACGTGAGCAATCCCAAGATCGACATCGACCGGGTGCGCCAACACATCGGGATGGTGTTCCAGCACTTCAACCTGTTCCCGCACATGACGGCGATCGAGAACGTGATGCTCGCGCCCGTGCAGACCAAGCGGGCCTCCAAGGAGGAGGCGCGGGCGACGGCCGTGCGGTTGCTCGAGCAGGTCGGGCTGGCGGAGAAGGCGGACGCGAAGCCGGCGAACCTGTCCGGCGGGCAGAAGCAGCGCGTCGCGATCGCACGGGCCCTGGCGATGAGCCCGGACATCATGCTGTTCGACGAGGCCACCAGCGCGCTGGACCCCGAGATGGTGGGCGAGGTGCTGCAGGTTCTGCGCGACCTCGCGAAGGGCGGCATGACGATGGTCGTGGTCACCCACGAGATGGGCTTCGCCCGCGAGGTGTCCGACCGGGTGATCTTCATGGCCGACGGGTACGTGGTGGAGGAGGGAACTCCGGAGCAGATCTTCGGCGACCCGCAGCAGTCCCGTACCCAGGACTTCCTGAACAAGGTCCTCTGACATGTGAGTGGCGAAGCGTGCCGGGGCACACTTCGCCACTCACATGGGGGTCAGACGGTGGCGGGTTCCTTCGCAGCCCACGGCAGCTTGTCGCCGAGCAGTCCGTCGACACCGAAGCGGCCCGATCCGACGACGGCGAGCAGCAGCGACCCGACGCCGAGCGCCAGGACCAGTTCGTAGCCGCCCTCGCTCGCGAAGATGCCCTTGTCGATGTGCACGAGGAAGAACGCGCCGACCATGTCGAGGAACAGCAGGATCCCGAAGACCGGGACTGCGGCGCCGACGATGAGCGCGATGCCGCCGATCAGCTCGATCCACGTCGCGAGGAACGCCGAGATGCCCGGAAGCGGAACTCCCATGGCCTCGAAGCCGGCGGTCTGGGCGTCGAGGCCGTTGGTGAACGCCTTCTGCCAGCCGTGAGCGAGGAAGATGACGCCGATGCCCAGGCGGGCGACGAGAATTCCCAGGTTCCGAACTGCGGGGTTGTTCATGGATGCGCCTTTCATCGAGGTGTCCCCGCGCGACCGGGACGACCATTGGTTGAACAGGCAACGATCCTAAGTTCTCTAGGTTGAAACTTCAACTTAAGGCCTGCGGCCCTGTGCGCGCCCGACGAGTCCAGGGACTCGCTACCCACTCACGGGCCGGAGGCCGTACACGCGCTCGGCGGTCGCGGTGGACGCCTTCGCGAGGTCGTCCGGGTCCTCGCCGCGGATCTCGGCGAGCGCCCGGACCGTGTACGGCAGGCAGTACGGCTCGTTGGGAGCGCCCCGGAACGGGTGCGGGGTGAGGAACGGCGCATCCGTCTCGACGATCAGCTGATCCGACGGCACCAGCGGTGCCGCCTCCCGCAGGGCCTTCGCGTTCTTGAAGCTGACGGTGCCGGAGAAGCTGAGGACGTAACCGGCGTCGACGCACTCGCGCGCCATCTCGGCGTCCGAGGAGAAGCAGTGGAAGATCACCGTCTCCGGGGCTCCCTCCTCGCGCAGCACCTGCAGCAGCGCCTGGTCGGCCTCCCGGTTGTGGATCATCAGCGTCTTGCCGAGCCGCTTCGCGAGGTCGATGTGCCAGCGGAAGCCGTCGGTCTGCTCGGGGACGGTGGCGCAGCCGTCGAGTTTCCCCGGCCAGTAGAAGTCGAGCCCCGTCTCCCCTACCGCGACCACCCGGGGATCACCGGCGAGCCGCTCGATCTCCGCCCTGGTCACGTCGTCGAGCACGTTCGCCCGGGTCGGGTGGATGGCGACGGCCGCGTAGACGCGGGGATCCCAGTGGGCGGCGTCGACGGCGAACTGCGCGGCCGCCAGGTCGTCGGCCACCGTGACCACCCGTTCGACCCCCACCGCGGCCGCCCGGTCGACGATCGCCGTGACACTCGCCGCGTCCGAGGCACCGCACGCGTCGAGGTGCGTGTGCGAGTCGACGAGCGGGAACAGCGGCGCAGGGGCTTCCGGGGCGGGACGGTCTTTGCTCATGCGGACATTGTCGACGCCGCCACCGCACGTGTCACATGCGGTACTTTTCACCCCGACGGGGAGGGAGCCGTGTCCATGACTTCGAGTTCGATGAACGGCCGCGTGATCGCGGTGACCGGCGGCGCGAGGGGAATCGGGAGGGAGATCGCCCGACAGCTGGCCGTCGCAGGCGCCCGGGTCGCGATCGGCGACGTCGACGGTGCCGCGGCCCGGCGCACGGCGGACGAACTCGGCCGGGCGGGCGGGACGGTCGAGGGCCTCGAACTGGACGTGACCGACACCGCGTCGTTCACGGCGTTCCTCGCGGCCGTCGAGGATCACTGGGGACCGCTCGACGTGCTCGTCAACAATGCGGGCGTCATGTGGGTCGGGAGCTTCGACGAGGAACCCGAGTCCGCGACGGACCGGCAGCTCGCGGTGAACCTGCACGGGGTCATCCGGGGAGTGCGTCTGGCGGCCCCGGCGATGCGCGAGCGGGGCCGCGGCCAGATCGTCACGGTGGCGTCGGCGGCGTCGAAGGTCGCACCGCCCGGCGAGTCGACGTACGCCGCCACCAAGCACGGGGTTCTCGGCTACCTGACCGGGGTCCGCGAGGAACTGCGCGGTTCGGGTGTGCAGATCTCGGTGATCATGCCCGGGGTCGTGGACACCGAACTCGCGGCCGGGACGGCGACGGGTGCGGCCAAACTGCTGAAGCCGGCCGACGTCGCGAAGGCGGTGGTCGCGGCGATCCGGCGTCCCCGGTTCGAAGTGACCATCCCCTGGTACGTCGGGCCGCTGGCCCGGCTGGTCACCGTGTTTCCCCAGTTCGCCCGCGACTTCGCGGTCCGGCGGATGGTTCCCGACCAGGTGCGGTCCACGGACAAGTCGGCTCGCGCGGCGTACGAGTCGCGCACCGTCACCGGCGAGGACGGCGCCGGCCCGGGCTAGATCCCGAATCTGCGCGTCACGAAACGTCGGCGCGCAGATAGAGTGGTCGCACCATGAATGCTGCTGATTCCACCGCCTCGCGGCCACCTTTCTATCTGACGACGGCGATCGCGTACCCGAACGGCGTCCCGCACATCGGCCACGCCTACGAGTACATCTCCTCCGACGCCCTCGCACGGTTCAAGCGTCTGGACGGGTTCGACGTCTTCTTCATGACGGGAACCGACGAGCACGGTCTGAAGATGCAGCAGACCGCGGCCAAGGAAGGCATCGACGTCCGCGAACTCGCCGCGCGGAACTCCGATGTGTTCGAGGCCATGGACAAGACGCTCAACATCTCCTTCGACCGGTTCATCCGCACGACGGATGCCGACCACGAAGAAGCCAGCAAGGCGATCTGGCAGAAGATGCTCGACAACGGCGACATCTACCTCGACACGTACTCGGGCTGGTACTCGGTCCGCGACGAGGCGTTCTACACCGAGGCCGAGACCACGCTGCAGGAGGACGGTTCGCGCTTGTCCACCGAGACGGGTACCCCGGTCGAGTGGACGGAGGAGTCCACGTATTTCTTCAAGCTGTCCGAGTACCAGGACAAGCTGCTGGCCCTCTACGACGAGAATCCCGACTTCATCGCGCCCGCGACGCGGCGCAACGAGATCGTCAGCTTCGTCAAGGGTGGTCTCAAGGACCTGTCGATCTCGCGGACGACGTTCGACTGGGGCGTTCCGGTGCCCGATCACCCCGAGCACGTGATGTACGTGTGGGTGGACGCCCTCACCAACTACCTCACCGGCGCCGGATACCCGGACACGGATTCCGAGCAGTTCGGCAAGTTCTGGCCGGCGAACCTGCACATCATCGGCAAGGACATCACCCGGTTCCACACCGTGTACTGGCCGGCATTCCTGATGTCGGCGGGAATCGAGTTGCCGAAGCGGGTCTTCGTGCACGGGTTCCTCTACAACAAGGGCGAGAAGATGTCGAAGTCGGTCGGCAACGTCGTCGACCCCGTCGCCATGGTGGAGCAGTACGGCCTCGACGCCGTGCGCTTCTTCCTGCTCCGCGAGATCTCCTACGGCCAGGACGGCAGCTACAGCCACGAGGCCATCGTCACCCGGATCAACGCCGACCTGGCGAACGAACTCGGCAACCTCGCCCAGCGTTCGCTGTCGATGGTCGCGAAGAACTGCGATGCGCAGGTTCCGACGCCCGGCGAGCTGACCGAGGACGACGCGGCGATGCTCGCGCAGGCGGATGCGCTGCTGGAGCGGGTGCGCGCCGAATACGACGTCCAGGCACTGCATCTCGCACTGGAGGCGATCTGGTCGGTTCTCGGCGAGACCAACCGGTACTTCTCCAAGCAGGAGCCCTGGGTGCTGCGGAAGACGGATCCGGAGCGGATGGCGACGGTGCTGTACGTGACGCTCGAGGTGGTCCGGATCGTGGGCGTCCTCGTGCAGCCGGTGATGCCGGACGCCGCGGAGAAGATCCTGGACCTGCTGGGTCAGAAGAGCGACGCGCGGCAGTTCAGCGACCTTCCGACGCGCGTCGTGGCGGGCACCCCGCTGCCTGCACCGTCGGGCGTGTTCCCCCGCTACGTGGAGGACTGATCAGCGCGGGTCCGTTCTTGTCGGACCCCGCAGGCACACTCTCCCCATGACGCCGAATAGAACATACATTCGATCTCATCACCGTGGATTCGGGAACGGAGCGCGCGTGTTCGACGACGAAGTGAGCCCACAGGCCGCCGCGGCAGTCCACACCCTGATGGGTGAGTTGTCGGGCGCGTACGAGCGTGGGTGGCAGCCCGCCGACGTCGTGCATCTGGCGCGGAGATCGAAGGAGCCGTCCGACGCGGCGCTGGCGGCGGCCCTGGTGCTGCACGAGGCGGAGCGCACCCGCGCCGCGCACCGGGCGCCGCGGGACTGGGTGGAGCAACTCCGCACCATCGGCGAGCAGTACCCGGGCGCGTCCCACCTGGCGGCGCGGGTTCCGGTCGACGGTCCCGACGTTCGGGCCCTGGCCGCCGGGCTGCTGTTCGAGGACCCGTACCACTCCGTCTACCAGCTGACCGACCTGTCGCTGTCGTGGACGAATCTGCCCGGCTGGACGGTGCTCACTCCTCCGCCGTCGACGTGGCCGGTCGTGCGGGTCGCCGACCCGTCCGCGGCGATGCCGGGCGAGGCCGAGGCCGACGCGAAGGTGCTCAACAGGATTCGCGGGCTGCTCGCCAAGGCCGAGGCCACCGATTTCGCGGAGGAGGCGGAGATCTTCACCGCGAAGGCGCAGGAGTTGATGACGCGCTACGCGATCAACGCGGCCCTCCTCCACACCCAGCACGGGGTGGGCAACACCGCGGTGCACAGTCGCCGGATCCACCTGGAGAATCCGTACGTCAAGGAGAAGGTGCACCTTCTCACGGAGATCGGCGACTCCAACCGGGTGCGCACCGTGTGGTTCAGCTCGCTCGCCATCGCGACCGTGGTCGGAACCCCCCTCGACCTCCAGCAGGTCGACATGCTCTTCACCTCCCTGCTGGTGCAGGCCACGCGCGCAATGCAATTCGCGGACGCCGACAGTCGCAGCGGTTCGCGCACGACGTCGTTCCGGAAGGGTTTCCTGGCGGGCTTCGCCAGCCGCATCGGGCAGCGGTTGCGCGACGCCGACAGCCGGGCCACGGCCGACGCCGCCGACGCGGCGTCGATTCCCGTCGCCGATCTGCTGCCGATCCTGGCCACCAAGTCGGAGGCCGTGGACGCCGAGTTCGACCGCCTGTTTCCGCGGACCAAGAAGGCGCGCGGCCGGGCCGTCGACGCCAACGGCTGGTACGCCGGACAGGCGGCCGCCGACGACGCGTCGCTGGCGCCCGGGGAGCGTGCCCTCCGGCGGTAGCGCCCGCCTGCCGCCTAGTCCTTCCGGGACGCCAGCACCGTTTCGTAGAGTTCCCGCTTCGACACGCCGGTGGTGGCGACGAGCGCGCACGCGTCCTTGAGCCGGGTGCCGTCGGCGACCAGTCGCTCCACCTCGTCGACGAGGTCGGCGGGGTCGGACGCGACGAGGGTGGCACCCTCCACCACGACTGTGATCTCGCCGCGGACGCCCTCGGCGGCCCACTCGGCGAGTTCGGCGAGGGTGCCGCGGCGCACCTCCTCGTAGGTCTTGGTCAGCTCCCGGCAGACGGCGGCGCGGCGGGTGCCGCCGAGCACGTCGGCGGCGTCCGCGAGGCAGTCGGCGAGCCTGTGCGGCGCCTCGAAGAACACGCAGGCGCGTTGCTCGGTGACCAGGGCCTGCAACCACGTCTTGCGCTGACCCTGCTTGCGGGGCGGGAAGCCGTCGAAGCAGAACCGTTCGACGGGCAGCCCGGACAGCGCGAGTGCCGTCGTCACCGCCGACGGTCCGGGCAGGCACGTCACCGCCAGATCCTCGGCCACGCACGCCGACACCAGCCGGTACCCGGGATCGCTGACGGAGGGCATGCCGGCATCGGTGACGAGGAGAACGGTCTTGCCGGACGCGACGTCGGCGACGAGGGCGGGCAGCCGGGCCGTCTCGACCTGGTCGTAGAAGCTGACGACCTTGCCGGTGATTGTCACCTCGAGCGCGGAGGCGAGGGCTTTGGTGCGGCGGGTGTCCTCGGCGGCGACGACATCTGCCGTCCCGAGCGCCGTACGCAGCCTCGGCGAGGCGTCACCCACGTCCCCCATCGGTGTTGCGGCGAGCACTAGGCGACCAGTCATGACCCACAGCCTACGATTGCGGCGTGACGATGCTGACGGACGAGCGACCGACGCCCTCCGCACGACAGCCGTCCATGGTCGGACCGGCGCCGCTCGTGCCGCCCCCCGACTTCGGTCCCGTCGACCGTGCCCGCGGCTGGGTGGTGACGCTGTTCGTCACGGCGATCGCGGCGATCACCCGGTTCACGATGCTCGGGTACCCGACCGACGCGGGCACTCCCGTGTTCGACGAGAAGCACTACGCGCCGCAGGGCTGGCAGGTGCTCACCGGCGGCTGGCTCGAGGACAACCCCGGCTACGGGCTGGTGGTGCATCCGCCGATCGGGAAACAGCTGATCGCGATGGGCGAGGCGATCTTCGGCTACAACGGCTGGGGCTGGCGGTTCGCCTCCGCCGTGGCGGGCACGATCATGGTTCTGCTGGTGATCCGGATCGTCCGCCGGCTCACGCGGTCCACTCTGATCGGCGGTCTCGCCGGGATACTGCTGGTCGCGGACGGGGTGACGTTCGTCTCGTCCCGGCTCGGCATGCTCGACATCTTCCTTGCCCTGTTCGGGGTGGCGGCGCTCGGCTGCCTGATCGTGGACCGCGACCAGGTCCGCGAGCGGATGGCCCGGGTGTACGCCGAGGGCCGGATCGGCGACAGCGAGTGGGGTCCGCGGCTCGGTGTGCGCTGGTGGCGGTTCGGCGCCGGGATCATGCTGGGTCTGGCGTGCGGCACCAAGTGGTCGGGCGTCTACTTCATCGTGTTCTTCGGGCTGCTCAGCATCGCCTTCGATGTGGCGGCCCGGCGCGCCTACGGGGTGCGCCGCCCGTGGTTCGGGGCCGGCGTCCGCGACATCGGCCCCGCGCTGTACGCGCTCGTCGTCGTCCCGCTGTTCGTGTATCTGGCCAGTTACTGGGCGTGGTTCGCCAGCGAGACTGGTGTGGACCGGCATGCCGTGGGCAACGAGATCGGGACGGGCGGCACCTGGTCGTTCGTGCCGGCAGCGCTGCGGTCGCTGTGGTACTACAGCGGCAACGTCCTCCAGTTCCACGCGGGCCTCACCAATTCGGCGGGCAATCATCACCCGTGGGAGTCGAAGCCGTGGACGTGGCCGATGGGTCTGCGCCCGATGCTGTACTACTTCGCCGAGGGCGATCACGTCACCGGTTGCGGGGCGTCGAGTTGCGTCAAGGCGGTCATGCTCATCGGGACGCCCGCCATGTGGTGGCTGGCACTGCCGATGCTCGCGTGGGCCCTGTGGCAGTCCGTGGTGCGGAAGGACTGGCGGTACGCCACCGTCCTCACCGGCTACGGGGCCGCGTTCCTGCCGTGGCTGACCACCCTGGACCGCCAGATGTACTACTTCTACGCGGTGGCGCTGGCGCCGTTCATGGTGATGGGAATCGCGCTGGTGCTGGGCGACGTCCTCGGCAGCGCGCGGGCGTCGTTCGAGCGCCGCACCACCGGCCTGCTCGCCGTCTGCCTCTATGTGGGGCTCGTGGTCGCCAACTTCATCTGGTTGTGGCCGATCCTCACGGCCGTCCCGATCACCCCGGAGACGTGGCAGCACCAACTATGGCTGCCCAGCTGGCGCTGACACCGTGAACGAGTCGAGCCGCCCGGGTCCCGTGGGACCCGGGCGGCTCGCAGACTGTTTCTCTAGCGGGACGAGATCCGGTCGCGACGACGCTTCGCCGCCACTCTCCGCATCTCCCTCCGCATTTCCCGGCCGTCGACGATCATCTGGTCACGGGACAGATCCTTGTACAGCGAGAAGCACAACCCGATCATCACGATGACGAACGGCGCCGCAGCGATGATCGTCATCGTCTGCAGTCCGTCGAGTGCGGTGTCGCCACCGGTCCACAGGATGAGCGCGGCCACACCACCGGTGAGCACACCCCAGAAGACGACCACCCATCGCTGCGGTTCCAGCGACCCGCGCTGCGACAGGGTGCCCATCACCATCGAGGCGGCGTCGGCGCCGGAGACGAAGAAGATCGCCACGAGGATCATCACCAGGATGGTGGTGATGCCGGTGAGCGGCAGGTGGTTGAGCATGCCGAACAGCTGACCCTCCTGGGTGTCCTGCCCGGCGAGGTCGATTCCGTCACGCTGCTCGCTGATTCCCGCACCGCCGAAGATCGCGAACCACACGAGGCTCACGGCGCTCGGCACCACGATCACGCCGACCACGAACTGCCGGATGGTGCGGCCTCGGCTGATGCGGGCCAGGAACATGCCCACGAAGGGGGTCCAGGAGATCCACCATGCCCAGTAGAAGATGGTCCACGACGACAACCATTCGCCGGTCGCCGGATCGGAGGACGCGCCGGTGCGGGCCGACATCTGCGCGAGCTGCGCGGCGTAGGCGCCGATCGTGGTGGGCAGCAGGTTGAGGATCAGGACCGTCGGTCCGACGACGAACACGAACAGCGCCAGGATGATGGCGAGCACCATGTTGGTGTTGGAGAGCCACTGGATTCCCTTGGCGACACCCGACACCGCCGAGGCCACGAACGCGAGGGTCAGCAGGGCGACGATGGCGACCAGCAGGAACGTGCTGACCTGCGACATCCACCCGACGACCTGGAAGCCGGACCCGATCTGCAGTGCGCCGAGACCCAGCGAGGCGGCGGTCCCGAACAGCGTCGCGAAGATCGCGAGGACGTCGATGAACTTGCCGATCGGCCCCTCGGCGCGGCGGCCGAGCAGCGGGATGAATGCGGAGCTGAACAGCTGCTTGCGACCCTTGCGGTACGAGCCGTACGCGATCGACAGTCCGACCACCGCGTACATCGCCCAGGGGTGCAGGCTCCAGTGGAACATGGTGGTGGCCATCGCAGTTCCGATGCCACCGCTGGAACCCGGAGGGGGTGTCACGTAGTGCGCGAGCGGTTCGGCGACACCGAAGAACATCAGTCCGATGCCCATTCCGGCGCTGAACATCATCGCGATCCAGCTGACGGTCCGGAACTCGGGCTTCTCGCCGTCCTTGCCGAGCGGAATCTGCCCGAACTTGCTGAACGCGAGCCACAGTGAGAAGAGGACGAACCCGGACGCCGACAGGACGAACAACCAGCCCATGTCGGTGACCAGCCAGTCGAGCGCCTTACCGGTCGTGGTGTCGAGATTGTCGGGGGCCACGAGCCCCCAGACGACGATTGCCGAGACCGCGGCGGCGGCGGCCGAGAACACGACGTGATCGGTGCGAACACCGACCCGTTTGAGCCCTCCGCCGACGGCCGCGTCAGCGGTGTCGGAACCTTGATCAGGCAGATCAGTATTCATTGCCATGAACAACTACGTTGGTCATTTTCGATGGTAAAAGCAAGCTAGCCCACCGCTTCACACCGAATCGAGACCCGCCGAACGGTATCGTTACGCTGCGGTTTTGCCCCATCCCGAGCCTCTTCCGAGGAGCCCGTCGATGCTGAGGCGTCCGGCACCGATCACAGCGAGTAACAGTGACCCGACGCCGAGTGCGACGACGAGTTCGTACCCGCCGTTCGCGACGAAGACGCCCTTGTCCGCGTGCACCAGAATCAGCGCCCCGAGCATGTCGAGGAACAGCAGGATTCCGGCGATCGGTGTGGCGATGCCCACGATGAGAGCAAATCCACCCGCGAGTTCGACAGTGGCGGCCGCAACAGCCGAGATGTCGGGCCGCGGGACGCCCATGTCGGCGAACGACGCTTGGGTGGCCGTCACTCCGTAGTCGAAGAACTTCTGCCAGCCGTGCGCGACGAAGATCACGCCGAGCCCGATCCGGGCGATCAACAGTGCGAGGTCACGGAAGAGTGCGGAGGCCATACCGAGCGTCTACCTTTCTGTGGTCACACTTCTGGATGTGACGCCGTCCTCATTCGGCGCCGCGGAGAGCGGACTGCACGAAGCCGAGTATCTCCTCGTCGGACACCCCCAGCTTCCGCAGTTCCTGCACATACCCTGTTGCGGCCTTCTCGGCTCCGGCGCGAATGGGGTCACCGCCGCTCGCGATGAATGTGCCCTGCTTGCCTCGGGTTTCGATGACACCCTGCTCGCCGAGTTCCCGGTACGCCTTGGCGACCGTGTTCGGTGCGAGGCCGACCTCGACGGCGAGCGCACGGACCGTGGGAATCTTCGTTCCCGCAATCAGTTGCCCGCTGCGGACCTGCTCGATGATCTGCAATCGCAACTGGTCGAACGGGGCGGTCGACGAATCGGGGTCGATGTCGATGTCCACGGCCGGCGCCACCTCCGTTGTTCCACGCGTTGTATCAGACCGTAGTTGCGCGGTTGCGGCGCCGCAATGGTTACAGCGCGGCGACGGCGTCCTCGATCGACGTCGGACCGGACGTCAGCATCAGCGTCTTCTTCGCCGTGTTCGGGTGGTCCAGGAGCGCCGCGACCACCGCAGCGACGTCGGCGCGCGTGACGGTGCCCCGTTCGAGGGGAGGCGCGGTGAGCGTGACGTGACCTGTCGGGTCGTCGTCGAGCAGACCGCCCGGACGGAGAATCGTCCAGTCCAGGTGGGTGCGGGCGCGCAGATCTTCCTCGGCTGCCGTCTTCGCGACCAGGTAGGCGGCGAACACGTCGTCGGTGCCTTCGGGGATCGGCTCACCCGCCCCGAACGAACCGACCTGAACGAATCGCCGCGTCCCCGCCTTTTCGGCGGCGTCGGCGAGCAGCACCGCGGCCCCGCGGTCGACGGTGTCCTTGCGGGCGATTCCGCTGCCCGGACCGGCACCGGCCGCGAACACCGCGGCGTCCGCACCGGCGAGGGTCTTCGCGACGTCGTCCGCGGTCGCCGTCTCCAGATCGATCACCACCGGTTCGGCGCCGAGTGCCGCGACCTCGTGCTCGTGGTCGGGGTTGCGGATCAGCGCGACCGCACGGTCACCGCGGGCGGTGAGGATCTTGATGAGGTGACGGGCGATCTTCCCGTGTCCACCCGCGATGACGATGCGCTGCGGAGCCGCGTCCCGGTACTCGGCCATGATCGATCTCCCTCTTTCGTCGACTGGTTACGAGTTACTACCCATGGTTCAGCGCTCGGTGCGGGCGCATTTGTTCCCCGGGTGCAGAATGTCGGATATGGCGAACACCGCGACCATCTACCACAACCAGCGCTGCAGCACGTCCCGCACGGTCCTCGGACTGATCCGGGACGCGGGCATCGAGCCGACCGTCGTGAAGTACCTCGAGACCCCGCCCTCGCGGGACGGATTGCGCAAACTTCTCGACGACGCCGGCCTGAAACCGAGCGAGGCGATCCGCAAGAAGGAGGCCGTCTTCAAGGAACTCGGGCTCGCCGATGCGTCCGAGGACGAACTGCTGGAAGCGATGGTGGACAACCCCATCCTCATCGAGCGACCGATCGTCGTGACGGACAGGGGCACCGTCCTCGCCCGCCCGGCCGCGAAGGTCAGCGACATCCTCTAGGCCCTCCGGGCCCGTGCGTGGTTGACGAGTCCCTGCACTCCCTAACCACGCACGGGCGGCGGAGCCGCCTACAGCGGGTCGCGGGCGACCGGGCAGGACATGCAGCGGGGGCCGCCGCGGCCCGAACCGAGTTCGGAACCGGCGATCCGCAGTACCTCGATGCCCGACGCCTCGAGCCGGGCGTTGGTCTCGACGTTCCGTTCGTAGGCGACGACGACGCCGGGGGCGAGTGCGAGCGTGTTGTTTCCGTCGTCCCACTGTTCGCGTTCGGCGGTGACGTTGTCGAGTCCGGTGTCGATGACGCGCAGTTTGCCGATGCCCATGGCCTCGGCGGCGGCGCTCAGGAACGGGTCGGCGCCGCGGATCGACACGCCGTTGTCCTCGCGGTGAATGGTGAACGCCGACAGTGTGTCCTGGATGATCGGGTACATCACGACGGCGTCGTGGTCGACCATCGTGCACACGGTGTCGAGGTGCATCGACGCCCGGGCCTGCGCGATGGGCACCACCAGCACGGTGTGCGCCAGTTCGTCCTCGAAGACGCTGCGCGCCAACGCCTCGGCTCCGGCCGGTGTGGTGCGCTCCCCCACTCCGACGGCGACGACGCCGGGTGCCAGGAGCAGGACATCGCCGCCTTCGACGGGCGCCGTGTGGGATTCGTAGGCGCGCCGCGCGCCCCGGAAACGCGGGTGGTGGGCGTAGATGATGTCGGTGAGGGACGTTTCGCGGACGCGGGCGGGCAGTGCCAGCGAGGTGATCGCGACGCGCGGTCCGATCCAGAACGACGAGTCGCGGGTGAACAGCAGGTTGGGCAGCGGGTCGATGACGAAGTCGCCGCCGTGGTGCATGCGACGGACCAGCGACGCCGTGTTCGCGGCGACGGGCAGTTCGTCGAACGTCATGCCTGCGGTGAGGATGGTCGAGAGTTCGGGCGCCGGGACGCCGCGGAGGTGCGCGGCGAGTTCCTGCGCCAGGGTGTGGCCCAGCTTCCGGGGGTCGACGGCCGCGCCGATGCCGTGGATGCGGGCGGCTCCACTGGCGCCGAGTGTCTCGCTGAGCAGGTCGGACAGCAGCAGGACCTCGACGCCGCGGCTGCGCAGGAGGTCCGCGAACGCGTCGTGCTCCTCCTGTGCGCGGTCGACCCAGGGCAGTCCGTCGAACAGCAGTTGGTCGTTGTTGCGGGGTGTCAGCCGCTTCAGTTCGTCCCCGGGCCGGTGCAGGAGGACGGCACGCAGCTGCCCGACTTCGGAGTTGGCCCCCAGCGGTGCAGAACCCGACGCGTTCATGTCTAGACGGTAATGCCGGCGGGCCCGGCAGGCACGCTCAAACGCTCCCGCCGCCGACCGTGTCCCTCGGCCCCGCAGGCGAGTACCGTGAAGCGGCGGAGGTATCTCATGGACGAGAACTCGACTCTCTCGCCGGCGCACACGGATGCGACGGCGAGTTCGTCTGCGACCACACCACCGGTTCCGTCCGTACCGCCCGCCCTGGCGCCGTTCGCCGGTCTGTGGCGCGGCGAGGGCGAGGGTGCGTACCCGACGATCGACGACTTTGCGTACACCGAGGAGATCGAATTCGCTCCCAGCGGTAAACCGTTCCTGGCGTACCGGTCTCGGACGTGGGAGGCGGGCACCGGGCGGCCGTTGCACTCGGAGTCCGGGTATCTGCGGCTCGTCGCCGAGGACGAGGCGGAACTGCTCGTCGCCCAGCCGACCGGATTCACCGAGATCCACCGCGGTCAGATCCGGGAGGGGATCATCGAGTTGTCGATGGTGGCGCTGAGCGCGTCCCCGGACGCCAAACCGGTGCACAGCATCCGGCGGCAGTTGTCGGTGCGCGGCGGCGACCTCACATACGACCTGTGGATGGCGCACGACCTGACTCCGCTCACACACCATCTCCACGGTCATCTCCGCCGCGACTGACCTCGAGTATTGTTCAGGTAACCCGGTGAAAGGTTGCCTGTCGTGGAGATGCCCGAGTGGAGAGCGAAGGAACTGACGCCGGGACAGCTGTCGGAGCGCAGTGGCGTCGCGGTGTCGGCGTTGCATTTCTACGAGCGCGAGGGGCTGATCACCAGCAGGCGGACGTCCGGCAATCAGCGTCGCTATCGCCGGGACACGCTGCGGCGGGTCGCGTTCATCCGCATCGCCCAGCGGGTCGGGATTCCGCTGGCCGAGATCCGGGACGCCCTCGCGACCCTCCCCGAGGGCCGCACCCCGAACCGGAAGGACTGGGAGAAGCTGTCGACGCGGTGGCACGCCGATCTGGATCAGCGGATCGAGCAGCTGATCCGTCTCCGCGACAACCTGACCGGCTGCATCGGCTGCGGGTGCCTGTCGCTCGGGAGTTGCGCGATCGTCAACAGCCACGACCGGCTGGGCACTGCGGGGCCGGGTGCCCGCACGCTGGACGTCGAATTGGACGGCCCCGCGCCGGGGGCGTGAGCGTCAGCTGTCGCCGAGCCACTTCTCGATCGCGTCGCGGTCCTGCCCGACCATGTCGCCGACCAGCTTCCTGACGAGGGATTCGATCTGTCCTCCGACGAGCGGGATCTTGACCTGCACCGATCCGGAGACGTCGAGGACGGTGACGTCGCCCGACGCGCGGAGCACCGACGTGCAGTCGATCTTCACGGGGATCCCGGTGGAGCTGCCGCTGATCCGGCCGTCGGCGTGGTCGCCGTCGAGTGCGCCCCATTCGTCGGCCCGCTCGACCTTCAGTTCACCGGAGACGACCTTGCGCACCAGCCCGGGGAGGGAGGACGCGCCGATGGTGTCGCGCATCGTCGCCGTCAGCGTGCCGGGGCCGCGGCTGTCGTCGAGGGTGAGCTTCTCCGGCGCCTCCTCGAACCGGTGCTGCCAGAACGCCCGGTCCGTCACCGTCGCGTGCACGCGGTCGATCGGGTACGCGATCTGTTCGGAGTAGTCGAAGCTTTTCGCCATGACGGCAGCCTACGACAACTCCGTGAGCGGCGAAGGAGTCCAGGGACTCGTCAACCGCGCACGGGCGCGGAGCGCCTCGGGCGGAAAGTCCGCCGCGCAATCCGCCGGAACCAGGGACGCGATCTGCGGGGCGGGTCCACACTGGAAAAGCAGCAGCTGAGGGCAACTCGAGCAACCGAATGAGGGTGGGCATGGCCGACGGCGAACCTCTGATACCACCGAGTGCCGTCGACGTGGACTTCTCCGACGTCGCCTGGGGAGCGGACCGCACGATGTCCGACTTCGAGACCGGGATGTGGCGGATGGAGGAGGTGCAGCCGAAGCTGCGCTCACCGATCGTCGCGGTCGACGTCCTCGACAAACCGCCGGACTGGGAGCGGCTCGTGCGTGCCCACGAATGGGCGTCGCACATGGTGCCGCGCATCCGGATGCGGGTGGTGGAGCCGACGCTGCGGCTGGGCAACCCGATGTGGTCGGTCGACCCCGAGTTCGATCTCGACTATCACCTGTCGCGGGTGCGGCTGCCGGAGCCCGCGACGTTCGACCATGCGCTGCGGATGTGCAGGCACATGGCGACGGAGCCGTTCGACCGCGCCCGGCCGCCGTGGAGCGCGATGCTCATCGAGGGGCTCGACGACGGCCGCGCCGTCTACGTCGTGAAGACGCACCACAGCATCACGGACGGTCTCGGCGGCATCCAGTTGATGACGCTGCTGCACAGCAGGCGTCCCGAACCGTCGCCGGACAAACCGGATCGGCCTGCGCCGTTGCCGGAGCAGATGTCGGGCGGCGGCGCCCTGCTCGAGCAGGCACTCGGCAACGTGCGCAGCGCCCCCAGCCGTCTCGGCGGCCTGATCCGCGGCGCGGTGCGGACGGCGATGACGATCGTCGGCGACCCGGTGGGCAGTGTCACGGAGGTCGCCGGTTACGCGAACTCGATCCGCCGGGTGGTGACTCCTCCCCCGACCACGGGTTCGGACCTGCTGCGCGACCGGGGGCTCGGACGCTGGTTCGGTGTGCTCGAGGTGAGTGTCGACGAACTGCGCTCCGCCGCCCACGTCGCGGGCGGGTCGTTGAACGACGCGTATGTGGCGGCACTGCTGGGCGGTTTCCGCCGCTATCACGAATCGTTCGGCCACGACCTCGAGACGATTCCGGTGGGGATGCCGGTGAGTATGCGTTCGGCGTCGGACCCGACCGGGGGCAACCGGTTCGCGGCGGCCCGGTTCGCCGGACCGGTCGGTGAACGCGACCCGATCGCACGGATCAAGAAGGTACGCACGATCATTCTCGGGTTGCGCCAGGAACCGGCACTCGGTCTGCTCGATTCCGCCGCCCCGATCCTGGTCCGGATCCCGACGGTGGTCCTGGCCAACTGGTACCTCTCGCAGTCGACGGGCCTCGACCTGCAGGCCAGCAACGTCGCGGGCGTGCCCGTGCCCGTGTATCTGGCGGGCGCCCGGATCGAGCGGATGTTCCCGTTCGGCCCCGCTCCCGGCTGCGCGGTCATGGCAACTCTGGTCTCCCACGTCGGCACGTGTTGCATCGGTGTCAATCTCGACACCGCCGCCGTGACCGAACCGGCGCGGTTCATGTCGTGCCTGCAGGAGAGTCTCGACGAGATCGTCGAACTCGGCCGCGGGTGAAAGGAAAGGCGCGATGGACGAGCAGACGACACGGCCACGGGTCTATCTCATCGAGACGATGAGCGAGATGGAGGACGACGTTCTCCGCACGTGGCTGGAGCGGCAGGCGAACGACTCCGGCCAGCCACCACCGACCGTCCGCGTCACCGATCAGGCCCTCGCCGATCTGGCACGGCGGAAGGACGATCCGCTGCTCACCCCACTCCGGGTGGTGTGGCTGCCGAAGGAGACGCATCCGGACGGCGCGCAGCGATTGCGGGAGACGCTGTCGCTGCGCGATCCGCTGCACCCCGGTCAGAACATGCAGCGCCGGGTGATGCGCGACGACCCGGCGCGGTGCCAGGTTCTGGAGGGCGACCCGGCCCCGCTCAGCGACCTCGAACGCCGGCTCGCCGAGAACGGGGGTGGATCCCTTCCGGATTTCATCCGCCGCCAGGCGGCGCTGACCCTCGAGCGGGCCGAGCGCACGGTGCTGGGCACGCAATACAAGGTGTCGAGGTTCGTCGTCGACGAGATCACCGACGCCAGCCGGTACCACGACGGCACCCACGAACTGTCGGCCCAATTGAATCTCCCCGTCGCCGAGGTGGATCGCCGGGCTCGCGGCGCGCTGGACGAGATGGTCGCCGCCCAGAGCCGGCGGGCCATCGCACTGTGGGATCAGTTGGGCCGCTACTTCTCCCGCGCGTATCGCCTCGACGTCGACACCACCCGGCTCGACGACCTGCGGGAGCTGAACAAGGAACATTCCCTGGTGTTCCTGCCCAGCCACCGCTCGTACCTGGACCCACTGGTGCTGCGGCCGGCGCTGCTCGCGAACGACCTTCCGCTCAACCACGTGATGGGCGGGCTGAACATCAACTTCTGGCCGATCGGACCGATCGGCAAGCGCAGCGGCACCGTGTTCATCCGCCGGAAGATCGAGGGCGACGAGATCTACAAGTGGACGCTCCGCGAGTACATGCGTTACCTGCTCACGAAACGGTTCAACCTCGAGTGGTACATCGAGGGCGGGCGAAGCCGCACGGGGAAGCTGCGGCCGCCGCGGTTCGGCCTGCTCAACTACCTCGCGAAAGCGTTCCGGGACAGCGGGATGTCCGACGTGTATCTGGTCCCGGTGTCGCTGACCTACGACCAGCTGTACGAGGTCGGGGCGATGGCGGCGGAGGCGCACGGCCAGGCGAAGAGCAAGGAGAGTCTGCGCTGGCTCTTCGGATACGTTCGGGCGCAGGGTCAACGGCACGGTGTCGCGCACGTCAACGTCGGCAGGCCGATGTCGCTGGCCGACTACCTCGGCCAGGAGGACGATCTGCGGCTGGCGGTGCAGAAGACGGCGTTCGAGGTATGCCACCGCATCAACGAGGTCACCCCTGTCACGGCGTCATCGCTCGTCATGCTCGCGTTCCTCGGCATCGAGGACCGGGCGCTCACCGTCGCCGAGGTCGGCGGCATCCTCGGGCCGCTCGTCGACTACATCACGGCGCGCTCGCTGCCGACCGCGGGCGACGTGGATCTGACGGATCCGCAGGTGATCCGCAAGGCCGTGCGCACCCATCTCGACTCCGGGGTCCTGAAAAGTTTCGACCAGGGCAGCGAGCGGGTGTTCTACCTCGGGCGCGATCAGCATCTCGTGGCAGCGTTCTACCGCAACAACACCATTCACTTTTTGGTGATGCGGGCGATCGCGGAGATGGTACTGCGCGCCGCGGTCGATCAGCAGTTCACCGACCCGCTCGAGGACGGATGGAATGCGGCGCTCCGCATCCGCGACCTCCTCAAGTTCGAATTCTTCTTCAGCGAGAAGGACAGCTTCCGGAAGGAACTGCGGGCCGAACTGGACCTGATCGACCCGGCGTGGGAGTCGAATCTGGGCGACCCTCAACATGCGGCGAACCTGTTGTCCGGGATGCGCATTCACCTGGCGCATCGGGTTCTGCAGCCGTTCCTGGAGGCGTACGCGGTGGTCGCGAGTCAGCTGCTGCGCACTCCCGTGGACCGGAAGTTCGACGAGAAGGCATTCATGACGGCGTGCCTCGCGCTCGCCGAGCAGCGACGGCTCCGGCAGCAGATCGGGAGCAGCGAGTCCATTTCGGCCGAACTCTTCACGACCGCGCTCAAGCTGGCGCGGAACCGGGGACTGGTCGAACCGAACGCCGAGAACATGGCGGCCCGGCGGGTCGAATTCGAGGCCGAACTCCAGACCTTGATCGACCAGGTGCTCCGCATCCGGGCCATCGCGCACGAGAATCTGGACCAGATGGGTGGTAGGTGAGTAGATGAGCGATCTCCGCAGTCTCCACGACGACATCGCGGCCGCCGTTCCGGGTCCGGCCACCCTCGCGGCGTTCGACCTGGACGGCACGTTGATCAGCGGGTACTCCGCAAGTGTCGTCTACCGGGACCGCCTGCGGCGCTTCGATATCAGCGTCGCCGAGCTTCTCCGCACCACGAACGCCGCGGTGGAGACCCGATTCCGAGGCGCCGATGTCGGCAACCTGATGCGCATCGGCGTGCAGAGCCTGGCCGGGCGCATGGAGGACGAGATGCAGGAGTGGGGGCAGCGGCTGTTCCGGCAGGAGATCGCGAGGATGATCTTCTCGGAGGTCCGCGGCCTGCTCGCCGCGCACCGGCACGCCGGCCACCGGGTGGTGATGGCCACGTCCGCCACCCCGTATCAGGCGCTGTCGGTGGCCGCCGACCTCGACATCGAACCCGAGGACGTGCTGTGCACCCGGCCCGCGATCCTGGACGGGATGCTCACCGGAAAGCTCGACTCGGCGCCGCTGTGGGGGCCGGCCAAGGCCGAGGCACTGCGCGAGTACGCCGACAAGCACGGCGCCGATCTGGGTGACAGCTTCGCGTACTCCAACGGCGCGGAGGATGTTCCGATGCTGAAGTCGGTGGGACATCCCGTGGCGCTGAATCCCGACCGCAAACTGGCGGCCACCGCGCGGCAGAACGGTTGGCCGTCGGTGAATCTGCGACCTCCCGAGAGCGGTGCCGACCCGATGTCCATCGCCCGCACCACCACCGCGATCGGCGCGCTGATGGGCGCCGCGGCGTTCGGCGTCTCCGCGGGCCTGCTCACCCAGAACCGGCAGACCGGAGCCAACCTGGTCGGCAGCTTCGGACCGGATCTCGCCCTCACGATCTGCGGCATCAACGTTCGTATCAAGGGCAAGGAGAACGCGTGGTCGGCCAGGCCCGCGGTCTTCATGTTCAACCACCAGAGTTCGCTCGACCTGCTGGTGATCGGCAGCGTCATCCGGCGCGACGTCACCGGCGTCGCGAAGAAGGAGGCCGCGCGCGACCCCCGGTTCATTCCCGTGGGTGCCCTCCTCGACGTCGCCTACATCGACCGGTCGGACAGCACCAAGGCGCGGGCGGCGCTCCGCCCGGCCGTGGACAAACTGCAGTCCGGCATCTCGATCGCGATCGCCCCCGAGGGCACCCGCTCACCGTCCCCGCGTCTCGGCAAGTTCAAGAAGGGCGGATTCCATCTGGCGATGCAGGCAGGAGTGCCGATCGTGCCGATCGTCATCCACAACGCCGGCGAACGGATGTGGCGGAACTCGCTCGTCGCGCACCCCGGCACCGTCGACGTCGACGTCCTCGCGCCCGTGTCGACCGACGGCTGGGACCTCGCGGATCTCGACCGGCACGTCGACGAGGTGCGCACGCTGTTCGAGGACTGCCTGCACGGCGGGCACCGCTGAAGAAGTTCTACGTTCCGGCCCTCACACTGCCGGTGAAGAAGAACGGCGCCGTGGTGCCGAAGCAGAACACGGTCACGTTGGATCCCTTCGCGAAACCACCGACTGCCCCTACACCGGCCTTGAGTCCGAAATTCGAATCCAGCGCGAAGCAGTTCCAGCTTTCCTTGTCCGGCACGTTGACGACGATCCCGCCACTGACGCTTCCTGTACTGAGTGTCGGTGATGCCGTCGCCGGGCCTGCTCCGACGAGCATCACCGGAGCGATGACGGCTGAAGCGATTGCCGTGCGGAGTGCGATCTTGTTCATTGTGCTCACCTTCGTTTGACGAGTCCCGACTCTTCGGCGAACGGTGATGCTCGCGACTGCGGGTGCAGCCACGAGTGCGGTCGTCGATCGCCGCTTACTACGCATATCGCTCCGACACCCTCGAAAAGTTTCACAATCCGCGTAGTCGACTACGCGCGACGGGTCTCGGGCCGTACGGGAGAGTCGACGTACACCGGTGGAGCGTCGATGGGAGTGAAACCATGAGCGAGACCAAGAGCGCCGAACCTCTCGACCGAATGGCTGTGCGGCGCCACCAATTTCGGCTCAGCATGCTGGTCGCCGCGATGGCCGTCGCCGGGACCCTGATCGGTTCCGTGTCCGGAGGGGCGTTCACACTGCTGAACACGTCGAATCAGGTGGAGGCGACGGTGAACCAGTCCTCGAACGAATTCCTGCGAACACAGCGGCAGCAGATCTACACGGAGTTCCTCACCGCGGCCAACGAGGTGTGCACCACCGCAGGTTCCGTGTCGGTGGCATTCGACCACTTCGAGGGCCCCGACCTCTCGGGCGTGATGCTCGAAATCCTCGGGCCGCTACCGCGGCAAAATATCGTGCTCGGCTCGAAGTTCGCGGCGGTGGAGTTGATCGGATCCGGGGCGGTAGTGGAATCGGCACGGCGAATGGTGGTCGAGTATCTGGCCGGCGCCGAGACGATCGGCTGGCTGAGCAACGACTTCGCGGCAGATGATGTCGTGTCAGCGGACGCCCTGTCCACCCGCCAGCAACAGTTCGCCGACCACTTTCAGTCCGGCAAGAGCGCCCAGGAAGACTTCCTCACCGCGGTGCGAGGCGAACTCGGCATCCCCGAGCGCGGTGACCGGCCGTAACCGGACCGAATCGGCTCGCCAGGACTCCGCTCGGTGGGCACGATGGGGAGATGTCCGCGACCGGTTCCGCATCCACCCAGCAGGCGCCCGAGCCTTCGCTGCTCCCCCGCATTTGGGCGCTCCTGCGCCCCTACCGCGGGTGGCTGGTGCTCGTCGCGGCCGCGATCGTCGTCTCCTCGCTGCTCGGCATCGTGAATCCGTTCCTCACGAAGGCCGTATTCGACCGCGCTCTGTTTCCCACCGACGGCAGCGGCGTGCACCTGACGCTGCTGCTGTGGCTGGTGGTGGCCATGATCGTGGTGACGCTGGCGGGTTCGGTGATCGGCGTCGGACAGAGTTACCTCACCACCAAAGTCGGCAACCTGTCGATGGCGGATCTCCGGGAACGCCTGTTCGCCCATCTCGAAAAGATGGAGCTGGCCTTCTTCACCTCCACCAAGACCGGCTCGATCCAATCGCGTCTGGCCAACGACGTCGGAGGCGTGCGGTCGGTCCTCACGTCCACGGCGTCGAGCATCCTCTCGAACGTCGTCACCGTCACGGCGTCGCTCGTCGCGATGCTGCTGCTGTCGTGGCAGCTGACGCTGCTCGCGGTCGCGTTGCTGCCCGGTTTCGTCTATCTGCAGCGGCGGGTCGGCGCCCGGCGGCGGGTTCTGGCGCGCAAGACGCAGGAGTCGTTGTCGGACATGACCGCGATCACCGAGGAAGCACTGAGCGTGTCGGGTGTGCTGCTGACGAAGGTGTTCAACCAGGCCGACACCGAACTGGACCGGTATCGGACCGAGAACGCCCGGCAGACGGAACTTCAGGTGCGCCAAGCCATGACGGGGCAGGGCTTCTTCGCCGTCGTGAGCTCGTTCATGGCGATCACGCCCGCTCTGGTGTACCTGCTGGCCGGGTATCTCGTCAGCGGCGGTTCCGCGGCCCTCTCCGCGGGCACGCTCGTCGCGTTCTCGACGCTGCAGGCCAGATTGCTGCAACCGCTGGTTTCGCTGATGCGGGTCACCCTCGACGTCCAGACGTCGATGGCGTTGTTCCGCCGCATCTTCGAGTACCTCGACCTGCAACCCGCGATCGTGAACCGGCCGGACGCCGTCGAACTGCCCGCGGACTCACCCGGGCGGGTGGAACTGGACGACGTGTACTTCGCGTATCCCGCGCCCGTCCGCCTGGCCACCGCGGATCCCGACCCGGTGGCTCTGCGCAGCCTGGGCCGCGGCGGTGGGGGCGGCATGCGCGGCGTCGCGACCGTCGCGCCGCGACTCCCGGCCTCGGCGGCACCCGAAGCCGCACCGGCGGAACGTCGCAGCAGGCGCTGGGCGGTCGCGGGCACGTCGCTGGAGATCGAACCCGGTCAACTCGCGGCATTCGTCGGACCGTCCGGCGCAGGCAAGACCACGCTCTGTTACCTCGTGCCGCGCCTCTACGAGGTGGACAGCGGCGCCGTCCGGGTCGACGGCCACGACGTGCGCGACCTGACCATGAGTTCACTCGCCGACGCGGTCGGAATGGTGACCCAGGACCCGTATCTGTTCCACGCCTCGATCGCCGACAACCTTCGGTACGCCAAGCCGGACGCGACGGATTCCGAATTGCAGGCGGCTGCCGCGGCCGCCAACATCCACGACCGCATCCTCGGATTCGACGACGGCTACGACACCCTGGTCGGCGAAAGAGGATTCCGCCTGTCCGGCGGCGAGAAGCAACGCCTGGCCATCGCCAGGGTGCTGCTGAAGAATCCCCGCGTACTGATCCTCGACGAGGCGACGTCCGCGCTCGACACGGTCTCCGAGCGACTCGTCCAGCGTGCCCTCGGCGAGGTGATGCGCGGACGCACCACGCTCGCGATCGCCCACCGGCTGTCCACAATTCAGCACGCCGACGTGATCTTCGTGATCGATGAGGGAACACTCGTCGAACGCGGCACGCACACCGAACTCCTTGCGCGACACGGGTTGTACGCGCGCCTCCACGCCGAGCAGTTCGGGGCCGGGCAGGTCGAGTGCCGGTGCACCGACGGCGTCCGGTTCACCGACGGCACCGTACTCCGGGCCGGCGAGGCCTAGCCGTTACAGGAACTT
The DNA here is from genome assembly GCF_002300155.1 of Rhodococcus sp. ACS1. Lineage (NCBI taxonomy): Bacteria > Bacillati > Actinomycetota > Actinomycetes > Mycobacteriales > Nocardiaceae > Rhodococcus > Rhodococcus sp. ACS1. The sequence continues at coordinate 362,757 of NZ_NSDZ01000002.1, forward strand.
GCTGAACTGGTCGTTCGCCCGTTGCATCACGAAGTCGTACGGCGGCGAGAACTTGCGGGCCCACCAGTAGCCGAACCGGATGTCCGGCGACGTGTACACCAGGTACCGGTCCTTCTTGATGCCGGCGATGATGCAGGACGCCACCTTTTCGGGCGTGACAGCGCGCTTCTCGAAGCGGTGGATCGCCTTCTGGATGCGCGGATCGTCGCGGTCGACGCCTGCGATCTCGACGGTGCCCACCAGCGGCGTCTTGACCGCGCCGGGAACCACGAGGCTCACGCCGATCCCGTGCCGTTTGAGGTCGAACCGCAGGACCTCGGACACTCCGCGGAGACCGAATTTGCTTGCGCTGTAAGCCGCATGCCACGGGAGCGCCAGGAGTCCGGCGGCGGAAGAGACGTTGACCAGGTGACCGCCGCGTCCCGCCCGCACCATCGGGGGCACGAAACTCTCGATGATGTGGATCGGGCCCATCAGATTGACGTCCACCATGGACTTCCAGTGACGGTGTTCGAGATTCTCGACCGTCCCCCACGCAGAGATGCCTGCGACATTCATCACGACGTCGAGGCTGCCGAACTGTTCGTGGACATCGGCGGCGAATGCGGCAACCACGTCGTAATCGGACACGTCGAGCGCACGCGAGAAACTGACGGTGCCCCCACCGCTGCCGACTTGCTCGACCGTCTGCGCCAGGCCGACCTCGTTGATGTCGGTGAGGAACAGTTCGGCGCCCTCGGCCGCGGCCGCCAGGGCTGTTGCCTGCCCGATTCCGCTACCTGCACCCGTGATCAGGCACTTCTTGCCGTCCAGCGTCTTGATCGCCATAGCCGTGTGCGCCCCCGTCGTCACCGATCCGTGTCGGCTGGAAGTCTACGCACGCAATCTGATTGCGCGCACGCAACTGCGGCGGCACATTTGCCCGGAAATGACGCGAACCGGCCCTCGCCGGGCCGGTTCGTGACGGTTCACAACCGCTGGGTCATTTCTTCCTGATAAGTACGAATCGTCCTCTCGATCCCGTTGGCATCGTCGTCGTTTCCTCGGTGCCGGGCGTCGTCGGCGCGCTCGCGCAGAACTCGAATCGCCTTCCGAAGCTCGGCGTCACTCATTCTGTGTTCCATATCACAATCATCCCTGACGGCTTCGGTTTTGACCAGACTCGGAGGTCCGCCGCCGCTACAGAACCCCACCTGAGCTGGACAATCGTCCAGCTCGCCGAGGCGGACGGGCACCCGACCCGCAGCGGCCGTGGAACGAAACGGCGGCGCGCGGCCCGCCGCCCGTGCAGAAGGCTCTGCTTCACAGTAGTGTTCACCAAGCCCCGCGGGCCGCGAGCGACCTCTCGACGTTGCGATGCGCAACGCAACACATTGGCCCTGAACAGGGACGATAGCCACGTCGACCTCGCGGTGCACACCCCTGCGACGTTGCCAGCAAACTCTCAGTGATTGAAACGGCAACCATGCGGCCACACCCTCGGCCGCGGATTCCGATGCGAGCACATCGTCGACCGCACCGGCGCCCCCCTTGAACTTTCAACGGTAGACCGTGCGTGACGAGCACAGAGGGCGCCCGAAAGGCCGAGGATTCCCGAGCGGGCGGCGCCCGGTGATTGAAACATATATGAGATAAGCCATGCTCGAGCGAACGGCGTTTTGCCTCTATGTCCGTGAGTTATCAATCGGTTATCATCGTGGTACGGTGTCGTTCACACGACTGACGCGCGCACGAGAGAGGACCCGGCGGCTCACAATGGCAGATTTTGCTGCGCGGTTGAACAAGCTTTTCGACACGGTCCACCCTCCGGGACGTAAACCGCATACCAACGCTGAGGTCGCTGCGGCGCTGATCGCAGACGGACATCAGATCTCGAAGCCCTACATCTCTCAGCTCCGATCGGGACAGCGCACCAATCCCTCCGACGAGACGGTCGCGGCATTCGCCCGCTTTTTCAAGGTGAAGCCCGACTACTTCTTCAACGACATCTACGCCGCGAAGATCGACCACGATCTCGAGCTTCTCTCGCAACTCCAGGGATACGGACTCCGCAAGCTCTCCAGCCGCGCGTTCGACCTTTCCGAAGAGTCGCAGAATCTGCTCACCACGATGGCCGAGAAACTCCGCGCCAGCGAGGGATTGCCGGAGGTTCCGCCGGACGCGTCCCGCTGATCACGAGAGTCATTGGACGGCAACGAGTTCGACGGAGATTGTTCCGGAGATCCGCGTAGGACTCGCAACGCCGGCCTTACGACACCACCGGATTGTCCTGCCCGGCGTGTCTTCGTGGCGCATGATGGAGCAATGGTTGACAGACCGCAGCTCGGTCCCACGATCTTCGTCCTCTTCGGTGCCACCGGAGACCTGTCCAAACGCATGGTCCTCCCCGCGTTCTTCCAGCTCGCCCTGTCCGGACTCCTGAACTCCGAGTGGATGCTGATCGGCACCGGGCGGGGCAACGTCTCCGACGATCAGTTCCGCGACCACGTGCGCGACGTCGTGAACCAGTTCGGAGTGCCGCACGACGACGCCGACTGGGAACCGTTCTCCCGGCGGCTGAGATTCGCCGGCGGCGGCTTCACCCCCGACAACCCGGGAACGCTCCCCGCGGCCGTGCAGCAGGCGCGGCAGGACCTCGGCGCGGCAGATGCGCAGTTGGTCCACTACCTGGCGCTGCCACCGAGCACATTCGCCGAGACCACCCGTGCGCTCGGCGCCCACGATCTGGCCCGCGGCGCACGCGTCGTGTACGAGAAGCCGTTCGGGACTTCCCAGGAGGCGTTCACCGAACTCGACGAAGCCGTGCACCACGTCCTCGACGAGAAGCAGATCTATCGGATCGACCACTTCCTCGGCAAGGAGAGCACCCAGAACCTGCACATCCTGCGCTTCGCCAACGGGATGATCGAGGGCGTCTGGAACCGGGAACACGTCGAGCAGATTCAGATCGACGTGCCCGAGACACTCGACATCGACGACCGCGCCCGGTTCTACGACGCCACCGGCGCCGTCCTGGACATGCTCGTGACGCACCTGTTCCAGGTCGCCGCCGAGATCGCGATGGAACCGCCGGAGACGTTGGGCGCCGACGATCTCCAATCCGCACGGGAATCCGTGATCGGGGCGTTCCGTCCCCTCGATACCGCCGACGTGGTGCTCGGCCAGTACGAGGGGTACCGCGACGTCGACGGTGTCGCGGACGATTCGACGACGGAGACGTTCGTCGCCGCCCGGTTGTGGGTCGATACGGACCGCTGGCACGGGGTGCCGTTCCTCCTCCGCACCGGAAAGATGCTGGGCGTCAGCAAGCAACGGGTGAGCCTGGTCTTCCGCAGTCCCCAGGGCCCGCTCACCGACATTCCGCCGGACGGCGCAGTCCTCACCTTCGATCTGAAGGGCGACGGCGAGATCGACATCTCGATGGTCGTCAAGGAACCCGGGCCCGACGACAGCCTGTCGGTGGGCCACCTGGGGCTGCCCCTCGATACGGTGCCGCTCGGCCACGCCCTGGCACCCTATTCGCGGCTCATCCTCGACGTCCTGCACGGCGACCGGTCGCTGTTCACGCGCCCCGACGGCCTGGCCCACGTCTGGACCGTCGCCGACGCGCTTCTGCGGGACCCTCCCCCAGCCAAGCCGTATCCCGCCGGATCCATGGGCCCGCCCGAGGCCGAGGACCTCGCCGCACCCTGCGGATGGCTCGTCACCGGATCGCCGGACTGACCGGTATCACCGGTCGCTCCGGCTAGTCCGCAGCCGAGTCGGCGGTATCCGCCTGCGCGGGAGCCGGGGCCGACGTGCCGAACTCGGTGTACGCGTCCGCGAGTTCGAGCACCCATCGGCGCGGCGACATACCCTGGGGCAGCGCGATCCATTCGGTGTCGAGGACGTCCGAGGCGACCGGGTCGTCGATCCAGCGCGCGAGAATCCTGGCGCGCTCGGCCGTCGATTCCGGAAGGTCCTGTTCGTCCGTGTCGAGCATGCCCGCACCCGCCTGCAGGTACAGCGCGTCCATGACGTGGGCGACCGCGTCGGAGGCGCGGAGAACGGCCGTGCTGCCCTTGCCGTCGCCCTCCACCACTTCGGGGAACCTGGTGACGAGCACCGAATGCAGAGTGTCCATGCGGCGCAGGTCCTGCCGTGCGCGCAGCCAGGTTTCGACGAGCACCCACACGGTGCCGACCGACACGATCACGGCCGCGACGGTGTACGCCGGCGAGGAGCCGACGGTCCACGTCTGCCCGGACACCTCGCGCACCAGTCCCACGCCGGCCGCCGCCAGGACCGTCGCGGATCCGACGACGATCAGCGAGATTCCCCGGCCGAGCGGGGTCCACGCGACGTGCCGGACCCCGGTCACGACCACCGCGGTCAGCGCGATCACGATGAACACCAGCGCGGGGACGGGATATCCACCGGCAAGCCCGATTCCGACCACGACGGCGACCGTGTAGACGACGACGGCCACGGCGCGCAACGCCGCACGCGGGAGTATCGGCCACACGGAGACCGCGCCGACCGCGCTCGCGGCGGCGAACAGCGTCCATGCCAGTTCGAGGACGATCTGCGACAGCCCGGGCGCCGGGGCCACGGTGTCGAGGCGACCTGCGACGTCCGGGACGGCCAGCGTCGACGCGATTGCCGCACTGGACACGGCCACCACCATCGCCACCCGCAAAGGCGTCGGCTGACGCGCGGCGACTCGGCCGATCCGGGCACCCGCCGCCGTCCAGACGACCAGCGCAACCAGCCAGCCCATCAGCCGATCGCCTCGTCGTACCGGAGCACGGACACGGGAGTACCGCGCCCCTGCATCGTCTTCAAACGGATGAGCAGCATCGACGCGAACGTCTCGGCCTCCCACTCGGCCACCTCGTCGGACGGCTGTTCGTCTCCCCGCCGCCGCGACCGCTGGCTGAGCATGTAGGCGATCAGATCGTCGCCGGCTTCGAGGGTCGCGGCCACGATCTCCGCTCCTTCGTGTCGAAACACGATGTGACCCAACTCGTGCGCGAGCGTGCGGTCGAGGTCCGGCAGACCCGGCGCCAGCACGATCACGTCCCGGTCCGGGTACGCGCGCCGCTGGCCGCAGACCCCGGGTGCCATCGGCTTCGTGAAATCGAGTTCGATGGCACGCTGCCGTTCGCGGGCCACCGCGTCCACCACGTGCCGAAGCGTCACTGCCTCGGCTCGGGCCGCGGCGTCACACACCGCGTCCACGGCCGCCGCCACCCGACGATGAGATCTGTTCGCCCCCACGACTACACCCCTCCATTCGAAGCGGGCGGGAAGAATTCCGCCCGCGCGGCCGCGATGCGCGCCTGTTGTGCGCGAGCGCCCTTGAAGGTCAGCGCACCCGCTCCGCCTGCGCAGCACAGCAGCACGCCGACCCCACCGAGAACGGTGATCGCAGGCAACGGCTCACTGTGGACCACCGGCACCATTCCCGGCGGCGCGGCATCCGGATCGCCGTCGTCGGGCGCCTGTGCGCCGGGCGACTGTGCGTCGCTGCCCGGGGTTTCCCCGGCGGGCCGGTCCTGGGGCGCGGAATCCGTGGAACCGCTCACACCCGGGCCTGCCGCGGCGGCGCCGGGACCGGACCCGGAACCTCCTGCCGGTGCTCCCCCGGACGCCGGTGGCGCACCGGCAGGACTCCCGGGGGCCGGGGCGGCCGCAGCGTCGGAACCCGCGTCGCCGGATCCCACGTCTCCGGAATCGTCGCCTCCGGACGCGTCCGGGCGCACGACCTTCGGTTCCGCGACGGGTGGCAACACGATGGGGTTGGGCGGAACGACGACGACACGTGACGTCGAGGGAGTCGACGTCCCGGTGGGCTCAGCGGACACGGTGGGTTCCGTGGTCCCGGACGGCTCCGTGGTCCCGGACGGTTCCTGGGTCCCGGACGGCTCCGCCGTCTTGGTCGGCTCGGCCGTGTGACTGGGTTCCCGTGTCTCGCTGGGCTCTCCGCCACCGCATCCGCGCCGGCTCTCGCACGGTGGGTCGGGATCTCTGGGCTTGCCACCGCCGGGAGACCCGGCGGAACCGCCTTCGCAGCGGCCGCCGTCGCATTCGTGGTACTGAGGGCCGGCGACGGCGTCGGACGGGAACGCCGAAACAGTGATCCAGGCGAGCCCGGACAAGAAGGCCACAGCCAGCCCGACCACGGCCAGCCTTCGAAAGACACGACGCGCGCTCACCATGCACCCCCCTCGTATTCACGACACCACGTTCACGGCGACGTCGCCGCTGTCATGGTAACGAGCGAATCGAGCGGAGGTGCTGGTGGTGCCGGTGTCGGGGAACCGGCACCACCAGCGATGCCCGAGCCAGGTGGGACTCGAGCAGCTTCGGAGAACCCCTACGGGCTCGGCGTTACCGCCTGGCGGTGCGGATCGGTCGGGGCCGTCGCGATGTCGATTGGCCGGCCGGAGTTCACAGAACGTTCACCAGCAACATCGTCGCGGTGATGGTCGCGACCACCGTCGCCGGCTCCAGGAACTTCGAGATCTTGCGCATTGCCTGCATGTATTTCCACCCCGTGCGATCGACCCCTTGATGACCTACGGACAGTACACAGCATTCAGTTACCTTTTGGCAAATTGTGGTTCGGAGAGTCGCGGTCCCGCACACCGGACGACGGCACTCACCTGGGCCGGAACGCAGAAGAGGCACTCTCTCCGGACGGAGTGAGTGCCTCTTCTGTGGTGGAGCTGAGGGGAATCGAACCCCTGACCTCTTCGATGCGAACGAAGCGCGCTACCAACTGCGCCACAGCCCCGCGCGGATCCTGCGATCCGCTCGGCAAACTCTAGCAGGCAACCCGCGGAAGGAGCGAATCGCCTGCACCGACGTGGCTTTCGGCCCGGATCGGAGGGCTACTCACCGGCGGCCCGGCGCATGGTCGCCTGCTGCATCGGCTCGTCGTCGAAGTGCTCGAGATGATCGAATTCGGGGTCCTCGTCGTCCACCTCGAGGACGACGGCCCCCGGACGCCGCAACCGGGCGGGGATGAGCCGGAGTTCGTCGTCGCTCCGGGATTCGACGCCCAGCCGCGAGCGATTGAGACGCGCGGTTCGGCGACGGCGGATCTCCTGCTCGATCTGGACCTGCCGGCGCAGGTACGCCATGTAGGCGACGAGACCGGCCACGCCCGCCGCGAACGCCCACCACATCAGCGGCGAGATGATCAGCCCGAGCGCCGCCGACATGATCGTCGCGAACACCAGCCCGAGAAGCGATCGCTGCCTGAACCCGTAGCGGGCCTCGCGCGCGATCGCGTCGGCCTCGGGATCGAAGCCGCCACGCCCGCGGCGCACCGGCACGTACTCACCGACCGGTGCCCGCTCACCGTCGAAATCGTCTTCCTCTGCGTGAGTGTCCACAAGGTCCTCCGCGTCGTAGCCGTAGTGGTCCGGTTCCGGTTGCCAGTACGGGTCGCTGCGGTGCCCTGCCGCGGGTCCACGCTGCACGGGACGTTCGTCGCCGCGGTGCAGCACGCGCGTCGCGAGTGCTGCGTCACTGGTTTGCCGAATCCGGGGGCGGTTGTTCACCAGCATCGGGACCAGGACGAAGAGCCACACGACGACGAGCCCGATCCAGAGAAACGAGTTCGGCATTCGGCGACCTCCTCCCAATCGTCTACCAGCATGGATACCGCTGTTGACCCATCCAGGCTAACCGCATGAACACGCACATCTTCGCAGACGCGCCGATCCCACCATACTCAGGTGTCACATGCGTAACGCGAAAATGTGGTGCTCGACATGCGCCGAGCGGGCGAAGGAAACGATCGGGCAAAGACTCGCCGAAAGCGGAGTCCCGGCCGGGGAGCTTTTGATACCGTGAAGTAACTGCCGCATAGCTGGACGTTTGTCCATGTCCGATTCGGCGGGCAAACAAGGGTGGATTTGCCGGTCACGCGCTGACGGCGTCGGCGGTCACGCCCAGGTGGCTTTGCCACTCCGCACGAGCGAGTCCGCGACAGTGCCGGGCACGTCCTCGACGGTCATGCCGACCAGAATGTGGTCACGCCACTGCCCGTCGACGTCCAGATAGCGCGCGAGCAGACCTTCCTCGCGGAAGCCGACGTTGCGGAGCACCGCCTGGCTCGCCAGGTTCTCCGGGCGCACGGTGGCCTCCACGCGGTGCAGACCCACGGGGCCGAAGGCATGATCGAGCCCCAGTGCGAGCGCGCCCGTGGCCACGCCGAGCCCGTTGACGTCGCTGGCCACCCAATAACCGATCCACGCGGAGCGCAGAGCACCCCGCACCACGTTGCCGATCGTGATCTGGCCGCAGAAATTGCCGTCGAGTTCGATGGCCATCGGCAGCATCCGGCCCTTCCGCGCCTCCGAACGCAGACTGCTGCACAGCCCCGGCCATCCCGAAATATGATGGCGCGCTTCCCAGGGCGCCTCCCCCGTCGGCTCCCATGGTTCGAGGTGCGCGCGGTCGCGGGTGCGCAGACGGCTCCACGCGGCCGCATCACGCAACCTGATGGCGCGCACTGTGACGACGCCACCCTTCACCCGCAGAGGCCCGAGATGCGGCGGCCAACCCGGATGCTGCGTCATCCCGTCTCACACCGATGCTGTGTCATGCCGTCTCACACCGTGTCATCAGCCACGCTGCGCCAGGAACGCCACGTCCACCTGGTCACCCGTCCGCACCTCGGTGATCTCGGGTTCGATGAGGACGAGGCAGTTGGCCTCGGCCAGGGTGGCGAGCAAGTGTGAGGACGCGCCCGGCGCCCCGCCGAGAGCTTGGACGAGGTACTCCCCCGTGGCCTCGTCGCGCATGAGCTGACCGCGGAGAAAGCCCTTGCGGTTCTCGATGGACGTGATGGGCGCGACGGTGCGGGCGGTGACGATGCGGCGCATCGGCTGCCTGCGACCCAGTGCAATGCGGATCAGCGGGCGCACCATCACCTCGAACACCACCAGGGCGCTCACCGGATTGGACGGGAGCAGGAACGTCGGAACCTCGTCCCGGCCGAGCTGGCCGAAACCCTGGACCGATCCCGGGTGCATCGCGACCCGGTCGACCTCGAGGTTGCCGAGATCGGCGAGTGCGTCCCGCACGTCCTCGGACGCGCCACCGCCGACCGCACCCGCGATGACGACGATCTCGGACCGGATCAGCTGACCCTCGACCACCTCGCGCAGACGACGCGCGTCGGCGTTCGCGATACCGACCCGGTTCACGTCGGCGCCTGCGTCGCGGGCGGCGGCGGCCAGCGCGTAGGAGTTGACGTCGTAGACCTGACCGGGCCCCGGGGTCCGGTCGACGTCGACGAGTTCGCCACCGACCGAGATGACGGACAGCCGGGGCCGGGGATGCACGAGCACCTTGTCGCGTCCCACCGCGGCCAGCAACCCCACCTGGGCGGCGCCGATGATGGTGCCTGCCCGGACGGCGACGTCGCCGGGCTGCACGTCGTCGCCGGCGCGGCGCACGTAGTCGCCGGAGCGGACCGGTTTGTAGATCTTGACGCGGGCGCGGCCGCCGTCGGTGCGGTCGAGCGGGAGGACGGCGTCGGCGAGCGTCGGGAGCGGGGCGCCCGTGTCGACCTTGACCGCCTGACGGGGCTGCAGCCGGATCGGCTGCCGCGAACCCGCCGTGACCTCCCCGACCACGGGAAGGGACAGTTCCACGGGAGCACCGTCGTCGTCCCGGATGTCGGTTCCGGCAGCCTGAACGTCGACGCTACGGACGGCGTAACCGTCGATCGCGGCCTGGTCGAACCCGGGAAGCGGCCGCTCGGTGACCACTTCTTCGGCACACAGCAGCCCCTGGGCTTCGGAGATCGCCACACGGACCGGCCGCGGCGCCACCGCGGCCGCGGTCACGATCGTCTGTTGCTCCTCGACCGACCGCAAGTTCTTGCCTCCCGAGCTTCTAGGATTCCGTCCGCTTCAATCGGTCGATCAACCATTCGCGCAACGACGGGCCGTACTCTTCCATGTCCAACGCAAAGTCAACCGCAGCGCGGAGGTAGCCGCCGGGATTTCCGAGATCGTGTCTCGTGCCCCGGTGCACGACGACGTGAACGGGGTGGCCTTCCTTGATGAGGAGGGCGATGGCGTCGGTGAGCTGGAGCTCGCCACCGGCGCCGGGTTCGATTCGCCGCAGCGCGTCGAAGATCGCGCGGTCGAGGAGGTAGCGACCTGCGGCCGCGAACGTGGACGGGGCGTCCTCGATGGCCGGCTTCTCGACCATGCCGGTGACCTTGAGGACGTCGGGGTTGACGGCGTCGGGCACCGTCTCGACCTCGAAGACGCCGTACGCGCTCACCTGGTCCTTGGGGACGTCGATGGCGCAGAGCACGGTGCCGCCGCGCTTGCGGCGGACCCGGGACATCGTCTCGAGCACGCCGCGCGGCATCACGAGGTCGTCCGGGAGAAGCACCGCGATGGCGTCCTCGTCGTCGTCGAGGACCGACTCCGCGCAGCCGACCGCGTGGCCGAGGCCGAGGGGCTGGTCCTGGACGACGGACTCCACCTCGAGCAAGCCGGGAGCCTTGCGCACCTTTTCGAGCAGGTGGTACTTGCCGCTGGCCTTTAGCTTGCTCTCGAGGACGAGGTCCTCGACGAAGTGGGCGACCACCCCGTCCTTACCGGGCGACGTGACGATCACGAGCCGGCCGGCACCCGAATCGGCGGCTTCTCCGGCCACGAGTTCGATACCCGGGGTATCCACGACCGGGAGCAGCTCTTTCGGCACGGTCTTGGTCGCGGGAAGGAATCGCGTCCCCATTCCCGCTGCGGGCACGACAGCCGTGCGAAAGGCGCTGGCGGTGTGCGGGGCGGCGTCTGTCATGCCCACACCTTAACTGTGCGGACCTACCAGTCAGTCACCAAGATCCTGTCAGCTACCTCCCGGAACCCGCCGGAGACGCTGCCGGGCCGGCTCTAAGGTTGGGGCATGCACGCACGAACGAAGGACGAGTGGCGGCGCCTGGTGCTCACCGGGCGGCGTGCGCTGACCCCGGAACGCCGCACCGCCGAGGACCAGGCAATTGTCGCGCTCGTCACACGTGAAGTCACCGGCGGATCGACCGTCTGCGCCTACGTCCCCACCGCGCTCGAGCCCGGGTCACTGGACTTTCTCGAAGCCCTCAGGCGGGTCGCCGGGCGCGTCCTCGTGCCGGTCACCCGCGGTCCCGGCCCGCTCCACTGGTCCGAGTTCACGGGCGCGGACGGTCTCGCCGCCGCGAGTTACGGCCTGCGCGAACCCACCGGACCGGTGCAGGAACCCAGCGAGATCCGTTCGGCCGACACCATTTTCGTTCCCGCCCTGGCCGTCGATCGACGGGGCGTGCGACTCGGCCGCGGCGCGGGCTTCTACGACCGGACCCTCGGGCTCGCCGCCCCCGGCGCGCGGCTGATCACGGTGGTCCGCGACGAGGAACTGGTGTCCGAACTGCCGGAGGATCCTCACGACGTACGTATGGGATGGGCTCTCACCCCCGGCTCGGGCCTCGTCGCGCTCGGTGGACAAGGGGGAACGTGCGCTCCGGAATAGTTCCCTGATTAGCGTTGTTGGCACTGTCGACTGTAGAGTGCTAAAACCTGCGGTTTGACTACACAGTGCGGAGGAACCCAGTGCCCACTTATTCATATGCGTGCACGGAATGCGACAACCGTTTCGACATCGTCCAGTCGTTCAGCGATAACTCCCTGACCGTCTGCCCCGCATGCTCGGGCAAGCTTCGCAAGCTGTTCAACTCCGTCGGCATCGTCTTCAAGGGCAGCGGTTTCTACCGCACCGACAGCCGTGGCACGTCCGGAGCGGCCAGCGAGCCGGCCAAGACCGATTCCGCTCCCGCTGCCAAGTCGGACAGTTCGTCGAAGGCCTCGTCCAGCTCGTCGAGCACCGCGACCGCCGCACCGGCCAAGGCTGCTGCCAGCTAGTTCTCGCGCGTCCGCGGGTTATCCACAACTTCTCGTCCATCCACAGGCGGGCCCGTTCGGCGTACCTACGGGCCTGCCGGTCTCCTAGCGTCGAACCATGTCGTTCGACCCTGCCCAGACCGGCCACAACCGGTCGAACCGCGCACACCGAAGCCTGAGCCCGTCGTGGGCCGACCGGCTGTCGGATCTCGCTCATCCAGGTTGGGCCCGCACCCTCGCCGCCAGGCGCGTCCTTGCCGCCGCACTCGTCTGCCTCGCGCTGGCCCTTCTCGCCCGCGGGGACCCCGGCTCCGCCCGCTCCGCGGTCGTGGTGGCGGCACGGGATCTGCCACCCGGTGTCGTCCTCACGGACGCCGACGTGGAACTGGTCGAGTTCGAGGCCGGGAGCCTGCCCGACGGAGCCGTCACCGCCGTTGCCGATGTCGACGGACGCACCCTCGCCGGACCGACCCGCGCCGGTGAAGCCCTCACCGACGTCCGGGTACTGGGACCGCGTCTGGCCGCTGCCGCAGCCGGGATCGACGACGCGCGGATCGTTCCCGTCCGGCTCGCCGACCCGGCCGTCACGGAACTCCTGCGTGAGGGTGATCGCGTCGACGTGCTCACGGTCGATCCCGGCACACCATCGGATCCGGACCGGCGGTCCGGCGCCACCGTCCTGGCGTCCCGCGCCGTCGTCGTGCTGGTGACACCGTCCGAGAACGGGCGTGACCAGCGCGAACGAGTGGTGATGCTGGCGCTTCCGGCCTCCGACGCCACCACGGTGGCCGCGGCATCCCTCACGAACGCGATCACCGTGACCTTTCAGTGACCCGCCACGCGGCGCCGCGCTGATCTAGGCTTTTCCGGGAGACAGTGCTGGATGACTTGCCACCCACTCGAGGAGACGTCGACATGCTCAAGGGATTCAAGGACTTCCTGCTCCGGGGAAACGTCCTCGACCTCGCCGTCGCGGTCGTAGTCGGAGCCGCGTTCACCGCCATCGTCACATCGTTCACCAACAACGTGATCAATCCGTTGATCGCCGTTGCGGGCGGCGCCAACGACCTGGGCTGGGGCTATCAGATCCTCGCCGACAACCCGGCCACCTTCATCAACATCGGTGCCGTCATCACGGCCGTGATCAACTTCGTGATCATCGCCGCGGTCGTGTACTTCATTCTCATTGTCCCGGCCAACGCCGCGAAGAAGCGTTTCATCACCGAACCCGCAGACAAGAAGGCAAGCGAGGCCGACCTGCTGATCCAGATCCGCGACATCCTCGAAGCGAGCCTCCAAACCGACGGGGCGGCAACGAGTTCCGACGGAGCGCACGCCATGCCCGCGGAGAAGGCTGCGAAGCTCGAGCAGACCCGCGAATAGCGTTTCGACGACTCCGGGCCCGTGCAGCAGGTGCTTGCACGGGCCCGGAGTCATGGGTGGAACGAATATCAGCCGATGCTGAAGGGCTGTCCCCACAGCGTGACGGTGCTGCTCACGTTGTCCGTCTCCACGGACACGTTCACGTACGACCGCGCCTGCGCGTAGCCGGCGCAGCCGCTCACGCCGAGGGTCGATTCGGCCCAGGTGACCGAGCCGTCGGTACCCTCGAAGCTGTTGTATGCCGAGTGCGACTCTCCGCCGTAGGCGTCGGCCGCCTCGAGGTCGAGGATGTCGACGCTGACCGCCTCACCGGGGCCGAGGGTTACGGCACCACTGCCGCTGGGCGTAACGGGAATGGACGTGGCGGCCCCGGTCACGAGGTCCGCGAGGTTCCCCGAGTCGACGCCCGCGCCGGCTTCTGCACCGAAGTCGACCTGGCACGCAAGCACGTAGCCGGGCTGGATGTCCGCACCGGTCGCTCCGGCGCCTTCCAGGTGAACTGCGGCCTTGCCGTTGACCCAGACGTTGCGGTGCAACGGCGTCGAACCCATCGACGGCGAAATGTTCGCACTCTCGTCCGTCAGGTTCACCGTCACCACGGTGCCGTCAGCCAACGTCTGCGTGATCGAACCACCGGGCAGCGGAATGAACGTATCGGCATTCGCCGCACCGACGGAGAAGAAGCCCATGGTCGCGGCAGCAGCGGCACCGACTGCCGCCAGACGCACACCGTTCTTACGGTTGATGATCATTGTTCCCTCTCAGGGATAGAAACCTCGCACACGCGAGAAAGTGGGTGGGAAGAACTGCGAAAGAGACCGAAATCAGCCGATGCTGAACGGCGCACCGTACAGAACGGTCTTCGAGTAGTCGTTACCCACGATCTCCACGACCGAGTACGACCGAGCCTGCGCGAATCCACCGCACTTCTGAACCTGCAGCTCCGCATCCTGGTACTGCAGCGCGTACACGCCGTCCTTCTTGATGTCCTTCGCCGCGATCGGCACGTACTTGACCTCACCCGAGTTCAACGGAACCGACAGCCCGAGGCTCGGCGTCAACGAAGACAGATCCGCAGAGAACGACGGGCTCGCCGACAGACCGGTGATGTCCACCTGGCAACCCACGATGTACCCGGTCGACACCCGCGAAACACCATGCGTCGTCGACGCATTCGTACCGTTGTAGGTACCCGCATTGTTCGTCGTGGCATTCGCGTCCGGAACCTCGGTGACCTCCTTGATGCCCTTGACATCAGCAGTCACAGTTCCCGACACCCACGCCACACGACCGGCGCCATTGGCAGCCAACGACGGCGACGACAGAGCGCTCTCCGCGGTACGCGTCACCGTCACATTCGGGCCGGCCTTCGAACCATCGGGCAGCGGGATGAAAGTATCCGCGCTCGCCGCACCAGTAGACATCAAACCGAGTGCAACAGCCGCAGCAGCACCCAGGCCTGCAATACGGGCGCCACGGCGCAGGCCGGACTTGCGGTTCTCGCTCATTCGTTCCCCTCATCAGGCGTAGCTGCTCCGACCTTCGGAGAAAGCCCAACCACCTAGTGACGGTCCAAAGTTAGAGCATTCGAGTCCGAAACGTAATATCCAGAAGGGCGCATTTACGTAAGCGTTACCGTACATAAAGGAGCGTTATTTGCGTGTAATAGCGCATCTTGAACGCCAAAAATCGGGGCGCGGGTATTCCCGCGCCCCGATTCCGGGGTATTTCCTACTTGTTTATGGAGAAGGCAATCAGCCGATGCTGAAAGGCTGTCCCCACAGGGTGACGTTGCTGCTCACGTTGTCGGTGCTGACCGCGACCTTGACGTAGCTGCGCGCCTGGGCGTAGCCGGCGCAGCCGCTCACGCCGAGGGTCGAGTCGGCCCAGGTGACCGAACCGGTCTTACCCGTGAACTTGTTGCCGCCGGAGTGCGACTCTCCGCCGTAGGCGTCCTTCTTCTCGAGGTCGAGAATGGTGACGTTCTTGGCCTGGCCGGGGCCCAGGGTGATGGCACCGTTGCTCTTGCCGGCCAACGGGCCGGACACAAGGTTGCCGCTCTCGTCATCGATGGTCATCTTGCTGCTGGCGCCGGCGTCACCCTTGGCGCCGAAGTCGACCTGGCAGGCGAGGATGTAACCGGGGGTGATGGTGGCACCCTTGGCGCCGGCACCGTCCAGCGTGACTGCGGCCTTGCCGTTGACCCAGACGTTGCGGTGCAACGGCGTCGAACCCATCGACGGCGAAATGTTCGCACTCTCGTCCGTCAGGTTCACCGTCACCACGGTGCCGTCAGCCAACGTCTGCGTGATCGAACCACCGGGCAGCGGAATGAACGTATCGGCATTCGCCGCACCGACGGAGAAGAAGCCCATGGTCGCGGCAGCAGCGGCACCGACTGCCGCCAGACGCACACCGTTCTTACGGTTGATGATCATTGTTCCCTCTCAGGGATAGAAACCTCGCACACGCGAGAAAGTGGGTGGGAAGAACTGCGAAAGAGACCGAAATCAGCCGATGCTGAACGGCGCACCGTACAGAACGGTCTTCGAGTAGTCGTTACCCACGATCTCCACGACCGAGTACGACCGAGCCTGCGCGAATCCACCGCACTTCTGAACCTGCAGCTCCGCATCCTGGTACTGCAGCGCGTACACGCCGTCCTTCTTGATGTCCTTCGCCGCGATCGGCACGTACTTGACCTCACCCGAGTTCAACGGAACCGACAGCCCGAGGCTCGGCGTCAACGAAGACAGATCCGCAGAGAACGACGGGCTCGCCGACAGACCGGTGATGTCCACCTGGCAACCCACGATGTACCCGGTCGACACCCGCGAAACACCATGCGTCGTCGACGCATTCGTACCGTTGTAGGTACCCGCATTGTTCGTCGTGGCATTCGCGTCCGGAACCTCGGTGACCTCCTTGATGCCCTTGACATCAGCAGTCACAGTTCCCGACACCCACGCCACACGACCGGCGCCATTGGCAGCCAACGACGGCGACGACAGAGCGCTCTCCGCGGTACGCGTCACCGTCACATTCGGGCCGGCCTTCGAACCATCGGGCAGCGGGATGAAAGTATCCGCGCTCGCCGCACCAGTAGACATCAAACCGAGTGCAACAGCCGCAGCAGCACCCAGGCCTGCAATACGGGCGCCACGGCGCAGGCCGGACTTGCGGTTCTCGCTCATTCGTTCCCCTCATCAGGATTCGTGCAGGTTCCCAGCCCCGACGATCGAAGCTGAGGAGTGGTCCATTTCGGGCCCAGCGCAGTATTCGGAGCAAAGGTGTCCGCAGCGTTAACTACAGAAGTCCAGTTGCCCGAATTTCGACGCTAGAGACACACCTCACAAGGAGGCCGTCCGGGCGACGACGTGGCACCACGCCCCGCCCTCCATCTTCGTACTGACTCGTCAGGGACATTAACCTGCGCTAAGAACCTGAGCAACGTGATCAGCTCGTGACGCAATTGTGATGTGCCTCACAAAGTTGAAAACGAAACGTTACCTACGGGTAGCCCCGCTTTGGAATCGCGTGAATGAAAGCGGTCGTACCAGTGACTTTCCGAGCGCGAGTTTTTCCGTTACTGCAGACAACACTTAGATTCATCCAGATTTCAATCACGCATTCACCCATGGTGGGGAGGAACCTGACGCCGAAGCCACTCCTCGGACTCGTGGCGTCTGTCCACATACTGAGACGCCTCGTCGGGTTCGCGTTCGTCCGCGGTGGTGTCGGGGAAGACGTCCCCGAAGATGCGCTCGAGCCGGGCCCTGTCGATCGGGGCCCGGCTCGGAACTGCCTGCTCGTCGGGCTCGCTGTGCGAACCCGGCTCGTCGGAACGAGAAATCGTCTCAGCCTTCCAGACCGGACAATTCGGAAATCACGTGTGTCGCGAGCGGCGTCAGGGTGGCCATGCCGTCCCGGACCGCGGCGCGGGAGGACGCGAGGTTGACCACGAGTGTGCTGCCGGACACACCGGCGAGCCCGCGGGAGAGGCCGGCATCCAGTGAACCGGCGGCGAGACCCGAAGACCGGAGGGCCTCCGAAATTCCCGGAATCTCGCGGTCGAGGACCTCGGCGGTGACGTCGGGGGCGACGTCGCGCGGCGACACCCCGGTGCCGCCCACGGAGACGACGAGGTCGACGCCGCCGATGACGGCGGTGTTGAGCGCGTTGCGGATCTCCACCTCGTCGGCCGCCACCGCGACGATGGCGTCGACGATGAAGCCGGCCTCGTTCAGCAGTTCCGTCACGAGAGGCCCGATGGAGTCCTTGCCGTCACCGTGAGCGGTGCGGTCGTCGACGATTACCACCAGCGCGCGGCCGGCCAGCGAGGCTTCGATGTCCATGGTCCCTACCGTAGTGGCCCCGTTCAGAACGGACTCGACCTGCCCGAGAATCCCGGTGTTCATCAGCGGCCGCCCTGTTCGGCGGTTCCGAGCGTGACGTCGACGGTCTTGGAATTCGATCCGTTCCCGTCGGTGTAAGTGATGGACACGTTGTCTCCCGGTGCGTGTGAACGGATGGCGGCGATGAGCGCGTCGCCGCTGGTGATGACCCGGTCGTCGACCTTGGTGATCACCGACCCCTTCGGAATTCCCGCCTTCTCCGCCGGACTGCCCGACGTGACCTCGACGACGGTGGCACCGTTGGCGGCGTCCTGCGACGGGACCTGGATCCCGATGACGGCCTGGGTGGCCGTGCCCGTCTTGACCAACTCGTCCGCGATGCGCCGGGCCTGGTCGACCGGGATCGCGAAGCCGAGACCGATGGAGCCGCTCTGCTCGCCCCCGCCGGAACCGCCGATGCTCGCGATGGCGGTGTTGATGCCGATCAGCTGACCGTCCATGTTGACGAGGGCGCCGCCGGAGTTGCCCGGGTTGATCGCCGCATCCGTCTGCAGGGCGTCGATGACGGTGTTCTGGTTGCCGGACTCACCGCTGGTGGATACCGGGCGGTTGAGCGCCGAGATGATGCCCTCGGTGACGGTGCCGGCGAGACCGAGAGGCGAACCGATCGCGACGACCTGCTGTCCGACCTGCACGTTGCCCGAAGTGCCCAGCTCGATCGGCGTGAGGTCCGTCTTGCCGTCCACCTTGATGACCGCGAGGTCGGATACCGGGTCGGCGCCGACCAGCTTGGCGTCGGTCCTACTGCCGTCCGAGAAGGCGACCGTCAGCTTGCCGCCCTTGGCGGCCGCGCCCGCGACGTGATTGTTGGTGAGGATCATGCCGTCGGACGAGATGACGATGCCGGATCCCTCGCCACCCGAACCGCCTGCCGTCGCCACCTCGATCTGCACGACGCTCGGGACCACCTTGTTCGCGACCGCCTGCACCGACCCCGCCGGTGCATTCGCGGCCGGGGTCGCGGTGTTGTTCTTGGGGGCGTCGAGGGAGTTGGTCACCGCGGCGCCGCCGCCGTTTCGATCCGTTGCCAGGGAGCCCACGACGCCGCCGATGCCGCCGCTCAC
Organism: Rhodococcus sp. ACS1; assembly: GCF_002300155.1. Taxonomy (NCBI): domain Bacteria; kingdom Bacillati; phylum Actinomycetota; class Actinomycetes; order Mycobacteriales; family Nocardiaceae; genus Rhodococcus; species Rhodococcus sp. ACS1. The sequence goes on from NZ_NSDZ01000002.1 coordinate 381,510, forward strand.
GAGAGCGAGCGCCACAGCGCCCACCACGATCGCCGTGCGCGCGGGACGCTTGGTCACCGTCGCCGTCGATCCCGCCCCTGCCTGGCCGGGCCCCTGCAGGCCGGGGAACGGCCCCTGAGGCGCCCCGGGCTGCCCGGCCGCGTGCTGGGCACCCGGATGCCCCGGAGCGCCGTGCTGGGGCTGCCCGAACTGCTGGGTGGGCTGGTGCGGCGCACCGTACGGGTTGCCCTGGGGGTACCCGGCGCCGTAGGCCTGCTGACCCGCCGGACCGCCCGCCGGGTTGTGCGGAGTGGTCGGGAACTGCTCGGTCGGGTGGTACCCCGGCGTCGGCGGCTGCGGCTGCGGGTGGGCCGGCTGGTCGGGGCGCCCGCCCCGGTCGCCACCGGCGTTCTCGCGGCTGTCGCCGTCGTGGCTGTTTCGATCCTCGGTCATCGCATCACTTCCATCTCCCGCGACCACCCGCAGGGGCAGTCGCACCGTCTCTGTCTACGAGAGTGCCCGGTGGGACTGAGAAGGTCCTGAGACCGGCCTTTGAGTTAGCCGAGACCTCGAGCTTCGAGCCTATTCCGCTTCGGGTTCACCCGGAAGGACGATGCGGATGAGCGCACCGCCCCGTTCGGAGACGTCCACCGCGATCGTGCCGCCGTGCTTGACCACCACCTGCCGGACGATCGCCAGCCCCAGCCCGGAGCCGGGCATCGAGCGCGACGCCGTGGACCGGTAGAAGCGGTCGAACACCAGCTCCCGATCCTCCTCCGGAATACCCGGGCCCGCGTCGTCGACCGTCAGCTCGAGAAGTCCGTCGCCTGCCGGTCGCATCGCCACCCGTACCTGCTCACCGGTGGGACTCCACTTCGCCGCGTTGTCGAGCACGTTGAGCACCGCCCGCGACAATCCCGCGTGGTCGCCGTAGACGAACCAGGGAACGGTGACGGCGGTGAAGTCGATCTCGTTACGCCGGCGGCGTGCCCGCTCGAGGCTCCGCTCCACCACTTCGCTGAGATCGACTCTCTCGAAGATGGTTTCCGGTGCGTCCTCACGGGCGAGGTCGACGAGGTCGCCCACCAGCTGCGAGAGTTCCTCGATCTGCGCCACCACGTCGGTGCGCAGTTCGGCCATGTCCTCGTCCGGAATATGCGGCGCGCCAGGACGACTCGACGCGATCAGCAACTCCATGTTGGTGCGCAACGAGGTGAGCGGCGTCCGCAGTTCGTGTCCGGCGTCGGCGACGAGCCGGCTCTGCCGCTCCCGCGATTCCGCGAGCGCCCTCAGCATCGTGTTGAAACTCTCGGTGAGCCGGGCGAGTTCGTCGTTGCCCGTCACCGGCATCGGCGTCAGATCGTCGGTCCGGGCCACCCGTTCCGTGGCGGCGGTGAGCCGGGCGATCGGACGCAGACCGGTGCGCCCCACCGTCGTTCCGGCGGCGGCCGCGAGGACCACCCCGCACCCGCCGACGATGAACAGGACCCAGGCCAGCCGGTCGAGCACCGCCCCCGTCGGCGCCAGCCGCTGGGCGATCACCAGCGTGCTGCCGTCCTGGGTGCGCTCGGCCAGCACCCGCTGGTTGTCCGCGGTGCGCAGGGACGTTTCCTGCTCGCCGCGCGCCACCGACAACTCCGGCTCGCCGATCGGCACATTGGAACCCGGTGGCGTGTACGTGTCGAGGTCCGGAAAGACCAGCGCCACACTGATGTCCGTCGTGTACAGCGTCGCGCCCGCGATGTAGCGCGGATCGAACGTCACGAGGTTGCTGTCGATCAGCGCCGACGCGCGGTTGCGCAACTGGTTGTCGACATCGGCGTACAGGGCCCGCGACACCACTGCGTACGCTGCGATCGCCATCACCGCCACCGCGATGGCCACCACGGACGCGGCGAGCAGCGTCACCCGCCACCGCAACGAGACCGACCGCGTCAACGGCATCGGAGGCCGCATCTCGGGCGGTAACGGGATCGGTCCTGTGGGGTGCCGCGAAATAGGGTGCGTGTCGTGCTTCGCCGACCCCGACTTGGGGGCAGTTCTGTGGAACGGAACAGCCATCACGGAGGAGTCTCCCGCAGCACGTAGCCGACCCCGCGGACGGTGTGCAGCAGGCGGGCTTCTCCGTCCGCCTCCGTCTTGCGGCGCAGATACCCGACGTAGACCTCGAGCGCGTTGCCGGACGTCGGGAAGTCGTAACCCCACACCTCCTCGAGGATGCGGCCACGGGTCAGCACCCGGCGTGGGTTTGCCATCAGCATCTCGAGGAGCGAGAACTCGGTGCGGGTGAGGCTGATGGACCGCTCGCCACGCGTCACCTCGCGGGTGACCGGATCGAGCGTGAGGTCCTCGAACGTCATCTTCTCCGAATCGATGCCCGGCTCCGGCGCGGCGCGGCGCAGCAGCGCACGCAACCGGGCCAGCAACTCCTCGAGGGCGAACGGTTTCGGCAGGTAGTCGTCGGCTCCGGCGTCCAGGCCCGACACCCGCTCCGACACGGAGTCGCGCGCGGTCAAGACGAGAATCGGCAGGTCGTCGCCGGTGCTCCGCAACCGGCGGCACACCTCGAGACCGTCCAGACGCGGCATCATCACATCGAGCACGAGCGCGTCGGGGCGCGCGTTCGCGACCTTCTCGAGAGCATCGATACCGTCGACGGCCAGTTCCACCGAGTACCCGTTGAAGCTGAGAGACCGCCGTAAGGACTCCCTCACGGCGCGATCGTCGTCGACCACCAGAATGCGCATACCCGACAGTTTGGCCCGATCAACTGAGATATGTCTGAGAAGGGGACCTCGACACGAGATGGCGCCCGTCACTCGAGGACGCGCGGACCCGGCAGCCCCCAGTTCCGCCACAACGCCACCAACCGCAGCGCGGATGCGAACACCGTCCCCACCACCAGCGCCACATCGGTACCCGAACCCCACTCGCTGACCGCGACGACCAGCGCCGAACCGAGCAGCGCCGGCACCGCGTAGAAGTCCCGCTGCAGCAGCAACGGGACCTCGTTCACCAGCACGTCGCGCAGGATGCCGCCGCCGATCGCCGCGGTGCCGCCGATGAGGCACGACGCCAGCGGACTCGCCCCGTGGTCGAGGGCGATCACCGCGCCCGTGCTCGCGAACAGCCCCATCCCCAGGGCGTCCAGCACCAGGATCTCCCGGCGGAGCCGCCCGACAGTCGAATGCAGGAAGAACACCAGCAACGACATCACGAACGACGTGCCGAGGTTCGGCCAGCTACCCAGCGACGTCGGCGGATGGATGCCCAGCAGGACGTCGCGGACGATGCCGCCACCGAGAGCGGTGAACACACCGACCACGCAGACACCGAAGATGTCGAGGCGCTTCGTCACCCCCACCAGGGCGCCCGACGCCGCGAACACCGCGATGCCCACCAGTTCCAGGATGTACAGCAGCACCCGCCAAGGTTCGCATGTGGCGTGTCACTTCCCGGCCGGGTCCACCAATCCCAGCTTCACGGCCTTCGACCCGTGAGTACTTGTTAACCGCGGGCGGTTAACAAGTACTCACGGGCGCTTGCGCACTCCGTACCGGCGCTCGAACTTCTCGACGCGGCCCGCGGTGTCCATCACGCGCTGCGCACCGGTCCAGAACGGGTGCGATTCGCTGGTCACGTCCACGACCACCAGTGGATGGGAATTACCGTCCTCCCACACGGCGGTGCGGTCGCTGGTCAGCGTCGACCGCGTGAGGAACGTGGTTCCGGTGCTCGCGTCCTGGAACACCACGGGGTGGTAGTCGGGATGGATTCCTGGTTTCATTCGTGTCCCTCTCTCGATTCGGGTTCTGCATAGGGTGATTCGCTGCTCTCGCAGGGATCTTCGTGGAACTGCCCGAACGGGTCGGGCCACGACTGCCATCCGGCTTCGTCCGCGAGTTCGTCGTCGGTGACGAGCGCCCACTGCAGGGTGCGGTCGATCTCGGTGGGGTCGGCGGCATGCACCAGCACCACCATCGACGTGTGCCGGTCGCCGAAGCGTTCGTCCCAGCACAGCGCTGCCATCGCACGACGCGCGACCCCGACCTGTTCCTGTTCCTCCGGGGTCATGGCGGCCAGCCAGCGGTCGGCGCTCGCCACCCGCAGTCCCCCACCGGCCGACTCGAGCCACAGCGCCTCGTCCGGCTGCGTCGCGACCCACACGCGTCCGCGCGAGGTGACGACGCCGTCGAGGAGCACGTCGACGGCCTCGTGCAGCCGCTCCGGATGGAACGGCCGGGTAGCGGTGAACTCGACGAGCATCACGCCGCAGTCGTGGGACAGCGGCGGCTGTCCGCGCAGCAGCGGTGAGTGGGCGTGGGACGGCTCACCGCGTCGCGCGCCGGCCGGGATGTCGAGGAGCAGTCGCTCGACGTCGAGGGTGTCCCCGCCCCAGCTGATCGGTGCGCCCGGTGCGAGCCGGGCCAGGACGGCGTGGAGCCGCGCCTGCTGCCAGCCGTCGCCGGCGCTGCCCGCCACCACGAGGGCGTCGGCGAAGTCCACCTGCCCGACCGCGACCTGCGCCACGGTGCGGTCGTCGTCCAGCGCGTCGTCGCCGGTTGCATCGGCCAGCCACGATCCCGCGTCGAGGCAGGTGACGACGCCGTCGACGCGCACGTCCCGCGACGCCGGACCGTCGATCTGCCCGACCACACCGGACACCGACACGTGCTCGACCGCCCAGCAGACGGCCTCGGGTTCGAGCCTGCGGTCGAGGTGCAGCACGATGCGCTGCACCGAACTGCGGGTGTGCAGGCGGCGGATCAGCGGCAGGAGGTCCTGACGCAGCGTGCAGGAGATGCAGCCGTGTGCCAGTTCGAGGATGTGGAGGCGCTCGCGCGGCGCCCCTGACTCCAGCGTGGTGACGGTGCGGCGCACGACGCCTTCGTGCAGGAGGTCGAGGTCGTGATGCACGACGACGGTGCCGTCGCGGAGCAGCGAGCGCGCCGCGTCCTCGGTGGGGCCGTTCCAGCCGGATACCAGGATCAGTGGCGTCCGGCCGTCGAGTATCTCGTTCACGAGCACCCTTTCGATAACGATTGTCATTACGTTGACGGAACGCTACATTGGAAACCCGCCGTTGTCGAAAATGATTGTCATCACCCTCTCGTCGAGTTGTCGCGAGAGGCAGAGAGGAACGCCCATGTCGGCGCACTGCCAGGTGACCGGACGCCAGCCAGGATTCGGCAAGTCCGTGTCGCACTCCCACAAGCGCACCAACCGGCGCTGGGATCCGAACATCCAGAAGAAGACGTATCTCCTACCCAGCGAGGGCAGGCGGATCACCCTCACGCTCTCCGCGAAGGGCATCAAGACCATCGACCGGGACGGCATCGACGCCGTCGTCGCCCGGATCCGGGCCCGCGGGGAGAAGATCTGATGGCCGCCCGCAACGAGATCCGCCCGATCGTGAAACTGAAGTCGACGGCGGGCACCGGATACACGTACGTGACCCGCAAGAACCGCCGCAACGACCCGGACCGTCTGGTGATGAAGAAGTACGACCCGGTCGTGCGGAAGCACGTCGATTTCCGAGAAGAGAAGTAGAAGACACCGCCCATGGCAAAGAAGTCGAAGATCGCGAAGAACGAGCAGCGCAAGATCGTCGTGGCGCGCTGGGCCGAGCGCCGCGCGGAGCTGAAGGAGACCATCCGCCGCCCGTCGAGCAGCGAAGACGAGCGCGCGGAGGCCCGGGCGGCACTGCAGCGTCTGCCCCGCGACGCGAGTCCGGTACGATTGCGCAATCGAGACGCTGCGGATGGACGTCCGCGCGGCCACCTGAGGAAGTTCGGGCTCTCTCGCGTGCGTGTTCGCGAGATGGCGCACCGCGGGGAGCTGCCAGGCGTCCACAAGTCGAGCTGGTAAAGGAAGAAGATGGCAGTCAAGAGAGCACCGTCGAAGAAGCCGCGTCCCGTCGAGGGCCGCAAGCCCAAGAAGAACCCGTTGTTCGCGGCCAAGATCGAGTACGTCGATTACAAGGACATCAACCTTCTGCGCACGTTCATCTCGGACCGCGGCAAGATCCGTAGCCGCCGCGTCACGGGCCTGACCCCGCAGCAGCAGCGTCAGGTTGCCGTCGCCGTGAAGAACGCTCGCGAGATGGCTCTGCTGCCCTTCACGAGCCGGTAACTCGCAAGGCACCGAAAAGGCCGCGTAATCCTCGGATTACGCGGCCTTTCGTCATTTCGGTCAGCCGAGCGCGGCCTGCATGTCGGTGATCTCCTTCTGCTGCGCGGTCACGATGTCGGCGGCCATCTGCTTCGCCTCCGGGTTCTCACCGTCGGCGAGTTCGGCATTCGCCATCTCGATCGCGCCCTTGTGGTGCTCGATCATCATGACCAGCCATTGCCGGTCGAATTCGGTGCCCGACAGTGCCGTCAGGGCACCCATCCGATCGGCCGACATCACGCCGTCGCCGTGGTCCGTGCTGCTGTGGTCCATGCCGGACATGTCGGACGCCGGAACCGGTTGTCCCCACTGCTGGAGCCAGTCGGTCATCCGGTCCATCTCCGGTTGCTGCGCCGCCTCGATCGCGGCGGCGAGAGTGACCACATCGGTGTTCTCGGTGCGGCCGACGACCAGGTCGGCCATCTCCACCGCCTGCGCGTGGTGCGGGTACATCCCGTTCAGGAACGCGATGTCGGCGTCGTTGAACCGTGCCTGCGAGTGGGCCACCGACGTCGTGGTCGTCGTCGAGGTGCCGGCCGAGTCGGTGCCGCACCCGGTCAGGACCAGAGCGGCGGCCGCCGCGGCGGAGATCAGGGCTGTGGTGGTGGTACGCATGAGGAACTCCTCGGGATCAATTCGGAAGTTTGACAGTCGGATCCGCCGGGGCACACGCCCCGGGCCCCCTGTCACACCCGCAGAATCGAGAGTTCCGCCAACGACAACACCGTCCACGGCGGTGGGCCACGACCCGACTGCACACGGTCGGCGCTCACCCGCGACCGTCGCGCCGCGGGATCCGCGGAGTGCCTCCACAGCAGCATCGCCGACGTCAGCGCGGCGATCACTACGATCACACCGGCACACTGGTGGCCGGTGAGATGGACTTGCCCGCAACCGTCCCCGCCGCATCCGTGGGGGTCCTCGTCGTGAGTCGCGGTGGCCGAGGGTTGTTCATGCACCGCGGCGATCGCGGTCGGCGCGATCAGGCTGTGCATGAGGAGCACCCCGGCGGCGACGGCGATCAGCAGCGCGGCACGCGCCACGACTGTGCGCCTCCGCCCGGTTGCCGTCTCCACAGCCCCACTGTAACCGGACATACCCGGCGGGGGTACCCAGGTGAGTGGCGATGCGTGCCCGAGGACACTGTGCCACTCACGTGCCCGGCGTCCCTCAGGTGAGCGGCAAAGTGTGCCCCGGCACGCTTTCGCACTCACATGGGGGTGTGCGCGAGGATCTCCAGGCCCTGCTGCTCGAGTCCGCCGATCGTGTCGGTGAGGATGACGAGCCCGCGGTCGTTCGCCCGGTCGAGCACGACGGTGCACTGGAAGCCGCCCGTCGCGCCGCCGTGCAGGGTGTAGTCCCGGCCTTCGAACGGGACGATCGACCACGTCAGCGCCCGGTAGCTGTCGCCGACCCACCGCGGGTCCATGGCCGTGCCGCCCGGGACCGTTCCGTCGAGCAGAGCCCGGACGTACGTCGACATGTCGTTCGCCGTGGACCGCAATCCACCGGCCGGCGCGTACGCGTCCAGCGGCCACGGGTCCTGCGACCGGTGCAGGACGTCGAATCCGCGAGTGACGTTCGCGGGCAGGTCGGCGGCGGTGAGCGGCATCCACGACTGCGACAGTCCGAGCGGGACGAGCATGCGATCGCGGAGCAGCGACGGGTAGTCGGTGTGCGCGGCCGCGGCCAGCGCCTGGCCGAGCAGCGCGAAGCCGACGGTCGAGTAGGAGTAGCTGCCGCGGGTCGTGAGCGGCGCCGACCGCAGTTGCTGCAGCAAGGTGTCCCGGTCGTAGGTGAACGGATTGGACGCGACAACCCAGTGCCCCACGGCGACCACGGTGTCGGTGCTCATCGGGAACTGCGCCAGCCCGGACGTGTGGGACGCCAACTCGAGTAGTGTCACGTCGCCGACCGGCGAGCCCTGTAGCGGCAGCACGTCCGCGACCTTCGTGTCCTCCCGCACCTCACCCCGGGCGACGGCGTCGACGAACAGTGCCGCGGTGAACGTCTTGGTGACGGAACCGATCTCGTAGTCGGTGTCCTCGGTGGCCCCGAAGTTCGCGAATCGGGTGCCGGAGGCATCGATGTACGCGACGCTCGCGTTCTCGCGGTAGCTGCGTCCGAGGACCTGCCCGGCGAGCGCGATCAGAGCCGGATCCCCGCTCGACGGCGGGGCCAGCGCCGACGCCACGGGAGCGGCGCCCCAGGCGAGGGTCCACGCACAGAACAGCGCGCAGAGAACGGTCGTACGACGCAGCATTTCGACTCCTCGGGCGCGACGGAACGCGCACACAGACGATGCCCCCGACCGGAGGCTATTGTCACCCACCCGAACGCCTGGCACTAGACTTCGGAAGGTTTGCCGACAGGAGGCTTACCTGTCGAGGAGGTGCCCCGCAGCGTGTCGGGAGTGGTTGCGGGATTCACCGTCATATTCGTGATCATCGCGATCGGCTACATTCTCGGCCGACGCGGGACGCTGGGTGCGGAGGGCGAATCCGTCCTGGGCAGGCTGGTGTTCTTCGTCGCCACACCGGCGCTGCTGTTCGATTCGCTCGCATCGTCCGACCTCTCCGTGATCTTCTCGCCCACTCTGGCCGTCGCGGCTGCCACTGCATTGACGGTCGGCGCACTGTACATGGTCGTCGCGAAGCTGTGGCTACACAGGTCCCTTCCGGAACTAACGATCGGCGCGCTGTCGTCGTCGTATGTGAACTCCGCGAATCTGGGCATTCCCATCGCGGTCTTCGTCCTCGGCGACGCCTCGTTCGTGGCGCCGCTGCTGCTGTTCCAGATCATCGCGTACTCCCCCATCGCGCTCACCATCCTCGACGTCACCACGCTCCGGCGGGGCGCGTCGCGACTCGATACGATCACCGCGCCGTTCAAGAACCCGATCGTCGTCGCGGGCGCGGCGGGACTGTTGATCGCCCTACTCGGCTGGACACCGCCGGAAGCCCTGATGCAGCCGTTCCGGCTCATCGGTGGCGCGTCCGTACCGGGTGCGCTGCTCGCGTTCGGCATCTCGCTGTACGGGGTGCGGGTGCTGGAGAAGGGGACGAGTCCGCGTCGCGACGTCGCACTGGCGTCGGTACTCAAGATCGTCGTGCAACCGGTGCTGGCCTATGTGATGGCGCGCTATCTGCTCGGGCTGGGCGGCCACGAACTGTTCGCCATCGTGGTGGTGGCAACGCTGCCGACGGCGCAGAACGTCTTCGTCTACGCCAGCCGGTACGGGGTGGGAACGGTGATGGCCCGGGACACCGCATTCGTCACGACTCTGGCGGCGATTCCGGGGATTGCGCTGGTCTCCGGCCTGCTCGCGGGATGAGGTTACCGTGGCTTATGCGCGTAATCGCCCTCGCAGTGCTGGCCTGCCTCGCCGTCGCCGGATGCGGGTCCGGTTCGAGCACCGACGAACCGACGATTCCCCCGGAGATCGCGTCCGCAGTGGATCCCAGCCCGACCAATCCGTCGTCGGGGATGCCCATTCCCTCCGAAGTGCCCGGGGAGGACTTCGGCACCGTCTTCGAACCGCGTCCCGACATCGTCCGGGCGAATCCGACCCCGTTCGAGTCGTGGTCCCGCGCGGACGGAAACAAGGTGGCGATCCACTTCGTCACCGGAACCCCGGAGTGTTACGGCGCCGACGCGACGGTCACCGAGACCGACACCACCGTCACGATCTCGCTGCGCACCGGCACGCTCCCGGAGGCGGCCGACAAGATGTGCATCCTCGTCGCCGTGTTCGGCACCCTCGAGGTCCAGTTGCAGGGGCCGCTCGGAAATCGTCAGGTGATCAACGGTTGACCTGGTGAAGCACTGGTTCCTCAACGTCTGCATCGCCACTGCTCTCCTCCAGGCCGTCTATCACGCTGTCCGCGTTCTCGTCTCCTACCGCGTCCTCGCTCTCGGCGGCGACGCCGTGACGATCGGTGTCGTCACCGCGCTGTTCTCGCTGGCGCCGCTGCTCGTGGCCGTCCGGATCGGACGCGCCGTGGACCGCCGGCATGCGGCCGCGGTTCTGCGGACGGGTGTGCTGCTGACTTCCCTCGGCGTCCTGGTGATCGCCGTCAGCGGCGACCTGATCGTCCTCGGACTCGGGAACGTGATCCTCGGTTTCGGGCAGATCCTCGTGACCGTCGCCGGGCAGGGCTTCATCACGCTCCTCTCCCCGCCGGGTGAACTGGACCGCGGTTTCGCCGGATTGACGCTGGGCGTGTCGATCGGCCAGGCCGTCGGGGTACCGCTGGTCGGCGTGATCGCGGCCGGAAGCTCGGACGGCGGCGTCGTCGAGACCACCCTGGCGTTGACGGTGATGGGTGTGGTGGCGCTGGCCGCGGTCCCGTTCGCCTGGCCGATTCGCGAACGCCCGCAGCCGGCGGGACCACCGACGCCCGGCGACCGTCAGTCCGTGTTCAGCATGATCTCGACGACGGGGATGCGACCGGCCGTGTTCAGCAGCCTGATCGTGCTGGCGTCGGTCGACGTCGTCGTCGCGTACCTCCCCGTCCTCGGGCACGAGTTCGGTTTCAGCGTTCTCCTGGTGACGTTGCTGCTGACCGCGCGCACCGCGGCGTCGATCGTGTCGCGCGCCTTCCTGCCGTGGCTGCTCACTTGGGTGCCGCGGTCGAAACTGCTGGTCTCCGCGACGCTGTGCTCGGCGCTGCCCACCGCCCTGCTGCCGTTCGTCCCCCACCCCGCTGTGATGGCGCTGCTGCTCGTCGTCGCCGGATTCTTCTGGGGCATCGGCCAACCCCTGACCATGACGTGGGTGGCCGGGCTCGTCACCGCCGCCAACCGGGCCGCCGCGTTGTCGCTGCGACTGACCGGCAACCGACTCGGGCAGGTGCTGATTCCGCTGGCCGCGGGCGCCGCGGCAGGCGTCGCGGGGACGTCGTCGATCTTCGTGATCACCGGCGGTCTCCTCGGCACCGCGGCGGTGTCGACGTGGCGAGCTGTGAGTACTTCTTAACCGCCGGCGGTTAACAAGTACTCACGGGTGCCGAAACGTCGCGTCCACCGACACACGACGCTCCACTTCGTCGGATGTGGCGTGCGTCTCTCATCGACACACTGGTTCCCAGTCACGCGTTTGTCAGATCAGGGGTCAGGAGCCACACGATGAGCTATACCGGTGTCATTCCGAGCACGACCGACACACCCCGTCCACGCCCGGACGAGGCCGCCGTGTCGAGCGCGGTCCTGGCGTCCGGAGGTACCACCCCGCGGCTGCGTTTCGTCGACTCCGCGGACGCACAGCCCGAGCCGGCCGCCGTCATGGTGTGGCCGCAGGGCACCCCGCTGCTCGCGGAACTGGTCGCGTTGTTCGCCGACCTCGGGTTGCAGGTGGCGTCCCACGAACAGCTGCCCGAAGGCGAGCCCGGCGGCCCGCTGGTCCACCGTTTCGACTTCAGCACCGGCGACTTCGCCTGGGATGCCGCAACTCCCGGACTGCTCTCCGACGCGTTCGAGGCCGCGGCCGCCGGACATCTGGAGGTCGACGGTTTCACCCGCCTCGTCGCCGCCGCGAACCTGACGTGGACGGATGCCGTCCTGGTCCGGGCGGCGTGCCGGTACCTCCGGCAGGTGGGACTGGGGCTGTCGGAACCCAACATCGTCGCGATCCTGTTGCGGCACAGCGATTTCGTGCGCGGATTCCGCAACCTGTTCACCGCCCGCTTCGATCCCGCCCTCGCCGGCTCCGATCGTGAGAGCGCCGCGACGGACGCCGAGCGGGTGCTGCTCGCCGCGATCGACCGGACCGCGACGATGGACGAGGACCGGCTGCTCCGCGGACTGCTGTCGTTCACCTCGGCGGTGTTGCGCACCAACTGGTTCCGCCACGACCGCACGATCAGCGCCGCCCCCGCGGCCTTCAAGATCGACCCGTCGCTGTTGTCACTGTCCGCGGTCGTGACGCCGTACCGTGAGATCTTCGTGCACTCGCCGATCGTCGAGGGCAGCCACGTCCGCAGCGGCCCGGTGTCCCGCGGCGGCCTGCGCTGGTCGGACCGCAAGGACGACTTCCGCACCGAGGTCCTGGGTCTGATGAAGACGCAGCACGTGAAGAACTCGCTGATCGTCCCGATGGGCGCGAAGGGCGCGTTCGTGGTGCGCACCGAGACGACCCCGGACGCGGTCCGCGCGGCGTACACGAGTTTCATCGACGGACTGCTCGACGTCACCGACGACATCGTCGACGGCGAGGTCGTGCATCCCCGCGACACGGTGATCTACGACGAGTCCGACCCGTATCTGGTGGTGGCGGCCGACAAGGGCACGGCCCGGTTCTCGGATCTGGCCAACAGCATCGCGACGCGACGCGGGTTCTGGCTGGGTGACGCGTTCGCGTCCGGCGGGTCCGCCGGCTACGACCACAAGGCGATGGGCATCACGGCGCGCGGCGGATGGGTGTCGGTGCGCAGGCATTTCGCGGAGATGGGCAAGAACGTCGACACGGACGCGTTCACCGTGGTTGGCATCGGCGACATGTCCGGGGACGTGTTCGGCAACGGCATGCTGCTCAGCCGTGCCATCCGGTTGGTCGGCGCGTTCGACCACCGGCACATCTTCCTCGATCCCGAACCCGATTCGGAGGCGTCCTACCGCGAGCGCGAGCGCCTCGCAGCGGTGCCCGGCAGCAGCTGGGACGATTACGACCGCAGCCTCGTCTCGGCGGGTGGCGGTGTGTGGCCGCGGACGGCGAAGAAGATCCCGCTGTCGCCGCAGGTGCGTGAACGTCTCGGCGTGACCGCGACCGAACTCCCCCCGCACGAGGTGGTGAAGGCCCTGCTCACCGCGGACGTAGACCTGTTGTGGAACGGCGGAATCGGCACGTACGTGAAGGCGTCTGCCGAAGTCCACGCGGACGCCGCCGACCCGGCCAACGACGCCGTCCGGGTGGAGGCAAGCGACGTGCGCGCCGCGGTGATCGGCGAGGGCGGCAATCTCGGTCTCACCCAGCGCGCCCGCATCGAGTACGCGCTGAACGGCGGCCGGATCAACGCCGACTTCATCGACAACGCCACCGGCGTCGCGACGTCGGATCGGGAGGTGAACCTGAAGGTCGCGTTGGACGCCGCCGTCGCGGCGGGTGAGCTCCCCGCGGCGGAACGGAACACGCTGCTCGCCCGGGTTCAGGACGAGATCGGCGAATCGGTGCTCGCCGACGCCGCCGCCCAGACCCTCGCCATCAGCCTCGCCGAGGTCCACGCCCCGTTCCTGCTCGGACGCCACGAGCGGCTGATCGAGAACCTCGAGCGGGACGCCGGGATCAGCCGGGCGGCGGAGGTCCTGCCGTCGGCGGCGGAACTGTCGGCGCGCCACCGCGCGGGCCAGGGACTGGTGCGGCCGGAGATCGCCGTTCTGCTCGCGCAGTCGAAGAACCTCGTCGTCACCGAACTGCTCGCCTCCCCCGTGCTCGACTTCGCGGTGTTCGACGGTGTGCTCGCCGACTACTTCCCGGCCCCCATCCGCGAACGCGTCCCCCGTCAGATCAGCGGTCACCGGCTCGCCAGGGAGATCGTGGCAGTCATCGTGGCGGGCGACATGATCGACCGTGTCGGACCGGGCCTGATCCACCGACTGGAGGAGCGGCTCGGCGTCGGCACCCCCGAGATCACCGTCGCGTACGCGGTGGTGCGGCAGGTGTTCGACATCGATCGGCTGTGGAACGAGGTCCTCACGCTGCCCGGCGCATCGCACCGGACCCGGCTGAACCTGCACTTCGGCATCCAGGACCTGATCGAGCGCACCACGTCGTGGCTGCTGCGGCACCGCACCACGGGCACGGATGCGCAGGAGTTGATCGAGCGTTTCGCGAAGCCGGTCCAGGAACTCGCGGCCGCGCTGCCCCACCTCACCGGCGCACCGGCCCAGGACCTGGGCACGCTGCGGATCCTGGCGCAGGCCTTCGCCCTGGAGACCACCGCGCAGTCGCTGGACGTGCCGATCACCCAGGTGGCCGAGGCGTACCGCGAGTTCGGCCGCGTGGTGGGCCTCGACTGGCTGTCGGAACGGTTCTCCGTCGGCGAGACCGGGACCACCTACTGGGAGGCGATGGCGGGAGCCGTCCTCGTCGACAACCTCCAGGAGCACTGGCACGGCCTGATCGGGCTCGTCCTGCGCGGCGCCTCGCCCGCGACGACCGCCGCCGACGCCGTCACCCACTGGCTCACCGAACACACCACCGCCGCGGACCGCCTGGCACAGATGCTCGGCGAACTGCGCAGCCTCGACCGCGTGGACAACTCGAGCATCTGCGTCATCGACGCCGAACTGTCGCTCGCGCTGACCCGCTGCTGAACCCGAACCACCTTTCACGAACCGATCAGCACTTCAACCAAAGGAGCTCGAAAGTGCCTACTCTCCAACGTGATGTCGCCATCGTCGGCGCAGGCCCGTCCGGCCTGGCCGCAGCGACGGCGCTGCGTAAGGCGGGGTTGTCCGTCGCCGTCCTGGAGGCGCGCGACCGCGTCGGAGGCCGCACCTGGACCGACACCATCGACGGCGCGATGCTGGAGATCGGCGGTCAGTGGGTCTCCCCCGACCAGACGGCGCTGATCTCGCTGCTCGACGAACTCGGCCTGGAGACGTTCGACCGGTACCGCGAGGGCGAATCCGTCTACATCTCGGCCGCGGGCGACCGCACCCGCTACACCGGTGAGTCGTTCCCCGTCGACGAGACCACCCGCAAGGAGATGGACCGCCTGGTCCAGATCCTCGACGATCTCGCCGCGCAGATCGGGGCCGAGGAGCCGTGGGCGCATCCGCTGGCCCGTGAACTGGACACGATCTCGTTCAAGCACTGGCTGATCGAGCAGTCCGACGACGCCGAGGCTCGCGACAACATCGGCCTGTTCATCGCCGGCGGCATGCTGACCAAGCCCGCGCACTCGTTCTCCGCGCTGCAGGCGGTGCTGATGGCCGCGTCCGCCGGATCGTTCTCGCACCTGGTGGACGAGGACTTCATCCTCGACAAGCGGGTCATCGGCGGCATGCAGCAGGTGTCGATCCGGATGGCGGCCGCCCTCGGCGACGACGTCGTCCTGAACGCCCCCGTGCGTACCGTCCGGTGGAGCGAGGACGGCGCAGTCGTGCTGGCGGACGGGGACATTCGCGTGGAAGCGTCCCGCGTGATCCTCGCCGTCCCGCCGAACCTGTACTCCCGCATCTCGTACGACCCGCCGCTGCCGCGCCGCCAGCACCAGATGCACCAGCACCAGTCGCTGGGACTCGTCATCAAGGTGCACGCCGTGTACGAGACCCCGTTCTGGCGTGCGGACGGCCTGTCCGGCACCGGATTCGGCGCCTCCGAGGTCGTGCAGGAGGTGTACGACAACACCAACCACGAGGACACCCGCGGCACCCTTGTCGCGTTCGTGTCGGACGAGAAGGCCGACGCGATGTTCGCACTGAGCGAGGAAGAGCGCCGCGCCACCATCCTCGGCTCCCTCGCCCGCTACCTCGGGCCGAAGGCCGCCGAGCCGGTGGTGTACTACGAGTCCGACTGGGGCTCCGAGGAATGGACCCGGGGCGCGTACGCCGCGAGCTTCGACCTCGGTGGCCTGCACCGGTACGGCAAGGACACGCGGACGCCGGTCGGACCGTTCCACTTCTCCTGCTCGGACATCGCCGCCGAGGGCTACCAGCACGTGGACGGCGCCGTCCGGATGGGTCAGCGCACCGCCGCGGACATCGTCGCCCGCCTCGGAAAGTAGTCCCGTCCGGTCATCGCCCGGCAGTCACGACTGCCGGGCGATGATCGCGAGCAGCAGTTCGGCGCGCACGCGCGCCACGTCCAGCCGACAGTCGATCAGCGATTCGATCCGCGCCATGCGGCTGCGCAGGGTGTGCCGGTGCACGCCCATCACCGCCGCCGCCGACTCCCAGTGCCCGTTCGCCTCGAGGAACGCCCGCAGCGACCCCAGCAATTCGGTGCCGTTGCTGCGGTCGTAGTCGTCGATCGGCGAGATCATCGTGTCCGCCAGCGAGTTCAGCACCTCCCGCGTCGAACTGAACGCGAGCAGCGCGCTGCCGGTCAGCGCCGCGAATTCCAACGGATCCGCCCCCGCCTCGGCGGCCGACGCGGCGAGTTGGGACTGTTCGATGGCCGCCACGAGACCGGCGATCTCCCGCCGCCCGCTCAGCCCGGCCCGGATCGCCTTCCGCTCCGGGGCGGACAGACTGCGCAGCATCGCCCGCGCGAAGTCGACGTCGTCGGTTCCCCGCAGCAGGACGGTGACCCGCGCATCGTGCCTGCGTGAGAACAGTTGCCGTCCGGCCTTGTTCATGGCCACCGCGACCGCCGACTCGGCCCGTTCCGCGAGCGCGGGCGTCTCGGCCACGACCGTGAGTCCGCGGACCATGCCGTCCGCGTCCGCGGCGTGCCGGATCTGCGACCACGCGGGCGCGAGGTCGCGGTCCTCGGTGAGCAGCAGGCCGAGGGCGTGCGAATTGAGCCGGTTCTGTGCCGTCCTGAGTCGCACCGGCTTCTCGAAATCCAACGCGAGCAACGAGTTCGCGTGACCGAGCAGGATCTGGTCCACGTGACTGAGCGCGATGGGACTGATCACGGCGAGGTGGCCGTGCGGGGTGCTACCGACGCTGATCTGCTGCACCGTGATCGACGCGCCCGAGCGCGCGAGCGACACGCTGCTCGACGCCCCGCCGGTGCCCGCCTCCAGCACGTCCCGCAGTTCCCCGAGCACGTCCTCCGCGGGCTGCGCCGGATGCGCCTCCAGCACCCGGCCGGACAGGTCGAGGAGCAGGACGGTGGACGACGTGGCGACGGCGAGTTCGCGGACGGTGGCGCCGGTGCCGCCCTGGATGACGGCGCGGGTCATCCGCGGTTGCGCCCGGGACGCGCGCAGCACCGCCTCGTACTCCTGCTCTGCCAGACGGTTCATGACCCTCTTGACCACCGCCGCGAACGGCGTGGGCAGCGGTATCTTGAGCAGCGGCAGTCCGATCTCGTCGGCGACGACCACCAGGTCCTCGGGCACCTCGGGATGGGAGAGTCCGGTGCCGAACCCGACCGCCGCCACGCCGGCCTCGCCGAGTCCGCGCAGGTACCGCGCCCGGTCGGCGGCCGTCAGCGGAAGCCGGATACCGGTGGTGAGGAGCAATTCGCCGCCGGAGAGCCAGCGGACGGGGTCCTGCAATTCGGTGGCGTGGGCGAACGTGATCTCGTTGCCGAGACCGGCGGCGCCACCCTTCAGTTCGAGAGCCAGGTCCGGCTGGGACAACATCCAGCGAACGGGAACGGTCATGTCGGCTCCTGCGCAGTGTGCGGTCGGGTCCGTGTCACCCTGACCGGTCGGAATGGGGATAGCGCTGGACAAGTTGGCCAGCTGAGCACGGACGACTACTCCATTGTGTCAGACGCCGACCTCGAACAACGCCGAAACGCAACATTAACGAATCAAGTTCGTTTGCCCCCTTGCGCGCGGGACGCACCCTCCGCATACTTAACGAATCCCATTCGCTAAGTGACCCACGTCTCACGCGGGCCGCCACCCGAGACCCGGAGTTGTCGTTGACCCACCCCAGGAATCCCACGTGACCGCCGCCGTCCGCGTCCCCCTGACCCTCGGCCGCGGTATCGCCACCTTCAGCGTCTTCGTCGTCGGCTACATCACGGCCAATCTCATCCCGCTCATGATCATCGCGATGGTCGACGACCTCGGCGTCACCCAGACCGTCGCCGGCGCCGTCCTCACCGGTTCACTGCTGGCCACCGCGCTCGTCTGCCTCGCGACCACCCGATGGGCGGCCGGCCGCTCACGCCACCTGCTCGGCCGCGTCAGCCTCGTCGTGATGGCCACCGGTTTCGGCGTCGCCGCCCTCGTCCACTCCGCGCCCATCGCGTGCGCCGCCATCATCGTCGGCGGGATCGGCGCCGGCGGCGCGGTCGCGGTCGGCGGGGCCGCCCTGGCCGCGCTGAACAATCCGAACCGGGTGTCCGGGATCAACGGTCTCGTCAACCGCACCGCGGTCACCGGGGTTCTCGCGCTCATCCCGATCCTCGGCCTGCACATGACCAATGCGTTCGGGATCGTCGCGGTGCTGGCGCTGGCGACGGTGTTCACGATCGCCTGGCTGCCGTCCGCCCCCGCCGTCGACGAGGGCGAGCCGAGCGCGGCGCACACCCGAACCCCGTTGCCCGAGGGCGTCACCGAGAAGAAGCTGGCCGTCGCCGGCTTCTCCCTCCTCGTGCTCTTCGCGATCTGGGCGATCGGCGAGGACTCGCTGTGGGCGGTGTCCGGCATCATGGGCGCCGAACACGCCTCCCTGACCGAACAGCAGATGGGTCTGGCGCTCAGCCTGTCCACCGCGGGCGGCATCGCCGCCGCCCTCGTCCTCACCGCGCTCGGTTCGCGCCTCGGCCGCACCGTCCCCACCGCCGTCCTCCTCGGACTCGGCGCCGCCCTGAAACTGGGCTCGTGCCTGGCCACCGATTCGACGACGTATCTGGTGCTTATCATCGCCTGGAACACGGTGTACGCCGCGGCCTTCATCTACGTGGTGGCCATCGCCGCCGCGCTGGACTCGTCCGGCCGCTGGTCCGCCCCGCTCCTGGGCACATATCTGGTGGGGTCGGCGTTCGCCCCGCTCTTCGGCACGCTCGTGACCGGCGCCGTCGGGTACGTCGCGTTCGGCTTCGTCCTGGCGGGCATCAGCCTCGCCCTGCTCGTGCCGATCGTCTGGATCGCCCGCCTGTCGACGCGCACCGAGCAGGCCTCCGCGTTACCCGGACAGGATCCCGCTGCCCGGTACACCACCTCGGTCGTCGTCTGACGGAAAGAGAGAACATCATGAACACGGACACGACCCACTACCGCGGCGGCCGGATCTTCACCGCCGCCGAACCGGCCTGGGCCGAGTCGATGATCGTCCGGGGCGACCGCCTCACGTACGTCGGCGACACCGCGACCGCCGACACGCTGTCCGGCGACGCCCGCGTCGTCGACCTCGGCGGGGCATTCGTCCTGCCCGGCTTCATCGACGCCCACACCCACCTGCTGATGATGGGACAGGCCCTGCAGAAGGTGGACCTGCAGAGCGCCGCCGACCTGACCGACATCCAGGACCGCATCCGCCGGTTCGCCGCCGAGAACCCGGACGCACCCCGGCTCCTCGGCCGCAGCTGGCTGTTCTCCGCACTCGACGGGCACCCGCCGACGCGTCAGATGATCGACGCCGCCGAAGCCGACCGACCCGTCTACCTCGATTCCAACGACGTGCACTCGGCGTGGGTGAACACCGCCGCGCTGCGCGAACTCGGCATCGACGCGGACACCCCGGACCCGATCGGCGGCCGGATCGAGCGCGATCCCGTCACCGGCGAGGCCACCGGCATGCTGTTCGAGACGGCGGTGACCCAGATCGTGTGGCCCGCCCTCGCGAAGGTGATCAGCAACGACGAACGGGACACCGCGCTCGCGGCCGCCTTCGAGCAGTATCTCGCCGACGGCGTCACCGGCGCGGTCGACATGGCGCTCGGCGCGGACGAGGTCGCCGCGCTCGAACGCGCACTGGCCGCAGGCGGCGGCACGCTGCCGCTGCGGGTGGCCGGGCACTGGCTGATCGAACGAACCGATTCGGAAGAGGACAACGTCCGCCAGGTGCACGAGGCGGCGGAGTACCAGCAGCGCCTGCAGGGCCCCTGGCTGCGGATGGCCGGGATCAAGGTCATCATCGACGGTGTCATCGACAGCTGCACCGCCGCCATGACAGAGCCGTACTCGGACGGCACGAACGCCGAACCGATCTGGGACCTCGCCGCGCTGGCACCGGTCGTCGCTGCGGCCGACGCCGCCGGACTCCAGGTGGCGATGCACGCCATCGGTGACGAGGCGTCGGAGATCGCGCTCGACGCGCTCGAACACGCCGTCGCCACCAACGGAATTCGCCCGCGACGGCACCGGATGGAGCACCTGGAGACGATCACGGAGGACAACGTGCAGCGGCTCGCCCGGCTCGGCGTCGTCGCCTCGATGCAGCCGGTGCACGCCGACCCGGCGATCCAGGAGAACTGGCGGTCGATGCTGGGCGACCATCGGGTCGAGCGGGCGTTCCCGTGGCCCGAGATGACGGCGGCGGGCGCTGTCCTCGCGCTGGGCTCCGACGCCCCCACCGCACCGCATCCCCCGCTGCCCAACATGTACATCGCGACGACGCGCAAGTCCGCGATCGATCCGGCGCTCGCGCCCAACCTGCCCGAGTACGCACTGCCGATGGCGGACGCGCTCGCGCACGCCACCCGCGACGCCGCCTACTCGTGCCGCTGGGACGACCTCACCGGTCAACTCGTCGCGGGCAAGGCCGCCGACTTCGTGGTCCTCGACGGGGATCCGTTCACCGCCGGCGCCGATTCCCTCCTCACCGCGCGGGTGCAGCTCACCGTGGTGGCCGGCTCGGTGCGCCACGAGGCGGAGGTGGCAGGCAGCCACCCGAGGTAGCCGACCCGCTCAGTCCCGTTCGGCTGCGGCGTCTTCCGTGACGCCGCAGCCGATCTGCTCACAGAACCCCAGCATCGCCGTGCGCGCGGCATCGACGGTGATGAGACTGTTTCCGCCGACGATGTGCAGACCGTACGCGTCTTCGAGGGCCACCAGATTCATTGCCGCCTGGTCGATGTCGCCGCGCACGGCGAACTCCCCCGACGCGTGCCCGTCGCCGAGGATCGCGCGGTACGTCGCGAGTTGCCGCAGATACATCTTCCGGACCAGTTCGTCGTGCAGCGCCGAAGTGCCCGACATGAAGTCGAATTCGTAGAGCAGCCGCATCAGGGTGTCGTCGGGCCCGCTCGGCAGCCCCGCGTCGACGGCCGTCCTCAGCTTGGCGGCGTACGACGCCTGGGCGGCCACCGCCTCGTCGCGCTGATCGCAGTAGCGTTCGGTGCCCGCCCGGTGCGCCTCGACGAGAAGCGCATCCAGGTCGTCGAAATAGTAGAGCAGCGCACCGCGCGTCAGGCCCGCCCGCTTCGCCACGTCGGTCAGGGACAGGGACCGCAGTCCGTGCACGGATCCGGCCTGCAGCGTGGCCTCGATGAGTTCGGAACGCCGCTGCTTCTGAGTGTTCGGTCGCGCCATGCCGTTGACAGTAGCCGACGTGATCTGTGACACTCGGCCCAGTTGTTTGACGGATGTGTCAAAAAACTATTCGACCCCCTCACCCTCCCCGAACGGACAGCTCATGGACCAGACCGCCCGGCCGCCCACCGCCACTCCCCCCGCCGCCGCGGGCGCCTACGAGGCCTCGCTCTCGCGGAGCATCGGCGTCGGCGGGAACATCCTGATCACCCTGTCGTCGATCTCACCGGCGTCGAGCGTCTTCATCCTCGGCGGCTCGGCCCTCGCCCTGTTCGGCACCGGCGTCTTCTGGGCGTTCCTCATCGCCGGCGTCGTCAGCATCCTCATCGCCTTCTGCTACGCCGAACTCGCCTCCGCGTATCCCGTCGCAGGCGGCGACTATTCGCTGGTGTCGCGGGCACTCGGACCGGCCTTCGGCGTCGCCACGTTCTTCATCAGCCTCATCTCCCTGCCGCTGATCATCGCGGTCTTCGCCCTCGGCGTCGCCGACTATCTGGGCGTCGCGATCCACGGACTGTCGCCGCAGCAGACCGCCCTGGTCGTGGTCGTGATCACCACCGTGACCGCGTGTTTCGACATCCGGACGAACGCGTGGCTCACCGGGGTCTTCCTGGGTGTCGAGATGGCGGCGCTGGTCCTGCTCACCGTCCTGGGTTTCGTCCACATGGAACGGCCGCTGTCGAGCCTGCTCAGCCCGGAGGTCCTCGACCCGGCCACCGGCCAGCTCGCACCGCTGGCGATCTCCGGACTGATGCTGGCCGTCACCCAGGGCATCTTCGCGTACAACGGGTACGGCGGCGCCGTGTACTTCGCCGAGGAGACCAAGAATGCCGCCCGCTCGATCGCGAAGGCCGTGATCTGGAGCGCCGTCATCACCGTCGCCACCGAACTCGTCCCGCTGATCGCCATCATGGTCGGCGCCCGCTCGCAGACCGAACTCTTCGGTTCCAGCCTCCCCGTCGAGGCCTTCCTCACCGAACGCGCCGGTCACGCCGTCGCCATGGTGGTCATGCTCTCGATCGCCCTCGCCGTGATCAACGCGATCATCGCGATCACGCTGCAGGCCGGCAGGCTCCTCTACGCCGCCGCTCGCGATCGCGCCCTCCCCGGGACCGTCGCGGCGCCGCTGCAGGCCGTCAGCACCAAGGGCCGCGTCCCCGTCCTCGCCACCGTCGTGATGGGCGCCATCGCATTCGCCGCGTGCTTCGTCCCGCTGGACGTCCTGCTCACCGCCACCGGGTCGACCCTGACGTTCACCTACCTGTTCATCGCGCTGGCCGCGATCAACCACCGCCGCGGCGGGACCGCCCGACCCGGCTACCGGATGCCGTTGTGGCCGCTGGCCCCGGGAATCTGCATCGCCGCACTCGGTCTCGTCTTCGTCGTCACCCTGCTCGACCCGGAGCAGTGGCTCAGCCTCGGCATCTCCCTCGGGCTCGTCGCCGCCGGCTTCGTCTACTTCGCCCTGTACCTGCGACCGCGCAAGAACACCCACCTGCTGCTGCTCGACGCCGCCCCCGAGGAGACCTGCTGATGCTCGACCTGCTGCTGAACAACGGCGTCGTCCGCACGTTCGACGCTCCCGGCCGGGCCGAGGCCGTCGGCATCGCGGACGGCCGGATCCGATACGTCGGGACCACCGAGGACGCCCCGCCTGCCCGGCGGACCATCGACCTGCGCGGCCGGCTGGTCACCCCCGGCATCATCGACAGCCACAACCATCTGCTCCTCGGATTCGACCCCGACGCGGTGAGTCTCGAAGGCGCACACGACCTCACGGAGGTCCGGCGGCGGATCGGCGCGCACGCGGCCGCTCGCCCCGACCTCGACTGGATCTGCGCCGAGAACGCCGTCTACTCCGTGGTGACCGGGCGCAGGCCGAACGCCGGCGACCTCCGCGGCCTCACCGACCGCCCGGTCTTCATCACCACCTACGACCAGCACTCGGTGTGGCTGAACGAGGCCGCGCTGCGGAAGCTCGGGATCGACCGCGGCACGCAGATCCCCTGGGGACGGCCGGAATTCGACGGCCACGGCGCACCCACCGGCTGGGTCACGGACTTCTACACCAGCGCGATGACGCGGGCCGGTCTGGCCGGGCTGCAGCGCGACATCCCGATGTACTCCCCCGACCGCCGGTACCGGCGCATCACGTCCAGCCTGGAGATGGCGACCGCGAGCGGCATCACCACCGTCGTCGAACCGCAGGTCCCGCTGGCCGAACTCGACCTGATGTACCGGGCGCGCGCCGAGGGGCGGATGCACTCGCGGGTGATCACCGCCCTGTTCCACCCGGTCGGCGCCGACGCCGCGTTCCGCCGGGACCTGCGGGAGGCCGTCGACGGCGCGCCGGTCGACGACATGCTGCGGCTCGGGCCGGTGAAGTTGTACGCCGACGACGTGATCGAGCCGCACACCGCCGCCATGCTCGCCGACTACGCGAACCGGCCGGGACACCGCGGCGCGCCGAGCCTGCCACCGCAGGAGTTCACCGCGATGCTCACCGAACTCGACCGCCTCGGCTTCCAGACGCACACGCACGCGACCGGCGACTGGGGCATCCGCCTCGCGCTCGACTCCATCGAGCACGCCGCCCGCGTGAACCGCACCACCGACCGGCGGCACGGCATCGTCCACGTCGAGTGCCTGCATCCCGAGGACCTTCCCCGGTTCCGGGAACTCGGCGTCGTCGCGGCGATGCAGCCGCGGCACTGCTCGCCCGACCTCGTCGCGGGGACGTGGATGGAGAACGTCGGCGAGGACCGGTGGGACCGGGCGTGGCGGTTCCGTTCGCTCGCCGAGTCCGGCGCGGTGCTGGCGTTCTCCAGCGACTGGCAGGTCGGGGAGATGGATCCGCTCGTCGGCCTGTACTCCGCCCTCACCCGCTCGGGTCTGGACGGCCGCGCCGACTGGACCCCGCGTGAACGGATGGACCTGGATTCGGCGTTGCGGGCGTACACCCGCGGCGGCGCGTGGGCCTGGCACGCCGAGGACGACCTCGGCGTGATCCGTCCCGGTGCCCACGCCGACCTGGTCGTCTGGTCGGCGGACCTGTACGCGCTCGAACCCGGAGAACTGCTGGACCAGCGGGCCGATCTCACTCTGGTCGGCGGCGAGGTCGTGCACGACGCCACCGTCGCGAGCGTCCCCGCGGACGTGCCGTTCGCCGGTTCCGGCGCGGCCGGGCACACCTGCTCGCACGGATGACGTCCGGATTGGACAACTCGGCGCGGCGGGGGGCGCGTCTTTCACCATTTTGTCAGCTGCCTCTGGCTTGTGAGACAGCGCACACTTGTTTTCAGATGTTCTGCAACTCCGGGCCCCGGTCGGACCGTTCCACCGACGGCCCGCCGCGGACCACGAGTTTCGACCCCACGAGAGGAACCGGTACCGATGTCGATCGACGTACTCGAGAACTACATCAACGGTGAGTTCGTCGCCTCATCCGCGACGGAAACGCTGGACTTGATCAACCCTGTAGACGAGAGCGTCGTCGGGCGGGCGCCCGTCTCCACCAAGGCCGACGTCGACGCGGCCGTCGAGGCCGCCGAGCAGGCGTTCGTCTCGTGGGGCAAGACCACTCCGAGCGTGCGGCAGGCCGCGTTGCTGAAGCTCGCCGACGCGATCGAGGCGCACAGCGACGAACTCGTCGAGGCCGAGTGCCGCAACACCGGGCAGCCGAAGCAGGTCATCGCCGACGAAGAGATCAAGGTGGGCGCCGACCAGCTCCGCTTCTTCGCGGGCGCCGCCCGCATGCTCGAAGGCAAGGCCGCCGGCGAGTACATGGACGGCTTCACCTCCTACGTGCGCCGCGAGCCGATCGGCGTGGTCGGTCAGGTCACCCCGTGGAACTACCCGTTCATGATGGCCCTGTGGAAGATCGGTCCCGCGCTCGCGGCGGGCAACACGATCGTGCTCAAGCCGAGCGACACCACCCCGAACAGCACGCTCGTCCTGGCCCGGCTGACCAAGGGGATCCTGCCGGACGGCGTCTTCAACGTCGTCCTCGGCAACGGCGAGACCGGCGCCACCCTCGTGGAGAACCCGGCCCTCGGTCTGGTGTCGATCACCGGATCCGTGCGGGCGGGCATCGCCGTCGCCGTCTCCGCCGCACGCCAGCTCAAGCGCGCCCACCTCGAGCTCGGCGGCAAGGCCCCCGCGATCGTCTTCGGCGACGTCGACATCGAGAAGACCGCGAGCGGCATCGCCGAGGCCGCCTTCTTCAACGGCGGCCAGGACTGCACCGCCGCCACCCGCGTCCTCGTCCACGAGTCCATCCACGACCAGCTCGTCGACGCCCTCGTCCGCAAGGCCGAGACCCTCAAGCCCGGCCTGCCGGACGACCCGGACACGTTCTACGGCCCGCTCAACAACGTCAACCACTTCGACGCGGTCAGTTCCAAGATCGCCGCGCTCCCCACCTCCGCCAAGATCGTCACCGGCGGAAAGCGTTCGGGAGAGCAGGGATTCTTCTTCGAACCCACCGTGATCACCGGCGTCGACCAGCGCGACGACATCGTGCAGGAGGAGACGTTCGGTCCCATCCTCACCGTGCAGAGCTTCTCCGACGAGAAGGAGGCCGTCACCCTCGCCAACGACGTCCGGTACGGCCTGGCGTCGAGCGTGTGGACCAACGACCACGGCGTCACGCAACGGCTCTCGGCCGCACTCGATTTCGGTGCCGTCTGGATCAACTGCCACATCCCGCTGGTCGCCGAGATGCCGCACGGCGGCTTCAAGTACTCCGGATACGGCAAGGACCTCTCCGGCTACGGCGTCGAGGACTACACCCGCATCAAGCACGTCATGAGTTCCAACGACTGACGTCGCTCCCACCCATCCCATCCACGTCACGACCCTGAGGACTGCACCATCATGAACGACATCCAGTACCGGCTGCCGCAGAAGCGCGCCCTGGTCACCGAGCTCCCCGGCCCGAAGTCGGCGGCCCTCACCGCACGTCGCCGCGCCACCGTGGCCGCGGGCGTCGGCTCCAGCGTCCCCGTGTACGCGGCGGATGCCGACGGTGGTGTGGTCGTCGACGTCGACGGCAACTCGCTGATCGACCTCGGCTCGGGCATCGCCGTCACCAGCGTGGGCGCGTCCGATCCGGCCGTCGCCGAGGCGGTCCGCGAGCAGGTCGGGCACTTCACCCACACCTGTTTCATGGTCACCCCGTACGAGGGCTACGTCCGCGTGGCGGAGGAACTCGCCGACCTCACCCCCGGCGACCACGAGAAGCGCACCGTCCTGTTCAACTCGGGCGCCGAGGCGGTGGAGAACGCCATCAAGGTTGCCCGCCTCGCCACCGGCCGCGACGCCGTCGTCGCATTCGACCACGCCTACCACGGTCGCACGAACCTGACGATGGCCCTCACCGCCAAGTCGATGCCCTACAAGGCCCACTTCGGCCCGTTCGCGCCCGAGGTGTACCGGCTCCCGATGTCCTACCCGTACCGGGACCAGGACGGACTGACCGGCGAGCAGGCCGCTCAGCGCGCCATCAGCCAGATGGAGAAGCAGATCGGCGCCGATTCGCTCGCGGCGATCATCATCGAGCCGATCCAGGGCGAGGGCGGATTCATCGTTCCCGCCGAGGGATTCCTCCCCACCCTGGTGAACTGGGCCCGCGCCAACGGCGTCGTGTTCATCGCCGACGAGGTACAGACCGGATTCTCCCGCACCGGCGCCTGGTTCGCGTGCGAGCACGAGGAGATCGTCCCGGACATCATCACGATGGCCAAGGGCATGGCCGGCGGCATGCCGCTGTCCGCGATCACGGGCCGCGCCGAACTCCTCGACAAGGTGCACCCCGGCGGACTGGGTGGCACGTACGGCGGCAACCCCGTCGCGTGTGCCGCCGCGCTCGCCGCGATCGACAGCATGCGGAAGTTCGACCTGCCCGCTCGCGCACAGCACATCGGCGACCTGGCCCTGCCGCGGCTGCAGGCCCTCGCCGCCGACGTCGGGGTCATCGGTGAGGTGCGTGGACGCGGCGCGATGCTCGCGATGGAGTTCGTCAAGCCCGGCACGACCGAGCCGGATGCGGAACTGACGAAGGCGATTGCCGCCCGTGCGCTCGAACAAGGTGTCATTCTGCTGACATGCGGTACGTACGGAAACGTCATCCGGCTGCTTCCGCCGCTGGTGATCGGCGACGACCTGCTCGACGACGCCCTGACCGTGATCGAGCAGATCGTGCGCTCGCTCGTCTGACCCGTGCGCCTTTTCGGTAGCCACCACGACCGAAAAGGCGCACGAGCACGAACCGCCCACCCATCGACCAGAGGAGACATCATGACCCGGACGACCACCGGCACGTTCCATCCTCTGGACCCGTTGGGGGCGGACGAATTCGCGAAGGCCGCGGCCGTCCTCGCCCGGGAACACGGGGTCGGGGACGGCTGGCGGTTCGCGTCGATCGAACTCGCCGAGCCGGACAAGGCGGCGGTGTCGGCGTTCGACGCGTCGGGCACCGTCCCGGACCGCCGGGCGATCGTCGTGTGCTTCGACCGCGGCAGCGGAGACACCTACAAGGCGCTCGTCTCGCTGACCGGAGACAACGTGGTCTCCTGGCAGCACATCCCGGACGTCCAGGCGAATTTCACGGTCGACGAATGGGAAGAGGCGGACGCCTTCCTCCGCGGGCACCCCGACGTGATCGCGGCGCTCGCGAAGCGCGGGGTCACGGACATGAGCCTGGTGTTCATGGACGTGTGGACGTACGGCGACGTGGTGACCCCGGAGAAGTACAAGGGCCGCCGGCTCGGCTGGTCGGACACCTGGGTGCGGGCGTCCGAGGGCACCAACCCGTATGCGGGGCCGGTCAACGGTTTCCACTGTGTGATCGACGTCAACAAGATGGAACTGCTCGAGATCGAGGACACGTTCAGCGTCGAACGCCCCGAGGTCATGGGCGAGTACGTGCCCCGGCACATTCCGGAACGGATCCGGAACGCGAGCACGCGCCCGCCGTTGAAGCCGTTGGACATCGTCCAGCCGGAGGGACCGTCGTTCACACTCGAGGGCAACAAACTCGAATGGCAGAACTGGTCGCTGCGGGTGGGGTTCAACTACCGCGAGGGCATGACCCTGCACGCGGTGACCTACAACGACAACGGCCGGGTGCGTTCGATCGCGAACCGGATGTCGTTCGCGGAGATGGCGGTGCCGTACCGCGACACCAGCACCGATCACTACCGCCGCACCGCCTTCGACATCGGCGAGTGGGGCATCGGGTTCATGACCACCTCACTCACCCTGGGCTGCGACTGCCTCGGCGAGATCCGGTACCTCGACGCCGTCCTCCACGACAGCCACGGTGTGCCGTTCACGATCGAGAACGCGATCTGTATCCACGAGGAGGACAACGCCGTCCTCTGGAAGCACGTCGACCACGACGGCTCCGAGGTGCGCCGCATGCGGCGGCTGACGGTGTCGACGCACGTGACGGTCGCGAATTACGAATACCTCGTCTACTGGCGGTTCTACCAGGACGGCAACATCGAGTGCGAGGTCCGTGCCACCGGGATCATGGTGGTCAGCCACTTCCCCGAAGGCGGTGAGCACCCGAGCGGCACCCTGGTCGACACCCGCACGTACGCGCCGTTCCACCAGCACTTCCTGGTCGCGCGGCTCGATCTCGACATCGACGGCACCGAGAACACGGTGTACGCGACCGAGACCGAGATCGTGCCGATGGGCCCGGACAATCCCCTCGGGCTCGCGCTACGCCAGAAGAACACCCCGCTGCGCACCGAACACGAGGGCAGGCAGGACTTCGACTGGCAGAGCCAGCGCGCGTGGAAAGTCGTCAACGACAACACGACCACCGGACTCGGCACCGCCCCCGCCTACAAACTCGTTCCCGGCGGCGCGATCCCGTCGATGTTCGACCCGGCGTCACCGATCTTCCAGCGCACCGGCGCGATCGGCCACACCGTCTGGGTGACGCCCAACTCCCCCGACGAACGCTGGCCCGCCGGCGAATTCGTGAACCAGAGCAAGGTCGATCACGGACTTCCCGCCTGGACCGCGGCCGACCGCCCGATCGAGAACACCGACGTGGTGCTCTGGTACACGTTCGGGATCCACCACATTCCGCGGCCGGAGGACTGGCCGATCATGCCTGCGGACACCGTGTCCTTCTGGCTGAAGCCGGCCGGATTCTTCGACCGCAACCCCGCCCTCGACGTCGCCCCCACCCCGGAGGCGTGCGATCACCACCATCCCCACCACGAGGACTCCGATGACTGATTTCGAACGGCTCCGCGCCACCCTGCCCACCGGTCTGTGGATCGACGGCGCCCAGACCGACCCGATCGACGGCGGCACCTTCCCGGTGTACGACCCGGCAACGGGAACCCTCATCGCCGACGTCGCGGATGCGGGTGGCAAGGACGCGATGCGCGCACTGGACTCCGCCGCGGCGGTCCAGGAGGAATGGGCGGCCACCGCACCCCGGCAGCGGTCGATCATCCTGCGGTCGGCGTGGGAGAAGGTCATCGAGCGCACCGACGACCTCGCGCTGCTCATGACGATGGAGATGGGCAAGGCCCTGCCGGAGAGCCGCGGCGAGGTGAACTACGGCGCCGAGTTCCTGCGCTGGTTCAGTGAGGAAGCCGTCCGCATCCAGGGCCGCTACACCACGTCGCCGTCGGGCAGCGGACGGATCATGGTCACCAAGGTGCCCGTCGGACCCACCCTGGCCGTCACGCCGTGGAACTTCCCGCTCGCGATGGGCACCCGCAAGATCGGCCCCGCGCTCGCCGCAGGCTGCACGATCATCGTCAAGCCCGCCGAGGACACCCCGCTCACCATGCTGCTGCTCGCCGAGATCTTCGCCGAGGCAGGCCTGCCGGCCGGTGTGCTGTCGGTGCTGCCCGCGTCGAACGCCGCCGCCGTCACCGAACCGCTGCTCGCCGACCCGCGGCTGCGGAAGGTGACGTTCACCGGATCCACCCGCGTCGGCAAGATCCTCATCGAGCAGTCCGCCCAGCAGGTTCTGCGCACGTCGATGGAACTCGGCGGCAACGCGCCGTTCGTGGTGTTCGACGACGCCGACATCGACGCCGCGGTCGAGGGCGCGATGGCCGCGAAGATGCGCAACGGCGGCGAGGCGTGCACCGCCGCCAACCGCCTGATCGTCGCGAACTCGGTGCGCGAGGAATTCACCACCAAGCTCACCGACCGGATCGCCGCGCTCACCGTCGGACCGGGCAGCGAGGACGGCACCAACGTCGGCCCCCTCGTCAACGAGAAGCAGCGCCGCAACGTGGCGTCCCTCGTCGACGACGCCGTCGCCGCGGGCGCCCGGGTCCGCACCGGCGGCAAGTCCGTCGCCGGTCCCGGCTACTTCTTCCAGCCCACCGTCCTCGACGAGGTACCCGCGAACGCGCGCATCGTCCGCGAGGAGATCTTCGGACCCGTCGCCGCGATCACCGGATTCGACACCGAGGCCGAGGGCGTCGCCGCCGCCAACGACACCGAATACGGTCTCGCCGCATACATCTACACGCAGAACGTCGACCGCGCGTTCCGCGTCGCCGACAAGCTCGAGAGCGGCATGGTCGGCGTCAACCGCGGAGTGATCTCCGACGTCGCCGCGCCGTTCGGCGGAGTCAAGCAGTCCGGACTCGGCAGCGAAGGCGGCACCGAAGGCATCGAGGAGTACCTCGAGACCAAGTACGTCGGCTTCGCGTAACCCACCCGCCCCGAGACAGATCGGAACCGTCACCATGCGATTGGTCGTTGGATATCTCGCCACTCCCAGCGGGGAGGACGGTCTGGCCCTCGGGGCGCAGCTCGCCCGAAGTCTCGGCGCACAGCTCGACATCTGCATGGTTCTCCCGCCGGACCGCACGGTCCCGGCGAGAGTTCCGGCAGAGACCGGCTTCGACGACATCCTCGCCTCCCGCGCACAGCGCTGGCTGAACGAGGCGAAGTCGTCGGTGCCGAGCGACATCGACGTGGACGTCCACCTGAGCTTCCACGAATCGTTCGCACAGGGCATCCTCGACGAGGTCACCCGCCTCGACGCGCACGCGATCGTCGTCGGCGCCGCGGGTGACGGCCTGCTCGGCAGGCACTCGGTCGGTTCCGTGTCGACGGAATTGCTGCACTCCGCGCACGTGCCGCTCTGCCTCGCGCCCCGCGGCCATCGGCATTCCTCCGCGAAGAAGATCCGAGAGGTCACGTGCGCACTCGGGACGCGCGTCGGTGCGGACGTGCTGCTGCGAACCGCCGTGCGGACCAGCAAGCGGATGGAGACCCCGCTGCGTCTGGTGTCCCTCGTCGAACTGGACCCGCACCACCACCTTCGCGATCATCGGGACACCTCCGAGAGCGTCCGCGAGCGCGCGGTCGCCCATGCACAGTCCACCCTGGACGAGGCGAAGTCCGCACTACCCGAAGACTTCCCCGTCTCCGTGATGATCGCCGACGGATCCTCCGTGGAATCGGCGGTCCGCAAACTCGACTGGCAGGACGGCGACCTCGTCATGGTCGGCTCCAGCCGCCTCGCCCAACCTCGTCGACTGTTCCTGGGATCCACCGCGGCCAAGATGCTCCGCGTCCTGCCGGTGCCCATGGTCGTCGTCCCCAAGCAGGAGTTCCCCAACAGTGAGTAAACCGTCCGCGACACCCGCCCCGGATCCACGATCGCACCCGACCGGAGGTTCAGACATGACGAACAGCGAAGGCGCACCGGCGTCGGCCGGCGTTGCCGTGAGCACCAAAGGGCTGGCCACCGGTGCGGTCGGGACCTTTGCAGGGGCGGTCCTCGGGATCTCCTCCGTGGCACCGGGTTACACGCTGACGGCCAGCATCGGACTGATCGTCGCGGCGGTCGGGCTGAAGATGCCCGCCATCTTCATCGCCGGCTTCATTCCCATGTTCCTCACGGCGTACGCCTACCGTGAGCTCAACTCCGAATCACCCGACTGCGGTGCGTCGTTCACGTGGTCGACGAAGGCGTTCGGTCCGTACGTCGGCTGGATGTGCGGCTGGGGCATGGTGATCGCCACGATCATCGTGCTCTCGAACCTCGCGGCGATCGCGGTCCAGTTCTTCTATCTGTTCATCGCGAAACTGTTCGACGCACCGAGCATCGCGGACCTGCCCGGCAACAAGTTCGTGAATGTGGGCACCACCCTGCTCTTCATCGCACTCGCCACGTGGATCGCCAGTCGCGGCATCACCACCAGCGAGAAGCTGCAGTTCGCGCTGGTCGGCTTCCAGATGGTCCTGCTCATCGCGTTCGCGGTGGTGGCACTGGTCCACGTCGGTAACGGGGACGCCCCCGCCGGGCTGTCGTTCGACCTGAGCTGGTTCAACCCGTTCACGGGACTGGCCGTCGGCGCGTTCGTGATCGGCCTGACGGGTTCGATCTTCGCGTTCTGGGGCTGGGACACGTGCCTGACGCTGGGCGAGGAGTCGAAGAACCCGAAGAAGACCCCCGGTCGCGCCGGACTGCTGTGCGTGATCACGATTCTGCTGACGTACCTGCTCGTGTCGGTCGCGGCGATGATGTACGCCGGCGTCGGCGAAGACGGCCTCGGCCTGGGCAACCCGGACAACTCCGAGAACGTCTTCGGCGCCCTCGCCGATCCGGTTCTCGGGAACTGGGGCGGCATGTTGCTGTTCCTCGCCGTGTTCGTCTCCTCGGTCGCGAGCCTGCAGACCACGTTCCTGCCCGCGGCCCGCACCATGCTCGCGATGGGCGCGTACGGCGCTTTCCCGAAGAAACTCGCCGACGTGTCCCCCCGGTTCCTGGTCCCGTCGTACGCCACGGTCGTCGCCGGCGTCATCACCGCGGTGTTCTACACGGTGGTGACGTTCCTGTCCGAACGCACGCTGCTCGACACCATCGCCGCACTGGGCATCATGATCTGCTGGTACTACGGCATCACGGCGTTCGCGTGTGTCTGGTACTTCCGGGACAGCCTGTTCACGAGTTTCCGCAACATCGTCTTCCGGTTCGCGTTCCCGCTCCTCGGCGGCCTCATGCTGCTCGCGGTGTTCGTGATCTCGATCGAGGAGAGCATGGACCCGGACAACGCGAGTGGCGCGTCGATCGGCGGCATCGGCCTGGTCTTCTTCCTCGGCTTCGGGATCCTGCTGCTCGGGGCGATCCTCATGGTGGTCATGCGGTTCCGCAGTCCCGCCTTCTTCCGCGGCGAGACCCTCAACCGCGAGACGTCCGCTCTGCGCGACGAGGGCGATCTCACGGCTCGATCGGAGCCTGCGCCACCAAGCCAGCGATAAGCGTCCGCAGCCCGAACTCGAATGCTGCATCCGCCCGTCCGGGGTTCGGCCCGGACGTGGCCAGGGCGGCTCGCATGGACTCGTTCGCCTCCGGCGCGGTCGCCCAGACCACTTCGGGTGCGGCGAGGTCCAGCGCCGACCCCAGCACGAAACTGTCGACCGTCGTGATGGCGTGCAGAATCTCCTCGGGCGTGAAGCCGCCGTCCGAGAATGCCTGCGCCAGCGCGTTGTACAGAGCGAAAGCCACACCGGACTGCACTGTGTGCGCGGTGAACAGAGGAATCAGCCGAGGATGCTCGGCGTAGTTGCGCCGATATTCTCGCGCCAGGCCGGCCACCGTCTCGCTCCACTTGCCGTCGGGGTCCGCCACCACGATGCCCGCCATCATGCGGGCACGCATCAGTTCGATGATCTCCGCCCTCCCGGACACGTGGTTGTACAGCGAGGAGGGCCGCACCTTCAGCCGTTCGGCGAGACCCGGCATCGTGAAATCACCCGTGAGGTCCACCATGCGCATGGCAGCTTCGGTGATGATCTCCGGCGACAGCAGTCGCTGTGATGGCCGTGGCATGGGTGCCCTCCTGGTCGGTGTGTGTCACCGGCGACCAGGGTGGATACCGAAGGAATCGAAATCGTGTCTCCCCGCCCCTTGATCGCCGAGCATTTACCCACCATACTTAACGAATCCAATTCGTTTTAGGCGCTCGCCGAACCGAACATCCGAGGAATCACAATGTTGACGATCACCGCCCTCACCCCTCCCGAGTCCCTGTCGAGGACGCGCGAGACCGGACGCACCCCGCTCCGCGTCGGACTCGTCCAGCACCGCTGGCACGAGAACGAGCAGGATCTGCGGGCCGAACTCGACGAGGGCATCGCCGCGGCAGCCAAGCTCGGGGCGCGCGTGGTGTTCCTCCCCGAACTCACGCTGAGCCGGTACCCCGCCTTCGTCGAAGGCGGTGACAACCCCGGCCGCCAGGCCGAGGACCTCCTCACGGGGCCGACGTTCACGTTCGCCGCCAAGGCCGCCGCCGAACACGGCGTCCTCGTCCACGCGTCCCTGTACGAGCGGAACGACTCCGAGAACGGCGTGCAGTACGAGGACGGACTCGGTTTCAACACCGCCATCCTCGTCGCCCCGTCCGGGGAACTGCTCGCGCACACCCGCAAGCTGCACATTCCCGTCACCGCCGGCTACTACGAGGACACCTACTTCCGCGGCGGCCCCGCCGACAACCCGTACCCCGTCCACACCGCCGAGGCACTGGGCGGCGTCAAGCTCGGACTCCCCACCTGCTGGGACGAATGGTTCCCCGAGGTCGCCCGCGCCTACTCGCTCGGCGGCGCCGAAATCCTGGTGTACCCCACCGCGATCGGCTCGGAACCCGACCACCCGCAGTTCGACACCCAGCCGCTGTGGCAGCAGGTGATCGTCGGCAACGGCATCGCGAACGGCACGTTCATGGTGGTGCCCAACCGCCACGGCGGCGAAGGCCTCATCACGTT
This sequence comes from Rhodococcus sp. ACS1, assembly GCF_002300155.1. Classification (NCBI taxonomy): domain Bacteria; kingdom Bacillati; phylum Actinomycetota; class Actinomycetes; order Mycobacteriales; family Nocardiaceae; genus Rhodococcus; species Rhodococcus sp. ACS1. Next base: position 416,531 of record NZ_NSDZ01000002.1, read on the forward strand.
CTACGGCTCGTCGTTCATCTCCGACCCCTACGGCCGCATCCTCGCTCAGGCACCGCGCGACGAATCCGCGGTGCTGGTCGCCGACCTCGACCTCCAGCAGCGCGAGGACTGGCTGGCCCTGTTCCCGTTCCTGGCCACCCGTCGCCCCGACACGTACGGCGCCCTCACCGAGCCCGTCGATCACGCCTCCCCGTTCGGGAGGGCGTGATGACCTGGCGCATGCCCGCGGAAGGCGAACTGCACGAACGCACCTGGATGGCCTACCCCAGTGCGGGCTACTCCCTGGGCGACACTCCGGAGGAGCAGCACGAGGCGCGCACCACGTGGGCCGAGGTGGCACACGCCGTCGCCCGGTTCGAACCGGTCACCGTCGTCGTCGACCCTGGTGAGGTGCCGGCGGCTAAGAAGTACCTGTCCGCCGACATCGACATCGCCCCGGCGCCGCTGAACGACGCCTGGATGCGCGACATCGGACCCACGTTCGTGCTGTCCGAGGACGGACGCCTCGGCGGCGTCGACTGGATCTTCAACGGCTGGGGCGGCCAGGACTGGGCCCAGTGGGACAAGGACTCGAAGATCGGCGCCCTGGTGGTCGAGCGGTCCGGTGCCGAACTCGTCGACTCGCCGATCGTCAACGAGGGCGGCGGCATCCAGGTCGACGGCCTCGGCACCGTGCTGGTCACCGAGACCGTGCAACTCGACCCCGGCCGCAACCCGGACCTGTCGAAGGCCGACATCGAGGCGGAACTCGCCCGCACGATCGGTGCCACCAAGGTGATCTGGCTGCCGCGCGGCCTGACCCGCGACTCCGACACCTACGGCACCCGCGGGCACGTCGACATCGTCGCCGCCATCCCGTCGCCCGGCGTCGTCCTCGTGCACGATCAGCGCAACCCCGAGCACCCCGACTTCGAGGTCAGCAAGGCCGTCATCGACGCGCTGAAGCAGACCACGGACGCCCGCGGCGAGTCGTGGGAGATCATCACCGTCCCCGCGCCGCAGGTCCTGCGCGACGAGGAGGGCTTCGTCGACTACAGCTACATCAACCATTTCGTCGTCAACGGCGGCGTCATCGCGTGCAGCTTCGACGATCCCGCGGACGAGGAAGCGGTCGCGATCCTGTCGGCCGCCTACCCGGGACGCACGGTCGTCTCCGTCGACGCCCGCCCGCTCTTCGCGCGCGGCGGCGGCATCCACTGCATCACCCAGCACCAGCCCGCCGTGCGCTGACGCACCCGTGAGTACTTGTCAACCGCCGGCGGTTGACAAGTACTCACGGGTCAGCGCCTGCGACGCATGTAGTCGCTGACGACGGCGGCACCGAGACCGTCCAGACCGGGCGCCACGACGCGTCCGCCGACCCGTTCCGCCATCCGGTCCACCACCCGCGCGAGACCGGGATCCTCACCGAGCCGGAAGAACGTGACGTGGGCGCCGAGCCGGGCGAGGGTGTCGAGTTCCCGGACCGTCAGACCAAGGGTCCGGGCGCTCGGCGGGTAGTCGAAATACGCGAAGCCGTCCGGCTCGAGGTGCGCGGTCGGCTCACCGTCGGTGACGATCAGGACCACCGGCTGCGCGTTGGGGTGCCTGCGCAGATGCCGGGCGGCCAGCAGCAGCGCGTGGTGCAGGTTGGTGCCCTGGTCCCAGGCGCCGTCCAGGCCTGCCAGCTCCGACGGCGTCAGCACCTGCGCGTGCCTGCCGAACGAGATGAGCTGCAGTTCGTCGCTGCGGAACCGGGTGCTCACCAGGTGGTTCAGCGCAAGTGCGGTGCGTTTCATCGGCACCCACCGCCCCTCCATCACCATCGAGAACGACGTGTCGACCAGCAACGCGACCGCCGCCTGCGACCGCTGCTCGGTCTCCATCACCTCCACGTCCGCGACGGACAGCCGGACCGGAACACGACCGCGTTCGACCGGATCGGACGCCGCCCGCAGCACCGCGTTGGTGATGGTGCGCGTGACGTCCCACGGCTCGGTGTCGCCGAACGCCCACTCGCGGGACGCCCCCGTCGGCTCCCCCATCGCCCCGGCGCGCCGCGTCTCCCGTTGCCCGCCACGCGAAGACAGTTGCTGCGCGACATCCCGCAGGGCCGTCTGACCGAGTTGGCGCATCGCCTTCGGCGACAGCCGCCATTGACCGTCCGCCCCGCGGTCGAAGAAACCCTGGTCCCGCAGCGCCTTCTCCAGTTCGGCGAGGGTCTGCGCATCCGCCGCCGCCTCGTCGCCCAGTTGCCGGGCCAGGGCCTCCGCGTCGATGTCGTCGAGTTGTGCGCCCGCGTACTGCTGCGACAGTTGCTCCGCGAGCGACTCGAGTTCCGCGATGTCCTGCAACGCGCCGGTGCCCTCGCCCAGGCCCATGCCGTCGTCCCCGCGAAACCGCTGCGCGCCCTGCCAGTCCTCGCCGGGACGCGCAGCCTGCAGGTGCTGGTCGAGGCGGTCCAGCTGTCCGATCAGCGACGGATCACCGAACGCCTGCTGCGCCAGCGCGTCGAGTTCGTCGCGCTGCTCCTGCGACAGCGAGTTCCGCAGCCGCTGCGCCGCCGCCGCCCGCTGCGCCAGCGAGTCGAGCAGTTCCTCGACGTTGCGCGGGTTCTCGGGGAAATACTCCCCGTGTTTGTCCATGAACTCGTCGAACTGCTCCTGGGTGTCCTCACCGCGGGAATGCTTGTCGAGCAGGTCGTTGAGATCGGCGAGCATCTCCCGGATGCGTTCGCGATCTTCCTCCGTGGCACCCTCGAGCGCCTGCTTCATCCCGGCGAACCGCTGGTCCAGCACCTCGCGGCCCAGCAGGTCGCGGATCTTCTCGTAGTCGGCACGGGCTTCCGAACTGCGCCAGTCGTAGTCGGCGAGTTCCTGCACGGCCTGCGCGGTGGACGGCGACAGTTCCTCGAGGCGCATCTCGGAGAAGCGGGCGTCGTCGTCGAGCGCGCGGGCCAGCGTCTTGCGTTCCTCGAGTACCGCGCGGTCGAGGAGTTCCCGGACCTCTTCGAGGGTGCCGTTCAGGTTGTTCCGCTTCAGCAGCTCGCGGCGGCGCCGATTGGCCTCGGCCGCAAGCTCGTCCAGCCCGCGCATGTCGCGGTTGCCGCGGCGCAGCATCTCGCGCAGCGCCTGCCGCGGCGAACTGCCCGCGAACACGTCGTCGCCGATCGCGGCGAGCGCCTCGCGCAGGTCCACCGGCGCCGCCAGCGGATCACCGCCCTCGTACGGCCCGTACCGCGCATTGTGCGGCCCGCGTTCCGCCTTGCGGGACATTACGAATACACCGTCTGCCCGTTGATGTCCGGGTTCTTGGAGATCCGCCGGGCCAGGTACAGCCCTTCGAGGGCGAACTCGGCCGCCGCGGCCCGCTCCCCGTCCGACTCCGCGCCCAGACGCTCGGCGAGCACGTCGAGGACCTCCAGCTCGGGCAGCTCGTTCAGCAGTGCCTTCGCCGTGATCCGCTCACCGGTCACCACCGGGTCGCCCTGTTCGACCGCGTCCACGAGTTCCGCCAGGTCGATGCCGCCGAGCCGGGTGCGGACCGTGTCGGCCGTCGCCCGCCGGAGCAGGTGCTCCAGGACCTCGATCTCGCGCCCCTCCTCACCGGATTCGAATTCCACCTTGCCCCGCAGGACGTCGACGACGGTCTCGAGGTCGACGGGCCGCGCGACCGGGTCGGCCTCACCGAGCACGGCGCCGCGATGCACCGCAGCTGCGCTGACGGTTTCGGCGCCCGCCACCGCGAACCGGGCGGACACACCCGACCGCTGATCGACCGACGTCGACTCGCGGAGCAGGCGGGTGAACCGGGCCAGGATCTCGAGGAGGTACTCGGGCACCTCGGCGGTGAGATGCGCTTCCTGGAGGATGACCGCGACCTCGTCGTCGAGCCGGGTCGGGTAGTGCGTCCGGATCTCGGCGCCGAACCGGTCTTTCAGCGGGGTGATGATGCGACCGCGGTTCGTGTAGTCCTCCGGGTTCGCGCTGGCCACCATCAGGACGTCCAGCGGGAGCCGGAGGGTGTACCCGCGGACCTGGATGTCGCGTTCCTCCATGACGTTGAGTAGCGACACCTGGATGCGTTCGGCGAGGTCGGGCAGTTCGTTGATGGCGACGATGCCCCGGTGCGCGCGGGGAACGAGCCCGAAGTGAATGGTTTCCGGGTCCCCGAGACTCCGGCCTTCCGCGACCTTCACCGGATCCACGTCCCCGACGAGGTCCGCCACCGACGTGTCGGGCGTCGCGAGCTTCTCCGAGTACCGCTCACTGCGGTGGCGCCACGCGACGGGGAGGCTGTCGCCCAGTTCCTGCGCCCTGCGGATCGACGCCGGAGTGATGGGCTCATAGGGATGCTCCCCGAGTTCGGAACCGGCGATCACCGGGGTCCATTCGTCGAGGAGCAGGTTGAGGGTGCGGAGGAGGCGGGTCTTGCCCTGACCTCGTTCGCCGAGCAACACCACGTCGTGACCTGCGATGAGTGCCCGTTCGAGTTGCGGTTCCACCGTCTCCTCGAAACCGACGATGCCGGGCCACGGATCACGACCGTCGCGTAGGGCCGCGAGCAGATTCTCGCGGATCTCTTCCTTGACGGTGCGTTGAACGTGGCCCGACTCGCGGAGCTCGCCGACGGTGGAAGGTCTGTGTTCCGATGACGTCACCACTCCACGCTACGAGGGTTCGGGCGAATCGGCACGCGGTTAATGCGCGGCGGCCCTCCTGAGCACTGCGCGCCTACGCGGCAACCGTGTACGAGGACGCGGCGTCCAACTTGCCCCAGGCGGCGCGGTAGTGCTCGGCCGTCACCGGATCGGCCTCCGTCAGAAGCGAGTCCAGCAGGATGTGCGGATCGGATCGCCACGCCCGGACCACGTTCGCGACCGCACGGTTGGAGAACAGACCCGACCCGGTCAGCGCAGACACCCACTCGTCGATCGCGCCCCGGTGAATCCGCTCGACGGCCTCCCGGCGGAACCCGCCGTCGACGAAGTCGAGGGAGAACATGGCGGCGACGAAATCACCGGTGGTCAACTGTACGACGTTCATGATGCGGCACCTTCCTGGAGTCGGGAGCTGTTCTCGGACGTAATCCATTGGAACAACTGGTGATGCAGACGCTAATCGCCGAATGTGTGAGTTCTGTGATGCTTCTCTGAGATCTCGGCCGCGATGCCCTCCTGCAGTCGTCACCGGGCCCCTACACTGCCGTGCATGGAGACCTGGGTTCTGCCCGGACTGCTCGGCCTCGGCCTCGCCGCCGCGTCGGGACTGCGCACGTTCCTGCCGTTGCTGATGCTCAGCGCCGCAGTGCACGTCGAGGTGCTCGGGGTGACCCTGAACGAGTCGATGCGGTGGCTCGGTTCCACCGGGGCGCTGGTGGCGCTGTCGATCGCGACGGTCGTGGAACTGACCGCCGATCTCATCCCGTTCGTCGACAACGCGCTGTCGGTGATCGGCAACGTCACCGGTCCCCTTGCCGGGGTCGTCGCGACCTGGGCGGCCTTCGCCGACGTGGACCCGTCGACGGCCGCGATCGCCGGGATCGTCATCGGCGCACCCACCGCTCTGGCGTTCAGCACCGCGCAGACCGGCACCCGCGCGGTGAGCACGGCCTCCACCGGCGGATTGGCCAATCCGGTGGTGTCGGTGATCGAGGACGTGGTCTCGTTCGGCACGTCGCTGATCGCCCTGCTGCTTCCGCTTCTCGTCATCCCGCTGCTCGCGTTCCTGCTGTGGTTCGCGTGGCGGGGAGCGCAACGGGTGCGGCGACTGCGCGCGACGTGAACTGGTAGACAGTCCCCATGCCTGACACCGAGATCACCTTCGCCAGCGGTGCCGTCACCTACTACGGCAGCCTCCGCACGTCCGTCGACGCGAACGGGTCGGCGCCCGCCGCACTGCTGCTCGCCGGCAGCGGCCCGACCGACCGCAACGGCGACAGCGCCCTGCTCCCCGGTGACATCGGAACCCTCCGCCACCTCGCCGACGTGCTCGAACAGCACGGCTTCGCGAGCCTGCGCTACGACAAGATCGGCAGCGGCGAAACCGCCCTCGGCCCCTACGAGGTGGAAGAGGTCGGCGGTCTCGGCTTCACCACCTTCGTCGACGCCGCGTCGGCGGGCCTCGACTTCCTGGCCGCCCAACCCGGGGTCGACCCGTCGCAGCTGATCGTCATCGGACACAGCGACGGCGGTCTCGTCGCCCTCGCGCTCGCCACTGCGGAAAGCGAGTCGCGGGTACGCGCCGTCGGACTGCTCGAACCGCTCAGCGTCCGGCTCCTCGACCTGCTCACCACGCAGATCCACGGACAGCTCGACGCCGTCGTCGGCGCCGGACAGCTGCCGGTGGAGCTGGCCGACGAACTGCGGCTCGCGCTCGCGGACACCGTCGAATCGCTCCGCACATCGGGCACGATCCCCGACGACCTTCCGGAACCCCTGCAGAACGCCGGGCTGGTGCACGCCAACGCCAAGGCCCTCGCGGAGGAGGACGCCCTCGACCCCCGCGCGCTGGCCGGCAGGCTGCCCGCCGGTTTCCCGGTTCTCACGAGCTGCTCCGCCAAGGACATCCAGGTGCAACTCGCGGACGTCGACGGCCTGAACGACGCCCTCGCGCACACCGCGCTGACGCCGGTGCGGATGACGAACGCCAATCACGTCCTCAAGGACGTCGGCGACCGTCCGTCCACCGGACCGGATTACGTGGAACCGCTGCCCTACTCGGCGGAGTTCACCGAACCGTTCGGCAGGTGGATCGCGTCACTGTGATCAGTTGCCCCCACCGGCCCCGGTGATCACGGCCAGCAACGTGCTCGCCAGATCGGACACGAGCCCGAGGTTCTTGTCGTTGACGAGGTCCTGCAGCCCGTCCAGCCCCTGAACCTCGAGCAGCGGCGCGAGCATCTCCATCAGCTCGGACAGCTGCGCCGAGTCCGGCGCCGTCGACTTCGGTGCCGCCTTGGGTGTGGTCGCCTTCGGGGTCGTGGTGGTGGTCGACGACGCGCTGTCCTCGCTCGCATTCGGTGCCGTCGTCGCGGCCGGAGCGGCCGCCAGCTCCTGCGCAGGCGCGGCCTCCGACCCCGTCAGCAGGTAGGTGACGATGCCCGTCGTGATGGTGATGGCGTGCTTCAACTGGCCGTCGGAGCTCTCCAGCTGCGCGGAGTCCTCCTTGTTCGAACCGTTGCCCATCTCGACGAACACCAGCGGAACCTGGGTCAGTGCAGGACCCGCCACATCGGCGCGGGTTTGGAGGCCGTCGTTCACGCCGGCGTAGTTGGCGGGAACGAAGCCGTCGGACTTGTAGGCGTCGCGCATCATCTTCGACGCCTTGAGCCCGCCACCGGACTGCGCGGCGTCCGCCTTCTCGTCGGGGATGGGCAGCGACGGGATGATCATGTGGAACCCGTGCTTGCCCGCGTCCTCACCCTGCGCCGTGGAGTCCGCGTGAATGCTCACAGCCAAATCGGCGTTCGATTCGCTTGCCGCACGGGCCCTTTCGTCGATGCACCCGCCCCAGCCGGTGTCGTCCTGACGACTCAGGACGACCTTCGCGCCGAGGCTCTCGAGGCTGCTCTTCACCAGCTGGGTGACGTTCCAGTTGATGGTGTGCTCGGGCACCCCGCCCAGCGACGTCATGCCGCTCGTCTGGCAGTCCTTGGTGTTGCCCCGGCCGTCGTTCACCTGCTGCGCGAGGTCGTGGCCCTCGCTGGAACCCTGATGTCCGGGGTCGAGGAACACCGTCATCCCGGACAGTTCGGTGCCGGTCGCCGTCGCAGCGGGTTCCGCCGACACCTGAGCAGGGATGAGCACGGACGCACCCAGGACGCAGGCGCCAAGGCCGGCCTTGATTGCAAAACGGTTCATAACGGGGATGGGCGCACCGTCGCAGTCCGGGCGCCACTCTCCTTCCACAGGTGCCACTCGAGTCACATCAGCCCCGAGTGAATCAGCTGCACCGCGCGCTCGTGCTGCTCGAGTCCGGATCGAAAGCAACCTGTAACCAAAGTGGTGGGATTCGACGGACGCGCACCGATTCGCCGAATTCCCACGCAATTGCCCGCGCATCCGGCGAATCGATGAGCGGATGTGAACAGGACGGCAACTCTGGGCCAAGAGTGGCTGCTCAACCGCGCATTCCTGCGCGGTGGCCGGATAATGGAAGTGCAAACCCTCAACCGGTGCTGTACGGTCATCTACCAACCAGCAACGACACGCAGAAAGGTACGGCCATGATGCAGCTTCACGCGCTCTTCGCGTCCGTACCCGCATGGCGTCGATGCTCCGCCGACAAGCACATCACCAAGTTCGGCGCACCCCGAGAATGTTGAGACTCAACCAAGTCATTCTCGGGCACCCAGGGCAAACCCCTCGGGTGCCTTTTCTTTTACCTTTCACTTTCAGGAGCACCACATGAAACTTCGCATCAACCAACTGTCCACCTCTCCCCCGTATCTGGACCTGCCGGACGACCTCACCGGTTACGCCGTCACCCTCGACCTGTCGCACTGCGACGCCGCCCACGAGGCCGGACTGGGCGAATTGATCAGCGAGGTCCGCAGTCGCGGTGCCGCCCGCGTGGTCATCACCGGTTCGCCGCGTGAACTCGAGGGCACCGGCCGCGCGCACGGGGCCGCAGCCGCCTGACAACGCAGAACGGGCCCCGGCGCGATGCCGAAACCCGTTCGAGAGGTGCCGAACGCTAGTGCGCGAAGTGCCGCGCACCCGTCAGGTACATGGTGATACCGGCTTCCTTGGCCGCATCGATCACCTCGTTGTCGCGGACGGAACCACCCGGCTGCACGACTGCCTTGACGCCAGCGTTCGCGAGGACCTGCAGTCCGTCGGGGAACGGGAAGAACGCGTCCGACGCGCCCACCGACCCGACCACCCGGTCACCGGCCCGCTGCACCGCGAGGTGCGCGGAGTCGACGCGGTTGACCTGGCCCATGCCGACGCCGACCGACGCACCGTCGGAGGCGAGCAGGATGGCGTTGGACTTCACCGAACGGCACGCGCGCCACGCGAATTCGAGGTCCTTCAAGGTCTGCTTGTCGGCGGCGTCGCCGACGGCCAGGGTCCAGTTGGCGGGGTCGTCGCCTTCGGCGTCGAGCACGTCGCGCTCCTGGAGGAGTGCCCCACCGGACACGGGACGCAATTCGATTCCCGTCGCGGTGGGCGCCTTCGCGAGAAGGACGCGGACGTTCTTCTTGCGCTGCAGCACGCCGAGCGCGCCATCCGCGTAGGACGGGGCGATGATCACCTCGGTGAAGATGTCGGCGACCTGCTCGGCCATCTCGACGGTGATCTCGCGGTTCGCGGCGATGACCCCGCCGTATGCGCTGACCGGGTCGCAGGCGTGTGCCTTGCGGTGCGCCTCGGCGATGTCGGCTCCGACCGCGATGCCACACGGGTTCGCGTGCTTGATGATCGCGACGGCCGGCTCACTGAAGTCGAATGCCGCACGCCACGCCGCGTCGCCGTCGGTGTAGTTGTTGTACGACATTTCCTTGCCGTGCAGCTGCTCGGCCTGGGCCAGACCGGCCGGGGCGGCGGAGTTCACGTAGAGGGCCGCGGCCTGGTGCGGGTTCTCGCCGTACCGCAGGACGGCCGAGCGGTCCCAGGTGGCGCCTGCCCACTCGGGGAACTGCGAGTCACCGCTGTCCACCAGCGTGGACGTCATCCAGCTCGCGACCGCGACGTCGTACGACGCGGTGTGCTGGAACGCCTGCGCGGCGAGGGCGGTGCGCTCGGGCAGCGTGAAACCGCCGTCGGCGATCGCGGTGAGCACGTCGTCGTAGCGGGCCGGATCCACCACGACGGCCACCGACGGGTGGTTCTTCGCGGCGGCGCGCACCATGGACGGGCCGCCGATGTCGATCTGCTCGACGCATTCGTCGGGGGTCGCACCCGAGGCGACGGTCTGGGTGAACGGGTACAGGTTCACGACCACCAGCTGGAACGCCTCGATGCCGAGCTCCTCGAGCTGCGCGAGGTGCTCGGGCTTCCGGGTGTCCGCGAGGACGCCGGCGTGCACCCGCGGGTGCAGGGTCTTGACCCGGCCCTCGAGGCACTCGGGGAAGCCCGTCAGCGCCTCCACGGGGGTGACCGGGATGCCGGCGTCGGCGATCTTCGCTGCGGTCGACCCTGTCGACACCAGCTCGACACCTGCCTTGTGCAGGCCCGTAGCCAGTTCGACCAGACCGGTCTTGTCGTAGACGCTGACGAGCGCTCGGCGTACTGCCTTGCGTTCACTCACTGGGGATCACGGCCTTTCGTCCATCGGAAACAACTCCACGGGTGGCGACAGCGGCGATGACGTCCGCCAACAACCGTCGCTCCACAGTCTTGATGCGCTCGTGCAGGGTCGACTCGTCGTCGCCGTCGAGCACCGGCACGGGCTCCTGCGCCAGGATCGGGCCGGTGTCGACCCCCGCGTCCACGAGGTGGACCGTCGATCCCGACACCTTGACGCCGTAGGCCAGCGCATCCGGGACCGCATGCGCGCCGGGGAACGCGGGCAGCAACGCGGGATGCGTGTTGATGATGCGACCGCCGAAGCGGTCCAGGAAGGCGGGGCCGAGGATCTTCATGAATCCCGCCGACACCACGAGCGACGGCTGGTGCGACGCGACGGCCTCGGTCAGCGCGACATCCCAGGCGGACCGGTCCGCGTGGTCGCGGAGCCCGACCCGGAAGTGGGTGATGCCCGCGGACTCGGCGTGCCGGATGGCGTCGCAGTCGCGGTCGACGCCGACGGCGACGATCTCGGCGGGATACCCGTCGGTGTGGGTCGCGTCGATCAACGATCTCAGGAGGGTTCCCGCACCGGAGGCGAGTACGACGATCCGCGCCGGCGCGGACGCGACCGGCGAAGTGGTCGTGGGCCCCAGGTGGTCACGCGAGGAAGTCAGCGCTCTACTCCTGAACAATCGAAAGGCCGGGTGAATCGAAAGGGGGCGGTCGCATCGTCGACCGAACAAGAGCCTAGTCGCTGGGGGTTGCGGGCCCTCGGGGCAGGTCGGCTTCCGGGGCCTCACCCGCCTTTACCGGCCCCTCGGGTGCCGCCGTCGCCGCGTCTTCCTCGACCTCGGCGTCCACCACGACCTCGGCCTCGGCGTCGGTGTCCTGCGGCGCGACGGGAGCCGCGGGCGCTTCGGCGTCTTCGACGAGTTCGGCCTCGATCACCCGGCCGGGCGCGGCTGCCGGGACCTCCCGCTCCTCGGTGATCGGGGCGGCTATCGCCGGAACCTCCTCCGCGCCGGGAAGGTGCGGTTCCTCGTCCTCCGTGTCGGCCTCGTCGTCGGCGCCCCGGCTCCGATGCCAGGCGACGACCACCGCCGTCACCGCGCCCGCAAGTCCGAGCCACGCGAACGTGAGCAGCCCGAACGCCCACCAGTTCAGCTCGACGGTTCCGAAGGCGCCGAGCCGTCCGCCGGACACGAGTCCGAGCACGGCCGTCACCACACCGACACCCGCGGCGGAGGTCAGCACGGTGAGCAGTGCCTCCTGCCCGGCGACGCGACGTCCGCAGTCGCGTCCGAGCATCACACCAATCAGCAGCGGAATCACCAGCAACGCCGGCCACGCGCCACCGGACACCCCGTCGGGAACCGCGCCGAGCAGCGGCAACGGTGGCAGCGAACCACCGACGTTGCCGAACACGCTGACCGAGACGTCCCCGATCTGCGCGGTCCCGCCCATGACGGCGGCCGCGGCACCCACCACCACGTTCGGCAGGTACAGCACGGACAGGATCGTCAGTCCGAGCGTTCCGACGACACCGTCCCCGCGTTCGAGCAGCGACCCGACCGTGGACCACTCCATCAGCAGCGAGATCGTGACCAGCACCGCGCCGGCACCGACGATCGCCGTCATCGCGCGCAGCCCCGGGCGCACCGCGTCCCGGACCCACGACGGAACCTCCGCACCGAGCGTCGGCCACATCGCGACCGTCACGCCGATCCCCGCCGCGAGCACATGCACCAACAGCACCCACCCGAACGCGGCGAGCGCGTTCGGGGAGGACAACGGGATGACCGCCGACGCGTCCGCGATGACCGCGAGGGCGATGGCTGTCACGGCCAGCGGTCCGGCCACCGCGGCGCCGATCACCTGCAGGGCGTGCCGCCGCGAGGACGCCGGATGCACCACCGCCGCGCACCCGCGGGCGACCGCCCACATCATCCCCGCCGTCGGGATCAGCGGGAGGACGCCGAGCGAGGTGCCGTCGATCGTCAACGGCACCTGGTGAATCGCCAGCCACGACGCCGCGATCGCACCGAACGTTCCCGTGAGGTCACTGTTCGCCGCCACCAGCGTGACGACGATGAGTGCGGACAGCAGGACGACCGTGACCCCCGCGGGCCGGAACGCGACCGACAGCAGCGCCCGCATCTCGTCCGCGTCGGGCACGGGACGCTGTCGCGGGGCGCGCCGCGCATCATCGCGGACGGCTCGCCTCTCGTCGTCGCGGACGGCTCGCCGTCGTGCACCCTGTGCGACACGCTGCGCACGATCAACCAAAGAACTCATCCCCTCGAGAGTGGCACTCCGACGCAGCGACAGCGGTCAGGCGCGCCGCACAGAAGTGGCCTCCGACCAGGTTCGGTCAGAGGCCACCTGCTGGATGGACCGCTACTTGTCGTCCCTGTCGGCGCGCGTGTCGAACGCCTGGGTGGGCGCGCTGTACCCCTCCGATTCAGGCTTCTCGGCCGACTCGGCCGGCTTCGCCTCGGTGGACGGCTGCTCGCCGTACTCGAGAGTGCGCTCCACGGGCGAGGACTCGGCCTGCGACCCGTACGCCGGCGCCGCGTGCTGCGCCGAACCGTAACTGGTCCCGGCCGGGTACTGCGAGCTGGGCGTTCCAGTGGGCTGCGACGGCGTCGACGGCTGCGAGTACCCCTGGTACTGCGGCTGCTGGTAGGCGGTGGTCGGGGCGTCGTACGACGCGGATCCCGCGCCCGCGCCGTAGCCCGGCTGCTGCGGCTGTCCGTAGCCCTGGGTGTATCCGGGCTGGCTCTGCGAGGGCTGGCCCTGCTGGCCGTAACCCTGCTGGCCGTAACCCTGCTGGCTCTGCTGCCCGTAGCCGGGCTGCGACTGGCTCTGCTGTCCGTAGCCCTGCGGCGCGCTCTGGCCGTAGCCCTGCGGCTGCTGTCCGTACGACTGCTGCGGGCCCTGCCCGTACCCCTGCGGGGCGCCCTGGCCGTACCCCTGCGGGGTCTGGCCGGGCTGACCGAAGCCCGCGGCTGCGGCCGGCTTGGGCGCCGGCTGCTTCAGGACGCCGATGTCGAACAGCACGGCTGCCACGGCCACGGCCGACTGGATGAATCCGAGAACGAGGATGAGGATTGCGCCCCAACCGGAATCCGCGTCGACGTTCAGGAAGACGAACAACGCAACGACCCAGCCCGCGACGGACGCCGCCGCGGCCGCACCCGCATAGGACTGCTTCGGGAGGAGGGACGCCGCCGCGAGCAGACCACCGAGGAACAGCAGTCCGAGTCCGTCCGTGTTCGCTTCGAACGAGTTCACGGACTCTCGCGCCAAGGTGGCGTACGGGGCGAACCCGAGCAGTAGGTTGAGGACACCGAGAACGGCGACACCGATCAGGAGGAAGAAGCCCAGGCCTTTCGATTCTCCCCCTGCAGTCGGTTGCGCGGGCGGACCGTAATTCGGCCCGCCGGGCGTGAACGTCATGACTTCTCCTAGTCGACAAGTGGTCTGCGTGCGCTCTTCCGACGCTAGCGTCTACGTAGATCTCATACTATCTGCCACTAGTGTGGCTGTTAGGTGAGAAGTACGTGTGTCACGGCTACCCGCATCACCGTGCGGTGGTGCGGGTTTGACCGTGTCCCACACCGACGCTTGTGGTGCAGGAACATGCTGTTTCGGAGTCACCCCCATCCGCGGTGTTGCGGTGGGCAGGCTGTGGCGGACCCGGCGATGCCGCGGCCGACGCGGTGTCGGACTGGTCTTGTCCCGGGACCTGCGGACCGGCGCGTGCTCGGCGACCCGGATCGCGGGCATCTGCCCCCGCCGCCGGGTCACCTTGTTTTTACCGAGCAGCGCGCGTTTGGCCAGGTTCACCCCGGCAATCTGGTCGCGGTTGCCGCCGACCCAGCAGCCCGGGCACCACGCGTCGTGGTAGCCGCCGGGGCGGGCGAGTGGTTCGTCGCACCCCGGACACTGTGCCGAGGATCCGCGGGCAGGCACCGTGACCACCGCGATGCCGACACCGGCGGCGGTGTGGGCGAGGGCGGCGGTCGCTTTACGGCGGGCCGACTGCGCGGCCCGGTTGTTGTTGACCCGGCCGTGCCCGCGGGGCTCGAGGGTGGTCAGGTCCTCGACCGCGATCATCTCCGCGCCCGCTGCCTCGGCGTAGTCGGTGACCTGGCGGGCGAAGTGGAATCCCAGCTCCCGGTTGATCTTGCCCCGTTTGACGCCCACCGCAGTCCGATGCTCGTTGAGGACGGCGATCTTCTCCTCCAACCGGACACGGACCTCGGAAGGGGCGGTGGCGGCCAGCCGCGTCAACCGGGCCGACTTGCGTTGCAGCAACTGACCCTCCGCCTGCAGGCGCGCCAGTTTCGTCCCGAGGCCGCGGTCATCGTAGGTGAAGCCCCGGTAGTCCGAAACCACACCGTCCGGGGTCTGCGTGGCGATCGCGGCGGCACCCAGCGTGGACGGAGACCAATCCACCCCGACCGCGACGGTGGCCGATCCCAGGTCACAGGCGGGGACGAGTTCGGTCGCGGCGCACCGCCACAACAAACCTTTCCGGTCGAGGGCCAGGGTCGGTAGATGCCAGCCGGTGACCGCCCGGCCGTTCAGGTGCCCGGGGATGGTGGCGGTCACCCGAACACTGCGCCACTGCGCCCGCCCCGCCGGGGCCGGGCAAGTCGGCAGCTTCACCGTCAACACCAGCTCGTCACCGGTGACAGCAAGCTGCGCGAGCTGCCGATCCGCAGCAGACAACCGGGCCATCGCGCTCGTCTGCGGTGGCCCCTGGACGTCGGTGATCCGCAACCGCGCCGACGGCGCCCCGTCGATGCGGCGAGAGCGTGCGACGAGCTGGCGCCGCACGCCCCGGGCGAAACCCAACGGCACCCAGTCCGCGACGGCGGAGGGTGGGGCTATCCGGCCGGTGGCCGGGTCGAACCGCTCAGACAGTGCCGTGATCGCGGTGTCCCGGTAGGCGAGGGTCCGCAGGGTCGCCATCACCTGCGCGGTCACCACCCTGCTCACCCGTGAGGGCACGTAGACCCCGTCCCGGTAGTGCGGATTCCAGCCGAGGCGGGCCGCGGCGACATGACCCTGCACGGGCAGCCTGCGATCCTGCCGGTCACGGCCGGCGGCGAGGACGTCGAACGTGACCGGCTGCCACAGCCGCGACATCAACTCGGCGCCGGCCGCCGTGACCAGGTCGAGCAACCACCTCGCTCGGGTGTTCACGTCGTCGAGACCGATCGGCTCACCGGTCGCGTCATCGACCGCCATGTAGGCGCGCGTGGTGAACGTGAACTGCCGCGGCGCAGTCGTTCCCGGCCCGATCACGCCAGCCCGCCAGGAACGAAACGCAGCCGAACGGACCACGGATCGTCCGGGTTCCGGAACGCGCCGCCATCACCTGGAAAGCTCATCGATAACACCTTTCCTCGCCGTGCGGCGCGATCGCCCCGGAGCCGGTGGCGATTCTGTGTCACCCGCAGCGCAGTGAACCGGCCGGACAACGGTGTCGGCAACGCCCTGACGTCATCCATCAACCCCCTCCACCAGCGTTGTTCACCCCATCTCTCGCGGGGCCTTGACTGTAACGCCGGCCTCCGACACGTACGGCCGAGTCCGCGCCAGCGGCAAACCGAGCCAATCGATCTCGCCACACCATCTGCGCCGCCGTGAACGACCACAAATCGCCTTGAGGCAGGTCCGCAGACGCCGATCCGAATCCTCGACGCCCCGCTATCCCGGACAGACATCAGTGCCACACGTAATGAGACCGTGTGCGCCGGGCGCCCTTGCGCACCCCGACGGCCGACCATCCACAAATTTCCGCAGCTTCACCAATTCGCGGTGAAAGACAGTGTCATAAACTGCTGGACTGTATCAGATATAGCGGCAACAACTGATAGCTACGATATATCCGTCGGTCGCGTGTGCGGGGCCGACAGCAGCGCAGGAGACAATGGTCCGGTGCCGTACACCCTCGCTCTCCGCGCCGCCGATCTCACTCTCGAGACGGAGGTGAAGCATTCACGCTTCATCGCGGCCCTGCGGCGCGTCGAGGACGCCGAGGCGGCGCAGGCTTTCGTCCAGGATCGTCGCAGCGCGTATCCCGATGCGCGACATCACTGTTCGGCGTTCATCGTCGGCAACGGGCCCAGCGACCGGGTCGAGCGCGCGAACGACGACGGCGAACCCGGTGGCACCGCGGGCATTCCGATGCTGCAGGTGCTCAAGGCCCGCGACCTCGTCGACGTCGCGGTGGTCGTGACCCGGTACTTCGGTGGAATCAAACTGGGGGCGGGCGGACTGGTGCGCGCCTACTCTGGCGCGGTGGCCGCCGCGGTCGATGCCGCACCGCTCGTGCGGAGGGAACGTCGCCACCTGCACACCCTCGCCGTCGGTCACGCCGAGGCGGGTCGGGTCGAGTCGGAGTTGCGGGGGCGGGGCGTCGTCGTGGTGGACACGGCGTACGCGGAGTCCGCGGTCCTCACCCTCGCGGCGAGGGACTCTGCGGAGCTGGCCGATCTGGTCGCTGCCGTCACGTCGGGGACGGGGACACTCGATCCGGCCGGGGAAATGTGGGTCGACGCCTGAACGACCCGTGCGCCTTTCTGGTAGCCGGAGCAACCAGAAAGGCGCACGGGCCCGGAGGGCCTAGGCCTGGACGGTCAGGCTCTGCAGGATCTCGCGAGCGAGTGCAGCGGTCTCGGACGGCGTCTTGCCGACCTTCACGCCGGCAGCCTCGAGGGCGTCCTTCTTGGCCTGCGCGGTGCCCGAGGAACCGGAGACGATGGCGCCTGCGTGGCCCATGGTCTTGCCCTCGGGGGCGGTGAAGCCCGCGACGTAGCCGACGACCGGCTTGGTGACGTTCGCCTTGATGTAGTCGGCGGCACGCTCCTCGGCGTCGCCACCGATCTCACCGATCATCACGATGACCTTGGTCTCGGGGTCCTTCTCGAACGCCTCGATGGCGTCGATGTGGGTGGTGCCGATGACCGGGTCGCCGCCGATGCCGATGGCGGTGGAGAAGCCGAAGTCACGCAGTTCGAACATCATCTGGTAGGTCAGCGTGCCCGACTTGGACACGAGGCCGATCGGGCCGGTGCCTGCGATGTTGGCCGGGGTGATGCCGACCAGCGACTCGCCGGGGGTGATGATGCCGGGGCAGTTGGGGCCGATGATGCGGGTCTTGTTGCCCTTGGAGACGTTGTACGCCCAGGCGTACGCCGAGTCCTGCACGGGGATGCCCTCGGTGATGACCACGAGCAGCGGGATCTCCGCGTCGATGGCCTCGACGATGGCGTCCTTGGCGAAGGCCGGGGGAACGAACGCGATGGAGACGTCCGCGCCGGTCTTCTCGATGGCCTCGGCGACGGTGCCGAAGACGGGCAGCTCGACGCCGCCGTCGTGGGTCACGGTGGTGCCGGCCTTGCGGGCGTTGACACCGCCGACGACCTGGGTGCCGGCCTTGAGCATCAGCGCGGTGTGCTTCGTGCCCTCGCCGCCGGTGATGCCCTGGACGATGACCTTGGAGTCCTTGGTCAGGAAGATAGCCATGTGATTTAAGTCCCTTTACTTTGCGGCGAAGGCCAGCTCGGCGGCCTTGTCGGCAGCCTCGTCCATGGTTCCGACGACCGTGACCAGCGGGTGGGCGGCCTCGGCGAGGATGCGACGACCCTCTTCGACGTTGTTGCCGTCCAGGCGGACGACCAGCGGCTTGTTGGCCTCGTCACCCAGCGTCTTCAGGGCGCCGACGATGCCGTTGGCGACCGCGTCACACGCGGTGATGCCACCGAAAACGTTCACGAACACGCTCTTGACCTGCGCGTCGTTCAGGATGACATCCAGGCCGTTCGCCATGACCTCTGCGGAGGCGCCGCCACCGATGTCGAGGAAGTTGGCGGGCTTCACGCCACCGTGCTTCTCACCTGCGTAGGCGACGACGTCCAGGGTCGACATGACCAGGCCGGCGCCGTTACCGATGATGCCGACCTCACCGTCGAGCTTGACGTAGTTGAGGTCGTTTTCCTTGGCCTTGAGCTCGAGCGGGTCGGTGGCGTCCCGGTCCTCGAACGCCTCGTGGCCGGGCTGACGGAACGCGGCGTTCTCGTCCAGCGTGACCTTGCCGTCGAGAGCGAGGATCTCGTCACCGGGCGTGCGGACGAGCGGGTTGACCTCGACGAGGAGAGCGTCTTCGTTGATGAAGACCTCCCACAGCTTCTGGATCGTCACGGCCGCTGCGTCGAGCACCTCGGCGGGCAGCTTTCCTGCCTCGGCGATGCTGCGCGCGAACGCGAGGTCGACGCCCTTGACGGCGTCCACGGGGATCTTCGCGAGTGCGTCGGGGTTCTCCTCGGCGGTGACCTCGATCTCGACGCCACCCTCGACCGAGCACATGGCCAGGTAGGTGCGGTTGGTGCGGTCGAGCAGGAAGGAGATGTAGTACTCCTCGGCGATGTCACTCGCCTCTGCGACCAGCAGCTTCTTGACGACATGACCCTTGATGTCGAGGCCCAGGATCGCCTCGGCGTTGGCCTGCGCTGCATCGACGTCGGCGGAGTACTTGACGCCACCCGCCTTGCCGCGGCCGCCGACCTTGACCTGCGCCTTGACCATCACGGGCTTGCCGATTTCTTCGGCAATCTCGCGTGCGCCGGCCACCGTGTCGGTAACACGCCCAGCCGAAGTCGGCACCTCGTGCTTGGCGAAGAGTTCCTTCGCCTGGTATTCGAAGAGATCCATCTGCTCACCGTCTCGTCTGCGTTGACACCCGCTCGAGGGGTAGGAGCGGGTCTGTTTTGGACTTTAACCAGTTGCCGGGCCCGGTCTGCGCCCGCGTGTCTGCTATGTGGTCCACATCACGCGATATCACGTACTGAGGCGGGCCTCACCGCTGCAAACGGGGCGGACCTCACCGATTTCTGCGGCGTGCAGTGAGGGCCGCGGCAGCCGCAATCAACACTATGCCCACCGTTGCCGGGACGACACCGGCCCCCATTTCGGGGTCGGTGACCCGGGCGACGGTCAGCGGCCACGACACGAGGTATACCCCCACGGCAACGGCCGAACCGAGCAACAACGCGACCGCCCTGTCGGGCCGGGCACGTGAGGCAACTATCACTGCGAGGGCGACCGCGACGCCGAGCAGCACCCGTCCCCACACGTCGAGGTTCCACGGGATCTCCGCGAACGACGCGGGCGCGTACTCGTCGCCGCGTGCGTCGGTCCCGTGGAAGAGCGGCAGTCCCAGTCCGACGAACGCGGCGACGGCACCGAGGCCGCCGACCGCGAGGACCGGGGTCGAGGTGGACGGCTCGTCGGACGTGTCGATCTCCTCGCGTTCCGCCGAGCCCGCGAACCACGTCAGCACCCCGGTGACACCCGCGGTGACGGCCGCACACCACAGCAGCACGGCACCGATTCCGGCGCCGATCCCCGGCACGTCGGTGGCGAGCACCACGGACTGCGACACGGCGGCGACGGAGTACGGGATCGTCACCCACAGCACCCCGACCGCGGGCCGGACGGCGGACGCGAACTCCGACAGCAGCAGCCAGACGCAACTGACGACGAGGACCAGGGCCGCGACGAGCACGACCCGGGTGGCGTAGACGTCGGGGCGTGCCGTGTCGCCGGGGATGTCGAGGACGGGGAGCAGCGCCCCGGCGGCGGCCAGCAGGGCTGTGATGATTCCGGTGGCCCCGGCAGCGACGTGCCATCGCGCGATCCGTGCGCGGGCCGCGGCCGCCTCGGCTCGCAGCGCCGCCTTGGCGACGCCCTTCGCGGACGGGGTGACCGCCCCCGGCTTCGCCGGGCCGCCCTGCGCCGCCGCGGACGGCGAGGCGGCCAGTGTCTTCAGGATCCTGCCGTCGCGGGCCCGGTCGACCATCGGGATGCAGGCGCCGACGAGCACCAGGACGCCGGCGCCGACGGTCCCCCACACCGCGCCGGGACCGGGCTGGATCCGTTCGCCCGCGGCGAGCCCCGCGACCAGGCGCGTCCCGACCACGCCGAGCGCGGCCAGGCCTGCCCCGACGAGGGCGCCGGACGCCACGGGGGGCGAAATCGATGCCAGCGCCGAGGCGACGACGATCAGGACGGCCGCCGCCAGGATCCCGGCGCCCGCGGACGCGGCGAGGTCCGACTCGACGACGGTCGGGACGAGGATGACGGGATCCTCGGACACGAAGGCGGGAGCGAACAGCGCGCCGACCAGGACGACGGCGGCGGCCACCGCGACGGCGGACGGCAGGAACCCGATGCGGGCGCCCGTCGCCCGCCCGACCTGTTCGGCGCTGCGGGCGTCGCCGTATCCGTCCATCAACGAAGCCCGGTGGACCGCGACCATGCCGAGCAGGCCCGCGAAGGCGATCAACGCGTGCCCGGCGAGGGCGGCGTAGGCGCCGGACCCGGCGGCCAGCTCGGCCGCCGTCTCGGGCCGGAACAATTCGAGCCGATTGGCGTCGATGGCGTCCGACCACAGCTGTGTGTCGAGGACGCCGGCGCCGACGGACACCGCGCCTGCGCCGGCCAGCAATGCCCCCGCCACCGCGGTGCGCCGGGCGAGAACCGCGGGAAGGGCCAATGCCGGTGCCGCGACGGCGAAGACGGCGGCCCACACCGCGGCAGCGCCGACCGCGGACGGCGCTGCCGCCCCGTCGACCGTGCGGACAGCCTGCAGGACGGGCGCCGACGCCACCCCGAGTCCTCCGACGAGGCCCAGCACGACCGCGAGCAGGGTGCCCCGGCGCGCGCGGACGGGATCGGGCTCGTCGACGGCGGTCAAGCCGGTGCCGCCGGACGAAGGAATGCGTTCGGGCTCGGCCCTGCGCCCGTCCGGGGATCGAGTTGATGACGCCACAGGCCGACGCTAGCGCTTACCCACCGCCTCCCCCGGGTTGTGACACGCGTGCGCACGGGCGAGATTGAACCGAGACGAAAAGCGGGTTCGACGTTTCCCCAGCTCAGTTTGTGATGCCCGTCACATGTAGCCGTTCCTCCGCGTTACAGGTTGCGCGCATCGCAACCGTTTCGTTACCGTCGCCAAGGTCTAAGTCACAGGCAGGTCACGAGCAGGAGGACGGACGGGCGTATGCACCATCGCAGCCAGTTCACGGCCAGCCGTTTTGTGAGTCACCACGATGACGAGTTGCGGGGTCACAAGGACGAAGTCGCGCCCACGTATCCCCCACAGTCGGTCGAGCATCATCCCGAGACCGATAGTTCTGAGATTTCCAGCATGTTCTTCCGCAATTCGCAGTCCACACGCTCCACCTACGACAGCGTCGACACCGGCAACGGCGTCGAGACCGTCGACACCGAGTCCGAGATCCCCGGCTTCATCCCCCGCAGCGGTTCCGAGTCCTTCGAGGGCGCACCCCCCCACTCCCGCCGCGGAGCCCACCGCATCCCGACTCCCCCCTCAGCTCTCAAAGGCCGCGCCGCAGTCCTCGCAGTCGCAGCAGGCGCCGTAGTAGCCGCAGGCCAGGCCGCAGTCACCAGCGGATCGTCCAGCTCCTCCGATCACTCCGAGGTCGCCCTCGCCAGTGACGAGTCGAGCTCCATCGGAACCACCGCGGAACCGCAGGCCGCGCAGTACTCCACGGTCTCCGACACCGCCGCCGCCGATTCGAACGCCCCGCAGGTCCTCAACATCGCGAACCCGACCGACCTGTCGCAGTTCAGCAACCTGCTCGCCAAGGGACAGCGTTTCAGCGAAGAGCGCGCCGCCCGCGAAGCCGCTGCCCGACGCCCCCTGTTCGTCCTCCCCGCCGTGGGAACCTTCACCTCCAACTTCGGAAGCCGCTGGGGCACCCTGCACGCGGGCGTCGACATCGCCGCCCCCATCGGCACCCCCATCGTGGCCGTCGCCGACGGCGAGGTCATCGACTCGGGTCCGGCTTCCGGGTTCGGCATGTGGGTCCGCCTCAAGCACGCCGACGGCACCATCACCGTGTACGGCCACATCAACACCTCCACCGTCACCGTCGGCCAGAAAGTCATGGCGGGCGACCAGATCGCGACCGTCGGCAACCGTGGCTTCTCCACCGGCCCGCACCTGCACTTCGAGGTGCACCTCGCGGGCGAGAACAAGATCGATCCCCTGCCCTGGCTGGCCTCCCGCGGCATCAGCCTCGGCCCCGAGATGGACTGACCCTCTCCGCACCACCCGAACACATGACGACTGCGGCGCATGCATTGCATGCGCCGCAGTCGTGTTTCGTCGGCTCTACAGCTTGACCATCGGGACGCCACCGATCAGCATCAGCCGCACCTTGCCCGCGCTGCCGAAATCGATGGTGACCGTCGCGGTCGGCCCGGCCCCCTTGGTCTCGAGGACCGTGCCGAGGCCGTACTTGTCGTGACTGACCCGGTCGCCGACCGCGAGGACCAGGTTGTTGTTGCGGGAGCGTGCGGCGCCGAAGCTGGGGGTGCTCGCGGACCCGCCGCCGTAACCGGAACCGCCGCCGAACCCCTGCCCGTATCCCGATCCACGCGCGCGGCCACCACCGATCGCACCACCGGAACCCATACGGGGGCCCGGGTCTTCGCGGCGCCAGTGCACGAGATCCGACGGGATCTCCTGCAGGAACCGTGACTCCGGGTTCTGGATGGGCTGACCCCACGCCGACCGCATGACGGCACGCGTCAGGTACAGCCGCTGCCGGGCACGGGTGATGCCCACGTACGCGAGCCGCCGCTCCTCCGACAGTTCCGTGGGGTCGCCGAGCGCCCGCATGTGCGGGAACTGGCCGTCTTCCCACCCGGTGACGAAGACGACGGGGAATTCGAGCCCCTTCGCGGTGTGCAAAGTCATCAGCGTGACGACGCCCTCGTCGTTGTCGGGCAGCTGATCGGAGTCCGCGACCAGGGACACCCGTTCGAGGAAGGCGGCGAGGGAACCCGGGTCGGGTTCACCGTCCCTGGCGTCGACGTCGCCGTCCTCCGTCGGTTCCACCAGTCCGGCGGCGTTCCGCGCGTCGGAGCTGAACTCCCGCGCCACGCTGACGAGTTCGTTGAGGTTGTCGAGGCGCGCCCCGTCCTGGGGGTCGCTGCTCGCCGCGAGTTCGGCGCGGTAGCCCGTCCGCTCCAGGACAGCCTCGACGACGTCGCCGATGTCGCCGAGCTGGTCGGGGACGATGTCGTCGGCCGTGGTCTCGGGTGGCATCAGCACCCGCAGTCCGTCCATCAGCTCGAGGAACGACGCGATGGCCTTCTGGGAACGGGTGTTGAGCAGCCGCACCCGGCCCTCCCCACCGTCCCGCAGCGCCTCGGCGAAACTGATGCCCCGCTGTTCGGAGTGGACGGCCACACACGCCTCCGCGCGGTCACCGATGCCGCGGCGCGGGGTGTTGAGGATCCGGCGCAGGCTGACGGTGTCGTCCTCGTTGGCGAGGACCCGGAGATACGCGACGATGTCGCGCACCTCCTTGCGCTCGTAGAACCGCACCCCGCCGACGACCTTGTACGGAACACCGAGCCGGATGAAGATCTCTTCGAGGGCGCGGGACGAGTTGTTGGTGCGGTAGAACACCGCGACGTCACCGAACTTCGCATCGCCCGAATCGACGAGCTTGTCGATCTCGGACGCCACGAACGACGCCTCGTCGTGCTCGTTGTCCGCGACGTACCCGGTGATGAGTTCGCCCTCGCCCGAATCGGTCCACAGCCGCTTCTCGCGCCGACCGGTGTTCTTCGAGATCACCGAGTTGGCCGCCGACAGGATGTTCTGGGTGGAGCGGTAGTTCTGCTCCAGCAGGATGGTGCGGGCGTCCGGGTAGTCGCGTTCGAACTCCTCGATGTTGCGGATCGTGGCGCCGCGGAAAGCGTAGATCGACTGATCCGCGTCGCCCACCACACACAGTTCGGCCGGGGTGACCCGGTGGTCCGCGTCCTCGCCGTCCGCGGTGCCGCCGACCAGTTCACGCACCAGCATGTACTGGGCGTGGTTCGTGTCCTGGTACTCGTCGACCAGCACGTGCCGGAACCGTCGTCGGTAGTACTCGGCCACCTGGGGGAACGCCTGCAGCATCGCGACCGTCTCGCCGATCAGGTCGTCGAAGTCCAGCGCGTTCGCCGAACGCAACCGCTGCTGGTAGTGCCCGTACACCTTGGCGATCAGCCGCGGCAGTTCCGCAGGCTCCTTGTCGGCGTCGGCACTCGCCTGCTCCGGGTCGATCAACTCGTTCTTGAGATTCGAGATGTGGGTGGCGAGCAACCGCGCCGAATAGCGCTTGGTGTCGATGTTCAGATCCTTGGCGATCATCGTCAGCAGTCGCCGCGAATCGTCCGCGTCGTAGATGGAGAAGTTCGAGTTGAGGCCGGGGAGCAGCGCCGCCTGGGCGCGCAGGATCCGCACGCAGCTGGAGTGGAACGTGGACACCCACATGCTGTTGGCCCTGGGGCCGACGAGGTGGGCGACGCGCTCCCGCATCTCCGCGGCGGCCTTGTTGGTGAACGTGATGGCCAGGATCTGACCGGGCATCACGCCACGCTCGGCCAGCAGATATGCGATGCGGCGGGTGAGCACAGCCGTCTTGCCCGAGCCTGCACCCGCGACGATCAACAGCGGAGAACCGGCGTGCACGACCGCTTCCCGTTGCGGTGGGTTGAGGCCCTGGAGGAGCGCGTCCGACCCTGCGCGCGCCGGTGCCGCGGCGTGCGGAGTCGACGTGGCGCTCAGGGGAGAAGCGGTGCCGGAGATAGTGTTCATCAACTATCAAACTTACCGGCGTGTACCGACAGCGTCACAGCGGCTTGGCCTGCGCGGTGCCGCCATGGCAAACTGGTACACATGTTCAGTCCGCCGTCGCGCCCCCTGTGGCGATTTTTTTACGGGTACCGGCCTCCGGTGCCCGTGAACTGAACAGCTCACGAGCCCCGAGGTCCGCACCGGATCCGGGGCTTTTTTCGTCAAATGAGCCTGGATCGGTAACGACTCGAGCCACAACAACGATCCAAGTTCTGACAAGAGGGAGACGAACCAATGAGCACTCAGACCGTCGCTTCAGCCGCAAAGGAAACCGCTGTTCCCACCAGCGAGGCCGAGATCGAGGTTCTCCGCCAGGAGATCGACAAGCTCGACGCCGAGATTCTCGCCGCGATCAAGCGCCGCGCCGAGGTCTCGCAGCTCATCGGGCGCACCCGGATGGCGTCCGGCGGTCCCCGCCTCGTCCACAGCCGTGAGATGAAGGTGCTCGAGCGGTTCAACGAGCTGGGCCAGGAAGGCCACACGCTTGCCATGCTGCTGCTGCGCCTCGGGCGCGGCCGCCTCGGTCACTGAGTTTCCCGAAGCGGCCCCCGACGGCGGTCGTCACGGTTCGAGTGCCACGTACTTGGTCTCCAGGTACTCTTCGATGCCTTCACTGCCCCCTTCGCGCCCGAAGCCTGACGCTTTGACGCCGCCGAAGGGGGCAGCGGTGTCCGAGATGACCCCGCGGTTGACGCCGACCATGCCCGATTCGATGGCGTCGGCCACCCGGAGCGCACGATCCAGATCGCGGGTGAAGATGTACGCGGCCAGGCCGAACTCCGTGTCGTTGGCCGCGGCGATCCCCTCCTCCTCGGTGTCGAACCCGGCGATCGCGGCCACCGGTCCGAACACCTCCTCCTTCAGGATCCGAGCCTGGGCGGGAATCTCGTCCAGCACCGTCGCCGGGTAGAAGTAGCCAGAGCCTTCCGGGGCGACGCCGCCGAGCCGCACCCGGGCGCCCGCGCCGACAGCGTCCTGCACCAGTTCCCCGACCTTCTCGAGCTGGTCCGCGTTGATCAGCGGGCCGAGTGTCGTGTCGGGATCGGTGCCGGGGCCGAGCTTGTACGAGGACAGCTTGTCGACGAGTTTCGCGGTGAATTCCTCCCGCACACTGTTCGCGACGTGGAAGCGATTGGCCGCGGTGCAGGCCTCGCCGCCGTTGCGCATCTTGGCGAGGAGGGCGCCCGCCACCGCCTTGTCGACGTCCGCGTCGTCGAAGACCACGAAGGGCGCGTTCCCGCCGAGTTCCATCGAGGTGCGCAGCAGCCCCTTCGCGGACTTCTCGACGAGCATCCGTCCGACCCCGGTCGAGCCCGTGAACGTGAGCTTCCGCAGTCGCGGGTCGTCGATCAGCGGACCGGTCACCTCGCCCGACTTCGACGTCGGCAGCACGGACAGCACGCCCTTCGGCAGCCCCGCGTCGGCCATGATCTCGGCGAGCAGCAGCATCGTCAGCGGCGTCTCGGAGGCGGGTTTGACGATCATCGTGCAGCCGGCGGCCAGGGCGGGTCCGATCTTGCGGGTGCCCATCGCGAGCGGGAAGTTCCACGGCGTGATCGCCAGACAGGGCCCGACGGGCTGCTTGGTCACCAGAATGCGCCCGTTCCCCGCGGGCGCCGGGGTGTAGCGACCGGCGATACGCACGGCTTCCTCGCTGAACCACCGGAAGAACTCGGCGCCGTACTTGACCTCGGCCGCGCTCTCCGGCAGCGCCTTGCCCATCTCGAGCGTCATCAGCAGCGCGAAGTCGTCGGCCCGGGCGGTGATCTTCTCGAACACCGCGCGCAGGAGTTCCCCACGCTGCCGTGCCGGGGTGGCCGCCCACTCCCGCTGCACCGCCACCGCGGCGTCGAGGGCCTTCATCGCGTCGCCCGGGCTGGCGTCCGCCACCTCGGTGAGGGCGTCGCCGGTAGCCGGGTCGAAAACGGTGAACGTGGCACCGTTCTCGGCGTCGCGCTTCTCGCCGCCGAGGAAGAGGGTCGTGGGAACGGTTCGCATGAGTTCGACAGCATCCATGACGTCCATCATGCGCCGCACCGAAGTTCGCACGGAAGTTTCGACGCGCGGGCATTAAGCTCAAATCTCGTGAGCTCAGACATCACCGGAACCGCTGCCTGGCAGAAATTGCGTGATCATCACGCTCAGATTCAGACCGTCCATCTTCGAGAGTTCTTCGAGAAGGACCCGGCACGCGGTCAGGAACTCACCGTCTCGGCCGGCGATCTGTACATCGACTACAGCAAGCACCGCATCGACCGCGACACGATCGGGTTGCTCCTCGAGTTGGCGCGCAGCGTCGACCTGGAGGCCCGCCGTGACGCGATGTTCGCGGGCGAGCACATCAACACGTCCGAGGACCGCGCCGTCCTCCACACCGCGCTGAGGCTGCCCGCCGACGCCACACTCGTCGTCGACGGCCAGGACGTCGTGGCCGACGTCCACGACGTCCTCGATCGCATGGGCGATTTCACCGATCGGGTGCGCTCCGGCGAGTGGCGCGGCGCGACGGGCGAGCGAATCAAGACCGTCGTCAACATCGGCATCGGCGGATCGGATCTGGGTCCGGTGATGGTGTACCGCGCGCTGCGGCACTACGCCGACGTCGGCATCAGTGTCCGGTTCATCTCCAACGTCGACCCCGCCGACCTGGTGCGCAGCCTGAACGGCCTCGACCCGGCCACCACCCTGTTCATCGTGGCGTCCAAGACGTTCTCGACCCTCGAGACGCTCACCAACGCCACGGCCGCCCGGCGGTGGCTGCTCGGTGGCCTGGGCCTCGGAAACGAAGCGGTCGCAAAGCATTTCGTCGCCGTATCGACACACGCAGACCGGGTGGCGGAGTTCGGCATCGACACGGACAACATGTTCGGATTCTGGGATTGGGTCGGCGGCCGGTACTCGGTCGATTCCGCCATCGGACTGTCGGTGATGGCGGCGATCGGCAAGGAACGTTTCGCGGAGTTCCTCGCCGGATTCCACGCCGTGGACGAGCACTTCCGGACGGCGCCGCTCGAGGAGAACGCGCCGGTCCTGCTCGGTTTGATCGGACTCTGGTACTCGAACTTCTTCGGCGCCGAATCCCGTGCCGTGCTGCCGTATTCCAACGACCTCGTGCGGTTCCCGGCCTATCTGCAGCAGTTGACGATGGAATCCAACGGCAAGTCGGTGCGCGCCGACGGCTCCCCCGTCCCCGCGTCCACCGGTGAGATCTTCTGGGGCGAACCCGGAACCAACGGGCAGCACGCCTTCTACCAGCTCCTGCACCAGGGCACGCGGCTCGTGCCGTCCGATTTCATCGGTTTCGGCGAGCCTACCGACGACCTGCCGACCGCGGACGGCACCGGCAGCATGCACGACCTGCTGATGAGCAACTTCTTCGCCCAGACGAAGGTCTTGGCGTTCGGCAAGACGGCCGAGGAGATCGCGGCCGAGGGCACCCCCGACGATCTGGTGCCGCACAAGGTCATGCCGGGCAACCGGCCGTCGACGACGATCCTCGCGCCGAAGCTCACGCCGTCAGTGATCGGCCAGCTGATCGCCCTGTACGAGCACCAGGTGTTCGTCGAGGGTGTCGTGTGGGGCATCGACTCGTTCGACCAGTGGGGTGTCGAACTCGGCAAGACCCAGGCCGTCGAGCTGCAGCCGGTGCTCACCGCCGCGGAAGAACCGGCCGCGCAAAGTGATTCGTCGACGGACAGCCTGGTGCGCTGGTACCGCCGTCAGCGCGGACGGGCCTGATTCACCAGCTCTCGGTGGTGTAGACCCGGCCGGAGCGGTCCACCAGCCGGGCACGCAGCTCATGCTGTTCGATCCACCGGATCGCGCCGATGCCGCGGGCAAGGGCGGCGACGCTGGCCGCGTACGCCCAGAGTGCGTCGTCGGCGATCACCGTCACCGTCTCCCATTCGGTGGTGGTGGGTGGTTCGGTGACCGGCGGCGCGACCGCCGTCGCCATCGCCGTCCCGTTCACCAGTTCGACCTCGCCGTCGCCGGGCACCGGGATCTGCCAACCGCCGGCGGGACAGTGCCCGGCCGTCGCGATGACGTCGCCGATGCGGACGGCGGCCCCGCACTCGAGCTGGCGGGCGACCAGTTCCGCCGCCCGATCCACCGTGTCGGCCTTGGCGGTGTCGGTGATGTCGAACGAGGCGCCCCACGGCGCGAACACGACATCGTCGTCGATCTGGACGTCGAGGAAACTGGGTTCCGGATGCACGGTGGGGATCAGGTCCTCGTCGGGGGATTCGGTGGCGAGCGGGTTCACCACCCCGTCGGTCATCCGGGCAGCCCACAGCGCCGAACGCAGCAGTGCGGACATCCGCCTGCTGACCTTGACCGGCGCACCCTGGGACAGGTTGACGGCGTGGATCTCGGCGTCGCCGCGGTGGATGTCGCAGACCGATTCGGCCTCGTCGATGACGGCCGCGATCAGCGCTGCGGCCTCGGGAAGGGCGGCGCCTTCGGTGACGTCGACCTCCACGACGGAACCCCACACCTTCCATTTCTCGACGCTAACCATGGTGTTCTCCGTGTGCGGTCCGTACAGCGCTGCACTTCCAGTATGCGCCGGTTGTCCAGAGGCCGACCTCCGGCGACCGACGCGACCGGTCGTACACTTCGCTGGTGAGCGCCCGATTGAGCGTCGTCGACGAGATGTTCCTGCGCACCCATCGGGGGTGGGGAACGCCGATCGTGATGCAGGGACTGTGGCGCACCGACGGCCGGGTGGACACCGCGACGCTCGATTCCCTGATCGCCGACCTCGCGCGGGGACCGCTGGGCAGGCGGGTGGTGCGCCCGCGGGTCCCCGGCGCGCGGCCCCGGTTCGAGCCGAGCGCGGACGCCTTTCCCGTCGAATACGCGGAGATCGACGCAGGGGCGGTGTTGGCGTGGGCGGACGAGCAGGCCTCGTTGCCGGTGGACCCCGAACGTGGTCCCGGCTGGCGGCTGGCCTGCGCGCGACCGGCCGGCGGGGGAACGGTGCTGTCACTGGTGTGTTCCCACGTGATCGCGGACGCGCGCGGACTGGCGGCCGCCATCGCGCGCGCCCTGCAGGGCGCGCCGCCGTCGGACGCGGTTGGTGCGGGAGGCGCTGTCGCGGACATGTGGGACGCCACCCGGCTCGCCCGCCGGGTGACCGAGGGGACGGCCCGCGCAGTCGCCGGTCTGGTGGTGAGCGGGTCCCGTCGCGCGGAACTGCGCCGTTTCCTGCACGTGAGTGGCAAAGCGTCGCCCGGCACACTTTGCCACTCACCTGTGGGGGCGGTGCTGGACGTGGACGCCGAGCGGTGGGACGCCGTCGCGGAGCAGGCGGGCGGCACCCCGAACAGCCTGTTCCTGACCGTGGTGGCCGAGTTGGCGCGGCGGGACGGCGAGACCCGGCCGCTGACGATCAGTGTGCCGATGGATTTGCGCGGCCAGGGCGACCCGATGGGGACCGCGAACTCCGTCGCCGTGGTCGAGGTGGACGTGACCCCGCAGGACACCGTCGCGGACGTGCGTGCGGCGAGCCGCGCCGCGTTCGCTGCGCCCGCGATGACCAGCCCGGCCGGTTTCCCGGAGGAGATGCTGCAACTGGTGCCCGACCGCGTGGCGCACGCCCTGACCGGCAATCCCGGCGAGCGGGACGTGCTGTGTTCCAACATCGGACCGCTGCCCGACGCGCTCGCCACGATCGACGGCCACCGGGCCACCGGCATCGCCACCCGCGCCGTGCATCCGGGTGTCGTGACCAGCCGCACCCGGCTGTCCGCCTACCTCAGCCGCTTCGGCGGCAGCTACAGCCTCGCGCTCGAGTCGCTGGACAGCCCGGACCGCACAGCGCTCCGCCAGCGGGCGGGCGAGGTCCTGGCTCGGCACGAACTCACCGCGCGGGCCTGGTGAAGGCTACGACTCGGTCCTGAGATCGGTGTACGGCTGCCGCGCCGACTCCGGATCGCCGTACGTGATCGCCCGCTCCCGTCGCGTCCGCGACGCCAGCGTGACGGCCCAGTTGAGCAGGGTGCCGAACCGGTTGCGGTACCCGGCGAGGAACGCGATGTGGATGGCACCCCAGGACACCCAGCCCAGGAACCCGGACATCCGGATCGGGCCTGCCTGGAGCAGTGCATGCCTGCGGGCGATGTAGGCGGCGCTGCCGAGGTCGCGGTATTTGAAGGGTTTGCGGTCTTGTGTTCCGCCTTCGATCGTGCGGGCGATGCACCCTCCGACGTGCCTGCCGCCCTGCATCGCCACCTCGGCCACCCCGGGGAGGTCGTTCAGCGACATCAGGTCGCCGATCACCCAGACGTTCGGATGCCGGGGCACCGTGAGGTCGGGTTCGACGGCGATGCGCCCGCCCTGAATCTGCTTCACGCCGAGCGCATTCGCGAGAGCGGCGGCGAACGGCACGGCCTCGACGCCCGCGGTCCACAGGACGGTGCGGGCTCCGTAGCGCTTCTTGGTGCGGGCGGCGTTCTTGGCCGTGGTCTCGATGCTGGTCTCGCAGACGTCGGTGACGTGCACACCGAGGTGCGTTTCGACGCCGACCTTGTCGAGCGTCCGCTGCGCCGCCGCGGACAGTTTGCGGTTGAACGACGGGAGAACGCGGTCGCCGCCGTGGAACAGCAGCACCCGGGCCTCGCAGGGGTCGATGGACTGGAATTCGTTGGCCAGGGCGTGCACGGCGAGTTCCCGGATCTGGCCCGCGAGTTCGACTCCGGTGGGTCCACCGCCCGCGACGGCGAACGTCAGCCACGGCCTGCGCTCCTCCGCGGTGGGCAGCGATTCGGCCATCTCGAAGGCGCAGATCAGTTTTCGGCGAATGGCGAGGGCGTCGTCGAGGGTCTTCATCCCCGGCGCCCACTGGATGTACTCGTCGTGCCCGTGGTACGCCTGGCGCATGCCGGCCGCGACGATCAGGTAGTCGTAGGGAAGTTCGAACGTGGAGCCGTCGAAGCGGCTGGCGGTCAGGACCCGGCGGACCGCGTCGATTCCCTGCGCCTCGCCGAGGGCGACGTGCACGTTGCGGACCCCGCGCAGCAGGTGGCGCAGCGGGCTGCTGATCTCCCCCTCGGACAGCAGGCCCGTCGCGCACTGGTACAGCAGCGGCTGGAAGACGTGGCTGGTTCCGCGGTCGAGCAGGGTGACGTCCACGTCGACGTCGCGCAGCCGGCGGGCCGCGTAGATGCCGCCGAACCCTCCCCCGATGATGACGACCCGCGGTCGCGAACGCTGCAAGCCGAGGGACGAGGATTCCTGGGCGGTCGTCATAGGTCAGTCCTACACGAACCGGGATGTCCACGCATGAGGAAGGAACCGCAACGCGACGTCGATTCCCCGCCACTTGATGCCCGGCAGCGCAGCGCGGTTCGTTTCCTTCTCGATGGCCGACACCATCGCGTCGACGCCGTCGTCGAGGGTTGCCGTCAGCGCGGAACTGTCGCCGGCCTTGCTCGACATGTCGGTGGCGATGTATCCGGGGAGCAGGGTGGTCACCACGATCGGGCTCTTCGCCAGTTCCGCGGTCAGCGCCTCGCCGAGTGCCGAGACCCCCGCCTTGCTCGCCGAGTACGCCGCCTTCGGGCCGGGCAGGCCCCGGTCGGCGCTGATCGAGGACACGAGCACCAGATGTCCGGAGTTCTGCTTGCGGAAGATGCCGAGCGCCGCCTCGCACTGCGACAGGGCGCCGACGAAGTTGGTGCGGGCGGTGGCGAGATTGGCGTCGGCCCGGCCCGTTCCGATCCTGGCTCCCTTGCCGAGACCGGCGTTGACGACGACGCGGTCGAGTCCGCCGAGTTCGTCGCGCAGTTCGCCGAACACCCGGATCACGGCGTCGTGGTCGGTGACGTCGAGTGCGCGGACGGCGACGGCGATCCCGGGATGCGATGCCCGCAATTCGTCCCGGACGGCCTCGAGTCGTTCGACGCGTCGTGCGCACAGCGCGAGGTCTCGTCCCTGGGCCGCGAACCGGCGGGCCATCTCCTCGCCGAGCCCGGAGCTCGCCCCCGTGATCAGAATCTTCTGCCGTGTCATCCCGACACAGTATCTACTCGACGGTAACAACGCGGGAGGCCCGCCGGAACGTCTGACATCGCGCACCGACCGGCTTACGGTTACAGGTATGACTGACTCCGGTAGCGGCGCGGAAGAGTTCGATGTCATCGTGATCGGCGGCGGTCCCGCCGGTGAGAACGCGGCGAGTTACGCCATCGCCGGCAGCGACCGCACCGCGGCGCTGATCGAGCACGAACTCGTCGGCGGGGAATGCTCCTACTGGGCCTGCATGCCCAGCAAGGCGCTGCTGCGCCCGGGTGAGGTCCTCGGCGCGGCCCGCAACATGCCCGGGGTGTCCGCCGGTCCGCTCGACGTGGACGCCGTGCTGGCGCGCCGCGACTCGTTCACCAACAACCACGACGACTCGTCGCAGGTGATGTGGGCCGACGCGGCAGGGATCGACGTCATCCGGGGATCGGCACGCATCACCGGGGACCGCACGGTGACGGTCGGCGATTCCCGCGAGCTGCGCGCCCGGCACGCCGTCGTGGTCGCCACCGGGACGACCGCCACGGTCCCGGACACCCCCGGCCTGCGGGCGGCGTTGCCGTGGATCTCGCGGGACGCCACCAACCTGAGGGAGGTTCCCCGCCGGGTCGCCGTGGTCGGCGGCGGCGTCGTGGCCTGTGAGAGCGCGACGTGGCTGCTGGACCTGGGTGTCGAAGAACTGACGATGGTGGTCCGCGGCCGGGCGCTGCTCCCGAAGAACGAACCGTTCGCCGGTGAGCGGGTGGCCCGCACGCTCGAGAAGAAGGGTGCGCGGATCCTGTTCGGGGCGGACCTTCGCGGCGTCGAACGGGCCGACGCCCGGGACACCGGGATCGGCCGCATCCACGGGGGCCCGGTGACCCTGGATGTCGCGGGCCAGGACCCGCTCGTCGTCGACGAGATCGTCGTCGCGACCGGGCGCACACCGGCAACGTCGTCGCTCGGCCTCGACGCGCGACTGCTGAACTCCCGCGGATACCTCACCACCGACGACCATCTGACGACGGCCGACGAGTGGTTGTACGCGGTCGGCGACGCCAACGGCCGCGCGCTGCTCACCCACATGGGCAAGTACCAGGGCCGCGTGTGCGGAGACGTGATCGCCGCCCGCGCCGAGGGCAGGCCGCTGGACGGGTCCCGATTCCGGGCCACCGCCGACCACGGGCAGATCCCCCAGGTGGTGTTCGCCGATCCGGAGGTCTCGGCCGTCGGGATTACCGCGCAGGAGGCACGCGACGCCGGCGTGGACGTCGAGACCGTGGAGGTCGACATCGCCGTCGCCGGCTCGTCTCTGTCCCGCGACGATTTCAGCGGTCACGCGAAACTCGTGGTCGATCGGGCCACCGACACCCTGGTCGGAGCGACGTTCGCGGGCACCGACGTCGCCGAGCTCGTCCACGCCGCCACCATCGCACTGGTCGGGAAGGTGCCGCTCGACACGCTGTGGCACGCGGTCCCGTCGTACCCGACCGTCAGCGAGGTGTGGCTGCGGCTGCTGGAGGCTCGGCGCTGACCCGAACGGAGCACCACGGGCGTTGACAGAGTCTCCCCAGGCGGTCTCCGTATAGTCGCCGACATGGCGTCTGACACTCTCACGACCGACACACTGGTGAGGACGACCGCAGGGGTGGTCCGTGGCCGGCGCGTCGGCGACCTGGTCGCGTGGCGCGGAATTCCCTACGCCGCTCCCCCGGTGGGTCCGCTGCGGTTGCGCGCACCCCGGCCGGTCACGCCGTGGTCCGGTGAGCTCGACGCCACCGAGTTCGGCGACGCCGCCGTGCAGCACAAGGAGTTCACCGCGCTGCGGCCGGGCAAGTATCAGCCGAGCAGCGAGAACTGCCTGACGCTCAACGTGCTGGCCACGCCCGGCACGTCCGGGGCGCGCCCGGTGATGGTGTTCATCCACGGCGGCGCGTACACGCTGGGCATGTCGGCCACCGCGCTCTACGGCGGCCAGTCGCTGGTCCGCCGCGGCGACATCGTGTACGTGTCGATCAACTACCGCCTCGGATCGCTCGGATACCTCGACTTCACCCAGTTCTCCACCCCCGAAAGATCTTTCGACTCCAACCTCGGCCTCCGCGACCAGGTGGCCGCACTCGAATGGGTCCAGCGCAACATCGCCGAATTCGGCGGCGACCCCGACAACGTCACCGTCTTCGGCGAATCCGCGGGCGCCAATGCCGTCACCACCCTGATGACCACACCCGCCGCGAAAGGCCTTTTTGCGCGGGCGATCTCGGAGAGTTCCGCGCCCGGACTCGTCGCGACGGCGGACCGGGCCGCCCGGTGGGCATCCGACTACGTGACGCTGCTCGGAGCCGAACCCGGCACTGCCGCAGAGGCGCTCGCCTCGTCACCCGTCGGCGCGCTGGGCCGTGCCGGGAACCGTCTCGGCGCGAAGGTGCTCTCGGAGACGCCGGGACTGCACCCGTTCGGACCCGTGATCGACGGCGACTTCCTGCCGAAGCCGCCGCTCGACGCGTTCGCCGCCGGTTCGGCGCACCGGGTTCCGCTGATCATCGGCACCAATGCCCGCGAGGGCACCCTGTTCCCGAAATTCCTCGACGCACTGCCGACGGACCCCGACCGGATCGGGCGGATGTTCGCACTCACCGATCCCGCCGCCGAGGCGCGCGTCACCGCGGCGTATCCGGGCTACCCGGCGCCGGACGCCGCCGTCGACCTGGGCGGCGACCTGACGTTCTGGAGGCCGTCGATCGAACTGGCCGAGGCCCACTCCGCGTACGCCCCCACGTTCAGCTACCGTTTCGATTTCGCGCCCCGTGCGATGAAGTGGCTCGGCCTGGACGCCACGCACGGGTTCGAGCTGTTCGCCGTGTTCGACATCGCCGACACTCTGATCGGCCGCGGCCTCACCCTGCCGGGCGGACGACGTGGCCTGAAGGACGTGACGGATAATGTGCAGCGACACTGGCTGCACTTCGCTTCGCGGGGAACACCGTTGGTGTCGTGGCCGCAGTACGACACCAACCGGAGGGCAACACTCGTGTTCGACACCGTCACCACCGTCCAGGACGACCCGCGCCGGGAGCGCAGGCTGGCATGGGAGGGGTATTCGGGCTACCACGGGCAGGGCCTGTGAGCGCTCTGGAAGTACACACCGATGCCGGCGCCGTCGGAGGGCGCCGGATCGACGACCTGGCAGCGTGGCGGGGTATCCCCTACGCCGCTCCCCCGGTCGGGCCGCTGCGGTTGCGGGCCCCGCACCCGGTCGAACCGTGGTCGGGGGTCCGGCGGGCGTTCCACTTCGGGTCCCCCGCACCGCAGCGCGGCGAGACCGACGAGGACTGTCTCACCCTCAACGTGCTGGCCACACCCGGCACGTCCGGGGCGCGCCCGGTGATGGTGTTCATCCACGGCGGCGCCTACTCCGGCGGAACCTCGTCCTCGTCGCTCTACGGCGGCCAGTCGCTGGTCCGCCGCGGCGACATCGTGTACGTGTCGATCAACTACCGCCTCGGATCGCTCGGATACCTCGACTTCACCCAGTTCTCCACCCCCGAAAGACCTTTCGACTCCAACCTCGGCCTCCGCGACCAGGTGGCCGCACTCGAATGGGTCCAGCGCAACATCGCCGAATTCGGCGGCGACCCCGACAACGTCACCGTCTTCGGCGAATCCGCGGGCGCCAACGCCGTCACCACCCTGATGACCACACCCGCCGCGAAAGGCCTCTTCGCGCGGGCCATCGCCGAGAGCCCACCGGTGGCCTCCGCCTACCACCCCGACCGGGCGGCGCGGTGGTCGCGCGAATTCCTCGAGATCGCCGGGGTGCCGCTGTCCGAGGCCGCGACGTGGCTCGAGACCGCCGACCCGGCCGACTTCGTCGCGGCGGGGACGACGCTGGCGCACCGGGGCGCCGACGAGGAACCCGGAACCCGCGCGTTCGCGCCCGTCGTCGACGGCTTCTTCCTTCCCACCCATCCGCTCGACAGTTTCGCGTCCGGATCCGGGCATCCCGTTCCGCTGATCATCGGCACGAACCGCCACGAGGGCAGGGTCTTTCCCCGGTTCCTGAACATCCTGCCCACCGATCCCACCCGGATCGACAAGATGTTCTCGCACGTCGACGTGGCGGTGAAGGAGCGGGCGATCGCCGCCTACCCCGGCTATCCCGGCCGGCGAGCGGCCGCGGACCTCGGAGGCGACGTGACGTTCTGGGAACCGTCCGTCCTGTGCGCGCAGGGCCACACGACCGTCGCCCCGACCTACAGCTACCGGTACGACTTCGCACCCCGGTTGCTCCGCATCCTCGGGTTGGGCGCCACCCACGCCACGGAGTTGTACGCGGTGTTCGGGCTGACCGGGACGTGGGCGCGGTTGCTCACCGCGCTCGGGGGACGCCGCGGGCTGCGGGCCGTCACCGATACCGTCCAGTCGCACTGGCTGCATTTCGCCCGGCACGGGACGCCCGCACCGGGATGGCCGCGGTACTCGCCGGAGCGCCGGGAGACGCTCGTCATCGACGACACGAGCAGGGTGGAGAACGATCCGCTCGGTGAGCGCCGGCGGGCCTGGCTGGGGTACGAGCACCGGCGCTAGCGGGACCGTCGGCTCGTTCCCCGTTGCGCCCCTGCCGGTTGCCCTACTCTCGTAGAGACCTGCATTCGGGAGGCGAGAATGACCGAGTCGAACGACCTCGCAGGCCGCACCATGGTGGTCACCGGCGCCACCTCGGGCCTCGGCCTGGAGACCTGCCGCCAACTCGCGCAGCGCGGCGCCACCGTCGTCCTGGTCGGCCGGGACCAGGACAGGATCGACGCGGCGATCGCCGACCTGTCCGAGAGCGCGGACCGCGACATACTGCACTCGGCGCTGGCCGATCTGTCCTCGCTCGGCCGGGTCCGCACGCTGTCCGGGGAACTGCTGCATCGGTTCCCGCGGATCGACGTGCTGGTGAACAACGCGGGCGTCGACGTGGGGCAGCGCCGGCTGACGGTCGACGGCATCGAAGAGACGTTCGCCGTGAACTACCTCGCGCCGTTCGTGCTGGCGACGACGCTGGCTCCGGCGATGGCGCGGGCGTCGACGGCCGACGCCGCCGGGTTCCGGCGTCCGTCGCGGATCGTCGACATCAGCTCGTCGGGACATCGCGGCGGCAGCGTCGACTTCGACGACCTCGATGGCGCGAAGGACACGTTCCACGGCCAGCGCGCGTACAACAACTCGAAACTCGCCCTGACCCTGTTCACCCGCGAGTTGGCGCGCCGGTCCGACCCCGCGAGGCTGGTCGTCAATTGCGCCGACCCCGGATTCGTCCGCGGTACCGCCCTCGGCCGGGGTCTGCCGTTCGGCCACCAGGTGGTCGGCACACTCCTGACACCGTTCATGGCCGAGGTCGCCAAGGCAGCGGAGACCGCGGTGTGGACCGCGACCGCCACGGAGAGCGGCAAGTTCACCGGCCAGTACGTCAAGGGCTGCAAGGTCGTTCAGCCCGGCAAGGACGCACGGGACGCCGGACTCGCCGCGCGGCTGTGGGCGGCTACCGAGGCACTGCTCGCCGGCCGCGGCTGACGCTCGTCAGTTCGGATCCTCGAAGAGCGACAGCACATTGCCGTGCGGATCCCGGAACCACGCGACACGGATGCCGTCCGGTGCGAGCCACGCCGCGTGCTCGTCCTGATCCATCCCCGGGT
Organism: Rhodococcus sp. ACS1; assembly: GCF_002300155.1. Lineage (NCBI taxonomy): Bacteria > Bacillati > Actinomycetota > Actinomycetes > Mycobacteriales > Nocardiaceae > Rhodococcus > Rhodococcus sp. ACS1. The sequence goes on from NZ_NSDZ01000002.1 coordinate 455,163, forward strand.
ACTCGGTGAAATCGATGCCCTTGCTGCGCAGTGATTCGACGACCTTGTTCAGGTCGGGGACCTTCCACCCCAGCACCGTGTACCCGGTGTCGGCCTTCGCCTGCACCAGCGTGACCCGGAGCAGAGCCCCATTGCAGTCGAGGGCCAACGCGAACTCGTCCCGTGAGACGCGCGTCAGCCCCAGGGTCTCCACGTAGAACATCTCCGAGACGTCCAGATCGGTGCTGGCCACGAAACTCACGAGCTCACCCTGAAGACTCATGAATCAACTGTGCCCCGCGCACCCGTGGGCAGGCAAGAGCGCGGGGTCACCCACGGCGGCATCCCGTGACCCGGGGCACACGGCCCGGCGACCGCAAGTTAACGTCGATTCGACAGGTCGTCTCGCACCGGAATGAGGAACTCGCGTGTCTGCTCCAGTTTCAGAGAAGAAGGGCCCCCTCGCGGGCATTCGCGTCGTCGAATTCGCAGGCCTCGGACCGGGCCCGCACGCCGCCGCCCTCCTGGCCGATCTCGGCGCCGACGTGGTCTGCGTCCAGCGGCCCGGAGTGATCCCGCCGGACGGTCCGTACGACCAGATCCAGCGCGGTCGCCGCGTCGTCGAGGCCAACCTGAAGGACCCCGCGCAGGTCGAGAAGGTGCTCGGGCTCATCGAGCGCGCCGACGTCGTGATCGAAGGCTTCCGGCCCGGGGTCACCGAGCGCATGGGACTGGGCCCGGACGTCTGCCTGGAGCGCAACGAGCGACTCGTGTACGGACGGATGACCGGCTGGGGCCAGGAGGGCCCACTCGCCAGCAACGCGGGCCACGACATCAACTACATCTCGCTGACCGGCGTCCTGCACGCCATCGGCCGCAAGGGTGAGCGTCCGGTGCCGCCGCTGAACATGGTCGGCGACTTCGGCGGCGGTTCGATGTTCCTGATCTTCGGGATCCTGTCGGCGCTGGTGGAACGCCAGTCGTCCGGCAAGGGGCAGGTCGTGGATGCGGCGATGGTCGACGGCGCGCTGGCCCTGTCGCACATGATGTGGGCGTTCCGCGGCCGCGGCGTCTGGTCCGACGAGCGGGGCGTCAACCTGCTCGACACCGGTGCGCCGTTCTACGACACCTACGAGACGTCCGACGGCAAGTACATGGCCGTGGGCTCGATCGAGCCGCAGTTCTACGCCTTGCTGTTGCGGGGCCTCGAACTCGACCCCGCCGAACTGCCGCAGCAGATGGACGTGTCGGCGTGGCCGCAGATGAAGAAGGTCTTCGCCGAGAAGTTCCTGTCGAAGACGCGCGACGAGTGGGCTGCCATTTTCCTCGGCACCGACGCCTGCGTGTCCCCGGTGCTGACGTTCGAGGAGGCGCCGTCCAACGAGCACATCGCCGCCCGCGGGTCGCTGATCGACCTCGACGGCGTCACCCAGCACGCCCCGGCGCCCCGGTTCTCCCGCACCCCCGCCGGCGCTCCCACCCCGCCGGCCCGCGAGGGCGTCGACATCGACACCGTCTGGGCCTGACCCCCAGGTGAGTGGCAAAGCGTGCTCGAGCACGCTTTGCCACTCACGTGCTCAGACGACGAGGGACGGTTCCGCGAGCTCACGGTCGACGGCCAGCGTCTCGTACGCCGCCGCGATGCCGTCGACGCCGCGGCGCAACTCGTCGGACGTCCGCGCGTACGGGAGCCGGACGAACCGCTCGAACGCGCCCTCCACCCCGAACCGCGGTCCCGCCGCCAGCAGCACCCCGAAGTTGGGGGCCGTCGCCGCCAGTGCCGTCGAGACCGGCGCGGGCATCCGCAGCCACAGCGACATCCCTCCCGAACCGATGGTCGGGATCCAGTCCGGGAGGCGGTCGGCGAGCGCGTCGAGCATCGCGCCCCGCTGTTCCCGCAGCTCCGCACGGCGACGCGTGAGAACGAGGTCGTCGTCGGACAGCAGATGCGCCGCCGCGAGCTGGTCCATCACCGGTGTCCCCAGATCGACCGCCGCTCGCGCCCCGGCGAGCCGGGTGATCAGCGCCGGATCCGCACGAATCCAGCCGACGCGCAGCCCACCCCAGAACGACTTGGCCGCCGACCCGATCGTCACGACCTCCGACTTCGCCGCTCCCTTGCCGTACGCCGCGACCGGACCCGGTGACGGCTCGTCGAGCCACAGGTCGACCATCGTCTCGTCCACCACCAGGGTCATGCGGGTGTCGCGCGCGATCCGCGCCAGTTCGGCCCGCCCGGACGCGTCCAGGCACAGCCCGGTGGGGTTGTGGAAGTCCGGAATCAGGTACGCCATCCGGGCCGCGGTCTGCCGGGCGGCGCTGCGGATTCCGTCGAGATCCCACGCCCCCGACGCGCCACCTTCCGGCCGCACGGGAACGGGGACCGGACGCGCACCGACCCTGCGGATCGCCTCCAGCGCGTTGGGGTACGTGGGGTGATCGACCAGCACCCGCTCCCCCGGCGCCGTCAGCACGTTGAGGAGCAGCCGCAGCGCGTGCTGGGCACCGGACGTGACCATGATCTGCTCGGGCGAGGTCTCGAGTCCCCGCGCCCGGTAGCGGGCCGCGATCACGTCCCGCAACGCGCCGATGCCCACCGGCTCCATTCCGTGAGTCGGAAGGAACTGCGGAAGTGATTGCAACGCATAGGCGTAGGCCTGTTCGACCGCTTCGGCGGGAGCGGCCATCGCGGCGTAACTGAGGTCGACCACCGCACCGTCGGACCCGGGCTGGTGTGCCCGGAACATCAGCCCGTTCTGCCGCGCCCCGAGCGGCAGCGCGACCGTGCTGCGCGACCCCTGCCTGCTGATGAGATACCCCTCGTCCCGGAGCACCGAATACGACGACGTGATCGTGGTCCGGCTCAACTCCAGCACCGACGCCAGTTCGCGTTCACTCGGCAACGCGACACCCAGCGGGATGCGGCCGTCGTGCACGAGCAGGCGGATGCTCTCGGCCAGTGCCCGGTAGGCGGGTCGCGCCGCCGAGCGGCGGCCACTGTCGTCCTGCCAGTTGCCGAGGTCTCTGGCCAGGGAGCGTGCTCCGAGTACACGAGTCATCATGCAGTCCAGTATCAACCCCTTGGCTATTCAACTCCAAGCCAGTTCTCGCGAAGCTCGGATCCATGACGACACTGATCACGCTCCTGTGCATAGCCCTCCTGGCCGCGTCGGTCGCACATTTCGGCCCCAAAGAGGGAGGTAAAGGTCTATTTCGCCTGGAGCAGTTCCGGATCGGCGCACCCCTCGGCGGCATCTTTCCCGACCAGTCGAGCAGTCCAGAAGATCCGGACTGGCCTGATTCGAGACGTCAGGGCTCCGGCGGCCGCGGCCTCTGATCGAACTTCCGCCGACCGCGGTTCACGGACGGTATGTGTCGGAGGTCGGAGGCATACTGGGCGGGTGACCACAGGAATCGCCCTGTTCGACACCGCCCTCGGCACCTGCGCCATCGCGTGGCGGGCCGCGGGGATCGTGGGTGTGCAATTACCCGAAGGTTCACCCGAATCCACGCGGCAGCGTCTCGAACACTGTTTCCCGGACGCGGTGGAGCACCAGCCTCCTGCGCCCATCCAGCGGGCCATCGACGGAATACGTGAACATCTCGGCGGCGCACTCGACGATCTGCGGTGGATCGACCTCGACTTCGAGGGGGTCCCCGAATTCGACTGCCACGTATACGACATCACCCGCGCGATCGACCCGGGCACCACCCTCACCTACGGCGACATCGCCGCGGAACTCGGCAAGCCGGGCGCCGCGCAGGCCGTCGGTCAAGCGCTGGGCCGCAACCCGCTGCCGGTCGTGATCCCGTGCCACCGAGTCCTCGCCGCCGGCGGTCAGGTGGGCGGCTTCTCCGCCGGTGGCGGCACGCTCACCAAACGTGAACTGCTGGCCCTCGAGCACACTCCCGGTTTCGACGACCCGGTGCTGTTCTGATCGGCTCCTGCATATCGGCGACGAGTTCGCGCGCCATCGCGGCGGCCGCGGCCATCCTGTCCCCGTCGGGAACCCGAAGCGTCCGCACGACCCGCTGATCCGTCCCGCTCACAGCGGCGCATCCCAGCACGAACGCTTGCCCGCCGGCGATGATCGCCCGCTCCACGGCATGGATGAACGCGTCCACCGTCGACCTCGGATCACCCTCGAACACCCAGACACCGAGATCCGTCGCCACCACCGCCACACACCTGCCGGCGTCCGACGGGGCACATCCGAACGCTTCGAGAACGGCGGCCGCTGCGTGGAAGCTGTCGTACCACCGACCGGGAGGTGTCCGAGTGCTCGCTTCGACAGTCGTGATCATCGGCCCGAATGTATCGCAGTTCACCCGTCCTCTTCACACTTCGCGATCAACGTCGCGAGCCTCCCCTCTCCGATTGCCGCCATGTGGCGTTGTGCAACCACCAACTCGTCGGGCCGGCCGTTGGTCACCCTTTCGTCGATATCCGCCAGGATCCGGTCGAGAGTGAGCCCCTTCGCCGCGATGACCACGGGAAAGCCGAACCGAGCGCGATACCGGGACTCCCTCTCACGCAGCACGGCGAGTCTCCCGGCCGAGCTGGCGACGAGTGCACAGTGCTCGGCTGCGGCATGGGCCGAGTCTGGTGGGTCCGAAAGCGGAAGATAGCTCTCCAGTGCCATCGCGACGTCCTCGGACGTCATGGAATTCCACGCTTCCCCGGCCGCAGCAAGCAGGTCCGCACGGTCGACGTAGGGGCGTGCGGACAGCACCGCGGTTGCCCAGGTCCGCGACGGCGTGCAGATCAATAGTTCTTTCTCCAGAGCGGACTCGTCCAGGGCGTTGAGCGTCACGACGGCAATGTCAGGCATGTGCGCTCGCGCGCCGATAGAGTGCGAGGCTTTCCTCCGCCACGCGGGACGCGTCCCCGGCGCTCAACCACCGCGGATAGGACGTCACCGCGGCCACTGCGTCGTCCAGCGAGCTGCGGACGAACGCGATCTCCTCCGCGTCCGCATCGAGTCCGAGCGACTGCAGCAGCACCTCCGCCATCCGAGCAGTGGTCAGGCTGTCCCACACCCACTCCTGCCGACCTCCCACCACTGCGGGGCTCACGCACGACGAGACGGGCGGGAACACGTCCGGTCCCCCGGTGATCGCAGCGATGACGTCACCGGGCATGTGCTTGAGGTGGGCATATCCTCCGACCACCGGCTTGAGGGGCGGCAGGCTCACCGAACTTTCCGACGCCACGAGTTGCGCCAGGGGCGTCAGCTGTTCGACGTGGATCCCCGTGTCGACGCCGTAGAGAACTTCGAGACCGAGAACCACCTCCTCGAGCGCGGCGAAGCCGGCACGGTAGGACATTCCGGACACCGACACGTCCGGGCTCGCGCCTGCCGTCGCGGCCGCGACGGCCGTGGCGGTGCCGAGGCCGAAGTCGTCGTGCACATGCATGGTGATCGGCACGTCCTCGACCAGGCGCTCCCGGAACGTCCGGACGAACAGTTTCATCGCTTCGGGGCCGAGACTGCTGGTCGAGTCCATCAGATCGAGACGCCGCGCACCGAGCGCGACGGCGACGTTGCAGGCTGCCACCAGATCGTCGAAGTCGCGGCGGCCCACGTTGGCGAGCGTGATTGTGGCGTCGCCACCCAGCTCACGCACGTACTCGAAGAACTTCTCGAGATCGCGGTACTGACGTGACCGGGCGGGGGCCGAGGGCGCCGGGACGATGCCCGGCGCGAACGTGCGCACTCCCCATTCGTGCAGTTGATCGACGGTTTCCTTCATGCCGACCTGCTGGTAGTTCTCTCCGTCCGACAGCAGGGTGTCGGCGTACACATTGAGCCGGAATCCGAAGTCCCGGGCGGCGACGGCACGAACGAGCGCCGCTTCGCGCGGCAGCGGTGACGCTCCGCCACCCCAGTTGATGTTGATGCTTTCCTCCCGGATTCCCGCCGCACCGAGCGCCGCCGCGATCCGGACGAATCCGTCCATCGACGTCGTTGCGCCCGCGGTGAAAAGCGTCTTCCGCAGGGTGCTGTCGATCAGCGCGAACGGTGAAGGCCAGTCGAACTGCGCCTGGACGGTGGCGTCGAAGTTGAACGGGCTGACCCAGTGACTGCCTTCGACGAGGTGGGAGCGCTCAGGATTGATCATGCGAATACCTCTTCGGTGTCGTGGTTTTCGTGATGTCGGGGAAGGTCGGAGGGAACAGTTCGGCCGGTGGTCTGCGTCGGTGGTCGCGTTCGCTGTATGCCGCCCTCATGCGTTCGAACAGGGCCTGCGCGCGAGCCTGCAGCCGCGACTGGTCGGCACCGAGGACGACGCCGTCGACCATGACGGTGCGGCCTGCGACCACCGTCCGGCGGACGTCGCGGGCCGATCCGTTCATCGTGAGGGTGCGGAGCGGATCGTCGCGTACCCCCATGGCGAAGTCGGCGAGATCGACCACGATGAAGTCGGCACTCGCTCCGGGCTGCAGGCGGCCCAGATCGGTTCTGCCGAGGGCACGAGCACCGCCGAGCGTCGCCGAACGGAGGTAGTCGGCTGTGGCACCCGCCGCGAGTGACCTGTCGGCAAGTTTGGCGAGATGGGTGCCGTAGTCGATGCCGCGGACGAGGTCCGGGGGGAATGAGTCGGTTCCCAGGGCGATGTGGACACCGGCCGTTCGATACCGGTCGTACGAGTCCAGCACGGCTCCGTACCGAATGGATGTCATCGGGCAATGCACGATGGTGACACCCGCCTCGGCGAGTCGGCGCAGGTCGGCCTGCCGCCCGCCACCGCCCGGCGCGCCGAGATGAATGCCGTGGGGCACCAGCAGACGCGTCGCCAGGAGTCCGGACGCTTCGAGGAGTTCGACGGGGCGCATCCCGTACCACTCGTCGAGCAGCGCCAACTCCACCCCACCCTGCATGCAGTGCAGTCGCACCACGGCGTCGCGGGCAAGCGCCAGCTGTGCGGTCGCTGCCATCAGTTCCCTTGTCAGGGTCTCGATCCTGCAGGGCAGGAGAGCGCCGTGTACGAGATCGCCGCCGTGGTCGGCGGCATAGTCGAGAAAGCGCTCGGCATCTCGGAGCCCGGCTCGGCCTCGTTCCTCGTCGAACAGCACTGTCCGGCGTCCACCGTCGACGACGTTGACGCCGGACCGGTAGGCGGGGCCGAGATATCCACGAATTCCGAGACGCTCCGCGATCCGCGCGACCTCGACCATGTCGTCACAGGTCTCCGCCCAACTGCTGTGGGTCTCGGAGGCGATCGGCATGAAGGTGGTGACGCCGTGCCGAAGAAGCTGCGACAGAGCATATTCGCGGATGACGGCACGCTCGGGTACGTCGAACACGTCGCGCCGCCGCGATCGGAAGTAGTCGGCCGACCACTGATGCCCGAGTGCCAGATCGGGTGTCGCCCAGGAATCGAGCAGCGCGTGATCGATGTCTGCCAGCGCATCGAGGTCGATGAATCCCGGCATGATCAGAGCGTCGCCGCAGTCGATCGTCTCGTCGACCGGGCCGTCCCATCCCCGTCCCGCGTGCAGAATCCGCGCGCCCCGATAGACGATCTCCCCGTCGGAGACGAGAATGTGATCGCCGTCGCGATGGGCCAGGACGTGGGCCGCAGTCATCCTGACCACCGGTTCCGTCATGGCACGGTCACCCCGATCGGCTCGTCGAATTCGCGCCTGTTGCTTCGCCATCCGGGATCGGTGAGGTGGTGCGCCAGGCCGGCACGTTCGACGAGCAGTCGGGCGTGCCGGTCTCCCTCGTCCAGTGCTGCCGTCTCGTCGACGCCGCACACGGTGCGGTCTTCCATGACGACCGTTCCCCCGACGATCACCGTGTGCACGTCGGCTCCGGTCGCCTCGTAGACGAGGCGGTGCACCGGCATCCAGTTGGGTACGAGATGCGGCTTGCGCATGTCGAGAATCGCGAGATCGGCGCGTTTGCCCACTTCGATGGATCCGATGACACCGGACATCCCGAGGACCGCGGCCGCATCGATCGTGATCATCTCGAGCAAACGGCCCGGTGGCAGCAGGTAGGGATCGTCGGCGAGAAGCTGATTGGCGGCCTGCACGGCGCGCGCGGCCTGCAGGAGGTCGAACGGATGCCGCGGCGACGACCCGTCGGTGGTGACCGCAACGGTGATGCCTGCCTGCAGCATCTGAGGAACCGGCGCACGTCCTCCCGGCGCATGCCCCACGGACGTCCCGGTCTCCGCCAGGATCGCGACCTCCTCGGCAGACAAGCCCGTGCAATGTTGCAGGTGGACGTCCGGCCCGAGGAGCGCATACTCCCGGTCCTTCGCCGCGAGCCGCACCATGCCACCGAACGCATCCGAGTGGATGCGGACACCCCAGCGCTCCGCTGCTTCCCTGATCCGGCGCGCCTGGTAGCGATCGCCTTCGGTGAGATTGGTGGCAACGTCGGGTCGCGACGGATGGGACGGATCGACCGAGGGGACGATCGTGAAGGGTGTCAGGAACACAGACGTGAGATCGCCCTCGTAGCCGTCGACCGTCTCGATCACCGATTCCGCGCCGGACAGCATCTCGTCGAATCCGACCTCGCGTCGCCGGGGAACTCCGCCGGACCAGTCCGTGACCGGATGGGGCAGCGGCAAACCCGCCGGCCCGACACACACCACGTCGCGTATTCCGACCTCTCGGTAGGCGCGCGCGTGAGCCAGCGAGATCTCGGGATCGTCACTGCGGGGGCGGGATCCCATGACGCTGACGCCGCACGTCACTCCGGCGCGAACGCGTTCGAGCGCGGACACCAGTCCGTCGTGATACCAGTACTCCGGTGTCGTCGCGTGGAAGTACGCAGGTGTGACGGTTCGCATCCAGAATGTCGGGCTGTCACATCCCAGCGTCTTGATCAGCGAGTGGCCGGCGTGTCCGTGGGCGTCGACGAGCCCGGGAATCACCAGTTTGCCCCGGCAATCGATTCGGCGGACGGACCGATCCGTGACGGAGAGGAGCGCCTCGCTGTCACCGACCACGCTGATGAGGCCACCGTCGATCAGGACGGCGCCGTCGTCGATGATCCGGCGTTCACGGTCCACTGTCACGATCGTGGCTCCGTACAACAACACCGCGCTCATGCCGCCGTCCCGCGCGTCATCGTTGCCAGTTCGGACAGCGCAGCCTGCAGTCGCGGCGCCGTGGCCGTCACCGGAGGCCGGTCGGGCCGCGCCCTGGACGACAGGATCGAGAGTTCTCTCAGCGAGACGTCGCTGTTCTGCAGAAGCCACCGTTCGTCACACACCGGCATCTCGAACTCTCCGCGGTGCAGGTCGACGAGGACCGGCGCGCTGGAGCCTGCGCCGTCGAGGATACGGAAGATCGCTCCCCAGTCGATGTCGCCCTGACCGCCCGGGCACAACCGTCGTGCGAGACCGCGACCGGTGAAGGTGATCCACGCGTCGTCGTAGTGAATCCGGCCGACGTGCGGTGCGAGCCGGGCGGTCGCCAGCTCCGGATCCTCGCCTCTCACCGGCAGATTGACCGGGTCGAGCGCCACCGCCAGATGATCGGAGCCGACGGCGTCGACGAGCGCGAGGATTTCGTGTGACGTGATCTCCTCGTGCGTTTTGACCGCGAGTTTCAGACTCAGGTCGGTGAGCACCGGGGCAAGGTTCCGATACAACTGCGCCGTGGCGTCGAGTTGCTCCGGCCACCCGACCGACGCGTCATAGCGGTCGTCCAGCGTACCCACGACGATCTGGACGTAGTCGGTGTCGAGTTCCCCGATCGCCCTCAACGCCTTGCTCAGTCCCGCAACCAGATCGCCCCGACCCGCCTCGCGGAATCGTGTGGTCCGTTCGGCATGCCCTGCGGATACCATTCCCAGCGCGCAGCTCAGCCGAACACCGAGTGAACGTCCGTAATCGGCGAGTGCCCGGAAGGCGGTCGGATCGAGTGCGGGCGAAATCACGAAAGGCGAAGCGAACTCCACGTGCCGCAGACCGAGACCCGACGCCGTGCGGATGGTCTCCCGCGGGGTCGATTCCTCGCCCAGCGCACGCGCGCACGCACCGAGTTCCCGGACAACCGTGCCGACGCCGTCGCCGATGGTCACCGCGCCGACTCCGCGAGATCGCCTGCCTTCGTGATCGATTCGACGGGAAGATCGTATTCCGCGCACACGCTTCGCACGTGATCCGCACTGGACCTGATGTACGACACCGTCTCCGCATAGCCGTACGGCTGCGCGGCGTAGGCGGCGTTGTCGATCCGTTCGCCCGACCGGAGCTGCCGGTCGTACGACTGCACCATGTCCAGGTACGCCGCCATCTCCTGGACCGTCAGATCGGGATGGCCGTCGAGGAATTCGGGATCGAACGCCTCGATGAGCATCGTCCGCCGGGGACGGGGCAGGTCGTCGAGCGACTCGTCGTTCTCGATCGTCAGATTGAGAGCCGGATTCGCCGCCGCGAGTATCGGCAGAATGCGATGGAAGTCGACGACGCCGGTGCCGCACGGGCGCATCTGGTAGGCGAGACCGCCCTCCGTGTAGGTGATCGCGGCGTCCTTGATGTGCGTCTGACGCACGTACGGCGCCAGCCGTTCGGCCGCCCAGACAGGATGTTCGAGGCGTTGGAGCACGTTCGCGGTGTCGAACACGACCCCCACCACATCCGAGCCGACCGCCTCCACCAGCCGGACGAGTTCGAACGACGTGATCTCCTCGTGTGTTTCCAGGTTGAGGTGGATTCCGAGGTCTCGTGCGATCGGAGCCAGTGTTCCGAGAAAACGCGCCGTTGCGTCCAGCTGTTCCGTCCACGTCACGTCGGTGCGGAAGCGGTCGTATGCCCAGCGGCCGCTGTACACCGACTTGTAGTTCGCGGTGGCCACCCACAGCTCACGGCAATCGATGGCGGCGCACGCTTCCATCATCCGGCGGAAGCCGAGGACGATATCGCCGTCGCCGACGGCGCGCAGCTCCGGCGCCTCCGGGTTCGCATAGGGATTGACCTTGCCCAGACCGGTCTCCAGATACATCCCCAGTTCGTCTGCCTTGGATCGGATGTCGCGCAATTCGCCGGCATCCAGGGCCGGGCTCATATCGAGCACCGTCCGGAAGAACAAGCCGGCCATACCGAGTTCGTCGGCGTGTTCGAGGCTGCTCACGGGACCCCGAGCACGGCTCTCGGGAATCTTGCGTCCGTCTACACCAATTCGCATATCTACCTACTTCCGTCAGGGATGATCGATGAGATGAAAGGCCGGGGCTCGACGGCCCTCACGGCAGAGTCAGGACGCCGCCGGGGATGGTTCGCCCGGCGCGGGCCGCAACCGGGTCCGGGATCGGCACCGCCTCGAGTAGTTCGCGTGTGTATCGGTGACGTGGAGTGGAGAACACCTGTCGGGTGGGCCCTTCCTCCACCACCACGCCGGACCGAAGAACCGCCACCCGAGAACAGAGTTGCTGCACGATCGCGAGATCGTGCGCGATGAACAAGATCGTCACCCCGAGGTCCTCGTGCAGGGACGTCAGCAGATTGATCACCTGTGCCTGTACCGAGACGTCCAGGGCCGATACCGGTTCGTCGCACACGAGCAACCTCGGGCGAAGGATCAGGGCGCGCGCGATGGCGATACGCTGCCGCTGCCCACCGGAGAACGTGGCCGGCAATCGACCCATCGCATCCGGGTCGAGACCCACCTCGATCAGGGTCTGCGCGACCCGCGCACGCCGGTCCGCGCGGGTACGGGCCAGGCGGTGGACGACGAGCCCCTCGCCGACGATCTGCTCCACCGTCATCCGAGGGTTCAGGCTGGCGTACGGGTCCTGCGCGACCAACTGAACGTCGCGACGAAACCGGCGCAGGTCCCCGCCGCGGAGCGCATGGACGTCACGCCCGTCGAAGGTAACGGCCCCGGAGTCGGGTCGCTCGCGCCGGACGATGCACTTGACGAGCGTGGACTTGCCGGAACCCGATTCGCCGACCAGTCCGAACGTCCCGCCCTCGGGCACCGACAGGTATACGTCGTCGAGCGCCTTGCTTCCGCGGGATCCACCGAAAGTCTTGTTCAGAGCTCGGATATCGAGAAGAGGTGTTCCGTTCATCAGTTCCCACTTCCTTGATCGAGATGGCAGGCGCGGCGTCCACCGTCAGCGGTCGCCATCGTCGGTGGGGTTTCGCTCGCGCAGCGCTCCATCGCGACAGGGCATCGTGGGTGGAAGGGACAGCCGGGGGGCCGTAGCGCCGGTGACGGAGGCGCACCCGGAATGGTGGTCATCCTCGGGAGATGAACATCCAGCCTCGGCACCGCGGCCAGCAGTCCTGCGGTGTAGGGGTGCAGAGGGTCCGCGAACAGTGCGCGGACCGGCCGATCCTCCACGATCCGCCCGGAGTACATCACCGCGACACGGTCGGCGAGTCCGGCGACGACCCCGAGGTCGTGCGTGATCAGCAGGAGTCCGAGTCCCCGTTCCCGGGTGACCTCGTCGAGCAGGTTCAGCACCTGCTGTTGCACTCGGACATCGAGCGCCGTCGTCGGTTCGTCGGCGATCAGAATCTCCGGCTCCCCGATGAGGGCCATCGCGAGGACTACACGTTGCCGCATGCCCCCGGAGAATTCGTGCGGATAGGCGCCGAGCCGTTCGTGTGCACGCGCGACCCCGAGTTCGCTCAACACCTCGGCGGCCCGCCGCAGTGCGTCCTTCTTCCTGATCCCGCGTTGCCGCAGTGGCTCACTCACCTGTGCGCCGATCGACTGCAGCGGGTCGAGCGCGCCCATCGGGTCCTGGAACACCATCCCGATGCGACTGCCCCGGATCGTGCTGAGGCGACGTTCGGTCTGCGCGAGGATCTCCGTGTCGCCCAGTCGAATCGAACCGCCGATCGTCAGTGAGCCGTCCAACCGCATCAGTGCGCGTGCCGTCACCGACTTTCCCGAACCCGATTCGCCTACCAGCGCCACGCGCTCGCCCGCCGCAACCGTGAGATCCACGCCGTCCACCAACCGGACGGACGTGTCGCCCGGCTCCGTGTCGATGGTCAGCCCGGAGATCTGGAGGAGTGCGGTGCGCTGAACGATTTCTGTCGTCATGATCGATCACGCTCCTCGTCGTGCGGGGTCGCGCCGCTCGTGCAGCATGTCGCCGAGCAGTCCGAAGGCCGCGGCCGTGATGACGATCGCGATGCCCGGCACGAGCGCAGCCCACCAGGCCGTCGACAGGTAGTCACGCGCGCCGGCGACGGCCGCGCCCCATTCCGCGCTGGGCGGCTGCGCACCGACACCGATGAACGACAGACCCGCGAGCACCAGAACGGTATTGCCGATGTCGCCCGCCCATTTGACGGTCATGACGTCGAGCGAGTTCGGCAGCACGTGCCGTGTCATCAGGCGCCATCGACTGACCCCGAGCACCACCGCACCGTCCACGAACGGCGACGCCATCGTCTCGCGCATCACGCCGCGCAACAGTCGCGCCGTGTACGGCCAGCCGGTGGCGATCATCGCGATCAGTGCGCTGCTCAGGCTCGGACCGAGCGCGGCGGCGATACCCAGTGCCACGACGAGTCCGGGGAGAGCGAACCCGATGTCCGTCACTCGCATGAGGGTTTCGTCCACCCACCGTCCACCGACAGTGGCCATCGTGGCGAGTGCCGTTCCGATCAGCGAGTACGCGGCGACGACCAGAACGGCGGACAGCACCGACGACCGGGCGCCCGCGATCGTGCGCCACAGAACGTCTCGCCCCTGGTCGTCGGTCCCCAGCCAGTGTTCACTGCTCGGAGCGGCGAGGGCGTTCGCGATGTCCGACCGGTAGACGGATTCGGGTGCGACCCACGGACCGACGACGGCGAGCACCACGATCACGGCGACAGCACCGACGACCACGGTGTCGAGCAGTCCCCATCGCGATCGGCGTCGACGACCGCGAATCGAGGCGGATCGCCATCGGCCTGCCAGTGCGGCCACACCGGTGACGTTTGCTGCAATACTCATCGGACTCACTGCACCTTTCCGGGTGTGCGCAGCCGGGGGTCGTGGGCCAGCTGGAGCACGTCCACGACGAAGTTCGCGACGACGACGATCACGCCGACGACGGTGACGGTGCCGATGACTGCGGTGATGTCCTTGCGACTCACCGCATTGGAGAGGTAATCGCCGACCCCGGACAACCCGAACACGGACTCGACGAAGATCGCGGAACCGACAAGCATGCCGATCTCGATGCCGATGATGTTCAGAAGCGGCCCGGTCGCGTTGGGAAGCGCGTGCCGAGTCCACAACCGCAGGGAAGGAACACCTTTCGCTCGGGCAACGGTCATGTGATCGCGGCCCCGAACCCGGAGGAGATCGGCACGGAGAGCCCGGAACATCTGTGCGGCGACGGCGACGGCGAGCACGAACGCGGGCAGCATCAGATGCTGAAACGCATTGCTGAACGCGGCGAAGTCTCCGGCGAGGGCGGTGTCGACGAGTGTCATCCCCGTTCGGTGCGGGACGTCGACGCCCACCGAGAGACGTCCCGAGATCGGCAGGATCTGCAGCCACGAGCCCAGCACCCATTGCAACATCAGCGCGAGCCAGAAACCGGGAAGCCCGAATGCGACGATCGCACCGATGCGGCTGATCTTGTCGAATCCTCCCCGTGATCGCGCCGCCGCGATCGTCGCCATCGGAACCGCGAAGGTTACCGCGAGCATCATTGCGAGAACGACCAATTCGAGCGTTCCGGGCAGTCGCGCGAGAACGTCGTCGAGCACCGGCTGGCGGGTCGAACTCGAGGTGCCCAGATCGCCGTGGAGCATCCGGCCCAGGTAGTCGAAATACTGCACGGCCGCCGGCTTGTCCAGACCCAGCTGACGACGCACCTCTTCCACCTGTTCCGGAGTGGCGCTCTCCCCCGCGGCCACCTGCGCTTCGTCCCCGGGAATCACCTTGGTCATGGCGAAGACGATGGTGGCCAGTCCGACCAGGGTGAGGAGCGCTGCGCCCAGTTTGCGGCCGAGAAACGCCGACGGCGCCGCGAGGCGATGTAGGGCGCGAGGCATGTCGAGTGTCGTCATCGCGTACTCCCTCACGCCACGCGGATCGCGGGAACCCAGACTCCGCTGCCCACGACCGCCGGACCGACACCGGTCACCCTGTTGCTGTGAGCGGTGGTCTGCCCCAGGGTGTACATGTTGACGGCCACCGCGTCGTTGCGAATATCCTCCTGAGCCTGCTTGTATAGGTCACACCGCGCCCCGGCATCGGAGGTTTCGGCCGCGCGGCCGAGCAACGCGTCCACCGTGGGATTGCTGTAGCCGGATTTGTTCGTTCCGACCTGGTCCGACTTGTACGTCTTGACCAGCATCACTCCGGGATCCGGGTACTGCGCGAAGTCGGTGGCGAGCATCATCTGCGGAATCGAGTCGGGCGACTTCAGAGCCGACAGATAGTCCGCGTACGCGATGGGCTCGAGATCCAGCGTGACACCGATCTGCGCGAGGTTGGACTGCAGCAGCGTCGCTTCGCGTTCCTGCTCCTTGAAGACGGGCTGGAATTTCATGGTGAGGGTCAGGTCGGACATCCCGGCGTCGGACAGCAGCTTCTTCGCCTGTTCAAGATCCTGCCCGTAGGCGGGCATCTCCGGCCGGCACGAGAACTGTCCGGGCAGCGGGCCGGTGGCGATGCTGCCGTTGCCACCACGAATCGTCGCGAGGCCACCGGTGTAGTCGTACGCCATCTGGATGGCCTGTCGTACGGCCTTGTTCGCCGTCGGCCCGTTCATCACGTTGAAGAAGATGTTCGCCTGCAGGTTGACCGGCTGACTCTGCACCGTCACGCCGGAGAAGCCGTCCAGCGCCGCGGCGTCGGCGTTGGTGAGCCCGAACGAGACGTCGATGTTGCCGGCCTTCAGTTCCGCACTCTGCGTGGCGCTCTCGTCGATTCGTCGATAGACGAGTGAGACCGGACGCCCCTCGTCGCCCGCCCAGTAGTCGTCGAATCGTGTCAGCGTGTACGTGTCGGCACCGCCCGGGCCGGCCAGGAAGTAGGGCCCGGACCCGGCATCGTGGCCTGCGAGATAGGCCTGGCCCCGGTCGGTCCCCTCGTTGGCTTTCACGAGGGCAGAGTTGAGGATGTAGATCTTCGACAGAGCGCCCAGGAACAGCGAGTTCGGTTCCGTCAGTTCGATCGTCAGGCTCTGCGGGCCGGTGACCGTGGCGCCCCGGTATCCGGTCATCTGACCGGCAATGCCCTGTCCCAGCGCCGCCGTCCGATCGAGCGTGTAGCGGACGTCCTCGGCGGTGACGGGGGCACCGTCGTGGAAGGTCGCCGCGCGCAGGGTCATCTGGATCGATCGCGCATCCGGCGACGGGGCGAACTCGGACGCCAGCTGGCCGACGATCTCGTTGTCGGCGTCGTACGTGACCAGGGTGTCGTACAACGCCTGGTCGACGAAGTTCGTCTGAGCGTAATCGGCGCGGATGGGGTCGAGCGTGGAGATCTGATTCTGGTAGGCCAGGACGACCGGACGGTCGCCCGGTCCCCCACCTGCATCGGTCCTGGCCGCGCTGGTACATGCCACCAAGGAGGAGGTGACTGCCAGGCCGATCAGCGCGTACCCGAAACCCTTGCGAGCAAGTATTTTTCGTTCAGTGGACACGGGAATCCTTCCGAATGGAGAGGGTAGTTCCGAAGCTTTCGACGAAGTGGGCGGCGACCGAATTGCGCCACACTGCGCTGCCGGGCCGGATGTATATGGTCTACCAAGTGCGGAACCCGAGCGCCAAGCGTGGAGCGTTACATTCGGGTTAATCCATTTGACCAGCAGAGTTGCGAAACGCGTCCGGTGGTCGGGTTCAACTTGGTATGCCATGATCGGTTCATGACAGTGAACCTGAACGGCGAGATCGGGGTCACGGAATCCACGACGTCGCCTCTGGGCACGGGCGTGGCCGGCGGACTGTCGGACGTGCCACTCCCGAAGCAGATCTATTCGGTGATTCGTGAGCGCATCATCTCGGGCGCGTACCCACCCGGCAGTCGCCTGCGGGAGCGCGAATTGTCACAGGAGTTCGACGTCTCGAGGGTTCCGCTCCGCGAGGCGTTGCCGCAATTGGAATGGGACGGATTCATTCAGATCCTGCCGCGGCGGGGCGCAGTCGTGACTCAGCTGTCGTTACGCGACATCGAGGAACTGTTCGACGTGCGATTGGCCTTGGAACCGTACGCGGCACGATGCGCGGCCGAGAACGTCGCACGGGGCGCATCCATGGAGGCGCTGCTGTCGACGATGGCGCGCACGGAGGAACTGATCGGAAACGACGAACCCCTCCTGATTCCGGCGGTCAACGCGCGTTTCCACATGGATGTCGTCGAACTGTCCGACAACAAGCTACTCGTGTCGGTGATGAACTCGCTGATGGGCCGGGTCCACTGGTTGTTCCGGCTGACGTGGCATCACAATCCCGCAGTGTCCTGTGCAGCGCACCGGGAACTCGTCGAGGCAATTCGCAGCGGAAACGGAAGACTGGCCGAGGCCAGTGCGTTCGCTCACATCGAGCACGGGCGCAAGCCGACGCTGGAACGCCTCGCGCCGTCCCTGCCCGCAACCCTGTAGGTCGCCGCGCCACCTACACGTTGCCCGACGTCACATCGGTTCGATCTGACGGAACCGGGGTGACATCGGGCAACGGAAAGCGAAACAACGAGACGAGAGGACTACCGCACCACGTCGCGGCGGACGATGGTCTCGTCGCGGCCGGGGCCGACGCCGATGCAGGAGATGTACGCACCCGACAGTTCCTCGAGACGCAGGACGTAGTTCTGCGCGTTCTTCGGAAGCTCCTCGAACGTCCGGGCGTGGGAGATGTCTTCCCACCAGCCGGGCATTTCTTCGTAGATCGGCTTCGCGTGGTGAACGTCGGTCTGCGACATGGGCATCTCGTCGTGCCGCACACCGTCGACGTCGTAGCCGACGCAGATCGGGATGGTGTCGAGGCTGCTGAGCACGTCGAGCTTGGTGAGGAAGTAGTCGGTGATGCCGTTGACACGCGTTGCGTAGCGGGCGATCACGGCGTCGAACCATCCGGTGCGCCGGGCACGGCCGGTGGTGACACCCACCTCGCCGCCGGTCTTGGCGAGGTATTCGCCGTTCTGGTCGAACAATTCGGTCGGGAACGGGCCCGAGCCGACGCGGGTGGTGTACGCCTTGAGAATGCCCAGCACCGTCGTGATCTTGGTGGGTCCGATGCCCGAACCGACCGCTGCGCCACCGGACGTCGGGTTGGACGACGTCACGTACGGGTAGGTGCCGTGGTCGACGTCGAGGAGCGTGCCCTGCGAACCCTCGAGCAGCACCGTCTCGCCGCGCTCGAGCGCCTCGTTGAGCTGCAGACGCGTGTCCGCGATGCGGTGCTTGAAACCGTCGGCCTGCTCGAGCACCTCGTCGACGACCTGTTGCGGGTCGAGGGCCTTGCGGTTGTAGATCTTGACGAGCACCTGGTTCTTGAACTCGAGTGCCGCCTCGACCTTCTGAGTGAGGATCTTCTCGTCCAGCACGTCCTGCACGCGGACGCCGACACGGGCGAGTTTGTCCTGGTAGCACGGCCCGATGCCGCGGCCGGTGGTGCCGATCTTCTTGGCCCCGAGGAAGCGTTCGGTGACCTTGTCGATGGCAACGTGGTACGGCATGATCAGGTGCGCATCGGCCGAGAGCAGCAGGCGGCTGGTGTCCACGCCCCGCTCGTCGAGTCCGGCGAGTTCGGTGAGCAGCACTCCCGGGTCCACCACGACACCGTTTCCGATGACGTTCGTGACTCCCGGAGTGAGGATTCCGGACGGGATGAGATGCAGTGCGAACTTGTCGCCGTTCGGAAGTACCACTGTGTGTCCGGCGTTGTTACCGCCCTGGTAGCGCACCACCCACTGCAGGCGTCCGCCCAGTAGATCGGTCGCTTTGCCCTTGCCCTCGTCGCCCCACTGGGCGCCGATCAGGACGATTGCCGGCATGACGTTGTCTCCTACGGTCGACGTACAGTCGTATCCGACTGCGTGGTCCTGCCGTTCGTAGGCAGTGGCCGGGGGAACAGTCTAGCCGAGGGTGCGGAGAACAGACCCCACAGTACGGCCGGGGAGGCCAACTCGGGCGTGCCACTAGGATGATCCGAAAGGGAAGCTGCGGAAATCGCGGCGGGACATCCGGGCGAGGAGTGGCGTTGACCCCCGTAGTGCTCATTTGCGGCGACGCGCCGCTTCCCCTACCTCTGGGCTCCATTTCCGCCTCGAGCGCACCCCCTGTTCCGGACAAGGACGACTTCGACGAGGTCTTCTCCAAGCTGCAGGTGGTCGCGGATCCGCGACTGATCGTGGTGGGCAGCGACGCCGCCCTCGCCGCCACCCTGACCCGGCTGATGCGCACCGAACGGCTGCACATCGAACTCGCCTACGTCGCGGAGCACCGTTCGGAGGCGACGGAGGCCTACCACCTGTCCGCCGGCGCCCGCGGCGCCCGCACCGCGCTGAAGGGGACGGCCAAACCGGTCCCCCTCATCCGCGACGACGCGGGGATCGCGCTCGTCGGGTGCGCCACCGTCACGGGCCCGGACGGCGGCCCGCTCGTCGGCGAGGCCTACGTCGACGACACCCGGCTGTTCTCGGGGACGACGACGAACATGAACGTCACCCCGACCCCACGGATGCCCGGCCTGCGCGCGTCGGTCGAACCTCGCAGGCGCTGGCTGCCGCGCCGCTGGGTCGAGGGCCGCGCCGTGCAGTTGGGTTCACCCGCCGCGGCCCTCACCCGCGACGGCGTGCCGAACCCTCGCGACGTCAAGCGTTCGACGTTCTACCGCCACGACCAAGAGTGGCTGCTGGTCCGATGAACCTGCCCAGGGCGCGGACCACCGCTGTCCGTCCCAGTCCGGTCTTCCTGCTCGTCGTCGCGGTCGCGGTCGCCGGCGGTGTCCTCGCGTGGCGTGCCGAGCGGGAATCGGCCCTCGGCCACGTCGGGGTGTTCCTGCTGGTGGTCGCGGGATGGGTGGTGACGCTCTGCCTGCACGAGTTCGCGCACGCGTACACGGCGTGGCGGCACGGCGACACCGACGTCGAGGTGCGCGGCTACCTCACGCTCAACCCGGTGAAATACAGCCACCCACTGCTGTCGATCGGCCTGCCGGTGCTGTTCATCGCGCTCGGCGGGATCGGCTTGCCCGGCGGTGCGGTGTACCTGCGCACCGGGCTGTTTCCGCAGAAGGTGCAGGCACGGGTGTCACTCGCCGGACCCGCCGTGAATCTGGTGTCGGCGATCGTCCTCCTCGTGGCGATCCGCTGGTTCGGGCTCGGCGGCGACCACCTGGTGTTCTGGACGGGCCTGAGCTTTCTCGCATTCCTGCAGGTGATGGCGACCGTCCTCAACCTCCTGCCGGTCCCCGGACTCGACGGGTACGCCGCACTCGAGCCGTTCCTGCCGCCCCGCACCCGCAGGTCCGTCGACCAGTTCAAACCGTACGGACTGCTGATCCTCGTGGCGCTGCTGTTCGTGCCGTCGATCAACGTGGTGTTCTTCGACCTCATCTACCGGCTGTTCGAACTGTCCGGGGTGCCGGAGATCTACGCGCAGTACGGCAACCGTCTGATGCGCTTCTGGCTCTGACCCGTGAGTACTTGTTAACCGCCCGCGGTTGAGAAGTACTCACGGGCGGGGACGCATGGGGGTCAGCCGCAGTTCCGCCAGTGGCACCTCCCGGCCCGGACTGCGGACCTCGACGCGGACGGGTTCGCCGGTGGCGTCGTCCCGCAGTCCGATCGGCGGTCCGTACCCGCCCTGAAGGTATTTGTCGCCCCACTGCATCAGCGCGAGCACGGCAGGCAGGAGGTCGTGGCCCTTCTCGGTGAGCACGTACTCGTAGCGGGTGCGCTGCCCGGGCTCTTTGTAGGGTTGCCGCTCGAACAGGCCCTCGGCGGTCAACTCGCGCAGCCGAGACGCCGCCACGGCCTCGGTGATCCCGACCCGTTTCGCGAAGTCGTCGAATCGCGTGGTGCCGTAGTAGGCCTCGCGCAGGATCAGGACGGCCGACCGTGTGCCGATCACGTCCATCGCCTTGCCGATCGAGCAGTGCGTGGCCCGCCAGGTGTCGCGGTCTGCGAGAAAGCCGTCCAACCGTGCCGCGTCCATGCACTTCAGCGTAGCTGACTTTCGATTTCCATAGTCAGTGCTCACAATCGCCAGGACAGGTGCGACAGCCCGCTGGCGTCGAGTTCGAGCCCACGCGGCGTCGACACCAGCCGCAGCAGCACCTCCTGGCACCCCGGGCACCGCACGACGACGCCGGGCGCTCGCGTATAGACGTGCACGGCCGCCATCGGTCCGTCGAGACCGCAGAACCGGCACTGCCCGGTCGCCGCGGTCAGGTCGTGAACGAAGATTTCCGCGAACGGCCCGCCGAGAACGTTCCCGTCCTCGAAGTCGTTGCCCTGCAACGTACTCATCGACAAATCCTTCCTCCGGTCACGGCCCCGAGGGACCGAACCGCTCGGTCTTGATGTCGTCCGGCGAATGCCCGAGCGAGAGCAGCAGGCGAGCCGCCTCCTCGACGAATCCGGTGGGCCCGCACACGAAGCAGCGGGGCGCGAAGTCCGCCGGCCATCCCCATGCCGCGAGGTCGGCGGCAGTGATCCGACCCGCCGGGCGCCGCGGCGAGTCCTCGCGGGTGTGGAGGACGAACGTCTCGACTCCCCCGTCGCCGATCCCGGGCCGGTTCAGCTCGTCCGCGAACAATTCGTCGGCCCGCGTCCGGAGTGAGTACACGAGCCGGAACGGCGTGCGGTCGTGGCGGAACCGGCGCTCGCGAATCATCGACATCAGTGGGACCATGCCCGACCCACCCGCGACGAGAAGCACCGGCGCGCCGCCACCCTCGCGCGGCGACCACACGAACCAGCCACCGATCGGCCCCCGCACCTCGATCAGATTTCCGGCGTCGAACACGTCGGTCAGATAGGGAGACACCTCGCCGTCCGCCACCCGCTGGACGACCAGCTGGATTCGCCACCCGCCCACGGATCGCTCGACCGGCGCCGCCAGCGAGTAGCTCCGCTCGGTGGTGTACCCGTCGGGGCCGGTGAGGCGGAGATCTACGTGTTGTCCGGCGCGATGCCCCGGCCAGTCCGAGACCTCGAGGACCAGGGTCCGCGCACTCGCCGTCTCGGGCCACGAATCGACGAGTTCCGCTACTCGCCAGCTGAGCACGGCGCGGCCCATGAGCTCACTGGTCACCCTGGTACCTCTGCTCCCGCCACGGGTCGCCGCGATCGTGGTACCCGAGCTGTTCCCAGAAGCCCGGGACGTCCTGAGTGACGAGCTGGATCGACCGCACCCACTTGGCGGACTTCCAGAGGTAGAGATGCGGCACGAGCAGTCGGGCCGGACCGCCGTGCACCGGCGCGAGCGGCGCGCCCTCGTAGGTGTGCACGATCCAGGCCTTGCCACCCAGGACGTCCGAGACGGGGAGGTTCGTGGTGTAGCCGCCGTCGCATCCGACGAGGACGAATCCCGCGGACGTCTCGACGTCCGCGAACAGTGTGTCGACGGACACGCCCTTCCAGGAGGTTCCGAACTTCGACCATCGCGTGACGCAGTGAAGGTCGACCGTCGGCCACTCCTGCGGCAGCTTCATGAATTCGGCCCACGACCACTCGCGGCTGCGGCCGGTCTCGTCGGCCACCGACAGCGTCCATGTGTCGGTCGGGACGCGGGGCGTCGGTCCGGCCGAGAGGACCGGAAAGTCTCCCACCTCGTACTGGCCGGGCGGGAGAGCATGCTCGCTGCGGGGTCTGCCGTGGAAGCCGGGGGTGAGAACAGCCATGCCCCACGCTAGGACTGCGACGTGATCTTCGCAGCGCAAACCGACGATCCGAGGCGTCTGTCACACCTAACTTGCCAAAACCATAGTCAGGTGTACATTGCTGACTATAGATATCAATAGTCAGGTGGGGAAACCCCTGTGAGTACTTATTAACCGCCCGCGGTTAACAAGTACTCACAGCACCGAAAGGAAGAGCCATGAGAGACGCCGTCATCGTCGAGGCCGTCCGCACGCCGATCGGCAAGGGCAAGCCCTCGGGCGCCCTGCAAGGGGTGCATCCCGTCGACCTCCTCGCCCACAGCCTGTCGACCCTCGTCGAACGCACGGGAATCGATCCCGCACTGATCGACGACGTCATCGGCGGCACCGTCACCCAGGTCGGGGACCAGAGCCAGAACATCACCCGCAGTGCGCTTCTCGCCGCAGGATTCCCCGAATCCGTCCCCGGCACGACCGTCGACCGGCAGTGCGGCAGCAGCCAGCAGGCCGTCCACTTCGCCGCGCAGGGCGTGCTGTCGGGCGCCTACGACATCGTCGTCGCCGCCGGTGTCGAATCAATGAGCCGAGTTCCGATGGGGTCCAGCAGCATCGGACGCGAATCGATGGGCGTCGGCTTCGAACGCCGCTACCCCGACGGCCTCGTCCCGCAGGGCATCAGCGCCGAACTCATCGCCGCCCGGTGGGGGCTCTCACGTGCCCAACTGGACGAGTTCGCGCTGCGCAGCCACCACAAGGCCGCGACGGCAACGACTGCCGGGAACTTCACGAAGGAACTCGCCGTCCTCCCGGAACTGAGCGTCGACGAGGCCATCCGGCCGGACACGACGGCGGCCGCACTCGCCGGCCTGCGACCCGCATTCCGCAGCGAGGTCTACGGCGAGCGGTTCCCGCAGATCGACTGGTCGATCACCGCGGGCAACAGCAGTCCCCTGTCGGACGGCAGTGCGGCGCTCATGATCACCACGAGCGAGATCGCGGGACGCCTCGGACTGCGGCCTCTGGCCCGGCTCCACAGCTTCTCCGTCGTCGGCGACGACCCGCTGATGATGCTCACCGCTGTGATTCCCGCGACGCGTAAGGTGCTGCAGCGCAGCGGCCTCGACATCTCCGACATCGACCTCTTCGAGGTCAACGAGGCCTTTGCGCCGGTGGTTCTGGCCTGGGCAGCGGAGACCGGAGCCGACCTGGACCGCGTCAACGTGCACGGCGGCGCGATCGCGCTCGGACATCCGCTGGGGGCCAGCGGCGTGCGGCTCATGACCACGCTGGTGAACGCCATGGAGCAGCGCGGGGCACGGTTCGGGCTGCAGACCATGTGCGAGGCGGGCGGACTCGCCAACGCCACCGTCCTCGAACGCCTCCAGTAACGCCCGAACGGCCGGCTCAACCGTTCCGGCGGGTGATCGCCTCTCCCACCGCACGCAGCGATTCCCTCAGCGAGTGCGGCTGGAGCACTTCGACTCCCCCGCCGAGAACGGTCAGCTGGTCGAGGGCCACATCCTCGGCCTCGAGCAGCAGGTCGACGGTGACCCAGCCGTCGCCGTCGGGCGGGCCGGGTTCGACCCGAGCGGCCTCGACCCCGACCACCCGGGGCAGCCGGCGCCACGCCGTGGGCGAGAGCCGTACCCTGCACCGGAATCGCAGGAGAGCACGGTCGAATTCGGCCACCGAGGCCGTCCACCACGCACCCAGATCGAAATTGTCGGGCCGCACCGCCGGCTGCCCCAGCACGGTCGCATCACGGATCCGCGACACGCGGTACGACAACGTCCGTCCCCGATGCTGTGCGACGAGATACCAGACGCCGGCCTTCGCCACCACACCCAGGGGGTCGAGTGTTCTTGCCGCCACACGGTTCCCCTTGCGGTAACGAATGCCCAGACGCCGCCCCTCGAGCACCGCGGACGCGACGACTGGGAGATCGCCGTTGTCACGTGGTCCGTCGAACCAGCCGGGGGCGTCAACGTAGAGCCGGTCCCGCCACAGCTGCGCCCCGGCGCGAAACGGGACCGGCAACGCCCCCAACAGCTTCGACTGCGCCGCGGCGGTGACGTCGCGAAGACCGAGATCCTCGGCGATCGACGGGACCCCGAGCAACATCAACGCGGACGTCTCCTCCCCCGTCATGCCGCCGAGTTTCGACTGCCAGCCGTCCAGCAACCGGATCCCGCCCCCGGGTCCGCTCTCCGTCCACACCGGAACCCCCGCCGCCGACAACGCCGTGACGTCGCGATACACGGTGCGAACCGACACGCCCAGTTCGTCCGCGAGTTGTTGCGCGGTGGCCCCGCGACTGCCCTCCAGACGGAGCATCACCTCGACGAGCCGACTCGAACGCATCCTCCGAGTCTAGAGAAAATCCCTGACAGTAGATGTCAGGGATTGGGGCGCACACTGGTCCACATGACCAACTGGGCACAGTTCGAGACAGAAGCACCCGACCTCGCCAAGGCCGTCGCCACGCGCTTCGAGGCGCACAAACACCACGTGCTGGCCACGCTCCGCAAGGACGGCTCTCCGCGGGTGAGCGGCACCGAGGTCGAGTTCCACGACGGGGCGTTGCTGCTCGGTTCGATGGTCGGCGCCCGCAAAGTGCAGGACCTGCAACGCGATCCGCGGTACTCCCTCCACAGCAACCCCGGTCACCACACGATGGAGGGCGGCGACGCCAAGATCAGCGGCCGCGCCCGGGAGATCCGCGGGGAACGGAAACAGCAGATCGTCGACCGCTACCCCGACGAGATCCCCGAGGCGGACGTCTTCGAACTCGACCTCGACGAGGTCGTGCACACCACCGTCGACGGCGAGCACCTGTACGTCGATCTGGTGGCGGCCGGGTGCCGGCGTCACCCGGTTCACCAAGTGACGGTCACTGCGTGACGGCGAACCCGAAGCCGAGCGTGCAGGGCTGCGACGCCGTACCCGCACCATCGGCGTCATAGCTGCCGCCGGGAATCAGGTGGGCGGTGAAGCCGGGCAGATCCTTCTCGACACCCTTACCGTTCGTCAACGGCCCGGACGTGCCGATCGTCGGCGCCTGGCCGCCGAAGTTGAGGTAGGTCACCTGGGCGTCGGTCGTGGCTTTCTCCGGCCCCTTGAATTCCCACTCGACCTTATTGCCTTCCTTGTCGACACCGAGCGTCGCGGCGGGCTTACAGTTCGCCAGCGGGTCGGGCATGAACGGCGCGGCCGAGGCGGCGGCGGGTGCTGCGAAGAGGGCGGCCGCACCGAGTGCGGCAACGGCGACGGGTCGTGCGAACGCTGCGAGAGTGGGCATGGTGTTCCCTTCCGTAAGTCGTCCCACAACGGTTGCCCGCCGCGATACCGGACGAAACAGACAGGGCCCCTACCAGGTGACGTTCTCTGCGCAGTGGCGTCCGTTGGCGGTGGACTCGACCTGCACGGTCGCATGCGAGAGGTGGTGGCTCTCGAGGACGGTCCGCGCCGCTTCGAGGACAGCGGACGAGTCGGCGTCGGTGGTGAGGTGGACGGTGGCCACGTCCATTCCCGTGGTGAGCGTCCACACGTGCAGGTCGTGCACGCCGGTCACCCCGGGTAGCGCCTCGAGGTCGGCCTGCACCGATTCGACGTCGACGTCCTCGGGTGAGGCCTGGGTGAGGATGCGCAGCGACGCGGCGGCCAGTTTCATGGCCCGCGGCACCACCCACAGTGAGATGAGGACGCCGACGATGATGTCGGCGTAGGTCCAGTCGAACACCAGCACAACGGCGCCGGCGATGAGCACGCCGACACTGCCGACGGCGTCCGCGAGCACTTCGAGGTAGGCGCCGCGGACGGCCAGGCTGTCCTTGGAATCGGCGCGCAGCATGAGCATCACCACGAGGTTCGCGGCGAGACCGACGGATGCGGTGAGGATCAGCGCCATGCCGGGAAGTTCGGGGACGTCGCCGATGCGGGAGATGGCCTCGTAGAACACCCAGATCGCGACGGCGAGCAGCATCGCGGCGTTGGCCATGGCCGTGAGCACTTCGGCGCGGTGCCAGCCGAAGGTCCGGGCGGCGGTGGTACTTCCCTTGCGTGCCAGAAGAAGTGCGACGAGCCCCATCGACATTCCGACGACGTCGGTCAGCATGTGCCCGGCGTCGGCGAGCAGCGCCAGCGAGTTCACGGTCAGACCCACGACCACTTCGAGCACCAGGAACGCGAGGAGGATGACGAGTGCAATCACCATGCGGCGTATCCGCCCTCGTGACGGGCCTACCTCACCGCCGCCTTGCGTGTTGCCGTGCGAATGGCCGTGACCGACTCCCATGGGTGAGCCTCCTCCCGAGTTGTGCCGATCATATGCGTACATGCGCATATGTTCAACAGCGTGCTCGGGCGGTCAGAGCTCGGGACGATACGCCGGTTTCTCCACAGTCGGCGGCAGCGTCGCGATGGCCGAGATGCGTTTCAGCCCTGCGACCTGCAGAAGGTCGACGGTCAACGACCGGATCTGCGCGAAGACGACCGTGGCCGACAGGCCCGCGTTCTCCACCAGTTCCGGTTTCAATCCGGACGCCACCGACCGCAGCACCCGCGCCGCCTCGGCCTGGTCGGGTTGCTGGCCAGGGTCCGCGAGCGCCATCTGCCGGAGGGTTTCCAACGCGTGGGCGAGTTTCTCCACCTGGTCGACGAGCCGGGGATTGAGGATCTCGTCGTCCCGCACCAGCGTGAGCGACCGCCGCGCGAGAACCCGGATGTTGCGCAACGCATTGTCGAGTGGGTCCGCGGCCGCGGTGAGTCGTTCGAGCCGGCCGCGGGTGTTCCAGTACAGCGGCGAGATCCGGCTGATCTCGCGGCCGCCCGCGAGGTGGGTGCGCAGCGTGTCGATGGACGCCTGCGTTGCCCGCGCCTTCTGCAGCGCCTCCTCGATGGGCTTGTCGTCGTTGGCCACCAAACCGTCGGCCACCAGCTGCATCACCTCGGATGCCGTCCCGAGAACGTTCGCGGCGTACTTCCGCGCCCGCCCCACGGGATGCGTGGGAATCAGCGCGACGACGGCGATCCCCACCAGACCACCGGTCAGTGCGTCCACCATCCGGTTTATACCCGCAGCGCCGCCGGGCGGAAGCAGCGTCGCCACGAGCACCGCGGAGTTTCCCGCCTGCATCGAGAAGATCGGACCGCTGTTCAGCAACACCGCCGCCGACATCGCCAGCACCACGACGAGCGTGATCTGCCAGGCGCCGCTCCCGATGACGGAGACGATGAGGTCGCCGACCCCGATCCCGATCGTGACACCGGCCACCAATTCGACGGAACGGCGCAGGCGGGCGCCGAGAGAGAGTCCCAGCGACACCACCGCGGCGATCGGCGCGAAGAACGGCGTCGGGTGGCCGATCACTACCGTCGCCACCCACCAGGCCGCGCCGGCCGCGATCGCGCACTGCAGGATGGGAAGTGCCGACACCCGCAGCCGCTGGGCCGAAGTCCTCAGCCCGTCCCGGCCACGGACTTTCGCCGTGCTGAGGGCGTTAACCGACGCCAAGCGCTTCGGCGGCTCGGGGATCGCAGTCCTCGAGCAGATCGAGGCACCGCGCGTACTCGTCCGTTTCGCCGATCTCCTTCGCCGCCTTCGCCAGGACGGCGACGCAGCGGAGGAAACCGCGGTTGGCCTCGTGGCTGTAGGGAACCGGGCCGAAACCCTTCCAGCCGTTGCGACGCAACTGGTCCAGGCCACGGTGGTACCCGGTACGCGCATACGCGTAGGCCGTGATGGTCTGGTCGGCGTCGAGGGCAGCCTCGGCCAGGTAGGCCCATGCGATGGATGCGGTGGGATGGGCGGCTGCGACGGAAGCCGGATCCTCGTGGTTCAACAGGGCCGACTCGGCCTCGTCGTCCCCGGGAAGCAGCGTGGGCTGTGGTCCGAGAAGGTCACCGAAAGACGTCATGCGCCTATTGTGCCCCCGCCGCGGCGCCGTCACTGCGTCGGCCCACGTCCGCGACGCGCCCTGTCGTGGTCTCCGATGACTCGCGATGTCGTTAGGCTGCCTCCAACGTTCATTTCTCTGCAGACCGAGGGGCAGCGCGTGCAGGACCCGAAGAAAGACGATCCGACTCAGAAGCCGGCCACGGACACACCGTCCGGCCCGGCTGCGGCCAACGTTGGCAAGGCCGCGGACGCGACCGCGAAACCTGCGAAGTCCGCGCAGCCCGTGCCGAAGGCAAAGTCCTCGCCCGAGGCAGCGCCTACTACGGACGCCGAGCCCACCGCGCCGAAGTCGCCCGAGCCGAAGCCCCCGCAGAAGAAGGCACCCGAGAAGCCGGCGGAGAAGCCCGCCGAGCCGCAGTCCGAACTGCCCAAGCCCCCGGCGCCCCGCCCGCGGGCGGAGGCACCTCAGGGCGCCGCGGCTTCCGCAGCGAAGCCGCAGGAGAAGGCGTCCGAGGCGGCCACCACCGCGATCCCCACGCAGACGGGTGGACGGGCCGCACCCGAGGCCGCGACGGTGCAGATGCACCGCACCCCGAACACTCAGAACCCGAAGGCGCAGAATCAGCGGGGCCAGGCGAAGGCGCCGTCCGGCGACGAGACGGTCGCGATCCCGGTGACCAGGCCCGCCGTCCCGTCGACACCGCCGCCACCCCGGCCGGCGTCTCAGGCGAACCGGCCTCAGCAGCCGCAGAACGGGCGGCCCGTCCCCCCGCCGCCCGCTCCCCCGCGCCCGGCGCCCGCACCGCCGAAGGCCGCACCGCAGCGAGTGCTGCCGCCGCAGCAGAGCGCGCCGCAACGCGTCGCCGCGGCCGAGAAGCCTGCGAAGAAGCACGGGAAGGCGTGGCTGTTCGCCGCGATCGCCGCCGGCGTCATCGTCGTTGCCGCCATCGCGGTCGCCGGGATCGTGGTCTACAACAACAACCAGGCCGAGAATTCACCCGAAGCTCAGGTGCAGGGAACGATCGACACGTTCGTCGCGGCTCTCACCCAGGGCGACCTGGCGACGCTGCGCACCAGCACCTGCGGCAGCCTCGCCGAGTACTACCAGGGCATTTCCGATCAGGATTTCGCCGAGGTCCACCAGGTCGCCGTGACGCAGCAGAACATTCCGGTGGTCGGCGGCGTCGACGCGGTGCAGATCACCGGTGACACGGCCATCGCCCAGGTGAAGGCCCACACGGCCGCCAACCCGGGCGAGCAGTCGTGGCGCACGTTCAACCTCGAGAAGGTCGACGGTACCTGGAAGATCTGCGACCCCAGGTAAACGCCTGTGCGCCTTTCCGGTAGCTACAGCTACCAGAAAGGCGCACGAGCCCGAAGGGCCTATCCGGAGACGGAACGTCCTGCGGACTTGAGGTCGTTGCAGGCCTCGATGACGCGGGCCGTCATGCCGGCCTCCGCCTTCTTCAGGTAGCTGCGGGGGTCGTAGACCTTCTTGTTGCCGACCTCGCCGTCGACCTTCAGCACGCCGTCGTAGTTGCTGAACATGTGGCCCACGAGCGGACGGGTGAACGCGTACTGGGTGTCGGTGTCGACGTTCATCTTCACGACGCCGTAGTTCAGCGCGGCCTCGATCTCCGACTTCAGCGAGCCCGATCCGCCGTGGAAGACGAAGTCGAACGGCTGCGAGCCGTCGGACAGGCCGAGCTTCGCGGCGGCGACCTTCTGGCCGGTCTCGAGCACCTCGGGACGCAGCTTCACGTTGCCCGGCTTGTAGACGCCGTGCACGTTGCCGAACGTGGCGGCCAGCAGGTACTTGCCGTTCTCGCCGGTGCCGAGCGCGTCGACGGTCTTCTCGAAGTCCTCGGGCGACGTGTAGAGCTTGTCGTTGATCTCCGCTTCCACGCCGTCCTCTTCACCACCGACGACGCCGATCTCGACCTCGAGGATGATGTTGGCTGCCTTCGCCTTCGCGAGGAGCTCCTGGGCGATCTCCAGGTTCTCGTCGATCGGAACGGCCGAACCGTCCCACATGTGGGACTGGAACAGCGGGTTGCGGCCGGCCTCGACGCGCTGGCGCGAGATCTCGAGCAGCGGGCGGACGAACGTGTCGAGCTTGTCCTTGGGGCAGTGGTCGGTGTGCAGGGCGATCGTGACGTCGTACTTCGCGGCGATCACGTGAGCGAACTCGGCGAGTGCGACCGCGCCGGTCACCATGTCCTTGACGCCCAGGCCCGAACCGAACTCGGCGCCACCGGTCGAGAACTGGATGATGCCGTCACTGCCGGCGTCCGCGAAGCCTTTGATGGCGGCGTTGATGGTTTCGGAAGAAGTGCAGTTGATGGCGGGGAAGGCAAAGGAGTGCTCCTTGGCCCGACCAAGCATCTCGGCGTAGACCTCGGGAGTCGCGATTGGCACGGCGGCAGTCCTCCATAAAGAGTCGATTTCGGCGCGCGCGATCAGCGCAGCGCGCGATGTGGTCCTAGCAGTATGGCAATACCGGTAGCGTACGTCTCCCGGTGGCTGTCACGGCACCCCGTTTCGGCGGGTCCGCGGCCCGGCCGAAACTCCATGACCTGCACTATTCCGACAGTCGGGGATTCCGCCGGTACGCTGAGGGCCGTGATTGTGCAGGCAGCATCGGATTCCGTGACCAACCTCGCGTTGTTGCCGGGATTCCTCGACCCGGTGAACCTCCTCAACTCCTTCGGCACGTGGGTGCTCGTCGGACTCCTCCTGGTCGTCTTCATCGAGTCGGGTTTGCTGTTCCCCCTGCTCCCCGGCGACTCGCTCCTCTTCACCGCGGGACTCATCGCGGCGTCGAAGTCGACGGAGATCGAACCGTTCGCTCCCCTCTGGGCGCTGCTGGTTCTGATCCCGATCGCCGCGATCCTCGGCGACCAGGTCGGCTTCTTCATCGGCAGCAAGGGCGGGACCGCCCTGTTCAAGAGCGACGACGCGCGGTTCTTCAAGAAGAAGTACATCGACGAGTCGCACGCCTTCTTCGAGAAGCACGGCCCCATCACCATCATCCTGGCCCGGTTCGTTCCGATCGTGCGCACGTTCGCGCCGGTCGTCGCGGGTGCGTCGCGGATGAAGTACCCCCTGTTCCTGACGTACAACATCGTGGGCGGCATCCTGTGGGGCGCCGGCGTCACGCTGCTCGGCTACCTGCTCGGGCAGATCGAGTTCATCCGCGACAATGTCGACGTCATCTTCCTGCTGATCGTCTTCGTGTCCGTGCTGCCGATCATCGTCGAGGTGGGCAAGCGCATCGTGAAGTCCCGCCAGGGCACGAACTCCGCGACCGAGGATCCGCAACCGGTCACCACTCCCACCGATCCGACTTCCTGACACCGATCGGGGTAGCGCACTGACGATGGTCACCACGGCAGCAGGCAGCTTCGGGCCTCTCGTCTCGGCCGGCCCAGCGCTGGTCTGGGTCGTCGTCCTCGCGTTCGTGTTCATCGAGTGCGCGGTGATCCTGGGTCTGTTCCTGCCCGGCGACTCGATGCTGATCACCGCCGGAATCGTGCTGTCCAACCACGCGTCGGGCTCCGGCCACGTGTGGGCGCTGTCGGTCGGGGCGATGATCGCCGCCATCTGCGGAAATCAGGTGGGGTACGTCATCGGTCACCGCACCGGCAACCGCATCCACGCCCGCAAGGGCGGGAAGTATCTCAACTACGCCAACCTCCACAAGGTGAATGTCCTGCTGGAGAAGCACGGCTTCTGGGCAGTTCTCGTCGCGCGCTGGATTCCGTGGATCCGCACCCTGTGCCCGCTGGTCGCCGGTGCGGCCAAGATGAACCACACCAAATACACGATCGCCAGTACTATCGGCGCCATCTTCTGGGCGCCCGTACTGCTGCTCATCGGCTTCTACTTCGGCTCGTTCCTCGACCGGGTGTCGTGGCTGATGCCGGCGGTGCTCGCCGGGATGGTCACATTGCTGGTGATCGGCACGGCCCTCGGGGTGTGGCACTACCGGCAGGAGATGGCGCGGCCACCCGAAGATGTGGCCGTCGAAGAAGTACTGGACTAGTGCCGATGCACCGGCTCCCACGCGGGCAGCGGGTCGTCGAACCGCACCCACTCCGCCGGTCCTGACGCCAGCTCGTCGTCCGTGAGCAGCGCCGGGTCGAGGATCCGCCGCGGTCCGTCGGGATCGAGGCGGACGCCGATGAACACGATCTCCTGCCCCGGACGTTCGTCCGTGGACGCCCACAGCTGGGCGGGTTCGATCACGAGATTCGGGCCGGCCTGCGACCAGACGGCGGCGAGGCCGGGGCGGCTCGCGATCCAGCAGAAGCCCTTGCCGCGGAGCAGGCCGGTGAACCGTCCCAGCGCCTGCTCGAGCCGTGCCGGGTGGAACGGCCGCGACGCCCGGTAGGTGACGCTGCGGATGCCATATTCCTCGGTCTCCGGGGTGTGCCCCGCGGCCAGTTCCTCCGCCCACCCGGGCAGCTCGGCCGACGCCTCCGGGTCGTACAGACCCGTGCCGAGTACCTCGCCGGGATCGACGACGCCGCGCGTGGTGCGCAGCAGTGTCGCGGCGGGGTTGAGTCTGCGCAGAGCAGCTTCGACCGCGCCGGCGGCACTCTCGCTCACCAGATCCGTCTTGTTGAGCAGGACGACGTCGGCGAACTCCACCTGGTCGACGAGGAGGTCGGAGATGCTGCGCTCGTCGCCCTCCCCCGCCTCGAGATTCCGGTCGTCGAGACGCTCACCCCTGGCCAGTTCGCCGAGGAACGTCGACGCATCCACGACTGTCACCATCGTGTCGAGGGCGGCGACCGAGCCGAGGCTGAACCTCGGCTCGTGCGACTACAGTGCGACGGTGCCCGACGCCTCCGCGTACTGGCTCTCGGGGCGCGGCAACCCGAAGTGGTCGCGCAGCGTGGTGCCCGAGTACTCGGTGCGGAACAGTCCACGCTCCTGCAGGATCGGGACCACCTTCTGCGCGAACACCTCGAGGCCGCCCGGGTAGTACGGCGGCATGACATTGAACCCGTCCGCCGCGCCCTGCGTGAACCATTCCTCGATGGTGTCGGCGACCTGCACCGGCGTCCCGACGACGACCCGGTGCCCGCGCGCACCTGCGAGACGGTGCAGCAGTCCGCGCAGCGTCGGGTTCTCCCGCTCGACGATGCCGGCGATCACCTGCAGACGGCTCTGCTTGTTGTCCGTGACGTCGCCGGCGTCCCCGAACAGTCCGGCAGGCACGGGGGCGTCGAGATCGAGGTGCCGCACGCTCGAGCCGGTGAGAGCCTCGAGTTGGGCGATCCCGTACTCGGGCGAGGTCAGTTCGTTGAACTCCCGCTCCAGGTCCCGCGCCTCGGCCTCGGTGTCGCCGAGGAACGGGCTGATGCCGGGAAGGATCTTCACGTGCTCCGGGTTGCGGCCGAACTGCACCGCGCGCTGCTTGACGTCGGCGTAGAACGCCTGCCCGTCCGACAACCGCTGGTGCGCGGTGAAAATGGCCTCGGCGTACTGTCCCGCGAACGCGCGGCCCTCGTTGGACGCACCCGCCTGCACCAGCACCGGGTGTCCCTGCGGCGAGCGCGGCGCGTTGAACGGTCCCCGCACCCGCAGGTGGCGTCCGACGTAGTTGATCTCGTGGATCTTCGACGGGTCCGCGTAGATGCCTGCGGCCTTGTCGATCAGGATGGCGTCGTCCTCCCAGCTGTCCCACAGCTTGACGGTCGCGTCGACGAATTCCCGCGCCCGCGCGTAACGGTCGGCGTGGTCCGGATGGCTGGGCAGTCCGAAGTTGGCCGCCGCCACCTCGGTTCCGGTGGTCACGATGTTCCAGCCGGCCCGGCCTCGGGAGATGTGATCGAGGGACGCGAACAGCCGTGCGAGGTTGTAGGGCTCGAAGTACGTCGTGGACGCGGTCGCGATCAGCCCGATCCGTTCGGTGGCCGTCGCGATGGCCGTCAGCAGCGTGATGGGCTCGAGTGCCCCGGCGGCACCGTGCTCGACGTCGCTGCGCAGGGCGGGGCCGTCGGCGAAGAAGATCGCGTCCAGCTTCGCGGCTTCCGCTGTCTGCGCGATCTCCTGGAAGTAGGAGACGTCGTACAGCCGCTCGGGCGTCGTGAGCGGGTGCCGCCACGCCGACTCGTGGTGCCCGGCCGGGTAGATGAACGCGTTGAGACTCAGCTGCCGCTGTTGATCTGACATAACGAACTGTCTAACAGCGCCGAATCCGGGGCGATACGGTTAATTTTCGCGTGATTCGAACCGTCGCCTAGCGTCGCGGATACCCCGCCGCGGACACCATGTGCGCGGCCTCCATCAGCATCCAGCCACCGAGCTGCACGGACATGTCGCGTTCCGGGATCCCGGACGAGCGCACGGTGCCCCCCGTGAACGTGGCGATTCCCCCGCCCATCCCCGGCAGCTGCGCCTGCCGGGTCCAATCGTGGCCGAACAGCGGCTGCCCCTCGATCTGCAGCCGGTTCTCCCACGCCGATTCCGCGGAGGTCAGCACGAGCTGGGCGGCGATCTCCCGGGCCCGGATGTCGGCGGGCGACTCCCACGGCAGCATCACCGCGGTCAGCGCCAGATACCGTGCGAGGATCCCGTTGAACAGGCCGCCGTCTCCCCCACCGCCGCCGTCGATGACGCCGTGGGGTGCGAGGTGTTCGTCGATGGCGTCGACCAGCCGGTGGGTCCGGTTGCGGTGCCGGGGCGAACCGAGGCGCACGGCAAGTTCGGTTTCGAGTCCGAGCACGACGCCCTGACAGTAGGAGTAGATGTTCTTTTCGATCTCGCCGCCGGGGTGGATGCCGTCGGCGATCAGGTTGGTGTGCACGTCCCGCAGCGTGTCGTCGATCCAGTCGGCGGTGGCCTGGGCGCGCCACAGCTTTCCGGTGCGGGCCAGCATGATCCCGGCCGGTCCGTTGGCGGGCGCGTTGTAGAAATTCGAGCCCTTCCGCCACGGGATGCCGCCTCCGGCCTCGGGCGCCCAGGCGTCGAACAACTGGGATTCGAGCGCCTGCACCGCACTTCTGTTGTCTATGAAGTGCATTCGCTGGGCACGCTCGAGGGCGATCCCCAACCAGGCCATGTCGTCGTAATAGTTGTTGGTCCAGCCCGAGATGTTCCGCAGACGGTGGCTGCGCGCCAGTTTCACGATGCGACGACGACGACGCGGCGTGGGGTCGCGTTCGAGCGCGTCGACGGCGCAGTCGAGCAGATGGGCCTGCCACCAGTAGTGCCAGCTGAGGAACAGCCGCTCGCGCCGCACCGCCGGCCAGGCGACGACGCCCAGGGTGGTGCCCGGGAGCGCCCACAGCCGGCGAAGGTGCCTGCTCACCACCGCTTCTTCAGCGGCGTCCGCGCGCGCCGACCACGAGTCCTGCATAAGAGTTGATCTTGCCTATTCGCCGGGGGTTCCGCTACCACGCACGACCGAGGTCGGCGTGCTGACGAACCCACGCATGCATGGCGATTCCTGCGGCGACACCCGCGTTGATGCTGCGGGTGGAACCGAACTGCGCGATCGACACCGTCATCGCCGCAACCTCTTTCGCCTGGTCGGTGACTCCCGGCCCCTCCTGCCCGAACAGGAGCACACAGTCGCGGGGCAGGCTCGCCGTCTCGAGCGGCACCGACCCGGGCGTGTTGTCGACGGCCACGATGGTGAGACCTCTCTCACGTGCGAAGTCGACGAGGCCGTCGACGTCCGGGTGGTGGAGGACGTGCTGGTACCGGTCGGTGACCATGGCGCCGCGCCGGTTCCAGCGTCGGCGTCCCACGATGTGGACCGCCGCGGCGGCGAACGCGTTGGCGGTGCGCACCACCGTCCCGATGTTCGCGTCGTGCCCGAAGTTCTCGATGGCCACGTGGAGCGGGTGGCGACGGCTGTCGATGTCCGCGACGATCGCTTCCCGCGTCCAGTACCGGTAGGCGTCGACCACGTTGCGGCGATCGCCACCGGCCAGCAGTTCGGGGTCGTACCGCAGGTCGGTGGGGGCCGGGGTGTCGTGCTCCTCGGTCCACGGGCCGACGCCGTTCGGGTTCTCTCCCCATTCGGTGGGACCCGTCTCGGCGACCTCGACCTCCACCGGGCCCGTCTCGACTCCGCTCACGACGTCAGAACGTCTTGTTCGAATCGGGGGCGACGGTGAATCCGTGCGACGTCTCGTCGTTGGTGCACGTGACGGCCGTGGCGGTGGTGCCGCAGGTGTAGCCGAGCTTCGTCAGTTTCGACCCGGCGGGCAGTGCCGCGTCCGGTTCGTCGCCGCCCGAGGTGTAGACGAGGCCGCCCGCGCACATGAACGACGCCTCGCCGTCGTTCTCGACGCGGATGCCGTGACCCCAGTCGACCATGCAGTCGTCCGGGCGCGGCGGCACCGGGCTCGTCGACCCCTGGCAGCCGGCCTCGGTGCGGTTCGGCAGCTTGATGATGCCGCACTGGAACCCGCCGTCCGGGGACGTGAAGAAGTACGACTCGTTGTGCTCGTACGGGACGTCGACGAGCGTCGTGGTCGGCGCTTCCGTCGTCGTCGGCGGCGGCGGCGCGACGGTCGTGGTCGTGGTGGTCGGCGGAACCGTCGTCGTGGTGGTGGTCACAGGGGCCGCGGCCGTCGTCGTGGACGTCGGCGGAGCCACCGCGTCCGAGGACCCACCACACCCTGCGAGCATCATGGCCGAGCCAATGCTCAGACACACCAACGACACCCGACGCCACGCCATACGGCCACCTCCACACATACTTACCTGCTGCCGACACTGCACTCTAACGGCAGTGCGGCGGCGGGGCCGCTTCGGCGAGGCCGGGACGGGTTAATCTGGAGGTGGAGGCATTCGATGAATCATCAGCGCATCGTGCGGACGGTCTGCTTCGTCACGGTCGGCTACGTCATCGTCCTCGCCGTCTGGCTGGGATGGTTGATCCAGCACACCCCGCCGGCCACCATCCCGTACCAGATCATGGGATTGGTCGCGGCCTTCGGCTCGGCGCTGGGATTCGGGATGATGGCGGCCGGGCGGCCCAGCCGCGCCGACCGCAAACTCGAACGGCACGGACTCGAGGGCTGGGCCCGCATCGAGCACGTCACCCCGCTTCGCCGCACCCCGGACGACGGAGAGCTCACCGAACTGGACCTCCGGCTGACCGTGCCGGGATCGGAGAGTTACGCCGGTCGGGTGGTGTACGAGGTGCGGCGGGAGAACGCGACACGATTCGTGCCCGGCGAGACGATCACCATCCTGGTGGACCCGGAGGACCGGGACCACATCATGCTCTGCCCGTGATCCGGCGACGCCCGAGCGCGAGCATCCCCTCGACGAGCAGCAGCTGGGCCGCCGCATAGCTGGCGAGGATCGCCCCTTCGGCCGCGGCCCTCCCCCGTTCTCCCCGGATGAACAAGCGCCGCACCACGATCAGGCCGTCGGAGGCGGTGAACAGCATCCCGCCCACGCCGAGCCAGCTGCGCCGGTCGGTTCCCGGCACGGCCACATTCGCGAACACGTCGGCGCCGGGCGCGAGGGACGGGTCGGCCGAGAGGGTCGACGTGGTGCCGAGCAGCGCACCGTACGCGGTCAGCGGTGCGGCGACCTCCTTCGCCCGCCCGCGGAGAAGCGCCGCCGCGCCTGCCCACCCCGCGAGCCGG
The DNA here is from genome assembly GCF_002300155.1 of Rhodococcus sp. ACS1. Taxonomy (NCBI): domain Bacteria; kingdom Bacillati; phylum Actinomycetota; class Actinomycetes; order Mycobacteriales; family Nocardiaceae; genus Rhodococcus; species Rhodococcus sp. ACS1. The sequence goes on from NZ_NSDZ01000002.1 coordinate 493,422, forward strand.
GGCAGCAACGCGGGCACGGTGGGCCGGGCGCCGCGGCGCAGCAGCAGCGCGGAGTAGCCGACCTGCATGACGGCGAACGCGGACGCGCCGCGCACGAGACGGGCGTCGTCGTCGGGGTCGATCATGAAGACGTCCCCCACGGTCGCGGCGGTGAGACCGGCGAGGAGGAGCGCGACGTCGGTGCCCGCGCGCCGCCGCAGCACCCGGGCGGCGAGCGCGGGCGCGATCAGTGGTTTCGCCACGCGCTGCAACCGTTCCCGCCCGGTGACGGCTCCGACCACGGTGGCCAGCGTCGCACCGGCGAATACCGCGTGCTCGACACCCCAGTTGTTCTTCGACTTCACGTCTTCCTCCCACGCTTTCGGATGTGCCGAGGTTACCGGTCCGAACAGTGGTTGACTGGAGAGTGGATGCCACGGAGAATCCGCGATTGTGAGGCACAGGTGATGGCAAAACAGGCGCGCGCGGCGGCCACCCGTCATCAAGTATTAGAGGGTGCGGCACTGAGCTTCGAGAAGCTCGGGTACGGCGGCGCGAGCCTGAGCGGCATCCTCTCCTATGCCGACGTGACGAAGGGCGCCTTGTACTTTCACTTCGAGTCCAAGGAGGCGCTGGCCTGGGCGGTGATCAAGGAGCAGCACGCGATGGCGATGCTGGCGGCGCAGCGCGTGCTCGCGACGGCGCAGTCACCGACGGAGGCGATCCTGTTGTGCGCCAAGGAGATGGCGCGCCAGCTGCTGACCGAGCCGATCGTGCGGGCGGGTGTGCGCCTGACCCTCGAACTCGGGACGTCCCGCGGCCCGGCCACCGATCCCTACATCGACTGGACCGACACCCTCGTCGCACTCGCGGGCAAGGCAAGGGAGGCCGGGGAACTGCGCGCGACCGTCGATCCCGCGGCGCTGGCCCGTTTCCTGGTCAGTTCGTTCACGGGTATGCAGTTGGTGTCCGAGGCGCTGACCGGGCGTGCCGACCTGTACGAGCGGCTGGCCGACATGTGGGGCCTGCTGCTGCCCTCGATCGCATCGCCGGACATGCTGCCGCGGCTGCTCGAACTCGCGGCACTGCGCGACGACGTCGCGTCCTGACTCAGACGCCGGTGTGGGCGGGTTCCTCGGGACCGTCCGGCGCCGGTTGCGGCAGGTCGAGCGGATGCGACTGCGTCGGCGCCGGCTGGACGACGGCGATGCGTGCGCCGTCCGGAATGGCATCGACGGAGCAGATCGTTCCGAAGACGCCGAGCCCGCCGAACAACGCCAGCAGGCCGTAGGCCAGGAACGTCGATGTCCGCTCGACAGCTGATCGTGGTTCGCCCTCCAATGCCATCGTGGTGCGCCGCGCGTACACGGCCCTTCGCTCTCGGGGATTTCGGCTGCGTTCCACCATGTGGCCCTTCTTCGCATGATCGGTCGGTGCGGATGGTGTCGGGTCGACGCCTACGAGTCTGTCGTGGCGGCGGCCGGGTGTCGCTGCCCCCAGGGATGGAATGCACTCCACCCAGGGTTCTACGGCCCGGCCCGGAACCCCGGGACGTGGGCGGTTATGATCCGGACCACACTATCTGTACGCACAGCGAAAGTTCTGTCCGCTTTGCGTACACGTGAGCATTTCCCGAGCAGGAAGGCCTCATGACGACCACCGAGGAACCGACCCGCAGCGAAGGCGCGCAGACGCGTCCCCCTCGCTTCGAACGACCGCCGTGGCCGCCCGCCGGCCCCCGCCGCCTGCTCCGCGACCTCGGCGGCACCTACGCCGCCAACGGGGTGATCGGGCTGATCTTCTCCGCGACCGGTCCCGTGGCCGTGATCCTGGCCGCCGGTTCCGCGGGCGGACTGTCGCCCGGCCAGATGGCATCGTGGATCTTCGGCGTCTTCTTCCTCAACGGCATCCTCACCGTCCTCGCCAGCTGGCTGTACCGTCAGCCGCTCGCGTTCTTCTGGACGATCCCCGGCACGATCATCGTCGGCGGCTCACTCACCCACCTGTCGTGGCCGGAGGTGCTCGGAGCGTTCCTCGTGACCGGGCTCCTCATCCTCGCCCTCGGCCTGACCGGACGGGTGCGCCAGGTCATGGCGATGCTCCCGATGCCGATCGTCATGGCCATGGTCGCCGGCGTCTTCCTGAAGTTCGGCACCGACCTCGTTCACGCCGTGGGAACCGATGCGGCCGTGGCCGTTCCGATGGTCGTCGCCTTCGTCCTCCTCGCGTCCCGCGCCGCGCTCGGCCGGTGGATGCCCCCGATTCTCGGCGCACTGCTCGTCGGGGCGGCCGCGGTCGCGGTCACGGGCCGCTTCCAGCCCACCGGCACGGGCACACCGTGGATTGCGGCGCCGATGTTCCAGGCTCCGCAGTTCACCTGGCAGGCGATCGCCGAACTGGTCGTCCCGCTGGCGATCACGGTCATCGTCGTGCAGAACGGTCAGGGTGCGGCCGTGCTGACATCCGCCGGACACCAGCCGCCGATGAACGTCGGCACCGTCCTGTGCGGGGTCTGGTCCCTCGCCACCTCCGCCGTCGGAGCCGTGTCGACGTGCCTGACGGGGCCGACCAACGCCCTGCTGGTGGCGTCGGGGCAGCGCACCCGGCAGTACACGGCGGCCGTCGTCTGCGGACTGCTCGCCGTGGTCGTCGGCCTGTTCGCGCCGCTGTTCGTACAGCTGATGCTGGCCACCCCGGCCGCGTTCGTCGCGACGCTCGGCGGCCTGGCGATGCTCCGGGCTCTGCAGGGGTCGTTCGTCGCCGCGTTCGGCTCCCGATACACGCTGGGCGCGCTCGTGACGTTTCTGGTGACCGTCTCGAACGTGCAGTTCCTCAACATCGGGGCGGCCTTCTGGGGACTGGTCGCCGGACTGCTCGTGTCCCGGATGATGGAATCGGGCGATTTCCGCACGGGATGACCGGTCACCGTCCCCGCCGCCACCACCGTCTACCGGCTCGGGGCGGGTCCGGTGCCGGTTCCGGTTGCGATTGCGGGTGCGCTGCCGTTTGCGGCTTCCGCACGTACTGCTTCTGCTGCCGCCACGTCGCGACGACCTCGTCCGCGTCGACCGGGCTCACCGGGATCCGCGGGCCGGACGGCGCCCGCAACCACTCGACGATCTGCAGGTTGAGCTGCGCCACCACGTCCCGCACCGCCTGCTCGGACGGCATTCCCCGGATCGTGTCGGGCAACCGCTCGATCTCCTTGCGCAACTGCAGCGGCGTGGGGAGCAACGAGTCGGTGGGCAGATTCTCGCGCCGGAGGTAGTTCTTCACCCACCACAGTTCGTCGTCGACATCGCCCGCCGGAATCGGCTTGCCCGCGCCGGGGAGATCATCGAAGTCGCCGCGCTCCTGAGCGAGCCGGATCTGCTTGTCGATCCAGCTCTCGAAGCTCACCCCGGGAGGTTTGCGCTCGGTCACGCACGCCATTCTTCCAGGACCCGGTTCAGCCCGCCTCGGACTCGACTCCCGTGTAGAACGCGGTCGTGCGATCGCCCGCCGCGGTCGCCGCGACTTCCGGAGTCCCGAACGCGATGCTCGCGTCCCGCCACTTCGCGCTGCTCGCCGTGACGAACTCCTTGCCCTCGTCGCTAGCCGACCAGGCCTCGCTCTCCTTCGGGTCCATCGACTCCCCAGACCCCAGGTACAGGAACAGACCCAGTACCCCGAGTTCCCACCCGACACCGGTCGCCCCGGGCCCGTATTCGTCCCAGAACTTGTCGTCGACGTGCGCCGTGTGCCGAAGCTCGAAGCGGGTGCCCCCGCCCTGGTCCGCGGTGACGGACACGTCGATCCAGCTGACGTCGCCGCCGTACTCCCAGGTCGCGGTGAATCCGTTCGGCGGATCACACGTGAGGATCTCGCCGCCGGCGTTCCCTTCGAGCTGGTAGCGACCGTGCAGCCGCAGGTCGCCCGTCACCGGCATGAACCACCGCGGAATTCGCTCGGCGTCGGTGCAGGCCTCCCACACCTCCTCCACGGTGGCGTCGTAGGTGCGGCCGATGGTCACGATGCGGGCCTCGCCCGCCTCGAGCGTCCGACTGCCCACCGAGCGGCGCACCGCGTTGATCTGTTCCGTCACATCGATCATCGATCGCTCCCTTGCTTCGGGTCTTTGCCGTCCTCGCCGGACAGTCGCTGCTCTCGTCGCCCGCGCGCGATCTCCGTGGCCAGTGCGTCGAGCCGCGGCGTCCAGAACCGCCGGAACTGGCCGAGCCACGCGTCGATGTCGCGGAGCGGTTCGGTCTGCACCGCATACAGCCTTCGCGGACCCTCGCTCCGGACGGTGGCGAAACCGTTCTCCCGCAAGACCTTCAGATGCTGAGACACCGCGGGTTGCGAGATTCCGAACTCGGCACGGATGACGTCGCTGACCGCACCGGACGTCTTCTCGTCGTCCGCGATCAGCTCGAGGATCCGGCGACGGACCGGATCGCCGAGTACGTCGAAGGCGTGCATGCCGATCATATTTCAGCCTTCGCTTATATAAGTCAAGACGCAAATGACCGGCGATCACTTGCCAAGGCGCCTCGCTCCTTTTACTGTGACACGACGTCTCAGTTAAATGGACTGACGGCGCAGGTTCCGTATCCGCCCCAGGGAAGCGACCATGACAGCGACCACCCCCGAGCACGCCGCAGCACCCGAGAGCAGCGGCGACGAGCGGCACCTGCGCGTCGTCGTGGTCGGGGCCGGACTGTCCGGGATCGCCGCCGCCCGAGCTCGACTAGCTCGACTACGTGATCGACGGGATCATCAAGGCGGAGCGGCAGGGCATCGAGGTGCCCGAGGTGCGCGATCAGCCGTTCCGCCGGTTCAACGACGCGGTGCAGAAGGGCCTGGAGCGGACCGTGTTCAACAACGGCGGGTGCAGCAGCTACTACCTCGACGCCGACGGCAGGAACTTCGCCGCGTGGCCGTGGTCCACCGGGTCCCTGCGCCGTCGCCTCGCCCGTTCGACCGCGAGAACTACGCCGTCCGGCCGTACCGGACACAGCCGTCCCCCTCCCCTCACCCGTCAGGAAAGTCACGATGATCGAGATCCATCACACTGCCGTCGCCGGCGCACCGGTCGCGGGCGCGTTCAACTACGTCGACGACTATCGCCATGTCCCGTCCTGGATGTTCGGGATCACGAAGTTCGACCCGATCGGCGAACAGGATCGGGGGCTCGGCGCCGTTTACGACGCCGCGATGAAGATCGGCCCCAAGACCCTCGGTTCCGTCGTGAAGGTCACCGGGTGGGAACACAATTCGCTGATCGAGCTCGAATCGATCGACGGCCTGTACACCCACTCGCGGTGGCAGTTCGACGCGGTCGGTGAGACCGAGACCCGCCTGACGGTCGATTTCCGCTACGACCTGCCCGGCGGGCTCGCGGGCAAGGCGCTCGGCAGGATCATCGAGCCCTTCGTTGCGCAGGCGATCCGCCACACCGACGCCACGCTGCGGCGTCAGGTGGAGGAAGTCGCGCGCCGGTCGGCCTGACCCCCGGTCCACGCGCCGGCCGTTCACCGTCGCGTGACGGGTGGAACAGCTGGCGCCCGTGTACATAGTTAGTTAGCCTATGTAACATGTTTTCCATGGACGACGACACGCGGCTGCAGAGTCTGCTCGTCGACCTGGTCACGAATTCTCACCGATTCACCAGGCTCGCGAGCTCCTTCGGATCCGAGGACCATCCCCGGCCGTGGACCCGTGCCCTCGCCCTGCTCGACGACCACGGCGAGCTCCGCATCAGCGAGTTCGCCCGCATCGACCGCTGCTCGCAACCGTCTGCGACCGCCCTGCTGCAGAAGCTCGCCGATCGCGGATACGTGGCCCGCCGGCCCGATCCGGACGACGCCCGGGCAGTCCGGGTGTCCATCACAGATCCCGGACGCGACTGGCTGACCGTAGCCCGCAACGAGATCGCGGGCGCCCTCGCCCCGCACTTCGCGGACCTCGAACCCGAGCAGCTCGAACGACTGACGCAGGGCCTGTCGGAACTGCGTTCGATCGTCAAGTCGTCGGCCCGCGCCTGACGACCCATCCATCCCGAAACACATCGAAGGAGGTGGCCGTGAGCACCACGACCGCAACCGTCACGAACAGCAGCGAGGCGCCACCGAGCCTCCTCCACCAGCCGAAGTCGGTGTGGGCCGTCGCCTTCGCCAGCGTCATCGCGTTCATGGGCATCGGGCTCGTCGACCCCATCCTGAAGCCGATCGGCGAACAGCTGGACGCGACCCCGTCCCAGGTGTCGCTGCTGTTCACCAGCTACATGCTGGTCACCGGTGTCGCGATGCTCATCACCGGTGTGGTGTCGAGCCGGATCGGCGCCAAGAAGACCCTCCTGACCGGTCTCGCCGTCATCGTCGTGTTCGCGGCGCTGGCCGGAAGCTCCGGCACCATCGCCCAGATCGTCGGCTTCCGCGCCGGCTGGGGACTGGGCAACGCCCTCTTCATCGCGACCGCACTCGCCGCCATCGTCGGCGCGGCCAGCGGCGGCGTCGCGCGCGCCATCATCCTCTACGAGGCCGCGCTGGGCATCGGCATCGCCGTCGGCCCGCTGGTCGGCGGTGTCCTCGGCAACATCAGCTGGCGCGCACCGTTCTTCGGCGTCGCAGCCCTGATGGCCGTCGCATTCATCCTGATCGTCGTGATGCTGCCATCCGCCCCCAAGCCGGAGCACCGCACGTCGATCGCCGCGCCGTTCCTCGCCCTGCGCCACCGCGGCCTGCTCACCGTCGCGATCACCGCACTGCTCTACAACTACGGCTTCTTCACACTGCTCGCGTACACGCCGTTCCCGCTGGACATGGGAACGTACTCGATCGGATTCATCTTCTTCGGATGGGGCCTCGCACTGGCGGTCGCGTCGGTGTTCCTCGCCCCGCGCCTGCAGCGGCGCTTCGGCACACTGCCGATGATGATGGTGGCCCTCGCGCTGTTCGCCCTCGACCTCGCCATGATGGCCGCGTTCACCGAGAACAAGACCGTGCTCATCGTCGGCGTCGTCCTCGCCGGGCTGTTCCTCGGTGTCAACAACACCCTCATCACCGAGACCGTGATGATCTCCGCCCCCGTCGAGCGGTCGACGGCGTCCGCGGCCTACAGCTTCGTCCGCTTCGTCGGCGGGGCCGCGGCACCGTGGGTCGCCGGCAAGCTCGGTGAGAGCAATATCCACCTGCCGTTCTGGGTCGGCGCGGTGTGCACCGCTGCCGCGATCCTCGTCCTCGCGACCGGCCGCAAGGTCCTCGCCCACGTCGACGAGCACGATCCCGAACCGCACAGCGTCGACGAGGCACTGGCCGTCACGGCCGGCGACGCCGACTGACTCCCTGACGTGAGTGGCGAAGTGTGCCCCGGCACGCTTCGCCACTCACGTGTGTCAGAGGTTCAGGTCGGGAAGACCGAGGAGCGAACGGTACTCGAGACCCTCGGCCGCGATCACCTCGCCGGCCCCGGTCGCCCGGTCGACGACGGTCGCGACACCCACGACGATCGCCCCGACGTCGCGCAGCGCCTTCACCGCGGTGAGCGGCGAGTTGCCCGTCGTGGTGGTGTCCTCGACGACGAGGACGCGCTTGCCGACGACGTCCGGTCCCTCGATCTGCCGCTGCATCCCGTGCGCCTTCGCGGCCTTGCGCACCACGAACGAATCGATCGGCCTGCCCGGGGCGTGCATCACGGCCATCGCCACCGGGTCGGCGCCCATCGTCAGCCCGCCGACGGCGTCGAAATCCCAGTCCGCCACCAGTTCACGCAGCAACTTCCCGATCAGCGGGCCCGCCTCGTGATGCAGCGTGGCGCGGCGAAGGTCCACGTAGTAGTCGGCTTCCTTGCCCGAAGACAACGTCACCTTGCCGTGCACAACAGCCAGCTCGCGCACCAACGCGGCCAGATCCTCACGATCACTCATGCCAGAAACCCTACCCACCTCTACGTGCGGGCACGCCCCCGGCCGAACACGTTGGTCAGCCGCCGGACCAGACTCTTCGGGACGAGACGTCCGGCGGTCGTCAGCACCTTGTACTGGAGGCCGGGAATGCTCACGACCTTGCCGGCCTCCAGATCCGCCAGCGACGCGGCGACGACCTGGTCGACACTCAGCCACATCGCATTCGGAATCGAACTCATCTCGATGCCCGCGCGCTCGTGGAACTCGGTGCGGATGAATCCCGGGCACAGCGCCTGGATCCGCACACCCGTGCCGCCCAGCCCGTTCGCCAATCCCTCGGAGAACGAGATCACGTACGCCTTGCTCGCCGAATAGGTCGACCCCCGTCCGGACAGCAGTCCCGCGACGCTCGCCACGTTGATGACGGTGCCGTTCGCCGCCGCGATCATGCCGGGCAACGCCGCGCGGGTCAGCTGCATGACGGCGGTGACGTTCACGTCCAACTGAGACTGCAACAGCTCCGGCGTCGCGGTCCAGAATTCGCCCGACGTGCCGAATCCGGCGTTGTTGACCAGTACTTCGACACCCTTCCCGAGGCGTTGCGCCACCTCCTCGCGCCCGGACACCGTCGCCAGATCGGCCTGCAGGATCTCGGACTCGGTGTCGAACAGCGCCTTCATCTCGTCGGCGAGGGCGTGCAGGCGGGTGGCGTCACGGGCGACGAGCACGAGGTCGTAACCGAGGGACGCGAACTTCCTCGCGAAACCGGCACCGAGCCCCGACGTCGGGCCGGTAACGAGGGCAACGGGTCGGGCTGAGCTGGGGGGCGTCGACATACCGGTGACGGTAGCAAGGCGCTGCGCGCCTGTGCGCGGTTAACGAGTCCGAAGACTCGCTACGCACTCACGAGCGCGGAGCGCCCGGCGGAGGTGCGGGACGTGGCGGTGTGGCCGGGCGCGCTTCCGGGGTCGGACGTCCCTGGGATGCGGGACGCTCCTGGGATGCGGGACGCTCTTGGGATGCGGGACGCTCCTGGGATGCGGGACGTCCCTGCTGCGTGGGACGCCCCTGCGGTGCGGGACGCCCCTGCGGTGCGGGGCGTTTCTCCGGTGCCGGGCGCGCTTCGACGGGGGCGCCGTCACGCAGTCGCGGCCTGCTGGGGTCGTGATGGCCACGGTCGAGTCCGCTCGGCTCGGTGACCGGCGGCAGGACGTGCAGGATGCCGGACAGCCGGGCGACGGCCTCGATGGCCGAATCCCATTCCCGCCCGCTGCTGCCGATGGGCAGCGAACCGAGGGTCCACTCCCCCTCGCTCCACAGCATGTTCACGTGCGGCGGCACCGACTCGGTGAACGCCACCATCCGCTGATCGCAGACCCTGCGGGCGATCTCGAGGTCGGTGGCGAACACGACGCGCGGTCCGATGGCGCCGAGGAGGTCGAGGTCCGAATCCTTCGGCGGCGGGGTCGACTTGAGGCGGAGGTCGATGTCGACGTCCGAACCCACCCGGCGGCGCACCGCGACGATGGTCGCGGTCTCCTCGAGGTCGAACAGGATGAACGACTCACCGCGGCGTTCGCCCTTCACCACGTCGATGGCGCTGAGGTACTCCTGCTTGGCCAGCGCGGCCCGATGGAACTGGGCGGGCAGCCGCTCTTCGACGTTGTCGTACGTGTAGCCCTGGGCCTTGGCCCAGATCTGTCGCACACGACCCGTCTGATCACGACGCGAGCGATCGAAATAGAGCAACGCGCACGCGCCTGCGAGTGCGATCAACGCCAGTAAGAACCACATTCCGGTCATCGTTGATCAGCCTAGCGAGTCGAGGGCGTAACGAGGGTAAGCGGTACCGGGACACCCCGTGTCAGTTTTGCCCGAACCGGCCCGACGGCCGTGTCCGCCGACACGGGTGAACTCAGTTGCCACCGAGCTTGGGCAGCTCGGTGCTGATGATCGTCTCGGCCATCATCGTGCCGTTCTCGACTTTCGTCCCCTGCACCATGACGGTGAATCCGGGTTTCAGATCGGCGACCGTGGTGCCGTCGAGTGCGATCACGTTGGTCTGCGCGTTGGTCTGGACCGTCAGCTTCGAACCACCGAGGGCGTCGAGGATGAGCGTGGAACCGTCGTTGGTGCTGATCGTTCCGAACGCGGCACCCGCGGCCCCGATGGCCTCGCCGATTCCGCCGGGAAGTTGATCGAGCGGCGACTCGGTAGTGGTCGACGGCGGCGCGGTCGTCTTCGGCGGCGCGGTGGTGGCCGGCGGGCGGGACGTGGTGGGACCCGCCGCGGTGGTGCTCGACGAGTTGTTCGGCGCAGTCGTGAAGAGGGCGACGCCGAAGCCGATGACCGCGATCAGCAGCAACGCGGCGGCCGCGGCCGCGATCCATGTGCCGATCCTGCGAGGCTTCTTCTCCTCGGTGGCCTCCGCGACCGGCGCCTGATACTGCGATCCCGGGTACTGGCCCGGCGGGTACTGCGGTCCCGGGTACTGGGCGTTCGGATACTGCCCCGCCGGATACCCGCCCTGGTACTGCTGGGCCTCGTACGGCGGATACGCCTGTGTGGCGTTCGGCGGTGGAGCCTGCTGGTCGAACCGCGGGTCGTAGGTCGGGTACGCCTGCGTCGGATTGGGCTGGTTCTGCCCGTACGCCGCGGTCGGGTCGGACGTGTAGAACTGCTCGGTCGGCCCGCCGGCGGACCCCGGGTACTCGGTGCGGTGGCCCTGGTCCGACGAGCCGAGGTGCTCGGTCGGCTGGTCCTGCCGCGACCACGCCTGCGTCGGGTCCTCGTCACGAGCCCGCGACGCGGAATCGTCGGTCGTCCACGACTCCGTGCCGTCGTACGCGCGTTCCTGCGGGGTGCGCGGATCGTCGGGGTTCGTCATGATCGGCCCCTCCCTCGGGTTCGTCTGGCCGGTGTCCTGCGGTTACGGACGGTCCAGGGTAACGGCGAAACTTAAGACGGCCCTGTGAAAACACACGTGAGTGGCACGGCGTGCGGGAGCACACCGTGCCACTCACGTGGGGGATCAGCCGAGGACGAGCGCGTCCCCGGTCTCGGACACCTTCACGGGGACGGTGTCCCCGTCCTTGACGTCGCCTGCGAGCAGCAGCTTCGCGAGCTGGTCGCCGATCGCCTGCTGGATCAGCCGGCGCAGCGGCCTGGCCCCGTACATAGGGTCGTAGCCGCGGACGGCCAGCCAGAAGCGGGCCGAGTCGGACACGTCCAGCGTCAGCCGCCGCGCCGCGAGCCGGCGGGACAGCTGGTCGAGCTGGATGTCGACGATCGACTCGAGCTGCTCCTCGGTGAGCGGTTCGAAGATCACGACGTCGTCGAGCCGGTTGATGAACTCCGGCTTGAACGCGTGCCGCACCGCATCCATCACCTGCTCCCGCGATCCGCCCGCACCGAGGTTGGACGTGAGGATCAGGATGGTGTTGCGGAAGTCGACCGTCCGCCCCTGACCGTCCGTCAGCCGGCCTTCGTCGAGGACGGCGAGGAGGATGTCGAAGACGTCGGGGTGCGCCTTCTCCACCTCGTCGAACAGCACCACCGTGTACGGACGCCGTCGCACGGCCTCGGTGAGCTGCCCGCCCGCCTCGTACCCGACGTAGCCGGGTGGCGCGCCGACGAGCCGGGCCACCGAATGCTTCTCGCTGTACTCGGACATGTCGATGCGGACCATGGCGCGCTCGTCGTCGAACAGGAAATCCGCGAGGGACTTCGCGAGCTCCGTCTTACCGACGCCGGTGGGTCCGAGGAACAGGAACGATCCGGTGGGCCGGTTGGGGTCCGCGACTCCGGCGCGGGCGCGGCGGACCGCGTCCGACACGGCGACGACGGCCTCTTCCTGTCCGACGACCCGCTTGCCGAGTTCGGATTCCATCCGCAGCAGCTTGGCGGTCTCGCCCTCCATCATGCGGCCGGCGGGGATGCCGGTCCATGCCGCGACCACGTCGGCGACGTCGTCGGGACCCACTTCCTCCTTGAGCATGACATCGCCGTCGGCGGCGGCACCGGACTCGCGAGCGGCCTGCTCGAGTTCCTTCTCGAGCTGCGGGATCCGCCCGTAGCGCAGTTCCGCGGCCCGGCCGAGGTCGCCGTCGCGTTCGGCGCGTTCCTCCTCACCGCGCAGCGTCTCGAGCTGCACCTTGACTCCGCGCACGGAGTCGATGGCCTGCTTCTCGTTCTGCCAGCGGGTGGTCAGCTGATTGAGCTTCTCCCGTTCGTCGGCGAGTTCCTGACGCAGCTTCTCGAGCCGGTCCTTCGACGCCGCGTCGGATTCCTTCTGCAGCGCCATCTCCTCGATCTCGAGGCGGCGAACGATGCGTTCGACGGTGTCGATCTCCTCGGGTCGCGAGTCGATCTCCATCCGCAGCCGGGACGCGGCCTCGTCCACGAGGTCGATCGCCTTGTCCGGCAGGAACCGGGACGTGATGTAGCGGTCGCTGAGCGTGGCGGCCGCGACGAGCGCGGAGTCGGTGATGCGTACACCGTGGTGCACCTCGTACCGCTCCTTGAGTCCGCGCAGGATGCCGACGGTGTCCTCGACGGACGGTTCTCCCACCAGCACCTGCTGGAAGCGGCGTTCGAGGGCGGCGTCCTTCTCGATGTATTTGCGGTACTCCTCGAGGGTGGTCGCGCCGACGAGCCGCAGTTCACCGCGGGCGAGCATCGGCTTGATCATGTTGCCGGCGTCCATCGCCGACTCACCGGTGGCACCCGCACCCACGATCGTGTGGAGTTCGTCGATGAACGTGATGACCTGACCGGCCGAGTTCTTGATGTCGTCGAGCACGGCCTTGAGCCGCTCCTCGAATTCACCGCGGTACTTGGCTCCGGCGACCATCGATCCGAGGTCGAGGGAGATCACCGACTTGCCGCGCAGCGATTCGGGGACGTCGCCCTGCACGATGCGCTGGGCCAGCCCCTCGACGATGGCGGTCTTGCCGACGCCGGGCTCACCGATCAGCACCGGGTTGTTCTTGGTGCGGCGGCTGAGGACCTGCACGACGCGGCGGATCTCGTTGTCGCGGCCGATCACCGGGTCCAGCTTGCCGTTGCGGGCGAGGGCCGTGAGGTCGGTGGAGTACTTCTCGAGCGCCTGGTACGTCCCCTCGGGGTCGGGGCTGGTGACGCGCGCGCTGCCGCGGACGGTGGTGAACGCGTCGCGCAGCGCCTCGGGGGTGGCGCCGTGCCGGCTGAGCAGCCCGGCCACGTCCGACTCACCCGATGCGAGTCCGACCATCAGGTGTTCCGTCGACACGTACTCGTCGTCGAGTTCGGTGGCGAGGCGCTGTGCTGCGGTGAGTGCGGCGAGGGCCTCGCGGCCGAGCTGCGGTGTGGTGGTGGCGCCCGTCGTCTTGGGCAGCCGGTCGACGAGATTCTGCGCTTCGCGGTGGACCGCGGCGGGGTCGACGCCGACGGCCTTGAGCAACGGGGCGGCGATGCCGTCGGTCTGGTCGAGCAGGGCCACGAGCAGATGCGCGGGCCTGATGTCGGGATTACCGGCCGACGACGCCGACTGGAGCGCAGCGGTCATCGCGGCCTGGGTCTTGGTGGTCGGATTGAACGAGTCCACTGGTCACCTCTTCTGGCGTTGTAGAGCGGTTCGCCGCCGGGGGGCCGGGTGGCACGTGGCGACGCTGTCATCTTCTTAACGCACGAAGAGTTGAGTCTGTTCCGCTCAACTTTGAATTTTTTCTCACTACCCCATCATCTCGCCCCGCGACGCTCCGCGGGGCGAGAAATCACGCCCCGATCGCGGCAGCCATCATCGGCCAGGACGCGGAGAGGTCGTCACGCCAGTACCCCCACGAGTGCGTGCCCACCGGCCGCAGGTCGACCGTCGCGGGAATGTCGAGGGCCCGGAGTTTCTCCGCGAGCCGCATCGTGCAGTCGTTGGTGACGGCCTCGATGACACCGCCGACCACGACCTGCGTCGCGAGGGCGCGGCGGTCGCCGCCGACGGTCCGGGCGTCGAGGGTGTCGTACGGTCCCGGCAGGCCGCTGCCGTTGGAGATGTAGAGGGTGGTCCCCCGGAGTTTCTCGGCGTTGACGTACGGATCGTTCGCGGCCCACAGCGGATCGTTGGGCGCACCCCACATGTTCTCCGGGTTGCCGCCGAAGTCCGCGACCGTGATCTCGACGAATCGGCGGGCCACCGGGTCGCTCGTCATCGCGCACCCGCTGTACGCCCCGACGCTCCGATACAGCCCGGGCTTGGAGATCGCGAGGTTGAGCACGCTGGTGGCCGACATGGACAACCCGGCGATCGCGTTCTTGCCGGTCGTGTCGAGCGCCGAGTCGACGATGGGCGGCAGTTCCTTCGTCAGGAACGTCTGCCACTTGTTCCGCCCGAGTTCGGGATCGTCGCGCTGCCAGTCGGCGTAGTAACTGGACTGCCCACCGAACGGAATCACCACGTTGACGTCCTTGTCGGAGAAGAACTTCTCGACGTCCGCCTTCTGCTCCCAGCCGAACTGTTCGGAGTTCCCCTCGACGCCGCCGAGCATGTAGACGGTGGGACGCTTCTCGGACGCAGCCCGGATGACCCGGACCGTGACGTCCTTGTCCATGGCGGTCGAGTGGACGGTGAAGTTCATCTGCGATTCGCCGACCGGGGCGACCTCGACCAACCGCGAACCGTCGGGCGCCTCGTCGGCCGTGATCGACTCGACAGTCGCCCTGGGTTCCGCGGAGGCGATCGTTCCCACGCTCGACGCCATCAGGGTGCCGACCGCCAGCACGACGGCACCCGTGCGACGGACCGAGGCAGAGCTGCGTTTCCCCTCGCGAAACCGACCCCGATCCCGCGCAACGCCAACTCTCATGGAGCCCCCCTCGGTAACCCGGTCCGATTCTCGATGCACATCGTGCCCTGCCGGTGGTCACGGCTCAATAGCGACCCGCCGAAATGCCGGGGTCGGCGGCCGAACCGGCCGGTGCCGTAACCCGGGGTCCCGTGCGGAGGACGGCTAGAATGCGGGTGTTCGAATCAGCAGGCACGGAGGCAGGGGACGGCTTGACACGAGATTGCCTCGACCCGCTCGTGATTTCGCGTCTGCGCGCCAGCTTTTCGTCGATCGTGTCCACCGAACACGGTCACCACCGGCTCACCACCACGTTCTACGCCACCCTGTTCGCCGAACACCCCGAATTCCGCGCGCTCTTCCCGGCTGCGCTGGATCAGCAGAGTCATCGCCTGTTCCAGGCTCTCCAGTTCGTCATCGACAACCTCGAGGACGTAGACCGGGTCCTCGGTTTCCTCGGCCAGCTCGGCCGCGACCACCGCAAGTACGGCGTCGAGGGCAGGCACTACTTCGCGTCGGGCCATGCGCTGCTGGTCGCCGTGCAGAGCTCCTTCACCCAGGCCATCTGGACGCCGTCGCTGACCGCGGCCTGGACGGAACTGCTCGACCTCCTCCTGAACACGATGGCCGACGCCGCGGACAACGACGACCTGCCCGCCGCCTGGGGCGCCACCGTCGTCGATCACGAGCGCCGCCTCGACGACCTCGCGATCGTCCGTCTCGAGACCGACTCCCCCATCCCCTACGGGGCGGGCCAGTACCTCAGCGTCCAGATCCCGCAGCGGCCCCGGATGTGGCGGTACCTGTCGGCGGCCATCCCCGCCAACCCGTACGGACAGCTCGAATTCCACGTCCGCCGCGTGTCGGGCGGATGGGTCAGTCCGGCCATCGTGAACGAGACGCAGGTCGGCGACCGCTGGCTGCTCAGCTCGCCGCTCGGCGGGCTGGAGGTGGACCGCGAGAGCGGGCAGGACGTCCTGATGATCGGTTCGGGGACGGGCATCGCACCGCTGCGCGCCCAGGTGATGGAAATGGCGATGCGGTCGAACAACCCGCGCGTCCACATGTTCGTGGGCGGCAAGTACCCGTGCGACCTGTACGACATCGAGACCCTGTGGCACCTGTCGCTGAGCAATCCGTGGCTGACTGTGGTTCCCGTCTCCGAGGAGGACGAGGACCCGTGGTGGCACACGACTCCCGCCCCCGAGGCGCCGCCGGGGTTGCATCAGCGACTCCAGGGCCAGCTGGGCCGGGTGGTCGCGCGGTTCGGGTCGTGGGCGGACCGGCAGATCCAGATCTCCGGCTCGCCGGCGATGATCAAGACCACCGTGTACGCCCTGCAGGGCGGGGGCACCCCGCCCGAGCTGATCCGCCACGACCCCCTGATCTAGTCGCGCAGCCAGTCCCTGCCCATCCGCCATCCGGTTCGACCGTCGGGAGAGCATCACGCCATGCAAGCCACGCAGACCACCTGGACCAGCACCGTCGTCGAACATCACCGACTGCGGCACGACCTCGCCGTCGTCCGCCTCGTCGGTGACTACGTCCCGTTCGCGCCGGGACAGTACGTGGACGTGAGCGTGCCCCAGAACCCGCGGCTGCTGCGCAGGCTCTCCCCCGCCCTTCCGCCGTCGCTGGACGGCAAACTCGAGTTCCACGTCCGCACGGTGCCGGGCGGCTGGGTCAGCGGCGACATCGTCACGGGGACCTCGCCGGGCGACCAGTGGCAGATCCTCGAACCGCGCGGCACGATGTCCGTCGACGAGGACGGACCGGACGTCATCATGATCGCCGGCGGCACCGGCCTGGCACCGTTCCGGTCGATCCTGTTGGACCTGTCCCGCAGGCCGAATCCGCCGCGGGTGTTCCTGTTCACGGGCGATCGGACGCCGCGCGATCTCTACGCGTCCGACATGCTGTACCTGCTGCTGCAGAATCTGCCGTGGCTCACCGTCATTCCGGTGGTGGAGAACGTGGTCGATCCTGATTGGACCGACGAGTGGTACGAGCGCACCAGAGTTGATGTGGGGTTCACCGAGGACGACCTCATCGAGGGCTCGCTGCCCGACGTCGTCACGTCCTACGGCGCGTTCACCGAGCACCAGGTGCTGGTGTGCGGTTCGGCGGCGATGGTCCGCGCCACCCTCGACCGTCTCCGTGACACCGGGACACCCACCGAGAACATTCAGTTCGACCCCTACTGAGCGGGCCGATCAGTAGGACGGGTCGTGCCGGATGTTCTCCGGCGGCGTACCTGCCGCATGCAGCCGGAACTTGGTGGTGTTGATCATGGCCTCGGAGCCGACGAGCTGGATGTCGCGCTCGGCCCACGTCCCGAAATCGGCGACGACCTGCCCGACCTTGCCGGTCAGCCTGCGGTGCATGCCGGGTATGGCGACGCTGCTGGGGCCCGTGTACCACCACGGGTCCTGGTCCTCCTCGGTGACCGGGACGACGGTCAGCCACGGATTCTGCTCCGCGAGCGCCCACAGGGTGCCCAGGTCGTAGAGGTCGCAGGGGTACCGGCCGGCGAAGAAGAGGTGGACGCGCCGGTCCTGGCCGCGCTGCGACATCTGGAGGAT
Organism: Rhodococcus sp. ACS1; assembly: GCF_002300155.1. NCBI lineage: Bacteria > Bacillati > Actinomycetota > Actinomycetes > Mycobacteriales > Nocardiaceae > Rhodococcus > Rhodococcus sp. ACS1. Next base: position 510,683 of record NZ_NSDZ01000002.1, read on the forward strand.
CTGTGCGCGCAGCGGGGCGATGCCGGTCCCCGATCCGATCATCAGGATGTCGCGACCGTTGTCGTAGCGGATTCCGAGGTCGCCGAGCGGGGACCCGACCACCCACCGCTCGCCCACGAGTGTCTGAGTGACGACGGCGGGGCTCACCCAGCCGCCCGACACGCGGCGGACGTGGAACTCGATGACGCCCTGGTCGTTGGCGGGGTTCGCCGGCGACAGGTACCGCCACATCCGGGGACGGGACGGCACCTGCACACTCACGAACTGGCCTGCGGTGTAGGTCATCGGCTCGTCGAGTTGCAGTCGGATAATCGAGACGTCCTTGCGGACCTGCAGGTGCTCGATGACGGTCGCGCCCCACGCCGGCGGGCCGCTCTCGGCGTTGGCCGCGTCCATCATGGTGGCGGCGACGACCGCGAGGACGTCGCGCCACGCCTGCTCGAGTTCGTCGGTCCACGGCTCGGTCGAGGGGAATTGCTCGACGGCGGCGATCAGGGAGTTGCCGACGGCAACGTAGTGCGCGTCCTCGATGCCGTACTTGCGGTGGTCCCGGCCGAGCTGGGCGAGATAGGCGAGGATCTGCCCGGAGTCCTCCTCGAGCCGCTCGATCACGTACTGGACGGCGGCGATCAGCCGGTCGCGTTGCTCGTCCATGGCGGCGGGGAAGAAGTCGCGGGCTTCGGGATACCGGGCGAACAGCAGGGCATAGAAGGACCGCGACAGAGTCTGGGGCCCGTCCGGCACTGCCGCGATAGCCTTGAAACTCGACCGGACCAGCGATATTGCCTGTAAATCCACCGCGCATCCCCGTCACCGACTGAACGCGGCCCCGCCGCGAAGTACTTGGGCAGACTATAGGCGCGGGCACCACGCCGCAGACCAGGTCCCTTGTTTCTCGACCCGGTCGTGCTATCCGACCGCTCGGTCTGCACTTTCCCAGTACCGGGAGCGCAGCGCCTTCTTGTCCAGTTTGCCCAGCGGGGTCAGGGGCAGGGTGTCGACGAAATCGATCGACTTGGGGGCGTGCACCGACCCCTTCGCGGCCCGCACCCGTTCGACGAGTTCGGCGGCCTCCACCGTCCGTCCCGCCCGCAGCACCACGCACGCCTTGACGGCCTCGCCCCACTTCTCGTCCGGAACGCCGACCACCGCGACCGAGCCGACGGCGGGGTGCGCCGAGATGACGTCCTCGATCTCCCGGGGGAACACGTTGAATCCGCCGGTGACGATCATGTCCTTCTTGCGGTCGACGATCGTCATGAAACCGTCCTTGTCCTTGCGCGCGACGTCGCCCGTGTGCAGCCATCCGCCGCGGAACGCCTCGGCGGTCTCGGCGGGCTTGTTCCAGTACCCCTTCATGACCAGGGGGCCGCGGACGCAGATCTCGCCGAGTTCACCCTGCGGGACCTCGTTGAGGTCGTCGTCGAGCAGCGCCACGTTCAGCCAGGGCACGGGGCGTCCGCACGTCGCGAGGCGGCTGGGGTCGTCCGGCAGGTGCTCCTCCTTCCGCAGCACCGCGATGGTCATTCCGCATTCGGTCTGCCCGTAGAACTGGAAGAAGATCTGTCCGAACTTCTCGATGCCCTCCTTCAGCCGGGCAGGCGACATCGCCGACGCGCCGTAGAACAGCGTCTGCAGGCTGGACACGTCCCGCTTCGGCAGGTCGGGATGGTCCATCAGCAGGTAGATCATGGTGGGGACGAGCATCGTCGCGGAGATCTTGTGCTTCTCGATCGCCTCGAGGACCGCGCCGGGTTCGAACGCGGGCAACACGATCAGCGCGCCACCACGCAGCAGGGTGGGAATGAAGAAGGCGGCGCCCGCGTGCGACAGCGGCGTGCAGATGAGGAAGCGCGGCTCGTCGGGCCACTGCCATTCGGCCATCTGGATCTGGTTGAGTGTCGCGCCGGACTGGTAGGAGCCGACGACGCCCTTCGGCTTACCGGTCGTGCCGCCGGTGTAGACCATGCTGCTGTTGTCGTCGGCGGCCACGTCCGCCGCCCGCAGGCGTTGCGGGGTGAACGTCTCGGCGAGCGCCAGGATGTCGGTGCCCACCTCGGACGGCCCCAACGACAACACGTTCTCGATCGACTGCGACTGCGCCACCAGTTCGGCGGCGCGCCCCTCGAAGGCGGTGGGATCGAAGATCAGGGTCTGGATCCCGGCGTCGCCGACGATGTAGAGGTGGTCGTCGAGCGAGCCCATCGGGTTCAGGGCGCTGGCGCGGCATCCGGAGATCATGGTGGCGCCCATGCTGATGAGCACTTCGGGCCGGTTCTTGGACAGCATGGCGGTGCTCGTCCCCTTGCCGATCCCGAGCGAAGCCAGTGCCTGCGCAAAGCAACTGATCTGATCGCGCATCTCACCGCCGGTGAGAACGACGTCGCCGAGGTAGAGCGCCGGCTTGTCGGAATTGCGGTCCAGCGCAGTGATGAGGAGGTCTGCAGCGAAGGCGGGTCGATGCAGATCTGCGAACTCGTCGGTCATCTGTGATCCTTCTACTCCCGCGAGGCCGGGGTGCGTCGTCCGGCGGCCTGGATTTTCTGTGTCCTGGGTCACCGACACCCTAACCGGAAACCGGCAAAACTGAAACCTGTTCCACTCCCGTTGCGGGTGCCGACCGCCCCTCCCGGCGGGGGCACGTCCGATAACGTGAGGTCCATGACTCCGCAGGATCGGGTTGCCGAACGGATCTCGACGGCGGCCCGGAGCGCGCGCGTCTTCCTCGCGACGGCGGAATCCCTCACCGGCGGGCAGATCTCGTGCCTTCTCGGCGCCGCACCCGCGTCCTCCGACTGGTACCGGGGCAGCGTGGTCGCCTATTCCAGCGAGGTGAAACACCGGGTGCTGAAGGTGCCGGAGGGTCCCGTCGTCAGCGAGGCCAGCGCCCGCGCGATGGCGGGGGCGGTCGCGGAACTGCTCGGAGCCGACGTCGCCGTCGCGGTGACCGGCGCGGGCGGCCCCGACCCCCAGGACGGGCAACCGCCGGGCACCGTCTGGTTCGGACTCTTCGCCCACGGCCGCATCGACACCGAGATGCGACACTTCGACGGCGAACCGCAGGACGTCGTGACCGCCACGACCGAACACGCACTGGGCCTGCTCGAGCAGGCGCTGGCCTCGGTGCCCGGCCGCGTGCCTCCGCCCGTCGCGTAAATCTCCGGGAGCCGGGTAATCGTCCGCGAGGGCACCGCCACACCCGAGGAGGATTCCGTGCCGAAGACCACCGAGAGCGGCAAGCCGAAGAAGAGCGAACTCCCCGAGACCCTGAAGAAGTCGTCCGACAAGGCGCAGCGCACGTTCACCAAGGTCTACGACTCCGCGATGGACCAGTACGGGGACGAGGAACGAGCGCATCGCGTCGCGTTCGACGCACTCAAACACAGCTACGAGAAGGTCGGCGACCACTGGGAGGCCAAGGCCGAGAAGGGCCCCTCCGACGAACGTGCGGAGAGCGGCGGCCCGAACCCGTCCGGCGAGACCGCCGAGGGCGTCGACGCCAACGCGAGCAAGGAGCACCTGATGCACCTCGCGCAGCGACTCGACATCCACGGCCGCTCGACCATGACCAAGGACGAACTCGTCGAGGCCCTCGTGAAGGCGAACCGGAGAGCGCGATGAAAGCCGTCACCTGGCAGGGCAGGCGGAAGGTCAGCGTCGACACCGTGCCCGACCCGGTGATCGAACAGAAGACGGACGCGATCGTCGAGATCACCACCACCAACATCTGCGGTTCCGACCTGCACCTGTACGAGGTGCTCGGCGCGTTCATGAGCGAGGGCGACATCCTCGGGCACGAGCCGATGGGCATCGTCCGCGAGGTGGGGTCCGAGGTGACAGACGTGAAGGTCGGTGACCGGGTGGTCATCCCGTTCCAGATATCCTGCGGCAGTTGCCACATGTGCGACCGGAAACTGTTCACCCAGTGCGAGGTCACGCAGATCCGGGACGAGGGCATGGGTGCCGCACTGTTCGGGTACTCGAAGCTGTACGGGAGCGTCCCCGGCGGCCAGGCCCAGTATCTCCGGGTGCCGCACGTGAAGAACACCCACATCAAGGTCCCGGAGGGCCCACCGGACTCGCGGTTCGTGTACCTGTCCGACGTGCTGCCGACGGCATGGCAGGCCGTCGAATACGCGAACGTGCCCGAGGGCGGCTCCGTCGTCGTTCTCGGGCTGGGACCGATCGGCGACATGGCGGCACGCATCGCCGCGCACAAGGGTTTTCGTGTCATCGGCGTGGACCTCGTGCCCGAGCGGCTCGCCCGCGCGAAGGCGCGGCAGATCGAGACGGTCGACCTGAACGACGCCGGGAGCGAACTCGGCGGCGTGATCCGCGACATGACCCACGGCCGCGGTCCCGATTCCGTCATCGACGCCGTCGGCATGGAGGCGCACGGCTCCCCCACCGCGAAACTCCTGCAACAGGTCACCTCGTTCCTTCCCGACGCCGTCGCGGCCCGGCTGATGTCGACGGCGGGAATCGACCGCCTGCACGCCCTGTACTCGGCCATCGACATCGTGCGGCGCGGCGGCACCATCTCGCTCAGCGGGGTGTACGGCGGGATGGCCGACCCGATCCCGATGCTCACGTTGTTCGACAAGCAGATTCAGCTGCACATGGGGCAGGCCAACGTCAAGCGGTGGGCCCCGGAGATCCTGCCGCTACTCACCGACGCCGACCCTCTGGGTGTGGACACGTTCGCCACTCACGAACTGCCCCTGGACCACGCACCGCACGCGTACGAGATCTTCCAGAAGAAGCAGGACGGCGCGGTGAAGATCCTCCTGAAGCCGTAACACCTTCTCGTCGAAAGGAATTGCCCAGCGTTCTGCGCGAAGATCGTCGAGGAATTCGCCGAGGGCCGCCACCCGCAGTGAACTCGGCGGGCGTCATCGTCAGGGATCCGGGACCGTCACCACCACCCGGGTGCCCGATCCGGGCGAGGACGTGACGTCGAAGGTGCCGCCGAGACTCTCGACCCGCACGATGTGCGACGCCAGTCCGATGTGTCCCTGCGCCACCCGTTCCGGGACGACGGCGGGATCGAATCCGGTGCCGTCGTCGGCGACCGTCAACGTGGTCTGCCCGCCGGCGCGGGTGAGTGCGAGTTCGACCTTCGTGGCACCGGCGTGTTTGGTGACGTTGGTGAGCAGTTCCCGCGCCACCCGGTAGAGCAGCTCCTGACAGTCGGGGTGACCGACGTCGTCGAGGCTCACCGACATCTCGATCTCACCGCGCCGGGAGAACAGGTCCGCGAGTTCCCGCAGCGCCGCGGTCAGGCCCAGCTGCGCGAGTACCTGCGGATGCAGGGTGGTGACGGTCGAACGCAGTTGCGCCGCGGTCTCGCGGAGCGCGGATTCGGCGGCGTCGAGCTGCGCGTCCGGGTGCCGCTCCAGCGCCTCCTCCACGTCCAGCCGCGCCGCGAGAACATTCTGCAGGGGCCCGTCGTGGAGGTGCTCGGCGAGTTGCCGCCGCTCACGCTCCTCGGCGCCCATCGATTCCGCGATCAGCTGCCTGCGCACATCCATCAGCGAGATGACCGTCGCGGAACGCCGCACCAGCACGTACGACAACGCCGTCGTCGCGGCCGCGAGCCACAACAGGAACCCGAAGTAGAGGTACACCTCGTCGGGGAAACCCACGAGGTCGTCGCGTTTCGAGTAGACGATCCACACCACCTGGTACCCGACGGCGGTGCAGACCCCGACGATCGCCGTCAGCCGCGGCCGGTACTGGAACGCCACCGAGATCGGCAGCAGGAAGAACACCGGCAACAGCACCGACGTCGCGCCGCCCGACGCGATGCACAACGCCACCACCGCGGAGACGTCCGCGGCGGTGGACACCCAGCCCGCCCACGGTCCGACGTCCCGGACGAGGACGAAGATCAGCCAGCCGGCCGAGAGCAGCGCATATCCGATCAGCAGCCCCGCGAACACGTCGGGCTGCCAGTGCGTCACGCTGATCACCGGCCCGAGCAGCGCCATCAGCCCGATCAGCGGTAACCGGAGAATGGCGGTCACCCGGACCGCCTCGGTGGTGTAGCGGCGGACTACGCGACTCTGCGACGTCTCGCGCACGTCACTCCAGCAAACCGCGTCGCATCGCCTCGGCCACGGCGGCCGCGCGGTCGCTCACCCCGAGTTTCTCGTACAGCCGCTGGACGTGGGTCTTGACCGTCGACGGCGCCAGGTACAGCTCGCCGGCGATCGTGGGGATGCTCTGGCCGCGCGCGATGAGCGCCAGCACCTCCTTCTCCCGGCCGCTCAGCACCGGCCCGACCGGTTCGCTGCGGCGCCGCACCTCGCCGGCCAGCCCGACGGCGAGGGAGGCGGGCAGGACGTCGCGTCCCTGAGCGCAGTCGAGGACGGCCTTCACGATCTCCGCCCGCGTCGACTCCTTCGGCAGGAATCCCGCCGCCCCCTCCTGCAACGCGTGGTAGACGATCGCGGACTCGTCGTGCGCCGACAACAGCAGCACACGGGTGGCGAGTTCGGCACGCCGCACGGCCGCCGCCACCTGCGAACCGTCCAGTTCCGGCATCCGGTAGTCGAGGAGCGCGACGTCGGGGGCGAGTTCGCGGATCAGGGCGAGCGCCGCCGCACCGTCGTCCGCCTCACCGACCACCTCGATGTCGCCGCTGGCGAGGAGGGCACGGACGACACCGTCCCGGAAGATCGGGTGGTCGTCGCCCACCACGACCCGCACGGCGGTCACGGCGCGGTCCGATCCGTGTCGACTCCGGCGAAGTCCATTGCTCACTTTCTCACGTGAGCGGGCCCGCGCGGAGCACTTCGCGGCGCCGGTGTCCCCCGATCGGGGGACACCGGATTCATCCCGCCCTCGGTCCTGTCGGTGGACAGACTGCGGCGCGCATTCGCGACATAGTTGGTGCACACCGGAAAACGGGGAGATCGGAAAACGAAACCCCCACGGCCCCAGACGTTCCCCCTCAGAGCCACAACTCAGGAGAAGCCATCATGCGCACCAACGCCCGCCGCCGCGTCGCCCTCTTCATCGCACTGCCCGCCACCGCACTGGCCGTCACCGGATTCGCCGTCGCGGCCGCCGGAGTCGCCACCGCAGGCACGATGCCGACGTCGGGACCGACGATCGCGATGACGATCAGCAACGACACCGACCTGCCGATGGTTCTCGCCGGATCGTCGAACCCGTACGGGCAGTGGATGCAGGCGCCGTCGGACTACCTCGCCCCGCACAGCAGCCAGATCGTGAAGGCATACTCCAACGACCCGAACGGCGTCGAGGTGGACGCCACCTACGCGCTGCCCGGTGGTGCGCAGGCCGTGTTCCGCGCCGACAACTACAACAACATGACCGACGTGGACGGGACCCGCATCGACGGCAACTTCGGCCACGGCTACGGCATCAGCAGCTGGATCGACTCGGGCTACCCGAACATGAACGCCGGCTACCACCTGTACGGACAGCCCTGATCGACGACCACAACCATCCACCGAACACTCGCCGAAAGACCGAGACCATGATCATGCACGTCACCCCCACCCCCACACCCACCGTCTCCAAGGCACTGTGGAGCACCGAGGAGATCAAGGCACGACTCGAGCAGATGGACATTCCACGCTCACACACCCGCCGCGGGCCCCGCTGGGGCAGCCGCGACCGATAAGCCGGGGGCCGGGGGCCGCGGGCCGGGGGCCGGGGGCACGATGTCGCACTGATCCACTCCGACAGGATCAGTGCGACATCGGTTCCGGTTCACACGGCGGAACGCCCGGTCAGCGCTGGTGCCGCGGCTTCCACACGACGAGCGCGTTGCTCCGCGGAATCGGCACGAGGTCGCGCCGGTAGCCGGCGTGGACCTTCGAGATCTCCTCCGCCAGCTCGCGAACCCGGTGCTGCAGAGCCTCCACCTGGTTGGTGAGTTCGATGATCCGCTTGATCCCGGCGAGATTGACACCCTCGTCCTGGGAGAGGCGCTGCACCTCGCGGAGCAACGCCACATCCCGCGGCGAGTAGCGTCGCCCGCCACCGGATGTGCGGTGCGGGGTGACGAGCCCGAGCCGGTCGTAGTTGCGCAATGTCTGGGCGTGCATGCCCGCGAGTTCCGCGGCCACCGAGATCACGAAGATCTGGGCATCCGGATCAACGGCGGTTTCGCGTGGATCCCCGGTCGTGTCGCTCATCAGGCACCAGCCCACCCGGCCCTCGGATCGAATCCGCTGGCCTTCTCTGCTTCCAGATAGGTCTTCAGTGCTTCGGTAGCCGGGTCGTCGAGCTTCTGCGGAACCGCGACCTTGACCGTGACCAGCAGGTCACCGGCGCCACCGGCACGCTTAGGGACTCCCCGACCGCGTACGCGCAGGATCCGGCCGTCGGCCGTGCCCGCCGGAATCTTCACACCGACCCGACCCTCCAAGGTGGGGACGGAGACGGTGGTTCCGAGCACGAGCTCACCGTAACTGACGGGGACGACGAGGGTGAGGTCGTCGCCGTTGCGGCCGAACACCTTGTCGGGACGCACCCGGACCGTCACGAACAGGTCGCCGGACGGCGCGCCGCGCAGGCCCGCCTCGCCCTGGCCTGCCAGCCGGATCTTCTGTCCGTCACTGACACCCGCGGGGACGCGGACGGTGATGGTGCGGGTCCGGTTGGTGACGCCGTTGCCGTGGCACACCTCGCACGGCGAGTCGATGATGGATCCGGTGCCGCGGCAGTCGTCGCACGGCTCACTGAACCCGAACGCGCCCTGGTTGCGGCTGACGATCCCGGTCCCGTTGCAGCGCGGGCAGACTCGCGGGCTGGTGCCCGGCTTGGCGCCGCTGCCGTGGCAGGTGGTGCACGGCGACGGGCTGGTCAGCCGCAGCGGAACCGTTACACCCAGCGTGGCCTCGCGGAATTCGAGGGTCGTCTCCGTCTCGACGTCGCTGCCCCGGCGGGGACGGTTGGTGGTGCGGGTTGCTCCGCCACCGGCGCCGGCGCCCCGATTGAACAGGCCGCCGAAGATGTCGCCGAGGCCGCCGTCACCGGCCGCCGCGCCGCCGCCGCCGAACAGGTCGTTGATGTCGAATCCGCCCTGGCCGAAACCGCCGGCTCCGGGGTTGAATCCGCCGCCGCCCTGACCGAAGCCGCCGCTCGCGAACAGCCGACGGGCCTCGTCGTATTCCTTGCGCTTGGCCGGATCGGACAGCACGGCGTGTGCTTCGCTGACGGACTTGAAACGCTCCTCGGCCTTCGTGTCGCCGGGGTTCGCGTCGGGGTGCAGGTCGCGGGCGAGCTTGCGGTACGCCTTCTTGATCTCGTCCGCGGATGCGTTGGACGAGACGCCCAGCTCCTTGTAGAAGTCCTTTTCGATCCACTCCCGCTGGCTCACTGGGCGTCTCCTCCTCTCGCTCTTACTCTTGTTCCGACGCGGCGGGCTTCGCCGCCCCGTCGGGGGTGTTCGCGTCGGCATCGCCGGCGCGGTCGATCACAGCTACCATCGCATGCCGCAGGACGCGATCACCGAATTTGTAGCCCTTTCGCATCACCGTGCCGAGAACGGGGTCGTGACCCTCGCCCTCGTGCTGCACTGCCTCGTGCAGCGCCGGGTCGAATGCGTCGCCCTCGGCACCGAACTCGCTCAGACCGAGCGAGGTGAGGGTGCCGGTGAGCTTGTCCGCCACACCCTTCAGCGGCCCCGAGTCGAGGTCGCCGTGGCTGCGGGCGCGGTCGAGGTCGTCCAGCACCGCGATGAGCTCACCGACGACGGACGCTTTCGCGTTCGCGATGTCGGCCTGCTTGTCGCGCTGGACGCGGCGACGGTAGTTCGCGTACTCCGCCTGCAGTCGCTGCAGGTCGGCGGTGCGCTCCGCCAACTCGTCCGTCTCCGGTGCCGCCGTCTCCGACAGGGCCCCTTCGTCCACCGAGCCGGGCTGCGGAGCGGCAGCGGCGCCCGCGAGGGGCTCCACTACCGGTTCCGCGTCCCGTGTGAGACCGGTCTCGGGGTCGATCTTCCGCTTGTCCACGAAAGTGACCGGTTCCTGCTCGGTGTTGTCGGACGTCACTTCTTCTCCGCGTCGGACGGCTCGTCCACGACCTCGGCGTCGACGACGTCATCGGCACCGCTCGCGCCGGAGCCGTCGGTGTTGGCGGCTTCCTCGGCGGCACTGGCCTCGTAGATCGCCTGGCCGAGGGCCTGCGACTCGGTGGCCAGCTTCTCGACCGCAGTCTTGACGGCCGCGATGTCGGTGCCTGCGAGAGCGTCGTTGGCTTCCTTGATGGCAGCCTCGACCTTCTCCTTGACGTCGGCGGGCACCTTGTCCTCGTTGTCCTTGATGAACTTCTCGGTCTGGTGCACCAGCGACTCGGCCTGGTTGCGCACCTCGGCCTCCTCACGGCGGGCCTTGTCTTCCTCGGCGTGCGCCTCGGCGTCCTTGACCATCCGCTCGATCTCTTCCTTGGACAGACCGGAGCCGTCCTGGATCTTGATCGTGTTCTCCTTGCCCGTGCCCTTGTCCTTCGCGGTCACGTGCACGATGCCGTTGGCGTCGATGTCGAAGGTGACCTCGATCTGCGGCACGCCACGCGGGGCGGGCGGCAGGTCGGCCAGCTCGAACGAGCCGAGCAGCTTGTTGTGCGAGGCGATCTCGCGCTCACCCTGGAACACCTGGATCTGCACCGAGGGCTGGTTGTCGTCAGCCGTGGTGAAGGTCTCGGACCGCTTGGTCGGGATGGTGGTGTTTCGCTCGATGAGCTTGGTCATCACGCCACCCTTGGTCTCGATGCCGAGGGACAGCGGGGTGACGTCGAGGAGCAGCACGTCCTTGACCTCGCCCTTGAGCACGCCGGCCTGCAGGGCGGCGCCGACGGCGACGACCTCGTCCGGGTTGACGCCCTTGTTGGGCTCACGACCACCGGTCAGCTCGCGCACCAGGTCGGAGACGGCGGGCATACGGGTGGAACCACCGACGAGCACGACGTGGTCGATGTCCTTGACGGCGATTCCGCTGTCCTTGATCACGGCCTGGAACGGCGCCCGGGTGCGGTCGAGGAGATCGGACGTGATCTTCTGGAATTCGCTGCGGGACAACTGCTCGTCGAGGAACAGCGGGTTCTTGTCCGCGTCGACGGTGATGTAGGGCAGGTTGATCGACGTGCTCTGCGACGAGCTCAGTTCGATCTTCGCCTTCTCGGCAGCCTCACGGAGACGCTGCAGGGCCATCTTGTCCTTGGTCAGATCGATGCCGTTCTGAGCCTTGAACTTGTCGACGAGCCACGTGACGATGCGCTCGTCCCAGTCGTCACCACCGAGGTGGTTGTCGCCGGACGTGGCGCGGACCTCGACGACGCCGTCGCCGATCTCGAGCAGCGAGACGTCGAAGGTGCCGCCACCGAGGTCGAAGACCAGGATGGTCTGTTCCTTGTCGCCCTTGTCGAGGCCGTAGGCCAGTGCGGCCGCGGTGGGCTCGTTGACGATGCGCAGGACGTTGAGGCCGGCGATCTGGCCGGCTTCCTTGGTGGCCTGACGCTGGGCGTCCTCGAAGTACGCGGGGACGGTGATCACGGCGTCCGTGATGTCCTCGCCCAGGTAGGCCTCGGCGTCGCGCTTCAGCTTCATGAGCGTGCGCGCGCTGATCTCCTGCGGCGTGTACTTCTTGCCGTCGATCTCCACGTTCCAGTCGGTGCCGATGTGGCGCTTGACGGAGCGGATGGTGCGGTCGACGTTCGTGACGGCCTGGTTCTTGGCGGGCTGGCCGACCAGCACCTCACCGTTCTTGGCGAAGGCGACGATCGACGGGGTGGTGCGTGAACCTTCGGCGTTGGCGACCACTACGGGCTCGCCGCCTTCCAGTACAGACACGACCGAGTTCGTTGTACCGAGGTCGATACCGACGGCACGAGCCATAGTGTTCCTCACTTTCGTTTTGCAGTCCTGTGGGCAGGTTGTTCAGTACTGAACTGCGATGTCGGCGCTTAGTGAGCGCCCTCCGCTCAAGTTTGCACTCCGACACCGTCTGGAGTCAATTCGAACTTGAGTCTTGCACGCTCAACCTTGTCGTAAGGCTCAACGGAGGGGTGCGAAGATTTGTTCCCGGGCGCCCAGATCTTGTTTCGGCACCTTGTGTCGGCGCCACCGCCCGGATTTTGTGTCGGCGCCGCCGCCCGGATTTTGTGTCGGCGCCGCCGCCCGGATTTTGTGTCGGCGCCGCCGACGTGGCCCGTGCGCGTCGGCCAACCTACACGCGGCCGCTCGATAGGATCGCAGCGTGACGACACCCGAACAGCCGCCACGCCGGCCGGAACCGCCGCGACCCGTACCGCCGCGTCCGGAGTTCGCGGTCACCCCGCTGCGTGCCGCCCCCACCGATGCCACCCCGAAGGCGGTCGCGGTGTCGCTGTCCGCCTGGGTGGGGTCGTTCGTCGTCCTCGCCGGAATCGCCGGGGCCATCGCGCTCGACCTCGGCGCCGTCCGCGACGCCCTCGAGGCGTCGGTCGCCGCGGACAATCCCGGAGACTCGGCGACGGACATCACCGACACGGTGAACCTCACGCTGATCGGCAGCGGCGCCATCGCCGTCGTCCTGATCCTCCTCGGACTACTGGGGATACAACTCCTGCGCGCCCGGAAACCGGCGGGCCGGATCACCCTCGCCGTCGTCGGCGTCCTCAGCGCCGCCGGCGGGGTGGGCCTGTGGACCCTGCTGTCCGACGCCGGGGACGCGACCGCCGGAGTGCTGCAGTGGGCGCCGCTCGCCTACAGCGCCCTCGTCGCGGTGGGAGTGCTCGCCCTGTTCGCTCCCGGCGTGTCTCCGTGGCTGCGCCGGAGCCGCTGAGACTCTCACTCGGCACTCGTCGGTGGCCGGGAAAGTGTTCCGGGCACGTTGACGTCCGGTGCGAGTAAGGGAACCGTCAGCGCTCGCCTGGATTCCATCTGCCCGCCGGTGTCGATCTCGGCGGCGGTCGAGGCGTACGCGACCGTGCCGACTCCCACCGTGACGGCGACGAGAACGGGCGACACCATGCCCGCGAGAACGCGGGGCCATCTGCGTCGGCGCGAAGGCCGTGGCGCCGGCCTTGGAGAGTCGAGGTTCATACCGAGAATCCTTCGCGGCGGCCGCTTTCCGCACATCCAGGAAGGCACCCAACTTGGACCCCGAGAAAAACCCTGAGAAGACCTTGCTAATTGAGGACCGTTTCTGACCTCAATCGCTTCTATCGTTCTTCTCATGACCACTTCGCAGAAGTCCCCCGTCACCGGTGAGCGCGCCGACCTCCTCCAGATCCTGCAGGAGCAGCGATCCACCCTGTTGATCACCGTCCGCGGCATCGACGACGAACAGGCACGGCAGCGCTCGACCGTCAGCGACCTGACGCTCGGCGGACTGATCAAGCACGTGTCCCACACGGAAAAGCACTGGGTCGAAACCATTCTCGAACCCGACGAGAACGCGGAGTTCGACATGGAGTGGGCCATGGAGAAGTACTACATGCGGGACGACGAAACCCTCGAGGGACTGCTGGCCGAGTACGCCGAGGTGGCCCGCGCGACGGAGGCCGCCGTGGCCGGCCTCGACGACCTGGATGTGCTCATCCCCCTTCCCACCGCACCCTGGGCACCCGAGCGGCAGTGGTGGACGATCCGCCGCACCCTGCTGCACATCATCCGGGAGACCGCCCACCACTCCGGTCACGCCGACATCATCCGGGAATCCCTCGACGGCGGAAACACCACGATGCAGATGGGCGCCGACGCGGGCATGGAGTTCTGACCCACCCGCGGCACAGACGAAAACACCTCACCGGCTTCGGGTTCCGGTGAGGTGTTTCTCGTCCTGTGGCGGGTTCGGGTGTTGACTGACGTCCTGCGGTTCAACGTTTCGCCGACTGGTGAGAACTATGGTGCCCCGGTGCGTGGGCACCGGCTACCACCCCCAGGGTGAATGTTGCCCACCTGGTTCTGCGGCTACGCCTCCGCCGTGACGGAGAGCACGACCACGTCGTCGGGGAAGGACGCGGGTGTCTGCAGACCCACGACGGCGAGGGCTCGTCCCGTCATCGACACGCCGGGAACCTCGCTGCCCGCGGACAGTCCGTCGGCTCGTCCGCCGCCGGGCGGGGTGGTGACGGTCGGCTGATGCTTCGGTGGCACGTTGAACCACGCGGGCGGTTTCAGGCCCTCGTCCGGTTCACCGGCGAAGACGGGACGCACCCGGTAGCGTCGGTCCGGGTCGAGCCCGGGCAACGTGAACCGGCCCCGCGGCGACACGTCGGACCGCCCCACGTACGCGAGGAAGAACAGTGCCTCCGCCCGGTCGTCCGCGACCGCACCGTAGACCAGCAGGGTGGGGTCGATCTCGTCGGCGCGCACCATCGTTCCCGTGTGCAGCAGTTCCCGCTGCCGCTTGTACAGGTCGATCCACACGGCGAGCTGTGCGTTCTCGTTTTCGGTGGCGGTTGCGAGATCCCACTCGATCCCGAGATGCCCGTACAGCGCCGTCCCCGCCCGGAACGACAGTCGGTGGTACCGGCCCGTCGTGTGAGAGATGCCCGACGCGATGTGCGAACCGAGCAGCTCGGGCGGAAGCAGCTGCATCGTCCACCGGTTCATCTGCTGGCGTTCGAGCGGATCGATGCAGTCCGAGACCCAGACGCGGTCGGTGCGCTCGAGGATGCCGAGGTCCACCCGCGCGCCACCCGACGAGCAGGATTCGATCTCCAGTCCGGGGAACCGGCGCTTCAGCTCGTCCATCAGCCGGTACGTCGCGAGGGTCTGATCGTGGACGCCGGCGCGCCCGTGCGGAGCGGTGCCCGCGTCGATCAGGTCTCGGTTGTGGTCCCATTTGATGTAGGCGATGTCGTACTCGCCGAGAATCGCGGACATCCGCTCCAGGATGTGGTCGTACGCCTCGGGGATCCCCAGATTGAGCACCTGCTGGTTCCGGGACGGCACCGGCGTGCGCCCGCCGGTCGCCATGATCCACTCGGGATGCTCCCGCGCGAGGTCGGAATCGAGGTTGATCATCTCCGGCTCGAACCACAGGCCGAACTCCATGCCGAGCGAACGCACATGATCGATGATCGGGTGCAGACCGTCCGGCCACACCGTCTCGTCGACGTGCCAGTCCCCCAGCCCCGCCAGATCGTTGCGCCGGTACCGGAACCAGCCGTCGTCGAGCACGTAACGCTCGACGCCGAGCTTCGCCGCTCGATCCGCCAGGTCTTTCAACCGGGCCAGGTCGTGGTCGAAGTAGACGGCCTCCCACACGTTGATCGTCACCGGGCGCGCGCGCCGCGGGTGCGTGGGCCGCGACCGGAGGTAGTCGTGGAAGCGATGCGCCTGGGCGTCGAGTCCGTCGCCGTACGCGCCGTAGATCCAGGGCGTTTCGTAGCTTTCGCCGTCCGACAGCCGAATCTCGCCCGGCAGGAGCAGTTCTCCGCCGCCGATCACCTGGAAACCGGTGAAGAGACGTTCGGCGTAGTGCCGGTGGTTGCCGCTGAACGCGACGTGGGCGCCCCACACCTCGCCGCTGCCGAAACCGAAACCGGGCACGCCGACGGACAGCACCGTCGCGGCGTCCGGGCCGGTGCGTCCCTTCCGCCCCTCGCGCTCGTGGATCCCGACGGTCAGTTCGCTGCGCTGCGGGGTCCGTTCCTTCCCCCACCGGCCTGCGAAGTCGAGGATCTCGCGGGCCTGCGGCGGGACCGGGAACGCGAGCTGGAGGTCGTCGAGGACGTAGAACGAGCTGCCGGTGTTGGTGACCTCGGCGCGCGCCCGCAGGAGGCCGCTCGGCAGCAGTTCGATGTCGAGGACCAGACCGAGATCGGCCACCCGGTCGTGTGCGGCGACCCGGACCTCACCGGCACCGACTGCGACGAGTCCGGACCGGTGCTCGGCCCCGTCGACAGTCAGCGTGGTGGTCGTGAACAGCGGCGACCAGTCGGTGCCGTCTCGGTGGCCCGCGATCCCGGGTTTGCCCACCCACCCGGTGTGGTGTTCGGGGAGTATCGACAGCCGCACCGGGAGGTCGACCACGTTGCCCGCTGGGGGCTCGATGTTCGCCTGCGCCAGGGCCTCGACGTCGGCGAGGTTCAGATCGCCGAGCGCCGCACCCCAGTGCACGATCGCCGGCAACCTGCCGCCGGTGAGGTCGAGCACGACGGACACGCCGCCGGCGGTGAGGTGGATGTACGCGTGCGGTGGGACTGTCGCATTCACTTGTTGGCTCCCATCGTCAGTCCGGAAACGAAATGCCGCTGCAGCGCGACGAATACGAGCACCGTCGGCAACGCGACGAGGACCGATCCGGCGGCGAGCAGGTTGGTGTCGGTGAAGAAGCTGCCCTGCAGATTCTGCAGCGCGGTGGTGACCGGCAGCTTGTCGCCGCTGACCATCAGCGCCAGCGCCCAGAAAAAGTCATTGTAAATCCAAGTGATCATGAGCGTCGCGAGCGCGGCCAGCGCCGGACGGCACAGTGGGAGCACCACCTGCCAGTACTGGCGGAACAGTCCGGCGCCGTCGACCGTCGCCGCCTCGAGCAGTTCCGGCGGGACCGTCTTCATGTAATTGCTCAGCACGAACACGCAGAACCCGGTCTGGAACGCGACGTGCACGAGGATCAGTCCCCAGTAGCTGTCGTAGAGCGAGCCCGACGAACTCATCCAGTACGGCAACGGAATCGCGTTGTACAGGCGGAACAGCGGGGTCAGCAGCGTCTGCTGCGGCAGCAGATTGCCCGCGATGAACACCGCCAGCATGATCACGTTGAACTTCCACGGGAACCGGGCGAGCACGAACGCCACCATCGACCCGATGAACAGGATCAGCAGCACCGCCGGGATGGTGATGATCATCGAGTTGAGGAAGTAGTGCGGGATTCCGCCGACCTCCCACGACTCGGTGTAGTTGCTCAGCGTGAATCCGCCGACGGACAGGTAGCCGTGGGTGAGGACGTAGTCGTAGTCGCGGAACGAGTTGTAGAGCGCCCAGAGCAGCGGGAAGATCCACAGCAACGCGAGCGCGGTGAGCAGGAGGTACATCGCCGCGTGCGCGGCACTGAGCCGGCGCCGGTTGGCCACCGCGGCCTTGTTGCGGGGCCCGCTCCGATCGGCGGGCGCACTGCGGTCGGCGAGGGGTGTCGTCATGGTCATCAGTCGTCGCTCCGCATCACGATCCAGAGATAGAGGGCTATGAACACCAGCGAGATCACGAGCATGATCGTCGCCAGGGCCGAACCGAATCCGACGCGGCCCGCTTCTCCCACGACGTTGGCGGTGACGAGGGCGGAGATCAGTTCGAGTCCGTTGCGGCCCTTGTTGATCACCCACACGAGGTCGAAGGCGCGCAGTGCCTCGATGACGGTGATGACGATGATCAGCAGGTTGGTGGGTTTCATCAGGGGGAACACGATCCGGAAGAACGTGCGGATCGGCCCGGCACCGTCCATGAGGGCGGCTTCGCGCACCGACGGGTCGATGGCCTTGAGACCCGCCAAGTACAACAGCATGATGTAGCCGGTGTGCCGCCAGCTCGCGGCGACCATGACGGCCCAGATGTTGACATCGGGGTTGCCGAGCCAGTCGACGTCCGTGCCGAGGATGGTGTTGAGCACGCCGCCGTCGGTGGAGTAGATCAACTGCCACACGAACCCGACGAGGGCCATCGACAGCACCACGGGGATGTAGAAGATGCTCTGGTACAGCCGGCTTCCCTTCAGGCCCCGGTCGAGCAGCACGGCGAGGAAGATGCCGAGGATCGTCGGGAAGACGAAGAGGAACGCCAGCCAGAGGACGTTGTTGTGGAGGGCCTGCTGGAACGGTGGGTACGCCTGGACGGCGTCGACGTAGTTCTGCGGGCCGATCCACTCGATGGTCGATGTGCCGCCGATGCCGTCCCAGCGGGCGAACGACAGGATCACCGTGAAGACGGTGGGAATCCACACCAGCCCGATCACGATTGCGGCGGGCAGCCCGAGCATGACGGCGATGGTCCACCGGTCGCCGCGGCTGCGTCGGATCTTCGGGGCCGGGATCCGGGGTTCGGTTCCGGCCTGGGGAGGAACTGTGCTGGTCATGAATTCACCTGACCTGTCGGGACCGTGATGGTGGTCGTTGTCTTCTCGTGTGCGCTCATTGCCCGAACACCGCCGCCTTCTGCCGCTCGATGCTGCGGACCAGGCCGTCGACGTCGTTCGGGTTGCCGAGGAACTGCTGCATCGCGGGGATCATCACGACGGACGCGAAGTCGGGGCGGGTGTCCCGGTCGAGGAACTGGGTGATGGACCCCGCACCCTGGACGAGGGCGGCCGACTTCTGCACGAGGGGAGGGAAACTCGACAGGTCGGCGTCGCGGTGCGCCGGGATCGCCTGGGGATCCTGTTTCGCGTACGCGACGGCGGCGTCGGCGTTCGTGAGGAAGGAGAGGAACTGCTGCGCGCCGCCGAGGTTGCGCGGGTCCTTGCGCATCATGAATCCGTCCATGGGCGCCTCGACCGCCGACGTGCCGACGGCGGAGTCGAGTTCGGGGAAAGCGAAGAAGTCCAGGTCCTCCCGGTCGGGCCCCGCGGGGAAGCTCTGCGCGACGAACATGCCGGCCACCAGCATCCCGACTTCCTTGTTGAGGAGCGCCTGTTGCGCCTCGGACATCTTGCGGCCCAGCGGTTGCGGCTGGTGGAACGGGAGGATCTCACGCCAGGTGTCGAACACCGACCGGACGCGGTTGTCGGTCCAGCTCACGTCGCCGGCGAGCAGGGAGCGGTGGAAGTCGACGCCGTTGAGGCGCAGATCGAGGTAGTCGAACGTGCCGAACGGCGGCCAGCCGTCGCGGACCCCGAATCCGATCGGGGTGAGCCCGTCCGACTGCATGCGTTTCGACAGGGCCACCCATTCGTCGAACGTCTTCGGCGGCGCGTAGCCGCGCTGCTGCCAAAGACTGGGACGGTAGAACACGGCCCACGGGTAGTAGAAGAACGGGACCAGATACTGCCTGCCGTCGGTTCCGGTGGACGCCTCGCGGAAACTGTCGCTGAAACCGCTGCCGTGCGCTTGCCACACCGAGCTGACGTCGTCGACGAGACCCTTGTCGGCGAAGTACTTCATCCGGTATCCCGACATCCAGGTGAAGACGTCGTCCGGGGTGCCCTGCAGGTAGTTGTTGACATTCTCCTGGAACGAGGTGGAGTCGACGGAGTTGATCCGCACGGCGGCGCCGGACTGCTGCTGAAACATCCCGACGACGTCCTGCACGCCGAGTTTGGCGTTCTTGTCCGACAGCCGCGATCCGAGGGTGATCACGTGGGGGTCTACGCCGCCCGTGCACCCGGACAGCAGGCCCGCCGTCGACAGGGCGCCCGCGGCGCCGAGCGCGGCCTTGAGAAAGGTGCGCCGGGAGGGTTGCCACGGGTGCGGCAGCTCGTTTCGGTTCATGGTGCCCTTTTCGCTCGAGTAGCGGGGTGGGGCGGAGTCGCTCACCATCTGATCGAAATCGAACAACTTCGATCACATTTCGTTGGTGTCGCCTCACGCCGTTACGTGATGCACGTTACAAAATCACGCCGCGCTGCGCATTGTCAACCGGATGGAAGTGCTTTCACCTGCGGAAGTGCAAAAATGTTCATTCGTGTTGACTTTTGAGCATCGATCGGACAGATTGTGAGCATGCACACAGCGATCGATTCCCGCGGACGGCACCTGCGGTGGCCGACCCGGGGCATTTCCTTCGGCGGTGACTACAACCCCGAACAGTGGCCGGAAGAGGTCTGGCAGCGCGACGTCGAACTCATGCGCGAGGCTTGTGTCGACTTCGTGACCGTCGGCGTCTTCTCCTGGGCCCGGCTGCAGCCCACCCCCGACACGTGGGATTTCGGCTGGCTCGACCGCGTCCTCGACCTCCTGCACGACGGCGGCGTCCGCGTCGACCTGGCCACCGCCACCGCGTCCCCACCCCCCTGGCTCACGGCGGCGCATCCCGAGGTCCGGCCCGTGGACGAACGCGGTTACCGGTACGAGATCGGCAGCAGGCAGACGTGGAGCCCGAGTTCCCCGATCTACCGCGACCACTCCCTCACCCTCGTCGAGAAGATGGCCGTCCGCTACGGCGGCCACCCGGCACTCGCCCTCTGGCACGTGTCCAACGAACTCGGCTGCCACAACTCGCGCTGCTACTCCCCCGACAGCGCGCGGGCGTTCCGGCGGTGGCTGCAACGTCGCTACGGCGACCTCACCGAACTCAACCGGGCGTGGGGCACGACGTTCTGGAGCCAGCACTACAGCGCGTGGGACGAAGTGGTGCCGCCCGCCGCGAGCACGACGTTCGGCAACCCCACCCATCTGCTGGACTGGCGCCGCTTCTGCTCCGACGCCCTCCTCGACCAGTACCTCGCGGAGCGGGAGGTGTTGCGGCGCATCACGCCCGACGTCCCGGTGACGACGAACTTCATGGTGGGCATGGGCTCGCCGCAGTCCCTCGCCGGCGACATGAACTACGCGCAGTGGGCGCCGGAACAGGACCTGGTCTCCACCGACCACTATCTGGTCGGACCCGCGACCGGTGACGGCGCCGCCCACCACCGGCTGTCGTTCGCCGCCGACCTCACCCGCGGCATTGCCGGCTCACAGCCCTGGCTGCTGATGGAGCATTCGACGAGCGCCGTCAACTGGCAGCCGGTCAACCGGGCGAAGACGCCCGGCGAGATGCTGCGCAACTCCCTCGCCCACGTGGCTCGCGGCGCGGACGGTGTCGCGTTCTTCCAGTTCCGCGCGTCGCAGGCCGGAGCCGAGAAATTCCACTCAGCCCTCGTGCCGCACGCGGGAACCGACTCCGCCCGGTGGCGTGGAGTCGTCCAGCTCGGTGCCGTCCTGCGCCGGCTCGAACCGGTCGCCGGCAGCCGCGTCGAGGCCCCGGTCGGCATTCTGTTCGACTGGGAGTCGCAGTGGGCATGCGAGCAGGACGGGCACCCGTCGCGGTTGATGCAGCCGATGACGATCGCCGAGCAGATGCACCGCGCGTTCGCCGGGGTGACCTGCGACGTCGTCCCCTCGGACGCCGACCTCGGCCGGTACTCGGTTCTGGTCGTGCCCGCGATGTACCTGTGCAGCGACGAGGAGGCGGACCGCATCTCGGCGGCGGCCCGCGCAGGCGCGCAGGTTCTGGTGACGGCATTCTCCGGGATCGCGGACCGTGACGACCACGTCCGGCTCGGCGGCTACCCGGGGGCGTTCGGAGACCTGCTCGGCGTCCGGACCGAGGAGTTCTTTCCGCTCGGCGCCGACGAGACCGTCGCCCTCGACGACGGCACGACGGCCCGCGTCTGGACCGAATACCTCACGGTCGCCGAGGACGTGGACGTCCTCGCCCGCCACACCGAGGGACACCTGCAGGGCGTGCCCGCAGTGACCCGGCGTCCCGTCGGCGACGGTGCCGCCTGGTATCTCGCGACCGTTCCCGACATGCGGGGCCTGGAGCGGCTCGCCGAGACGATCTGCGCCACAGCCGGTCTCGACCTGCATGCAGGGCAGCACTCCGACGTCGAGATCGTGCGCAGGCGGGGCGAGAACGGGTCGTGGCTGTTCGTCCTCAACCACACGAACGAGAAGGTGACCGTCGACGTGTCCGGCACCGACCTCGTGACCGAACGGGTGGTCGACGGACCGCTCACGCTGGAACCGGGCAACTGTGCTGTGATTCGCGAAGACAGCGCCGGCATCGGCGCCCCGACACGGAAGGCGGACGCATGATGCTCGCACGTCAGCGCCAGCAGGTGATCCTCGACGAGGTCACCGCGCACGGCGCGGTGAAGGTCGTCGACCTCGGCGCGACGCTCGGGGTCTCCGACATGACCATCCGCCGCGACATCAACGAACTCGTCGAGCAGGGTCTCGTCGAGCGGGTGCACGGCGGGGTGACGCTGCCGCGCTCGGCGAGCGTCCACGAACCGGGGTTCTCGGCGAAGTCCGAACTCGACCGTGAAGCCAAGCGGGCCATCGCCCGCGCCGCGGCCCGGCTGGTGCGGCCGGGCACGTCGGTGGGCATCTCCGGCGGCACCACGACGCACGCCCTCGCCCGCGAACTCCTCGACGTCCCCGACATCACCGTCGTCACCAATTCGCTGCCCGTCGCCGACGCCTTCCACGAGGGCGGCCGCGACGACCAGACCATCCTCCTCACCGGAGGTCAGCGCACCCCGTCGTTCGCCCTCGTCGGACCGCTCACGGTCGCCGCCCTGCGCGGCATCCACGTGGACATGCTGTTCCTCGGCACGCACGGCATGGGGATCGACTCGGGGCTGACCTGCCCCAATCTGATGGAAGCCCAGACCAATCAGGCGCTCGTCGCGTCTTCGCGCCGCGTCGTGGTGCTCGCCGACCACACGAAGTGGGGGGTGACCGCGCTGGCGAACACGATCCCACTGTCCGACGTCGACATCCTCATCACCGACGCCGGGCTCGAGCGCGCCGCCCAGGAAGCCCTCGCCGACCACGTCGGCGATCTCGTGGTGACACGGGAGAACCGGGAA
The DNA here is from genome assembly GCF_002300155.1 of Rhodococcus sp. ACS1. Lineage (NCBI taxonomy): Bacteria > Bacillati > Actinomycetota > Actinomycetes > Mycobacteriales > Nocardiaceae > Rhodococcus > Rhodococcus sp. ACS1. The sequence continues at coordinate 533,161 of NZ_NSDZ01000002.1, forward strand.
GGACTTGACGATGACCGTGCGTGACGAACAGGAGGCGCGGGAGGCCCCCGCGCGGGTCCGGATGCGCAAGACCCGGACAACTCTCGCGGACGGCCGCGAACTCCTCTACTTCGACGACTCCGAGCCGTACGTGTCGGGCGGCGCCACGCGAGAACTGGTGGATTCACGTCCGCTGCCGCCCGCGGTGTCGCAGTCGCAGATGCGTTTCGACGTGCTCACCGGGGAATGGGTGGTCATCGCCGCCCAGCGGATGGACCGCACGTTTCTGCCGCCGCCGGACGCGTCACCACTCGCCCCCAGCATGCCGGGCAAGGCGCCCACCGAGATTCCGGCCGACGACTACGACGTGGTGGTGTTCGAGAACCGCTTCCCCTCGCTCGCGACGGCCGCCGCGAACCAGGACCTCCCCGACTGTGTCGACGGCGAAGCGCTGTGGCCGCTGGCACCGGGAGCGGGCAGGTGCGAGGTGGTCTGCTTCACCAGCAACCCGGATGCCGCGTTCTCCACGCTGAGTGTCGACCGGGTCCGCACCGTCGTCGACGTCTGGGCCGACCGCACCGCCGAACTGTCGGCGCTGCCCGGGGTGCGTCAGGTGTTCTGCTTCGAGAACCGGGGCAAGGAAATCGGTGTCACCCTCACCCATCCGCACGGTCAGATCTACGCCTACCCGTATCTGCCGCCGCGCACGGACGCGCTGATCCGGCGCTCCCGCGAGCACTTCGAGAGCACCGGGCGGCTGCTGCTCGCCGACGTCCTCGACGCCGAAACACGCTCCGGCAGGAGGGTGGTCCTGGCCGGCGCACACTGGACCGCGTACGTTCCCGCCGCCTCCCGGTGGCCGCTGGAGGTGCACCTCGCACCCCACCGCGACGTCCGTGACCTCACCGAACTGACCGACGGCGAACGCGACGAACTCGCGCAGGTGTATCTCGAGCTGCTGCGGCGGGTCGACCGCTTCTTCGAGGGCGTCGACGCCGTGCCCTACATCGCCGCGTGGCATCAGGCGCCCGTCGGCGAGGACCGCCTGCTCGGACGGCTTCACCTCCAGCTGTTCTCGATGATGCGGTCGCCCGGCCGGATGAAGTACCTGGCGGGATCCGAGTCCGGGATGGGGGCGTGGGTCAACGACACCACCCCCGAGCGCATCGCCGACCGGCTGCGGGAGGTGGCGTCGTGAGTGCGGCGCAGTGGGTCGAACCCGTCGACGTCCACGCGGTCACCGGCACCGCGGAGGCGTTGTTCCGCAGCACGTTCGGCGGCGACGCGGACGGTGTCTGGGCGGCACCCGGCCGCGTCAACCTCATCGGCGAGCACGTCGACTACGCCGGCGGGCTGGTCCTGCCGTTCGCCCTCCCCTACGTCACCGTCGTCGCCGTCCGCGTGCGGGACGACGGGATCCTGCACGCCGTGTCGACACACACCGGCGAGTCCTGGCAGGGCCCGCTCGCCGACGTCGCGCCGGGCCACCCGTCCGGCTGGTCCGCGTACGTCGCCGGGGTGGTGTGGGCGCTGCGCCGGTCCGGACATCTCACGGCGAAAACGGGTTTCGATGTGGCGGTGCATTCGACGGTCCCCGTCGGCTCCGGGCTGTCGAGTTCTGCCGCGCTCGAGTGCGCGTTCGCGCTCGCCGTCGCCGACCTCGCCGGACTGCCCACGGACGAGTCCGGCCGCCGGCCGCTGATCGACGCGTCCATCCGCGCGGAGAACGAGATCGCCGGCGCCTCCACCGGCGGCATGGACCAGTCGGTCGCGATGCTCGCCCGCCCCGGCCACGCCCTGCTCCTCGACTGCCGGGACGGCGCGAGCAGGCACGTCCCGCTCGACTTCGACGCCGCGGGTGCCCGGCTGGTGGTCATCGACACCAACGCGCCGCACCGGCTGGTCGACGGCCAGTACGGCAACCGGCGCGCCACCATCGAGAAGGCCTGCGCCGACCTCGGCGTCGCCACCCTGCGCGACGTCGCCGACGCCGACGCGGCCGTCGCGGCGCTGAGTTCCCCGGCAGCGCAGCGGGCCCGGCACGTGCTCGGCGAGATCCGCCGCGTCTACGAGGTCGCCGATCTGCTCGACCGCGGCCGGATCGCCGACATCGGCGACGCACTGAACCGCTCCCACGCCTCGTTACGCGACGACTACGAGGTCAGCTCCGTCGAACTCGACTCCGCCGTCGACGCCGCCCGCGAGGCCGGCGCCTGGGGCGCCCGGATGACCGGCGGCGGCTTCGGCGGCTCCGCGATCGCCCTCGTGCCCACCGACCGGGTCGACGCCGTCGTCGAGAACGTCGCCCGACGCGCCGACACCGCGTCCCTGCCCACACCGCAGTTCCTGCACGCCGAGCCGTCGGGTTCGGCACACCGACTCTGAGATCCCCTTCCACGACCAGGAGAACACCATGGCACGAGTCACGTACGACGCAGCCACCAAGATGTACCCCGGTTCCGATGTGCCGGCGGTCGATTCGCTGAACCTCGACATCGAGGACGGCGAATTCCTCGTCCTCGTCGGCCCGTCCGGGTGCGGCAAGTCGACGTCGCTGCGGATGCTCGCCGGCCTCGAGGACGTCGACTACGGCGCCATCCGCATCGGCGAACGCGACGTCACCGCCCTCGCCCCGAAGGAACGGGACATCGCGATGGTGTTCCAGAACTACGCCCTGTACCCCCACATGACGGTCGCGAAGAACATGGGATTCGCCCTCGAGATCGCCGGCATGGACAAGGCCGAGATCGGCCGCCGCGTCGAGGAGGCCGCCAAGATCCTCGATCTCGGCGACTACCTGAACCGCAAACCGAAGGCACTGTCCGGCGGGCAGCGACAGCGAGTCGCGATGGGCCGGGCGATCGTCCGCAACCCGCAGGTGTTCCTCATGGACGAGCCGCTGAGCAACCTCGACGCGAAACTCCGGGTGCAGACCCGTACCCAGATCTCACTGTTGCAGCGCCGACTGGCCACCACCACCGTGTACGTCACCCACGACCAGGTGGAGGCCATGACCATGGGCGACCGCGTCGCCGTCATGAAGGCGGGCGTCCTGCAGCAGTGCGCGAGCCCGAAGACGTTGTACGAGAAGCCGGTCAACAGCTTCGTCGCCGGGTTCATCGGATCACCGGCCATGAATCTGTTCGAGGTCGACGTCGTGCACGGCGACGCCCGGATCGGTTCGCTGTCGACGCCGATCGAGCGGTCGGTGCTGGGCGCCCTGGACACCGGGCGGGTCGTCGTCGGCGTCCGCCCGGAGGCGTGGACCGTGTCCGATCAGGGCACCGCGGTGAAGGTCGACGTGGTGGAGGAACTCGGCGCGGACGCCTACATCTACGGACGCCTCGTTCGCGACGGTGACCTCGGCGGACACGACATCGTCGCCCGGGTCAGCGACTCCGCCTCCCCGGCCAAGGGCGACGTGATCCGGCTGGCACCGGACCCGGCCCGCCTGCACTTCTTCTCGCCCACCACCGGCGCCCGGCTCGGCGACTGACCGGGGGGAAACAGTGAAACTTCTCGTCACCGGCGGTGCCGGTTACGTCGGCAGCGTCTGCGCGCAGCGACTGCTCGAGTGCGGCCACACGGTCGTGATCGTCGACGACCTGTCGACCGGCAATGCCGACGCGGTCCCGGCGGGGGCGGAGTTCGTCGAGGACGACGTCGCGATCGCAGCCCACCGCGTTCTCGGCGCCGGGGATGTCGACGGCGTGTTGCATTTCGCCGCCCGCTCACTCGTCGGCGAATCGGTGGAGACCCCGGAAACGTACTGGCAGGCCAACGTCGTCAAGACGCTGACGCTGCTGGAGGCGATGCGTTCCTCCGGCACCGGCCGGCTGGTGTTCTCCTCCACCGCGGCGACGTACGGCTCGCCGGATTCCGTGCCGATCACCGAGGACGCACCGACCCGGCCGACCAACCCGTACGGTGCCACCAAACTGGCGATCGACCACGCGATCACGTCGTACGCGCACGCCCACGGGCTGGCGGCGTGCAGCCTCCGGTACTTCAACGTCGCGGGCGCGTACGCCGGTCTCGGCGAGAACCGTCGCGTGGAGACCCACCTGATCCCGCTGGTGCTGCAGGTCGCGGCCGGGGACCGCGACGAGATCTCGGTGTTCGGCACCGACTGGCCCACCCCCGACGGCACCGCCGTCCGCGACTACATCCACATCCGCGACCTGGCCGAGGCGCACGTCCTCGCGCTCGAATCCGCCCAGCCCGGAACGCACCGGATCTACAACCTCGGCACCGGCACCGGGTTCAGTGTGCGGGAGGTGATCTCGTCCTGCGAACGCGTGACGGGCCGAACCATCGCCACCCGGGACGCCCCGCGCCGCGCCGGCGATCCGGCGGTGCTCGTCGCGTCGGGTGCCCGTGTGCAGGCCGAACTGGGCTGGCGGCCGAGCTACACGGACCTCGATGCGATCGTGGCCGATGCGTGGACGTATCTGCAGTCGCTGGGGGCGCGGGAACGCTACCGTGGTTCCGTGCGGTCGTGACCGGTCGCCGCGAGAAGGAGGCTGCTGTGGACGTCGACGATTCCACGAGGCAGGGCCGGATCGTGGAGGTCCTCGTCGAGGCCTTCGCCGGTCTGATGGAGGCGGACCCGAGCGCGTTTCGCACGAAGTTCCGGAAGATGGCCGCCGATCCGTTCGCCTTCTACCGGGGCAGCGCCTGCCTCTTCTACGACGATCTGCGTGACTTCGACGATCCGTGGGCGGACGAGCGCACCGGCCGCGTGTGGATTCACGGCGATCTGCACCTGGAGAATTTCGGCACGTACATGAATTCGGAGGGCACCCTCGTCTTCGACGTCAACGATTTCGACGAGGCGTACGTGGGGCCGTTCAGCTGGGATCTTCGCCGGTTCGTCGCGAGTCTCGCACTGATGGGCTGGCAGAAGGCCCTCCCCGAGAGTGATGTCCGGGCACTCGCCGACACCTATCTGCGCAGTTACGTCGCGCACGTCCTGCAGTACGTGCAACGGGAGGCGGACGAGGCGTACGCACTGCGCCTGGACAATTCGCGCGGCGCAATCCAGGATCTGCTGCTGAGCGCGCGCCTCGCCACCCGGGTGGACCTGCTCGAATCCGTCACGGTGATCGAGGACTACGACCGGCGTTTCCGGCGGGGCCGCGGAGTCCGCGAACTCGACGAGGACGAACGCACGACCGTGTGCGAGGCGCTCGAGACGTACATCGAGAGGGTGCCCCGCAGCAAACGATCCGCGCGACCGGTGTTCTACCGGGTCAAGGACGTGGTCGGGCGGAAAGGTTTCGGGATCGGCAGCGCCGGCCTCCCGGCGTACAACGTGCTCATCGAAGGGGCGACGCAGGCGCTCGAGAACGACATCGTGCTGTCCCTCAAGCAGGGCAACGTCGCCGCGCCCAGCCGCGTCGTCGACGAACCCCGTGTCCGCGACTACTTCGAGCACGAAGGCCACCGCACGGTGGTGAGTCAGCGGGCTCTGCAGGTCCACACCGATCCGCTGCTCGGCTACACCGAGATCGGTGACACCGGTTTCGTGGTCGCCGAACTCTCCCCGTACGAACTGGACCTCGACTGGTCCGACCTCACCGAACCGGAGGACATCGTGCCGGTGCTCGAGGACCTCGGCCGGGCGACGGCGAAGGTGCACTGCGTCTCCGACGAAGACAGCGATCAGACCCTGGTCACGTTCCAGACCGAGGACGCGATCCAGAACGTCGTCGACGGCAGGCTGGACGAGTTCGTCGGCGAGATCATCGACTTCGGCATCGCGTACGCCGAGGTGAGCCGCAAGGACCACCAGCTGTTCGTGGACGCGTTCCGGGAGGGTGAGATCGCGGGCGTGTCCGCGACCTGACCCGCCTACAGGCGGACCGTGTTCAGTTCCTCCAGAACACCTTCCGCGCTGCGGGCGGCGACGGTGCAGGCCCTCGCCGTGAACTGGTCGAGCAACGGGTGCCGTGCGCGTTCGCGCCACTTCCGTACCGCGGCGAGTGCCCGCATCCGCTGCAACTCCACGGAGTCGTCGCCGTCGGTGCCCAGCCGTTCCGGGATCTGGATGCCGAACCCGCCGATCAGGCGCTGCAGTTCGGCCACGTCGTCGGCGGGCAGCCCCACCTCGGTGGAGCGCAGCCGCCCGAGCAGGCGCAGTTCCTGGAAACCGTGCACGTCGGACAGCAGTCGTTCGGCCGATATCAGGATCTCGCCCGCCCCCGGCACCGGATGCGCCGTCAGGACCCGCTTGAGTGCCACCAGCGCCGAGTGGGTCTTCAGCTGATCGGCCCGCTGCCCGAACTGGATGTCGATCACCTGGCGCAGTTCGTCGAGACCGCTGCGTTCCACCAGTTCGGCCGCCAGCGTCGGCGAGTCCTTGGTGCCCAGCCGGATCAGGGTGACGGCCATCCGGATCCCGAAGAGCCCGAAGCGATCCGCCAGCTGGGCCCGCATCCGGGCGTCCACGGGAAGCGGACTGTCCTCACGGGCGAACCGGTCGGCCGACAGCATCGCCAGGTTCAGGTCGTCCACCGGGACCTCGGCGAGATGCTGGAACGCGGTGAACTCGGCCTGACGCATCGTGCGGGCACCGAGCGCCAGCAGACCCGCGACGGGGACGACGGCCTGGCACAGCCCGGTGCGCTCGAGTTCGCCCGCGAACCGGGACGCCACCTCCTTCGCGGACATCATGGCGTCCAGGCGTCCGGCCCCCACCTCGTCGGCCCGCGACACGACCCCGACCACACCGAGCGGTCCCGATTCGTCGCCGACGTGGTCGCCGATCTGACCGAGGAACTGGACGTCGGTCGCGTTGAGGGTGCGCAGCAGGTAGACCACGGCGTCGGCGCCGGACGCCTCGTTGTCCGGGGTGAGCATCTCGAGCGTGCGGGCCGAGACGTCCCGCGACAGCGAGGACGTGCCTGGGGTGTCGATGATCGTGGTGTGCGCCAGCGCGGACGACGGCCACTCCACGTCGAGGCGGTCCACCTGATCGGCGGTGAGATGACCGAGGTCGAACGTGAGATGTCCGTCCCGGCGCAGCACCGGGACGTTCGCCGAACGCTGACCGCCGGTGCCCGGGTCCGGCTGGTACCAGGCCGTCACGGTCGGCGTCGACCCGCTGCGATACCAGGTGACGACGCGGGTGCACTCGGTCGCGTCGGTGGGCGCGATGTCCTGCCCCACCAGGGAATTGAGCAGAGTGGACTTGCCGGCCTTCAGCGAACCGGCCAGGGCCACCCGCAGCGGTTGTTCCAGTCGCCGGGCGCATTCGGTCAGCTGATCCCGGATCTCGGGGCGGCCGGCGTACAACTGCCGGGCCGAGGCGATGAGTGCCCGGGCTTCCTGGAGCGGAGCGGCGGTCATGCCGTGACCGCTCCCACATCGCCTGCGACGAGTTGCGCGGCCTGCTGTTTCAGCTCGGAGGCGACGTGCAGATCCTTCTCGAGTTGCGCGATGCGGCGGGTCCGCTCGGTGGACTCGAGGTTCGCCGCCTCCTGCGCGGCCCGCAGCGACTCGTTGATCGACCGCAGCGCCTGCTCGGCGATCGCGGTGAAGTGGTCGCGCAGCAACCGTTGGATCGACCGGAGCCGATCCTTCGACTCCTTGCCCACCTGGAAGCTGGCGTCGTCCGCGAACCGGCGGATCGCGGTCTTCGCCTCCGCCCGCCGCTTCAGGATCCGGCTCTCCCGGTCTTCCCGGTATGCCTTGGTGCCCAGCAGGACTCCCGCGCCGATCGAGATCGGATTGACCAGGGCCATCCCCATCATGGTGGTGATCAGACCGAACATGAGGACGCCGCCGTAGGAGCCGCGCATCCCGACGAGGACCTTCTGCGTGATGCCGATGCGTCCGGCCTCGAGGTCGGCGAGCGACGCCACCGGTTCGAGGACGCCGTCCACGTTCGCGACGTCCAGGTGCGGCAGTTCGACGGCACCCGTCTCCGCGAAGTGCTGCGCCACCACCTCGGCCAGCCACAGCGCGCGGTCGTGGGCCCAGACGAAGTTGTCGCCGATCGCGGTGGCGAATTCCTGCTCGAGCCACTGGCCCAGCGCGTCCCAGTCCTTGCCGGGATCGCCCTCGTCCACCGTCTCCTCCGCCTCCCGGGTGACGCGGCGCAACCGGTCCCGGAGGTCGTGGTCGATGTCCGCGGCCAGGTCGGCGATGCCGTCGCCGAGCGTCTGCTGCCACAGCGACGTCTTCTTGTGCAGTTCCTCGGCGGCCGCCTTCGCCTTCTGCAGTTCCGCGACCGCGGCGACGCCCTTCGCCGGATCACGCAGGGCGGCAAGCTCACTGCCGATCCCCAGGGTCAGATGCTCGGCGGCGGAGGACACGTCCAGCGACACGGCCCGGCGGGTATTCGCCTCCGCACGCGCCACCACCCGGTCGCGCAGGAACGCGTACAGCTCGACGAAACCGGATTCGGTGTTGAGTTCCTCGTCCTGCAGTCGCAGCGCGTGCGAACGCAGCACCGAGGAGATCGGGATCAGGGGAACGTCCAGACCTGCGCGCGCGAGATGCCCGCGATCCGCCTCGACGATCTCGCGCCAGTGCGGGTACAGGTCGGTCTTGCTGATCAGGCAGGCCACCGACGGGCACAGGCTCGTGACCTGGCGGATGAAACCGAGCTCCGGCTCGGTGAATTCCTGGCTGGCGTCCGACAGGACGAACACGGCGTCCGACGCCGGAATCAGTCCGAGCGTGCTCGCGGCGTGCGGGTTGCCTGCACCGCCCACCCCGGGGGTGTCGACGAGGACCAGCCCGTCGGCGAGCAGCGGGCTCGGGACGTTCACCTCGACGCGCAGCACCTCCCGGCCCCCGGCGCGGGGTGAGGCCGGGGTGATGCCGTTCAGCTCGTCGAGTGGCAGCGGCACCCGGATCGGGTCGGCGCCCGGATCGGCGAGGACCAGCTCCACCGACGCCGTCTCCGCGTTCTGGACGACGGTGGGGATCGCCGTGGTCTCGTCGTCGCCCACCGAGCACACGGTGAGATTGAGAAGCGAATTCACGAACTGGCTCTTGCCCTGCTTCAGCGGCCCGACCACCACGATCCGCATCCGCGGATCCTGCACCCGGCCCCGGGCGGAATCCAGGCGCTGGGCCAGGTCGCCGCGACCGAACCGCTTCGCCACGTCCAGGGCCTGCTCGAGCAGCGCCGTCATCGACTGGGATCGGGCTGGACTCTTCTCGGCGGCTGCACTGTCCATGAGCTTCGTTGACCCGCAATTCTTCCGACCTCGTGCGGGCACCTGTTCGGTGCCCCGACACCCGACTGTGAAACAGCCCCGCACGCATAACGCGTCCGGGGCTGATTTCGTTACATCGTACGGCGGTCCCGGCCGCCCCGTCTGGGGGATGCCGGAACCGCCGGCTCATCACGGCTCGAGGTGATCGACCACGCCCGTGACGTCGTGCGAGAGGTCCACCGAGGAGTCGGTGTCACCGAACAGCGAACCGTCGGTGTCGGCGTGCAGGCCCGAGTCGGCGCCGAACGCGTTGTCCGCGTCGATCGACGACCAGGTGTCGGCCCCGGTGTCGACGGCACCGCCCAGGGTGGATCCGAGGCCGCCGGCGATCGAACCGGTGGTGTCGACGACGGCGCCGCCGACCGCTCCGAGGTCCGCGGAACCGTCCGCGGCGGCGGAACCGCCTGCGGAAGCGCCACCCGCGACCGATCCACCGGCGGACGCTGCGCCGTCGAGGGCGCCGCCCACTGCCGCTCCGCCGTCGACCGCTCCACCGACGGCACCGTCGAGGGCGCCGCCGACCGAGGTGCCGAGCGATCCGAGACCGCCCACGCCACCGGACAGTCCGGCGCCGAGATCGGCGGCCGCGTCGGTGGTGGCGTCCAGGCCCCCGGTCAGACCTGCGGTGGCGTCGACGGCGCTGTCCACGCTGCCTTCCAGTCCGCCGGCCACGTCACCGCCGATTCCGGCAGCGGCGTCCACGGTGCCGCCGAGGTTCGCGTCCAGGCTCGCACCGGCGTCGGCGACCGCGCCGACCGAGGCGCCTGCCTCACCGACCGCATCGACGGCACCGCCGACGCTGCCGGTCAGTGCGGAGCCGAGGCCCGCACCGGTGTCGAAGATTCCACCCAGACCACCGGTGAGGCCGCTGGTCAGACCGGCGCCCAGGCCACCGGCCGTGTCCAGTCCGCCGACCAGGTTGGTTCCGAGGCTGCCGCCCAGGTCTGCGCCGGCGTCGGCAACCGCACCGACTCCCGCCGCGACACCGGCACCGATGCCGGCCGCTGCGTCCGCGCCGCCCGCCACACCGCCGCCGACGGCGCCGCCCACGTTGCCCGTGACGTCAGTGCCCACGTCGAGCAGCCCGCCCAGCGCGCCGTCGATGCCGCTCGTCAGGCCACCCGCGAGACCGGTGCCCGCGTCGAGCGCACCGTCCAGGGCGCCGCCAACACCGGCCGCGGCGTCGAGTCCGAGGTCGGCGTCCAGAGCGGAGTCGAGATCGAGCCCGCCACCGGCCTCCAGTGCCGTCTCCAGTGCGGAACCGAGGGTCGCGCTGAGGCCGCCGTCCGCGCCGAGGACGCCGCCGAGAGCGGTGCCCAGCGTGCTGCCGATGCTTCCCTCCGCGCCGAGGACGCTGTCGAGGTCGAGGGCGCCGCCGGTCTCGAGCGCACCGCCGAGCACACCGCCGAGGGCCGCGCCGAGATCGGCGCCCGCGGCGCCGCCGGCACCGAACGCACCGCCGAGCAGACCACCCAGGTCGGTCGCCCCGCCGAGGTCGACTCCGCCGTCCGCGCCGAGCACCGCGTCGAGCGCCGCGCCGAGGCCCGCGGTGGCGTCACCGTCGACTCCGAGCACTCCGCCGAGCGCGCTGCTGATCGTGGTTCCCAGATCGGCACCGGTGTCGAGGACGCCGCCCAGCCCGAGACCGCTCTCCAGTGCGCCGCCCAGGACCGTGCCCAGGTTCGCGCCTGCGTCGCCGCCCAGACCGAGGGCACCGCTCAGTGCCGTGGTCAGCTCGGAAGTCAGTTCTCCGCCGAGGCCGAGGTCGCCGCCCAGGCCGAGGTCCAGTCCGCCGTCCAGCAGGCCGCCCAGGTCGATGCCCGTCACGCCGCCGGCACCGAGCGCGGCGTCGAGAGTGCTGCCCAGTTGGGTGGCCAGGCCACCGTCCAGGCCGAGGGCGCCGCCGAGGACCGTGCCGAGTGCGGCGTCCAGTCCCAGTCCGCTGCCGAGTGCACCGGACAGTGCGCCGCCGAGGCCGCCGTCCAGATCGAGGGCGCCGCCGAGCAGACCGCCCAGGGCTCCACCGAGGTCACCGCTGACGTCGCCGCCGGCGCCGAGGACGCCGCCGAGGATGCCGCTCAGCGCGCCACCGAGGCCGCCGTCGGCACCGAGCACGGCACCGAGGTCGAGTCCGCCGCCGGCACCGAGCACCGCGTCCAGTGCGGTACCCAGACCGGCCGTGAGGTCGCCGCCGACTCCGAGTTCACCGCCGAGCAGCCCGCTCAGGGCACCGCCGAGGCTGCCGCCCGCACCGAGGATCGCGTCGAGGTCCAGTCCGCCGCCCAGGTCGGCGATCGAACCGAGCGTCGCGCCGAGGGCGCCACCGAGGTCTGCACCGAGGTCACCGCCCGCACCGAGGACACCGCCGAGCGCGCCACCGAGGACCGCGCCGAGGTCGGTGCCGAGGACTCCGCCGAGCGAACCGGCGACGTCGCCGAGCAGGTCACCGCCGAGCAGGCCTTCGAGGGTCGCGCCCAATCCGCCGCCGGCGCCGATCGCCGCGTCGAGGGCGCCGCCCAGCGTGCCACCGAGACCGGCGTCCACACCGAGCACGCTGCCGAGGGTCGTTCCGAGCACGCCACCGAGGTCGAGGCCGGCACCGACTCCGGTGAGGATGTCGCCGTCCACGCTGCCACCGAGGTCGACGACGCTGGCGAGGGCGGCACCGAGAGCCGCACCCAGCTCGGCGCCCAGGTCGCCGCCGATCGACAGGGCCGGCGCGAGGATCCCGGTGAGACCACCGGCGACGTTGACCACCGGCAGGGCCGTGATCGCCGCGGTGAGGGTGGTGGCGAGCTGCGCGGTCAGGTCGGCGCCCAGCCCGAGCGCTCCTCCGAGGGCTCCGCTGATCGTGGCGCCGAGGTCGAGTGCACTGCCGAGGTCGACGCCACCGGTGAGAGACAGTGCCGCGTCGAGGGCCGCACCCAGCGCGGCACCGAGCTGTGCACCGATCTCGCCGCCGATCTCCAGTGCGGCACCGAGCGCGGCGCTCAGGCCGGCCGCCAGTTCCGCGGCGAAGTCGAAGTCGCCGCCCAGGCCGGCACCCAGGCCGAGGCCCGCGCCGGCTCCGAGACCGACCGCACCGCCGAGGCCGCCGCCGAGACCGAGGCCGGCGCCCAGGCCGCCACCGAGACCGCCGCCGACACCTGCGCCGATACCGCCGGCGACGTCACCGGCGACGTCGGCACCGGCGTTGACGATCGCTGCCAGGTCGGCCCCGCTGCCCGCGAACAGTCCCGACTCCGCGACCAGCGGAGCGACGGAGACGATGTCCGCGTGGCTCACACCCTGCAGACCGGCAGCGCACAGCGCGTCGGTCGGGTTGGCGCAGTAGGCCGCCGCAGCCTGCTCGTCGCGAAGAAGGCCGAGGATGAAGTCGAGGACGGCGTTGGTAGCCATGGCAATCTCTCCTGTGGTCGAGGTTCGGGGAGTTCGGGTGGCCACCACAACTGCTGTGACGGCGAGTGAAATACACGTTATGGATCGGCGGCCCCCTTCCCAACGGGGCGGCGCCCCCTACTCGCGGACCCCGGTATCGGGGATCTCCCACCGGGGGTCGGAGCCTCGCCGTTAGGGGATGAGGGGGCATTAGGGGATCGGCCCCGTAACTGCCGTCGACCTGCGCATCGGCGTAACGAAACGGCCGCCGCACGCGACAATTCGAGTGACCACGACGGCCCCGGCCGTCACATACGACGGCGGCACCGTCCGCCTGACACAGGCGGCGTGACGCCCGCCCGGACCACAGGAGTGGAACATGGCTGCAGCGCTCGGCATCGGTGTCGGATCGGTCAATACGGTGGCCGCCGTCGACACGGACGGGGCGAGCGTGACGGATGCCGCCGACCTCACCGTCCTGTCCCGCGCGAGTGTTCTGCACCTCTCCCCCGACCGCGCACCCGTACTCGGCGCCGACGGCGGCGAACCGGATGCGGTGACGGTGTCCGACTTCGCGAACCGCGTCGGCGACCCGGTCGGGATCCTCACCGACGACGGCTCGACCTACTCCGGCGAAGACCTCGTGGCCACCGCCGTGAGCTGCATCGTGCACGAGGCGGCATCCGGCAGGCACGGCCTCCCGGCCACCGTCGTCGCCCACCCGACCGTCTGGCCGCCGTACACCGTCGGCGTCCTCGCCGACGCGCTCGAGCAGGCCGGCGTCGCGGACGCCACCCTCGTGTCGGAGGCGCAGGCGGTGATGACGTGGCTCGAACGGACCCGCGGCACCCTCGGCGACGCGTTGACCGTCATCTACGACCTCGGCGGCACCTCACTCGACATCACCCTGTTCCGTTCGGACGCACATGGCACGGAAACCGGGGTCCTCGGCAAGCCGGTGCGGTCCGAGGACTTCGGCGGCGCCCACTTCGACCACGCCGCCATGCAGTACGTCCTCGGCAACGTCGCCGACGAGTTCGGCGACATCGACCCGTTCGCCCCCGACACCGTCGCCGCGCTGACCCGCCTGCGGACCCGGTGCACCGCGGCGAAGGAGGCACTGTCCTCCGACACCGAGGCCACCATCGGCATCGAACTGCCCGGCATCTCCACCGATGTGCGGCTGGTGCGCTCGGAACTCGAAGACCTCATCCGCGAACCCCTCCAGGACTCGGTGACGCTGGTCCGCGAGAGCATCCACGCCGCAGGCCTCGAATCCAGCGACGTCACCCAGGTGGTACTCACCGGCGGCAGCGCCGCGATCCCGCTCGTCGCCGAACTTCTGTCCGCGGAACTGCGGGTTCCTGTCGTCGCGGCCGAACGTCCGGGCCACACCGCCGCCCTGGGTGCCGCGCTGCTCGCCGCCGACCGGGATGCGGGACGCGCCGCCGCCCCGACCGTCGCGCGGATGCCGGTCGTCGTTCCCACCGCCGCGCCTGCCACGGCAGCGCCCGCCGCCGTCCCGGCCGTCGAATCGGACGCCGACACCGTCGTCCTCGCCGCCCGGCCTCCCGCACCGAGACCCGTCGACCCCGCCCCCACCGGGATGTCGCGCAAGAAGAAGGCCGGGATCATCTCCGCATCCGTCGCCGCCATCGCCCTGCTTGCTGCGGGCGGGCTGTCGCTCGGCACGGTCTTCGACGTCGCACCGGCGTCCACATCCAGTTCGGGTTCGACCACCTCGCAGTCGTCGGGCACGTCGGCGGGCGCCGCCTCCACGTCCGGTCTTCCGGCGGAGGCCGCCGCGACAGGCGCCGTCGCACCCGGCACCGAGGCTGCGGGTGTCGCCGCCGCAACCGGTGTCCCCGGCACCGCGGCCGGCGTCGCGACTCCGGTCGCCGCACCCGGCACCGTCCCACCCGGCACCGTCGCACCCGCCGCGGCCCCACCGGCTGTCGCGGCGCCCGGCACGGCCCCGGCCCCCGCCGCTGCGGCGCCTGCCCCCGCACCCGCACCCGCACCGGCACCCGCACCCGCCCCCGCGCCGGCACCTGCGCCCGCTCCGGCACCGAGCGTTCCGTCCGACGGCGGCGCCGCGATCGCCAACACCATCGTCGGCGGTGCCGGCGCGGTGGGTAACACCGTCAACGGCGTGGGCGACACGGTCGGCGGCGTCGTCGGCGGAGTCACCGGCCTGGTGCCCGGCGTCCTCGGCAACGGCGGATAGGGCGACGTGTCCACGCTGCCCTCACCGCTCCCTCCCACGGAACTCGCGGACCTCGACAGCCCGCAACTCTCCGCTCTCGCACTGGTTCTACTCGGCAGCGACCTCGACGAGACCGTCGTCGCCCGGGTACTCGACGTCGAACCCGACCGTGCCCGCGCGGCCGTCGACGCGCTCCGTTCGGACGGCTGGGTCGACGAACGGGACACGCTGGTTCTCGCGGACCACACGCGCCTCATGACCACGCTCGGCGAGAACCGCCTGCACATGCTGGCCCGCCGCCTGCTCGCCCATCACGTCGACGGCGGAACGCTCACGCTTCCCGTCGCCCGCGCGGTGGCCGCGACCGGCACACCCAGCGAAAAATTGAGCCAATTCCTCTGCGCCCAGGCCGAACTCGCCGAACCGGCCGTCGCCGTCGCGCTGTACGCCGAAGCGGGCCGGGTCGGCAAGCTCCGCGACACGGCCGTCGTCGCGTACGCCGAGGCGAGCGCCCTGAACGGTGACCTCGACACCGCGGTCGGGCTGGCCGATTCCGTCCTCGAACGATCCGCGACCGTCGACGGCCCGGAACTCGCTGCGGCCGTACGCATTTCGGCCGCAGGCGCCGCGTTCTGCGGCATGATCGACCGCAGCGCCGAACTGTACGCCTGGCTCGGCGCGGACCGGGCGGGCGCCGACGCCCCCCTCGCCGCCTCCGTCCTCGTGGTCGCGGGCCGACTCGACGACGCCGAAGCCGTTCTCACGACGAGCGCGGGCGCACCCCCCACCGCCGCCACCGCCGGCGCCGCCCTCGTCGCGACCGGACTCGTGCAGTCGGTGACCGCGTCCGCGAATGCGGCACTGAACTCACTGACCCGCGCCCTGTCGCTGCCCGGCCGCGCGTCGCGGCCCCGGATGCTGCCCGACTCCCCCGCCGCGATCACCGCCCTCGCCGCACTCCACTGCGGCGAACTCGCCCACGCGGACGCCGTCCTCACCCGGGCCCGGGAAGCCGAGCGCCCCGGCAGTGTCACCGCGAACCGGCACCAACTGCTCACCGCGTGGACGTCGATGGTCCGCGGCGACCTCACGTCGGCGCAGTCCCGGCTCGACGGTCTCGACGCCGCGTCGATGCACCAGCGCGATCTGCTGTTCGTCCACGGCCTGCGGGTCGGGCTGGCGCGGCGCACCGGAGACAACGCGGCCCTGCTCCAGGCGTGGGCGGGCGCGCAGGGCGTGCTCGCCGAGTACTCGGTGGACCTGCTGAGCCTGCTGCCGCTCGGCGAACTGTGGCTCACCGCGATCCGGGTCGGCGAACCCGGGCGGATCACCCACCTCGTCGAGGACGCCCGGTCGTTGCTGCGGACCCTCGGCGAACCGGCGATGTGGGGGTCGGCGCTGCACTGGTACGGCGTGCAGGCCTCGATCCTCGCCGAATGCCCCGCCGATCTGATGCCCCACGCCCGCGCACTCGGCGAGGCCGCCAAGGTCAGCACGTACGCGTCCGGGCTCGCCGCCGCCGGTCGCGCCTGGCTGCGCGTGCTGCAGGGCGACATCGACGCCGCCACCGTCGAGGACGCGGCCCGCACCCTCGACCGGATCGGCCTGCCGTGGGACGGCGCGCGCCTCGCCGGTGAGGCCGCGTTGCGCGCCTCCGACACCCGGGCGGCGACCACCCTGCTGCAGGTCGCCCGGGCCCTGCGCCAGCCGACGTCCGCCGGCAACGGCACCGACTCCGCGGTCGTGCCGAGCCCGAGCACGCCGGGGTCGCTCACCGACCGCGAGGCGGAGGTCGCCGAACTGCTCGTCCAGGGGCTGACGTACCGGGAGATTGGGTCGCGCCTCTACATCTCCGCGAAGACGATCGAGCACCACGTCGCCCGGATCCGCCGGCGGCTGGGCGCCGGGTCGCGGTCGGAACTGCTGTCGATGCTGCGTGCGATGGGCCACGGGTCTGCGGCTCCGCCACCTGTGAGTGCTTGTTAACCGCCGGCGGTTAACAAGCACTCCCGGGTGCCGTATGTAACCATTCGGCATCGGCGCGCGACACACTGTGCACGTGGTGCGATGACGCACCTCTCGAACCGTGCCAGTAAGGATCTTCCATGACCACCGGAGTCGGACTCACCGTCGGCGATTCGGTTTCCACGGCGGTGGTGACCGCTTCCGGAACCGACGTGAGGACGATCGAACACCCGTCCGTGCTGTTCACGGCCCCGGACGGCACTGTTCAGCTCGGCGACCCCGGCACGGAGTCGACCGGCGCCGTCCGCGACTTCCTCGCACGCGTCGGTGAGCCCGCGGGCATCGAGTACGCGGGTTCCCTGACCCGCGCCGAGGACCTCGTCGCGACGGCGATGTTCTGCCTGTTCCGGGAGGCGTCGGACGGACTGTCCGGCACGGTGAAGGTCACCGCGACCCATCCGTCGGACTGGGCGCCGGAGATCGTCACGAAGCTGCGTGAATCCCTCGACTACATGGGTCTGGGCGACGCAACTCTCATCCCGGAGTCGGTGGCGCTCGCCGCGTCGCCGGAGTCCCCGGCCCACGGTGCGGCGCTGCTGGCGGCCGGGCTGGCCCTGACCGACGAGGACACGAGCGCCGACACCGAGTCGATTCCCGTCGTCGAGGCCCCGTTGCACACCGCGTACTCCGCTGTGACGGCGGTGCCCGCGGCGGCGGCTGCGTCCGCCGACGCGTCTCCGCCGGCCGAGACCGAGGCGAGCGCACCGACCGCAGCCGCCAAGCGCCCCGACCGTCGGCCACTGATCATCGCCGGTGTCGCCGCGGCCGCACTGGTGGTGGCCGGTGGGGCGGTCGCGTTCGCGCTCACCGGCAAGAACAGCACCGCGGTCCCGTCGATCCAGGACGCCCAGACCGCGTCGGTGACGACGTCGACCGCGCGACCCACACCGGTCGCACCCGCGGTCTTCCCGACGGCGAGCACGCAGGAGGTGGCCGTGACGACGGAGTTCGAGGCCCCGATCCCGGTCGCTCCCCCGCCCGCCCCGGTGGAGAGGACGTCCGTGTTCGTGCCGCCGCCCCCGCCGACGACGACCACGACGACGACGCCGGTGATCACCCTTCCCTCGATCACCACGGTCCCCCAGACCACCACGACGACCACCGCCGCGACGACCACGACGACACCGCCGGAGACAACCACCACCACCACGACGACGAAGGAACCGCTGGCCGCGACCACCACGACGACTCCGGTGCTGCCTGCGCTGAAAACGCCAGGTCAGTGAGGCTTCGGTCGCACCTCCCCGACGGGTCGACCCGTCCGTAGCTTAAGGTGGGGCGCTGATACCCACCCCAGAAGGAATCCCCAGTGAACGGATTCCGTGCAGAAGGGATTTCATGCGTAACGTGCTGGCGCACCGCGCCGCTGTTGTAGGCGCCTCGGCAATGCTTCTTCTCTTTCCGTTTTCCACTGCCGCCCAGGCCGACCCTGTTACGCAGCCCGACACCACGCAGCTGAGCGCCGACAAGTTGCCGGCCGAACTCGTCGAGGCCATTACCCGCGACCTGAAGATCAGCCCGCAGGAATACCTCGACCGCGCCGCGAAGGCACAGGAGCTGGGTAGTTACGCCGAGGATTTCCGGGAGCAGCATCCCGACGACTTCGCCGGGGCGTGGATCGGCCTCGACGGCAAGCCCGTCGTCGCGGTCACCACGAACGAGGCCGCCGACGCCGCAGCCAAGGCCGGGTACGACACCCGCATTGCGCCGGTGTCCGCGAACGGCCTGGAGAAGACCCTCTCCGACGTGAACGGCTGGATCGCGGGACTGCCGAAGGACGTGGCTTCCCAGGTCAACTCCGCGTCGATCGACGTTCTCGACAACCGCGTCGTCATCGACGTCGTCAACAGCCCCGTCGGCCAAGCGCTGAACCTGCCGACGCTGCTCGCCAACGTCAAGGTGATGCTGAGCCCCGGCGGCGGCGGTCCGGTGGAGCGGGGTCCCCTCGCCGGCGACACGTACATCACCACCGCGGGCGAACTGCCGAAGACGCCGATCTCGGAGATCTCCGTCTGCTCGCTCGGCTTCAACGCCGTCGACGACAGCGGCCAGGCCGTCAACATCAGCGCCGGGCACTGCAACCCCGCCGAGGGTCAGCAGTCGCCGGTGTTCCTCCCCAATCACCAGAACGTCGACGACAGCCAGCAGATCGGCGTGTTCTCGAAGTCGTCGGTGGGTAACCCGGCCGACAAGCTCGACTACTCGGTGATCAAGCTGAACGACGCGGGTGTCAAGGCCGGCCTGGACCGTCCCGCGGTGCGCGGCGCGAACGGCACCACCCTGGAGATCACCGGCACCGCCCGTCCCGTCGTCGGCGCCCCGATCTGCAAGTCGGGCCAGACGTCGTCGTTCACGTGTGGTGTGGTCGCCGCCGATCACGTCGAGACGCAGTTGTTCGTGGCCGACGGTTCGAGCCGCGTGATCAACGGTTTCGCGGGCACCGCCTGCACCCTCGCGGGTGACAGCGGCGGTGCCATCGTCACCGGCACTCTCGCACTGGGCATCACGAGTGGTTCCAATGCCAGCGGCGCCCCCAACTGCACGGAGGCGAACCTGGTGCTGGCACCGGAGGGTGGCACGGCCAGCCTCGGCATCCCGGTCGCGGACATCGTGGACACGGTCGGATCCGGGATGCGCGTGCGCACCATCTCCGACTAGTTCGCCACCGCTTTCACCCTGCGCCCGGTGCCCGTTTCGTCTCGGACACCGGGCGCAGGTGTGTGTACGGCAGAAGCGCCCCGGCTGTCCGGTGTCCGCTTTGTCCAGCGGCGTCGTCCGCCGAGAGTGTTACAGGTGGGAATAGACGGGGCGAACCCATATAGTCGACTCCGACTGTGTACGGCCTTACCTGTCAGGGGGGTCGTATTCGCGTGCGCCCGCGAGGCAACTGCGAACAAACAACATAGAAAGGCCCCCATGCGAAGCTCCATCGCACGTCGTGCCGCCGTGTTCGGCTCCGCCGCGCTGCTGCTCCTCGGTCCGGTCACCGCCTCCGCTCAGGCCGATCCGGTCGAGCCGGGAGTGTCCGGCCAGGCCGCCAAGCTGCCCGCGGAACTGATCGACGCAATTTCGCGTGATCTGTCGCTGAGCCCGGACCAGTACCTGGAGCACTCCGAGCTGGGCCAGAAGCTGGCCGAGTTCGCGAAGATCGCCCGCACCCAGTTCCCGGACGCCTTCGCCGGAACGTGGCTCGACAACGCAGGCACCCCGATCGTGGGGCTCGCCGACGGCGCCGACAAGGAGGCTGCGGTCGCCGCAGCCGAGAAGGCCGGCTTCCAGGTGAAGGATGTGGCGCAGAGCGAGAGCAGCCTGCAGCAGCAGGTGAAGTCGCTCGACGGTTGGCTCGACACCCAGCCGCCCGCCGTCGCCGATCTCGTTCGCGGCGTCGCCATCGACATCGTGAACAACGATCTCGTGCTCCGCGCCGACAACGTCGGCGGGTTGCAGCTTCCGGACTTCCTGAAGGGCGCCCGCGTCGTGCAGTCGCCTGCGACGGCCGCTCCATTGCCGTCCACCGATCTCACCCCCATCGCCGAACCGCTGCCCGCCGACGCCCTGCTGGGCGGCGACGCGTACGGCTCGCTCGGCGGCGGAGTCGGGCTGCGCTGCTCGCTCGGGTTCAACGGCACCGACGGCTCGGGCAGGCCGGTGAACATCACGGCAGGGCACTGCGACCCCAACCGGGCCGCTGCAGGCACCGCGGAGGCGTCGGAGGCGTTCTCCCTGGTCCCGGGTGGCACCGGTCCGCGGATCGGCACGTTCGCCAAGACCAGCCTGGACATCCACGACTACTCGATCATCCGGGCCGACGACGACGCCGCCCGCCGGTTCGAGAACAACGGCGTCCGGGTGCCCGGTGCGGCGCCGGTCGCGATCACGGGAACCGCCGACCCGGTCGTCGGCGCCCCGGTGTGCAAGTCGGGTCTGACCACCGGCTTCACCTGCGGTCGCGTCACGTCCGTGGCGCAGACCGTCTCCGTCGGTGAGCGCACGCTGGCCGACAGCTTCTCGACGAGCATGTGCGCCCTGCAGGGCGACAGCGGCGGCACGATCGTGACCGGCACGCTGGCCCTCGGAATCTCGAGCGCCTCCAACGTCGGGCAGTACCCGATCTGCCAGGTCGCGGACGTCGTCACGTTCGTCCTCGGCGAGAGCCCCGAGTTGTTCGCCACGCCGATCAACGAGGTGCTGGCGGAGAATCCGGGTCTGCGCGTCCGCACCTCGTAACGCAACGCCTACCGACGACGACGGCCCGCTTCCCTTCGGGGAGGCGGGCCGTTGTCGTCGGCGCACTGGTGGGCTGCGTACGAACCGATCAGGCGGTGGGTTCCGGCGCGGGCGGAACGAACGGCGTGTTGATGGTGATCAGGTACTGGATTCCGAGGATCACGAGCGCGGCGCCACCGACGAAGATGGTTCCGGCGAGCCCGCCGGCGGCGAATCCCGCCATGAGGCCGCCGAGGCATCCCACGGGAGTGCCGATCACGGTCACGGCGAGTAGCCCGCACCCGACGGCGAGACCCACGACGCCGAAGATCACCCCGAAGATCAGGCCGCCGATCAGCGTCGCGTAGCCGAGATAGCTGTTGAAGTCGGCCAGCGCGACGTCGTCGCGCTCTTTCTGTGTGTCGAATCCGTCCTGCGCCACCGATTTCAGTGACGCCGCAACGTCGTCGGGAATCTGCGGGGTGAGTTTCACCGTGCGGCCGTCGAGATCGGCGTCGATCGGATACACGACATCACCGAGCCGAATCGTGAGCGGCAGCGCAGCAACCACCTTGCCGCTGCCGTCCACCACCTCGATCGCTTCCCGGGTGTCGGTGATCCGGAACGCGCCCGCGTCGATCGACGTGATCACGGACTCACCCTCGGCGTGCGCCTTGTACCCGATGTCGGGCGAATCCTGCTGCGTCAGCGGCGCTGCATGTGCCGTCCCTGCGGAGATGCCGAGGGAGGCGACGACGAGGAACGCTGCTCCGGTGACGGCCCGCAGGTTCCGTGCAAACCGGCCGCTCATGCCGCGGGTGCCGGTGCGACGAACGGGCTGTTGATGGTGTTGAAGTACTGGATACCCAGGACGACCAGGGCGCCGCCGCCGACCACGATGGTGCCGGCGAGCGCGACGACGGGCGCCACGATCAGCGCCCCTCCGATGCATCCCGCCACCGGCCCGGCAAGACCGAGGAACGGAATCACCAGCGCCGCCGTGCCGGGGATGATGCCGACCGCGCAGCCGATCGCCCCGCCGATGATGGCGGCGACGATCGCGGTGATCGCGGTCGTGATTCCGAGTTGCTGCTGGAAGTCGTCGAGTGCGCGCTCGTCGCGTTCCTGTTTGTCCTGGGGTGCGGCGACGTCGTCGAGGGTCAGCCGTTCCGACACGGGGACGGGTGTCGCTGCGGAGGGATCCATGTTCGGGACGAGTCGCAGGACACGCGCGGACTCGTCGACCGCGACGGCGAAGGGATGCTGCAGGTCGTCGACCCGGAAGAACGTGGGAATGGACGCTACGACGCGGCCACCGTCGTCGACGACGTCGACGGTGTCGTTCGCGGCGTTGATCGAGAAGGCGCCGGCGTCGAGGGTGGCCACAGCGGCGTCGCCGTCACGAGCGGTCTGGTAGTTGATGTTCGGGATGCCCTGTTCCGCTGCCGGCCGGGGTGCGGCGGCTGGATCGGCGTATGACGTGGCCGCCCCGACTCCCATCGCCGCGACGACGAGCATGGATGTGGCAGTAAACCGTCGGAGGTTCATCGAGACCCGTTTCAAGAGCAGCGCTGTGACGGACGAAGGTTAGCCTAAGCATTGGCAAATCCGGCAGGCCAGCTCCGCCGCTGTGACGAGGTTCACTTTCGGAAAGTGCATACGACGACGAACCGCCCGCCTCCGGAAGGAGGACGGGCGGTGTCAGGGGTGCTGCAGCCGTGCGGCTACTTCACCCATTTCGTGGTGCCGGAAAGCGTGCAGACTTCTCGCGAAGACATCAGAGCAGCTTCGGACCGACAGTCACGATCGTGATCACGTAGCCGAAGATGTCGGCCAGGATTCCGAACAGTTCCGCCATGAATACTCATACCTCCCCTGGGCGCACGCGCCTCTGCAACCAGCTACTTCGAACCTTTGTCGTTCTTTGCCCAGACCGTGGTGCCATCGGGCGCCGTCAGAGTCTGCGCAAGCTGGATCCCCGCGACGACCAGGGTCGGACCACCGACGATGACGGTTCCGGCAATCGCACCGACCGCCGCGAACACCGGGACGGTGGCCAGCGCGACGGGCCCGGCAATCAGGCCGACCAGTCCGATCGCGCCGCCGACGACGGTGCCGGCCAGTCCACCGACCGCCGAGGCCAGTGCAAGCTGCTGACCGAAATTGGCCTGGGCGCGCGTGTTCTCTTCGACCGAGGCAACGTCGCTCAGCGGAAGATCGGCGTCCGCGATCGGCGTTGCCTTCGCGCGATCGATGACGGGAGTCAACGTGAGAGTCTTGCCGTCCTCGCTGACCTTCTCGTCGAACGGGAACTGCAGACCGTCGAAGCGGTACGCGAGGGGCAGCGAGAGGACGGCGTTTCCAGCGCCGTCCTCGAGTGAAACCGATTTCCGATCCGACGACACCACGAATGCGCCTGCGTCGATCTTCGTGACGACTGCCCGATCCTCCACCCGGGTCTCGTATGCGATGTCGGCTCCGGGCTCGGCCACGGGTTCCGCGATCGCCACCCCGGATCCGGCCGCGAGTGCACCCACCAAAAGTGCCGAAGTCGTAACGAAACGACGCAACTTCATTCCATCCCCTTAAGGTTCCAACCCCATCCGTTGCTAAACAGTAACTTGCCGCTGTGACAGATCCCAATTGAGTTTCGACTCGAGAAAAGCCGCTTCACCAATAGTCGACGAGGGGTTATGGAATTTCGGATCAGGAGCGGGGCCGGGACCGAATTCCAAGAATGGCACCAGTCGTCCATTCAGTAATTGCGACAGAAAGCGGGGAACCGGTCGGTTTCTTCGCGGAGGCGGCCCGCACACGACCCGGCCCCGCCGTGCATGACACGACGGGGCCGGCGGATCGAGACGAGGGCCCTACTCGTCCCTGTCCGCGTAGATCGACGTCCCCGGGGCGGCGTTGTACGTCTCCCACAACTGGTATGCACTGACGCCGAGAGTGGGGCCACCGGCGACGATGGTTCCCACTACCCCACCGATGCCCGCCCCGGTGACGAGACCCGCGACACATCCGGCGGGAAGTGTTGCGATACAACCGATTCCGGCACCGGCAATGGTTCCGATCAGGCTCCCGACCGTGACGGCGATACCCACCTGCGCACCGAACTGGCCGAAGGCCCTGTCGTTCTCCTCACGGGACGCGACGTCGTGGAACGGCAGCGGGAGTACCGCGGGTGCCGACGCGGTCGGCGCGGGCGCCACAGGGGCGGGTGTCGAAGCCGGCCCCGCGTGGGAAACTCCGGCAGCAAGACCCATGGCGGCAACCGCCAGGCCTGCCGTTACTGCAGCTCTTCTCACGATCATTGATGCCTCATTTCAGGACCGACGCGACGAAGTACTGATGTGATCGAAGTGCACTGCACGACCCCCGTTTGCGACCGCTGACCAGGGCCGGAAAACACGCTCAGAGTAACAGTGAAATCACGGCCGAAATGTTCATTGACGAAAAATTCATCGGGTATCGAGGCACCGGTCGGCAGTTGGCCGATCACAACGCAATTCGCATGAATTACATGGTGTGAATTACGTTCGGAAGGCGGATTTTCGGCAGCGGCGACATCGACGCTTCGGATTATTTGCCCGTCGTTATCCCGCCGCAACGCAACCGCGTCGAATTCGTGACGCAAACTGCGGCTGGAGCAGCCCTCGAGGGCTATTGGACGGCCCCGCGAGGCCGTCGGCCGAAGTTAGGGCGACCTTGGGTGAACGCCGCAAATTCGACCCTTTAACGTGGCGAACAGAAAGTCCGATTGTGGCATGCGCCACATGCCGCATCGGCGCCCCAGCTGCAGAAATGCCCCTGAACAGGGCTAAGTTACCCATAGGTAGGATAGATAAGTTACCAATGGGTAACTTAGCAAGCGTTAGGATCACGAGCAGTCCCGAGGTGGCCGCCCTGCCGCCCTGAAACGAAAGGCCGCGACATGAATGCCCTGACGATCACGTTGGGCACCATCGGCGTGCTGCTGAGCCTCATATGTTGGTTCTCCTTCATCACAGGCGCATTGAAGATGGTCAACGTCGTCCGGATCGGCCAGTCGGCCCCGGATCGATGGCACCCCTTCTTCCCGCGCTTCAAGCAGATGTGTGTCGAGTTCATCGCCCACACGCGCATGAGCAAGTTCCGCACCGTCGGCTGGGCCCACTGGCTGGTCATGGTCGGCTTCATGCTCGGAGCCGTCGTGTGGTTCGAGGCGTACGGCCAGACGTTCGACCCGGAGTTCCACTGGCCGCTGGTCGGAAACACCGCCGTCTACCACTTCGTCGACGAGATCCTCGGCCTCGGCACGGTCATCGGTATCACCACGCTGATCGTGATCCGCCAGCTCAACCACCCCCGCGTGCCCGCGCGGCTGTCCCGTTTCGGTGGTTCCGACTTCAAGGCCGCGTACTTCGTCGAGGCCGTCGTCCTCATCGAGGGCCTCGGCATGATCTTCGTGAAGGCCGGGAAGATCGCCACCTACGGCCACTCCAACCCGTGGACCGACTTCTTCACGATGAACCTCGCGAAGCTGCTTCCCGCGAGCCCGAACATGGTCGCGTTCTTCGCCTTCGTCAAGCTGATGTCGGGCATGATCTGGCTCTACGTCGTCGGCCGCAACATCACCTGGGGTGTCGCCTGGCACCGGTTCGCGGCGTTCGCGAACATCTACTTCAAGCGTGAGGACGACGGCGACGTCGCACTCGGCGCCGCCAAGCCCATGATGTCCGGTGGCAAGCCCATCAACATGGAGGACGCCGATCCCGACACCGACACGTTCGGCGCCGGCAACATCGAGGACTTCTCCTGGAAGGGCTGGCTGGACTTCACCACCTGCACCGAGTGCGGGCGCTGCCAGTCGCAGTGCCCCGCATGGAACACCGGTAAGCCGCTGTCCCCGAAGCTGCTCATCACGTCGCTGCGCGACCACGGTTACGCCAAGGCTCCGTACCTGCTCGCCGGTGGCCGCAAGGACATGGGCGGTGACGAGGTCGGCCTGGTGAACGGCGAAGGCGCCGTCGACGACGCCAAGCTGGCGGCGATCCCCGAGGCGGCCCGCCGGGAGGCCGAGCGCAAGCTGGTCGGCGAGACCGTCGAAGGCGAGCTGGCCCCGGTCATCGACGCCGAGACGCTGTGGAGCTGCACCAACTGTGGCGCGTGCGTCGAGCAGTGCCCCGTCGACATCGAGCACGTCGACCACATCATCGACATGCGCCGCTACCAGGTGCTGATCGAGTCGGAGTTCCCGTCCGAGCTGGCAGGCCTGTTCAAGAACCTCGAGAACAAGGGCAACCCGTGGGGTCAGAACTCCAAGGACCGTCTCAACTGGATCAGTGAGATGGACTTCGAGATCCCCGTGTTCGGACAGGACGCGGACAGCTTCGAGGACTACGAGTACCTGTTCTGGGTCGGCTGCGCCGGCGCCTACGAGGACCGGGCCAAGAAGACCACGAAGGCCGTCGCCGAACTGCTCGCCACCGCGGGCGTGAAGTTCATGGTGCTCGGCGCCGACGAGACGTGCACCGGCGACTCCGCTCGCCGCGCAGGTAACGAATTCCTGTTCCAGCAGCTCGCCATGCAGAACATCGAGTTGCTGAACTCGGTCTTCGACGGCGTCGAGCAGCGCAAGCGCAAGATCGTCGTCACCTGCGCCCACTGCTTCAACGCGCTCGGCAACGAGTACCCGGAGGTCGGCGGCGACTACGAGGTGGTTCACCACACTCAGCTGCTCAACCGCCTGGTCCGCCAGAAGAAGCTGATTCCGGTCGCCTCCGTCGGTGAGGACATCACCTACCACGACCCCTGCTTCCTCGGCCGCCACAACAAGGTCTACGACGCTCCCCGCGAGCTGATGGAAGCCTCCGGCGCGAAGCTGAAGGAAATGCCCCGTCACGGCGAACGGTCCATGTGCTGTGGTGCCGGTGGTGCCCGGATGTGGATGGAAGAGAACATCGGCAAGCGCATCAACATCGACCGGGTCGACGAGGCGCTCAGCACGGATCCGAAGAAGATCGCGACCGGCTGCCCGTTCTGCCGCGTCATGCTCACCGACGGCGTCACGGCTCGCCAGGAGTCCGGCCAGGGTGAGGGTGTCGAGGTCGTCGACGTCGCTCAGCTGATGCTCTCGTCCATCACGCGTCTCGAGCCGGAGAAGCTGACCGAGAACATCAAGGTCGTCCCCCGCGAGAAGCCGGCCGAACCGGCGGCAGCCGAGGCCAAGGCAGCGGTGGTCGAGAAGGAGCGCGTCGAAGAGGCCCCGGAGGCCGCTGCAACTCCGGCCGCCACGGAAGCTCCCGCGGGCAAGGGCCTGGCGATGAAGGGCCTGGCCAAGGCACCCGGCGCGAAGGCTCCCGGCGCCAAGGCACCCGGTCTCGGCATGGCGGGCGGAGCGAAGGCTCCCGGAGCGAAGGCACCCGGCAAGGGTCTCGGCATGGCCGGTGGGGCGAAGGCTCCCGGCGCCAAGAAGGCTGCTCCCGCCGCGACGGCTGACGCAGGCTCCGATGCTCCGGCAGCGGAGGCACCCAAGCCGAAGGGCCTCGGGCTCGCCGGTGGCGCGAAGGCACCGGGCGGCAAGGGTCTGCAGATGAAGGGTGCCGCCAAGGCACCCGGCGCGAAGGCCGCCGCTCCGGCCGCCGACGCACCGGCCGCGGAGGCTCCCGCCGTCGAAACGCCCGCTCAGGACGCGCCCGCAGCGAAGCCGAAGGGACTCGGACTCGCGTCCGGCGCCAAGGCACCGGGCAAGGGCCTGCAGATGAAGGGCAAGGCGAAGGCTCCCGGCGCGAAGGCTGCCCCCGCTGAGCCGGCGGTCGCCGAACCCCAGGCTGCCGCACCCCCGGCAGCCGCACCCCCGGCTGCCGAACCGGAGGTCGCCGACACCTCCTCCGCTTCGGAGGCTCCCGCGGCCGAGGCTCCGAAGGCTCCTCCGGTGGCGAAGGCCGGTGGGCTCGGTTTCAAGAGCGGTGCCAAGGCTCCCGGGGCCCGCAAGTCCGCAGCGCCCAAGGCCGCAGCACCGAAGGCCGAGGCACCCGAGGCTTCCCCTGCTGAAGCACCGAAAGCCGAAGCACCCGAGGCCGAGGCTCCGAAGGTGGAAGAGTCGAACGGCGACGGGTCCAACGGCAAGGCACCGGAGACGGGGCAAGCCCCGCCGCAGGCCAAGCCCGGTGGACTCGGTTTCAAGGCCGGCGCGAAGGCACCGGGCCGGAAGAGCTAGCCGACAGCAGTGAACAGCGACGCCCCCCACCAGTCACGGTGGGGGGGCGTCGCTGGTCTCTACCGCGGTCCGGCGCCGCCGCGTCCCGGAGTTCCGCCGCGCATCGGCTGAGCGGGCGCCGGGTTCTGCACGGTGTATTCCTGCACCGAGTCGTCCTGCGCGGTGTCGTCCTGCGCAGTCTGGTCGGCGGACGATGCCTGTTCGACGGACGAGGTGGTGGTCGTCGTCGCCGAGGGCGTGTCGTCCTGGCCGATCAGTTGAGTCGCTGCCGCGCCGCCGCCCAGGAGGACGAGAGCGGCGGCACTCGCCGCGACCATCCAGCCGCGGATGCCCGACTTCGGTGCCTTCGCGACCGGGACAATTGTCGGCGTGACGACTGTTGTGGTCGACGCAACGGGCCTGGTCGGCACCCCGGCGGATGCGGAGGGAGGCAACACACGCGACGCTGCCGCCGCGATCGGTCGCGGCGCCGCCGGTGGCCGGACCCGCGGTCCCGGCGCCGACATCACCCGGGAACCCGACTGCCGGAGCGATGCCCGCTCGGCGATCACCGCCGCGCCGCGGGCGGACGCCGTCGCCGGGTCGGGCGAGACGACGAGGGGGACGCCCACGGCTGTCGACAGCACTTCCGTCACGAGTGGAACCGCCGCTCCGCCGCCGAGGAGCACGACGGCGTCGACGGGGGTTCCGGTCTCGGCGAGTCGTTCGAGTTCGCGTGCCACCGCGTTCGCGGCGTGGGTGAGTGACTCGCGGATGACGTCCTCGAATTCGGAACGCATGACACGTATCTGGCGGCGGATGCCGGGGAGCTCGACGGTCACCGCGGCCGAGGTGTCCTGCGACAACCGCTCCTTCGCGACCCGGCAGCGGGCCGCGAGTTCGGCCAGCGCCGCGCGGTGCGCGGGATCGTCGACGTCGAAGTCCGGGTTCGCGTTCTGCACCAGTGCGACCACATGCCCCATCAGTTGTCGATCGGCGTGAGCCCCGCTGAAGTCGGTGCTCCGCGTCGACGGAAGAACATCGAATTCGTCGCCGCGCCGGGTGCCCACGGTCAGGTCGAGGGAGTGGGCTCCGACGTCACACAGCAGCACGGTGTCGCAGTCGTCGAGTTTCTCGACCCGGGCGACCCACGTGAGTGCCGCAGTGGTTTCGGGGATCACGGTGACGGTGCGGTTCTGCAGCAGACCCCAGCGGCGGATCTCGTCCTCGAGTTCCTCCACCGCATACCCCGACCAGCCCGCCGGACCTGCGACCACCACATGGTCGGGCGCCGGGGTGCGGCCCCGAATCAGACAGTCGAGCGCCGTGGTCACCAATTGCACGGCCGGGGTGCGGGTCCCGTCGTCACCGATCACCGGAACGGGGTCACCGACTCTGTCGATGAAGTCACGAAAGACGATGCTGCCCTGAGGAAGCGGACCGACACGGTGCGATCCGAGGGTGGGTGCGCTGCTGGACGACAGCGCGAGTTCGGCGGAGTGCCGCACCACCGTGAATCCGTCGTGCTCGTGGTGCGCCTGCGATTCACCGTGCATCTGTGCGGACACGAACGAGTCGGAACCCATACTGATCCCCATCGATGTCCGCATGTCGTGATCTCCATTCCGTGGTACGGCAGGCGACTTTCCTGCCGATCGAAACGCTAGACCGCCTTCCTGTACCGACCGCTGTGCGCTTCCTGCGATGTTCCTGTGTGCTCGGCGGCGCACGCCCCTAGGGAAGGTGCAGCGTCCTCCCATGGTCTTCCCAGGAATGGCCCATAACGTCGTCGGCAGTCGCCTCGAAGGGGCAAACCCGAGATGAAGGAGCACTCATGACGAGAAGCGAAATCCACCCGTCGGCCGTCCTCGAACACGACGTCCCCGCCCCGCACGCCGCGATCGACGCACGGGCACCGCAACCCGACCTGGGCGGCGCGCCCCGTGCGGCGGACCTTCTCCGCGACGGACTCGACGGACTCCTGCGCGACCTCCGCCCGGCGAACCCCAGCGGCGGACATCCTGCTCAGCACACTGAGCCGCAACAGAATTCGCACAACGGTCCCCGCGAGAACGACGGTCGTGCGTTCGAGAACACCAGCCAGCAGAACACCGGCGGCGACGAGACCAACCACCAGGACAATGCCGGCCACCGCGACGACGCAAGCCACCACACCACCGACACCGGCAACCAGGCCCACGCGAACAACGCCACCGACCACGACGGACGCACCGACGGCCATAACGTCGCGAGCCACGAGAACGCCCAGTCCGGACCGTCGGCGTCGTTCTCCAACCCGGGCCGCGGTGAGTCGGCCGTGAACTCGGGCGCCGCGTCCGCGTCCCAGCCCGCATTCGGCCAGGGCAACCCGGTTGCGACGCAGCCGTCGAGTCTGGCGCCGACGTCGCCGATTTCCGCGCAGACGTCGCCGGCCGTGCAGCCCGCCACGTTCGGTCCGGCGACGAGCGCGGCGCCCGCAACGGCGGCGTCCGCGGCCCAGCCGATCACGGCGACCCCGGTGTCGACCCATTCCGATGCGGCGGTGACGTCGCAGCCTCTCGCCACCACGATCCGGCAGACGAACACCGAACCGGCCTCGGTGACGACGTCGTCCGAACCGGACCGGAATCAGAGTCAGAGTCAGAGTCAGGTTGCGGACCAGCAGAACACGCGGAGCGCGGAGGCTGCCTCGGTCACCGGCGACGAGGGAACGCGAGCAGCATCGACGGACACCACCCCGACCGACTCCACCCCGACCGACTCCGCCACGCAGAACGCGACGGCACCCACCGCTGATCTCGGACGAACCGAGGCGACAACGGCAACGACCGGCAACACCGACAACCATGCGACGACCACCGCGACCCAAACACCGGACGCGACCACCACGACAACCCCGGCGACCGCGCCGGCCGCCGACCTCGGCCACGCCCAGACGGCCACCCCGTCCACTGCGACCACCACCACCACGACGGCGAGCAGTGACCTCACGTCGACGGACCACGGTTCCGCGGTCAGCACGCTCACGGACACGGCGTCGGACACCGGTCTCAGCCATGACACCGCAGCCACCGACACCGCCACCACGGCAACCACCGACACCGCGACGGCGTTCGACGCGACGACCTCGCACGACACCACTACCTCGTACGACGCGAGCACCACGTACGACTCGGGCACCGCGCTCGACACCGGCACGTCGCTCGACGCGACGAGTGCGACGAGCCTCTCGTCGGGGTTGACCGCCGATTCCGGCAGCACTCTCGACACCCACGATCAGAGCGTGACTGCGACGACGACCGTCGACCAGCACATGTTCTGACCTCGACGTGGCGGGACCGCCTACTCCCCTGCAGCGGTCCCGCCACTCCCCTCGCTCGAATGCCCGTCACCGACTCTTGCGGAGATCATGAACGCCACCCTCGAATCCTCAGCCGCCACCGCCCCTGTGCACCCGAATCTTCCCGCCGAGACCACTGCGTCGATGACGGCTCTGCTGTCGCAGTTGGCGGCACTGACCCGGACTGCGGGTCGCGGTGATCTCCTGACCCGGCTGTCGCACACCGAGTCTCGTCTCACCGATCCGCGGACGCGGGTGGTGGTGCTCGGCCTGACCGACAAGGGTGTCAGTTCGGTGGCGGGTGCGCTCGTCGACGCGGACGTGTCGGCGACGGCGCGGTCCCGGAACGAACCGGTGGTCGTCGAGTACGGACCTGTCGCGTCGGATCCGGATTCGACGGTCACCCTCCCCCACGATCTGCTCGCGGAGGGTCTGGTGCTGGTCGACGCACCCGGTTTCTCCGGTCATGCTCCGGCCCGCGCGGCGGACACGCTGGCACTGGTCCCCACGGCGGATGCGGTGCTGTTCGTCTCCGATGCGAGTCAGGAATACACCGAACCCGAGGTCGCCCTGCTGACACAGGTGCACAAGCTGTGCCCGATGGTGATCTGCGTCGTCAACAAGATCGACTTCTATCCGCGGTGGGCGGACATCCAGAAGGCCAACCGCACCCACTTGCAGAATGTGGATCTCGCGCTGCCACTGCTCCCGGTGTCCGCAATGATGCACGCGGACGCTCTCGAGGCGGGCGACGACGCGCTCGACGTCGAATCCGGCATTCCGCAGCTGGTCGACTATCTTCGCAGTCAGGTCGTCGCGAAAGCGGATGTTGTGCTCCGTAATTCGGTGATCGCCGACGTGCGCACCGTGACCGACCACCTGTCGCTGTCGTTGAGCTCGGAACTGGACGCGTTGCGCGATCCGCAGCGCGGCGCCGCGCTCGTCGAGCAGATGACCCGGGCCCGCGCGGCGGCGGATCAGCTCCGCCAGCGGTCCGCGAACTGGCAGTACACGCTGGCCGACGGCGCAATCGAGTTGATGACGGACATCGAACACGACCTGCGTCATCGTCTGCGCACCGTGATCCGCGCGGCGGAGGAGGACATCGGCAAGTCCGATCCGGCACCGCGGTGGGAGGAATTCGGTTCCTGGCTCGACAGCGAGATCGCGACGTGTGTGCGGGAGAACTTCGTGACGGCTCACACTCGTTCGCAGGCCCTCGCCCTCTCGGTCGCGCAGCGTTTCGCCGAGGACGGCAGGGTCCCGGTTCCCGCGCTGCGCATCGACAATGTGGATCACGTGCTCGAACCCGTGAACACTCTCGAATCCCTGGAAAGTGCACAGGGTTTCACACAGCGCGTGCTGTCCAGCATGCGCGGGTCGTACGGCGGCGTGCTGATGGTCGGTCTCGTCACGAGCCTGGCAGGCCTGGCCCTGGTGAACCCCTTCTCGATCGGCGCGGGAGTGCTGCTCGGCGCCAACACGTATCGCGAGGACCGCAAGGCGCGCACCGCCCGCAGGCAGGCGGAGGCGAAGGTGGCGGTGTCGAGACTGATGGACGACGTGATCTTCCAGGTGGGGAAGGAATCGAAGCAGCGGCTGCGGGAGGTGCAACGCGTCCTGCGCGACCACTTCACCGATCTGGCGAACGAGATGCTCCGTTCCGTCGACGATTCGCTGCGCGCGGCGACGGACGCGTCGAAGATGCACGACGATCACCGTGCCACGCGGTCGGCGCAGATCCGCACGGAACTCGACACGTTGCGGCAGATCCGCGTGCAGGCCGCCGGCTTCGCGGGGCCGGTGGCGGCATGAGCGTCACTCGCCTGGGCGTCCAGACCCGCCAGCTGATCGATGCCGCCCGGCACGAACTGCGCGGCGACCCCGCATCCGTCGACGTACTCCGGCACTGCGGGGCCCGCCTCGAGGAACCGCTGCGCGTCGCCCTCACCGGCACGCTGAAGGCCGGGAAGTCGACGCTGCTCAACGCCCTCGTCGGCGAGGAGATCGCACCCACCGACGCCACCGAGTGCACCCGGGTGGTCACCTGGTTCGAGCAGTCCGCCACGCCGCGAATCGATCTCACCCACGACTCCGGACGCCGCACGCGACTGCCCGTGCACCGGGACGAGGGCCGGCTCTCGCTGGACCTGGGCACGGTGACCGCGGATCGGGTGGAGCGGCTGCAGGTGGGGTGGCCGTCGGCGCTGCTCGGCGAGTTCACGCTCGTCGACACGCCGGGAACGTCGTCGAACTCGCGGGACGTGTCGGCGCGGACCCGGGCGCTGCTCCTCCCCGAGGAGGGCCCGTGCGACGTCGACGCCGTCGTCTACCTGACTCGGGGCACCGACGGCGCGGACGTGCGGTTGCTCGACCAGTTGCAGACCCGGGTCGGCACGGCCGCCGGTCCGCTCGGCATCGTCGGTGTGCTGTCGCGGGCCGACGAGGTGAAGGGCGGCCGCGAACGCACCCTCGACGCGGCCCGGGCCGCCGCCGACGATGCCGGTCGCCGGGTGCAACGCAGCCTGCTGCCCGTGTCGGGACTTCTCGCGCTGCGCGGTCGCACTCTGCGTCAGACCGAGTTCGACGACCTCGCGGTGCTCGCCACCGTTCCGGAGGGCACCCTCGAGTCCGCGCTGCGTTCGATCACCCGGTTCACGGCGGCGGACACCGATCTCGTGCTGTCGCCCGGTCAGCGACGCGACCTCCTCGAGAGTTTCGGCCTGTTCGGTATCCGGTTCGCGGTCATGCTGATCCGTGCGGGCGCGACCGACGCTCCGGCGCTGGCCCGCGAGCTGACGGCGCACAGCGGCCTCGAGGATCTGCGCCGCACGCTGCACCTGCAATTCGGTCAGCGCAGCACCGAACTGAAGGCGCACTCGGCGCTCCGCACACTGAAGGCCGTGCTGGCCCGGACCCCGTCGTCGGCGAGCCGCAGCCTGAGCCGGGCGGCGGATCGCCTGCTCGCGGACACCCACGTGTTCCGGGAACTGCGGGTGCTGTCGGGCCTGCGCTCGAGCGGTCTGCAGCTCCGGGACTCGGACGTCGTGCTGCTCGAGCGGGTGCTCGGCGGTGAGGGCATGTCGCCGCACACCCGCCTCGGCATGCCCGCCGACGCCGCCCCGGAGCAGATCTCGCGCGTCGCGCTGACGGCCCTGCGGTTCTGGCGGTCCCAGGCGGGGCGCCCGACCATCGACACGGCGACGGTGCAGGCGTGCGCGTGTGCGGCGCGTTCCTGCGAGGCCCTGCTCGCCCGATGAACGCGTCTACCCCTCGGGTTGCCACAGTTCGAGTCGCGGAATGTCCGGCGGCTCGAATCCCAGTACCTGCCCGTAGAAGGACAGTTCGGCGTTACGGGAGCTGATGAGGGTGGCCAGCTTCCGGAATCCGTGCGACTCCCCCTCGTACTCGAGGTACGCGTGCGGGATGCCCTTCTCCACGAGCGCATCCCGGAACCGTTCCGCCTGCGACGGCGGCACGATCGGATCGTCGAGCCCCTGCAGCAGCAGGACCGGGCAGTTCAGCCCGGCGACGTTGTTCAGCGGCGCCCGCTCGGCGTAGAGGTCGGCGGCCTCGGGCAGCGGGCCGATCAGGCCGTCGATGTACCGGGACTCGAAGTCGTGCGTCTCTTTCACGAAACCGTCGAGTTCGGCCACACCGAAGTAGGACGCACCGCAGGCGAACACGTCCGACGTCGTCAGTGCGGCGAGCACGGTCCAGCCGCCGGCGGATCCGCCTTCGATCGCCAGCCGGCGGGGGTCCGCCATCCCCGCCTCGGCCAGACCGGTCACCGCGGTCACCACGTCCTCGACGTCGACGACCCCCCACTGGCCCCGTAGCCGGTTGCGGTATTCGCGCCCGTACCCGGTGGACCCGCCGTAGTTCACGTCGACGACGCCGATGCCGCGGCTGGTGAAGAACGCGAACACGGGATTCAGCGA
The DNA here is from genome assembly GCF_002300155.1 of Rhodococcus sp. ACS1. Classification (NCBI taxonomy): domain Bacteria; kingdom Bacillati; phylum Actinomycetota; class Actinomycetes; order Mycobacteriales; family Nocardiaceae; genus Rhodococcus; species Rhodococcus sp. ACS1. Next base: position 568,649 of record NZ_NSDZ01000002.1, read on the forward strand.
CGGTGCGACCCGTGACGTCGGTCCGCCGTGCACGAACGCCACGTACGGCGGCAGTTCCCCGTCCTCGCCCCGGTACCGCGGGTGCCGGGGTGGGTAGGCGATCACATGGACTTCGCGGTCGGCGCCCTGGAACGTCAGCTGCCGGGCTTCGGGAAGGTACGCCGCCTCGGGCAATTCGGTGACGGACAGCCTGACGGTGCGGAGTTCACCGGTGTCGAGGTCGAGTTCGCGCAGGCCCGACGGGGTCTGGGCGCCGCCGGTGAGCAGCAGGATCCGGTTGCCGTTGCGATCCCCGAGACCGATGCTGGTGAGTCCGTCGAGCGGGATGTCCACCAGCGAACCACTGGCCGGATCGAGCACGGCGAGGGTGTCGGTGCCGAACGTGCGCACGGTCAGCAGTGTGCCGTCGTCGCGGCGGGTGTGCCAGCGGCCGCCGAGCATCCACAGGGCACCGCCGAAGTCGGCGTCCATCGGGCACAACGCCACCGGTTCGGGGTCGTCGATGCCGACCCGGTAGAGATTCCACCAGCCGCTGCGGTCGCTGATCGTGTACAGCTCGGTGGGCCCGACCCATTCGGGTTGCAGCACCGATTCCTCGGTACCGCCGAGAAGTGTCCGCACTTTTCCGGTGACGCGGCCGCCCTCGACGGCCACGACCCTGAGCTCGGTGCCGTCCCACGGCATCTGGGGGTGGTCCCATGCGATCCAGGCGAGGTGTCTGCGGTCCGGAGACAGCCGCGGATTGGCCAGGAAGTCCGAGCCGGCGACGACGGACCGCACCCGATGCGGGTCGTCGGCCGCCGACCCGTCCAGCGGGACGACGCAGATGTCGCGGGAGACGCCGCCCTCGGTGTCGTGCGTTTCGCGGACCGCCCACACCTCGCCGTCGACGACCGACAGGTCGCCGTACCGCAGCGAGCAGGTTTGCGGCGGTTCCGGTGTCAGCGGCGCCGGTGTCCCGCCTTCCAGCAGGTACAGGCGCTGGTCGCTGAATTCGGCGAACACGAGGCGGCCGGCGTCGGTGACGGTCCAGGCGCCGCCGCCGTACTCGTGGACGCGGGTGCGTGCGTTCCACGGCGCGGGCAGGACGTCTTCCGGTTCGCCGTCGAGGCCGAGGCGCCGCACCGCGACCCGCCCGCCTTCGCTGGGCCGCAGTTCCGACCACCACACGTCGTCGCCCACGTACCGGCCACCCTCGACGGGGTGGCCGCTGGAGGCGAGGTCCGCCGCCGCGATCGGAGAGGGCCAGGAACCGTAGGGCGCAGAGGTCATCCGCCGAGGATATTCCGCCGCCCGCTACTCCGCAGGCAGCCACGCGCCGTGAAGGCCCGCCGGAACCCGAATCGGTAGCCGCACCTTCCCGATCGGCCCCGACCCGGGGTCGTCGGCGGGCAGCACGAAGAACCAGGACGACATGTCGCTGCGGTCGGTGCCGATCATTCCCCAGTACTCGCGTTCGGCGCCGGGCATGAAGATCGGTTCGCCCACCGACACACTGCCCGGGTCCCAGTGCGTCTCGGTGCCGCGGGCGGTGTCGAAGAACCACAGCGAATCCTGCCGTCCCTGGCTGCGGTCGAGTTTGCCGACCGTCGCCACCGTGCGGTGCCCTCGGGTCAGCTCACGGTCGTCGACCCGCGGGAACTCGACGTCGCGGTCGCACACCACCTCTCGCGTCACCCGTCCACTGCCGGGGTCGACGACGGCGCGGACCAGCGAGCCCATCGACGGCTCCGGGGCCTTCGCGAACCCGCCGGGATACGTCCATTCCACGTAGTCGACGCTCACCCTCCCGTCGGGCAGGTCGAAGGCGTTCGCGAAATGCCACACCCAGTACGCGTCGTGCGTCGTCCACCGCACCGGACCGCCGTCGCGGGGTATCAGCGCGATCCGCGTGCCGTCCTCGGGCCGCCAGTCGAGCACGGACCCGCCGGTCAGCACCGCGGCGATGTCGAAGACCAGCGGGCACAGCATGAGCACGATGTAGTGCTGGGTGAGCGCCATGTCGTGGACCATCAACGGCGTGTCCACGCCCTCGACCGCCGTCGGGGTCCGCGCCACCGAACCGTCGGGGTTCACCACCGACCACGTCAGATACGGGGATTCCAGCATGTAGTTGAACAGCACCATCTGCCCGGTGACCGGGTCGATCTTGGGGTGCGCGGTGCTCCCCACGCCCATGGCGCCGTCGCAGTTGTCCCGCCCCAGCGTGCTCAGGTCGGCAGGCTCGAGGCGGAACGGCAGCGTGGTTTCGGCCATCGCGAGCAGTCGCCCGCCGTGCCGGACGATGTTGATGTCGGGCAGTTCCCGGGACGTGCCCGCCAGGTCGGGTCCCACTTCGTCCTCGGTCGGCGTGTACAGGTCGGTGACCCCGGGCCAGATGACGTGCCCGGCCTTCTCCTCCGCCTGCACCATCGGGGTCCGGACGAAGCGGTTGGTGTACCGGGCGGTGCCGTCGGCCAACTCGATCCGGTGAACCATGCCGTCGCCGTCGAGCGGATACACGTAGGTGCCGATCGGGTCGAACCGCGGATTGGGACCGTTGCGCAGGTAGGTGCCGTGCAGATCGGCGGGCAGTTCGCCGATCACCTCGAGATCCCGGACGTCGACCTCCTCCCGCTGCGGCGCGAACACCCCGACGAGGTGGCTGTGATGCGCGACGTCGACGGGTCCGGGACGACGGGTTACCGGTGCTGACATGGGCGTCCTTCCCTCCGCGCGCGGTGAACACGACCCCCTCTCGAGGGTACGACGGGCTCCTGCGCGGGCGGCGTGTTTCGACGACACGACGACGGTCCGATACCCACCAGTAGAAATCGGGTTGCCCGGGAGTGGGAGAATGACCGTCGTGAGCAACCCAGACCACGGCCACCACCGCATGCCGCATCGCAAGCTGGAGCAGTCCACCAAGCTCCAGAACGTGCTCTACGAGATTCGTGGACCGGTACATGCCCACGCCGCCCGGCTGGAGGCGGAGGGACATCGGATCCTCAAGCTCAACATCGGCAACCCCGCGCCGTTCGGTTTCGACGCGCCCGACGTGATCATGCGCGACATGATCGCCGCGCTCCCGTACGCGCAGGGGTACTCCGAGTCCAAGGGCATCCTGTCGGCACGGCGCGCGATCGTCACCCGCTACGAACTGGTCGCCGGGTTCCCCGAACTCGACGTCGACGACATCTACCTGGGCAACGGCGTGTCCGAGCTCATCACGATGACGATGCAGGCGCTCCTCGACAACGGCGACGAGGTGCTGATCCCCGCGCCGGACTACCCGCTGTGGACGGCGATGACGAGCCTCGCCGGCGGCACCCCGGTGCACTACCTGTGCGACGAGGGCAACGACTGGAACCCCGACATCGCGGACATCGAGTCCAAGATCACCGACAAGACCAAGGCCCTCCTGGTCATCAACCCGAACAATCCGACGGGTGCGGTGTACTCGATGGAGGTGCTGCAGCAGCTCGTCGACCTGGCGCGCAAGCATCAGCTGCTGCTTCTCGCGGACGAGATCTACGACAAGATCCTCTACGACGACGCCAAGCACATCTCGCTCGCGACGCTGGCCCCGGATCTGCTGTGCCTGACGTTCAACGGCCTGTCGAAGGCGTACCGCGTCGCGGGTTACCGGTCCGGCTGGGTGGCCATCACCGGCCCCAAGGAGCACGCCGCGGGTTTCCTCGAGGGTCTCGACCTGCTGGCCTCGACGCGTCTGTGCCCGAACGTGCCCGGTCAGCACGCCATCCAGGTGGCGCTCGGCGGGCACCAGAGCATCGAAGACCTGATCCTGCCGGGTGGCCGGCTGCTCGAGCAGCGTGACGTGGCCTGGGAGCGCCTCAACATGATCCCGGGTGTCTCGTGTGTGAAGCCGAAGGGCGCGCTGTACGCGTTCCCCCGCCTCGACCCGAACGTCTACGAGATCTACGACGACGAGAAGCTGGTCCAGGACCTGCTGCTGCAGGAGAAGATCCTGATGGTGCAGGGCACCGGCTTCAACTGGCCGGACCACGACCACCTCCGGATCGTGACGCTGCCGTGGGCGCGGGATCTCGCTGTCGCCATCGAGCGGTTCGGTAATTTCCTCACCAGCTACAAGCAGTAGGATCGAGACACAGCAAGCGACACGCGCGTCGCTTGCGTGTCTCCTGGGGGAAAAGAATGGTCACCAGCACCCGCGCGCGTTTCGGACAATTCGTCCATCGGCGACGGCGTTTGCTGAACCTCACACAGGACCAGGTCACGGCCGCCGGTGGCCCGTCCGACGCAGCTCAGACGCGCGCCGAGAACGGGACCGGCCCGGATCCGAGCATCGAGACGCTCCGCAAACTGGATGTCGCGCTGCGGTGGGCGCCGGGCAGCGCGGCCCGCACCCTCGACGGCGGTCACCCCACTCCCCTCGAGGCGCTCGACGGGGACGAGCGGGCGCCGTCGTCGCGTCCGCTGACGCTCGGACCGTCGGAGATTCCGCTGGACCTGGACACGATCATCGAGATCCTGGGGCCGCACACCCAGCTCACGAAGCTGAGCGTGGCGCACCCCGAGGTTCCGGGGCTGGTCGAGGCGGCGGGTGAACTGAGCCGTGTGGTCTCGAAGATCACCGGCGCCTACGTGACGCGGTTGCTGGAAGTCAACGGAGGACCCGCCGGACCCCGCCAGCCGCTGGTCGAGTTCGCGTTCGGCCACCTGCTGGAGGAACCGTCGACCGTCACCGACCCCCGCGAACTCGAGGAGGCGCGGTATCGCCGTTTCCTCTACGGCCGGGGGGAGGATCTCGACGCGGCCACCCGGGAGCGTTTCTGGCGTCGATGGGAGGACGCGGTGAAACTCGTCGCCACCGACGATCCTGAACGCAGCGGAGACGCGGAGGTGACCGCATGAACGGGGTGCCGTTGTCGGTGCGGGTCAACCGCCTGTTCTCCCTCGCCCACGATGTCGACGGTCCCGAACCGGGCGAGGACACCGTCGCCGCGGGGGTGTCGCGGATCCTCGGCCGCCCCGTCGCGCCGTCCGAGATCGAGTCGCTGCGCACGAACGATCACGAGCCTCCCGAGCCCGACGTCCTGCGGGCGGTCGCACAGCACTTCCACGCCCCCGAGCAGTACCTCGCGGCCGACGGCTACCACGACTACGACACCCTGGTCCGGTTCAAGATCGCGGTCCGCGAGGCCGGGGTGCGGCACCTGTCGATGCGATCGCTCGACGCGAGCGCGGAGCCGACCACCGCCGAGATGGAATCGCTGATCCCGCTTCTGGAGAATCTGCGGCGGAGCCACGGCCCCTTGCCGATCGCGTCGCCGGACCCCCGTCAGACCTGAGCGGGGACGCGCGCCGACGGGTCCTCGGGTCCGCCGAACTGCGGGAGGCGCCGCGCCCACAGGGCGGCCGCCACACGCTCGCCGTCCGTCCAGTGGTCGGCCAGCTGCGCCAGTTCCCACGGTTCGCCGCCGACGTCGGTCGCGAACCGGTGCGTCGTCCCGCCCGTGCCGTGCGCCGGGTGGCCGGCGCTGCGGGCCAGGCACGCGAGGTGCAGTCGCGCCGCCATGACCACCGGTGGTGCGCTGCCGGTGAGGTCGCCGAGTTCGACCACGACGTGCCGGTCGAGGACCATGATCGCGTCGCGGATCTCGACGCTCATCCGGTCCAGCCGGCCGCGGGCGGACAGCGCCCGGCGATCGGCCGGACGCAGTTCCAGGACCACTTCGGGGACCGCGCCCGTCAGGGTCCGCCACATCGGCTGCAGCCGGCGAGTGACCCGTCGCGACCGCCACCGGTGACCGAGCGCCCGGATCACCGGTCCCGCCGAGATGATCGCGCCCGCCGACACGACGAGCACGCGGATGAACGCCCCCGAGTCGCTGTGCGATTCGGTCAGTGCGTTGTCTTCGCTGACGGCGTTGACCACCCCGGTCGTCATGACGACACCCATGTCGAACACCTCGAACAGCGACAGCGCGATGACGGCGAGAAACACCCGGCGCTCGTGTCCCGGAGTGGCGCTGCGCACGGCTTTCAGTGAGATCCACAGATTGAGCGCGGCGACGGCGAGGATCGGAACGGCATATGTGATGCAGTAGGCCGCGAAGAGCCAGCCGCCCTCGTCCGCGATGGCGACACCCCGCGACCGCGCCGGGGCGCTGAGGGCGATGAGGATCGCCCCCGCGACGAGGCACACCGACAGCGACACGACGTGGATGCGGGGTAGACGCGCCGGGCCGAGCGCCCACGCGGAGAAGAGACTGATCAGCGACGCCGCGGTGAGGATGATGCAGACGTTGCTGAGGGTGTTCGCGAATCCGTACCCGAACCAGAGGTCGAGCCAGTGCTGCGCCAGCGACCGCTGGAGGACCAGGGAGAGCGAGGCGAAGACGAGGGCGGCGTTCATCCGGCGTTCGGCGACCGTCGACCGGACCAGGGCCACGCGCAGGAGGGTCGTCCCCCAGACGACGGCGAGCAGCGGCCAGCTCACGTAGGTGGGCGGTTCGTACACGGCGTCAGAACGTTCCGAGCATCCGCGACACCCGTGCGTCACCGGCGGTGTCGCCGCCCGTCGTCACGCGGCGGCCCGCCATGATGAGGGTGGCGAGCAGTTCCGCCTCGTATTCCTGATCGTTCGAATAGTTGGACCGGCCGAGCATCTTGACCACGCCTGTCGTGTCGACCGACGGCGCGGCCACCGACAGCACCGTCGAGTCGACCGAGGTGTCCCCGATCGTGTCGCGGTCGTGGCCGAGTTCCATGTGCGCCAGTTCGTGGCAGATGATGTGGGTGGCGTGCACGTCCGACATCCCTGTCGCGTAAAGGATCACGTCGTCCTCGGCCCGTGCGAGCCAGAGTCCGGAATGTCCGCCCTGGACCAGGGCGTGCGACACGGGGACCAGGTGGATCGGGCGACCCCGGCGGGCTGCGACACCGCCGATCAGCTGATCCCTGTTCCAGGGCACGGGAATACCCATCTCCGCCACGATCCGGCGAAGATGGTTGCTGGGTCGTCGCGACGGCCGCGAGATTCGCACTGGAACACCTCCGAACGGCCATAATCCTAGGCTGTCGGCGTTCGAGGTCACGACATGTGGGCGATTTCACCTACCCGGTTGACGAATACCCCTCATGTGTCGGTAGATTGGCAACCGGCACCTCGAGTGCCGCGAGCACCTGTCGCCCCTCCCCCCCCTGTGGGCGCCAGGTTGGTGGCGGGGTCAACCCCCCCTGTACCCCGCCACCCAGCTCGGCACTTCTCTCCACGCAGCGGCTCGTCGCCCGCGGAACACACCCCTCGTTCGGAGTTCCGGACCACCCTTGCGTGAAGCTCGGCGTTCGCTGCAGATTAGCTGCTGCGTGCCATGTTCCGATATCTAATCACACCGGCGACATATAAGCGACACGAGAGCAATACACACCGGACAGGTCGGCAACACCGGCACCGCCCGCCACTTCCGTCACAGCGTTCCCGGCCTGCTTCCGGCTACCCTGTCGTGCGTGCGGAGACAATCCCCCCAGCAGCCGGCGCGAAGCGGACGATGAGCGAATTCCACGGACACGGCCACGGCCATGGACACGGCCACAGCGACGGACCGGCCCCGATGGGCCCCGTCGCCGCCAAGGTGGTCGTCGGGCTCCTCGTCGCCATCGGTGTCGCGGTACTCATCGGCGCCGTCGCGTTGTGGCCCGGCAAGCCGAGCGTCGACGTCGAGCAGCCGTTCCAGAGCGCCCAGGGCGGTGCCGTCGTCACGGAGTCGGGCACGGTCACGATGCAGAACATCGGCGACTGCGGGAGCCCGTCGGCCGGGCGGGTCTTCACCGGCGCACCGCTGCCCGCGCCCGCCGGCGCCTACGAGTGCCAGCGCAGCATCGTCGACATCGAGTCCGGTCCCAACACCGGCACCCAGACGCTGCTCGAGATCATCCCCGGCCCCGGCCAGCCCGACCTCCGCGTGGGCGAAAACATCCGGCTGTCCCGCCAAACGGATGTGAACGGCACGACGGAATACTCGTTCGAGGACTACGCCCGTGGTCTGCCCGTCACGCTCATCGCTCTCGCATTCGCCGTCGTCGTGATCGCGGTCGCGCGGTGGCGCGGGTTCCGGGCGCTCGTCGGCATCGTCGTCTCGTTCGGTGTGCTCGTCCTGTTCACACTTCCGGCCCTGTTGGACGGGCAACCGGCGATCCCGGTGGCGCTCGTGTCCGGCGCCGTCATCCTGTATGCCGTGCTGTATCTCGCGCACGGTGTTTCCCTGCGCACCAGTTCGGCGTTGCTGGGCACCCTCGCGTCGATGGCCCTGGCGGCGGTCCTCTCCTACGCCACCATCGAGATGACGCGCCTGACCGGGTTGTCCGAGGAGCAGAACACCAACGTTCAGACGTATATCCAGCACGTCAGCATCACCGGCCTGCTGCTGGCCGGCTTCATCATCGGCTCGCTGGGCGTGCTCAACGACGTCACCATCACGCAGGCGGCGTCAGCGTTCGAACTGGCCTCGCTCGACCCGGGCGCGTCGAGACGCCAGATCTTCGGGTCGGCGATGCGCGTCGGCCGCGATCACATCGCCAGCACGGTGTACACCCTCGTCCTCGCGTATGCCGGCGGGGCGCTGCCACTGCTGTTGCTGTTCAGTGTGGCGGGGCGGTCGATCCAGGACGTGCTGCTCAGCGACGCCGTGGCCATCGAGATCGTGCGTTCGGCGGTCGGCGGCATCGCGCTGGCGCTGTCGGTTCCGCTGACGACCGCGATCGCGGTGATGCTGGCGCGCCCGATCGGCGCGGGTCCCAGCGGCAACGTGGCCGCAGTCAGGCCGTCACGGGGCGGCCGTCATTCCAAGTAACGGGTAGTCCGCTAGCTGAAGAGTCCGACCTCCCGGAGGACGATGAAGATGATGGCGATGACCATCAGCGCGTAGACGGTCAGCATCGTCACCTTGGCCGCGTGTTCGCTGGTGGGCGGGAACATCTTCAGGATCGGCTTCGTATACGCCACGAGCCGTCGTGTCTCTGCCGGCGCGGCCGCCGAAGACGGGGGAACGTTGGGAGTGCTGTGGAACTCCGCGGGATTTGCAGTCACTGCACACATCCTCTCTACGCCGGAACCATTCCCATCGTAGGCCCGCGGAGCGGGCCCCGACACCTCGAATCGGCAGGCGGGCCCCCGCGACGTCTAGGTTCCGGGGAACCTGGGGAGTTCGGGCAGCTGGAACGGCGGCAGTTGGATCTGCGGCAGGCCGGGAAATATCGGCGGAGGCGGAGGTGGTGGCGGCGCGGGCTGCGGCTCGGGAATCCGGATCTGCGACGCCGTCTGCACGGGAGCCTCGACGGTCTCGGACGTCGGAGCCGGCGGGGGCGTCGTCGGTGACGGTGTGGCCATTTCGGTGACGACCGGCGGTTCGGTGACGAGTTGCGTGGTCACCGGCTGCGACGACCCCTCGGTGCGCGCCCACAGATTCTTTCCGTATCCGAGACCGAGGCCGATCACCGCCACCACGGCGAGCGCGGTGCCCGCCAGCGTGGCGCCCCGGATCTGGATTTTGGCCACCGGCTGACTCGGCGGCGGCGCCGCGGCGCTCAGCCACGACGGGGTGCTCGACGGCGCACCGCTGCGCGCGACCACTGCACTCGGAGCGTGCCGGGAGACGTGCGCCTCGAAACCGGCTCGAGGTGCGTACTGCGGCGGCGGGAGGACTCGGGCGACCTCGACGGCCGGCGGCACCACCTGCTGGGCGAGCAGCGCAGCACCTTGTGCCGCAACGAGTTCGGGATGGTCGGGAACGATGACGGGCAACCCGAGCCACGACTGCAGCACCGTGCGCACGAGGGGAATGCGCGCACCGCCACCGGTGAGCACCACGGCATCCGGGTTTCGTCCCGACCGCGTGATCACGTCGCGGGCGAGGCGCGCCGACGATTCGACGGTGACACCGATGAGCGAGTCGAAGACGTCGCGCGACAACAGCAGCAGACCGCCCTCGCCGGGCACGGCGACGGCGCCGCCGGTGGAGAGCCGCTCCTTCGCCTCGCGGCAGCGGAGGTCGAGCGCCAGGCTCGCGGCCGCGTCGCGGGGCGCCTCGATGCGGTTGTTCTCCAACTGGTTGGCACGAACCATCCGGTCGAAGACGTCGCCGCTCACCGTGTCGGTGCGGACCGTCTCGACCACCTCACCCGTCGCCCGGTCGACGACGCTCACGGTGAGCCCGGAACTGCCCAGGTCGTAGAACACGAGCGTCGCGTGGTCGCCGAGGGCTCCCGAGACGTCGAGGAATTTCAGCGCGGCCGAGGCCTCGGTGACGAGTTGGTAGTTGGCGAGTTGCTGCCGGGCCATCGCCGCCTGGACGGCACCCGCCTGCGCTTCGTCGCGGTAGGCGACGCCGGTGGCGTGCACCTGCCCGGCGTCGGGTGCCCCGGCGAGGACCACGCCGATCGATTCGGCGGCCAGCTCCTCCGGCAGATCCCGGCCTGCGGCGACGACCTGGGCCCGGAAATCGGGGACGTGCCGGCTTGCGGCGTCGTCACGGTTCACGGAGTCGGGTCGCGCCAAGCGCACAGCGCTCGCACCGACCGACACACCTAGAACCGAACTCATGGGCCGCCTAACTCGACTGTGCACGGGTTCGATCCGGAATCCCCCCACTCCATGGCCCGCAGTCTAGCGAAGCGGTCCGACACGGCAACCGGGCAACCGTTCGGCGGCAGACAACTCAGAAGTTGCTCGCGATGATCACTCCCGGGATGCCCGTGCCCAGCGGCACGAACGCGCACGGCGGCACGACCACGTGGGCGGGATCGAGCGTGTTGAGCACCAGTTGCTGGGAGTACGGGTCGTAGGGCAGGTTGAAATGTCCGGTCTGATCGATCGGGCACAGGTCCTGGACGAGGATGTTGGTGGCACCGGGGTCGTGCAGCGCGACGTTGGTGTACGGCTGGATCACCTCGTCGTAGCGCGTCCCGATCGTGGTGTATTCGGCGCCGGGGACGGTGTCACCGCCGGCATTGAGGGCGGTGAGGAACGGCGATCCCTGCACCTGTTCGGCAAGCGCCTCCGAACCGATCGCTTCGATCAGTTCGGTGCCCCCGGGAACGGACGTCACCGCCGTCGCGATCCCGAAGAACGTTCCCCCGTAGGTGGGCGACGCCAGACCGATCCAGTGGTGCACCTTCGACGCCCCGCCGAGCCTGTTGACGTAGTACCGCGCCACCGTCGCGCCTTGCGAGTGCCCGATCAGGTCGACCTCGCCCGCGCCGGTTGCGGACAGCACGTCGTCGACGAACACCTCGAGTTCGGCGGCCCCCTCGGTCATCGTCTGCATCCCGAAGTGTTCGGTGCCCGGTTTCCGTCCGTAGTTCAGGGCGAACACGCAGTAGCCGGCGGCTTTCAGTTTCGGGCTCAACCCGGCCCAGTTCGAGTAGGCACTGCCGTCGCTTCCGTGCACGAGAATCACGGGACGGGGGTGCGCGGAATCGGGGCGGCACGAGAAGTCGTTGGCACCGGGCGGCGCGGAATGCGGATGCTGCTTCGCGTACGCGATCGCGGTGCCGGCGTCGGATTGCGGAGGCCCCGGCAGGGTCGGGACTTCCGCCGCGTGAGCGGGCGCGGCGCCGAGCAGGCAGATCACGGCAGCGAGGAGTGCGAGTAGGGATCCGTGACGTGCCTTCGACATCGCCCAGCCCTCCGTTGCGATTTGGGCTGACGCTACCGTTCGCCGATGCCGCCGGCAGTGGAGATCGTCAAACCCGTTATCGCAGGGGCCGCCAGGTCACGGGTCGCTATCCCCTGCCGAGCCCCCGATAGACCCACCCGGCCGTGCGCCAATCCTCGGCGTCGAGGCAGTTGCGGCCGTCGACCATCACCCGGGCACGCACCACACCGTTCAGATCCTCCGGTTTCAGGGCGGCGAACTCCGCCCACTCGGTGAGGAGCAGCACCGCGTCCGCGTTGTCGCACGCCTCGACCGCCGACGTCGCGTAGTTCAGCGTCGGGAACAGCCTGCGGGAGTTGTCGAGGGCCTTCGGGTCGTAGACGCTGACGACGGCCCCGTGCAACTGCATCATTCCCGCGACGTTGAGTGCCGGGGAGTCGCGGACGTCGTCGGATTCCGGTTTGAACGCCGCGCCGAGGACGGCCACGTTGGCGCCGAGCAGCGACCCTCCGCACGCCTGCGCCGCCAACTCCACCATCCGGGTGCGCCGGCGCATGTTGATGCTGTCGACCTCCCGCAAGAAGTGCAGTGCCTGGTTCGCACCGAGCTCACCGGCCCGGGCCATGAACGCGCGGATGTCCTTGGGCAGGCAGCCGCCGCCGAAGCCGAGACCGGCGTTGAGGAACCGGCGGCCGATCCGCGCGTCGTAGCCGAGGGCGTCGGCGAGTTGGGTGACGTCGGCGCCGGTGGCCTCGCACACCTCGGAGATGGCGTTGATGAACGAGATCTTGGTGGCAAGGAACGCGTTGGCCGAGACCTTGACCAGTTCCGCGGTGGCGAGGTCGGTGACCAGGAAGGGAATGTCCTCGCCGAGCAGCCGGGCGTACAGTTCACGCAACTCGGCCTCCGCGCGTCCGGGGCGCAGGCGGTCCACTCCCAGCACCATCCGATCGGGGTGCAGGGTGTCCTCGACGGCGAAGCCCTCCCGCAGGAACTCCGGGTTCCACGCCACCTCCACGGCGTCACCCGCCGGCGCGAGCGCGCGGGCCCGCGCACCCAGATCGGCCGCCGTCCCGACGGGAACGGTCGACTTGCCGACGATGACGGCGGGGCGATCGAGCATCGGCGCGAGGGTGTCGATCACCGAATGCACGTGCCGCAGGTCCGCGCCGTACTCCCCCTTCTTCTGCGGGGTGCCGACGCCGAGGAAGTGGAGGTCCGCGAACTCCGCGGCCTCGCGGTACGACGTGGTGAAGTGCAGTCGGCCGGCGTCGATGTTCCGGCGCAGGACATCCGCGAGCCCCGGCTCGTAGAACGGCACCTCTCCGGAGGAGAGTTTCGCCACTTTTCCGGGGTCGATGTCGACGCCCAGGACGTCGTGACCCAGCTCCGCCATGCAGGCGGCGTGGGTGGCTCCCAGGTATCCGGTTCCAAACACGGTGCAGCGCATGCACCCTTGATAACCAGTGCAGGTGAGCGCGATATTTACCCGGCAGATGTTCGAAGCCAACAGTGCGTGTACGGACGGTGCGGGGCGAGACCCTATGCTTCGCCCATGCATGTTCTCTTCGTCTGCACCGGAAACGTCTGTCGCTCCCCAACGGCCGAGCGCCTCGCAGTGGCATACGCCGAGGAGCTCGGGATCACCGACCTGACCGCCGAAAGTGCAGGTACACGCGCTGCCGTCGGACGCCCGATGGAACCGACGGCCGCGCAAGTCCTGGAAGGGCTCGGCGGTAATCCGGCCGAGTTCACCGCGCGAATGCTCACCGCCGAACTCGCGGTGGACGCCGACCTGGTGCTGACGATGACCGAACGTCAGCGCGAGAAGGTGCTGGCGCTGGCTCCCGAGCAGCTGAAGAAGACGTTCACCCTGAAGGAGGCCGCCCGCCTCGCCGAGGCAGCGGACGCGAAGTCGGTGGCCGACCTGGCTGCGGCGCGTCCCAGACACAAGGCCGACGACACTCCAGAGGACGTGCCGGACCCGATGGGGAAGGACGAGGACACGTTCCTGACCATCGGGTCCGAGATCGCCGATCTACTGGGTGTGATCTCGCGGAGCATCCGTCTCTGACCAGGGTTCCTGGTCGTCACGGTAGCGACGGGTGCGCCTCGGTGTGGGAGGCACCGGTGCGCCCGACTGCTGCTCGTTGCCGTAGTGGTCGGGCCCCGAGTACCACTGCTGGCCCTGGTCGCCGTGGTAGGCGCCCTGGTAGGCGGGGGCACCCTGGTAGACGGGAGCTTCCTGCGGATCTCCCCCGTACGGCTGCTGCGGGTACTCCTCGCGAACGTACTGGGCCTGTTGCTGTGGCACCGGCTGCTGGGGTGTCTGCTGCTGCACGGCGGGCTGCGCGGGGGCGGCCTGCTGCATCTGCGGCAGCGACTTGTCGGTCTCGTAGTAGTACTTGTACTCGTAGACCCCGCGACCGCGGCTCGGCGTCATCGTGATGATCGTCCCGAGGATGGTCGCCCCGACGCTGTGCAGGTTGCCCACCGCCCGCGACAGCTGGTCCCGCTTGGTTTCGGCGTGCCGGGCGATGACCAGGGCGCCGTCCGACATCGCGGTGAGCACGGTCGCGTCGGTGACCGGCAGCAGCGGCGACGCGTCGACGATCACGTAGTCGAATCGTCCGCGGAGGTCGGCCAGCACCTGGCGGGCCGTCTCCGTTCCGAGCAGCTCACTCGGGTTCGGCGGGATCGGCCCGGACGCCAGGACGGTGAGACCCGAGTACTGGGTCGGCTGGAGCACGGCGTCGAGGTCGGCCTTGCCTGCCAGGACGCTGCTGAGTCCGACGGAGCCGACGACGCCGAGGTACTTCGATACCCGCGGCTTCCGGAGGTCGCCCTCGACGAGGCACACGTTCTGGCCGCCCTCCGCCAGCACGAGCGCGATGTTGATCGCGGTGGTGGTCTTGCCCTCGGTGGGCAGCGAACTGGTGACCACGATGACACGCGGCGGGTTGTCGACCTCGAGGAACTGCAGGTTGGTGCGGAGTTCGCGGTAGGCCTCCGCGCTCGAGGAATTGCCCTCGGCGAAGTTGATGGCCTGCTGCGTCTGCCGCTCCTTGTCGAACGGGATGGTGCCGATCAGCGCCGAACCGGCCAGTTCCTCGACGGTGCGCCGATCCTTGACCGTGTTGTCGAGGCGATCACGCAGGACGGCGAAGGCGATGCCGAGCAGCAGCCCGACCGCCGCGCCCAGCGCGAGGTTGCGCAGCGTCTTGGGCGAGACGGGAGTCGACGGAGTCTGCGCCTGCTGTTCGACGACGACGCGGGCGGCGGGTGCGCCACCCTTCTCCGGGGTCTCGAGTTCCCGGGCCATGACGACGAACTCGTCGGACAGGGCATTGGCGATGTCGCGGGCGCGTTCCGGCGACGGATCCTGCACCTTGACGTCGATGAGCACGGTGTCCGGCGCGGAGCTGGCCTTCACCTGTGAGGCGAGCGCCGCCGCCGTGCCGCCCAGATCGAGCTTGTCGATCGTCCGCTGCGCGAGGGTCTCGCCGGTGAGCAGTTTGGTGTAGGACGTCACCCGCTGCTGCGAGAACAGGTTGCCCTGGTAGACCTCGTTCACCGACGATCCGGCGGACGTCGAGACGAACAACCGGGTCGACGCCTCGTAGATCGGAGTGGTCAGCAACGACGCTCCGAGCGCACCGAGAATCGCGACCACGGTCGTGATCGCGATGATTTTCCAACGTGACTGCAGAATTCGCAGGTAGTCCTGAATTTCCATTATCGAGTCTCTTCCAATTGCGTCGCGCTCAGCGGCGCGATCGAGCTGTCATTCACATCGTTCTGACCCGACTGAATCGCTACATCGTAGTGATGAGGTCCACTGTCGGCGTCACGTGCCGTCACGGTCCGCCGTGGTCCCCCGATCTCCGAAGCAGTCGGCCGATCTCGGCGAGCGGGCCCGGGTCTGCCATCTCGGAGTGGGTGGTGTCGATGTGGTGTGCGATGACGACGCCGTCGGCGTACTCGCGCCAGGCGTCGACGACGTCGGGGTGCCGGTCCAGGTCCCGGGCGGCGACGAACAGCTGGACATCGCCGTCGAACCGCCGGGGGCTGTGGGCCGACGCGATCAGCTCGAGCCGCTCGATCACGGCCCGGATCTCGCGCAGCCGGTCGGCGCTCACGTACGCGCCGAACTGCGCGATCAGTTCGTCCTCGCTCAGGGTTTCCGGTTCGGGTGGCTGATGTTGCGGCAGAAGCGTGTCGAGGAGTGCCGGCGCGGCTACCTCGTGGCCGGCGTCGCGGAGCTGGACGGCCATCTCGTGGGCGATGGTTCCGCCGAGCGACCACCCCAGCAGGTGGTAGGGGCCCGCCGGCTGGACGGACCGGATCGCGTCGACGTACCGCGCGGCCAGCTCGGACAGCGTCTCGGGCAGGTCCGGCATTCCGGTCGCCTGAATGCCGTACAGCGGGCGGTCACCGACGTGATCGGCGAGACCGCCGAAGCACCAGGCCAATCCGCTGAGCGGGTGCACGCAGAACAGCGGCGCTCCCGCATCGGCGGGGCGGAGTTCCACCACGGTGCCGAAGAAGCTCTCGGGCCGTGCACCGTCGTCGATCCGGGCGGCGAGGCGCTGCGCCGTGGGGTCGGTGAAGACCCATTCGATGGGGACGTCGCGGTCCAGCCGGCGGCGCAGTTCCGTCGCCACCGACGCCGCCCCCATCGATGTGCCGCCGAGAGCGAAGAAGGCTTCGTCGGCGGGGACGTCTGCGATGCCCAGGACGTCCGCGAACACGGCGGTGATCGTCTCTTCGAGTTCGCCTGCCGGCAAAGCGGATTCGACGATCTCGATCGTCGGTGCCGGCAGTGCGGCGCGGTCGAGTTTGCCGGACGGCAGCAGCGGCATCGTGTCGACGACCGTCACCGACGCGGGGACCAGGTGCCGCGGCAGCCTGCCGCGCGCGAAGTCGAACACGGATCGCGGCGTCAGTCCCGCGGCGCCCACGACGTACGACGCCAGCACGGTGTCCGTCGGTGTCGGCACCGGGATCGTCACGGCAACTTCGATTTCGGGGTGCCCGGCGAGCACGGCATCGACCTCGGCGGGTTCGACGCGGATTCCGCGGATCTTCACCTGCGAATCGCTGCGGCCCAGGTACTCGAGTCGGCCGCCCGGGTCACGCCGCACCACGTCGCCGGTGCGGTACAGCCGCTCCCCTGGCTTCCCGTAGGGATGTGCCACGAATTGTCCTGCGGTGAGGTCACTTCGGCCCAGGTAGCCGCGGGCGATGCCACTGCCCGCCAGATACAGTTCGCCCGTCACGCCGTCGGGCACGGGATGCAGACGCATGTCGAGGACGAACGCGGCGTCGCCGTCCAGGGCGCTTCCGATGGTGATCGGCAGTCCGGGTTCGAGGGGGCCCGCGACGCACGCGTCGACGGTGAACTCGGTCGGACCGTAGGCGTTGAACAGCCGGTGCCGCCGCGACCACCGGTCGGCGAGGTCCGCGGGCAGTGCCTCTCCCCCGACGACGACCGTCGACGGTGCGAGGCTGTGCGGGTCGAGGGAGGCCAGCACGGTCGGTGTGAGGGTGAAGTGGGTGATGTTCTGTGCCACCAGGAACTGAGCCAATTCCTCACCGGCATAGCTGAAGGCGGGTGCAGCCACGAGGGCGCTGCCCAGCGACACCGCCCAGAGCATTTCGAACACCGCAACGTCGAAGGTCGGGGAGGTCGACTGCAGCACCCGGCCGTCGTCGCCGCCCGCCGCGTCCGACGTGTAGGCGGGGGTGGCGAGGAGGGTCGTCAGTCCGCGGTGCGTGACGACGACGCCCTTCGGCCGGCCCGTGGAACCCGACGTGTAGATCACATACGCCGCGTTGTCCACATCGGGTGCCGCCGGATCCGCGTCACCGGAGGGCCGCTCCTCCAGGCACAACCAGTCGACCGATCGCGGCAGATCCCCGACGCCACCGACCGTCAAACCGAGCACCGCGCGCGAGTCCGTTAGCATCCAGTCGAGCCGCTCCGCGGGATGGGTGGGATCCAGCGACACCCACGCCGCACCGGCCTTGGTCACCGACCACACCGCCAGGAGCCAGTGCCGGCCGCGGGGTGTCGCCACGGCGACGACGTCCTCCGGGCCGACGCCGCGGGACGCGAGTGCGCGGGCCCAGCGGTCCGATTCTTCGTCGAGTTCGCGGTAACTCCACCGGGTGTCACCGTCGACCACCGCGACGGCGGACGGGGTGGCGCCAGCACGGGTGGCAAGGATGCCGCCGAGCGTCCGCGGCGGGGCCACCGGCCGCGGGCCCTGCACGAGTTGTGCGCGTTCGGTGTCGTCGAGGATGTCGAGGTCGCCGACGGCCGCCGACGGGGTGGTCAGGGCGGCCTCGAGGACGACGGCGAACCGGCTCAGGAGCGTGAGCGCCGTCTGCCGGTCGAACAGGTCGGTGGCGTAGTCGAGTCGCACCGTCATGTTCTCGGCCGCGTCGGTCACGTCCCACACGAGGTCGAATTCCGTGGCCTGCGTCTCGGGGTGGTATTCGTCGGTGCCGACGAAAAGTTCAGGGAAGTCGACGGCCCGCTGGTACGTCAGCATCACCTGGAACAGCGGGTTGTGTGCCGCGGATCGGGGTGGGGCGAGGTGTGTCACGACGTCGTCGAACGGGACGTCGGCGTGCGCGAGCGCGTCGAGGTCGACGGCGCGGACGTCGGCGAGGAAATCCTGGAACGGTTGCGCCGGCGAGACCGCGGTGCGCAGTGCCACGGTGCCGACGAACATGCCGACCACGGCGTCGAGCACCGGATCGGGACGGCCGCCGACCGCCGTGCCCACCACGACGTCGGACTGTCCGCTCACGCGGGCCAGTAGCACCGCGAGGGCGGCGTGGAGCACCATGAACACGGTCGTTCCGCGGCTGCGTGACAGTGCGACCACCCGCTCCCGCAGGTCGTCGTCGAGCGTCCATTCCACACTGGCCCCAACGTGGCTGGGGAGTTCCGGTCGGGGGCGATCGGTCGGCAGCGGGAGCGGCCCCGACACACCGGAGAGCACCTGCGCCCAATGCTGGAGCTGGGCGCGAGCCGCGCTGCCGGGATCGGCGGCGGTCCCGAGCAGTTCGCGCATCCAGATCGCGTAGTCGGCGTAATCCACGACCAGCGGCGCCCACTGCGGGGCCGACCCGTCCGCGCGGCACCGGTAGGCGGTGTCGAGGTCGGTGAGCAGCGGTCCCATCGAACCGCCGTCCAGCGCAATGTGGTGGACCACGACGCCGAGCATGAAGCCGCCGCCCTCGGTGCGCCACAGCTTCACCCGCACCGGGGTCTCGGTGGTGAGGTCGAACGGCCGGGCGCTCCACGTGTCGACGGCGAAGTCCGCTTCCGCGCCGAGGTCCTCGGTCACGGACTCGACGGGCATCACCAGCTGATACGGACCTTCGGCGTCGACGGGGAAGACGGTCCGCAGCATCGAATGCCGCTCCAGCACGTCCCGCATCGCCAGCCGGAGGGCGTCGACGTCGACGTCACTGCCGACCCGGGTGACGAACACCATGTTGTGCAGGGCGGTGTCGGGGTTGACCCGGCTGAGCAGCCAGAGGCGTTGCTGCGCGGGCGACAGCGGCACTCGCGCCCCGCTCGGGCGGGGACCGAGCACCGGCCGCATCGCGCCCGACGCGGGGGCGTCCAACCACCGGGCGAGCGACACGGGGGTCGGGTTCTCGAACAGCACCCGCACGGGCACGTCGACGCCGAACGTCGCGGACAGTCGGGCCGTCACCGCCGTCGCAGTCAGGGAATCGCCGCCCGCGTCGAAGAAGTTGTGTCCGGCGCCTATCCGGGCGGAGCCGAGCACGTCGGCGAACACGCCGGCCACCATCTCCTCGGCCGCGGTGCGTGGGGGTGCCGCGACGACGTCGTCGCCCCGGGCCTCCAACGCGGCGACGTCGAGCTTGCCGTTGGCGGTGAGAGGCAGCGTGTCCATCGTGACGATGCGTGGCGGCACCAGATACGAGGGCAGTCGGCCCGTCAGCTTCTGTCGCAGAGTCGCGGAGTCGAGGTCCGTGCCGGCGACGAAGGCGACGAGGTCGTGTCGCTGCACCGACACGGCTGCCTGCTCGACACCGTCCAGCTCCAGCAGGGCCGCCTCGACTTGCGCCGGTTCGATGCGCATGCCGCGCACCTTGACCTGGCGGTCGGCCCGGCCGATGAAGGTGAGGTGGCCGTCCGCCCGTCGGTGCACCAGGTCGCCGGTGCGGTACATGCGGGCGCCGTCCGACGCCGCGACGAACCGTTCCGCCGTCCGGTCGGGTGCGCCGAGGTAGCCCTGGGCGAGTCCGGGTCCGGCGAGGTAGAGCTCACCGACACCGCCGACGGGGACCGCGCGCAGCCGCGTGTCGAGCACGACCGCCGTGGTCCCGGGGATCGGGGCGCCGATCGTCACCGTGCCGGTCGCGGATCCGGGCTCGAATTCGGTCAGCGTCGCGACCACCGTCGACTCGGTCGGACCGTAGGCGTTGAGCAGAAGCCTTCCAGCACTCCACGTTCCGGCCAGTTCGGGGCTCAGGGCCTCGCCTCCGACCCCCACGACCCGCACCGACTCGAGCCCGTGCGGATCGAGCGTCGCGAGGACGGACGGCGTGGAGAGGTAGTGCGTGACCCGCTGCTCGACCAGCAGCCGATGCAGTTCGGCGCCGGCGAAGACGTCGGCGGGGGCCACCACCAGGCAGGCGCCCGAGCCGAACGCGAGCAGCATCTCCAGCAGCGCCGCGTCGAAGGCGGGGTTGTAGCCGTGCAGCACACGGTCGTCGGGGCCCACCCGGTACCGGCGCACCACCTCGGCGGTGAGCGGGCCAAGTCCGCGGTGGGTGACGGCGACGGCCTTGGGCGCACCCGTGGACCCGGAGGTGTGGATCACGTACGCCACGTCCCGTGCGCACTTCTGGTAACCCTGGCGACCAAAACCGCTCACGGGGCTGAATGCCGCACCGGTCTTGGCGATCGCCCAGAGTTCGATCACGAAGTCCGACGACCGCGGCAGGTCGATCGGAACCACCTCGCCCGGTGCGACGCCCAGCGCGGTGAGCTTGCGCGCCCGCACATCGGAACGCTCGTCCAGTTCGCGGTAGGTCAGCGTGACATCGCCGTCGGTGAGCGCGGCGCTGTCGGGGTACGCGGCGGCGGTGGCCGTCAGGATCTCGGCCAGGGTCCGTTCACCGGCGGGCTGCGCACCGACGAGGGGCTCGGCTGCGGTCAGCGCGACGTCGCCCACGGGCACGTCGGGGTCGGCGCAGATCGCCTGGAGTACCCGTCCGAGGGCGGTCGCCACGGCGTCGACGGTCGCGTGGTCGAAGACGTCGGCCGAGTACACGGCGGCGCCGCGCATCCCCGTAGGGACATCACCGTCGGAGGTCTCGGTGAAGGTCAGGTGGAGGTCGAATTTCGCTGTTCCGGTGTCGAATTCCTGCGCCGTCACCGTCATGCCCGCCGCCTCGAGGGTGGGGATCTGCAGATTCTGCAGGGCCAGGGCCACCTGCGGGGTCCGCCCGCCGAGCAGTCCGGCCACCACCTCGAACGGCACATCCGCGTGCTCGAAGGCGTCGACGTCGAAGTCCCGGACCTGTGCGAGGAGTCCGGTGAACGGCATGTCCGGCAGTACCTGCGCCCGCAGCGCGAGGGTGTTCACGAACATGCCCACCAGAGAGTCGAGTGCGCGTTCCCCACGGCCCGCGACGGCCGTGGCGACGACGATGTCGGTCCGGGCGCCGAGCCTGGACAGCACCACGGACAGTGCCGCGTGCAGGACCATGAACGGTGTCGCGTGGTGCTGCGCCGCCAACTGGTGCACGGCCTGCCGCACGTCCGCCGACACGTCGAATTCGACGACGCCGGCGCGTGTCGAACCAGGCGCCGACCGGTCCGGTGTCAGTGGCGCCGTGCTGTCGACGCCGTCCAGCGCCCGGCGCCAGTGCTCGACGCGGCGCTGCCCGTATTCGCCGTCCAGCAGGTCCCGCTCCCACACGGCGTAGTCGGCGTACTGCAGCGGCAGCGGGTTCTCCTGCGGGGCGATCCCGGCGGTGTGCGCGGCGTAGGCACTGAGCACGTCGGCGACGAGCGGGGTCAGCGACCATCCGTCGGCGGCGATGTGGTGGATGTTCACGGCCAGCACGTGGCACTGCGGGTGCAGACGCAACAGCGCGACGCGGATGGGCCGGTCCTCGGTGAGGTCGAATCCGCGGGCGGCGAACTGCTCCATGAACTCGTCGGGATCGCGCACGTCGACCGGCGTCAGGTCGAGCGGCGCCGGGTCGAGGATCTCCTGATGGGGGTGGCCGTCGACGGGGTACCGGGTCCGCAACGTCTCGTGCCGCCGGATCACGTCCTCGAACGCCGCGGTCAGCGCGGCGACGTCGAGTGCGCCCTCCAACCGCACGGTGGCGGGCAGGTTGTACGTCGGCGACCCGGGATCGGTGCGGTTCAGCACCCACATGCGGTACTGGCTGCGGGACAATGGAATGCGGTCCGGTCGGGGCCGTGCGACGAGTGCGGGACGCAGGTCGGTCTCGGGGACCGCGTCGTCGAGGGCTTCGGCCAGTTCGGCGACGGTGGGGTGCGCGAACAGGGTTCGCAGCGGCACGAGGTGTCCCATGGAGTCGGTGAGCCGTGCCGTCAACTGGGTGGCGAGGAGGGAGTTGCCGCCCGCGTCGAAGAAGTGCGTTCCGCGGCCCACGTTCTCGTGTCCGAGGACGTCGGCGAACACGCGGGCCACGGCGCGCTCGGTGTCGGTGTGCGGCGGTTCGTTCTCGGCGATCGCCAGTTCCGGCATCGGCAGCGACCGCAGGTCGAGTTTGCCGTTCACGGTGGGCGGCGCGGCGTCGAGCACCACCACCGCGGTCGGAACCAGGTAGGCCGGCAGCGATTCGGCGAGGCGGCGTCGCAGATCGTGGGTGTCGAGGTGGCCGTTCGGCAGCACGTAGGACACCAGCATCTCGGTGCCGGCGCCGGTGGTGCGCACGACGGTGGCCGCGAAGTCGACGTCGGCGAGCCGCGCGATGACGGTGTCGATTTCGGCCGGTTCGATGCGCACTCCCCGCATCTTGATCTGGGAGTCGTTGCGCCCGAGGTACTCGAGTTCGTGGGCGGCGGCGGTCTTCCGCCAGCGCACCAGGTCGCCGGTGCGGTACAGGCGTGTGCCGCCTTCGGCCGCGACGAACCGCTCCGCCGTCTGCCCCGGCTGGTCCGTGTATCCGCGGGCGAGCGCGCCGCCTGCCAGATACAGCTCCCCGGGCACGCCGGGGGGTACCGGGCGGAGGCGGTCGTCGAGCACTATCGCGGACACACCGTGCACGGGAGCGCCGATCGAGACGGGCTCCCCCACACCGAGTGGCCCGGTGCTGAATGCGTACATGGTGGTTTCGGCGGGACCGTACGCGTTGTACAGGCGACGCCCGGCCCAGCGGTGCACCAACTCGCTACCGAGCCGCTCACCACCGACCATCAGTACCTGCAGGCTCGGAAGGTCCCGTTCGCCGAGGGTGGCGAGGATCGTCGGGGTCATGCAGGCGTGCGTGATGCGGTCGCGTTCCATCAGGTCGGCGAGCGGCGGGCCGGCGTATTCGGCGTCCGACGCGATCACCAGCGTGGCGCCCGACGCCCCGGCTACCAGGACCTCGAGCAGTGTCATGTCGAATCCGGGCGCACCGCGGTGCAGCATCCGGGAGCCGGGGCCCGCCGCATACCGCTCGCGCAGGTCGGCGTCGAGTGCGGCCAGACCGCCGTGGGTCACGACGGCGCCCTTGGGTGTGCCCGTCGTTCCCGAGGTGTAGACGACGTACGCCACCTCGGACGTGAGCGGCAAAGCGTGCTCCGGCACACTTTCCCACTCACGTGGGGTGAACGGGGTGCGCGCGGGGTCGAACAGCACGGGAGCCGCACCGATCTTCGCGATGGCCCACAGCCGCACCACCGCGTCCACCGACCGCGGCTCGGCCCACGGAACCAGGCTTCCGCGGCCCACCCCGCTCTCGCCGAATTCGCGGGCGAGAGTGTCGGATCTCGTGTCCAATTCGCGGTAGGTGAGTTCGACGCCCCCACCCGACACCGCGACAGCGCCTGGCGCGAGGACGGCGCCGCGGGTCAGAATCTCACGCAGCGTCGACGACGCGGGGGCTGCGGGACCGACCGCGGGCACCAGGGCGGCGCGTTCCGCGGCCTCGAAGAGGTCGATGTCGCCCACCGGCAGCAGCGGGTCTGCACTGACGGCCTCGAGGAACCGCACCAGCCGCGACGCGAACTGCTCGATCGTCGAGTGCTCGTACAGGTCTGCGTCATAACCGAAGTCGAGGTGCAGGCGCCCGCCGGGACCGGACTCGGTGACGGTCAGTTGCAGGTCGAAATTGGCCCGGTCGACGACGTCGCCGACGGGTGTCACCGTCAGCCCTGGGAGCGCCACCTGGCCCAGCCGGCTGCGCTGCATCGACAACGCGACCTGGAACAGTGGGTGGTGGGACATCGACCGCGCCGGATTCAGTAGCTCGACCAGAGCCTCGAACGGCATGTCGGCGTGCGTGTAGGCGGCGATGTCCCGTTCGTGGACGTGAGCGAGCAGTTCCGCGAACGTGGCCGTCGGGTCCACCGCGGTGCGCAGCACCAGGGTGCCGGCGAACATTCCCACCATGTCGTCGAGTTGCGGATCGGTGCGACCGGCGACGGCGGTCCCGATGGGGACGTCACGGCTGCCGCTGTATCGCGAGAGGACGGCGGCAAGTGCGGCGTGCAGCACCATGAACGTGGTGGCCCGGCCGCCGCGCGCCAGCGTGTGCACCGCGTCGTGCAGTTGTTCGCCCAGTTCGACGCCGACGGTGCCGGCGTGACCGGACGCCGCCGCCGGGCGCGGATGGTCGGTGGGCAGGGTGACCTGCTCGGGCAGGTCGGCGAGGGTGTCGAGCCAGTACCGCTGCAGGGTGTCGGCGGACTCGTCGTCGAGAACCGCCCGTTGCCACACGCTGTAGTCGCTGTACTGCACGGGCAGCGGGAGCCACTCGGGGCTGCCTCCCCCGAGGCGGGCCTGGTACGCCGTCATCGTGTCGCGGATCAGCGGGGTGAGTGACCACGCGTCGGCGGCGATGTGGTGCACCACGAGGGCGAACACGTGCGCGTCGGGTCCGACGCGATACAGCCGCGACCGGATCGGTGCGTCGACGGACACGTCGAATCCGCTGTCGACGAACGCGCGCAGGTGCGCGTCGACGGCGTCCCCGGGCAGCGCGATCGGCGTCAGATCCAGCGGGACGTTCGCGGCGTCGAGGACGACCTGGTGCACGCCGTCGGCATCGGACGGGTACACGGTGCGCAGAGTGCGGTGCCGCTCGAGCAGGTCGTGTGCGGCGGACGCCAGCGCGTGCACATCCAGTTCGCCGTCGAGGCGGACGATGAGCGGGAGGTTGTATCCCGAAGCACCGGTGTCGAATTGGTTGACGAACCACATGCGCTGTTGCGCCGGCGACAGCGGAACGCGGCCGTCGTGCGAAGCCGGCCGCAGCGGGACACGTCGACGCCCGGCACCGGACCGCTCCTCGATCCGGGCGGCCAACTCGGCGACCGTCGGGGCTTCGAAGACGTCCTTCACCGTCACGTCGATGTCGAAGACGGCACTGACGCGTGCGGACACCCGGGTGGCGAGCAGCGAATTGCCGCCGAGGTCGAAGAAGTTGTGCCGCGTCCCCACCTCGGCACCGCCGAGCACCTCGGCGAACACATCCGCGACCACGTCCTCGATGGGTGTGTGGGTGCCCTGCCCCTCCGCGGTCACGACACCCGGATCGGGCAGCGCGTCGCGGTCGATCTTGCCGTTGACGGTCAACGGAATTGCCGTGACCTGCACCAGTGCGCCGGGCACCATGTGATCGGGCAGGACCGTCCGCAGGTGCCGGGTCAGGGTGGGCTGATCGGCATCGGTCACTACGTAGCCGACGAGTTGTCGTCCGGCAGTCGTGTCGCGGAGAACCACCACCGCTCGCTCGACGCCGGGATGCCGGAGGAGTGCGGCCTCGATTTCGCCGGGTTCGATCCGGTATCCGCGCAATTCGATCTGAGCGTCGGCCCGTCCCACGTAGTCGAGGCGACCGTCGCCGCGGTAGCGGACTCGATCACCGGATCGGTACATCACCGCGCCCTCGACGAACGGGTTCGCGACGAACCGTTCCGCGGTCAGGCCGGGACGGTGCAGATATCCGGAGGAAACCTGGGCCCCTGCGATGTACAGCTCCCCCACGCCGCCTGGTGGCACCGGCCGCAGCGCGGCGTCGAGCACGTAGGTCTGTACTCCGGGCAGTGCGCGACCGATGGACGCCGACGCGTCGCGGGCCGAGAGGTCGAGTTCTGCCGCGGTGACGTGCACGGTGGTTTCGGTGATGCCGAACATGTTGATCGCCCGCACGCCGGGATGCCGTTCGAGCCACGGCCATACGGGTGTCGGATCGAGTGCTTCGCCGCCGAAGATCAGCAGCCGCACCGCCAGATCCGTATCTCCGTCGACCTCCACCAGCTGGCCGAACGCCGACGGCGTCTGGTTGAGGACGGTGACGCCCTCACGGACCAGCAGTTGCCGGAAGTCGTGCGGCGAACGGGCCAGGAAGTGGTCTACGAGAACCAGCCGGCCACCGGTGGTGAGGGCGCCCCACATCTCCCACACGGAGAAGTCGAAGGCAGGTGAGTGGAACATCGTCCACACATCGTCCGGCCCGAACCCGAACTCGTCCTGCGTATTCGCCAGCAGCGACAGCACATTGGCGTGCGAGACGAGCACGCCCTTCGGCCGCCCGGTCGACCCGGACGTGTAGATCACGTATGCACTTCGTGCCCGTGAGTACTTGTTAACCGCCCGTGGGTAAGAAGTACTCACGGGGGGCGCAGCCGCATCGGCGATCACCGCGACCGGCTTCGCATCGTCCAGCAGGTACTGGATGCGCTCCGCGGGGTACTGCGGGTCGACGGGCAGGTAGGCGCCGCCGGCCCTGACGACCCCGACGATCGCGGCGATCAGATCCGGCGACTGCGGCAGCACGACGGCCACGACGTCGCCGGCGACGACACCCGCCTCGCTCAGCGACGAGGCGACCACAGCGGAGCGCTCGTCGAGATCCGCGTATGTCAGCGACTGGTCCCCGAACGTGACCGCCACCGCGTCGGGGCGTTCGACGGCGCAGTCCATGAACAACTCGTGCAGGAACGCGGCGGCGGGCTCGCGTCCGGGAACGCTCGTCAGGGCGTCGGCCAGTTCCTCAGCGGTGAGAACGTCGATCGCCCCCATCGAAGCGTCGCTCTCGACAGCGGCGAAGGAGCTCAGGAAGTCGACGAACCGCGACAACAGCCGGTCGAGTTCCTCTTCGCCGTAGCGGCCGGGATTCGCTTCGAAGTCGACCCGGACGGTGCACCCGTCCACCGACGGGTAGAGGTTGAGCGACAAGTCGTCGGCCAGACCGGTCGTGAGCACGTTGAACTCGCCCACGAGTTCACCGAGCACGATCTCTCGGTGGAAGTTCATGACGTTGACGGTCGGGCCGAACCCGCGGCGGGACGGTTGTGCGCGGCCTTCCCACATGTCTTCGTGACGGTATCGCTGACGACGCAATGCACCCGTCAGTTCGAGTTGAACCTCCCGGACCAGTTCTTCGATGCTTCCGCCGGGATCGAGGTGAACCCTCAAGGGGACGACGTTCGCCATCATTCCCGTCGAACGTCGGGCGGATGCGCTTGTCCGAGCCGAAACAGGAAGGCTCAGTACCACGTCCGCGGCACCGGCCATTCGTCCTAGATACGCGGCGAACGCGGCAACGATCACGGGCACTTCGGATGAGTTCCACTGGCGCGCCAGTTCCTCGATCCGGCTCGCGACCGCAGCCTCCATGACACGGCTCGCTACCCGTGGCGGAGACGTCGGTCGCGCATGTCGATCCGTGAACCGGACCGGTTCGGGCAGTTCAGCGGTCCGTTCCGCCCAGTACTCGCGGTCGCGGAGGTATCGGCCGGTAGTGCGGTACTCGATCTCTGCGTCGTACAGCGCGCGCAGGCTCATCGCGGTGGACGGCGGCGCCTCGGTTCCGCTGACGAGATGGGTGTAGAGCTCCGCCACACGATTCATCAGCACCATGGCGCCGTACGCGTCCATCACCAGGTGATGAGTGCGGGAGTACCAGTAGTAGTGGTTCTGGCCGAGATGCAACAGGGTTGCGGCGATCAACCGGTCGGTCATCACGTCGAGTGGCCGGCTGTATTCGTCAGTCATCCAGCGGTGTGCCTCGGCGACCGGGTCCGCGTGGTCGCGCATGTCCCGGTAGACGAGCGCATCCTGGATGCTCAGATCGACCACCTGACGGGGCTCACCGGCCACGTCGACCAGGCGGACGAAGGCGGACTCCAACTCGCGACAACCGCGATCGGTGGCCGACACGAGGAGGTCGTAGTCGACCCGTCCACGTACCTCGACGAACTGGGCGATATTGAAGGGCGCGGCCGGGTCGAGTTGCTGAGCGAACCACAGCGCTTGTTGCGCACGCGAAAGCGGAAACGCTCTCACTTCCGCCACCCCGCCCTCACAGGGCGTTGCCACCCATATGTCCCGCCACTCAGCCGTACCTCGAAAGTTATGAGGCAGTGCCTCGACGGGACTTACATCGTGGGCGCCTCGTGGTTCGTTACGTGGGCTAGACAATACTGGGCAAATCATCGCCCCTCCACACGAGGGGGGACTGTGAGCGGTACGTCACGATAATCTCTGCACACCCTCAGACAGGAGCCATGCAGTAATGGACGACAACGTCACGGGCCCGTCGGGTTTCGGCACGTCAGGCCCGGACAATCACGGGTCGGACGGCCGGGCTCAGGCGGCGGACGGAACACCGGTTCGACGTGTCCGTAAACGCCGGACACACCAACCTCGGGTGCGGGCGCATAGGCTCCGGCGGCGCGTGATCGTCGGCGGCTCGGTGGCCGTGGTGGTTGTCGTCGCGTTCGGCGCGTGGCTGGGCTTCACTGCCCGCGAGGCGAAGGCGAACCTCGAGGAGGCGCGTGGTCACGCGCAGATCGCCAAGGACGCCCTGCTCGACGGCGACACCGAGATTGCCCAGCGGTCGGCGGCCGACGCCGACAAGTACGCGTCGCGGGCCTACGACAACACGCACTCGATTCCGTGGAGCATCACCGCCGCCGTCCCGGTTCTCGGTAGCCCGCTAGCAACTTCTCAGCAGATTTCCGAGGTCGTGCGGGGGCTCACCCACGACGTCTTGAGTCCTGCCGTGGACGCCGGAAGCACGCTGGCCCCCGATCAGCTGATCGAGGGCGGTGGCCGCGTCAACGTGCAGTCGTTGCGTGACGCCGTTCCGGTACTGGATCGGACATCCGTTGCCGCGCAGTCACTGTCGGATCAGGCGCAGTCCATCGACGAGGCCACCTACCTCGGCGTGGTGAACGAGGCACGCACGGCGTTGCAGGATCAGACGGCCGAGCTGTCGAAGCTGCTGAGCAACACCGCGATCGCCGCGAAGGTGGTGCCGGCGATGCTCGGCGGGGACGGGCCGCGGAACTACTTCCTCGGATTCCAGACGAACGCCGAAGCTCGTGGAACAGGTGGGCTGCTGGGCGGATTCGGCATCGTTCGCGCCCACGACGGATCGGCGAAGGTCGACACGCTCGCCTCGAACGCGGAGCTGTCGATGGACAAGCAACCCCTCGATCTCGGCCCCGAATTCGAGGCACGGTACGGCCCCAGCCGACCCACCACCGACTTCCGGAACAGCAACCTCAGTTCCCACTTTCCCTACGCCGCGCAGATCTGGAAATCGCTGTGGGCGCAGGAATCCGGCGAACAGGTTGACGGAGCCGTCGCGACCGATCCTGTCGCGCTCAGCTACGTGCTCGGCGCCATCGGCCCGGTCACGATGCCGGACGGTGAGGTGATCACGAAGGACAACGTCGTGGAGCTCACCGAATCGACCGCGTATGTGCGATTCGCGGACGACAACAAGGCCCGTAAGCAGTACCTGCAGACTGTCGCCGCGCGGGTGGTCGACAAGATGACCGGCAAGCTGTCGTCCCCGCAGGCGCTGCTCGACGCGCTGGGCAAGGCGGCCGGCGAGGGGCGTATCGCGGTGTGGAGTGCGGACCCCGCTCTGCAGCAGGTGCTTTCGGGCACGAAGGTAGGCAACGTCGTTCCGGACGACGCGGCGCCGTACGCGGGTGTCGTGGTGAACAACCAGGGCGGAAACAAGCTCGACTACTACCTGTCCCGTGAGATCGAATACGTCGCAGACAGTTGCGTCGACGATACCCGTTCGTCGACCGTCACCGTGCGTCTGACCAACAACACCCCCGCGGGGGAATTCCCCGACTATGTTGCGGGGTTGTTCGAGACGGTCGGTAACGTTCCGAAGGGCACCAACGCCGTCGACCTGTCGTTGCTCGCCACCAGCGGCGCGACCCTCGACAAGGTGACGGTCAACGGCGCTCAGCAGTTCGTCTTCACCGGCACCGAACTCGGTCACCCCGCCTTCAACGTGCGAGCGATGGTTCAACGGGGAAAGACCGCCGAGGTGAAATTCGAGCTCACCGAGCCCTCCGCTCCGGGCGAGGCCCGGGTCCCGGTGCAGCCGTTGGTGGATTCGCCGAACGTCACGGTGAACGTGCCGAACTGCGGCAGCTGATCGTGAGGTACCGCCGCTACTGCGGGTTCGCGTCGGGCGGCGGTATCTGGACGACGTTCTCCGTCTCGACGGACTGCACGCCGGGAACGGACTCGAGGAGGGCATGCTCGTCCTCCCCCACCGCGCCGGAAATGATTCCGATCGTGTGCAGTACCTGATCGACACGCATTCCGCGCAGCCGCAGCGCCGCGCCGACCGCCTCGATGTCGTCGAGGTGGTCGGCGTCGACGGTCACGGTGATCGCGATCATGCCGGTGCCTGGATCAGCCCCGACCCGACATCGAGGGACGGCAGCAGGAGTCTGCGGGCCTGTTGCGTGAGGACGGCCCACAGGTCGGGGCCCGTGCGTCCGGTCGCCTCGCACCACAGCGCGGCGATGCCCGCGACGTGTGGGGCGGCCATGCTGGTCCCGCTCTTGGTGCCGTACCGCGTCGGCACGGGGACGGTCGAGAACACGCCCACCCCGGGACCCGCCACATCGATCTGACCGCCGATGACGGGGTTGCTGCGGGCCGAGAAGTTGGCCAGTCCGAGCGCCGAGTCGATCGCTGCGACGGCCATGATCGACGGGCTGTTCGCGGGTGGACCCACGAACCCCATGTTCCCTGCCGCGCGGTTCGCGTTGTTGCCTGCGGCCGCGACAATTAGCGACCCCAATGCCAGTGCCCGGCTGCCCACCGTCTCGTACGCAACGGACACCGCCTCCACGTTCGCGCCGAGGGACATCGAGATGACCTGGCAGCCGTTCACGATCGCCCATTCGATTCCGGCGAGAATTCCCCGGTCGGCTCCGCGTCCCTGATCGGACAACACCTTGCCGACGAAGATGTCTGCCTTGTGGGCCACTCCGTATCGGCGGGTGCCGCTCGGGGACTTGGGGCCGCACGCGGTTCCGACGCAGTGAGTGCCGTGCCCGTGACCGTCCTGCGCGGCGGCACCCGGCACGAACGACTGGGCGGTGATGGCGCGGTTCTCGAAATCCGGATGCGCCAGATCGAAGCCGGTGTCGAGGACGGCGACCTTGACGCCGAAGCCCCCGCACGCCGACGCGCTGACATTGGTGGCATGCAGTCCCCACGTGATGTCCGCGGTGTCGGTGAAGCTTGCCACTTCGGCCTGCACCCGAGGATCGGTGCCGATGGAGAGGGCGTAGTGCATCAGTTCGGGTTCGATGGAGAGCACCGGGCCGTCGCCGGCCTCGGCCGCCCGTAGTGCCGCCAGTTGGTCGGGATCGGCGGTGACCACCGCGATCCCCAGTTCGTCGAACACGACGGCGTCGGCGTCCTGCGTCTCCGACAGGTCCAGCGCGCTGGATTCGAATTCGGTGCTGCGTGCCACGTCGGACAGCCCCGCAACGTCGCGGAGTGTCTGTGCGGCGTCCGTTCGGTTGCCGCCTTCGGTGAAGACGACGACGTGGCTGCCCGTGACTTCGGGTTCGGAGGGGGCGGCGAGTGTGTTGTCGCCGTCGTTGTCGCCGTATGAATTTCCGTGTGATATCACGATGTCGTCCTTGATCGGGGTGAGTCATTCAGGTGAGCGCTGTGGGTCGGTTCGATCGTCGACCGGCGTTCAGAGGGGGCCTTCAGTGTTCGAACACCTCAACGCTCCATCGATTGGTCCCGAATTCCACGAGTGGCGCTCTACCCGACTATTGGGTGGACCGAGCCGGCGGGCAGAGTAGTTCGGCTCACGCCGCCGTCGAGGTGGGGTGATACCAGTCGACGACGACGGACCGCACTCCCACCGATGCGATCATCGTGCGGATGGGGCCGTCGACACACAATTGGCTCTCGACGTGTCGTGCGCTGGAGCAATCACAGATGTTCGGCGTGGCCGTCAGCCCGATCAGGATTTCCGGGGACGCGCTGGAGCGGCCGCCCTCGATGAGGAGCATCTCCTCGTCGACGACGCGAACCGCGACGTCCCGGCCGTCCGCGACGTCTCCGACGACCAGCGCGAGGTAATCGACATCGTCGTCCTCGTCGCGGGCGGCGATCAGACGGGCCGTGCAGGTTCCCAGTGGCACGAGTTCGTCCAGCACCAGATCGGTGGACTCGGATTCGCGGAGTTCGACCCGTCTCGCCGTCCAACTGAAGAAGGGCTCCGGCCGCGCGGTCATGACGTTCTCCTGTAGTTCGACGCAATAACTTTCCGCGATACGCATTCAGCTTGGCCGAAATGTCAGTTAGTCTCGCGAGTAGCGCCCTACTCGAACGCGCGGGACACGCCTCGGGTCGAGAACGAAACCGAACCGGCGCCCGTGCCGGCCTACTCAACCCGTCGACGCTTCCGGAGTATTGCGGCGAAAAGCGACTCCGAGGTTGTATTGCACTGTTTTGCTTCCCAACTCGCGTTCGATCCTCGTCGCGGTGCTGTTTCCGGGGGCGCGAGAATCTAGAATCAGACCTATGGGTCCGGTGTGGCCTCTCGTTCAGCGGCAAGTCGAGTTCGACGCGATCACCGCGTCGCTCACGGCTCGGTCCGGGGGATGCGGTGTCGTCCTCACGGGCGATCCCGGCGTCGGCAAGACCACTCTCGCGCGGTTCGCCACCGAGTCATTGCCTCAAGAGGTGAAATGGGTGGCGGGCACCGAGTCGGCCCGGAGCATTCCGCTGGGTGTGTTCGCCCATCTGGTCGGAACGTCCACCTCCCGGGATCCGGTCGCGTTTCTGTCCGCGGCGCGGCAGGCGCTCCTCGACGACGGTCACAGTCACGACGTGGTGGTCGGCGTGGACGACGCTCATCTCCTCGATCAGCTGTCGGCAACGTTCCTTCACCAGCTCGCCCTCGACAAGGCCGTCCACATCGTCGCCACCGTTCGCAACGGTGAGACCGTCCCCGACGCGATCACGTCGTTGTGGAAGGACGGCCACCTCCTGCGACTCGAGCTGGCGCCGTTCAGCCGGGATCAGAGCATCGAACTGATCGAGTCCGTGCTCGACGGCCCCCTCGAGGGGCTGAGCGCCGACATGATCTGGGAGGCGTCCGGTGGGAACGCGTTGTTCGTCCGGCACCTGGTGGAGGGCGCCCTCGAAGCCGGGACGCTGCGCCGCTCCGGTGGCGTCTGGCAGTTACGGGGACGAGCCGCCATCACGTCCGAACTCGCATCCCTGCTGGAGCACCGGATCGATCAGATACCCCACGACGTGCTGCAGGCGTTGCAGCTTCTCACGTTCTGCGAGCCGCTCGATCTGGACATCCTCGGTCAGCTGGCGGGCGAGGACGCAGTGGAGGAGGCCGAGCGACGCGGCCTCGTCAGGATCATCGAGGACGGACGCCGGCTCGACGTCCGCTACACGCATCCACTATTCGGTGAGGTGATCCGGCGACGGGTGGGGCGCGCGGCGGGGCGGCGACTCCGCGGACAGCTCGTGGAGGCTTTGAGCAGTCGCGCCGTGGTCGGGTCGTCGAATCGGATTCGGCTGGCAGAGTTGGCCCTCGACAGCGATCGATCCGTCGAGCCCGCCCTGCTGGTCGACGCCGCCGAGGATGCCATCGGATTGGCGAATGTACCTCTGGGGGAACGGCTCGCCCGCGCGGCACTCGACCAGACCGGCAGCTTCGAGGCGGCCGACCTCCTGGCCCGAGCACTGCTGTGGCAGGGACACGCCACCGAGGCGGAATCGTTGCTGCGCTCCTTTTCGCCCGACAGCCTCGACCAGGTGCAGCTGGTGCGCTGGGGCACGTCGCGGATCGCGAACCTGTTCTGGGCGAGCGGCGAGTCGGAGAAGGCCGACGAGGTCCTCGCGGTGCTCCGCGCGAAGGTGACTCACCCCAGTCTCGTGCCGATCATCGAGGGAATCGGCTCGGTGTGCGCGGTGTTCGAGAATCGGCCCGAGGAAGCGGCGGCAGCAGCGATGGCGATACTGGCCGCCGATCGGGTGTTGCCGTGGGCGGTCGAGTGGGCATTCTTCGGTGGCGGACTGTCGCTGGCCTTGATGGGACGCGGCGACCGGGTGCCCGAGCTGGCGGCACGCAGCGCGGCGGTGGCCGATCAGATCGACGGGCTTCTGCGGTTCCCGGCCGCACACGGTGAGATCCTCGCGTTGACGCTCACCGGACAGTTCGCCGCGGCACAACGCCGAGCCGAGGAGTACCTCTCGTTGGCGTCGAGCGGCCGATACGTTGCGTGGGGGCTTGCGAACATCCTGGTCGGGACGGTGGAGCTTGCCCGTGGTCGGTTCCACGACGCTGCGGGTCGCCTCGAGCAGGCGATCGCCGCCCTCAACGTGGGCGACACGGCCGACGCCATCTCGTGGAGTTTCCCCGCCTACATCGTCCTCGGTCAGGCATATGCGGAACTCGGTCGCATCCACGAGGCGGACGGGATCATCACCGCTGCGCAGGCCCGGAACGGCCGGCACGTTGCCGTGTTCGGGCCCCAGCTCATGATGTCGCAGGCGTGGCTTGCCGCGGCACGCGGGGAAACCTCCCGGGCCGTTGATCTGTCGCGGTCGGCTGCAGAGTCCGCGTGCACAGCCGGTCAATTCGGCATCGAGGCAGTCGCGCTGCACCTTGCCACCCGGTTCGGTGACACGACAACCGCGACGCGTCTCGCCGAGTTGGCCGACATCTGCGATGGCCAACTTGTCGACATCATTGCCCGACACGCGGCAGCGATCGCGACTGGCGACGGATGCGGTGTGGCATCGGCGGCAGCGGAGTTCGAGACGATCGGCGCCCTGCCGGATGCCGCAGACGCTTATGCACTGGCGGCGATCGCGTTTACACATGCCGGAGACAGACGGCGTTCGATCAAGTGCGCTGATGCGGCCGAGGCGCTGACGGCCCGATGCGACCACATGTCGTCCCCCGCACTCGTTGAGGCCGCACATCCACTCCCCCTCACGAGTCGTGAGCGGGAGGTGGCCTCGATGGCGGCGGCTGGGTTGTCGAATAAGCAGATTGCCGATCGGCTGTTCGTGTCAGTGCGGACGGTGGAGGGCCATATCTACCGGGCGTATATGAAACTCGATGTCGGTGATCGCAACGGGTTGGCGGAGTCGATGGGGCCGCCACGGATCCACGCCGACCGAACCACCGGAATCGTCCGCACCTGGAGGGACGAAGAGGGCTGGGGCGTCATCGATTCCGATGCGACTCCCGGTGGCGCGTGGACGCACCACAGCAACCTCACGGGTTCGGGTTTTCGTTCGCTGACGCCCGGGCACAAGGTGACATTCGAGCCAGAGACGGTGGCCGGCGGGACGCAGGACGGCTACCACTACCGGGCACTGGATGTTCGAAAGGTGGAGTAGAGCCGCCTTCGGCTTTGCCGTCATCTCGAGTATCGAGAACTCAGCATCGCACCTGGAGGAATGCGTTGATGCCCCCGACGGTTTGGGAGACGTAGAGGAGCTCCCAGCGGGCGACGCTGCCCTGGTGGTCCCGCGGGACCGGCCACATCACGAGTTACCACCCAGTTCGGTGACGCGACTACCGCCAGTCGTCTCGGCGATTGGCCGACATCTGCGACGGCCATTTTGCCGAGAATGCGGCCAGGCATGCCGACGCAGGGCAGTCGGGCGACGGGTGTGATGGGGCATCGGCAGCGGAGTTCGAGGGAGTTGGCGCCCTGCCCAATGCCGTGGACGCCTGTGCTCGGGTAGTAATCGCGTTCACGCCTGCCGGAGACGAGCGGCGTTCGAGCGAGCGCACTGCTGCGGTCGTAGCGCTTGTCGGCGTGGTGCGATCAGATGTCGTCGCCAGCATCGATGAGGTCGACGGTTCGCTGACACTGCCCGCACTCCGGGCACGACGACATGCCGGCTCGGCAACAGGAATCGTCCTGTTGCGGAGTCGGCGATGTGTGGGGCGCCCCGGGTCA
The DNA here is from genome assembly GCF_002300155.1 of Rhodococcus sp. ACS1. Classification (NCBI taxonomy): domain Bacteria; kingdom Bacillati; phylum Actinomycetota; class Actinomycetes; order Mycobacteriales; family Nocardiaceae; genus Rhodococcus; species Rhodococcus sp. ACS1. Next base: position 604,748 of record NZ_NSDZ01000002.1, read on the forward strand.
GGATGCTCGGGGCCGTGCCCTGTTGTGTGCAGGTATCGGTTTCCGGTCCCAGTCGACTTGCCGAGGTGGGATGAATATGGGGTGCCGGTCGGCTCCCATTTCTATTTCCCAGTCACTGTGGTGCATGAGCCGGTGATGAAATCCGCAGAGCAGTACCAGATTGCCCATGTCGGAGGGTCCCCCGGCGGACCAGTGGATGATGTGATGGCCCTCGCACCACGATGGCGGCGCTCCGCATCCGGGGAATGCGCATCCTCGATCTCTCGCCACCAACGCTTTTCGCTGTCTCTTGGTGATTGTCCGGGTGGAGATGCCGAGGTCGAGGGGCGATCCGTTCTCGTCGAGCACGATCGGCGTGTAGATCGAATCGCAGGTCAGGAGCCGGGCTGCTTTGATGCTCAGTGGCCCCATCCACTCGGTCCAGGCCACGCCGTCGACGGCGAAGAGTTGCCCATCGGGCACCGGCGCACTGTTCTGTTCTCGCGCACTGCAGTCGGTGTGGTCGGCGAGGTCTTTGATGTTGACGTGGAGGGAGACGTGTGGCCGTTCGCCACCTTCTTCGCCGGCGATCCCGGAATCGAGGTAGCGGCGCAGCAGTTCGGTGAACCCGTCGGCCCGTCGTTGTCCGGGGGTGCGGTCGTCTTTGGTTCCGTCTTGCGCAGGTCGTGGCTTGGAGAGGCCGGACAGCGCCGACAGCAGCATTTCACCGGTCACCGCATCCAGGTCGCCCTTCACCGCGATGCGTCCGTTCAGTGTTTTGGAGGCGTGGAACTCGTTGCGTTCGGTGTCTTCACTGGGCGGCGGGTCATCCGATTCGAAGACGCGCTCCAGTCGGGCGATCACCGCACGCACCGCATCGGTGTTTGCGGTCGGACCGGTTGCGGCGAAGAGCAACGCGTTCCGGCAGTCGTCCATCGCCTCGTCCGGCATGCCCTTGGGTGGCCGTTCGCAGAACTTCATGATCAGCGCCGCATGCTCCGCCGAGATGTTGGTGTCGTAAAACTCGTCGGCGATCTCCGGTTGGAACCGCAATCCCCGGCCCAACATCACGATTCGCCCCGCTGCACCGACCTCGAGCAATGTCTTGGACGCCAGCCACATCTTGGCGTTCGGAAATCCCAACACATCGACGTGGCAGCGATGGTCGACGGCACCGACCAGCTTGACGCGCAGCGCCTCGAGTCGCTGGATCTCCTCCGAGACCCGCACCACTGAGTCGAGCAGCTCCGCCTCGGCCAGACGCCACGCATCACCGACCGCGGTCGCCAGAATCTCGTCCGACAACGCCCCCTGGATATCCTCCCCGATCCCCATGCTCGAATTCTAGTTCGAACACACTTTCGAGTCAATGGCTAGTGCAAACTGGCTCTTTCGCACGCGAGCCAAGCAACAATGGCGGCATGACAACTCCCGGCGTCGTTCGCAGCCGGCGCCTCCAGGAGATGTAAGGCATCATCGGATTCCGGCGAAACGTCGGGTTGATGCTGGACGTTGTTTCACAGCGTGGCGGTCGAGGGCTTCCCCACACTTCGCGAGGCCCAGGGTGGAGTTCGAGTGGAACGCGCTCGACAACCCAATGGACGGGTGCAATTTCTCCACGATTCGCGCGTGGCCAGCGGGGAGCGAGCCGTACGTCGCGCCACCGCCGGACAGCCCTTACGCGTCCCGATTGTGGATCACCTTTCCCGACGGCACGGCGAGGGAGATCACCGAAGCGGATCTTCCTCCCGCGCCCCCGCGGATTCACGCAGACCGCACTACCGGAATCGTGCGCACCTGGAGCGACGAAGAGGGCTGGGGTGTGATCGATTCCGACGCCACTCCCGGTGGCGCGTGGGCGCACTTCAGCTATGTTTCAGGCCCGGGGTTTCGCTTTCTGACCCCGGGACACCGGGTCACGTTCGAGCCCGAATCGACGATCGGCGGAACGCAGGACGGCTACCACTTCCGGGCACTGGATGTTCGGAAGGTGGACTAGATCAGCCGCCGCACCCTTCGCAACCGAGAGCCACAATTCAGCTGCGCCTCTGGAAGAACGCCTTCACGAACCCGAACGTCTGATAGAGGTAGATGTATTCCCATTGGGCGAGGCTGAAGTCGTAGTCTCGCGGGACCGGCCGCATGACGATCTCGCCTTCGAAGCACTGGGAGAAGATGTACCGCGCACGCGGTAGGTGGTATCGCCAGCTGATCACCATGACGCTGGTCCACCCGTGCTGCGCGGCGAGGTCCCGCGTGAACAGGGCCTCGCCTCGCGTCGTACTCGGTTGCGGCGGGACGCAGGTGACGGTGAAGCGCGGATCCTGGATGGCACAAAAGTCGGCCATCTTGCGGTCGCCCTTCCAGTAAGGATTCGACAGCACAATGTTCGTCGAGAAGCCCTCCCGCGCAAGTTCGATGCCGTACTCCTCGCGACCATCGCGATCCCCGCCGAGCACGATGATGGCATCGACAGGTCTCATCGGATCGACATGCGACTTGGAGTAGAGGAAGTAGCCCATCCCTCCCAGGCCGGCTACTCCTACAGCCGCAGCCCCAAGAGCACTCACTGCAAGGATCGCCAGTCGCCGCACCGGTCCCAGAGTAGATGGCATCATCTCGGACCGTGGGACGAGACACCTACGAGGCGCTCGACGACCGGCTACGGCCTGCCCAGTCCTCTGTAGGTCCAACCGGCATCGCGCCATTGTTGCGGATCGAGGCAGTTGCGTCCGTCGATGAGCACCTTCTTGCGAACCACGGCGTCCAGATCTGCGGGCTGAAGTTTCTGGAACTCAGGCCATTCGGTCAGTACCAGGACTACGTCGGCCCCTTCGCACGCATCCAACGCGGTGTCCGAGTATCCGAGTGTGGGGAACAGCGCCCGTGAGTTGTCCATGGCTTTGGGGTCGTACACGTTGACCGCGGCACCCTGAAGCTGGATCTGGCCGGCGACGTTCAGAGCCGGGGAATCACGCACATCGTCGGAGTCCGGTTTAAATGCCGCTCCCAACACCGCAACCCTTGCGCCCAAGAGGGAGCCGCATGCTTCGCGCGCGAGCTCGACCATACGGGTTCGACGACGCATGTTGATGTTGTCGACTTCGCGTAGGAAGGTGAGGGCCTGGTCTGCACCCAACTCGCCTGCCCGCGCCATGAACGCCCTGATGTCCTTCGGTAGGCAGCCGCCGCCGAAGCCAAGTCCGGCGTTGAGGAAGCGCCGACCGATGCGAGCGTCGTGGCCGATTGCGTCGGCCAGCACCGTGACGTCGGCACCGGATGCTTCACACACTTCTGCGATCGCGTTGATGAACGAGATCTTCGTAGCCAGAAACGCATTCGCCGAGGCCTTCACCAGTTCAGCCGTGGCGAGATCCGACACCAGGAACGGGATGCCCTCGTCCAGAAGCTGCGCGTACACCTCGCGTGCGACTGCCTCAGCTCGGCCGGGTCGACTGCGATCGACTCCGAGGACGAGTCGATCCGGGTGCAACGTGTCTTGGACGGCGAAGCCTTCACGCAGAAACTCGGGATTCCACGCCACCTCCACGGCATCTCCGGCGGGCGAGAGTTCGCGAGCGCGCGCACCCAACCGTTCGGCAGTTCCCACGGGGACTGTCGACTTACCGAAGATCACCGCCGGCCCGGTGAGAAGCGGTGCGAGGGTTTCGATAACCGCATCAACGAACTTGAGATCGGCAGCGAACTCCCCCTTCTTCTGGGGGGTACCGACGCCGAGGAAATGTATGTCGGCAAACTCGGCCGCCTCCTCGTAGGAGGACGTGAACCGCAGGCGTCCCGCGGCGAGGTTCCGCCGCAAGACTTCTTCGAGGCCCGGTTCGTAGAAGGGCACCTCGCCGGCTTCGAGTTTGGCGAGCTTAGCCGCGTCGACATCGACGCCGAGCACTTCATGGCCCAGTTCAGCCATGCATGCGGCATGGGTAGCACCGAGATAGCCGGTCCCGAACACTGCAATTTGAACGCCCATAATTCCTATCCCAATCTATTTGGCGCTAAACAAGAACGCCCGCGCCTCCACGACGACATTCACCCATCGATGACTACTCCGGTCGGCGCAGTAACCGGGCGGGATTGCCTGCAACAACACAGCCGTCACTGACGTCGGCCACGACGACACTGCCCGCCCCAATCACGGAACCACGACCGATCACGATGTCGCCAATGATGCAAACATTTGGTCCAATATCAACGCCGTCCGCAATGATTGGAGCACCTCTGCCTCGTTTTGACCCGATCGTCGTCGCCTGTCGGAGCGTAACGTCGGAACCAATCTTCGCCTGATTATGCACCACGAGACCCACACCGTGATGGATAGACAAGCGCGTACCTACCCTTGTACTAACTGGAATATCGATTCCAAAGAGGAATAGACCAATACTCCGGTAAAAAGCGCTAGCGGGCGCACCAACCAGGAATCGCGCAGCAGGGCTGACCGACGCCCGGCCAATTTGCGCCAACCTGAAACAAGCCAGAAGGAACTGAATATGCGGGCGCCCCTGATTCACGCTTCGATCACAGAAAACGAGAATAATTTTCGACATGAATACCATTCCTTTTTCCATCCGAGGTAACAGAACTCATCTGGACGGCGCTAACTTGCGCATCCGCCGCCCCTAAAGAAATTCCGAACAATGCCGCCAGCAAATAGCCCGCCGCGGTATAACCGAGGAGGTTGCTCTCAAAACCGTTCACCAGGGCAAACGAAACAAGACCGAATGTAAGCGTGCCAAACGTGCTGCCACGACGAGCGGACCTAATAGATCGAATTGCTAGATAAGCCACCGTACCGCATGCAAGCAAAACACCAACAACGCCGGCCTCCACAAGAACCTGCACAAAAGCGCTGTGAGGAGGACCGCCGAGAGGCTGGATAAAAAGACTAGTTGACCCCCATCCATATCCAAAAACAGGCCGCTCACGCCAGATATCAACCAATAGCCGCCAATTCTGCAGTCTCCATTCAAAAGAATCAGGTGCGAGCTTTGATGACTCGCCACCAAATTCGGAAAGGCGGTCAGATAAGCCAAAAATGGGAAATGAAACGACCAAGCAAAGTGGCACTGCTAGACACCAAACCGCTCGGAACTCCGAACTTCGATTCGGAGTCAGCGCGATCACAACCATTGCACCGATGCTTGCCGCAACGATCCCTCCCAAACTCCCGGTAAGTAGGAGAGCATACGCGTTTGCGATGAGGAACACGCTACGCCAGAACGAGGGCCCAATCACAATTAGCAGAACACCCACCACGCACCCAACACCAAAAAATGCCGCCGCAGCATTTGGATGACTAAAACTCGCCGTCAGCCGCCCACTGTAGATCGTCATATTTGGAAACCCCAGGACGAGTCCGGAGATTGCGTAGATCACAGCTGGCGCCATCATCCAGGAAATGAGTACAAAATCAGACGCACGTTTGCGCGCGACCGAGTGAGCAATGACCAAGATGCCGATAATTGAAACCAAACGAATGGTCTCTTCTAGCAACCCCGTACGGATACCGTAAATCTGAAAGGCAACAACAGACCAAACCCCAACGAAACACGACACACACCAAAGAAGTGCGACCCTGGTAAAAGAAGAATCGCTCAACAAAGACAGAACGGCACCAATAATTGCAGCCACAGCAATTCCACCGCTTACAATCGCAAGCTCATCAACTCGGTCAAACTGGGCTACACCAATATCGCACAATGAACGGCCGGCGACGAGCAGCATAAGCAATAAGCGCTTCGGGAATACCGGCAATATAACCAAAGCAACTAACGCGGATGCGGCGACAGCATAGATCATCTCATGACCTCCAGCCCGTCGAGTGGCTCCCGAAGATCCCTGATCCCAAATGGTTGATTAGCATGATCGCGCCCGCCACGCAGAAGCAATCGCGTCCGCTCGTGCTGACAAACGCCTAACAGCTGGAGGTGAAAGTTGCTGGCGCGCTAGCGCAATGATTCGATCAACCATTACTGAACCACGATCAATACACTCTGAAGTCGCCAAGCTCGGTCGACGAATCGCGTCTATACACTGGAAAGAAATTCCAAGCTGCTTAGCACTCAGATCATCGTGCGCAGCGGCGAGCAACGGTTCCACGCGTGATTCCTCTAGCCAGGAAGTCGACGCCGTCACTTGAGCATCGTGATGCCGATACAGCAAGCCAGGAATATTACCCCGATGAAGGCGGTAACCGGATGCTGCGGCACGCATCCACAGATCATAATCTTCAGAACAGACCTCCCTGTAACCCCCGAGTTCTTCAATCGCAGCCCTACGACAAACCAAGGTGGAATGCGCTACGGGGTTGTCAAGCAAGAGCCGTAAACGTAGTTCACCCGGCCCCATTCGGTTGATTCGGGTCGGCCGCACCTTAAAACGGGAGGGTCCAAGGTGAAAGACAGGAAGGAAGGAGAAATCCACACCGCGCGAGAGAACAGAGAGTTGCGTTGTAAATCGCATCGGAAGCACTATGTCGTCGGCATCCATCCGCGCAACATATTCACTCTGGGTGCATTCGATAAGAGTGTTCAAAGCACCCGCGACGCCATTTCCGGCTCCCCGCAGTACGCGTACCCTGGCGGAGGAGATTCCGTCGAGGATCTCAGGAGTCCGATCCGTACTCCCGTCATCGAGCACAACCAGTTCGGAGTCCCGCGGCATCGCCGAAAGCGTAGATCGTATTGCAGCGGAAATAAATCTTTCACCGTTTCGAACCGGAAGAATGACACTCAAGGTCGGCATATCAAGACTTTCTGACGTCGATCGATTGACGAGAACTCAGTAAGTGGGGTGCGGAGTCAAGCACGTCAGTAACGGGTGAATTAGATGCTCTATGTGCAGATACTTCAGATCGCACACTCCACCATCCGACAGCCGCGAGAGCAACTAGTGCGACCGATGCAAGGTCCAGGTCCGGATTAATTTCTCTTATTGCGACAGAACCTAAGACTATGGTCGAATTTAGACACAAAACTAGAGTTGTCTTCCTACCAATGAATCCAAAATCGGACAACTCCCGTCGATACTTCCAACCCATCATCAGCAAGACAACGCCCGCCGTCACCACAGATGTCCATGCTCCACCCTCTATCCCAACAATCGGAACCAGGGCGAAGTTTCCAATGACGCTAATACCAGCGCCAATCGACGTAAATACCCAGATCCGTCCCGTCACGCCGAGGCCCACACTAACAAAATCAACGACCACGAATTGAATACCGTTCAAAACTACAGCGAAGCTCAAGATAACGACGACCGACGCAGCACTTGAATATTCGCTCGGAAAGAGCAGAACAACTATTGTTGGGCCCACCACCCCCACAGCCGAAGAAATAAGCGATATCAGTCCCAGTTCAATTGCAAAGATCCGTGCCAGCGCCGCACGCTTGCCCTGAGATACGCCGATAGCATACTCCGGAAGAAAATATCGACATATCTCAACTATTAATGAGGATGCCGCGAATGATATTTGAGATCCCAAAGAGTAGACACCGCCGGCAGCTACCCCAGCCCTTGCCGAGATGATTATTCGGTCGGACAATGAGCCAACCCATTGGGCCAGTTTACTTGGAACCATCGGCACGCCCACCCTGATCCCATTTGCTATCAGAGCCGAACTCAAGTGTCGAAGATGTATATTTTTCCGGACGATCGGAAATCCAAATACCAATGCCACCGAAGCCGCGGCAACGTCGGCGAGCGCCCAGGCCAGTAGGCTATTTTCTATTGACAGTATGAAGCAAAGCCGACCTGTGAGCTGCGAGGATACAAATCCCAATTGAACGAGCGAAAATCGCAGCGCCATCCGCTCGATCCTGTAAAGCGCTGCGGCCGGCACAAACCCAACACAATATATTCCGATCGCCACCAATTCGATCGCAAGGACATCGCTCCCAATACCGAACATTGTGAGCCCGAACGAAAATACTGCGATCGCAAAGAATATCGAAATTGTTGCTGTTGACCAAAGAACTAATATTGCACTGGATCTCAAGCCATGCATCCGCCCGGCACCACTTGCGGTACCTGCATCGTGATAGAGAACAGTATCTTGCCCAAAGCTGACTAATACCGTACCCAGCATGAAGCCGGTTACGAGAATCATGGCCTGCCCGTACTGCGCTGGTGCCATCAAGGCCGTGAAGATGGGTAGAGTCAGAAGCGGGAGCGCTTTCTGCAACAAAGCGGGAAGGAGGAATTTGGCTACGCCCCCTCCCGGCATCGCCACTTCAAACCCTCACTTCGCGGTTAGACACCAGAGTTAGCACGACTCCCGGGCGCCTGATAGCGAACGTCAGTCCCAGGTGTAGCGTGATCGGCTTGGGGAAGTCTCTATTCGACAAGGGGCGATATCTCCTTGACAATCCAGGTCGGCATGGCGGATTGCATCCCATTCGATCCGATCTGTTTTGCGGGCGCGCCAGCTATGACTACGTCATTTCCAAAGCTACGATTCACCACCGAATTTGCGCCGACGACGCTTCGATCACCGATCGCGATATCACCGTAGGCAACAGCGCCGGGTCCGAAGTAGACTCCGTCACCCAACACCGGCGCAAACCCACGACTCTCACCGATATTGACGCCTGAGTGGATACGACAAAATCGACCAGCCCGAACCTTGTTATTCACAATGACGGAACCATAGTGCGGGATTGAGAGTCCTGGCCCAAATACACCAGGAGGGATCGATATTCCCGTTATGATTCCGACAACTTTGAGGTGGAGCTGCCGAATGACGGCCGACCGCTTGAGGTTTAATGCCCTCATGAGTTCAACGTCGCGCATTATCCGTTGGTAATACAGCCCGGGATAGATGAGTCGGTAGTGAGCGCGCCACCGTGTTCGCCCGTAAGCCCTCAAATCGGCGCGACGAAATGCGCGCCACGATCCGACGTCTGCAATTATTTCGTGGGGGGTCAGATCCTGCATACCGAAGCACCTAGACTCGCGGGCCCACCGATTCGAGAGGGTAGCGACCTTGCCCATTCGTACTGAGCAGAGAGGCCCTCTTCGATCGACACTGCCGGCGACCAATTCAATGTAGTACGGATCAATTCGGTGCTTCCACCCGTCCGATGGACATCCCCACTGACACGATCACGATACTCAATCTCGAGCGGCTTTGAGTGCAACTCTTCAATGATCTTCAGAGTTTCATTCACGGATATGCTTCCACCGCCGGCAACGTTGAATACCGCCCCAGGACGAACACCGTTACAGGTCGCTGCCCGAACATTTGCGTCGACAACATCAGTGATGAATGTGAAGTCTCGGATCTGTTCGCCGTCGCCAAACACCGGTATTGGCATGGATCCGAGGGCTGAAGTCATGAATTTTGTGAAAGCCATATCAGGACGCTGGCCTGGGCCATAAACGGTGAAATAGCGAAGCGATACCGCGGGTAGCCCGAAGTTGTGTGCATACAGGGTGCACAGGTGCTCCGCGGCTAGCTTAGACACTCCGTAGGGACTTACCGGCTTGGGGGTATGCGTCTCATCGGTCGGATACGTTAGTGCATCACCGTAAACAGACGACGAAGACGCATACACGAAACGGGATAGGTTGCCCACTTTCACTGATGCTTCGAGCAGGCGCTGCGTCGCCGCAATATTGGCATCAATATACTCCTGGAATTCGGATCCCCACGATTTGCGGACACCTGGCTGGCCTGCTTGATGGAAAACGACATCAACTGAATTTTGCAATATGGGATCTAAATCAATGCTGTTTAGATCCGCCTCGACCAGTTCGAAGGCATCGGTCGGGATGGAAGCAATGTTTATCCGTTTCAGGTCGCGCGAATAGTAGTCAGTGAATGAATCGATTCCGACAACATCCCAACCGTCGGCGACAAGCCGTCGAGCGAGGGACGAGCCAACAAACCCAGCCGCTCCAGTTACAAGTGCTTTCATCATTGCTCCATATTATTAGTATTCGAAACCATTGGATTCCGCTCTTCTGCCCGCACGATTTGGCCAATGACCTCTAGCGCACTGAACTTTGATACTTCAGCCCGTGGGTATGTCGGATCAATTCTTGTCGCGTCAATGATTCTTCTGGATATTTCTTCCGGATCTCGACTTGTCGTGAAGCCCGTAACACCCGACTTCACGAGTCCGCCAGTATCAGAACCGTGGGTTACTACGGCTGACAAGCCGGAAGCCATTGCTTCCACGAGAACCCTCGGAAAGCCCTCGTAACCAGCGTGTGATGTCATCAGAAAGACATGCGAAGTTGCCATTGCGGCACTGAGATCGCTTGGTGTCATCCTGCCAATTATCTCGACTCGTTCAGTAACGGAGTTGGGCAGCTCCGCGACATACGCTCTCAGCTCATTCTCTAGCGTCCCTCCGCCGATCATTCTTAAAGTCCAACCCCGTTTGGGGTCCAACTCGATTAGGCGCGCGAACGCGGTGAGCGCAAGCTGAGGATCCTTGGGGACCTCCATTCTCCCCACCCATATGATTGACAGATCTTTGCGCTGATGCTCGCCCGACTGTAGAATATCTGGGTCAAACCACGTGGGTGAGAATTTTGCATTTGGGTTCAACTTGCTTGCATGGTCGGCGTGCTCGGGATTAAATACAACGACGTCAGATGATGTTTTGATGAGATGACGCTCAAGGGCGCTATGCATTCTTTGACCATATCGCCACAGCGAATCAGAGTTGCCGCCCGTAAGACCGTTCTGCTGAGTGTGAACGAAATACGCGAGCAGTTTCGGGCGCAGAATAATCTTGATGGCAACAGCAACGTCCATGCGGTGAACTTGAACCGTCCTGCTACGTGGTATCTTGCGGATATTGCGTATCACTCCGGCAACCAGTCTGAGCGAATGCGGCACAATTCTGTTTTGGTTGGCAGGGTCTAGCCTTGCCACCGGAAGGAACCAGACGGTTCGTTCGCCGATCTTGTGTTCTTCCCAAGATCCGAGATCGTGGCCCCTCGACCGAATACCCGTGTCCACTCCGATCACGGCAAGAGTTCCTGCACCCGGGTAGTACTTGCAAATACCGCGAATACAAGTATCTATTCCTCCGGGCGACGGCCGAGCGGCATCAAATTGATGGACTATCAGTCGCTCGACCGATTTCGGTTCGTGTGTGGGCATCGATACTCATTCTTCTCTAGGAAAATACGACGGTGTCGATAAGTTCAGCGCAATTTGTACATTTCTTGAGCAACAATCCTTAGGAAATACGGTGCCGACAGAATGTATCTCCTTGCGAGCTTTCGTGGCTCACTTGAGAGTCTATGAAGCCACTCCAGACGTGCTTTTGCATACCATTCGGGCGCCCGTTGGAGCGTTCCGGCCGCAAATTCAATCGCTGCACCAACACAGATGACAACTCCACGGTCCATGACTTGAAATAGCTCTACACCTAGCTGTTCTTGCTTGGGGACGCCGAGCCCCACGAAGACGATGTCTGAGTCCGACTCCACGACGCGCCTGATCAAAGCGGTTCGCAACTCCGCCTCCATCAGTTCGTCATTGGGCGCTTTCTCGACGACGCCGATCCTTAGTTGCGGGTTTCTCCGACAAAGCCGTGCTGCAGCTAGCTCTGCCGAGTCGGCTCGCCCACCAACAAACGAGACCACCAACGGGAGCTCGCAGAGCTTTATCAGGAGATCGGCACCCGTAACTCGTTCGATCTCCTCGACGTCGCTGAGGAGACGGAGGGCCTCGACGACCGGCCATCCGTCTGGTGGAGAGAAGTTTGAGAGTTGGTAAGCTTGAGCTAGCGCGGGGTTATCTTTTGCCTGCCATACGTGCGCAATATTTGGCGTAACGACAATGTGTGGGCGCTGCTCGTTTGTCATATGCATTATTTGAATTATTGACTCAGCAAAAGTCACTGGCGTCGCGTGCACTCGTCCTAATGAAACCTTCTGCATATCAGTCCCCCTTTCAAATGATAGTTGTTCGACCGTGGGGAGTCTTTACTGGGAATTGAAATCAAATTCTTCGGTCGCGCTGAAAAATATTCAGCACCTTTGGCGTGATTGGTGCTCGCAATCCACTCAGGTCGAGCTATCCCGGGTGAATCAATACGCCCCATCACTCGCAGCAACTGCTCTTGCCGTTTTACCGATGATGAGCAGATCCCCCATCATCGACCAGTTCTCCACGTACGAGAGATCAAGCCGCACAGTTTCTTCCCACGACAGGTCCGAGCGCCCGCTCACCTGCCACAGTCCAGTGACACCAGGCTTCACGAGGAGGCGGCGCCTCACGGTGCCGTCGTAGGCCTCTACCTCGCGGCGCAGTGGCGGCCGCGGGCCGACCACGCTCATCTCGCGACGCAGAACGTTGATGAACTGGGGCAGCTCGTCGATGCTGAACTTGCGCATGAACCGACCCACCTTCGTCACGCGTGGGTCCTCGCGCATCTTGAACAGCACGCCGGCACCCTCGTTCATCTTCATCAGCGAGGACACCTGCTTGTCTGCGTCCACCACCATGCTGCGGAACTTCAGCATAGGGAACGGCCTGCCGTCCAAGCCCATCCGTTCGGACTTGTAGAAGACTGGGCCCTTACTGGTCAGCTTGATCGCGATCGCGACCGCCAACAGAACCGGACTGATCAGGATCAGCGCCAGTGTTGCGAATACAAAGTCGAAAGACAGCTTCGAGAACCTCTGAGCACCGTGGTACTGCGGCTTCTCCACATGGATCAGTGGGAGGCCGGCGACGGGTCGCATCGAGAGCCTGGGGCCTGACACATCCATCATCCCGGGGGCTACCACGAGGTCGACGTGGTGCGGCTCGAGCGCCCACGCCAGGTCTCGCATTCCGTCATGACCGAGGTGCTCGGTTGCCGTAACAGCCACTGTGTCTGCTCGGCAGAACTCCAGCGACTCCACCACGTCCTGCTCGTCACCGAGTACTGGAATCTCCCGCCCATTCACGGTGATCTTGTCGCCATACTTGCCCGTGTGCCCCGGGATGCACACGCCGACAACGCGGTATCCGTCAGCAGTGCCGCGGGCGAACGATTCGGCAAGATTCCGTACCGACCGCTCCCCACCGACCACAAGGACGGAGGTCTGAAACTCTCCATGCGAACGCTTGCGCGTGATCACCTGGCGCCACACCCAGCGGTTCACCATCAGGGCAATCAAGCCCACGGGGAATGCGATCGCCAGGTAGAGGCGTGCCAGGTCGAGCCTGAAAAGAAGTGCCAGGATCGCGATGAATCCGAAGAGACGCACCGTCGATACGAAGATCCGGCGGTACTCGTCGGGACCACTACCGATGACCCGGATTGTGCGGGTCCGGAAGATCACCAGCGTCACCAGCCACGCGACCACCAGCAGGGCCGAAACGAGTGTGTAGCTCAGGTCGTGGAGGGCTTGGCCCGTGGTCAGAACACCACTGTCGCCGAAGCGAATCCACTGGGCCAACGCGACAGCAGCGATCACCACCAGGGTGTCGGAGATTAGCAGACGCCGGATGTAGGCCGCCTGCCACTCTCGACGACTCCCGAGTCGTCCTGTCTCCGAAGAGACCATTGTTGCGCCCGGCGTACCCGATGCGGGGCCGAGCGGAACATCGAATGCGGTCACATTCGTTGCCTTCCACCTGAGAACCAATAAGCCGGCAAGCGCTTCTGTCTTCCGACTGTTGGCGGTGAATGACGACCGCCCCCCTGTAATGCTGCCGGGATGATGATCGCACCTTCAACCTTCTTCGTTACAACCGGAGTGGCGAGAGTCACAGCCGCGAGATCCCAACCGCGAGAACAGGTTCCTGTGCAGGTCACGGCTTTGTACACCGATTGAATGACACCGCGTACACCACACCGGGCGCCGCAGATAGGGTCTAAAGTCCTGGCGTATCGGGAAAGGTTCCGGTATTTTGCCGCGAACCCTACTCGAGGGTCAGGTCAGGATGGCGCCCTACGCGCTACCTTCAGGCGCCTACCGTTGACGGTCTGCTGTCATTTGCGTGAATGACCCTGCGGGACCGCCGCATAGGCGATCGGACTGGCCGCTCTACGATCGGCGCCGAACCATCACAATCAAAGGGAGAGTGTTCGCGTGGATAGAGACAGCATTTGGAATACCCCATGGGGAATGCTTTTCTCGTTCGGCTCGGAGCTGGTGCACGCGCTGAATTTCGGCAGCGTCAATACGTAGCGAAGAAATGCCCGCCCCCACAGCGGGGGCGGGCACAGCGAGAACTGTTTTACCGGGGTGGCATTTCAGTTCCGTTTGCAGATCGCCGTGTGCCCAACGCTCACTAACCGATTTGCGGATGGACAGGGCGCGTCAGTGGCACGATTGACCCCGTGACCAGTCGCCCGCTCGACGATGTACCCCACCGCAGTCGCCTGCGCCGTCTGCGTGCGGCGTGGCGGAGGAAGCTCGATCCGAGTGAGCAGTCGGCGGTCGTGTCGTGGGCGGCGTTCACGGCGACGTTCGCCGGGGTGCGGGCGTTGACTCACTGGATCAGGCGCGGGCACGGGCCGGCAGGTGGTGGGTTGAGTCTCCACGGCCGCCATTTCCACCATTACAACCTCGGCATCGCCGCGCTGGCCGGGGTCGGGGCCGTGGCGGTGCGGGGTTCGGAGAAGCAACGCCGCCATCCGACGGTCCCGATCTCGTACGGCGTCGGCACCGCGCTCATCGTCGACGAACTGGCGTTGCTGCTCGACCTCGAAGACGTCTACTGGGCGAAGGAGGGGCGGACGAGCGTCGACGCCGCGGTGGTCATCATCGGACTCGGCGGACTGATGACCGCGGGATTCGAGTTCTGGCCCGCCGCCCAGCGGGCGCTCACGGAGCCGACGTAGCCGGCCGCACACTGGACAACCGGGCGGTCCCCCACGGCTCGATGTCGTAGACGGGGATGCAGTCCAGGCCGCGGGCGCGTGCACGCTGCACCACCGCCGCATCCGCCGACGGGCAAGTGCCGTCGGCGACGGCCTCGGTGACGATCGCGCACACCACGTCGCCGCGGAATTCGCGGACGGGTTTCAACCCCTGCTCCACCGTCCAGTGCCGCACGGCAGCCCAGTGCGTCACTTCGGTGACGGTGGACGGGTTGCCGATGAACAACACGCTCCGCGTCGCGTTCCGTCCGCCCGACGCAGGCGATGCCTGCATCTGAATCTCCGCCTCAGTGCACCACTCGGATGCCAATTCGGCCAGGGTCGTGCTCGCAATCGTCGACATCTTCCTCATCCTGTTGCCGGCCCCCGGACAAAAATCATCCTGTCGCGGATCGGGCCTCACGACCGTCCCCCGATCGGGCCGAGAACCGGATGATTCGACTGTCCCCCGATCGACCGACGGTGACGTCACAGCGCCTGGGGGTGCGGGGTCGATCGAGACGTCGTATCATCCGAAACTGATCCACGTCGCTCAGCGGAACCGATTGAGCGACACCGACATAACGGACAACCCGGGCACTTCCGATCGAGGGATGCCACGGTCGACCGAATGTCATACACAAAGAGCACACACGACAACCGAACACTTTGCTTTCCATTTACTTACTTTTGAAAACTATGAAAGCCCAGAGGTGAAATTCCTTGGTCTCGCAGACGCAGGAACCTGCCGTCCCGAACGATGAACGCACCACGGCGCTCGACGAGCTCGGCCCGCATTACAAGTGGATTGCGTTGTCGAACACCACCCTCGGCATGCTGGTGGCCACGATCAACTCGTCCATCGTGCTGATCGCGCTCCCCGACATCTTCAAGGGCATCCATCTCAACCCGCTCGAACCCGGCAACACGAGCTACCTCCTGTGGATGATGATGGGCTTCCTCGTCGTCACCGCGGTGCTGGTCGTCAGCTTCGGACGGCTCGGCGACATGTTCGGCCGCGCCCGGATGTACAACATGGGTTTCGCCGTGTTCACGATCGCCTCGATCTTCCTGGCCGTGACGTGGTTCGACGGCTCCGAGGCCGCACTGTGGCTCATCGGGTGGCGCGTCGTCCAGGGCGTGGGCGGCGCCTTCCTGATGGCGAACTCGTCGGCAATCCTCACCGACGCCTTCCCCGCCGATCAGCGTGGGCTCGCGCTCGGCATCAACGGTGTCGCCGCGATCGCCGGATCGTTCCTCGGCCTGCTCATCGGTGGCATCCTCGCGCCGATCCACTGGAACCTGATCTTCCTGGTCTCGGTCCCGTTCGGCGTGGTCGGCACGATCTGGGCGTACCTGAAACTCCGCGACACCGGCGTCCGCCGGCACGCCGACATCGACTGGTGGGGAAACGTCACGTTCGCCATCGGATTGATCGCCGTCCTGGTCGGCATCACCTACGGCATCCAGCCGTACGGCTCCTCGTCGATGGGCTGGACCAGTCCGCTGGTGCTGTGGTGCGTCATCGGCGGTCTCGCCGTCCTCGCGGCCTTCTGCGTCATCGAGACGAGGGTCGCCAATCCCCTGTTCAACCTGCACCTGTTCCAGATCAAGTCGTTCACCTGGGGCAACATCGCCAATCTGGTCGCGTCACTCGGCCGCGGCGGACTGCAGTTCATCCTGATCATCTGGCTCCAGGGCATCTGGCTGCCGCAGCACGGCTACGACTACAGCCGCACTCCGCTGTGGGCGGGCATCTACATGCTGCCGATGACCATCGGATTCCTGATGTCGGCGCCGGTGTCCGGGGTCATCTCCGACAGGTTCGGCACCAAGTGGTTCACCAGCGTCGGCATGTTCATCACCGCGGGAACCTTCGGATTGCTGATCGCCCTGCCGGTCGATTTCGAGTACTGGGCCTTCGCCGCGATTCTGCTGATCAACGGCATCGGCATGGGCATGTTCTCCGCGCCGAACCGGGCAGAGGTGATGAACAGCCTGCCCGCCGACGCGCGCGGCGTCGGCGCGGGCATGATGACGACCTTCCAGAACGCGGCGATGGTGCTGTCGATCGGATTCTTCTTCAGCCTGATGATCGCCGGACTCAGCTCCAACCTTCCGGCAGCGATGAGCGACGGACTGATGGCGAACGGGGTGCCCGCGGCGCAGGCCACCCAGATCGCGAATCTGCCCGCCGTCGCAGTCCTGTTCGCGGCATTCCTCGGCGTCAACCCGATTCAGGAACTGCTCGGACCGAACCTGTCCGCACTCAGCGAGCAGCAGCAGGCACACCTGACCGGCCTGGACTTCTTTCCCCAGCTGATCTCGGGACCATTCGCCGACGGCCTGGCAATGGCGTTCGCGTTCGCGATCGTCGCCTGCGTGATCGGGGGAATCGCCTCACTGCTCACCGGACCGCAGAAGAACCCGACGGCCGACGAGCCGCACGAATCGGTGGGCGCGGAACTCGCCGGAATCGCCGGCGAGGCGGGAATCGGCCCGAGCGAACTCGTCGACGAGCAACCAGCGGTGCGGTGAGGTGAGGTTCGGCGGAGCCGGCCTCCGCCGGGCGCCGACCTCGTTACGCTGACACCATGCCTTCGGACCGCGGACTCAAGTTCATGAACGCCCTACACCGCGCTGTCCTGCGCATCACCGGCGGGCGAGTTGGGAAGAGCTTCGGCAAGATGCCTGCGGTGGAGTTGACCACCGTCGGCCGCAAGACCGGGAAGGTGCACAGCGTCATGCTGACCGTGCCGGTGACCGAGGGCGACACCCGAGTCGTGGTGGCCTCACGCGGCGGCGACGACCGCCACCCCGCGTGGTTCCTCAACCTGCAGGCCAACCCGGTGGTCCAGCTCTCGGTCCAGGGGCAGCCCGCGCAGTCCATGCGCGCCCGCGTGGCAACCCCCGAGGAGCGGGCCCGTCTGTGGCCGCAGGTGACCGCCGCCTACAAGGGCTACGCGGGCTACCAGAAGAAGACGGATCGCGAGATCCCTTTGGTTCTGCTCGAACCCACCGCCTGACACCGGTCACCGCCCTCAGAACACGGTTCGGTTGCAGTCCGGCGCCAGTGAGCCGGATCCGCCCTCAACCTCGACCTCACCCTTATAGATTTGCGCATTCCGGGCAGGCGAGGTTGGGAGCAACGTGAACACTGACGATGCTGCGCTGCACAGATCCGGGTTGCACAGGTCCCATACCCGGCACCTGCCGCGGCGCGGGTGGATCACCGCGGCCCTGACTCTGCTCGTCCTCACGCTTGCGCCTGCCCCGTCGGCAACGGCCGACGCGATCGTGCAACCGGTGGCCGCCGACCCGAGCGTCGTCCGCGCCTCCGACGGCATGTTCTACATGTACACCACCGCCGACGACTGGGGCGACGGCCAGGGCATGCACAACATGTCGATCTTCAAGTCCGCCGACCTCATGGACTGGATGTACCTCGGCGACGTCTTCCCCGACCGGCCTGCGTGGCATCCGGACGGCAAGCTGGCGTGGGCCCCGAACGTCCTCGAATCCGACGGCCGCTACAGCCTCTACTACTCGCTCTACGACGAGGCGAATCCCTGCATCGGCCTCGCCACCGCCGACAGTCCCACCGGACCGTGGAACGACCTCGGCCGACCCGTCTTCTGCGCCCACGACGTCGGCGTGGGCGGCACCATCGACCCGTTCGTGTGGGACGACGGGACGACGAAGACGATGTTCGTCGGCAACTTTCAGGGCGTCCACGCGATCCCGCTCAGCGCGGACGGGACCGCGGCGGCCGGCGAACCCGTCCGCGTCGCCGACGAACGCTTCGAAGGCCCCTACGTCGAATTCCACGACGGCTACTACTACCTGTTCCTCTCGGCAGGCAACTGCTGCAACGGCGCCGACACCGCCTACCGCGTCCTCGTCGGCCGGTCCGAATCACTCACCGGTCCGTACCTCGACCGGAAGGGGCAGGACCTGAACGACGGCGGCGGCGCGCTCATCCTCGCCGGCAGCGAACCGTGGGCCGGGCCGGGTCACAACACGGTGGTCTCCGACGACGCGGGCGCGGATTGGATCGTGTATCACGCCATTCCGCGCGACAACCGGGATCTGCCCAGCGGAGCCCGGCGCCGCGAGGGGATGATCGACCGGATCGTCTGGGCGAACGGCTGGCCCGAGGTCGGCGACGGTTCACCCGCGTCGACCGGGCCTGCGAACCCCGACACGGATCTGCCGGTGCGGGTCACGCTGCGCGCCGACTCCGACACGACGCTGCCCGCGGACGGCGGGACCGTCGACGCCACCATGCTCGTCGAGGCACCCGATGATCGCCCCTACACGGGCCAGGTGTGGGTGAGCGCCGTGTCGCCCGACAACCGGACCAGCGATCCGTTCTTCGGACCGATCGACGTCGACCTTCAACCCGGCGAGGTCCTCGAGGAGGCCGTCACGTACACGGTCCCGGGCGATGCTGTCGCGGGAACGTATTACGCCTACGCCTTCGCGGGCAGCTACCCCGACGAGACCGTCGAATTCGGCACGATCCACGCCGTCAAGTCCGGCGACGAGGCGAGGATCAGCCCGGTCCGCTCGGTGTCGCTGCACCTCGGCAAGCTCGCACGCTGACGGTCGGCGGTTCGGCGCCAGCCGATCCAAACAACCGATTCGGTTCCCAAATCCGATATCAACCACGGAATCAGTAACGATTTTCCTCATTTGCTATTGAAATAGTGGCGACTCCACGTCAGGATGGATCACGGTGACGTGCCTCACACGTCACCTTCGGTCAGTCCATCGACAAAGGTGCTACATGCTGCAGACAGTGTTCGAGAAGCAACAACCGAACGCCACGGTTGTCGACCATGCGCTCCGGCGCACCCGGTTGGCACCGTTCTGGATCGAGGACGTCGCCGACACCCGCACCTATCCGGCCGCCACGGCCGACGCCGCATACGACCTGGTGGTCGTCGGCGGCGGCTACACCGGACTCTGGAGCGCGCTCCTCGCCAAGCAACGCCACCCCGAACTGTCCGTCGCCCTCGTGGAGGGCGAGACGATCGGGTGGGCCGCTTCCGGCCGTAACGGCGGATTCGTCGAGGCCAGCCTCACCCACGGCAGCGAGAACGGCCGCCGACGCTGGCCGGAGGAGATCGACACCCTCGAATCGCTCGGGCTCGAGAACCTCGACGCCATCGAGAAGACGGTCCACACGCTCGGCCTGGACTGCGATTTCGAACGGAACGGCGCCATCTCGGTCGCCATCGCCGACTACCAGGCCGAGGAAGCGCTCGGCACCCCGCCGAGCGCGACGACCGCGGTGCTGGACGGGCCCGCGATGCGCGCCCAGGTGAACTCGCCGACGTATCTGGCCGGGGTGTGGGACAAGACGTCCACCGCGCTGGTGCATCCGGCCAAGCTCGCCACCGAACTCGGCCGGGTCTGCGCTGAGCACGGCGTCGAGATCCACGAACACACCAAGGTTCTCGACCTCGTCCGCTCCCGCTCGTCGTCCCGAGTGGGCGTCCGGACGGCGCGCGCGACCCTGTCGGCGGACCGAGTGATCCTGGCAACCAACGCCTTTCCGTCCCTGCTGAAGCGGTACCGGCTGCACACGGTTCCGGTGTACGACTACGTCCTCATGACCGAGCCGCTGTCCGACGCCCAGCTCGCGGAGGTGGGATGGTCTGCGCGACAGGGCATCTCCGACATGTCCAACCAGTTCCACTACTACCGGCTCACCCGGGACAACAGGATCCTCTGGGGCGGATACGACGCCATCTACCACTTCGGGCGCGGCCTGAACCACGACCTCGAAGACCGCCCCGAGTCCCACAGGAGGCTCGCGCGGCACTTCTTCACCACGTTCCCCCAGCTCGAGGGCCTCGAGTTCACGCACAGGTGGGGCGGCGTCATCGACACGTCGACGCGCTTCTGCTCGTTCTTCGGGTCCGCAGCCAAGGGCCGCATCGCCTACGCTGCCGGCTTCACCGGTCTCGGCGTCGGCGCCTCCCGCTTCGCGGCGAACGTCATGCTCGACAAGGTCGCCGGCGAGAAGACTGCCCTGACCGAGTTGGCCCTGGTGAAGGACATGCCCCTCCCCTTCCCGCCGGAGCCGTTGGCGGCAGCGGGCATCAATGCCACCCGCTGGTCGCTCGATCGCGCCGACCACAACGAAGGCCGACGGAACGTCTTCCTCAAGGCCCTCGACGCCGTCGGCCTGGGATTCGATTCGTGACCGCCGTCCACACCGACGAATCCTGGCGTTCCGGACCGCACACCGCGGCTCGAACCGCCGATCTCACCTACCACCGCCTGCCCGGCGACCAGGTCGTCGGCGAGGGAGCGCCGATGGTCGGCGAACGAATGCTCGGTGACTTCGCCGGGGTCACCGTCGGCGTGTGGGAAATCGAGCCCAGCGTCTCGTGCGACGTCGAGATCGACGAGGTGTTCGTGGTGCTCAGCGGCGACGCGACCGTGCAGTTCGAGGACGACACCCCGGATCTCGACCTCGGTCCCGGAAGTGTCGTGCGCGTGCGGGCCGGCCAGAAGACCCGGTGGATCGTGCGCGACACGCTGCGGAAGGTATTCCTCGCCGCGCCGGCCACATAGCCACGAAAACCACTGCACCCCTTAACCACACCTGCCCGGGCACTCAAACCCACAGCCACACCTCGAGGGAGTATGAATGAGCATTGCCGAACCACCCCCCTTGAAGACCCAGACCCCCGATCCGCACAGCTCCGCGAAGGGGCTCAACAGCGGCGCACTGGGATTGATCGGCAACACGGTGATCGGGCTTTCGTCCGTCGCGCCGGCCTACAGCCTCGCCGCGACGCTGGGGTACGTCGTGCTGGCGGTCGGCGAGAAGGCGCCGTCGATGTTCCTCGTCGCCTTCATTCCGATGCTGCTCACGGCGTTCGCCTATCGCGAGCTGAATCGGGACACCCCGGACTGCGGGACCTCGTTCACCTGGGGCACCAAGGCCTTCGGTCCGTGGGTGGGCTGGATGGCGGGGTGGGGGCTCGCCGTGTCCGCGATCATCGTCCTCGCCAACACGGCGGAGATCGCCGCGATCTACCTGTTCGAGGTTCTCGGGTTGCACGCGGCGGCCGAGTCGCTCGCCGCGAAGGTACTGCTGGGATGCTTTTTCATCGCGGCCATGACGTACGTCAGTTTTCGCGGCATCCTCATCAGCGAACGGCTGCAGAACGTCCTGATCGCCGTGCAGTTCGCCGTCCTCATCGGCGTCAGCGTCCTCGCGCTGTCGAAGGTGTTCGGCGGCACCGCCGGCCCGCAGGCCGTCACCCCGCAACTCGACTGGATCATCCCGACCGGTGTCTCGATGTCGAGTGCCGCGCAGGCGATCATCCTGTGCATCTTCATCTACTGGGGGTGGGACGCCTGCCTCGCCGTGGGTGAGGAGACGAAGGATTCCGAGCGGACACCCGGCCGTGCCGCGGTGCTGACGACGGTGATTCTCGTCGCCACCTACGTCCTGGTCGGCTACGCGGTCCAGTCGTTCGCCGGGTTCGGCGACACCGGGATCGGACTGAACAACCCCGAGAACGTCGACGACGTGCTGACCACCCTGGGCGGGCCGGTCGCCGGGCCGGTGGCAGCCTCGCTGCTGCTGCTGACGGTGTCGATCTCCGCGCTCTCCTCGACCCAGACCACCATCCTGCCGACGGCGCGCGGAACGCTGTCGATGGCGGTCTACGAGGCGCTGCCGAAACGGTTCGCGTCCGTGCACCCCCGATACATGACACCCGGCTTCGGAACCCTCGTCATGGGGGCGGCGGCGCTGCTGTTCTACCTGGTGCTGTCGTTCGCCAGTTCCAACGCGTTGCAGGATTCGGTGGCATCACTCGGGCTCGCGGTGGCCTTCTACTACGGCATCACCGCCTACGCCTGCGTCTGGTATTTCCGGCGGACACTGTTCGACTCGACCCGGAATCTGTTCATGCGCGGCATCTTCCCGCTGCTCGGCGCACTCTGTATGACGTGGGCCTTCGTTCAGAGCGCCGTCGACATGCTGCGTCCCGACTACGGATTCACCGCGTTCGGCCCGTTCGGTGGCGTGTTCGTTCTCGGGGTCGGAATGCTGGTCGTCGGAATCCCCCTGATGTTGCTGTGTTTCGCCACCGGAACCGGGAACTTCTTCCGCGGACGCACCCTCACCGCCGACACGGAAGTGAAGGCGCCCGAGTGATGAGCGCCGAAGCCACCGGGAAGAGGCGATAGTTTCCGACAATGTCCGAGCCGATTGTCTTCGACACAGTGAGCAAGGGAGGATTCGACCATGTCTGAGCAGCCCGCGTCTCTCGATCCCGTGTCCAAGCAGATCATCGAGCAACTTCAGGAGGATGGACGACGGTCGTACTCGGCCATCGGCAAGGTCGTCGGATTGTCGGAAGCGGCTGTACGCCAACGCGTGCAGAAGCTGATCGACACCGGCGTCACCCAGATCGTCGCGGTCACCGACCCCGTTCAAGTGGGATTCTCACGCCAGGCCATGGTCGGGATCCGCTGCTCGGGTGATGTCACCGAGATCGCCGCCCGGCTCGCCGACGTCGACGCCATCGACTACGTCGTGTTGACGGCGGGCGCCTACGACATTCTGGCCGAGATCGTGTGCGAGAACGACGACCACCTCCTGACCGTGCTCAACAAAGAGATTCGCACCATCCCCGGCGTGCTCGGCACCGAGACGATGGTGTACCTGAAACTTGTCAAGCAGCAATATGATTGGGGAACCCGATGACTACGGAAACCACCTCCTCGCGCACCTCAGCGCAGCTCGAAGCGTCCGCCCGCCGCCATCTGTGGGGGCATTTCTCCCGGCACGGGGACAACATCACCCCGCCGATCATCACCCGCGGCGACGGCGCCCGGATCTGGGACTCCACCGGTAAGAGTTACCTCGACGGGCTGTCCGGGCTGTTCGTCGTGCAGGCCGGGCACGGCCGGGCCGAGCTCGCCGAGGCCGCCGCCAAGCAGGCCGAACAGTTGGCGTTCTTCCCGCTCTGGTCCTACGCCACCGAACCCGCCATCGAACTCGCCGAACGCCTCGCCGGCTACGCCCCGGGCGATCTGAACCGGGTCTTCTTCACCACCGGCGGCGGCGAGGCCGTCGAAAGCGCCTGGAAACTGGCCAAACAGTACTTCAAGAAGGTCGGCAAACCCGGCAAACACAAGGTCATCTCCCGCTCCATCGCCTACCACGGCACCCCCCAGGGGGCGCTGGCGATCACCGGTATCCCCGCGCTGAAGGCGCCGTTCGAACCGCTCACCCCCGGCGCGTTCCGGGTCCCCAACACCAACATCTACCGCGCCCCCGACCCCCTCGGCAGTGATCCGAAGGCGTTCGGGATCTGGGCCGCCGACCGGATCGCCGAGGCCATCGAATTCGAGGGCCCCGACACCGTCGCCGCCGTCTTCCTCGAACCGGTGCAGAACGCCGGCGGCTGCTTCCCGCCGCCGCCCGGCTACTTCGAGCGGGTCCGGCAGATCTGCGACGAGTACGACGTGCTGCTGGTCTCGGACGAGGTGATCTGCGCGTTCGGCAGGATCGGGTCGATGTTCGCGTGCGAGGACTTCGGGTACGTGCCCGACATCATCACCTGCGCCAAGGGCCTGACGTCGGGGTACTCACCGATCGGGGCGATGATCGCCTCGGACCGGTTGTTCGCACCGTTCGCGGACGGGACGTCGATGTTCGCGCACGGCTACACCTTCGGCGGGCACCCGGTCTCCGCGGCGGTGGCATTGGCGAACCTGGACATCTTCGAACGCGAGGGCCTCAACGCGCACGTCGCCGAGCAGGCGCCGGCGTTCCGGGCCACCCTCGACAAGCTGACCGATCTGCCGATGGTCGGGGACGTGCGCGGGGAGGGGTTCTTCTACGGCATCGAACTGGTCAAGGACAAGGCCACGAAGGAGTCGTTCAGCGACGCCGAGGCCGAGCGGATCCTGCACGGGTTCCTCTCCACCGCCCTGTTCGACGCCGGCCTGTATTGCCGGGCCGACGACCGCGGCGACCCGGTCATCCAACTCGCACCGCCGTTGATCTGCGGGCAAACCGAATTCGACGAAATCGAAAACATCCTCCGCGGCGTCCTCACCGAAGCCTGGAATCTGCTGTGAACCACCAGGACCTTCCCGGGCTGTACGTCGGCGGCCGCTACCGGGACGGCGCAGCGTCCGAACGGTACGAGGTGCTCGATCCGGCCACCGGTGAGGTGATCTCGTCGCGCACCGAGGCCTCGGTCGTCGACGTCGACGACGCGGTCGCCACCGCGAAAGCCGCGTACGCGCAATGGTCCACGACGAGCCCGGGCGAGCGTTCCACCGTCCTGACGCGATGGGCCGCCGAACTCACCGAGATGTCCGACGACCTCGCGTCCACCGAAACCCGGCAGACGGGCAAGCCGATCAAGTTGTCGACCGAGTTCGACGTCCCCGGGTCGATCGACAACGTGTCGTTCTTCGCCGGCGCGGCTCGCAATCTGGAGGGAAAGGCGTCGGGTGAGTACTCGCCCGACCACACGTCCAGCATCCGCCGGGAACCCGTCGGGGTGATCGGGTCGATCTCGCCGTGGAACTATCCACTGCAGATGGCGGCGTGGAAGATCCTGCCCGCCGTCGCCGCAGGCAACACCATCGTGCTCAAACCCGCGGAGATCACTCCCCTGACGTCGCTGCTGTTCGCCGAGGCGGCGACCCGGGCCGGACTGCCGGACGGCGTCGTCAACGTGATCACCGGCCGCGGCGCGACCACCGGCGCATCGCTGGTGTCGCACCGGGACGTGAGCATGGTCAGCTTCACCGGATCGACTCCCGTGGGACGGCAGATCGCGGCCGCCGCGGCCGGCAAGCGGCTGCACCTGGAACTGGGCGGGAAGGCCCCGTTCATCGTGTTCGACGACGCCGACCTCGAGGCGGCGATCAACGGGGCCGTCGCCGGTGCCCTCATCAACTCGGGCCAGGACTGCACCGCGGCCACCCGCGCCTACGTGCAGCGTCCGCTGTTCGACGATTTCGTCGCCGGCGTCGCCTCGCTCATGGACACCGTCCGCCTCGGCGACCCGTCCGATCCCGGCACCGACATGGGTCCGTTGGTGTCGCGGCGGCAGCAGCAGCACGTCGCCGGGTTCGTCGACCGCGCCCGCGACACCGGGGCGAAGATAGTGCGCGGCGGTGCCGTCCCCGGCGGCGACCTCGCGTCCGGCTTCTACTACGAGCCGACGCTCGTCGTGGGCGCCGACCAGTCGAGTGAGATCGTGCAGCGCGAGATCTTCGGCCCCGTCCTCGTCGTCCTGCCGTTCGAAAACGATGCGGACGGCATCGCGTTGGCCAACGACACCGACTTCGGGCTGGCGGCGTCGGCGTGGACGCGGGACCTGTACCGGGCGCAGACCGCCTCCCGCGACATCGCGGCGGGCTGCGTGTGGATCAACGACCACATCCCCATCATCAGCGAAATGCCCCACGGCGGGTACAAGGCGTCCGGTTACGGCAAGGACATGTCGACGTACTCGCTCGACGAGTACACGAACGTCAAGCACGTCATGTCCGACATCACCGGAACCGCCAGGAAGGACTGGCACCGGACGGTGTTCGGCGACCGAAACTGAGCCCGGTCGCCGGGGCGGCAGCAACTGTGCCGCCCCGGCGACCGCGCCGGTTCTGCCAAGTCGCGCCGTGCGCGGGACTACGCTGACGGGCAGAGCGTTCGCTTCGACGGAGAGGCAGAAACGGTGCATGTAACTCCCTTCGCCTGGATTCTGACGATCGTGGTGATCGTCGCGCTGCTCGCGTTCGACTACTTCTTCCACGTCCGCCACGCGCACATCCCGACGCTGAAGGAAGCGGCGATCTGGTCGTCGATCTACGTCGGACTCGCGCTGCTCTTCGGTGTCGCCGTCCTGATCTTCGGCGGCGTCGACATGGGCACGGAGTACTTCGCCGGCTACGTCACGGAGAAGGCACTGTCCGTCGACAACCTCTTCGTCTTCCTCATCATCATCTCCAGCTTCCGGGTGCCGCGGGAAGACCAGCAGAAAGTGCTGCTGTTCGGCATCGTGTTCTCGATCTTCGCCCGGACGGGGTTCATCTTCCTCGGCGCCGCGCTCATCAACTCGTTCGCGTGGGTGTTCTACTTCTTCGGCCTCATCCTGCTGATCACCGCCGGCAACCTGCTGCGACCCGAAACCGAGGACTCGCACTCGGCCGACAACTTCATCATCCGCATCGCGAAGAAATTCATGCACACCACCGAGCAGTACGACGGC
Source organism: Rhodococcus sp. ACS1 (assembly GCF_002300155.1). Lineage (NCBI taxonomy): Bacteria > Bacillati > Actinomycetota > Actinomycetes > Mycobacteriales > Nocardiaceae > Rhodococcus > Rhodococcus sp. ACS1. The sequence goes on from NZ_NSDZ01000002.1 coordinate 631,830, forward strand.
GACAAGCTGTTCACCGTCGAGAACGGCAAGCGGATGATGACGCCGATGCTGCTGGTGATGGTGGCGATCGGCGGCACCGACCTCCTGTTCGCCCTCGACTCCATCCCCGCGATCTTCGGTCTCACCCAGAACGTCTTCGTCGTCTTCACCGCCACCGTGTTCTCGCTGATGGGCCTGCGGCAGCTGTACTTCCTGCTCGACGGTCTCCTCGACCGCCTCATCTACCTGTCCTACGGACTCGCGGCGATCCTCGCGTTCATCGGGGTCAAGCTGATCCTGCACGCACTGCACGAGAACAACCTGCCGTTCATCAACAGCGGCGAACCGGTAAACGTCATCGAGATCAGCACATTCGTGTCACTGGGCGTCATCATCGGCATCCTCGTGATCACCGTGATCGCGTCGCTCGCCAGCAAGAAAGGCAGGGCGCAGTCCACCATCGCCGGCGCCCGGCGGCACGCCGTCAACTACCTCGACCTCGACTACACCGCCGACCTCGCCGAGCGCGAACGCATGTACGACAGGTTGATCAACGAAGAAGAACAACTCAAGAAACTCGACCCGAAATTCAAGAAGATGGTCCGCGAGGAAACCGCACTCCTGGACCTCATCAAACGCGCCCACGGAGAGCACGACGCGTTCCTCAAACAGAACTAGCCGAACGCGGGACCAGCTGAACGCAGTCGAAGCGCCCACCGGATCCGGCGGGCGCTTCTTCGGCTCGTGCCCCATCCCCATGCGGGCACGTGCGTGTCTACCTCCTCCTCATCCTCATGCCGCCGTCCGCCATACCCATGGCGGTGATACCGAGACCCAGCAGACACACGACGATGCCGCAGACCACGTTCGACCAGATCATTCCCGCCGTGGTGGTTACTCCGACGACCAGCCACGGGCTGACGATCATCCACAGTCCGAGCAACGGCGCGACGAATGCCATGCCGTGCGTGCGTGAGTAGGCCGACGTGAAACCGACGGCAAGCAGTGCCACCGCAATACCCGACAGCAAGTTGCACATCGCCAGGCCAGACTGGCTTGCGAACCCGACAATCCACGGCGACGCCGCCATGTACAGGCCTGCCATGAACATCAGGCCCTCGGTGACCTGTGTCATCGGCTGTTCCGAGACTCGGTCGTAGCGAGCCCGCAACTCGGCGATATCAGGGTGTCTCTCGATCGACATACCTGGTGTCGTCATCACCCACCTCCTTGAAAAAGAGAACCAATCCCTATCGAGGGGGTGCCCCGAACTCGCTACGGCAAACCGGCGATGACCAGGTAATTTTTCCGAATTTCCGCTACCGACCAGTCCCCACGGACGGCGGCGCACCCGACGCCCTTGGGCACGCGTCCAGGGGCGGGCATACTCGATGTGTGTGGTGGATTGCCTGGGTCCTGCTCGCGTGGATAGCACTGTCGGTGCCGCTCGCGATCCTCATCGGGAAAGCGATACGGCAGAAAGACCTGCACGAACTGCCCGCCAAAGAGGACGCGACAAGTAAGAACGACCCTCCCGACCGTACGGTTGCCTGACGCGCCGTGCGCGATCCCGATGCAGCTTGGAAGAATGACGGGATGGCGCTGCCCTTCTATCCACTCGTGTTCATGAACTTCCTGTTCGCGGCGACCACACTGTGCCTTGCACGCCCCTCCAGCCTGACCGCAGGCGCCACCGTCGTCGCCGCGGTGGTCTGGATCTTCGGCAACGGCCCGCTCGAGGGCCAGGTGCTCTGGGAATTCGACGCCACCCACGGCCTCACGGTGTCCGATCTCCTGTCCGTTGCGGCGCTCGCGATCGCCGTATGGACGTTCGCGACCACCGGCGACCGCCCGTGGGCGCGGCGAACCACGCGGCGCCGCAGGAAGCTACTTCGTTCCCGGTACTGAGCGGCCGTCTGCGACTGTCGAGCTATCTGCGCCTCAACGCCGATCCGACCACCCGCAGCACGCGAGGTGACGTCATGTGCCAGTGCGCGCTGTCGACGGTGCGGTTCCGGACGGAGCCCGTCACATGGGGCGCCCAACTCGTCGCCGCCGCCGATCCCGTCGGATCGTCGCGACCCGCGGTGAAGAACGCGACGTCGCCGCGAAAGACCCCGGGGGTGTGGTGGTCCAGCAACGCGCACGTGTGCGCCGCACTCTCGATGAGCACCTCGATCTGGTCACGGCCGAGAACGGCCATGGGCCCACCCGCCGCGGTGGCCAGCAGGTCTACCGCGGATTCGGGTGCCATCTCCGCGACGGCCGCCGGCACGTCGCCCTCGACACCGATTCCCGCAAGCAGGTCGCTCACGCTCAGCGGCATCTCGGTGTCCCTCGAGTCCGGTTGCTGCGCGTAACTGTCGAGCATCACGACGGTCGCCACTTCCTCACCCGCAGCCTGCAGTTGCACCGCGACGGCATGCGCGAGGACGCCGCCGAGCGACCAGCCCAGCAGGTCGTACGGACCGTCGGTCTGGATCCGGCGGATCTCCTGCACGTACCTCGCGGCGAGGCCGTCGATCGACGTCGGCGGCGTGTCCTCGCCCGCGATCGCCGGTGACTGCAGGCCGTAGATCGGCCGATCGGGATCGATCCGGGACGTCAGACCGGTGTAGCACCAGGCGAGTCCCACGATCGGGTGGATGCAGAACAGTGGGCGCCCCTCCCCCGCAGTCCTGATGGGGAACACCACGTCGAGCGCCCCGTCCCGTTCCGGGTCGGCCGTGCTCATGCGGGCGGCGATCGAACTCGGCGTCGGATCCGTCATCACCGTCTGCAGCGACACTGCAACACCCGTGGACGCCTCGAGGGCACGCACCACCCGCACCGCGGTCAGGGAGTTTCCGCCCAGCTCGAAGAAATTGTCGTCGGCACCCACCCTTTCGACGCCCAGCAGCTCACCGAAGACGGTGGCCACCGCGATCTCGGTGTCCGTGCTCGGGGCGCGGAAAGCGCGCGGTTCGAAGCGTGGTTTCGGGAGCGCACGCCGGTCGAGTTTGCCGGCCGACGCCAACGGCAGCTTGTCCAGAATCATGATCTGCGACGGCACCATGTACGACGGGAGCCGCTCTCGCGCAGAGGCCGTCACGTCGTGAGTATCGATCTGCCGGCCCTGCTCGGCGACGACGTAACCGACGAGGTGGTCACCGCCCCGTTCGTCGGAGACCAGTGCCACGGCTGCCCGGGACACACCCGCGGCCGCCTCCAGCACCGCCTCGACCTCCCGCAGTTCGATTCGCAGTCCACGCAGCTTGACCTGGAGATCGGTGCGGCCCAGATACACCAGCTGACCCTCTCGGGCCCATTTCACACGATCACCGGTGCGGTAGAGGCGGGTTCCCTGCCGCCCGAAGGGGTCGGCCACGAAGCGTTCCGCGGTGAGCGCGCTCCGCTCCACATAGCCGCGGGCGAGTTGGTCGCCACCGAGGTAGAGCTCACCGGCAACCCCCACCGGGACCGGACGAAGCCGCGCGTCCAGCACGTACGCCTGGGTGTTCCGCACCGGCGCACCGATCGGCACCCGCGCCTCCACGGATTCGCGCAGCTCGAACGCGGTCGTGGTGATCGCCAACTCGGTGGGACCATACGTATTGTGGAATGCGCCCCGCCGCAGAGCGATCACGTCCTCCGCCAGCTCGGCCGGCATCTCCTCGCCGCCCACGTACAGGTGCCGCAGTGAGGACAGTGTCTCCCCCTCGCCCGTCGCGAGAAACGCGGCCAGCACCGACGGCACGAAATGCATCATCGTGATCCGGTGTTCGCGGATCACGGCGGCCAGATAGTCGAGTTCACGATGCCCGCCGGGGCGCGTCACCACCAGCCGGGCACCCACGACCAGGGGCAGGAAGACCTCCCACACGGACACGTCGAAGGTGTACGGCGCCTTGAGAATTCCGCGATCGTTCGCGGTGACCCCGTACTCCTCGGTCAGCCAGCGCAGCTGATTCACGATCGCTGCGTGGCTGACCGTCACACCCTTGGGTCGGCCCGTGGATCCCGACGTGAACAGAACGTAGGCCGTGTTCCGCGGCCGCAGCGGGCGCACCCGGTCGGCATCGCGGATCGGGTGCGCATCGAACCCGGACAGATCGACGGTGTCGACGTCGACGTGCGCGACGCCGGGCGGCAGGCAGCCGCGGGTCCACGAGGTGGTGAGCACCAGTTCGGGTGCCGCGGAGTCCAGCACGTCCGCGATGCGCTCGGCCGGGTGTTCGGGGTCGATCGGCACATAGCCGCCGCCGGCGCGGAGGACGGCACACATTCCGACGATCATCTCCGTCGACCGTTCGAACACGAGCGCCACGAGGGAGTCCGGGCCCGTTCCCCGCTCCACGAGCATTCTCGCGAGGCGGTTGGCCCGTGCGTCGAGTTCGCCGTACGTCAGCACTTCGCCCTCGAACGCGACGGCGACCGCACCCGGGGTTCGGATCACCTGGGCATCGAGGAGATCCACCAGAGTCGCCGTGTCCGACGCCACGTCCGTCGCATTCCACGCCCCCAGCATCCGGGCCGTCTCGTCGCCCGTCAGCAGCGACACGTCGCAGACCTGTTGCCCCGGTTGCGTTGCGAACGCCTCGACGACGCGGATCACACTCCGCGCGAACCGTTCCGCCGTCTCGGAGTCGAACAGTTCGGTGGAGTACGTGAGGCTCCCGGCGATGCCGGCAGGGGCACCGTTCGCGTCGTAGTTGTCCGAGAGCGAGAAGTCGAGGTCGAACTTGGTGACGTGCGCGTCGATCTCGAGCGGCGCGAGGGTCAGACCCGGCAGTTCCAGTACCGCCGGCGCCTGATTCTGGAACGCGAGCATGACCTGAAAGAGGGACGAATATGATTGGGAACGAACCGGGTTCAGAATCTCGACCAGACGCTCGAACGGCACGTCCGCGTGCGCCATCGCGTCCAGATCGGTCTGACGAACCTGTTCCAGCACGTCGAGGAGGGAGGCGCCGGGATCGATCTCCGTCCGCAGCACCAGCGTGTTGACGAACATGCCGACCACGTCGTCGAGCACCCGCTCACCGCGGCCCGCGACCGGTGTGCCGATCACGATGTCCGAGGTTCCCGTCACCCGTGCCAGCAACACCGACAGAGCGGCGTGTACCACCATGAACAGTGTCGTATTGTGCTGCTGCGCAATCTCACCGAGACGGCGATGGGTGTCGGCGTCGATGGCCACCGGCGCGGCGGCACCCCGATGGGTACGCACCGCCGGGCGTGGGCGATCGGTCGGCAGTTCGAGGAATTCGGGGATCCCCGCGAGCGTGCGCGTCCAGTAGTCGAACTGGGTCGCCGCCAGAGAGTCCGGGTCGTGTTCGGCGCCCAGCACCTCCCGCTGCCACAGCGCGAAGTCGGCGTACTGAACCTCGAGCGGCGCCCACCCGGGGCTTTCCCCCCGCGTCCGCGCCAGATACGCCGTCGCCACGTCCCGGCCCAGCGGTGCCATCGAGACGCCGTCCGCACTGATGTGGTGCACCACGACGACCACGATCAGTTCGTGTTCGCTGACCTGCAGAAGTCGCGCTCGGATCGGGACCGAGGCCGAGACGTCGAATCCCCGGGCGAGGACGGAAAGCACGTGAGCGTCCACGACGTCCGCCGTGACGGTCATCGGGGAGAGGTCCAGTTCGACGCGTTCTGCGGGCAACACGACCTGCACCGGTTCGCCGTCGTGTTCCGGGAACACGGTCCGCAGCGCTTCGTGCCGTTCCAGCACGTCGCGCAGCGCCTGCTGCAGGGCGGGCACGTTCAGGTCTCCGGTCACCCGAACGGCCAGCGGGATGTTGTACGCCGGGGACGCCGGGTCGAAGCGGCTCAGGAACCACATCCGCTGCTGCGCAGGCGACAGGGGAACATGTTCGGGACGGGGCCGCTGCGACAGGACCGGACGGTTGCCCGTGCCGAGCAGCGTAGACACCTGCTCGGCCAGCGCTTCCACCGTCGGTGCCTCGAACAGCATCCGGACCGGCACGTGCGCGTTCAACGCCTCACCCAACCGTGCGGCCGCCTGCGTCGCGATCAGCGAGTTGCCGCCCAGCGCGAAGAATTCGTCGTCCAGCCCGACCTGCTCCACGGCGAGAACCTCGGCGAACACGGCGACGACGGTCTCCTGCACCGCCGACTCGGGTGCCCGGAAGACCCGCGACTCGAGTACCGGCGCCGGCAGCGCCTTCACGTCGATCTTGCCCGAGGGGTTCAGGGGAAACGCGTCGAGCACCACGATCGCGGACGGCACCAGGTACGACGGCAACACGTCTTCGAGTCTCTTGCGCAACAACTCCACATCGAGGGAACCGCGGGGCACGACGTACGACACCAATGCGTCGGCTCCTGCCGCGTTGGGCCGTGCCACCGTGATCGCACCGTCGACTTCGGCGACCCGGCTGATCACCGCGTCGACCTCCCCCGGTTCGATGCGGACACCACGAATCTTCACCTGGCGGTCCACTCGCGCGATGAACTGCAGATTGCCGTCGGCGCGACGATGCACCAGGTCGCCGGTGCGGTACATGCGGACACCGCCTGCCGCCGCGACGAAACGCACCGCGGACCGCCCGGGGTCGCCGACGTACCCGCGCGCCAGCCCGGAACCGGACAGATACAGTTCGCCGATCGCACCGACGGGAACCGGGCGTAGCCGGTCGTCGAGGACTTGGCCGGTGGTGCCGGAAATCGGCCCGCCGATGGTCACGTGGCCGTCGACCGCGGCAAGGGTGGCCACGACGGTCGACTCCGTCGGCCCGTAGGCGTTGAGCATCCGCCGGCCGTCGCTCCACGCCGCGGCGAGATCCGGATGCAGCGCCTCGCCGCCGACCGCGACGACTTCGATGTGCTCGAGCCCGTCCACACTCAGCGACGACAGCACCGCCGGCGTCGACAGGTAATGGCTCACCCGGTGTTTCACAAGTACCCGCTGCAGATCCGGTCCCGCATACACCTCGGCGGGGGCGACCACCAGGCAGGCACCGGAACCGAACGCGAGCAGCGCCTCCAGGAGCGCGGCGTCGAACGTGGGGTTGTAGGCGTGGAGCACCCGCGAGTCCGGCGCGACCCGGTACCGGCGCACCGCTTCCCCGGTCAGCGAGGACACCCCGCGGTGCGGCACCATCACGCCCTTGGGCGTCCCGGTGGAGCCCGACGTGTAGATGACGTACGCCACCTCGTCCGGATGCACCGGAACATGCACCGGCGGAACCCCGTTCAGATAGTCGCCCGCCGTGACCGGCAGCCACGTGATCCGGGAACCGCCCACCGACATCGCCCCGACCCCGATGCACACGTCGGCCTCGGTCAGCACCCGTTCCAGACGTTCCGCCGGATGCGTCGGATCCACCGGGACGAAGGCGGCACCGGTCTTGGTGATGGCCCACAGTGCGATCATGAAGTCCACCGATCGCGGCAGGGCGAGCGCGATCACGCGGCCCGGGCGCGCACCCGCGTCGATCAGGACGCGCGCGAGCGAATCGGAGCGTGCGTCGAGGTCACGGTAGGTGAGGGTCACGGTGCCGTCGGAGAGCGCCTGCGCGTCCGGGAAGTCGCGGGCGGTGCCGGTGAGAATGTCGGACAGCGTTCTCGGTGCCGACGGTTCGCCGCCGTCGAGGACTGCGCCGGCAGCGAGGCCGATGCTGCCCACTTCGATCCCGGGACGGTCGGTGCCCGCGGCCAGGACATCCACGAACAACTCGGCCAGCGACCGGACGGTGGCGGCGTCGAACAGCGACGGCGTGTAGGTGACCACACCGTCCACTCCGGCGGGATCGTGATCCGACCAGCGCTCCGAGTACGTGAACGCCAGATCGAACGGCGTCGGAACGGTGCCGTTCTCGGACGTCGGCGTGAGCGCGAGCGACACCTGCGGACGCTCGCCACCGAGCAGGTCGGCGAGTGCCTCGAACGGCACGTCCGCGTGCTGGAACGCCGCAACGTCGAAGCTCCGGACCTGCTCGAGGACCTCGAGAAACGACATGGCGGGGGTGACGCGGGTCCGCAACGCCACCGTGTTCGCCCGGTCTCCCGTCAGCCCCGCCTCGCCGCCGATCACGATGTCCCGGTGAACACCGATGCGGGCGAGAAGGATTGCGAGAGTGGCCCGCAGCACCGTGAACAGCGTCACGCCCTGTTCGCGCGCCAGCCGTGCGGCGGCCTCGTGGCGATCGGAGTCGATCGAGAACTCGTGCACGCAGTCCGACGGAGACGCAATTCCCCCGACCATCCGGTCCGTGGGCACCGGCGACGACGAACCGACGCCGCGCAGCGCCCGCTGCCACCGTGCGAGGCTGCTGTCGCCGGACGAGCGGGGCAGCCGCTCCAGTCGTCCGTCGACGTACCGCCCCCGGTCCCCGGTGCGGTACATCCGCACTCCCCCGGCGTCCCCCGTACCCGTCGGCACGAACGGGTCGGCCACGAACCGTCCGGCGGTACTCGGGGGCCGACGGTGAAATCCCCGGGCCACCTGCTGGCCTCCCACATACAGTTCCCCGACCGTCCCGGGCGGGACGGGTCGCAACGCCCTGTCCAGCACGTAGACGCGGGACCCGGCGTCGAGGTAGGTGGGTTGCGCGGGCCCGCGCTCTCCGCAGCGGGGCCCCACCGTTCCACCCTCGACGAGTGGCGCCCACAGGTCGGCGACGACGCCGTCGCCGTCGTTGCCCGACCGCACCCGCGCCAGGACATTCGCGTGGGTCACCGCGACCGGTTCCGAGCCCACGGGGCAGAGCACGTAGGCGACCCGGCCCGGGTGGATCGGTCCCGGTTCCGATGCCGTGACGTCGAGTGCGCCGTCTTCGCCGAACTCGACGTCGTCCAGCAGGACGGTCGGGTACCCGCCGTGCGGAATCGCGTCGGCGTCGGCACAACTGATCAGCAACAAGGTGGGCACCACGTCGGCCAGCAGGTACCGAATGCGTTCGGTCGGGTGGTCGGGGCTCAGGGGCAGGCAGGTCGCGCCCGACCGCAGCACGGCAATGTGGGCGACCACGCTGTCGACCGGATTCGACAGTCCGACAGCGACGATGCTCGAATCTCCGATCCCGGAGCCGTTCAGTGCCCGCGCCAGAACGGCGGACCGGCGGTCGACCTCGGCATAGGAGACCGCCTTCCCACCGCACGTGACGGCGACGGCGTCCGGGCTGTCGGTAACGCGCCGGCGGAAGACCTCGGACAGCGACGCGACGTCGTGCGCAGAATCCTGCGTTCCCCCGACGGCCAGGGCCCGCTCTTCCGGTGTCAGCAGGTCGATCGCGCTGAGCGCGACGCCAGGGTTCTCGGCGACCACCACGAGGAGTCGGTGTAGCCGCCGGGCCCACTGCTCCACCGTCCGCCGCTCGAAACGGTGCGCCGCGTAGCGCAACACCCCCTCGAACCGGTCGCCGTCGAGTCGGCCACGCAGCGTCACCACCAGATCCAGGCCGTCGAACTCCCGTTCCGGCTCCGCGTCCACCGACAGCATCACCTGGACGAGCGGGTGACGACCGGCCGAAAGATCTTGCCCGGCAACGTCGACCACGTGCGTGAACGGCACGTCGCCGTGCGCTCGGGCGGCCTGCTCGACGCGGTGCGACTCCAGCAGGAACTCTTCGAACGTCAATTGCGGATCGAGTCTGCTGCGCAGCACCAGCGGCTCGCAGTCGTCGCCGCCGGTGTGGCCGTCCGGGAGGACCGCTCCGATGGCGAGGTCGTCCGCACCGCTCACGACGGACAGCAACACCGCGACAACGGCGTGGACGATCGTGAACGGTGAGACCGCCTGTTCGGCCGCCAGTTCGTGCACCCGCCGGCACAGGGCGGGCTCCACGGCGAACGGAACCCGGCCGCTGAACGCCCCGGCATCGTTTGAGACTTCACGGGCTTCCGGCAGCGACAACGGCGGCAGACACTCGAGCTGCCTTTTCCAGTAACGCAACTCGCGGTCGTACGGCGCCGGAACAGGCAACGCGGATCGATCGACCTTGCCGCTCGGCGTGAGCGGCACGGCATCGAGGACGGTGACCGTCGACGGCACCATGTACGCCGGCAGTCGCTCGGCCACCCCGGCGAGCACGTCGTCGGGGTCCAGGCCGGTGCCGTGAACATAGCCGTCCACTGCCAACTCGCCGTTCCGGTCGTGGGCCACCGCGATCGCCGTGTCGACTCCCGGATGCCGGCCGAGAACCGCAGTGATCTCGCCCAATTCGACCCGGAATCCGCGGATCTTCACCTGATCGTCGGCACGATCGACGAATTCCAGCTCGTGGTTCTTCGACCACCGCACGAGATCGCCGGTCCGATACATGCGCTGCAGGTCGGTCGTGAACGGGTTCGCGACGAAACGTGTCGCGCTCGCACCCGGCCGCTCCAGGTATCCGCGACCCACCCCGGGACCGGACAGATACAGCTCGCCCACCACCCCTGCCGGCACGGGCTGCAGGAAGCGGTCCAGCACGACTGCCGACACTCCCTCGATCGGTCGCCCGATCGTGGGACGGGAACCGGGGACCAGCGGCTCGGTGGCCGTTGCCCACACGGTGACCTCCGTCGGCCCGTACAGGTTCAGGACCGTGCGGTCGACGCCCCACCGCGCCGCGAGTTCCGGCGGGCAGACCTCACCTGCTACGGCGAGTACCTCGAGGTCGGGCAGTCCGGCCGGGTCCATCTGTGCCGGGATGGCCGGTGTCGTGGTCCAGTGGGTGATTCGCTCACGGCGCAGCAGGTCGGCCATGGTCTTTCCTCCGCGCACCGGCGGCGGCGCGATCACCAACGTGGCGCCCGCGGTAGCCGCGACCAGCAGTTCGTGTATCGAGGCGTCGTAGGAGGGCGACGCGCACATCAGCACCCGCGACCGGGAATCCGCCGCGTAGAGACGCCGCAATGCGGCTGCGTGATTCGCAAGTCCTCGGTGCGGCATCGTGATTCCGCGCGGTGCCCCCACCGAGCCGGACGTGTAGATGACGTAGGCGGCGTTGTCCAGCCTGACGGGATGCGCCAATTCCGCATCGGCGACCGGTGTGCCGTCCCCCGGGGCGTCGGCGACGTCAACCCAGCGGACACCCGTGGGCACCACCCCCGGATCGACGGCGACGGCGATGGTGACGCCGGATTCGGCGATCATGTGCGCGATGCGTTCGGCGGGATAGTCCGGGTCCACCGGGACGAACGCCGCACCACACCGCGCGACGGCCCACACCGCCACCACCTGTTCGATCGAGCGCGGCAGCATCAACGCAACGCGGTTGCCGACGCCGACCCCTTGTGCGAGCAGTCTGCGGGCGAGCCGATTCGATCGCTCGTGCAGAGCGCGGTAGGTCATCTCGACGTCGCGGCAGCGGACCGCGACCGTGTCGGAATCCACTGTCAGGTCCAGCAAGTCCGGAAGAGTGAGCGGGTCCGCCGACGCAGGACCGTCGAGAGGGATCAGCGCGTCGAGTTCGTCCCGGACGAGCAGCGGCAGGCTACCCACGGCCGCGTCGGCGTCCGCGCCCACGAATCCACCCAGATAGTCCAGAAATCTCGCGTGGTGGCCCGCGAGTTCTTCTCGCTCGTACACAGCGGGGTTGCCCTCGAAGTCCACGCGGACGTTCTGCCCGGCCGCACCGGGATAGATCGCCACCGCGAGGTCGTCGACCGGACCGGCCGTGAGAACGTTCAATTCGCCGAGTACGTCACCCCACCACGTCTCGGTGTGAAACATCATGATGTTGACCATCGGCCCGAAGCCGCGGCCGACGCGCGACGTCGACCGCATGTCGTGGAGTATGTCTTCGTAGCGGAAACGCTGGTGCCGCAGCGCACCGGTGAGTTCCAGTTGGACACGACGCACCAGGTCGTGTGTGGTCCCGCGTGGATCCACCTCGATCCGGAGTGGAACGATGTTGGCCACGCTGCCACCCGAACGGCGCGCGCCCGCGGTGGTGCGGGCCGACACCGGAAGACTCAGCACGACATCCGAATTGCCCGTCATCCGCGCGAGGAATGCCGCGAACGCCGCGACCACGATCGGCACCTCGAACGAATTCCACTCCTGCGCCAGCGCTTTCAGCTCGTCGACGACGACCGGGTCCATCACCTCGCTGGCGAGCAACGACACCGCCGACGGGGCGCTGTCCCGGTCGGTCAATCGGGACGGCTCGGGCAGGTCCTTCGTTCGTTCGGACCAGTACTCGCGGTCGATCTCGAAGCGGCGGGACCGCGGGTACGCATCCTCGGATTCGTACAGTTCCCGCAGCGGCACGGCCTTCGACGCGGGAGCCTCCGTGCGATCCACCGCATGCGTGTACAGCTCGGCCACCCGGTTCATCAGCACCATGGCGCCGTAGCCGTCGAGGATCAGATGGTGCGCGAACGTGGTGAGGAAGTAGTGGTCGCCGCCGACGTGCAGCAGGGTCGCGGAGATCAGGCGATCCCGGTACACCGACATGGGCCTGCGGCGGCGCTCGTCCATCCACCGGTGTGCCTGGGCCACCGGATCTTCGTGGGACCGCAAGTCGATGTACGCGAGTTCGTCATCGATCGTCTCGTCCGCCAACTGATACGGCTCACCCGCGTGGTCGACGAGCCGCACACCGGGTGACTCGATGTCGAACGAGCCTTGCTCGGACGCCCATTTCAACGCGCCGACGTCCACCGGCCCACGGAGCTCGACGTACTGCGCGACGAGTATGGGAACGGACGGGTCCAACTGCTGCGCGAACCACAACCCCTTTTGGGCATGCGAGAGCGGGAAGGCACGCGAATCGAGTTCACCTGCAGCCTTACGCGGGAACCCCGAGCCCACTATCCGTCCCCCCGATCTACCACTTGCCGAACGGCCCGAACGCGGGCCGTATACGTATAGGTGTTGCAGCGGAAATCGTTACAGTGACCCTACTCGCAGTCCCAGCACGTTCGCAGCGCTCACGTAGCGGTTACCGGCAGCATTCCCGCGCGTACTCGCAATACTGCATCCAACCACCTCCGAACAGGAACGTGAAAGCACATACCCTTACTCTTCTATCGGAACAGACACGGACAGAGGAGAATACGGCGTGCCGCAGGTCCACGAACTTCGCCGGAAACGGGACGGCGGCAGCGGAAACTGCCGTCATGACACGATCAGCGGCCGTCGTGGGCGGCCCTTCCGCGACCGACAGTTCAGCTACGCGACCAGAAACCTCATCCTCGATAGCTAGGAGCAGACCCGAATGGACGCGAAGTCGCCCAACAACTCCCACAGCGACGGTCCGACACCCGCTGAGGCACCGACGGAACCGCGCCGCTCGACCGTTCGACGGCGGGTACTGATCGGTGTGGGCGTCGCCGCCGTCGCTGTCGTCGCATGGTTCGGGTTCTCGGCCTCGCAGGTCCAGCACAACCTCACCGGCGCGAGGGACAACGCGCAGCTCGCCAAGAATTCACTGCTCGACGGCAACACCGAGGGTGCCCAGCGGGCGGCGGCCGAAGCCCGGGAACGGGCCGCAGACGCCCGGGACAATCTGCATTCGGCCCCCTGGAGTTCCCTCGCAGCCGTCCCCGGGCTCGGAGCACCGTTCGAATCGGCGCAGCAGATGTCCGACGTCGTGGTCGGGCTCACGCGTGACGTCCTCACCCCCGCGGTCGACATCGGCGTCGCGTTGTCACCCCGGGATCTGGTCGGCGAGGGCGGCAACGTGCAACTGCAACCGCTGCGCGACGCCGCCCCGACGTTGCAGGAAACGTCGATCGCAGCACGGAACCTGGCCACCCAGGCGCAGGGCATTCGCGGCGCAGGGTACGTCGGCCTGGTGGACGACGCGCGAACCGAACTGCAGAATCAGACCGACGACGTGGCGAAACTCCTGGAGAACACGACGATCGGCGCCAAGGTACTTCCGGCGATGCTCGGCCTCGACGGACCTCGGAGCTACTTCCTCGCCTTTCAGACCAACGCCGAGGCACGCGGCACCGGCGGACTCGTCGGCGGCTACAGCGTCATCCGGGCCAGCGACGGAAAACTGGGCATCGAGAAGCTCGGCAAGAACTCCGAAGTGACCTACGACAAGCGCCCGCTCGATCTCGGCCCCGACTACGAGAGCATGTACGGCAACTACAACCCCTCGGTCGACATCCGCAACAGCAATCTGAGCTCCCACTTTCCGTACGCCGGCCAGATCTGGCAGTCCATGTGGGCGCAGGAGTCGGGCGAACAAGTGGACGGGGCGATCGCGACCGACCCGGTGGCGCTGAGCTACGTACTGGCCGCCGTCGGCCCGGTCACCCTGCCCGACGGCGAGGTCGTCGACGCAAGCAACGTCGTCGAACTCACCGAATCCACCGCCTACACCCGGTTCATCACCAACGAGGCCAACTACACCGAAGACAACGCCGAACGCAAGGAATACCTGCAGACCATCGCCGGCAAGGTCGTCGAGAAGATGACCGGCAAGATCGAGTCACCTCAGCGACTGCTGGACGCGGTCGGTCGAGCCGCCGGGGAGCGCCGCATCGCCGTGTGGAGTTCCCACCCGGAAGAGCAGGCAATTCTCGCCGGCACCACGCTGGGATACACGGTGCCCGAAGACCCCGCCCCGTACGCCGGCGTCGTGATCAACAACAACGGCGGCAACAAGCTGGACTACTACCTCGACCGCGAGATCGACTACTCCGCCGCCGACTGCACGGGCGACACCCGCACGTCCGCAGTCACCGTGCGTCTGACCAACAACACCCCGGACACCAATTTTCCGCGCATCGTCGCAGGCACGTTCAAGGACAAGCCCCTGCCGTACGGCACCAACCTCGCCATGGTCTCGCTACTGTCGACCAACGGCGCGACCCTGACGAAAGCAAGCATCGACGGCAAGCAGTCGTTCGCCATTCAGGGAAATGAACTGGGCCACCCGGTCTTCACGGTGCCCGTCACCATCCCGAAGGGCGCAACCGTCGAACTGCGATACGAACTGAACGAGCCCACCGCACCGGGTGAGGCGCGGGTGCCGATCCAGCCGCTCGTCGATGATCCGAAAGTGACCGTCAATGCACCAGCGTGCGGCGGATGACCCTTCCGCTCGTGTCATGCACCAGCCGCGCACCGATCGAAGGAAAGCAATGAGCGAGCCGCAGGTTTCCGTGGTGATAGTGACCTACAACAGCGAGGCCGTCATCAGCGATTGCGTTCGCCCACTGTCCGGACAGGACGGAATCGAACTCATCGTGCTGGACAACGCATCCACGGATCGCACGCTGACAGTTCTCGCCGAGGAAGCGCCGGACGCCGTCGTAATTCGGAGCGAGGAGAACGTGGGGTTCGCCCGGGGAGTCAACCGTGCGGCACGCGATGCGCGGGGACGAGCGATACTGCTGCTCAATCCCGATGCACGCATCTCCCCTCGGGACGTACTCGCGCTGGCGGCCATCTTCGACGAGTCGCCAGAGGCCGGGATCGTCGCACCCACGCTCATTCAACCGGCCGGACGCCTCCGGATCCGCGAAGGCGGAAAGAGACCCAACGTGGTCAGCGTGTTCAACCACTTCTCGGGCCTGTCGCGACTGTCGCACAGACATCATCGTTTCGAAGGTCTGTATCTCCTCCATACTCACGATTTCGCAACTCGAGAGCTGGATTGGGTGTCCGGAGCGTGCATGATGGTCCGCAAGCAGACATGGGACGAATTGGGCGGACTCACCGAGAGATGGTTCATGTATGCGGAGGACCTGGAGTTCTGTCTTCGCACACGGCAACACGGCATGCGGATCATCATGAGTGCCGAGCAGTCGGGAACCCACGTCGTCGGAGGTAGTACAGGCCCCACTGCATCGACAAGGCCGAATCCTGCATGGGTGATCAATCTCTACGATCTGTACAAGTGGAAGATGGCGCGGAATCGTGTACAGAGTGTGGCGTGGAAGGCTTCCGTCGCTGCGGGCTTACTGTCGAGATCGGCGGCGTTCTACGTGAAATCGCTCGGCGCACCGGAACGATCGGTGCTGTGGCGGTCCGAGTCGCACAAGTTCCTCTGGTACACCCGTTCACTTCTCGCGCAATCCAGCAGAATCGATGAGGCCGCGACATGACCCCTCCGAATCCGCGAATCCTCGTGCTCTGGGCCGATCGGGATTCGACGAATCTCGGCCTTCGCGCCCTGGCGGAAGGAACGGAGTCGATAGTCGAACGGAGGTGGCCGAACGCCGAATTGACGTTCCATACTCAGGACAGCGACGATACCCCGCTCAGCAAGCGGAGCGTGCTCCGGGACATCTTCCGCTCACGCGGACCGATCAAGCGGGAACTCTCCCGATACGACGCGATTCTGGATACCGGCGCCGGCGACAGCTTCACGGACATCTACGGGCTTCGACGCCTCATCTTGATGGCTTATGTGCAGCGCGTCGCCGCACGGTTGCGAGTGCCGACCATTCTCATGCCCCAGACGATCGGCCCCTTCGACAGCAGGCTCGGGCGGATGATCGCGACAAGATCCCTCCAACGGGCCACCCGCGTGTTCGCCCGCGATCCGGTCAGTCTCGAGTACGCGAAACAGCTGGGACGGCAGTCGACGTCCGAGTCGACGGACCTGGTGTTCGCGCTGCCGCGTGCAGATCACACCGGCGGTGTCGAGCGAGACGTGGTGATCAACGTCTCCGGGCTTCTCTGGCACGAAAACCCGCACGTCGACTGCGAAAGCTATCGTCGATCCGTCACAGCGCTGATCGATGGACTGCTCCAACGCGATCGCAGAGTCAGCCTCCTGGCACACGTCCTCGATTCGACCGTGACAGACAACGATGTACCGGCAGTCCGAGAACTCGGCAGGCACTTCGGAGACTCGGTCGAGATCCTCGTTCCGGACTCCCTGACATCGGTTCGCGGCATTCTCGCCACGGCCGACGTGGTCGTCGGTGCGCGCATGCACGCGTGCCTCAACTCGCTGTCCGTGGGTACGCCGGCAATTCCCTGGGCGTACTCGCGCAAGTTCGCACCGCTGATGGATGCGCTGGGGTGGAACCTGCACGTCGATCTGAGAACGACTGCGGATCCCGCTCGCGACACCCTCACGCTCATCGACTCGACGGACTTCACCGTGGCACGCACCCGGGTGCTGCAACTCCTTGTCGGGACCGATTCGAGGATGGACGAACTCGGCGCCACCCTCGGTGACACAGTCATCCGTCAGACATGATCGATGTGGCCCTTCGTCACGACGGTGAAGGCTTGACGGAGGTCACCGGCGTCAAACAGCAACGACGTGGCAGTCAGTCGGAGAGCACGCACGCTCGCGACGGTCGTCAACAGCCAACCCGCAACAGACGCCAGCGCCGCCCCCGCGCCGCCCAGAGCAGGTCCCAGAACGAACATCGATGCGACACTCAGGCCCAGCCCGACAAGCTGCGCGGCGGTCATGAGGACACCTTTGCCCTGCGCCACAAGCATCTGGGATGCAACGTAGTTCACGGCGAGAAAGACTGATCCACACAGACAGATCAGAGTGATCGATACCGAACCCCGGAAGCCCTCACCGAAGATGAGTGGAATGAGCACGGGCGTCGCGCATGCCAACACTGCGACAGGCACGACAGCGGTCAGGGCGGTGATGCGAATCGACAACGCCGACAGGCGCATGTTCGCCTCCCCTGCCGAGGCAGCGGCATCCCGGAACATTACGGACGCAATCGTGTGCCCCAGGGTCATCGGCAAGCTCGCAACTGTTATGGCGATGGCAAACAATCCCGCATCGTGAGCCCCGATCGCGACCACCGCGATGATCTGAGGAAGCGTATTCGCCGCCGTCTCTGCGGCTTGGCTCCCGGAGAAGGCAATGCTTTCCCGCGCCAGTGGACGCAGGCGGGACCTCGGTCCACGCGGCGATATACGCGTGAGGTACACCCCCATGAGGGTGGACAGAAGTGTGCTCGCAGCCGCACAAACGAGTACCCACGGCAGGGTCAGGCTTCCGAGAATCCATCCGAGGGCGACGCCGAATGTGAGCGCAACTGGTTGCGTCGATTGCAGGAGCGCGATAGCGCCGTACCGCCGGCCTCCGATCAACACACTCTGAAAGCACAGTGTTGCGATGAATCCAACGGAACAACCCATCCCGAGGATGAACGCCCTGGCACTGTCGGGATCGAGCTCAGTGACGACATACCGCTCGAGCAGGAAGCCGACCGCCACTGCCACGGGTACCAGGAACGGCAGAACCACGTATACGGCACGCAGCGTCGCTTCCGGAGCGCCTGTCGACGCACGCCGACGCACGGCAAGCGGCAACCCCATCCCCAGAACGACCGGCGCGAGAATCATGGCGGCGAAGCAGGCCGAATAGAGTCCCCGCCCTGCGGGTCCCAACTCTCGCGCGATCACCGGAGCAGTGATCAGCGGGGCAAGCTGGACGATCAGCCGCGTCACCGCGATGATGCTCGGCGACTGGACTACCGCCGAGATCTTCGTCCGCGCATCGCTACCAGCTACCATCGCCGGGCCCGTCGAAACGTTCCGGCCGTGGCACGCAGGGTTCTGACCGGTGATCGCAACGACAACCGCCACAGGCGGAAGCCGCGATACCGGGGCGTCGGGTGTCCCGCCAGCCTGCTTCCCGCCAGACGTCCCAGCAAGGTGGCGCGCCGAACCACCTGGAACGGTTGCACAGCCGCAACATCGTCCGGGTCGACGGCGCGGACCGAGATCACGCCGTCCTGAGCGGCGCGCCGGATGACCTCCTCTCCTCGCCTTGTCCTCGCGATCAGAACGCTGAGCCCATCCTGATCGGTGAAGTCGGGGTAGCCCTTGGCGTCCGCTCGCCAGAAGTCACCGGCAGAGATATCCGCGCTTTCGCCGACGCCGTCCGGACACAGCTTGCAACGCTGCTGGACCGCCGGCCCGAGATGCTTCCCCCACGAGTCGTCATAGGTCGTCCGAACCGAGTTGCCGCGTACATCCTCCGCGTAGAAGTCGCCTGGCCAGCCATGCCCCCGATAACGCACCGCTGCCAACTCGGCGTCCTCGTCCACGCCGAGCCCGCGGATCAGGGAGTCGGTCGCGTGCTGACTGGGTACACCCGCGCAGAAGAAGGAAAGCAGCAGCGGAGGCTGTTGATCGCGGGACTTCGCAAGCGCTCTCAGAGCAGCTATCTCGCAGGGCTTCCCGACGACGGCGGACCCTGGATTGTCGATGTCGGCCACCGCCGCATTCGCGGTGGGTGCATACCGGGAACCGGCGGCCCGGACGACATCCGATCTCGTCCGAACCGCGCTCGATTCGGTCCTCTCGGGACCCGACTCCGAGGCGGCAGCGACAACGACACTGTCGATCTGCCCGGTGGCGAGCAACCATTCGTTGAGAGCCGTGAGGGTGCCGCCACTGCTTCCCGTGAATCGGATGTCCTCGTCGAGGGCGTAAGCCTCCCAGATCGACACGATCGGGCCCAGGAAATCGTGACGGGTGGCATCTACTGGGCGCTGTGCCGTCACGGAAATACCGGGACACGACCTGCGGAACTCCACCAAGGCCGTCGGGTCGGTTTCCGAAGACTCGGACGAGCTCACCCGGGGACGGATGAATCCGTCGTCTGCGAGTGCCAGGGCAACGTCCTTGTCGAGCAGCGCACATGCCCCACAACCGGAACAGTTTCCGCGTTGCACGACCTCCGCGATCTCGACGTGCAGGAGGTTCCGGTGCATGAGTCAGAGGCCCTTCATCGCAGGGGATGCTGCCGCGGAGCTGTCGTCGTGCCCGCATGCCGCGGAATCCCCGGCGACGTTCGTCCCCTCGTCCTCGCCCGTCAGCGGGCGGATCAGTGACGCCATGATGATCCAGGTGACGCTGAACCAGAACATACTGGTCATCGTTGCCGCCGCGGCAAACGTCACCACCACCGCGTAGGCAATCGGTCTTCTCTGCCACGGCACGTGGCGCAACACCGTGACGACGAGCCCCACCAACAACAGCAAACCGACGATGCCCACGTCGTAGAGTATTTGCACTGGAAGCATGATGATGTGCCCGGAAACTCCGGGCGAGCCCGGCTGGTCGTGACGCAGACTGAATGTGTTGGTGCCGTTGCCGAGCCAAAGGTGCACTCCGTGCATGTCTTCGGCGGCAGCCTTCGCTACCTCGATCCTGAAACCAATGTTTCCGCCCTGAAAGTCGATGTCACCCAACTTCCCCGACGGCTCGAGTGCATCCGCAGTGGAGGACGGCGCCGTCGCTGCAGGTTCCGCCCGCCCGACACCCTCACCGAAGGAGGGAAGGAAGGTTGCGGCGCCGTAGCCGACAGCAATCCCCACGATCACGAGCACCGGGCCGAACCACAGCCCTGTGCGTGGCTCATCGTTCTGATACGAACGCACCACTTCGTACGCGAGATAGACGATCAGACCTACGACCAGGCAGAAGACGGCCGTGCGCGTCTGTGAACCGATCACTCCCAGGGGCACCGCAATGGCAGCGGCGAGCATCCAGATTCGGTTGCGCCCCTTTCGCGCCACGAGGAGAAGAGTCCACAGCACCAGGATCGCCGCATAGATGTTGGCTTCCTGCGACGTCATGCGCGCGACGTAGAGCTGGTACATCCCGTCGAAATCCGTACCGGGTGTGAAGCCGCCATGCGAAACGTTGGCGACGATGAACGCGGCGAAGCCTGCCAGTCCCCATGGAACGACCCAACGTATGCCGGTGTTCTCGGCCCATATCGCGCGCGTGCCGAGCGAGACGAGTCCCGCGAGCAGCAGGAGATCGATGACCAGCCAGACAAGGATCGATGCACTCTTCCCGAGGCTCGGCGAGAACATCAGCGTGGCGAAGACATTCCACGCGATGAACGCACCGAAGACGAGCACCACCGGATGTGTCAGGGCGCGGAAGAGGTCGGCCCTGGACCGTGCCCCCGCAGTCAGCCACCCGACGAGGAACAGCGGGACCACCTGCTCGACGCGGACGTTGTAACCGGCTATCGCCACACCGTAATGGCCGAGGAAGGAGGAGACGACGACAGCGACCACCAGCGCGAGGGTCACCAACTCGTGCCTGTCGCGCTCGTGGACGAGAGTGCGCCAACCGGCGACACGTCGAGGTTCAGTGGACTGCGCAATCATCAATCAAGGTCCTTGGAGATTTGTCGAACAACTCAAAGAGGATCAGCCGATCGCCGCGAGGAGAGACTCTTCGTAACGTTGGCAGACATCTTCCCAGGTGTAGTAGTCGTACGCCCGTTGAAGTGCTCGATCTCGCATCACCTGCTGGCCCGCCGAATCGGCGATGACGTCCTTCACCGTGGTGACGATCTCCGAGGGTTCCGCCGCGACAAATCTTCCTGCGTCACCGAGTACCTCGCGGTTGTACACGGTGTCCCGGGCCACGATGGGTGCTTGGCACGCCATGGCCTGAACCAACGCCGGGTTCGTTCCACCCACACTGTGACCGTGAAAATAGGCTCCGGCGTTCTGCCATAGTGAGAACAGTTTTCGGTCGTCGCTGACGTGGCCCATCCACGTGATCCGTTCGTTTCGATGGGCCAGGGCGCGCACCTGCTCATCCAACTCGCCGCCGTACCCCGATGACCCGACGATGACGACGTCGCGATCGCGACTCAGGACCTCCGCGGCCTCGAAGAACTCGACCACGGTGTTCTCCGGCACGAACCGTGCCACCATCAGTACGTACTTCTTCGGAGTGAGTCCCTCGACGGGGGGAAGCGGAGCAACGAAGTCGCCTCCGTACGGGATGAAATCGCCCTCACGGTGGAAGTCGTTTTCCCACCGACGCTTGATTTCCAGGGAATCGACCACCAAGCGCGTCGCGTAACGCGCCGTGAGGGAGGCGCCCGTGCGAAACACCTTCTTGGCGCCCTTACCCCACTTTGCGCGCTCCCATTCGATCCCGTCCACGTTGACGACAGTGGGAATTCCCCGCGACTTCAGCGCAGGTAGCCAGAACCCGTTCGCCACGTTCAGGACAAGGGCCACGTCGGGCTTCTTCACCGCCGCGTCCAGGCATGACGTCAGCCCGTAGGACAGCGTGCTGAGAGAGCGCGATTCGAATCCGATCGTGTTGCGGACAACGACTCTCCGGTCGCGGGCCGGGTCGGTAGGGACGGTGGCGCCGGGGCGTGAATAGACGGTGACGTCCCACCCTTTCTCCGCAAGGCACGGGGCGAGACGCCGGATCAGGGTTTCGAAGCCGCCGTAGTAACTCGGATAGCCCCTCGTACCGATGATTGCAACCGAACGGCGCACTGACGTCATTGAACTCCTGCTCTTCCTGTCGAAACCACACTGTTCACAAACAAGCGGTCGGGATTATGTGCTGTCGGCGAGTTCCGCGATGGCAGTTCTGATGGTTTCCACGGTGAAGTCCCAGTCCCCTGTTATTCGACCTTCCGCACCCGGCAGCGTGGTATGTCCCCGCTCACGCCTGGCTGGGGCCAACAAGTCGGTGATCGCGTTCGAGATCGCCGAGACGTCGTTCGGATCGACATAGGCTGCAGCTTCGCCGAGATTCTCCCGGAAGACCGGTATGTCGCTCGCGAGAACTGGCGCGCCGAAGTACGCCGCCTCCACCGGCGGCAGGCCGTATCCCTCACCGAGGGAGAGGAAACAGAAGAGCGCGCAGTTCTCGTACAGCCACCGCAACTCGTCATCCGGCGCGAACTCGACGAACATGACTGCACCGGTGGCCACCCCCGACCTGACCACACCGGACTCCGAGAAACGGCCCGATCTCTGACCGACGACGACGAGGGGAAAGTGCTCTGAGATTGCACCTGATTCGATCGCGGCGGCGATGGTGTTCTCCAGATTCTTGCGAACATTCAGTCGGCCCACGGTCAGCAGGAACGCGTGGGACTTCAATCCGAACCGTGGCTTTCGCGCAGGAGCGTTCAGAAGTGTCGTCGACAGCCCCAGGCCCGTCACAGCCACCTCCGACGAGAGGGAGTTGTGCGCGACCACGCGCTTCGCCTCGTGTTGTGTAGTGGTCATGACGAGGCCGGTGCGTTTCGCGAGGATCGGTATCGCCGAGAGGTAAAGCCGCTCGATCTTCGTGAACCACTCAGGGTTGCTCTGGAAGAGAACGTCGTGAACGAGAACCGCAGCGCTCGAGGTCGGTGCACCGAAATTCTGCAGAAAGATGGCGTCGAAATCGCGTCCCGACTTGAGGTAGAGGGGAAGTTCGATCGCGTTGATTGCCGGATGCCGTCTCATTCGCGTCGAAATGCGCTCGACTCCCGCAGGCAACTCAGCATCGGAGTCGCTCCACTTGGACGGAATCGCAAGGACAAGTTCGTCGTCGGGAAACGCCGACCGCCATCCGCCGACGATCTCCCGCAACACGAGCCGGTTCGAATACGGTCCGTCGACCCACCAATACGCATCGACCAGGATTCGCATTACCAGATCACCAGCTTTCCGTGTCGATCTGCCTCGAAACACATCTCGAGATGGGCACCGCATCATTGACGTCGTCGTCGATCAATACGCACCGTCACCACGCACGACCGCCTTCAGGGTCTTGGCGATGATCAGCATGTCGCCGACCATCGACCAGTTCTCGACGTAGGACAGGTCGAGACGCACCGAGTCCTCCCACGAGAGGTCCGAGCGCCCGCTGACCTGCCACAGGCCGGTGACACCCGGCCGCACCAGGAGCCGGCGATGCACCTCGTTCTCGTACGACTCGACCTCGACGCGCAGCGGAGGCCTCGGACCCACCACACTCATTTCTCTTCGCAGCACGTTGATGAACTGTGGCAATTCGTCGATGCTGAACTTGCGCATGACGCGGCCCACACGGGTGACACGCGGGTCGTCTCGCAGTTTGAACAGCACACCGGCGCCCTCGTTGGGGCCGCTCAAGGTGGCACGGTGCCGGTCTGCTTCGTCCACCATCGACCGAAACTTCAGCATCGGGAACGGTTTGCCGTCCAATCCCATTCGCTCCGACTTGTAGAACACGGGACCCCGGCTCGTCAGCTTGACGGCGGCGGCCGCGAACAACATCAAGGGACTCACGACGACGAGCGCGACGATCGCAAAGATCAGATCGAACGACGTCTTCCCGAACCGCTTGGCGCCGTGATAGCGCGGCTTCTCCACGTGGATCAGCGGCAGCCCCGCGACGGGCCGCATCTCGAGGCGTGGCCCGGAAACATCCATCATTCCGGGAGCAACCACCATGTCGACGTTCAACTGCTCGAGATCCCACACCATTTCGCGTAGCCCGTGATGGCCGAGATGCTCGGTCGCCGTGACCGCGACGGTATCGGCCCCGGATCGCTCGATCGCGTCGACGACGTCGTGCTCGTCGCCGAGAATGGGTATCCGCCGTCCGTCCACGGTGATCGTGTCCTCGGTTGCCCGGTGGTGCGCTGGGATGCAGACCCCGACCACGTTGTACCCGTCCGCTGTGCCACGGTCGAACGTCCGAGCGAGGTTGCGCACGGAGTGTTCGGCTCCGACGACCAGGACGGACGTCTGGCACAAACCGCGGGCACGCTTGCGGGCGAGGACGCGGCGCCACATCCACCGGGTCAGCAGGAGACCGAGCAGGCCCGTGGGGAATGCGATCGCCAGGTACAACCGTGCCAACTCCACGTGCAGAAGGAGTGCCGCGATCGCGATGAGCCCGAACAGTCGTAGTGTCGCGGTGGCGATGCGCCGATACTCCTCAGGGCCGCTCCCGACCACTCGCGGGGATCGCACGTGGAAGACGGCGAGAATGCCGAGCCACGAGGTCACGAGGGCGACGGAGATCAGCCCGTAACTCACATTGCTCAGCGTGCGCGAGTCGACGAGGGGCCCGTAGCCGCCGAAGCGCACCCATTGGGCCAGAGCGACCGCTGCCACGACGACGAGCGTGTCGGTGAGGAGGATTCGCCTCAGGTACACGGCGAGCCAGCGCCGCCGTGCGACACCGCGCTGCGCAGGAACTGCCGCAACGCCGTGTACAACCGACGCCCGCTCCACAGTCGAGTTGAACGTCGCCATGCATCCCCTCCACTGTCGAACCGATCGCCGGCAGAGTGATGGTCGAGTCGGCCGTATCGCGACAGCGGATTTCAGGACGTACAACAGTGCCGCCGTCACCCATGGCGCAACGCCTTGCGTGCCGTGCGGCCTTTACACGAAGGCGACTACTGTCCTACGAGTAACGATCCAAACTGCCCCGAGCACCGCCATGTGGCTGGACGACATCGAACATTCACAACGAGTGTCGAACCTAGCAGCGCAATTCGGTTCTGTCGCATCTTCACCGCCGGCATCAGACCGCGCGGTCTGCAATAAACCCCCACTGAGCAGCGGTTATCCACTCGCATAATTGGTTTGGACACAGGCGATTTCGACAAACTGACCACAAGTGCTGAGGCGGAACAATTTTCGACCGATCGAGTCTGCGCCGGGGCTCCTGGACGCAGCCGTGGTGCGGACAAAGGCCCTCAATACGTACTCGAAGTCGGCTGCCTTCAGACATATTCGATCTCGCCGCCGTGAATGGGTGCAACATTCCGAGCCGGTGACGTATTCACGTGAAAGTACCGAGGATCAGGCGCCGTTATCGAGCCACCGGCGTCCGTGCGATCCGCGACCGTACGCGGGCGGTGACCTGCCAGATCCGGGTGGTGTCGTGGACGCTGATGCACGGCACTCCGAGTGCGCGGGCGCGCTGGACGGTATCCGATTCCTTCGCGGAGCAGCGTCCGTCCAGGATGTCCTCGGTGACGATGACGCAGAGCACGTCCCCCTCGAATTCACGGATCGGTTCCAGGCCGTGGAGTGCCACCCATTGCCGGACCATCGCCCACTGCGACACGTCGTTGTAGCGGGTGGGATTGCCGATGAACAGCACGCGGCGAGACCGACGGGCTCGGGCGACATCGATGCTGGAGATGGGTGACATGACGAAGATTCCTGTCCATGTGAACGGCTGATCCCGGTACGGGACAACTCTCCCGCGCCCAGCCATCTCCGTCTGTCCTCCGATCAGGTCGCGCATCGGATGAATCCCGATTCCCCCGATCGGAGGACACCCCCGCAGGTGAGTGGGAAAGTGTGCTCGGACGCGCAGCGGCACTCACCTGGGAGGTTGGATGATCACCGTTCTGTGCTGTCGCGGCATCGGTGAGGATCTCGACGTCAACATGCTCACCAACACCACGTCACTCCTGGATCCCGCACGGTTCGTCGTCAAGCAGGTCCCGTGGGAGGCAAGTTACGGACCGGTGCCCGATCCGGGTGGATCAGCGTTCGACAAGGCGCTGTCCGAAGGACGGACACTCCTGTTGCGGATGATCGCCGACGACCCGAATCCCGTTGTTCTGCTCGGCTACTCGGGAGGCGCTGCGCTCGCCGGCAACGTGGCGGCCGAGGTGGGACGGGGGCAGCACCCCACCCTGGACGTGCGTGGGGTCGGACTGATCGCCGATCCGCTGCGGCCTGCCTCTCCGGACCTTCCGGGCTGGGGCATTGCGGGGCAACGCCCGATCACGGGGATGCCCGTGTGGCAGATCGCCGACCCACTGGACGCCATCTGCTGCTGTCCAGGCAACTCGCCGCTGCGGACGTTCGCGGACCAGTCGGCGGCCTTCTCGCTGGCCGACCCGAGGGCGTGGGTGGTGGACCTCCTCGACCGGCTCCGCACCAGAAGGTGGCAGGCGGTGATCCTGAACTGGTGGCGACCCTGGACGGTGTGGCAGCAATACTCCGAGGCCATCGACGACGTGAACGGGTACCTGTTCCGGGGCGACCACACCAGTTACTGGGTGCGCATCGCGCCGGGCACCGATCGCACCTATTGTGAGCTGCTCGCCGATCGCGTCAACAGCATTTCGGACTGATCCCCCGCTCGACGCCCGCCGGTCATCGCACTCCCCTCCGTCGTTCTCCGATCGGCAGTTGATCGATGAGATCCGCGGCATGAACGGCACCGTCATGGGCGCGGATCCGCGCTCCCAGAGTTGCTGCGGTCGTCCTGTGTGGTCCGGCTACGAGCAGCTCGCCGACCGCCGACCGGATGCGCTCGGGCGCGGCCGTCTTGCGGAGGCAACGGGCGACGCCGCGCTGCTCCAGACTGCGGCCGATCATCTTCTGATCGAGCGCCGGGTGGATCGGCAGAACGACCAGGGGAAGGTCGTGCGCGAGGGCGCGCATGGTGGTGTCGTGGCCGCCGTGTCCGATGACGAGGGTGGCGGTCGGCAGGATCTGTTCGTGTGGAACGTAGCCGTGTACTTCGATGTTCGGGCCCGCCGTGAAGGTTGCCGGGTCGACGGACGGTCCGGTCGTGACCACGGTATGGGCGGGCAGTCCACCGACAGCCTCGAGGATATTTCGCAGTGCCCGCTGCTGCCCGTCGAAATTGAGGCTGCTGAGGCTGACCAGGATCAGCGGATCACGTTCGGACACGGGCGTCAACGTGGACGGCATCGGATGGCGCACCACCCCGGTGTAGTGGACGGAGTCCGGCAGGCTTCGGCGGGAGGCCGGATCGAGGTCCTTGTCGGTCGTCACCAGCGCCAGGTCCGACGACGTCCACAGCTTCAGTGGCCGCTGACCTTTCAGACGGGCCATCACGGGCGTCACACCACGTGTCACGCCTCGATACATGAATTCGTAGTAGGTGTGGACCAGCGTCACGCGCGTCAGGTGCGCGTCGGCGGCGGCCTGCAGGGCCCCATACAGCAGGCAATCGACCACGACCACGTCCGTCGGCTCGCGCGCGACGGTGTCGAGCAGATCGATTCCGGGCCCGGCGTCGGTGAAGACAGCAAGCGATTGGTACAAGCCGGTGATACCGGGATGATTGGTGGTCGACTGCCAGGGTCGTGCGTGGGTGTAGGGCGTGAACGGGAAACCGTGACTTTCGATCCGCCGGCGTTGCTGGGCGTGTCCGAGAAATCGGACCTGGTGACCGCGGTTGCGTGCCTCCGTCGCGATGCCGAGAGCGGGTGGCACGTTGCCGCCTCCGTCCCAGGTCACGAACAGGATGCGTGCCATGCGGTGCCTCCAGGCGGCTCGGGGTCGGGCCTGATGGGTGCGCTCGGCCGACAGAGTGTGCGAGAAACCGTCACCTGCGGCTCAGCTCTGCGCGTTTCTGCGCGCCGCACGCTTGGCCCAGGCATTGCGCACCAGCGACAGCGGGGTCGGCGGAACCCAGCCCAGCTGGACTGCCTGACCGAGGTCGTCCCGGGTTGCCCAGTGCTCGACGACGCGGCCGGCTTCGACGCGCAACCAGTGCGACTGCTTGACCGCGAGCACTCGCCCCGTCGGCGCGAACACCTGGTCGATCGATCCGCGCTCGTCGTAGACGACGAAGGGGCCGGCGTGCCTGCCCTTCATGATCGTGTAGACGACGGCGAGGTCGCCCTCGACCACGACGTCCTCGACGTCGAACCGCAGCTCGGAGAAGGCGGAGCGCAGCCATACGGCGGTGGCGTAGAACGCGTCGGGTCCGCGTCCTCGCGTCCGCGGGGTTCGGTCGCACTCTCCCGGTTGAATGCATCCGGGTGGACGACGGCGTCGAAATCGGCGCGGCTTCCGTTCGCCATGAGCTCGATCGACCGAACAGCGAGGGATTTCACTTGGTCCGACGGGACCGGTTCCTCCACGTTCACGGTGCACTCCGCAACAGTCGGTTGGAACTCTCAGTATTCGACCGTTGTCGCCTCGAAGTCAACGACCACGTGCCGGTCGATCGGGTGCAGGATTTGCGCGCGCCTCAGCAAATCCGCGGTCGACGGCGGTACCGTCGGGGAGGTGATGGGACTGCCTGATGCGATCTCGGCCTGCTTGTTCGATCTCGACGGTGTGCTCACGGCAACGGCGGTACTGCACCGGAAGGCGTGGAAACGCACATTCGACGAGTTCCTGAAGCACCGGGAGGGCGCGAACTTCCACCCGTTCACCGACCAGGACTACTACGACTACGTCGACGGACGCCCCCGCGCCGACGGGGTCAGGACCTTCCTCACCTCCCGCAGCATCACGTTGCCGGAGGGGTCGCCGGACGATCCGCCCGGCGCCGAGACCGTGAACGGCGTCGGGAACAGCAAGAACCGGCTGCTGCTGAAGGTCATCGACGAGGAGGGCCCCAGCCCCTACCCCGGCTCGGTCCGCTACATCAGCGCGGCCTACGACGCAGGCCTGAAGATCGCGGTCGTCACGTCCTCCGCGAACGGGAAGTCCGTACTCGACGCCGCCGACCTGAGCCGCTACGTCCACGTCCGCATCGACGGCGTGGTGATCCGGGAGCAGGGTCTCCGCGGAAAACCCGCGCCGGACTCGTATCTCGCGGCCGCCCGCGCACTCAACGTGCACCCCGACCAGGCCGCCGTGTTCGAGGACGCCCTGTCCGGGGTGGAATCGGGGCGCGCAGGGGAATTCGGCTACGTCGTCGGGGTGAACCGGGGCGATCAGGCTGACGCGCTTCGCGAGCACGGCGCCGACGTGGTGGTGAACGACCTGGCCGAACTCCTGGAGAGGTGAGCATGGACGACAAGGGCTACGAGATCTCGCCGTGGCAGCTGAAATGGCGCGGACTGGATCTGGAGGCACTGCACGCCACCGAATCCACCTTCGCACTGTCCAACGGGCACATCGGGATTCGTGGCACGTTCGAGGAGGGTGAACCGCGCGGTCTCCCCGGCACCTATCTCAACGGGTTCTACGAGCAGCGCCCCCTGCCGTACGCGGAGGCAGGCTACGGCTACCCCGAAGACGGGCAGACCGTCGTCAACGTGACCGACGGCAGCATCATCCGCCTGCTCGTCGAGGACGAGCCCATGGACATGCGGTACGGCAGCGCACCGGCGCACGAACGCGTCCTCGACTTCCGCTCGGGCACCCTGCGCCGCACCACGGAGTGGACGTCACCGACCGGACGCCGGGTGCGTATCCATTCGGAACGCCTCGTCTCGTTCACCTCGCGTGCGGTCGCCGCCATCCACTACGAGGTCGAACCGCTCGACGGCGACATCGAACTCGTCCTGCAGTCGGATCTGCTCGCCAACGAACACATCCCGGCCCGTACGGACGACCCGAGAGTGGCCGCCGCCCTCGACACTCCCCTGGTCTCCGATTTCGCCGCCGCCCACGACTTCAGGGCTGTGCTCGCCCACCACACGAGGGCCTCGGGGCTGCGGATGGCCGCGGGTATGGACCACGAGATCGAGTACCCCGCCAACGGACGGTGCAGCATCGAGACGGAAGAGGATCTGGCCCGGCTCACCGTGGCCGTCGACATTCCGCAAGGTGAACGCCTCGAGGTGACGAAGTACCTGGCCTACGGGTGGTCGGCGCGGCGGTCGACGCCTGCCCTGCGCGGCCAGGTCGAGGGAGCGCTCGCCGGAGCACTCGAAACCGGCTGGGAGACCCTGCTGAAACGGCAGCGGGAGTACCTCGACATCTTCTGGGCGACGGCCGACGTCGAGATCGACGGTGACGCGGAACTGCAGCAGGCGGTGCGATTTGCACTGTTCCACGTGCTGCAGGCGGGTGCTCGCGGTGAGTCGCGCGCGATCCCGGCGAAGGGCCTGACCGGGCCCGGATACGACGGACATGCGTTCTGGGACACCGAGACGTTCGTCCTCCCGCTGCTCACGTACACGGTGCCGGACTCGGCACGCGACGCACTGCGCTGGCGACACTCCACTCTGGACATGGCGAAGAACCGCGCACTCCAGCTCGGTCAGGCCGGCGCCGTATTCCCGTGGCGCTCCATCAACGGCGAGGAATGCTCCGGCTACTGGCCCGCGGGAACCGCGGCCTTCCACGTGGGTGCCGACGTCGCCGTGGCTACGTCCCGGTACCTGGCCGCGACCGGGGACGAGGAATTCGAAGCCGAATGCGGCGTCGAACTTCTCGTGGAGACCGCCCGACTGTGGACGTCGCTCGGCCACCACAATGCGCAGGGCGAGTTCCGGCTCGACGGCGTCACCGGACCGGACGAGTACACCGCTGTCGCCGACAACAACGTGTTCACCAACCTCATGGCGCAGAAGAATCTGCGGGACGCGGCGGCCGCCTGCGAGAGACGCCCCGGCCTGGCGCGCGAGCTCGGTGTGGACGACGAGGAAGCAGCACTCTGGCGAGATGCCGCCGAGCACATGCGCATTCCGTTCGACGACGCACTCGGCGTCCACCAGCAATCCGACGCCTTCACGCACCACGACGAGTGGGACTTCGAAGGCACACCGCCCGAGCACTATCCGCTGCTGCTCCACTACCCGTACTTCGACCTCTACCGCAAGCAGGTGGTGAAGCAGGCCGACCTGGTGCTGGCAATGTATCTGCGGGGCGACGCCTTCACCGACGAACAGAAGATCGCCAATTTCGCCTACTACGAGGCCCTTACCGTTCGGGACTCGTCCCTGTCGGCGTGCGTGCAGTCCGTGATGGCAGCCGAGGTCGGTCAACTCCAACTCGCCTACGACTACCTCGCCGAGGCCGCGCTGACCGACCTCCACGACCTCCACTCCAACGTGGAGAACGGTTTGCACATCGCATCACTCGCCGGGACGTGGATGGCGTGTGTCGCAGGATTCGGCGGCATGCGCGACCACGACGGCGACATCTCCTTCGCACCGCGGATACCACCACAGCTGGTCAACCTGTCCTTCCGGATGACGGTGCGGGGCAGCCAGATCCACGTGGACATCCGCGCGAAGACCGCAACGTACCGCCTGCTGTCGGGCGAACCGGTTGAGCTCGCCCACCACGGAAACCGGTTCACTCTCGACTCGTTTCCGGTGACACGGCCGATCCCCGAACTGCCGAACACCACGCCCGTACGGCAACCGTACGGGCGGACACCCGTCCGTCGGGGCTGATATCTGACCATAGGAGGGGAACTGGTCTGCGCGTCGGCAGCCTTGGGATCGTACTGACGCGCCACTCTCCCATGCTGCGGGGCCGAAGCGGCCCTCGGACGAGACGAGTGGAGTCTCGGTTCAATTTTGTGCACTGGAACGCGTTGAACCGTGTGAGCGACCCCCCGGCAGGGTCCCGAAGAACCCGCAAACCCGTCCACGTCCACCTCCGCGCCGCACCCACGGGTGACGGACGAGTCGGTGGCCAGTTGATCCGTGAGTCTTTCGGCGCAAGCCCGGTCCTTCAGGTCCGGGATTGCCGATCTGGTTTTGTCGGACGGTGTGGCTAGTGTCTGGGTTATGGCGGGGAGGGTGGTGAAGCGGGCGTTCAAGTACCGTTTCTATCCGACTGCGGTGCAGGCCGAACAGCTTGCTCGGACGTTCGGGTGCACCCGGTATGTCTACAACCGGGCGTTGGCCGAACGGACGCGTGCCTGGTCGCAGGAGCGGCGGCGGGTCACCTACGCGGACACCTCGAAGATGCTCACCGGATGGAAGCGGGACCCCGAGACGGAGTGGTTGGCGGAGCCGTCGAAGGGGCCGTTGCAGGAATCGCTGCGGCAGTTGCAGGGTGCGTTCGAGAAGTTCTGGCGCACGCAGACTGGCTACCCGCAGTTCAAGAGGAAGGGGCGGTCGAAGGATTCGGCGACCTACTTCTCGAACTGCTTCATTTTCAGGGATGGGCAAGTCCGGTTGGCCAAGCAGTCCGAACCCCTGGACATTCGGTGGTCGAGGCCGCTCCCGGACGGGGCCGCGCCGTCGCAGGTGACGGTGTCGCGCAACGCTCGCGGTCAGTACCACATCTCGATCCTCGTCGAGGACACCATCAGCGAACTCGAGCCGGTCGATCGGGTGGTCGGGCTCGACGCCGGGATCACGAGCCTCTACTCGCTCTCGACGGGGGAGAAGATCACCAACCCGCGCCATGAGCGCAGGGATCGTGAGCGGCTGGCGAAGGCGCAGCGGATGCTGGCCAGGAAGGAGAAAGGATCCCGGAACCGGGCCAAGGCCCGACTGAAGGTCGCGAAGATCTATGGCCGGATCGCCGATCGGCGCCGCGATTATCTGCACAAACTCTCCACTCGACTGGTGCGCGAAAACCAAGTGATCGCCATCGAGGACCTGAGTGTGCGGAACATGGTCAAGAATCGGTCGCTGTCTCGGGCGATCTCGGATGCGAGTTGGTCCGAATTCCGGTCGATGCTCGAATACAAGGCCGACTGGTACGGGCGCCGGGTGGTGGCGATCGACCGGTTCTGTCCGTCGTCCAAGACCTGCTCGGTGTGCGGGGAGGTCGCCTCGACGATGCCGCTGAACGTGCGGGAGTGGACGTGCCGATGCGGCGCCGTCCACGACCGCGATGTGAACGCTGCGAAGAACATTTTGGCCGTCGGACTGACGGTGGCAGCCTGCGGAGACGGTGTGAGACCGCCCCGCACATAACGTGTGGGGCGGCGACTGTCGGTGAAACAGGAACCTCGGGACGTGAGTCTCGAGGGGAATCTCGGTCGATTACGGCCGAGAGGACGTCAAAGGCGTTCAGTCCGGCACCGCGGGCGTCCGTCGAGAGTCAGACCAGACGGGGAGGCCTGTACCCGGGGAAACCGGGGGCAGCGTCCTCGGCGGCGGGACCGCTGCACACCCCACCAGTCCGAACAGTGCGACCACGACCAGCGCCGTCGACAGACGTCCCGTCACTCGTGCCAGGGTGCCAGGTTCCCGTCTCCGCGGCACGCGGAACCTTCGTTGTGCGACAGTGGTGCGATGAGCCCTGTGGTGACGCTCGACGAGTTGGCGGCGCTGTTGCGCAGCGACGCTCCCCCGGTCCTGCTGGACGTGCGGTGGGCCCTCGGCGACACCGAGGGCAGGCAGCACTATCTCGACGCGCACATTCCCGGGGCCGTGTTCGTCGACCTCGACACCGAACTCGCCGCACCGGGACGCCCGGAACTCGGCAGGCATCCGCTACCGGCGGTGACGGACCTCCAGGACGCCGCGCGCCGGTGGGGAATCCGGGCGGACAGCGCGGTCGTGGTCTACGACGCGACGGGGAACCTCGCCGCCGCGCGGGCATGGTGGCTGCTGCGCTGGGCGGGCGTTGCCGACGTGAGCATGCTCGACGGCGGCCTCGGCGCGTGGACGTCGGCTGGTCACCCCGTCCGATCCGGCGACGAACAGGCGCGAGTCCCCGGCGACGTCGTGCTCACCGCGGGCCACCTGGCGACGCTGACCGCGGACGAGGCCGCCGAATTCGCCGCCCGCGGTCACCTTCTCGATGCCCGCGCCGCCGAGCGGTATTCGGGAGCGACCGAACCCGTCGACCCCCGCGCCGGGCACATTCCCGGCGCCCACAGCGCCCCGACGTCCGAGAACCTCGGGCCCGACGGCCAGTTCGCGCCCGCCGAGGCGCTGCGCGCACGGTTCGCCGCGGTCGGCGCCGAGCCCGGACGTCCGGTCGGCGTCTACTGCGGATCGGGTGTGACGGCGGCCCATCAGGTCGCGGCGCTCGCGCTCGCCGGCATCGACGCCGCCCTGTACCCGGGGTCCTGGTCGCAGTGGTCGTCCGATCCCGGACGTCCGGTCGCGACCGGCCCCGACCCGCGGTAGCGGCGGGTCACCCCGGCCGGCCTGCCGCCTCCACGTCGTGCGCCGGGTAGGCGTGGATAAGGGCGGTGCTCAGCTTCGGGACCGCGTGGGTGAGCGTGTGTTCCGCAGTGTGTGCGACGCGGTGTGCCTCGCTGAGGCTGGTCGAGGGGTCGACGTCGAGTTCGGCGTCCGCGTGCAGGCGGTGCCCGATCCAGCGCATCTTCACGCTCCGCACCCCGACCACTCCCGGTTCGGCGGCGAGGGCCTGTTCGGCGGCGTCGACCAGTCCGGGGTCGACGCCGTCCATCAGTCGCCGGAACACGTCGCGGGCGGCGGTCCGCAACACGAGCAGGATCGCGGCCGTGATCACCAGGCCCACCACAGGATCGGCGAGGGGAATACCGGCCGCGACACCGCCTGCGCCCAATACCACGGCGAGAGAAGTGAATCCGTCGGTCCGCGCGTGCAGTCCGTCGGCCACGAGGGCCGCGGAACCGATCCGGCGGCCGATCCGGATGCGGTACAGCGCCACCCACTCGTTGCCGGCGAAACCGATGATCCCGGCGAGCGCCACACATCCGAGATGCTGGATGGGCACGGGATCGAGCAGGCGCCGGATGGCCTCCACGCCCGCGACGACCGCGGACAACGCGATCATCACCACGACGAACAACCCGGCGAGGTCTTCGGCCCGGCCGTATCCGTACGTGAACCGCCGCGTGGCCGCCCGCCGTCCGAGGGCGAACGCGATCCACAGCGGGACCGCCGTCAGCGCGTCCGAAAAGTTGTGGATCGTGTCGGCGGCGAGCGCGACCGAACCGGACAGCACCACCACGACCACCTGGGCCAGGGCGGTGACGCCCAGCACCACCAGGCTGATCTTCACCGCCCGGATGCCGATCTCGCTGGCCTCGAGCGCGTCGTCGACGCTGTCCGCGGAGTCGTGGCTGTGCGGGGCGAAGATCTCGCGGATCGCCCCGCGGACGCCGCCCGAATGACCGTGCCCGCGGCCGTGGCCGTGGCCGTGGTCGTGGTCTTTCACGACGCACCTTCCTCTGCGGCCAGATCCGCACCCTCGTGGAGGACCTGCAGATCCCCCGACGCGCGATGGTGCCCGGGGATGCCGGGGCCTGCGTGCTCGGCGTTGAACACGGCGTCGGTCACCAGCTGCTGCACGTGCTCGTTGGCGACGCTGTAATAGATGGAGGTGCCCTCCCGCCTCGTGTGCACGAGGCGGGCCATCCGGAGCTTCGCGAGGTGCTGCGAGACGGACGGCGCCGGCTTCCCGACCCGTTCGGCCAGCTCGTTCACCGACAGTTCGCCGCCCACCAGCTGCCACAGCACCTGCACCCGGGTGGAATCGGCCAGCATGCGGAAGACCTCGACCACCAGCCCTACCTGGTCTTCGTCGAGCCTGCGCCGGCAAATGCGCTTATCTGCATTCATACGCAGATAATAGGTCACTTCGCCTTGTGATGCACCAGACACCGAAATGGCTTACTTGCTTGCACTAACGATGTATATAGTTGCTTGCATCAAGTAAGTCGTCCTTCAGGGGTTGCCATGTCCATCACGTCAGTGCCTTCCGTATCTCTGGGCACCACCGAAGCGCTCATCGACGAGGTCTTCCTCTTCGGCCGAGTGCTCAAGGAGGCCCTGATGTCGGAAGCCGACGGCCACATGCCACGCGCACTGACGGGGGTCCTCCTCGTCCTCGCGGCTCGCGGGGAATGCCGGCAGAACGAATTGGCCACCGAGATGTGCGTCGGCCAGTCGTCACTCAGTCGCCAGATCACCGACCTGGTGGAGTTCGGCTACGTCACGCGCCATCCCGATCCCGCCGACGGGCGCGCATTTCGAATACGCGTCTCGGAAGTCGGAATGACGTACGTCAAACAATTCCGAACCCAGCGTGCCGCACGAATGCAGAAGTTGTTGACGGGGTGGAACGAGACCGAGGCAGCAACTGCCCTCGACTCGATCAGGCACCTGAAGGAAACACTCGTCGATCCAGAACACCGGATCGTCACGAGCTCGAACCCGATTGGAACACAAAGCGTATGACCGAAACACAGACTCGGCCGCCGGTTGAAGAGACGACGGCCATGACGCACCGCCAAATCCTCGAAGCCCTCACGGGTCTGCTCGCAGCGCTGTTCACCGCCCTGCTGAGCAGCACGATCGTCGCCACCGCACTCCCGACGATCATCGGCGACCTGAAGGGCACCCAGACCGCATACGCCTGGGTCATCACCAGTGCACTGCTCGCCAATGCCGCCTCGACCCCCATCTGGGGCAAGCTCGCCGACCTGTTCAACAAGAAGGTCCTGGTCCAGAGCGCGATCGTCATCTTCGTCATCGGTTCGGTGATCGCGGGATTCGCGCACAACGTGCCGATCCTGCTGACCGCGCGTGTCATCCAGGGCATCGGCATGGGTGGCCTGACAGCGCTCGTCGTCGCCATCATCGGCACCATCGTCTCGCCCCGTGAACGCGGCCGCTACTCCGGCTACATGGGTGCCGTCATGGCCGTGTCGATGTCGGGCGGTCCGATCCTGGGCGGCGTCATCGTCGACAGCCCCCTCGGCTGGCGCTGGTGCTTCTTCGTGTGCGTCCCGCTCGCCGTCATCGCACTGTTCCTGCTGCAGCGCACACTGCACCTCGCGACCGAGAAGAAGGACGACGTCTCCATCGACTGGCTCGGCGCCCTCCTGCTGACCGCCGGTGTGTCCATCCTGCTGATCTGGGTCTCGTTCGCCGGCAAGGCGGGCTACTACGAGTGGTTCTCCCGTGAGACCGCCCTGTACGTCGGATCCGGTGTGCTCCTGCTGGCCGCGACGATCCTCGTCGAGGCCAAGGCCAAGTCGCCGATCATCCCGCTCAAGATCGTCACGGAGAAGACCACCGGACTCGCGATCATCGCGTCCGTCGCCGTCGGTGTCGGAATGTTCGGCTCCACCACGTTCCTCGGCCAGTACTTCCAGACCTCGCGTGGCTATACCCCCACCATGGCCGGAGTGCTCACCATCCCGATGGTCGCCGGCATGCTCCTCGGCACGGTCGGATCCGGACAGCTCATCACCCGCTTCGGCAAGTGGAAGCCGTTCGTCGTCGGCGGCGCCGTCCTGATGATCGTCGGCTTCGGACTGCTCGGCACCATCGATCACGAGACCAACCTGACCCTGGTCGGCACGTACATCGCGATCATCGGTCTCGGCATGGGCATGCTGATGCAGAACCTGGTCCTCGCGGTGCAGAACACCGTCAGCGTCCAGAACATCGGTGCGGCATCCAGCTCGGTCGCGTTCTTCCGGACCTTCGGTGGCGCGATCGGCGTCTCGGTTCTCGGTTCGGTGCTGGCCACCCGCGTCGCCGACCTGTCGGCCGAGGGTTTCGCAAAACTCCGCATCCCGACCGGATCGAGCAGCGGCGGCGGAAGCCTGGACCTGACGTCCATGCCCGCTCCCGTGCAGGGTGTCATCCGCGCCGCATACGGTGACGCCACCGGGCGGATCTTCCTGATCGCCGCCGTCGTCGCCGTCATCACCCTGATCGCCGTCATCCTGATCCCCAACCGCCCGCTGCGTCGCACCATCGACCTGTCGAGCGAGCAGGAGCCCGTCCAGGAACCCGAGTACGCCCCCGTCCCGGAGTACGCACTCGAATCCGACACCGCGCCGATCCAGTCGTCCGACGTCCGCGGCGGCAGGCACGAGGCCCCCGCCGATCAGCATCAGCCCTTCGCCGGGCTGAGCGCCGACGCCCGGGACCGTCTCCTGTCCATGCTCCTGCCCCAGCCGGAGCGGACGCTGGAAGCGATCGACGAAGCGGAGAAGATCCGCGACGAGGTCAACCGCCTGCGTACCGATCTCAATGCCAAGCTCGTCGAATTCGACGAGGTGTGGGATCGTCTGCGCGAGCTGGGACTGAGTGAAGAGCAAGTGGCCGGCGTCCTCGGTGGCGGTCACGTGACGGACACCGGCAACGGTGCCCTCATCCGCTGAATGAGATGATCGTTCAGTTCCACGACGCCGTCGGCTCGCCCACGTATCCCCCTCTACGTGGGCGGGCCGGCGGCGTGTTCGCTCAGTTGACCCGGTTCACCCTGGTGGGCACGTCGAGCAATGTGGTCTACGCTCTCGCGTTCTTCACCCTCGACATGTACGGGTCGTTCGTCGCCAACCTGGTCGGCGTGGTGACCAGTTCGGTGTTGGCCAACGAACTCCACCGCCGGCTCACCTTCCGCGCCGCGGATCGCGTCCGCTGGTTCGTCGCACAGTGGGAGGGCGGGACCCTCGCCCTGATCGGGCTGGCCGTCAGTTCCCTCGCGCTCGCCGTCCTGCACACGCTCTTCCCCGGCGCCGACGGCCTCGTGCAGGTCGCGCTCGTCGTCGCCGTCAGCGCCGTCGTCGGCGGCCTGCGGTTCCTCGCCCTCCGCGGCTGGGTTTTTGCCTCCGGCCTGTGAGTACTTATTAACCGCCCGTGGTTAATAAGTACTCACGGCATGGGGCGGTGCCACGGACCGGTGATCGCCAGTGTCAGCCCCGGTGACTGAATGTTCGCGAACAGGATCCTCCCGTCGGCGCTGAATGCCGGACCGCAGAATTCGCTGTCGTTCAACTCGTTCCGAGCCATCGCGAACGGCTCCCCCTCCGCCGTGACACCCACGAGGTGACTGATCCCTTCGCCGTCCTCCGCGAGAATCACACCGCCGTACGGCGAGACCGTGATGTTGTCGGGCCCGTCGTAGTTTCCGGTGTCGACAGCCGGATCGGGATTGACACCGAACAGCGTCTTCAAGGTGACCGTCTGTTTCGCCGGGTCGAAGAACCACACCTGGCCGTCGTGCTCGGCGACGCTGCCGTCGCTGGTCCGTGCGTAGCTCGCGACGAAGTAGGCGCCGCCGTCGCCCCACCACTGCCCCTCCAGCTTGCGGCTCCGGGTGACGGCGTCGTTCCCGAACTGCTTGCGCACCGACGTGCTCGTCGCGTCACGGTCCGGCACACCGACCCACTGCACGGAGTACACGGTGCCCGGCTCGGTGGCCTGCGACAGGTCGGGGACGTGCGTTCCGCCCTGGAAGCAGGCCATCGCCTGGAGTGCGCCTGCGGTGTCGCCGCCCGGAGACTGGGCGAGTTCGCGCAGCGCGTTCGGCCCGCCCCGGAAGCCCTGCGGCGGCGTCCACCGGTAGTACAGCCCGTTCGGCCCCGACGCATCCTCCGTGAGGTAGATGGTGCTCGACGCCGGATCCACCGCCACGGCCTCGTGCGCGTACCGCCCCAGGAACTTCAGCGGCACAGGACTTTTGCCCCTGTTCGCGTCCTGGCTCGCGGGGTCCACCTCGAAGACGTAGCCATGGTCGAGCAGGAACCCGCCCTCCCCCGCGCGAGCCTCCGTCTCCTCTCAGGTCAACCAGGTCCCCCACGGGGTGATTCCGCCCGCACAGTTGTTCACGGTGCCCGCGACGCTGACATACTGGCCCTGCCGTGCGCCGTCGGCACCGACCGCAGTCGTGGTCGTGCCGCCGCGCGCGCCTGTGTCGTACGTCAATCCGTCGAGCGCCGGCACGCCGAACGGTTCGTCGCTACCGATCTCATGGTTGGTGACGAGCGTGGAACCGCCGGGTCGCGCGAACACCCCGATCGCGTCGGGGTCGCTCGGCACCGGCAGGCCACCGTCCAACTGCGTCTCGCCCGACCGGGAGACGACGGTGTACGAAAAGCCCACCGGGAGCGACAGAATGCGGTTCGGGTCCGGCACGAGCGGTCCATAACCGATCGCCTGTCCCGGTGCCGCGGACGCGAACGCCGGGCGAACGAGGGCGTCGACGCTTCCGGCGAGAGCCACACCGAGGCCGGTGAGCGCGGTGCGACCGAGGAATCCGCGGCGGTTGAGTGGTGCAGTGGACACTGTGTGAAACCTCCATGGTGACGAACCGGATCCTCAGGACGGTAGGTACCGCGGTGCCCGGCTTCGTGGACGCACCGTGGCGGGCGAATGAACCAAGTGCGAACTTCGCCCGTGAGTACTTCTTAACCGCCCGCGGTTAACAAGTACTCACGGGCGGCGAAGCCGCACAACCGTTGACATGTGACCAAATGGTCACCTATTCTCGATCCATGGACGACGATCACGTCTTCAAGGCGCTGGCCGATCCGACCCGCCGCCTGATACTCGACCGATTGTTCGCCCAGGATGGTCAGACGCTCACCGAACTCGAGTCGCACGTCGAGATGACGCGATTCGGTGTCATGAAGCATCTGCGTGTGCTCGAAGACGCGGGACTCGTCGTCACGCGCCGCTCCGGCCGGGAGAAACTGCATTACCTCAATCCTGTGCCGATACAGCTGATCCACAACCGGTGGATCGACAAGTACACCGAGCGTCACACCTCGGCGCTCGCTCAGCTGAAATCCGAACTGGAGGAAGAGAAATGACTACCGTCGACGCGATCCAGATCTACGCCGTCTACATCAAGGCGACGCCGGAGGCCATCTGGGAGGCCATCACGAAACCCGAGTGGTCGCAGCAGTACGGGTACGGCGGCCTCGTCGACTACGACCTCCGCGCGGGCGGGTCGTTCCGCACGCGCGCGGACGACGCGATGAAGGAATACCCCGGCGTTCCGGACGTGATCGTCGACGGCGAGGTGATCGAATCCGATCCGCCGAAGAAACTGGTTCAGACGTGGCGGATGCTGATGGACGCCGACAACGTGGAGGGTTTCACCACGCTGACCTACGAGATCGTGCAGTCGAGCAGGCCCGGAGTCGCGAAACTGACTGTCACACACGACCTCACCAATGCTCCGGGCCTGGCGGAGATGGTCGCGGGCAGGCACGAACCCGAGGGCGCGGGCGGCGGCTGGAACGAGGTGCTGAGCGGAATGAAGACGCTGCTCGAGACGGGTCAGCCGATGGTGAACTGGGGCTGAATACCGGGTCGGCGGGCGTGAGGGCCCGACATCTGTCGGATGGCCGCAGTAAGCTCCAACCATGACGGCTGCGCAGTCGCTCGACGGGGAATTCCTCGCACTCGCCGACCCTTACCGGCGCGAGTTGCTCGCCCATTGTTATCGCATGATGGGCTCACTTCACGACGCCGAAGACCAGATGCAGGAGACGTTCATCCGGGCGTGGCGCGGATACGAGGGCTACCAGCAGCAGGCGTCGTTGCGGACGTGGCTGTACAAGATCGCCACCAACACCTGCCTGACGGCGTTGCAGAACAGGTCGAAGCGTCCGCTGCCGAGCGGTCTGGGCGCTCCCGACTCCGACCCGACCGCCGAACTCGTCGAACGACACGAGGTGCCGTGGCTCGGGCCGCTCCCCAACCGCCTCATCGACGACGACGCCGGCGATCCCGCCACCGTCGTGACGTCGCGCGAGTCGGTGCGGTTGGCGTTCATCGCGGCCCTTCAGCATCTTCCTGCACGTCAGCGCGCTGTTCTCGTCCTGCGCGACGTGTTGCAGTGGAAGGCGTCGGAGGTCGCGACGGCCCTCGGCACCACCACGACGGCGGTCAACAGCCTGCTGCAGCGTGCCCGGACGCAACTCGAACTGGCCACGCCGTCGGCGGACACGCTCGTCGAACCGGAGTCCCCCGAGGAACGCGAACTGCTCGACCGCTACGTGGCCGCGTTCGAGAACTACGACATCGACGGGATCGTCGAACTGTTCACCAAGGACGCCGTCTGGGAGATGCCGCCGTTCGAGGGCTGGTACCGCGGCGGGACCGCGATCGGCACCCTGGTCAGCGAGAAGTGCCCGGCCAAGGCTCGAGGCGACATGCGACTGGTGCCGACGGTGTCGAACGGACAGCCGGCGCTCGGCCTGTACATGCGCGGGGAGGACGGGGTCCATCGTCCGTTTCAGCTGCACGTCCTGGACGTGACGGCCGACGGGGTCTCCCACGTCGTCTGCTTCTTCGACATCGATCTGTTCGAGAAGTTCGGACTGCCGGAGACCCCGCCCGCCTGACCCCTACGCCGGCACGGCGGCCGGATCCATCCACATGACCTCCCAGACGTGGCCGTCCAGGTCACGGAACGCGCGGCCGTACATGAAGCCCTCGTCCTGGAGCTTGCCCCACGCCGAGCCACCGGAGGCGAGGGCCTTGTCGACCAGGCTGTCGACCTCCTCGCGGCTGTCGGCCGAGATACACAGCAGCGCCTCGACGGCCTTCGAGGTGTCGCAGATGCCGCCTTCGATGAAGTCCTTGAACCGGGACTCGACGAGGAGCATCACGGACGTGGACTCGTTGATCACCATGGCGGTGCAGGAATCGTCGCTGAACGTGGCGTTGAACTCGAAGCCGAGTCCGCCGAAGAACTGCTTGGTCGCGTCGAGGTTATTGATCGGCAGGTTCACGAAGAGCATCCGGGACATGTGATTCTCCTTCTCGGGTTCCGCCCAGTGCGGAAGTCATCGATACAGACCACGGCGGTGCGCAAAACTCATCGGCGCCCGCGCGCCCGATTCTGTCAGCTCTCGGCGAGGTCGAGGAACGAACCGATCATGATCCGTCCGGCGGCCTCCACGGCGTCCATGTGTTCCCCCGACGGCGCGGTGCCGGGCGGCATGTGGGCCTGCATCACGGGCAGTTGCTCGCGGGTGAGTTCGACGTGGAACTGCAGACCGTAGGCGCGGCGTGCGATGGCGAACGCCTGATTCTCGTAGAGGCGGCTGCTCGCCAGCCGGACCGCGCCGTCCGGGAGGTCGAAGGTGTCGCCGTGCCAGTGGACGACGGGCACCTCGGCGCCGACGGCACCGAACACGGGATCGCGCGTTCCGTCGTCGGACACCGTCACCGTCCCCGCACCGTTCTCCGGGCTCGGCCCGCGGCGGATCGGACTGCCGAACGAGGCCGCGAGAAGTTGCGCGCCGA
Organism: Rhodococcus sp. ACS1; assembly: GCF_002300155.1. Lineage (NCBI taxonomy): Bacteria > Bacillati > Actinomycetota > Actinomycetes > Mycobacteriales > Nocardiaceae > Rhodococcus > Rhodococcus sp. ACS1. Next base: position 675,059 of record NZ_NSDZ01000002.1, read on the forward strand.
GGCAGATCCCGAGCATCGGGAGACCGGCGTCCACAATTTTTTTGATGAAGTTTCGCTCTCGCGGAAGTTGCGGGTGGGTAACGTCGTCGAGTGCGCCCATCGGACCGCCCATCACCACGAGGCCGCCGATGTCGTGAACGTCCGGAAGTTCCGACGCTCGGTACGTGGGGTACTCGGTGTAGCGAATTCCCCGCTCCGCCAGCAGAGTTCCGACGAGAGCCGGTCCTTCGAACGACACATGTTCAACAATTGCCCATGGCTTGGTCATGCCACAATTCTTACCGAGTAGGGACTTTCGGCCCTAGGCAGTTTCGGAAACGCGAATTCCGCACTGAGTGCACAAAATTGGGATGTTCACACGGAGTTCATTTTCGGTGTCGATCACTCGAATGACAGACGCCCAACTGGACGCTTGTCTAGTGGCATGGCTCACGGGAAACCTGTAGAAATACGAGCGTCACGCTTTCGTGACCTGTCCCATATCAATTAGTTATCCGGTGGTGGTCCCTGACAAACGGAACGTCACCATCTCCCGTTACCTCAGACCACAGACGAGCCCTCCTGCGATCCGGGAAGTCGTCTTCGGGATGGAAAGGGCAATAGATGCCGCTCCCCATGTCCCCCCTCGACTCGATGTTCCTTCTCGGCGAGTCCCGAGAGCACCCGATGCACGTCGGCGGCGTGGAGATCTTCCAGCTCCCGGACGGCGCCGACACCTATGACATGCGCGCGATGCTCGACCGCGCGCTCGTCGAGGGCGACGGCATCGTCACACCCCGGCTCGCCAAGCGGGCCCGCCGGTCCTTCTCCTCGCTCGGCCAGTGGAGCTGGGAGACCGTCGACGACATCGACCTCGGTCACCACATCCGGCACGACGCACTGCCCGCCCCCGGCGGCGAGGCCGAGCTGATGGCCCTGTGCTCACGGCTGCACGGATCGCTGCTCGACCGCAGCCGCCCGCTGTGGGAGATGCACTTGATCGAGGGACTGAGCGACGGACGGTTCGCCGTCTACACCAAGATCCACCACGCGGTCGCCGACGGCGTCACCGCCATGAAGATGCTGCGCAACGCGCTCAGCGAGAACTCCGACGATCGGGACGTGCCCGCTCCGTGGCAGCCGCGCGGCCCGCGCCCGCAGCGGACGCCGTCGAAGGGGTTCAGCCTGTCGGGTCTCGCCGGTTCCACCATCCGCACCGCCCGCGAGACGGTCGGTGAGGTCGCCGGTCTCGTGCCCGCGCTGGCCGGCACCGTCTCCCGCGCCTTCCGCGACCAGGGTGGCCCGCTCGCGCTGTCCGCACCAAAGACTCCGTTCAACGTGCCGATCACCGGCGCCCGCCAGTTCGCGGCGCAGTCGTGGCCGCTCGAACGTCTCCGCCTCGTCGCCAAGCTGTCCGACAGCACCATCAACGACGTCGTGCTCGCGATGTCCTCGGGGGCGCTCCGCAGCTACCTCGAGGATCAGAACGCCCTGCCCGCCGAGCCGCTGATCGCGATGGTGCCGGTGTCGCTGAAGAGCCAGCGCGAGGCGGCGACCGGCAACAACATCGGGGTGCTCATGTGCAACCTCGGCACCCACCTGCGCGAACCGGCGGATCGGCTCGAGACCATCCGGACCTCCATGCGCGAGGGCAAGGAAGCCTACGGCTCGATGACCGCCACGCAGATCCTCGCGATGAGCGCGCTCGGGGCGGCACCGATCGGCGCGAGCATGCTGTTCGGGCACAACTCGCGGGTGCGCCCGCCGTTCAACCTCATCATCTCCAACGTTCCCGGCCCCAGCTCACCGCTGTACTGGAACGGTGCGCGGCTCGACGCCATCTACCCGCTGTCGGTGCCCGTCGACGGCCAGGGCCTGAACATCACGTGCACCAGCAACGACGACATCATCTCGTTCGGTGTCACCGGCTGCCGCAGCGCCGTGCCCGACCTGAAGTCGATCCCGGCCCGGCTCGGACACGAACTGCGCGCACTGGAGCGGGCGGTCGGGATCTGACGTCAGGGGGTCTTCCGGTCGCTGTGCCCGAGGTCGCGGTCGGGTGCCACCCGGTCGCGGACCAACTGCTTGAGGACGGTGATGTCCGGGAAGCCGCCCTGCTCCTTGCGGTCCCAGATCAGGTCGTCGTCGACGGTGATGCGGAAGATCCCTCCGGTGCCGGGGACGAGTGCGACTTCGCCGAGTTCCTGCCCGAACGTGCCGAGTAGTTCCTGCGCCATCCATGCTGCACGCAACAACCATTGGCACTGGGTGCAGTAAGTGATCGCGACCCGGCCGTCTGCGCTGCTCGTCGTCATCGTGCCAGGTTAACCGAACACGCTCCCCCGCTTGCTGTTCGAGTTGCATGCGCGACACCTGTTCGTCATGCGGGCGTCAGCATGTTGGGGCAGACTGTCGATCGCCATGCTGTGCCCTCTCGACGAAAGGAAGCCTCCATGCCCACCGCGCTCGAAGAATCGCGTCGCCACGCCATCGACCTGACCAACGAGAAGATCCAGGCCGTCAAGGATTTCTTCACCAACATCTTCCGTCTCGACACCACGCACCGCACCGAGGCGTGAACGGGCGGGGAGGCCTTCGCCGCGAAGGCCTCCCCGCGTTCACCGGATCGTCCCGAAGAACTTCACGACCTCCGCGGCCCGGAAGTGGTCTTCCGACACGTGTGGGCCGCTCACCTCGACGAACTCGACCGAGTCCGAGCCGCGGCGGATCATCTCGACCCACGGCCCCGTGACACCGGCGATGTTCGCGACCTCGTCCTCCCGCGAGGCGTACACCCGAATGGGTACTCCCACATAATCTCCCGGCCGGTGCCGGACGGCGTCCCAGTGCTCCGTCTTCGATTCGAGGTCGTGCCCGTCCGCGGACAGGTCGAACGCGTCCCGCAGGGTGTCGCGTCCGTGCTCGCCTCGTTCCCACACCGCGCGCAGCGACAGCGACGGGGCGATGAACACGGCACCGTCCCACGGCACCTCGCGCAGTCGCACGGCGTTGGCGGCGGCGTTCCCGCCCATCGATTCGCCGATCAGGAACCGCCGCAGCACCGGCCACCGCCGGGACACCCACGCGTCCAGCGCCACCACGGCGTCCTGCGCCGACCGGTTACCCCATAGGTCGCCATGCAGGTACGGGCTCGCGACCACGTATCCGGCGTCTAGCAGGCCGTCCCGCAGTCCGGCGCGATCGTCGATCGACCTCTCGTCCCCCGTCCGCCCGTGCAGATAGTACGCGACTGCCGACGGCGTCACCCCGCGCGGCACCCCGACCAGCGCACGATCGCCGGACCGCGGGACCGTCACCGCGTACTCGTCGTACCTGGTGAGGTGCGCCGTGCGCCGCGTCACCTGTTCGACGGCGCCGGCACGAATTGTCACACCGCCAACGCTAACAAGCGACGACGCAACATGCCGGGCGGCGATCTCGGACGCGGCACCCGTTTCGCCGAGTCGGGCCGACCGCCGGCGGCACGCTCCTATACTTCGTAGCGTTGAGCCCTAGTTGCGAGGGTTTGCAACCGTTCGCTTGTGGGATTGTTTCGTGCTGTCTAGTGGAGTTTGGTGTCGTGATGTTGAGGGATTGGGCGGCAGCGAGCGGAGTGAAGTACCGGACCGCGTCGGCGTGGTTTCATGCGGGAACGCTTTCTGTCCGAGCTCAGCAGTTGCCGTCGGGCACGATCCTGGTGGGAGATACTGCGGTCTGCACGCCATGGGTCGGGAAGGGCATGAAAATTCGTAAGCTGTTTGCCGATCAGAACGTGACGACGATCGTGGTGGAGCATCGGGAGCAGCCCGACGAGGCTCGGGTTCGAATGCATCGAGGCCGTTTTTGTCGGCGCAAGGTCGTACTCTGCTCACGTTGGCCGACGATGGGGGTGGTTGATGATCTGGTGGGACATGACCGGGGTGGTGACGTCGCTGCGTGCCCGCCTGAACGGGCAGCGCCGTGCACGTCGGCGTGCCGCCGCTGCCGTGGCCGCCGCGACGGACCGCCCATGACGGCCGCTGCTGCACTCGAGGATCGGACTGCCGACATCACTGCGCCGGATCCGTCTCGGACGGTGATCCGGGCGTACGTCTACGTTCTCGATCCCACCCCGGCACAGGTCGAGGCGTTACGGTCGCATTGCGGGGCACAGCGTTTCGCCTACAACTGGGCACTGTCACAAGTCAAGGCGAACCTCGATCAACGGACCGCGGAACGGTCCTACGGTGTTCCCGACGCGGAGCTGACCCCGTCGATGTCGTGGTCCGCATACCGTCTGCGCAAATTCTGGAACACCGTCAAGAACGACGTCGCGGTCGCCCCCGAGACCGGGAAAGTGTGGTGGCCAGAGAACTCGAAGGAGGCGTATAGCTCCGGGATCGCGAACTGTGCTGCCGCGTTGTCGAACTGGTCCGACGCCCGGTCCGGGAAACGGAAAGGCTCGATGGGGTTTCCGCGGTTCCGAAGTAAGCGGGCGGTGCTGTCGTGCCGGTTCACGACGGGCAGTTTCGGGCTGGTCACCGATGGCGGTGACCGCCGTCATGTGCAGTTGCCCCGGATCGGGGCGATCCGGACGTGCGAATCCACCCGCAAACTGGCCCGCAAGACTATCGCTGGGACGGCGCGGATCCGATCTGCGACCGTGTCGTATCGACGCGGCCGGTGGCAGGTGTCGTTTTCCGTCGAAACTACTCTCCCCGCCAGGGCACTCCCGCCCACCGCCACCTGTGCCTCCGCCGTTGCCGATGGTGGTGTGGACGGTTCGGTGGTCGGCGTCGATGTGGGGGTGAAACACCTCGCGGTCCTCTCGACCGGAGAGATGATCGACAACCCGAAACACACACGAAAGCACGCGAAGGTGTTGCGTCGTCTGCAGCGCCGCGCGTCCCGCCAGATCGGCCCGGATCGCCTCACCGGCCAAGAGCCCTCACAGCGGTGGCTGCGCACCCAAGACCAGATCAGGGCAGTACACACCCGCACCGCCGACGCGCGCCGCGATCACCTGCACAAACTCACCACCCGACTGGTGCGGGACGTCGGCACCGTCGTCGTCGAAGACCTCAATGTCACGGGGATGACCCGCTCCGGTGGCGCCTACAAGCGTGGACTGAACCGGGCTCTGCGTGATGCGGCGCTCGCCGAGATCCGACGACAACTGACCTACAAGACCGAGTGGACCGGCACAAGACTGCACGTGGCGGACCGTTGGTATCCGTCGAGTAAGACCTGCTCGAACTGTCAGGTAGTGAAAGCCAAACTACCCCTCAATGTTCGGGTGTTCACCTGCGATTCGTGCGGATTCCGCGCTGATCGTGATCACAATGCCGCCCTCAACCTCGCTGCCCTCGCGGCGGTTGTTGACGGTGGTGCGTCTTCGGCGAGTTGCGGACGAGACGTAAAAGACGCCCGACAGAAACCAACCATAAGACCCGCCATCCGGCGGGCAGACGGTATCGCTGCGGGAACGCCACATAGTGGTGAACGTGGCCGGGGTAACCCGGCCGCTCATGCCGAGTGCACCAAACAACACTCAGGATGAACGGGGATCGATGGGTATCTTCCTGCTACGACGAGCGCTCAATTACGTGGTGCTGTTGCTGCTGGCGTCGTTCCTGACGTTCAGCCTCACCTCGCTCACCTTCCGCCCGCTCGACAGCCTGGAACAACGTAACCCCCGGCCGCCGCAATCGGTGATCGACGCGAAGGCCGCGGAACTGCATTTGGACGACCCGATCCCGGTGCGGTACGCGAACTGGCTGGGCGGCGTGGTGCACGGCGACTTCGGCACCACCATCACGGGTCAGCCGGTGTCGGACGAGTTGGGCCGCCGGATCCTGGTAAGCATGCGATTGCTGATCCTCGGTTCCGTCATCGGGGCGGTGCTGGGGGTGCTGATCGGCGCCGCGGGTGCGATCCGGCAGTACAAGTTCAGCGACTATTTCAGCACCGTCGTGTCGCTGCTGATTCTCAGCGTGCCCGTGTTCCTGGTGGCAACCCTGCTGAAATACGGTGCTCTCCAGATCAACTCGGCGACCGGCAGCCAGATCTTTCTGTACACCGGGGAATCCTCGGCCAGCACGATCACCGGGTTCTGGCCGCAGTTCGTCGACCGGGTGCAGCATCTGGTGCTGCCGACCATCGCGCTGGCGTTGGGCAGCATCGCCGGGTACAGCCGATATCAACGCAACGCGATGCTCGACGTTCTGGGGAGCGACTTCATCCGGACCGCGCGGGCGAAGGGGCTGACCCGGCGGGCGGCACTGCTCAAGCACGGACTCCGGACGGCGCTGATCCCGATGGCGACCCTGTTCGCCTACGGGTTCGGGGCGCTGGTCGTCGGGGCCACGTTCACCGAGAAGATCTTCGGCTGGCACGGCATCGGCGAGTGGATCGTGATCGGCATCGACAACCAGGACACCAACATCGTCGTCGCGATCACGTCGTTCACCGGGCTGATCGTGCTGTTGTCAGGGCTGCTCTCGGACGTCGTGTATGCGGCGCTGGACCCGAGGGTGCGTGTGGGGTGACCGAGATCCAGATCGCGTCCACCGATGCGGCGGTGTCGGCCGTCGGGCGCCGGACCCTGCTGTTTCGGCGGTTTCTCCGGAACAAACCCGCCATCGCCGGGGTGTGCATCCTGCTGTTGCTGTTCGTCGCCAGTTTCGTCGGACCGTACCTGCTCCCCTACGACTATCAGCAACTCGACTACACCGCGCTGCTGCAGCCGCCCAGTGCCGAACATCCTTTCGGCACCAACCAGATCGGGCAGGACGTTCTCGCCCAGACGTTGCGCGGGCTGCAGAAGTCGCTGATCATCGGCATCTGCGTCGCGCTCTTCTCCACCGCCATCGCGGCGCTCGTCGGTGCGCTGGCCGGGTATGTCGGCGGCTGGCCGGATCGGGTGATCATGTGGCTGGTCGATCTGCTGCTCGTCGTTCCCAGCTTCATCATCATCGCCGTGTTCACCCCCCGGCTGAAGTCGTCGAGTTCGATCGTCCTGCTGATCCTGCTGCTGGCGGTGTTCGGCTGGATGATCACCGCCCGGATGGTCCGCGGGATGACGCTGAGCCTGCGCGAGCGGGAATTCGTGCAGGCCGCCCGGTACATGGGGGCACCGACGCACAAGATCATCACCAGCCACATAGTCCCGAACATCGCGTCGATTCTGATCATCGACGCGACCCTGAACGTCGGTGCCGCGATCCTCGCCGAGACCGGGCTCAGCTTCCTCGGGTTCGGCGTGCAGAAACCGGACATCTCCCTCGGGTCGCTGATCGCCGACGGTACCGAATCCGCGCTCACCTACCCGTGGCTGTTCATGTTCGCGGGCGGACTGCTGGTGATCACCGTGCTGTCGGCGAATCTGGTGGGCGACGGTCTGCGCGACGCGGTCGACCCCACCTCGAAGCGGGCCCGGTCCCGCAAGAGCAGGAAGAAGGCGAAGCGGTGACCGGGCAACCGCTGCTCGACATCGAGAACCTGCGGGTCAGCTTTCCCAGCGAGGAGGGCCGGATCGAGGCGGTCCGGGACGTCAGCTACACCGTCTCCGACGGCGAGGTGCTGGCCATCGTGGGTGAGTCGGGCTCGGGCAAGTCGGTGGCGTCCCTCGCGGTGATGGGGCTGCTGCCCGAGCACGCGCGCGTCACCGGCTCGATCCGGTTGCAGGGCCGCGAGTTGCTGGGCATGGGAGACCGGGAACTGTCGGCGCTGCGCGGGAAGACGGTCAGCATGGTGTTCCAGGACCCGCTGTCCGCGTTGACGCCGGTGTACCGGGTCGGTGACCAGATCGCCGAGGCGCTGCTGGTCCACGGCCGGGCGAGCAACAGGAAGGACGCCGAGCAGCGCGCCGTCGACCTGCTCGATCTGGTCGGGATCCCCGATCCTGCGGTGCGCGCCAAGGCTTTTCCCCACGAGTTCTCCGGCGGCATGCGCCAGCGCGTGGTGATCGCCATCGCGATCGCCAACGATCCCGCGCTGATCATCTGCGACGAACCGACCACCGCCCTCGACGTGACCGTGCAGGCGCAAATCCTGAACCTGCTGCGCAAGGCGCGTGATCTCACCGGCGCCGGCGTCGTGATGATCACCCACGACATGGGCATCGCGGCGACCCTCGCCGACCGCGTGGTGGTGATGTACGCGGGCCGGGTGGTGGAGTCCGCTCCGGTGCGGGAGCTGTTCGCCGAACCCCGGATGCCCTACACCGCAGGACTACTCGTGTCCGTACCAAGGATGGACGCGCCGATCCGGAGCCGCCTGGTCTCGATCGCCGGCGCCCCGCCGGCACCGCATTCACTGCCACCCGGTTGCACGTTCGCGCCGCGCTGCCCGCTCGCCGTGGACGCCTGCCTGCTCGCCGAACCGGAACTCGTCGCGACCGGACCGGCCCACCGGGCGGCGTGCATCCGCGTCGACGAGAGCGGCACCCGCGACCTCTTCACGGCATATCGGCGGGATCAGCCGGCCCCCGCCCCCACTGCGAGGACGCAACCCGAGCACCGGGTGGTGCTGCAGGTGACCGACCTGGTGAAGACGTATCCGATCACCAGCGGTCTGGTGTTCCGCCGCAAGCGCGGCGAGATAAGGGCGGTCGACGGCATCACGTTCGACATTCGTGCGGGTCGCACGCTGGCGTTGGTGGGCGAATCCGGCTCGGGCAAATCGACGACGTTGACGCAGGTCCTCGACCTGTCCGCGCCGGAATCCGGGTCGATCGAGGTGCTGGGTGCCGACGTCGCGGCGCTGAGCGCCCACCGCAGGCGCGCCCTCCGGCGGAAGATGGCCGTCGTCTTCCAGGATCCGACGGCGTCCCTGGACCCCCGGCTGCCGGTGTTCGACGTGCTCGCCGAGCCGCTGCGGCTGGACGGCCGCGGGCGCGAGGAGATCGGCCGCCGGGTACCGGAACTGCTCGACCTGGTGGGGTTGCGACGCGAGCACGCCGACCGGTATCCGGCCGATTTCTCGGGCGGCCAGAAGCAGCGGATCAGCATCGCCCGGGCGCTCGCGCTCGATCCGGAACTGCTGTTCCTGGACGAACCGGTGTCTTCGCTCGACGTCTCCATCCAGGCCGGGGTGCTCAACCTTCTGCGCGACCTCCAGGAGCAGCGGGGCATGTCGTACCTGTTCGTCTCCCACGACCTATCGGTGGTCCGCAACATCGCGCACGACGTCGCGGTGATGTACCGGGGCAGGATCGTCGAGTCGGGAGCCGCGCAGACGATTTTCGAGGATCCGCAGCACGAGTACACCCGGGCACTGCTCGCGGCAATCCCCGTACCGGATCCGACGTATTTGGCACACTAGGGTCAGCGACCTTCGAGGAAGGGCACATCCATGAGGATTCGTTCGGCGCGCACCCGCCTCGCGGTATCGTTCCTGGCCATCGGCCTCGTTCTCGCCGGCTGCGGGGGCTCGGACACCGGCGGCACCGGGACCGGATCCGGGTCGATCGGCACCACCAACGACATCAACCCGCACGACCCCAGCGAACTGCGCGACGGCGGAAACCTGCGGTTGGCGTTGTCGGGTTTCCCGCCGAACTTCAACACGCTGTCCAACGACGGCAACGACTCCGAGATCGGCGGCATGCTGAAGCCGATGATGCCCCGCGCGTTCGGCACCGACGCCGCGGGGGCGCTGTCGGTGAACCACGACTACTTCGTCGACGTCGCGCTCACCGGCACCGACCCGCAGCAGGTCACGTACACGATCGACCCGAAGGCGGTGTGGTCCGACGGCACCCCGATCACGTGGGAGGACATCCAGTCCCAGGCCGCGGCGCTCAGCGGGAAGAACAAGGAATTCCTGATCGCGAACACGTCCGGATTCGAGCGGGTGGACCGGGTCGAGCGCGGCGTCGACGACCGTCAGGCGGTGATCACGTTCGCCGAGCCGTACGCCGAGTGGCGGGGCCAGTTCGCGGGCAATTCGATGCTCTACCCGAAGTCGGCCACCGCGACCCCCGAGGCGTTCAACACGAGCCTGCGCGACGGGATCTCGCTGACGTCGGGACCGTTCCGGATCGCGTCGATCGACCGGGCGCAGAATCGGATCACGTTGGGTCGCAACCCCGTGTGGTGGGGCAACACCCCGAAACTCGACACCATCACGTACAGCGTACTCGACGACTCCGCGCGAATTCCCGCGCTGCAGAACAACGAGATCGACGCGTCCGGGCTGGGCACGATCGACGAGGTGAAGACGGCGGAGGGATCGGACGGCATCGCGATCCGCCGGGCGCCGGGAACCCAGTTCTCGCACATCACGTTCAACGGCGCGGACGGATCGATCCTCGCCGATCCGGAATTGCGGGTGGCGCTGTCCAAGGGCATCGACCGGCAGGGTATCGCGACCGCGATTCAGAACGGTCTGGTCGACGACCCTCAGCCGCTGAACAACCACGTCTACCTCAGCGGTCAGGAGGGCTACCAGGACAACAGTGCGGCCGTCGCCTACGACCCCGAGGAGGCCGCGCGGCGGCTCGACGAGCTCGGCTGGAAACTGAACGGCGAGTTCCGAGAGAAGGACGGGCGCCGGCTCGAGATCCGTGACGTGATGTACCAGTCGACCACCTGGGTCCAGATCGCGCAGATCGTTCAGCAGAACCTCGCGCAGATCGGCGCCAAACTCAACATCGACACCCGGGGCGGCACCGGGTTCTTCACCGATGTCATCCAGCCCGGCGACTTCGACCTCGCCCAATTCTCCTGGGTAGGTGATCCGTTCCCGCTCAGCGGTCTGCCGCAGATCTACGCGTACAACCCCGACGACCTGCAGGGCAATTACGGCCGGATCGGTTCGCCCGAACTGAACGCGCTGATCGAGCGGACGATCTCGGAACTCGACCCGCAGAAGGCGATCGAACTGGCCAACGAAGTCGACACCGCGGTGTTCGAGGAGGGGTTCTCGCTGCCGCTGATGCAGGCGCCGGGCAACGTCGCGGTGCGCGACAACCTGGCGAACTTCGGTGCCGCCGGCCTCGCGTCCTACGACTACACCAAGATCGGCTTCCTGAATTAGCGGGTTCGCGGCCGTGCACTACCCGGTGGCCGTCGCCGGGGGCGCACTGCTGGTGTGCGGCGGGTTCGCCGTGGACGCCGACGCCGATCAGTTCAGCGCACTGGTCGTCGTGGCGGCGGCGGTGCTCGGGGTCACCGGCTACACGTGGTTCGCGGCCACCCGCACGCGCTCGGGGCCGGGTCGGCCGGCCACGGTGCACCGGGTTCGCCAGCAACACCGACTGACCAGCAGGTCCTGGATCGAGGTACGTGAGGAACCGGGTTCGCTGTGGATTCCGGTGTTCTTCGATCCCGCTCTGGTCACCCTGCCGACGCCGACCGCGGCGACGGTGCACGACGCGGGCCGTCGCACCGTGGTGGTGTGGGAGGGCCGTCGCCTGCTCCCCTCCGGGCGAGCGCGTCGTTCGGAGCCGCCCGGCCGGTTGATCGACAACCCGTCGCGTCCGGATCCGGACGGTCCGGTGCGCGCCCGGGTCGCGGTCCGGCCCGCCCGCAGGCTCGTCCTCGACGCTCAGTTCGCGGTGGCGGCGCCGTTCGCCGGGGCCTTGTGGGTGTACGTCGCGGGCGGCGGGCTTTCGGCATTCGCCGGCGCGACGTGTGTGGCCGCGGCCGTCGCCGTGTGGTTGGCGGCGGTCCGCGGCTCCGACCCCAGCTGAGGGCGGCTACGACATGGTGACGCCCGCGCTGACGAAGCACGGCAACAGCCCGGCGACCTCACTCAGCACCGGCCCGAACCCGACGGCGGCCGGTACCGGATCGTTGACGAACGCGACACCCCGGAACCCGGTGGTGAGGTTCGTGAACTGCACGACGGCGCCGTTCCACTGCGCGAACGGCGCTGCGGTGGTGTACCGGATCCGGTCGGGTCCGACGCGTTCCGCGTTGAACGTGAGCCAGGCTCCGGGGGCGCACGTCGACATCGAGCCGGGGACGAACGGCGCGGCGGAGGCGGCACCGGGCACAGCGAACGACAGTGCGCCCGCGACGGCGAGCACTGCTCCCAGCCGACCCAGCACTTTTCGAGTAGACATCGGAATTCCTTTCGGGGCGCGCCAATCCGTCTCCCCGAGTACGGCGGAACCGCGTCACTGAGTGTGAATACCAGGTCAGAGAAGTATATCTCCGCAGGTACCTCCGGCCGCTACGTCCCCGACGTCCAATTCGAGGCGGTCATCGTCGAACCGGACCACCCGAACGGTGCGCGTGTCGCCCGCCGACGTTGTCACCTCGAGCCTTCCGTCGTCGTCCGCGGGCACCCACGTTCCCTCCCGTGGTTCGTCGGCGTCGCCTCGGCCGATCGCCCAGTCGACGAACGAGCCGTCCGGCCGGAATTCGATCCCGCCACGCCCCCGCGCCCGCGGGAAGTCGAATCCGGCGGGCCGGTACACGCGGACACCGTCGTGGTCCTCCTCGAAGGAATGCCGCCAGCGTCCAGCGGCACCCGGGGCCACCAGTGCGGAGACGGCCGGACTCGCTGCCCGTCCGGTCCACAACGCCTTCCGGACGCCGTCCAGGCACGCGCCCATCCGGGCGCCCTGCCCCTTGGTGAACATCACCATCCCCGCGTCGTCCGTGTAGTCCATGTAATCCATGAACAGGTCGCCGTGGGGGCCGTTCCCGCAACTGATGTGCGGGAAGCGCGGCATCCCGACGTTCTGCCCGCCCTGATTGGGGGTGTCGGCGACCTCGTCGGAGCCCCGGCACCCGGTGCCGTCGTCGCCCCAGATATGGAAGAGGTTGAGGTAGTGCCCGATCTCGTGGGTCGCGGTGCGCCCGAGGTTGAACGGGGCCCGCGCGGTGCCCGTCGTGCCGAACGCGGTGTACGTGATCACGACGCCGTCGGTGGCGACGGGGCCGCCGGGGAACTGCGCATAGCCGAGCAGGCCACCGCCGAGGGCGCAGACCCAGATGTTGAGGTATCTCTGCGTCGGCCACGGGTCGGCGCCACCGGTCTCCGCGGACTTCACGCCGTCGTTCTGGTCGAACGAATCGACTTCGGTTGTGGTGCGGGTGATTCCGTTCGACGGCCGCCCGTCCGGGCCGGTGTCGGCGAGGAAGAATTCGATGCCGGCGTCGCCGATCAGCTGCTCGAACGCGGGCGGAACGGTGTCGATGTCGTCGTTGGTGGCGCGGAAGTCCTTGTTGAGCACCACGATCTGGCTCTCGACCTGCGCGTCGGAAATGTTCTGCGCCGCTGTCGTCGACACCACGTGCACGACGACCGGAATCCGGACCGGTCCGCGGGCGGCGATCGACTGCAACGGCTCCAGTTCGATGCTCTGGTTCTCGATCTCCGAGCGGGCGATGCGATACGACTCCGACTCGGTCAGCAGCCGGCGGTGCACGTCCATCGCCCCGCACGTGCGGCGGGTCGGCAGATCGGCCGCTGATTCGGTGGTGCTCATGACGTCGGGTTCCCTTCCGGTTTCAGAGGATCAGGTCCTGAGGGCGGATCAGTTCGCGGGGCAGGCTGCTCGCCTCGATTCGTTCGAGCGGGTCGGCCGCGATGTAGGGGTCCAGGCCCAGACCGGTCAACTGTGCGATCCGCCGGACGGGTACCTGGAACGTGCGGTACGCGCCGTAGGAGAACGCCTCCTCCCCCTCGGCGAACTCGTCGAGCAGGGCGGCCTGGCTGAGCAGGTATCCGGTGACCGAGAGGCTGCCGTCCTGCTTCACCATGGCGACCGTCTTCCAGAACTGCCGTGGCAGCGCCACACCGCGGTACTTCGGGTCGTCCGGTGCGAGAACGGGCCCGGTCACGACGGTGACGGAGAGATCGGCGTTGTCCGCGTTCTTCAGGACGTAGTCCTCGAGTCCCAGCCACAGCGTCTGTCCCGCGTTGAAACTGTGGTGTTGCGGAGTGCAATTGGTGAAGTGGAACGTGTCGTCGTTCGCCGCTTTGGCCAGCGGGCCCCAGGCCGGGTCGAGACGCCGCACGAGGTGCCCCCGGTCGAGCGGATTGTCGCGGTACACGTCCTCCCCCGTCTGCTGATCGGCCGGAAGCCGGGGGTCGAGAATCCATCTGTCGCTGTCGCGCCGGAGGCTCTGCGACTGCTGTCCGTCGATGTTCACGGCGGTGAACAGTGCCAGCGCCCGCTCGCGGTGCATGACGACGCTGAAGTGGTGATACTTCAACTCCGGTGACGCCACCGCAGGCACCTCGGGCCGCGGCAGTGGTAGCGGCACCCGCAGGAAGTTCTCGTCGTACCCACCCCGGGTGCCGTAGTTCGGATCGACCGAGATCGCTTCCGGCGCGGCGGCCGGTGACTCGACGGATCCGAGGCGCACCGTGATCTCCAGGGGAACCCGGACGGTCACCTCCCGTGCCTGTTCGAACTCCGGGCGGACCGCCGGCACCGTCCGCTCGGCGCCGAGGATCTCGTCGACGAGGTCCCGCCACTGCGGGGTCAGGTTCTGCGCACGCACGTATTCGAGTATGCGGCTGATCCGCACCCCTTCGTTGAGGACTCCACCGAACTCGGTGTGCTGCGGCGCACGCACACTCGCGTGGTGCAGGGCGACCACCTCCCACTGGTCGTTGAACACCGGTGAACCCGACGATCCGGGTTCGGTGTCGGCCGAGTAGTGCAGGAACCGTTCGGGAATGTCGACGATGCGGTTCTCCCGCAGCGCGATCTGCTTCTTCTCGCCGCGGGGATGCTGCACGATGGTCACGAACTCGCCGATCACGGCCTTGCCCTCCGCCTGGATCAACGGGCTGAAACCGAACTGCGCGAGCGTCCCGGGCTCGGCCCCGACCGCGACCAGCGCGAAATCACGTTCCCGGTCGGCGAGGTAGAACCGCCCCGGATCCAGCGGAAACATCTGCACGGGCCGCGGTTTTCCGTCGACGCCGTCCTGGTAGTCGAACTCGATCACGCTGCTGCGGGCGATGTCGGCGTCCGGCAGCACGTGGTGGTTGGTCAGCAGCAGGGCAGGTGAGACGAGGAAACCGGTGCCGTAGCCCTGCAGGGTTCCCCGTGCGTCGCGGATATTCACCCGTCCGATGGACCGGGCGGCGGCGACGCCGGCATCGAGGTAGCGGGCGCCGACGAAATCTGCTGTGCCCACGATCTTCTCGAGAATCCGATCCGGGAGGGTGTCCGACGCCCAGCCGTCCTCGCCATAGTAGCGACCGAGCCGGTCCACCCGCTTCGCGATCCGTTCGGGCGTATCCGCCGCGGCAACCCCGCCGGGACCGTTGAGCGCCTCCACGTGCTCGCCGCGCTGGGGTGCCCGTTCCCGCGCACGCAGTTCTGCCGCATCGTGTTGTCGTTGCCGTTCCGCCTCGAACGTTCCCGCAGGCGTCGCGCGCTGCGACTGCCCGTCTCCGATGTTGTCGACGATGGTCATGACTCGGTCCTCACGTAGGCGGCGGCTCGGTGCTGTGCCTGCCAGCCTTCGCGCCGCGGGCGGACCGGTCATGCGTAGCCGACTACTCGTTTCTCGGTCCGACCGCGGCGCCGGCGCGTTCGTACTGTTCGACGCCGTTCCGGACGACCCGCCGAATGCGGTTGCCGTCGGCCACCAGGGCGTCGAGCAGCGGAACCGCCAGTTCCGGGCGGATCGGGATTTCCGCGAGCAACTGCCCGAGTTCGAGTGCGTCCGATCCGAGTGCTCCGACGACGACCTCCCGCCGCGCGCTGTCCAGTGCCGCTTCGACGTCGAGTTGCTTCGCGGTGTCACCCCGTGCCGTCGGTATCGGTGTCGCCGTCTCGACCAGCAGCGCCCGGACGTCCCGCGCGGCCAGGTCGCGGTCGGTCGCCCAGACCAGCATCGCCGCGACGGCCACGTACAGCGCGGCGAAGGTCGTGCCCTCCATCTCCGGCCGGTCGACGAGCCGCTCGCACGTCGTCCCGGTGATCGTCCGCGGCGCGTAGACGTCGGGTTTGCCCGCGTCGGGGAAGTACGGGGTTTCGTGGGTGAGAGTGCCGTCGTCCTCGACGGCACCGACGGCGAACGCGTCCGCACTCCACGCGGGATACGCCGGTTCGTCGGAGTGGTCACCCGAGACGATCACGAGTCGTCCGTCGCCGACCAGGCGCGCGATGACGGCGTTCTGCGCGTCGGACGGGACCGCGTTGCCGTAGTCGAACACCAGGATGTCCGCGTCGGCGAGGGCGGCGTCCTCCATCCACCGGCAGACGTCACGCTCGGACGGGACACCGTGCGCGAAGGCCAGCTCCTGGGGCAGGAGTTCGGCCAGCGCCGATTCGCCCTGCCCCGTCTCGCCGGCCACCACCCGGCCCGGAACGTCGTGCCGGATGGCGCACTGCGTGACGGCCACCGCGATCTCCTCACGGCGACCGGCGGTGAACGGTCCCGCCACCGCCAACCGCAGTGCGTGCCGCACCGGCGCCGCGGCTGCCGCCTCGGCCTCGGGTGCCCCGGAGCCGGCGCCGAAGAAGTCGGACCCGTTCGACACCGGCGGTGCCGGCTTCGCGGCACCGACACCGAGTTGCCGGACGAGCAGCGGCAGGTCCCGCGGTTCGAAGGTGCCGTCCTGGGCGGCGAGATCCGCCAGCTGCTCCCACAGTTCCAGGTGCCGCACGTCGGTGTAGAGCCGGGAGAGATCCTGCTCCGGGTAACGCGTCAGCGTGGGCAGATTGCGCCGGATCCATTGCCACACTTCGGGCCAGGACAGGGCGTCGAGGCGGATCGTGCGCACTTCCGCGGCGCGGAGCGACTCGGTCAGTCCGGCGAGTTCCCCAGTGGTCGCCACGGCGAGCCGCGCGTCGCCCCGACGCTCTGTCAACAGGACCAGGGCGTCGAGGAGGTCCGAGGCGCCGGGGGCGTCGCCGACAAGCAGGTCGCCGTCGTCGACGACGATCGCGGTGGGGACTTCGGTGAGGTCGTCGAGTAGCCGCTCCCACCAGTCACCGGCGCTGAGCCTGCCGGGCCGGGCGGTGCGGACCCCGGCGTCGTCCATCAGCTCGGCGACGAT
Source organism: Rhodococcus sp. ACS1 (assembly GCF_002300155.1). Lineage (NCBI taxonomy): Bacteria > Bacillati > Actinomycetota > Actinomycetes > Mycobacteriales > Nocardiaceae > Rhodococcus > Rhodococcus sp. ACS1. The sequence continues at coordinate 692,000 of NZ_NSDZ01000002.1, forward strand.
CCGGGACAGTTCGCGGAGCGGGTCGGGTTTCGCGAGCAGCCGTTTCGCGCTGACGAACAGATGCGCGATCTGCGGTTCGAGCTCCTCGAGCACGCGGTCCAGGAGGGCGGTCTTTCCGGTGGAGGGCATCCCGACCACGTGCAACAACCGGGCGGACGTCCGCCCGGACAGCACGTCCACCCCCTCGCGCAGTTCCGCTAGGCGGGAGATGAAGCGGAGTTCGCCCTGGCGGATCCCGATCCGCCGCGAGATCCGCCGGGGCGAGGGTTCCGGCCGCGCTTTCGCGTCCGGGTCGATGATCGCGCCGGGCTCGCTCCCGCCGACGAACAGGCAGGGCACCGCCCAGTCGAGCAGGGGGTCGCCGCTGTTCTCGTCGCCGTTGATCGCGAGCCGCGCCAGCCGCAACGCCTCCGCGACGGGCTGGCCGGCGGTCAGCGCCTCGTAGAAGAAGCGTGTCAGCAGTCGCTCCGTCCGGAACGGCAGCACCGCCTGCATGCCGATCACCATCGGGCACGCATCACGCACACAGATGTCGGCCGAGGACAGCGGCCCCGGCCACGGGTCGTCGTCGGTGGCCCCGTCCGGCGCGCGGGCCGTCTCGCACCCCGCGAACACCGCCAGCCGGAGGTCCGGCAGCTGCTGCAACAGCAACGCGAACTCCTGGCTCGGCAGCAGCATCCCGCGGCCGTTGCGCCGCTCCACCTTCAGACCGTCCGGATTGGCGTGCCCGAGATAGTGGAAGAGGTGAAACCCTCGTCTCTGCATGCCCATTCGACTGCGAAGACGTTCGACGGACGGACGGTCCTCGACCACCACCCGGAGCAGACCACGGTCGACCAGGGGCCGCAGTTCCGACAGCAGGCTGCGTTTCTCGGCGTACAGGTCGAACGGGGCCTCGGAATCCTCCGGGCCCTCCCGCAGCGGACTCGACATCACCAGCAGGAGATTGAGCGGCGGCTCGATCGGCGTCTGCCGGATCGGGTACGTGCGCGACCGTCCGGACCGCACCACGTGGACGTCGCGTGCCATGGCGAGGAACTGGTCGGGGCGTTGCGGATCCAGCAGCAACTCCCACGGCCAGGCGCACACTTCCTGCGGCGCGGCGAGGATCCGCACGAGGAGCTGAGTTCCCGCCCTCCCGGCGATTCCCCGGCTCTGCTGCAACAGCGTTTCGATGTCGGGGATCCCGAACACCAGGTCCGTCAGCACTTTCCCGACGTCGAGCGCGTGGGCCGCGGCGTCGGTGCGCGCGTGCCGGACGGTGTCGGTCAGCCATCCGGACGGCGCGTCGATCGTCTTTCCCGTGACGTCGTTCGGCAGTTTCCATTCCGGGATCTCTCGCCGCACCGCGAACACCGACCCCATCCAGGACTGCGCCGACAGCCAGACGTGGTCGCCCGCCCGGAGGACGCTGATCTCCAGTTCCTCGAAACCGGTTGCGGGTCTCATGTTTCCGCGCTCCTAGGCGTCCACGGACCGGGCGATCTCGTCGAGGTCGACGACACTCGCGACGTCGGTGACCGGGTGCACCCCGGGCGCGCGCACGGTGATCCGGTAATCCTGGGCGGATAATCCGTCGAGGACTGCCTGCTGCCAGCCGTCGACGGCCGGCGACAACGGGTGCTGCCCGCCCGGACCGCCTGCGACGGGCTCGACCGAAGCGACCAGTCGAGCGCCCCCGGCACCGGTTCGCGCGCGGATCACCAGCGGCTCGGCGGTCGTCACGTCGTCGACCTCCAGCGCCACCGATTCGTTCACCGCCGGAAACACGTTCGGCGGCGCGAGAACTGCGGTGGTCAGGATCCCGCCCACATGGTCGAGCACCGGGTCGTCGTTCTGCAGGGATCCGTGCCGCTGGCTGAAGAACGCCGCGTTCTTCCATCCCGTCATGAGCTCGTGCGGGGTGGCCGACAGCTTCGGCACGGTGCCGTCGCCGCCGCTCTCACCGGGCCCGCGGACGGTCATCGTCTCGACCTTCGACCCGGCGAGCCGGGCGGCCCATTTGGTGGGCTGGAAGTCGCCGATCACCGGACGGATGTCGTAGCCCTCGGGTCCCGACTTCAGCCGCGCGTCGACGGCGTCGCGCAGGCCCCGGTGCAGGCGCACCGCCGCGCCCATCCGGCCGGCGTCGAGTCCCGTGCCCGACCAGTCGAGCGCCGTGTCGTCGAGTGCGCGCCACGACCCGTCGTCACCCGCCATGCACCGATACGACGGCAGCAACTGGTAGGCGGACGTGAACGACCCGATCAGCGCACCGAGGTCCACGGTGAACGGACCCCAGCCCTTGCGGAATCCGTTGACGAGGAAATCGAGCGCGTTGACCGAACCCGAGTACGGGGTGCCGAACGTGACCAGGGTGCGGGTGTCGCGCCACCCGTCCAGCAGTTCGAGGAACAGTCGGGCGACGATTCCGCCCATGGAGTGGCACACCAGCACGAGCTTGGCGTCCGTGTTGCCCGACTTCTCGCGCCACCGCGCCAGCCAGTCGTGGGATCGCCGGGCCAGCGTGCGGGCCGCCACCCGGTTGTCGCGCCGCCAGTCGTAGGGCAGTTCGAAATAGTTGTCGCCGGGAACGGCCCCGAATCGGCGGACCAAGTCGTCGCGGAACTTCGTATAGCCGTCGATCTTCCAGTCCAGCCCGGGAACGAAGTGGAAGTCCGGTACCAGCCGGGTGGCCACGACGCCGTCGCCGAGGTCGTCGACGTCCGGGTCGTCGCCGTCGAGTTTCAGTGTTTTGATATTTCTGCCCAGCGACAGCACGCTCGCCAGCGCGACGCCCGGTGTCGGTGCCCACACGTCTTTGCCGTCACGCGCGAGGACCGACCCGCCGATACCGGGCAACAACACGACGACGTCTTTCATGGCGGCCTCCGGGATCGAACGCCCAGGAGAGGGCGGCTTCGAATCCCAGTCTTCTCTTCCTCGCCGCAATACACACGAGTAGCGGACCACTCGGTTTGCAGCTTTTCGGCGGGCCGCCGACGCTCAGCGTTGCGCGAAGTTGAGGTAGGCCTTCGACGGCGTCGGGCCGCGCTGGCCCTGGTACTTGGAGCCGACGGCCGAGCTGCCGTACGGGTGCTCCGCCGCGCTCGACAGCCGCAGCAGGCACAGCTGGCCGATCTTCATCCCCGGCCACAGGGTGATGGGCAGGTTCGCGACATTGGAAAGTTCCAGCGTGATGTGCCCGTTGAAACCCGGGTCGATGAACCCGGCGGTCGAGTGCGTGAGCAGTCCGAGGCGGCCGAGCGAGGACTTGCCCTCGAGGCGGCCCGCCAGGTCGTCTGGCAGCGAGCACACTTCCAGCGTGGAACCGAGGACGAACTCGCCGGGGTGCAGAACGAACGGCTCCCCCTCCGCCGGCTCGACCAGCGTGGTCAGCTCGTCCTGCCGCTGAGCTGGGTCGATGTGCGTGTAGCGGGTGTTGTTGAACACCCGGAACAGGCTGTCGAGGCGCACATCCACGCTCGAGGGCTGGACCATCGAATCGTCGAACGGGTCGATGCCCAGACGTCCAGTGGAAATTGCGGTACGGAGATCGCGATCGGAGAGGAGCACAGGTAGAGGTTAACGGGTGTGGATGGCCATCGAGAGCAGCAGTTCGGTGCAGGTATCCACCAGCTCCTCCTCGGGGAGGGTCACGGTGCCGTTCAACCACGCCGTCAGGGTCTGTGCCAGGCCCCCGACCATGAAGTGCGCGGCCAGGTCGAGGCGCGGGCTCTCGGCCACCTCGTAGTACCCGACCGTCTGCTTCGTGACCAGGCCCGCGAACAGCCGCGAGCTGTCGAGGCGACGCTGGGCCAGCACCGCGCTCGACTGCGCCACCGAGAACATCAGCCGGCCGTGCCGCGGATCCTCGGCAACCTCCCGCACGATGTTGCGGACCCCGGCGCGGACGATCTCCCGCTCCCCCGGCCCGGCGTGCGTCACGGCGTCCAGGGTGCTCGTTGCGATGCGTTCCACGACGTGGTCGTAGACAGCGACGGTCAGCGCGTCGCGGTCGGGGAAGCTCTCGTAGAAGTAACGGGTGGCGAGCCCGGCCTGCTTGCAGACTCCGCGCACGGTCAGGGCGTGGTCGCCGTCCGCGCTGCCGAGCAGGTGGAGTCCGGCCTCGATGAGCTGGCTGCGTCGATCCGATCGACGCTGGTCACCCTCTTGGCCGCCGTACACCCTGTCCGACGCGATTGCCATGGAAACATCTTCGCACTTGCCTCTGGACTCGCCACATATATGTGAGTACGGTCGTATTCAGATAGGTAATTCACCGCTTGCGACAGGAGTGCACATGTCGACATCTCTCGAGGTGCCGGACCGACTCGAACTGGTCATGGACGGCGCCGGCCTGCTCGCCGGCGCAGCAAACGTGATCATGCAGCTCTCCCACCCCGCCGTCGGATACGGCGTCGTGGAAAGCCGCGTCGAAAGCGGACAGATCTTCCGGCACCCGATCAAACGAACCCGGACCACCCTCACCTACCTCGTCGTGGCGGCGCGCGGCACCGACGAGGAGAAAGAAGCGTTTCGCAACGGCGTCAACCGCGTCCACGCCAAGGTGCAGTCGGGGCCAGACAGCCCCGTGCAGTACGACGCGTTCGACCCCGAACTGCAGCTGTGGGTCGCCGCCTGCATCTACCGCGGATTCGAGGACGTCCACCGCTCCATGCACGGCGAACTCACCGCCACCGAGAGCGAATACTTCTACCAGCAGGGAGCCACCTTCGGCACCACCCTGCAGGTGCCGAAGGAGATGTGGCCCGACACCCGCGCCGCCTTCGAGGAGTACTGGAACAAAGCCCTCGCCGACGTGTCGATCGACGACACCATCCGCGAATACCTGGTCTCCGTCGCCAAGGTCGAATTCATGCCCGCCGTCGTGTCCCGACTCTTCGGCCGGCTCAACCTGTTCTTCACCACCGGCTTCCTGCCACCACTCTTCCGCGACCAGATGCACCTCACCTGGACCGCCAAGGATCAGCGACGCTTCGACCGGACCATGAGCACCATCGGCGCCATCAGCCGACGCATCCCCGTCACCATCCGCGAACTCCCCTACATCCTGCTCATGCGCGACCTCCGACGCAGACTGCGGACCGGCAAACCCCTCGTATGACACTCCGCGCGTGTGCCCGCGTAGTCCGGATCACCATCTGATAATGTTGCCGCCGCAAGGTGTTGGGCCTGCCTACGGGCGCCCAATATCGTGCGCGCCGATGTAGTTCAATGGCAGAACATCAGCTTCCCAAGCTGAATACGCGGGTTCGATTCCCGTCATCGGCTCCAGCATTACCGCAGGTAGAGGGCGTTTCCGTTCACGGAAGCGCCCTTCTTGCTTTCCGGTGACGCCGCCGACACGCCGCGAGCGAGACGTACCCAGGCGCACCACTCCGACCGAGGGCATACCAGACCTGTCGGTCGCATCTGCCACAATCGACAGCAAACAGTCCGCAACGTCGACGGAGTACGAACGTGAGCAAGTATGTAGGTTGGATCGGCGCAACAATTCTCGCCCTGGTCGGCATCGGCTTGAGCCTCGCGCCCATCCTGGGCACGACTCCGCGGTGGATCGTGGGATTACTCGGGTTGGTTGTCCTCATCGGAGTTCTTCTGACGTTTCCTTGGCCGTCATCGAACGGACCTAAGCCCATACTCCGGGTCGGACACAACCAGTCTCAAACCGCTGGCGAACACTCCCGACTGATTCAAAGCCGCGATGGTGACATCCACATTGAGGGCGGCATGGGCGACAGTAAGTCATGAAGGACCAACAGCAACAGGCGGGTGACCACTCCACCCTGGTGCAAGGAAATAGCGTCGAACTACACCAACACGGATTAACGCTCGAAGAGGTTCGCCAAGTAGCATCTGACGTCTTCCGCATGAACTATCTCGAATTGACTGCGGACGCTATGAAGGAAGCGCGGAGACTTGCGGACGAATTCGCGGAGATGCTCCTGCTGAGGCTTGAACAGGCCGATACTCACAACGTCGAACAGTTCCGAACGCCTGCAATGCAGTCGGCGGTCTACAGCGCACAGAAGGCGTATGTCGAAACCGCCGATCCACAGCTTGCCGAGGCTCTAGCGGAACTACTTCTCGAGAAATCTGCAACACAAAACCGCTCGATGAAAGGAATTGTCCTCGCTAGTGCGATTGAAACGATTCCCAAACTCACCACCGAACAGATCGCAGCACTATGCGCTTTGGTAATATTAGTGCAAACCGTTAGGTTCAACTGGGAGACGCCCAAAGATGTACTGCTGGGGCTTGACGAACAGCTAACTCCACTCTATGGCAAGATCCCAACTACCAACTCTTCATATCAGTACATGGGTTCGGTTGGAGTCGGATCGCTGGGCCTCGGCAACGAGCCTTATGCGAGCTTGGTATCGAATTATCCTGGCGCCTTCAATCTCGGCTATCCCGAAGGTCAGATACCGGAGCCTCTCACCCCCTTTGCGGACGGTGACCTTTTCCGCCCTGCCCATGATGGATCAGGCCGAAAGTGCATCGCATTCGGGACCGACCAAAACTTGAGGGGCCGATTGGCACCCCAAGCGCAGCATTTGGCCGACGACGTAAAGAATGCCCTTGGCCAAAATCGAATGGAGACCCAGCACATTGAGGAGATCACCGCCGACCTCGCGCCGCCGCTACACAAGTTTCTTGCGCAAATGAAAGAGACATCCGCGACCCAGTTCCAATTAACGACGCTCGGCATCGCTATCGGCCACACACATTGGAAGATTCTAGCGCCTGACTTCGCTCCCGAGCTCGATATTTACCTTCAGTAGGCTCAATCTTCCCTTCGGATCGGCACGACGTTGTCGGTCTGCCGGACCGGGGCACTACTAATTCATAAGACTGCGAGAATGAGGTGTGATGACGCTAGACAAGAAGAGCCGCGTGGAATTGGTGCTCAAGCTCGCCGAAAAGCTGGAATCCCCCGACCTCCGCTGGGACCACGCGAACATCATCCTCAATACATACGGCGTCCGATCCTTAGACGACGATTCCTTCGGACCTTCAACCGCGGAAACGGTCAATACCGCCAGCGATGAGCAGCTGATCGAGCTTGCTCAACACTTCGGACTCGAAACGCCGAACGATGCCCCAGTTGCCGCGGTAACCACCACGGTTAAGAGCGCCCAGCCGCTGTTCGTCTTCGCGTCACACCTCTCAAAGCACAAAGGTCTCGTACACGAGGTCGCCACCGCACTCTCAACGTATGGAATTAACCTATTCGTTGCGCACGACTCAATCACCGTAGATGCCCAATGGCACGACGAAATCGAGAAGGCGCTGAACCTAGCCGATGCTGGTCTTGCCTTCCTGCACGACGGATTCAGGGCGAGCCCTTGGTGCGATCAAGAAGTCGGGTGGCTTCTCGGACGTCATGTTCCGGTGATGGCCTTGAAGTTCGACGCCGACCCCTACGGCCCCTTCGGCAAGCATCAAGCGCAGGTGATCCGGAACGAAACACCAACTATCATCGCGGAAGATGTTGTACAACGAATCCGCACGAAACCCGAGCTTGCCCCCGGACTCGGCGCTTCGTTGGTTGCAGCCCTAGCAATATCTCCAAGCTTCGCCAAGACTGACGCAATTTGGGCGCACCTCCGGGAGTTGCGGACAATGGATCCGAATCAGTGTGCGCAACTCCTCGAAGCGACAAAGGACAATAACCAGGTGCACTGGGCATCGGCCCCGCTCGATGGAGGGCTGCCTTATCCTCGCGTGATCGTGGATTTCCTACGTGCACAGCCCGGTGGCCCGATCATCGCTGCCGACATTGACGCATACTCCGTCTACCTCGATAAGAAGGACACTGAAGCTGCTAAGCGCACGGTAGCTGCTCCACCGCCGAAGGTGTAGTTCCACCGCGTTGTCGGCCTGCCGAGCCGGTGTCGGTTCGGGATGCGATGATCTCGCGCATGAGAGTTGTGGTCTACCTCCTGAGTACGTTTGCCTTCGTCCTCCAGCTCGCTGGTGCTGTCCTAGTCGTACTCGACGTCAAGCAAGCCCAGGACAACGTCACCACGTTCAAGCAGAGGCTCGATGAAGCCAACAGTAAAAAGGAAGAACATCTGCAGCAAATGGCGGCGCAAAGTGGACGCGCCGTCCGGGGATGGCGCGGCGGTTCCATTCACCTGCCGACAATCCCAGAACAGGCTCGCGGGCCGCTCGCCGACCAGATTGGGCCTAGTTCAATGATCGAGCGTCGCGCTCTCACCGAGTTCGTCGCGGCCCAGTACGCGATTAGCAAGGTCCGCCGTTGGTCCGGCGTCGGATTGCTGTTCGCTGGTCTGGCAATAGGATACGTCGCGTCCATGCTCTCGGCGTCATAGAACCGTTTCTCTACGCACGCCTGAACGGCACGACGTTCTCCGCGTGAGTCGTTTCGGCGCCCATTGCTCCGAGCGCGGCCATCGCGTCGGCGTGGTCGTCCTCGAAGAGGTGCGCGTACACGGTGAGCGTGGTGGTGACCTTCGCGTGGCCCATAAACCGCGCAATCTCCAAGGGCGAGATCCCCGCTGCGACACAAAGGCTCGCATACGTGTGTCGGAGGGCGTGGAACTTGAGCGCGGGCGGAAGCCTCACGCCCAGGTCGAGCCGGTTCGCCCGAAGCACCGCAGGCCGGTAGACAGCTTTGTAGAAGGACGGGTGCCGCAACGGCACCGACCAATCCAGCGTCAACCGTTCTTCGGCCTCCACGACGGAGAGCGCGGCCAAGACAACTTCGGCCTTCGGCACGATTCGCTTGCCGTTGGCGTCGGTCGCGCGCTTCCCGGTCGGCTTCGCCGCGACGAGGACCGACGCGGGGAACAGCGGTGCACCCAGCTCATCGCCACGAGGATGGGCTACGAGGTAGTCCCGCAGTATTCCTACGGTCGCGGGCGTCAACGGGACGCGACGGCGCGAGCCTTTGGTCTTGGGGGTGTCGTACGACAGCACCCCGTCGATCACCATCACCGTTCGCTCGACCCGGAGCAACCCCGGCTTCGCGTAAGCGTTCGGGTTGATCGGTGCCGCCGGCAACTCAACGTCGCCTACCTGGAGTCCCGCGAGCTCAGCCGCCCGAAGCCCGGACCACGCCGCGAGGTGGACCATGACGTTGTACGGCCACGGCGTCGCCTCAACCAGGGCCGAAACCTGAGCGGCCGTGAGGAACTGGTCCGGGTCGTCAACCACGCCCGGCGTCCCTCCGTTGGCGCTTCGCTCGCTCGGCAACCGCACGTGGTCGCACGGATTCTCCGCGAGGCGTCCATCCGCGACAGCCTGCGCAAGGACCATCCGGATCACGAAGAACGCGTGGCGAACGGTCGAGGGCTTCTTGCCTGCCTTCGACAGCCCTTCCACCCACTCCGACACGAACGTTCGCTTGATGGCGTTGACTGGGTAGCCGCCGAACGTCCGGTCAATCTCGCTGCCGTCTGCGATCAGGTACTCGTAGCCCGCGCGAGTGCGGGGCTTGAGGTCGTGGCGCGAGTCCAGCCACCGACGCGCCGCCTCTCGGAACCGCAGCTGGCCTGACTTGGGGTCGAAGGTCGCTCCCCGACGCTGGCTATGGTCGACCTCGTTCGCGTAGTCGGTGGACGCCCTCTTGGTCTTGAACCCGCCTTTGGTGCGGTGCTTTCCGTCGGGAGTCCGCCAGCGGACCTGGTAGAAGTGCGATCCATCAGGCCTGGTGAGCTTTCGAACGTTTGCCATTGGTCTACTTCCGTTTGTCGTTGCCGAAGATTGCGGCAATGCCGCCCGAAGTAATGAAGAGAACGATGAAGCCCAGCCACCAAAGCAAGTCGCTCATCACGCCACGCCCTCTCGAGCCAGGACCCGCCGAACGGTCGAGTGCGCCCAACGCGCCCCGCCTCCGGGCGTTGGGATTCGCGCTGCGTCCAGTAGCTCTGCGATGACTTGCGCGCTGTAACCCTCCTCGCGGCGCATCGCGACGATCTCTTCCACGATGCCACTGCTGATCCGCGACGGACGCCCGAGTTGCTGGCCTTGAGCCTTCGCGCGTCGCAGTCCATCACGAGTGCGTTCGCTGATCTTGCGCTTCTCCTCAGCGGCCATCGCGATTCTGATATCCGCGAGGAGTCGCTGGCTCGGGTCTCCACTGTCGGCCCTATCGCAGTCGAGCAGTCGCCACCCGTTCTTGTTGGCTCGCTTGAAGAGTGACGCAGCGTCGAGTTGATCCCGCGTGGCACGGTCGAGAGCGCGCACCAGCAGCGCATCCGCAAGCCCGGACTCAATCGCTGCGATTGCGGTAGCGCGCCCAAACATCTTCTCGGATTGCGACCCGCTCACGACGTCATAGCAGATCGTGAGCAGGTTCAACCCGTTCGCGGCGCAGTACCGTTTCAGCTCGTCCTGCTGTGCCCCGAGGCCGTGCCCCCGCTCGCCTTGAGCGGAGGTCGAAACGCGCACGTAGCCAATTACCCTGAGTCCCTCAGTATTTGAATTCATGGTCGTTCCTCTCGATTCAGTCGGGGAGTTCGCCGTCGATACCGATGGGCGCGCATGGGAGGCAAAACGTTTCGCTCTCGATTCCGCGAGGAGTCGATACCTCGAAGACCACGCCCGAAGCGTCTTCATAGTCCGGACCGCGCAACGTAGTGCCGCACGTAACGCAAACTTCACCCTCTCGGGCGTTCCTAATCACCTTGTACATCTGCACTCTCCCTACACTTTCGAGCGTCGTAAACGTCGGAATCGGTCGATAGCGACGTTTATAGCGCGAATCCGGCCCGAGCGCTACATAGGGTGGTACAAAGCGATTTACCCTACACCCCAGTGCATCTTGGTTCTAAGGGATTGAAGGGGCGTACCCCTCCGATCCCCCGAGGAGGCCCTCAACAATGGGCAGGCTGCGGCTCGGGTGGGTGCAATCTGGGTTCGGGGTCGAAGGTTCGCCCGGCCGTCGCGAGTAGCGCGCCCCGATCCCGCGACAGAGGGCGGGGCAACCAACGCCAGGCGGCGAACCCCTCAGGCGGATTCCGCGAGGAGGGGCGGACTGACCGGGAGCGAAAGAGAACCAAATACGACCGTATTGATTATCTTGTTCCCTACCTTGCACGTAGGGATTACCTCCTCTAGAACCACTCCCACCCGTCTTCCGGTGGCGCTCCAACCCTCGCCCCGAACGTCTCTTCCTTCGGCTTACCAGGCTCACGCTTCTCCGCCATCGCGTCCACTTCCCTCCACGCCTTCGCGTCGCTTAGCGCCTGCTCTCGGCGTGCCTTGTCGAGACGTTGCCGACCAATGTCCTCGTTCCAGCGTTCAGACTTCGTGGCGCGCATCGCTTGCTCTATCCTTTCCTGATGTATGGGTTTGGCCCCAGCCCTTCACGTTCGGGCGGGGCCGGGCGGGCTCGAGTCTTAGTCGTATCCCGCCCGAACCGTCGCGGATCGACGGGTAGTAGTCCCTCCTACGGAGGGGACTAATACTTACCCGTTTTATCGGATAACACTGAATAACACAGATAACACTCAGTACTATCCGTCTTATCGAGTGTTATCCGATAACACTGACTATTACTCGGCCACAGCCTCTTTGGATTCTTCCTCCGCCTCTTCGGTTGCTTGAGCGTTGAACTTGAACGGCAGGACGACCTTCTCTCGCGGATTAACCGAGCCGACCGTGAACAGTTTTGAGTTCCGCGGTCAGTAGCCTCAATCAACCACTCACGGGACACGGCGTACTGACGACCAGCAGCGACAGCCTTGCCCTTGCCGCCGGGCTTGCTGTCCGTCTTCGCCACGCCGAGTGCGTCGTTGATGTCGCCAGCCTTGAACGGCGCTGGTTCTTCGCCCTTCGCGCGGGCCTCGTGCTCGTGGTTGTAGACGGCGTCGTAAACCTTCAAAGCCCACCGCTCGGCTTCGTTCTGGGCCTTGTTGCTGACCGACGACGACTGGTGAAGGTGCCTTCGCGCGGGGTCGTAGTCGAGGGTGAACTGAGGAACCGCCACGTCACGACCCCGAGCGCTGAGGTAGCGGAGGTTGTCGGGTGGGGTTTCGTTGACCTCGCCGCCGTGCGTATACGACCACTTCACGCTCATCCAGTCCTCGAGTCGGTACGCACCCCGCACGCGGATGTCCTGAGCGCCGGAGGAGCTGCTGCCGGAATGGGCAGCGATCACGACCAACGACAGGTCCGCCCTTCGGGCAATCCGGTCGATCGCGTTCGTCCAGGCGCGGGTATCGTCGTTGGAGTTCTCGTCGTGACTGATTGCCGCTCCGTACGGATCCACGACCCATACGGACGACCGGCGGCTCGTGAGCAGATCCACAAGCTCGTCCTCGACGTGCTCCGCCGGCAACGGCAACGGATAGCCCTTCCACGAGTCCACGAAGAGACGGTGTTGGTGGTCCGACGCATCCTCCGCCACGCGCATATCCCGCAGCCAGTTCTTGGCCATGTTCCCTTCCAACTCGAAGTTCGAGTAGGTGATTGAACTCCCTTCAGGGAGATTGATCGCGTAGCGGTCGAGGAACTTGCAGCCCTTCACCATCGCCACGACCAGGTTCATGACCAACGTCGTCTTGCCCGCCTTGGCTTCTGCGACCAGAAGGACGTTCGACCCAACCGGCGCAAGGTCCTCCACCGTGTATTGGACCGGGGGTGTGTCCTCCGCCAGCTCCACGAGGATCTCCCTCGCGCGGGGAGGCGGGGTCCATTTCGACGCGGCGAGACGATGCCGCGCGATCTCCGTCGCCTCCATGCGGAGGAGAGTGGTTGCGACCTCGCCAGCCAACTTTGCTTCGCGGATGCGTTCGAGTTCTTCGTCAGACAAGTACGGTGCCTCAGCCCCGACTGCATCGGGCACGTCGAACTTGTGCCGGTAGCCGCCGTCCGTGGATTGCGACTGCATAGTGCTGGCGGTCATGCTCTTTGTCCGTTCGTGGTGGTGGTGCGAATGACGATGCGGCCGGTCGCGTCGCGTTGAGGCTCCGGGGAGTTCCCCCGGCCCCGCGCCTTCGCGACAGCCCCGACGACAGCCCGATAGAAGTCGCCCAACGCCACGGCTTCCGACCGCGCCTCACCCGGCGCTCGCCCCGCTCTCCGAAGTCGCATGAGCTCGAGGTAGGCGCTCTCAATAACGCCAAGCGCTTTCACGAGCCCGGCCTGGTTCTCGGTGCTCAGCAAGACGACGTACTGCACCCGGTTGCGCATGAGGTTATGCGCGGACGACTCGTCATCCTCACCCGCGACGAAGGAGTGCACCAGAGCAGCACGATCCAGGCAGGCGAGCATCGAACGATGCGGGCCGAGTTCGTGCATCTCTTCAATCGACGCCCCCGCTCCAGGCTGCGCGTTGATCCAAGCGACCGCCTCTTCCATCGACGTCGGCACCGAAGGTCGAAGCGGACCCACCGAACCCCCAAGGGGACGCGCGTTAGAGCGGTCGAGCACATTCACCAATCGAGTCCGGCTGATTCGGTCTGAGCTCGGGAACACCCGCGTCACAACGGGGACCGGGGTCGACTTGCGGTTGACCGAACCGGGGCACCGCAGCACCCGGGAGAGGTCAAACACGTTGTCTACCTGCGCTGAGGGGCGCACCTTCTGGGCTACTTGCTGGACGAGCCCACCCCACCGGGCATACACCTCCCGCCATTCCTGCCGCATCCACTCCGACCCTGAACCGGAAGTCTCGACAATCCGGGCCGTCGCCGAGCGCGGCGAAGCCAAGCGCCAGAATGGTTGCAGACCATGCCCGCTCTCGACCACCGCGACAGGGTTCACCGCAAGAATCCGAGACAAGCGGTCTACTACCTCGCGGCACTCATTGAGGGTATGCAACGAACCTTCCTTGATGTCGAGGTCCGCAAAGACACACTTCACGCGGGTGATGTCTGATTCCGTTCCGCGCCTGCCGCCGCTGACCGACTTCGATACCGGGTTGGCCCCGAACCACACATCCCGGTCCCGCGGCGGTGTCCAGCCGTGGAGATCTGCAACCGTGCGAACGCGGGACGTGAAGCGACCATCGGGCTCCTTCATATTGACGGAGACGCGATCAGACTCGCGGTATCCGAGCACCTCAAGAAGTTCGTACAGTTGGGGGCCTGCTGGTGCGGTTTGGCTTCGACTGGGCCGATCGTTCTTCCGCGAGCGCGTAGAATTCGTCATGAGGGTTCCTCGATCTGGGATAGGGATTCTTCGTCAAACGCAACGCCCCGGCCTCTTACCGGGGCGTTGCATGATTTCGTTCTCACCGATGCTCGTCAGCGGGCCAGCCGGTTCCAAAGTCTTCGCCGTCGTTACCCACAAGACTGATTTCGCAGTCGCCGTGGAAGTCGTTCATGTACTCCCACCAGCAGGTTCCGCAAACGGGGAACAAGTAGGTGACGGAACCGGCAGACACCAGGATTCCGAACGGTATTCCGCTGCAACCACACCAGTGGCACTGAGACGCGAAGTAGTGCATGAGCTGGCGCGCTACGCGTTCGGTCGAGTACCCGAACGGCACAGGAAAGGCGACGACGCTCGGCGACGCTTCGCCGTCCTCCGTCATTGACCACGGCAACTTCGGCGTATACGTCGGAGCGAGAGGATCAACCAGCACAACGCATCGAACACCCACCGGCCCGGTGACCCCGATATCCAGGCCAAGGCGGAAGTCCTCAACGCGGCACGCGTGGTCCATTCCAACTACGTTGAGCGAGTGTCCGTCTGGGTCGTAGTCCAGTCGCTTCCGGCCCGGAAGGTTGCTGTGGAGGTAGTCGATACGCCCGTTCTCCTCAAGCCAACGACTGTCGGGAACCGTGGTGCGGATCTCCTTCGCAAAGTCCAACGCCTCACTCAGTCGCGGATGGAAGCGGACTCCGGGCGAGAAGGTGCTGTACCCCACCAAGGTCGGATTTCGCTTGCGCCCAGCATATTTGTAGACCGGCTTGTCACCCTGCATCGCGGCTTCGATCTGCTCGACCAACGGGCTTTCCGCGTGGATGTCCCGCGAGAGTCCGGAGTACTTACGCAGCAACTCGGCGCGACTCAGCGGGGCGTTCACGCTGCACCGCCCACATTCTCGACCGAGCTACGTCTCTGACGCATGACGTAGTCGTAGAGGTCCTGGCTGCTGTAGTGGACTGCGCCTCCAATCCGAAATGAAGGCATCTCACCGTTCGCGGTCTTCCTCTGAACCTCGTTGTAGCTGACGCGAAGGCTCATCTCGTCCCAGTACCAGTCGACCGCACCTTGCTTCGATCGAATGTTGGGAACGGGCGAAAGTCGCGGGGATAGTGGCGCTTTCGGATTCCGAGGTGCTGCCGTAGCCTGCTTCGCGGCTCGGGACGCGCTAGTCATAGTTCCTCCTGAGGACTTGCCAGGAGGCGGGAATCGCAAAACGCGCACACCTCCCGACGATACTGTCGGTATTGGTGTCCGCGTTTCAGTATTTTGGAAACCCTCCTCGCGAGCCGTTCTCGCGCATCGAGCAGGTTCCCCAGGGTGGCAGGCAGACTACGTCAAGGTCCCTGAGTATTGTGGGGCCGTTGTCTCTCGGCCACCACCGGCGTCATCTACAGTTTCGTATCGCGTCAGCTAGTTTCGTATCGGAGCGAGAACCCGGCGAACCGGACTCGCTACCGAATATAGCCGATCCCCCGGAACCCCGCTACCTTCCCCCGGAGGTCGCTTCCAAGACCCCGATGAACAGCACTTTCCCGAGGTATGATCGAAAAGTCAACGCTCCCTCAAGGTCTGAGACCCGGCAGCTGGCATGGCTCCACGGGCAGGATGCCCACCCGATACCGCGCTGCGCGCGACCGAGTGAACGCATACCTAAACCCATCGGAGATACCCATGACTACCAACCTTCCGTTCTTCAGCGTCTTCGGAGCCGAGCGTGGCACCAATACCCAGGGCGACGTTCTCGTCTCGCAAACTTCGGACGGAACGGACCTGAACGCCGTTTGGGCGGAGTTCCTGGAGACGCTCGACATCTACAACCAGCACCGGACCGCGCTGGCATCGCTCATCAGCTACCAGACCACCCGGCAGATCGACGCCGTGCCTCAGTCGGTAGCGGGAGCACAGTTCGAGGTCGCCTCTGAGTTCGGCGTGCCGCAGGGCAACCGTCTACCGAACGATGTGCTGAAGCTCGGCTACGGGTTCGAGGATTACGACATCGCCAGCCGCTTCACCTGGAAGTACCTTCGCGATGCCGATACGCGGCAGGTTGAGGCTGTCCACGCGTCAGTGCTTGAGGGCGCGAACCGAAAGACCACGACGGCGGTTCTGTCGCGGCTGTTCGATCCGGCGCAAGGCACTACCCCGGAGGGAAACCCCGAGTACGGCCTGTACAGCGGGGATGGATTTCACATCCCGTCCTACCTCGGCGCGGAGTTCGACCCGGATACCGACACGCACTACCTGACTACAGGTTCCGCCGTGCTTGACCCGTCGGATGTCGAGACTCTGCTTGAAAAGGTCTCCGGCAAGGGCTTCAACGCAGACAGTGGGCGCAAGCTCCTCATCCTCGCTCACCCCAACGAAGCGAAGGTCGTCGCGACCTTCCGCGCGGGTGAACCGGGGGCCGACAGCGTCGAAGCCCACTTCGACTTCATCCCGTCTGTCGCGGCCCCGGCGCGGCTGGTGACTGAGCAGATCATCGGTGAGCAGGCTCCGGCGCAATGGAACGGACTTCCCGTTCTCGGATCCTACGGCGACGCCCTCGTGATCGAGAGCCGGTTCATCCCTGCTGGGTATGTCGCGGTCGTTGCGTCGGCTGGCCCGAACGCCGAAGGCAACCCGGTCGGGTTCCGCGTACATGCGAACCCTGACTACCAGGGCCTCCGCATCATCCCCGGCTCGGATCAGCGCTACCCGCTGATCTCCAGCTACTACGCGCTTGGTTTCGGTGTCGGCGTTCGCCACCGGGGCGGCGCAGCCGTCATCAAGGTCACCACGTCCACCAGCTACACCGCTCCGGTGTTCCCGAACTAGGTGGGCGACTGTGGGAATGACCTCTTCAGCCGCGCGGAGTAACGCCGTAGTGGCCAAGCAACTAGCAGCCAAGAACGCCGCTGAGGTTCGACGTCGCGACCGTACACGAGCACAGGTGCCGGATCGGGCGAAGTCGTCGTCTCGTAGCCAGCTTGGAAAGGGGTGAGCCGCGATGCCAACACAGAATCAACGCAACTCGCGCGGTGACACTAGGCCAGCGCCCGGAGCGTCGGAGTTCTCTCACGGTCCAGGCCTGTCCCCCGCAGGCGTCACCCGCTACTGCGGAACGGCTGCCGGCGACACGGTGAGCGAGTCGATGACGGCCGACGCGGTCCGCGCCATCGCGCGACTCCGACGCGGACAGGACGACTGACCCATGGCGAGGCGGCGCGTGTTCAAGCGCGACGCGCTCGGGCGGTTCGCCGCGTCGACACTCAGCGGTGCTGTAGCAGGCAGTGTCGTTGACGACTCGATTTTGGGCCTGACGGCGGGGGCGTTGTTGGGCGCTGCCAGCTATACCGCCCCGTCCAAAGCCGGACGACGGACTACGCCCCATTCTGCGGGTTCGGCGGGCCGGAAGGTAAGGCGTACCCGCGCGACAGGTTCAAGGTCGCGAGGAACACGACGAACACCCCGCAAGAGGGCTACCCGTCGCCGCTAGTCGCGACCGACAACTACACAGAGACTCCCCATCCGTAACGCCCTTTGCGGATGGGGCTTGCAACCCGAAGCGTAGACATGTCCGACTTCGGGTTGATCGTGCGGACGAGCGCTGACATGTCGCCTCGTCGCGGCAAGAACCGATAACACCCCTGGCGTGAACTCCCCCTGTTCCCATCGCCAGGGGTGTTGCGCTGTCCCGGAGACAGACGCCGCGAATACGCCGCCAACGGAGATCAGATCCAGTCCCCCGGACCTCAACCGCAGCACCTTCGGAACGCCCCGGAATATCGCTGTGAACTGCGGCAATGGCACCCGGCGGACGGACAGAATCGCAGGTCGCTCGAACCCACGTTCCCACCCTGAAATAGCTTCCCAAGCTGAATACGCGGGTTCGATTCCCGTCATCGGCTCCACCATCCACAACCCAACCAACCATTCCATCCACCACCATCCTTCACCCCGAAGACGAAGAAGGTGGTCGGGGGCAGCATGCGCCAGGCGGCCCTGCTCGGGCACGAAGAAACCGGCACTGATCACCTCCTCCTGGCCGTCCGCCAACCGCAGGTGACCTCAGACGACAAACCACACTATGCAGAGTTACGCGCGGTTCCCTACCTTGCTCAGCGACGGAGCGCGGCCGCGGAAATAGGAAGCCCCGCCGCCGCAAGGCGGTCACACACATCAGCCGGGGTCCCGGGTGGATTGCGCCAGGCCGCGGCAGTCGCACTGATCGCCTGATGGACCCGCACCCCGTCGAGGTGGAACAGATCCATCACGAACTCGTCCGGATGCTTGGCCTCGACGCCGAACTGCGCCAGATCCGAGTCGGGGAAGTCCCGCAGGTTTGCTGTGACGATGACCTGGGCGCCGGCGCGGATCGCCGCGGCCAGCACATGCCGGTCGTCCTCATCCGGCAGCGTGAGTGCGGGGATAAGTGCCTCGTAGCCGGTGACCAGACAGTCCGGTACTGCCCGGTTCATCAGCTCCCGCAGCTTCGTCAACGTCGCTGCCGGGATGTCCGGGCGATCCTCCGCCAAGTTCTCGAATGTCTCGTCGAGGATGCGATCCGTCCACCGGGCATGTACCAGACCGGTCTGCGCGAGCCGGATCAGCACGTCGCGTAAAACATTTGGGTACAGCACATTCGCGTCGTACAGCACGGTGAAGGTCACGTCAGTACAGCCCGAGGTCTTCCGTCAGGGCTGCCAACTCGTCCGCGGCGGCACGCGAGGTCCCCAGCTGCGTCCGCTGGTAGGCAAGCAGAGAGGATGCCAGGATCCGGCGATGGCGGCCGACCATCCGGTACTCGATGTTCCCCTCGTCGAGGAGCTTGATCACATGCGGCCGCGAGACATTGAGCATCTGCGCGGCCTGCTGGGTCGTCAGCTCCGCGTGCGCCGGGACGACGGTGACCCCCTGCCCGGCAGCCATATTCGCCAAGACCTCACGGATCAGATCGAGCGCTGCACGAGGAAGATGCACCGACTCCGAAGTTCCGGCCACGGTCACATCGAGGGTCTCCCCCGCCGGATCGACATCACGAAGCAACTGCAGTGCCTGGCGGGCCTGCTCCTGTTCGACAACGGTCGGCCGCTCATGTGCTGCGGACATCACACACCTCCTAAACGAAATATACGCATCAAACGAAATAACCGCAACGGCGGCCGGGCACCGTCGGCGATACCGCCCCTTCCTCCAGGATCGCCCCACGAGGATGCTTGGTCGTCTCCGCCGCATCCGGGCCCGGGCTACCGGCCACATCGTGCAACGCGATGATCGGATCGACACGCGCCGTCGGTTGTGCCGCGGCCGCGGCACAACCGGAGTCCACGCTGTTGATAACGGTGCCGGAGGACCGGACCGGATTGCCGTTGCAGGAGCCCCACTCTCCTACCATCCCTGTTTGGCCACGCTGATCACTGTTGTCGACGGCGACCTCGGTCAGATCGCCGTCCTCGAGCTCCTGCAACGGGGTTCGGCCGTCGAGGATGTCGGACGGGGTGCGCCACCAGGACGTGACTCCTTTGGCCCGCGACACCCAGTCCTCTGCCCGCGAAGATCTCGTCGTCAGCGGCACCAGGATTGTTCATCCACAATCAACACCGGAGTCGAAGGCAGAATCAGCGCCCTCAAACGTGGATACGGCTGGGACCGCACCCGCATCGACAGCACCGAAGGCGCCCAAATCTGGGTCGGCCACGGGGTCCTGGCGCACAACCTGGTCAAGATCAGCACCCTGGCAGCGTGAAGGACGCGGATCGGGGGGCTTGCGGCCAACCCAATCCTGACCGGCCGAGAACAGCCGAATCATGCTCACCAGGGCCCCCGTTTTTCAGGTCGAAGTAGCTAGACAGTTGCCCAACGCGACCTTGGAGATGGTGGATGCCGCGCACATGATCTTCGCCGAGGCCAGCGGAACCGTGGCAACAGGTGGTTCGGGCGGCTCGACAAGCAATTTCCCGTCGGCGGCTGACGACTGAATTCGATATCACCCGGGCGCAGAGAAGCACCCTTCACTGGTGGATGTTGCCGGCTGAGGGCCGCACCAGGTAACGGCCGCCTGGCTGCGAGCACTACGCGGAAAACCCGTCCGACTCGCCGCTGGTAGTGCTGCTCACGGACTCCAGGCGGGCCACGCAACGACCTCGCCCCGTCGTCCGTGCGGACTATCCTGGGGGAAGCGTCTCAGAGGTGGTGACGGCCGATGGCGGACGACCCGGGGGCCACACAGCGCGAGCCGGACATCGCGGTCGAGTTGGCCGTCGCCGGCTTCGACGAGGCTGAGGAGATCGGACGCGGGGGTTTCGGGATCGTCTACCGCTGCCTTCAGGAGGATCTCGACCGCACGGTGGCCGTGAAGGTCCTCACCACGGACCTCGATCCCGAGAACCTCGCGCGTTTCGTGCGCGAACAGCGGGCGATGGGCCGGATGTCCGGACACCCGAACATCGTCGACCTCTACCAGGTCGGCGTTACCCGAAGAGGGCGTCCCTTCCTGGTGATGCCATACCACTCGCACGGATCCCTGGAAGCGCAGATTCGCCGGGCCGGGCCGATCGGGTGGGAGCAGGTGCTCCGGCTCGGGATCAAGATCGCCGGGGCGCTCGAGACCGCCCACCGCAGCGGCACGCTGCACCGGGACGTCAAGCCCGCGAACATCCTGCTGACCGACTACGACGAGCCGCAACTCACCGACTTCGGGATCGCGCGGATCTCGGGCGGGTTCGAGACCACGGCGGGCTCGATCACGGGCTCGCCGGCCTTCACCGCACCCGAGGTACTCGAAGGTCGGCCACCGACCACCGCCTCGGATGTGTACAGCCTGGGGTCGACGATGTTCTGTGCGCTCACCGGACATGCCGCGTTCGAGCGGCACAGCGGCGAGCAGGTGATCGCCCAGTTCCTGCGGATCTCCACGCAGCCCGTCCCTGACCTGCGCGACGCCGATGTCCCCGACGACGTCTGCAACGCCGTGGAACAGGCGATGTCCCGCGCCGTGGAAGAGCGGCCGGGCAGTGCGGCCGAGTTCGGGAACGAGCTTCGTGCCACCCAGCGCCGCAACGGGATCGTCGTCGACGATCTGCATGTTCCCGCCGTGCGTGCCGGTGATCCTCGCTCCACCCGCGGCGCGGGGATGGAGCATGCCGCGCAGCGGCCTCCGCGGGTGTACCCCATGTCGTCACCACGCACACCGCCGGTGCCGGTGACCAAATTCCGTCCGCCCACCACTACCCGGCAGTTGGTGCGCCGTGATCGGCTCCTCGCCATGTTGCGGACTGCCGGGGAGCGTCGGTTGGTCTTGGTTCACGCACCTGCGGGATTCGGGAAGAGCAGCCTCGTCGCGCAGTGGCGCGACGAACTGGTCGCCGACGGAATCACCGTCGCCTGGCTGACGGTCGACCGCGACGACAACAATGGCGCGTGGTTCCTCTCGCACCTGGTGGAGGCGATCCGGTTGGTCCGCCCGGGGGTGGTTGGCGAGCTTGGGCAGGCACTCGAGGAGCACGGGCAGGCGGTGGAGCGGTTCGTGGTGACCTCGCTGATCAACCGGCTCCACGACAGTGGGGAGCCCCTCGTGGTCGTGATCGACGACTGGCATCGGGTGACCGCCGCGGAGCCGATCGCAACGGTGGAGTTCCTGCTCGACAACGGTTGTCATCACCTGCGGATCGTGGTGGCCAGCCGCAGCCGGTCTAATCTGCCGTTGAGCCGAATGCGGGTGCACGACGAGCTGCGGGAGGTCGGTCCCGAGGATTTGAGTTTCGATTTCCCCGAATCCCGCCGCTTCTTCGGTGGTCCGGGGCAGGTCGCGCTGACCGATTCCGAGGTCGAGGAGCTGCGGGCGTCGACGGACGGCTGGGTCGCGGCGCTGCAGCTGGCGTCACTGTCGCTGAGGGAGGCCGGTGACGCGGCGGGCCTGGTCGAACAGTTCCGTGCCGGAAACGACACCCTGGGTGAGTATCTCGCCGAGAACGTGCTCGACGCCCTCGAGCCCGATGTGCTCGATTTCGTCCTCGTCACCGCGATCCCGGACCGGGTGTGCGGCGACCTGGCGTCCGCGTTGGCCGAGGTCCCCGACGGTGCGGTCCGCCTCGAGCGTGTCGTCGCCCGTGATCTGTTCCTGGACCGCACGGGCGACGACCGCCGGTGGTACCGCTATCACAACCTGTTCGCGCAGGTGCTCCGGCAGCGGCTCGAACGGGATCATCCGGGCCGGATTGCGCAGTTGCACCGCACGGCGTCCGCGTGGTTCCGGGAGCGGCACATGCTCGGTGAGGCCCTCGACCATCTTCTCGCCGCCGATGACCGGCAAGGGGCGCTGGATCTGCTCGAGCACGACGACCTGTATCTGCTCGATCGGTCGCAGATGTCGACGCTGCTCGGCTTGATCGCGAAGTTGCCGGCGGATCTGGTGCTGTCGAGTCCGCGACTGCACTTGACGATCGGATGGGCGAATGCCGAGCTGCAGCGTATCGACGTCGCCGTCGAGGCTCGGCGGCACGCGCTCGAGCTGCTCGATCTCCTTGACCTCCCCACCGACGTGCGCTCGCGGATGCGGGTGGAAGCCGATGTTCTCCAAGCGAATATCGACGCCACCACGGACCGGGTCGCTGGGATCACGGACTTGGTCGCCGAATGCCTGGCCAACCCGGCGGGGCAACATCCGTTCGTGGTGTCGATGGCCGCACTGCTTGTCACTATCGCCGACACATACGAGTTCCGCTTTCGGGATGCCTATCGCCGACAGACCTGGGCAGCTCCGTACCACAGCAGAACGACTGGTCCGTACACTGTTGCCTACGGGTATTGCTTTGCCGGTATGGCGAAAGCGGAACAACTGGACCTGACCGGTGCAGCGGAGTTGTACCGCAGGGCCTTTCAACTTGTCCGCGATGCCGGAAACACGCAATCTCAGCACGCCCGGCTCACCCGTGCTCTGCTCGCCGAGATGTTGTACGAGCAGAACCGTCTCGCCGAGGCCGACGAGTTGCTCAGCGAGACGTTCGACCCGGCCGCGCTCGGTGGCGCTCCGGATTTCATGATTCGCCACTATTGTCTGCGCGCGCGAATCCTCTGTGCCCGCGGTGACCGTATCGGCGCGGCGAAGGAGCTCGACGAGGGTGTCGGGACCGCAGCCCGGTTCTCGCTTCCGCGGCTGCGGGCGGCCGTCGACACCGAACGTATCCGGCTCGGTCTTCCGCCGCGCCCTGGATTCGTCGCTGTCACCCGCAACTCGCATTCGGAACCGGTCGACGGAATCGAGCAGATTACCGCGCAGCTCGAGGACGAGACGGCCATCCTGCTGCTGGTGCGCACCGGTGAGCCAACGGCGAGCCGGCTCGCCTGCCAGTGGGCGGAGGACTGGGTGGGTGCGCTCGCCGGGACCGGACGTGAACTGGCGCGGCTGTACGCCATGCGCCTGCTGGCCTCGTGTCTGTGGGCGGCCGGGCGCGCCGACGACGCCGAGGCGGCGCTGGTTCCCGTCGTGGTCGAGTGCGCCCGGCACGAACTGGTCCGATTCCTCGCGGACGGCGGCACAGACGTTGTCGCCGCCACCGCCTCTTTGCGTACCCACCTGGCAGAGCCGAAAGGGGCCGACCTCTACCCCGGCCTGTCCGGCGCGTTCCTCGACACCGCGCTTGCCGCTGCCGCTGAGGTTCACTGACACCGTTTGCGCGGCAGAGGGCAGATTTCCGTTTCCTTGTTCGGCAGTCACGCATCGGCTAGCGCGAAACCGACTCCCCGAACGGTCTGCAGTGCGTGGGACGCACCGATGCTGCCGAGCTTTCGGCGCAGCGACCAGATGTGCGCGTTGAGGACGTTCGTCGTCGTCTCCTCGGCGATGCCCCACACCAACATCAGGAGGTGACGACGGGGGACGACCCTTCCTTCGCTGTCGGCCAGCACTGCCAACAGATCGAATTCGGTCGGGGTCAGGGCCGTGTGAAGGCCCAGGCGTTCGACGATGTTGCACTCCCGCTGCAGGACCAGTCCCTTGGTTCTGCCAACCGGGCGTTGTGGGGCTCGTTGCATTCGCCGGAGGATTGCCCGAGTCCAGGCGACCAGTTCTCTCGTGGTCAGGGAGGCATCGAGGACGTGATCGGCCCCCGAATCGAAGAAGGCGACGCGGTCGTCGACCGTCTCGACACTGCCGACGACGACGATGGCGGCGTTCACCCGTGTGGCCCTGAGAGCCTGCACGGTGCCGATTCCTTCCCTGCGGTGTGATTGCACTCGGATGACCACCACGCCGGGGCACAACCCGCTGGCGCGGAGTTGGTCGACGACGCCGTAATCGACGGTTGAATCGACCAGGAGAACACATGTGGGAACTCCGGCAGTGGACGATCTCATCGGCTTCCTGATCGGCTCGCCGGACCGTTCGGCCGCACGCCGCCACCCTTGCTCGGGGCTCGCGGCCACCGCCGGCGATCTTGCGTCCTCACGTCGTCTGCCGATACCTTTCGGCTCGCTCTCCTGCACTCTCAGCGGTTCCGACCCGCTCCCTCAGAAGCCTCAGGGCCCTCCGTTCGCTGCCCCGTCTCCGACCAGCGCCGTGGCGCCGGCCTTCCTCGCCCCCCTCTTTCCCGTGACGAAGCGGCGGAGATGTTCGAGGGCATGCGGCTCGTTCCGCCACAGCACTTCTGGATGCCACTGCACCGCGACGAGGCGATCGGACGCGATCTCGAAGGCCTCTACGAGACCGTCGTCGGTGTAGGCGACCGCTCGCGCCGACGGCGCCAGGGTCTTGATGCCCTGATGGTGCTGACTGTTGACGGGGACGATCCCGTCGATCCCCATCCAGTCGGCGAGGAGGGTGTCCGCTTCCACCTGCACCGAGTGCAGGCTGTCGATCAGGGCTTCTCGCTGTGCCAGTGCCCGGTGCGCCCGACCCAGTCCCGGGCCAGATCAGCATAGAGCGTGCCGCCGAGCGCGACATTGGCCAACTGCGCTCCGCGACAGATGGCGAGGATGGGAATTCCACGCGCACGAGCGATCTCGAGTGCGGCGAGTTCGTTCGTATCTCGATGGGGATTGATCTTCTGGATACGCGGGTCGTCGAGTGAGCCGCCGTACAGGGAAGGGTCGACGTCCACTCCCCCGCTGATGAGCAGACCGTCGACAGACTCGAGAATCGCGGCAAGGTCGGTTCGCGGTTTACCGCAATCGACGGCGACCGGTGCTGCGCCGGCGACGACGATGCCGCGGAACATCTCCTTCCAGTGGACGAACCCGGGCAGTTCGTCGAAGTCGAGCGTGACTGCGATGACAGGGATCTCTGTGCTCATCGACATTCCTCCTTCTGCACTGCCTGTGCAGGATCGATTTACCCGCGACTACCCGATGTGCAGCTCAGAAGACCGACCAGCCGGCCAACCGGGCGAACTCCTCGATCGCCGCCACTCCACCGGCGGAGTTGCCGTCGGTGTCGAGCGGCGGGCTCCACACGCAGACGGTGCCTAACCCCGGCATGATGGCGAGGACGCCACCGCCGAT
Source organism: Rhodococcus sp. ACS1 (assembly GCF_002300155.1). Taxonomy (NCBI): domain Bacteria; kingdom Bacillati; phylum Actinomycetota; class Actinomycetes; order Mycobacteriales; family Nocardiaceae; genus Rhodococcus; species Rhodococcus sp. ACS1. The sequence goes on from NZ_NSDZ01000002.1 coordinate 717,605, forward strand.
GCCGCTCTTGGCGGGCAGGCCGATCCGGTATGCGACGTCGCCGGCCGCGCCGTACATGCCGGACATCAGCAGAACCGCGTTGACCCGGCGGACGGATCCGCTGTCGAGGACGGTCGCGTCGGCCGAGCGGTCGGCCAGGAAGAGCGCCGACTTCGCGACCGTTTCCACGGACGCGGCGATCGCACACTGGGCGAAGTACTGCGTGAGTACTCGATCTATCCCGTTGACGAGTTTGCCGTGCTCGGCGAGGACGTGCGCGATGGCCGCGTTGCGGTGGTCGGCGACAGTCTCCGAGAGCGCAACGCGACCGTCGGAGTTGATCACCGCGGTACCGGAGGTCGAGGCCAGGAGATCGATGGTGGCACCCACCGCGTCCCCGGTGAGTTCGATCAGCCGGTCGGTGACCACCAGGGCGCCCGGATTGACGAAGGGGTTGCGTGGTCGGCCGAGGTTGCGTTCGAGCTCGGCCACCGAGCCGTAGCCGGAGTCGGTCGGCCCCCATCCGATGTGGTCCCACACCGCGGGGTTGCGTTGCAGGAGTGCACACAGGGCGAAGAGCTTGGAGAGGCTCTGGATCGAAAACGGTTCGGTTCCGTCCCCAGCGGTGAGCACGCAGCCGTCCACGGTCGCCACGGCCATGCCGAACTTCGTCGGTGGCACCGAGCTGAGCGCCGGTACCTGGGTCGAGACGTGCCCGGCCACCGCGGCGGCGCGACCGTGCTCGGCAGCGATGTCGAGATACTCCTGGAGCTGATCGATGCGCGTCTCGAGTCGCGCGAGATGAACGGAGATTTCGCACCTCGGATTTCACTGGGGCACAACGGCGTAAAGAGCGAACCCTTTTTGGACGGCACGTGTGGCGATCTGGCGCCTGATACGGCAGCCGAGCCGTGCGCACAAAAACCGATCCCGTGACCAACCGGTGGCCACAGGACTGACAAGACGACACTAAACGCACTAATAGAACTAGTCAATAGACCATTTCTCTGATCGGCGGCCGGCCGGGACGCGCGTGCGTCGACGATGTTTCGGCCAGAAGAAAAATGTGTCTCAAACCACTTTTTCTGGTCTACTGGTCTTGTCTTTAGGCCTTTTACGGTCTTAGGCTCATCGAGCAGACAAAGCGAAAGGTAGATCCCGCATGATCGCCAACTCACACCCCCCAGAGGGCCCCTCCCCCACCGGCCCCGCCGCCGACCCCGCTCAACTCAAACGTGGTGCGATCGGTCTTGTCGGTGTCGTCTTCATGGTAGTGGCGTTCTCGGCGCCGATCACCGCGATGACCGGCAATCTGCCCGTCGCGGTCGGATTCGGCAACGGCATCGGGGCACCGGCGGGCTTCATCATCGCCACCGTGGTGCTGACGATCTTCAGCGTCGGATTCGTGGCGTTGGCCAAGCACATCACCGCGGCGGGCGCCTTCTACACGTTCGTCTCCCGCGGGTGGTCGAAAATTCCCGGCCTGGCAGCGGGCGTGATGTCGATGGCGACCTACATGATCATGGAAGCCGGTCTCGTCGGGATCTTCTCCGCGTTCGCCAAGCAGGCGGTCGGTTCCCAGTTCGGCCTCGATCTGCCGTGGGAGCTGTATGGATTCGGTTGTGTGGCGGTGATCGCGGTCCTGTCGCACAAGGACATCTCGGTCGCCGCCAAGGTCCTCGGTGTGGTGCTGGTCTGTGAGATCGGGATGCTGACGATCACCGCTGTTAGGTCCTTGAGCACCGGTGGACCCGACGGCATCATCTGGTCCTCCCTCAATCCCGCCAGCGCACTGAGCACGAACGGAGTTGCCGGAGGGGTAGTCGGGTTGGGCCTGTTGATGGCGTTCTGGTCCTGGGTCGGGTTCGAATCGACCGCCATCTACGGCGAGGAATCCAAGGACCCGAAGAAGATCGTCCCGCGAGCGACGATGATTGCCGTCGTCGGCATCGGCGTCTTCTATACCTTCATCTCCTGGGGCGTGGTCACCGGTAACGGTGCACATCAAGCCGTCGAACGCGCCTCCGGACCCAATCCCTTCGAGCTGCTGTATGCACCGACACGCGAGTACGTCGGCGCGTGGGGTGTGACGGTCTTCGAATGGCTCGTCCTCGGCGGGTCCTTCGCCTGCGCTCTGGCCATCCACAACTCCGCTGCGCGGTATCTGTTCGCGTTCGGCCGCGACGGGCTGCTGTGGCGCCGGCTCGGTGAGGCTCACCCGAAGCATGCCTCGCCGTGGATCGCTTCGCTCACCCAGAGCATCTTCGCCGCGCTCATCCTGGTGCTCTGCTCACTGACCAACTCCGATCCCTACGCCGTGCTCTTCGTGCTGGTCGGTGTCCTGGCGACGCTGTGCCTGCTGATCGTGCAGACGATGTGTTCGATTTCGGTCATCGTCTACTTCCACGTCCGCAAGCAGCACCCGGAAACCGCGAACTGGTGGCGCACGCTGGTGAGCCCGATCATCGGTGGCCTCGGCATGGTGTTCGTGATCTATCTGATGGCGACCAACATGAAGGCGGCAGCCGGATCGGCATCGGACTCGCTGTTCTTCAAGGCGATCCCGTGGATCGTGGTCGGTTTGTTCTTCGGCTCGATGGCACTGGCTCTGTACTGGCGCACCAAGAAGCCGCACCTGTACGCGCGGATCGGCAGCACCGTCTTCGACGACGAACCCGACCGCTCCTTTCTGACCGAGCCGGCACCCGAGCCCGCCTGATCAACCACCGTGTGTGGCCCCCTCGTCGCGGCGAGGGGGCCACACACGGTCACGACCCGTACCCAGCAACCGGAAGAGGAAATGATGAAGCAGACTTCAGACTCGATGAACGTGCTCGTGACCGGCGGCAGCCAGGGCATCGGATTGGGCATCGCGGAGGTGTTCGCCGCCGCCGGTGCCCAGGTCGCGATCGCGGGCCGCAATCCCGCGAAGCTGGAGAAGGCCCGCGCACGGCTGGCCGAACTCGGCGCGACGGTCGCGACGATCGTCGCCGACGTCGCCGACCGCCGATCGTGTACACGGATGGCCGCCGAAGCCGAAGAGCTGCTCGGCGGCCTCGATGTGTTGTGCGCCAACGCCGGAATCTACCCGGAGCAGACACTCGAGCAGATCACCCCGGCCGAGCTCAACGATGTATTCGCCACCAACGTGCACGGCATGATCTTCAGCGTCCAGGCGTGCCTGGATGCGCTGACCCGATCCGGCCGCGGACGGATCGTGGTGACCTCGTCGATCACCGGACCGACCACCGGATTTCCCGGGCTGAGTCACTACGGGGCCAGCAAGGCCGCCCAGCTGGGCTTCGTGCGCTCGGCAGCGCTGGAACTCGCCGCCCGCAAGATCACCGTCAACGCCATCCTTCCCGGCAGCATCCGCACCGAAGGTCTCGATGGTCTCGGCACCGACACCATCGCCCGGATGGAATCGTGCATACCGCAGCGTCGACTGGGTGCCACTACCGACATCGGGCACGCCGCATTGTATTTCGCCAGTGAGGGCGCAGGCTTCGTGACCGGTCAGACACTGACCGTCGACGGGGGCCAGACCCTTCCGGAGGTGCCCGAGGCCGTGGTCAGCGCTTGAGCCAGGATTCGAGCGTGTGCCGGGTGCCGAGGATGTGCTCTTCCATTTGAGCGGCGGCGACCTCCGGGTCGCGGCTCTCGATGGCCTCGAGGATCGCCTCGTGATGGTCGTTCGCGTTGGGCTCGAGGCGGCCGAAGATCGCCCCCGTCGGAAGCCACATTTTGCGGCGGGCGTCGGCCACCGACTCGAGCAGATAGTCGTTTCGGCAGGCCTGGGCGATCCCCATGTGGAATGCGGAGTCGAGAGTCTGGAACTCGGTGACCCTGTGCGCGGACTGGTCCTGCATCGCGGCGTCGAGGGCGCTGTCCATGCTTTCGAGCAACGTTCGAAGCTTCGTGAGGTCGGCCGCTCGACGGCGCATCGCGGCCAGACGGGTCGCCCCTGTCTCCACCACGATCCGGTAGTCGAACGCATCGCGGACCGCTGTCTTGTTCTGACGCATCAGCCGGCGGGTCTCCGCCGGGTCGTAGGTGGGGGCTTGCACGGTGAATCCGCCGCCGCGACCGCGGCGAACCGCGATCAGGCCTTCCCGCTCGAGCACCGCCACCGCGGCCCGCACCACGGTGCGCGAGACGTCGAGCATTTCCGACAGCTCCCGCTCGGTGGGCAGCCGGTCGCCGGGGCGGAACTGACCCAGCTCGAGCGCCCGGCGCATCTGATCGACGACGAGTTCGTGTGCAGGAATCTGCCGGATCGGACCGAATCCGGATGGCGCTGCCGCGGCTGTTGTCATACGAGGCTCCTTTCCCTCGCCCCAATCTAGCGCACCACTCACCTTCATGTTATTTGCTCCAGCCTTTAGACCAAGTCTGCAACCCGGCGCCTGCGTCAGTCACGGAAATAAAAGACCTAAACACTTGACCAATCGTCCTTTATTGGTGAAACTGGGTCCATCGTGGTGACCACGGTCACGTGTTTGGAAAGGAACCCGAAGTGGGCAACAAAGTAATCGTCACAGGCGGCGCAGGAGTCATCGGACAGGCGATCTGCCGTCGGCTGCTGCAGAGCAGCTACACCCCGATCGCGGCGGATGTGAAGCAGGCGATCGACGCATTCGACCCGAATCAGGACGGACTGGAGGGCACCATCGCCGTGGCGATGGACGTCACCAGCCGCGAAAGTGTTGAGAGCGCCGTCGATTCGGTGACCTCCGGAGACGAGACGCTCGCGGGTGTCATCAACTGCGCCGGCATCCTTCGGGACTCATTCCTCGGCGAGCTCGACGAGGCCAAGCTGGAGTTGATGTTCCAGGTGAACATCGCCGGCATGGCACGCGTCATCGACGTCGCGGCACCCTTGCTGACCGAAGGCTCGGCCATCGTCAATGTAGGCAGCCTCACCGGGCACTTCGGCCGGTTCCGCGGCGCCTCGGTGTACGGCGCCACCAAGGCCGGGATTGCTGCGTACACCCGCTACCTGGCCGAGGAACTCGCCCCGCGCGGCATCCGGGTCAACAACGTCGCCCCCGGCGTCATCCGGGCCCCGATGAGCCCATCGATGGCGCGGGTCTCCGGCGGCGAAGAGGTCAGCGCCGGCTACGCGATGCTCAAGCGGATCGGTGAGCCCGAAGAAGTCGCCGAGGCTGTGGAGTTCCTCCTGTCCCCGCGCGCCTCTTTCATCACCGCCCAGACCCTGCTCGTCGACGGCGGTGTCACCGCATGGTGACCGCGAACGATCTCGCGACCGTCCCCGCCGAGATCTGGGGCGGGTCGGCCGAGGCTTGGGACGGGTCGGTCGAGGCCGCCAACGACGAGGCGTTTCGCCGCCTCAACGACGCCGACCCGTGGGTGGTCGACGTCCGGCCCGCACGCGAGGTGCTCCCCGGCTACCGCGACAACCTGGTGCTCACCTCCGGCGCTCCGATGCCGTGGGAGGCCTACGTCGGTGGGCAACGCGAAGCCCTGATCGGTGGCGCCATGTTCGAGGGCCTGGCCGCCGACCGCGACGAGGCGATCGCGAAGTTCGCCGACGGCAGCATCGAGATCGGCGCGTGCCACGACTACAACGCGGTCGGCTCGCTCGCCGGGATCTACACGGCGTCGATGCCGGTGTTCGTCGTCGAGAACCGGACCCACGGCAACGTCGGGTTCTGCAACTTCTACGAGGGCAAGGAACCGCGCCGGCTGAACTACGGCTGCTACGACGAGGGCGTCCACGAACGGCTCGAGCACGTCAATACGGTTCTCGCGCCCGTCGTCGGTGAGGCGATCCGCCGCCGCGGCGGCATCGCGCTCAAACCGATGATCGCCCGGGCGCTGCGAATGGGCGACGAGGTGCACAGCCGCAACGCCGCCGCCTCGATCCTGTTCAACCGGGAAATCCTGCCGTCGGTGCTGGACATGATCGAGGACTCCGTGCCCGGGGTCCGCGAGACCATGCTTCACCTCGCCGAGAACGACTACTTCTTCCTCCGCCTGTCGATGGCCGCGGCGAAGGCCTCCGCCGACGCGATGGTCGTCCCCGGCTCCACCCTCGTCTCCGCCATGGCGTTCAGCTGCCGCGGCTTCGCGATCAAACTTGCCGGCCTCGGCAACACCTGGTTCGAAGGACCGCCGCCGATCCACCAGGGCAAGCTGTTCGCCGGACACAGCGAGGACGAAATCACCTGGATGGGCGGGGAAAGCCCGATCACCGAGACCGTCGGACTCGGCGGCTTCGCGCAGGCCTGCGCCTTGTCGTTGCAGGACTATCAGGGCGGCTCCCCCGAGGTGATGATCGAACGTAACCGGGAAATGTACGAGATCACCCACGGCGAGAACAGCTCCTACCGCATCCCACTGTTCGGTTTCCGCGGCACCCCCACCGGTGTCGATGCCCGAAAGGTCCTCGACACCGCCGTCCTGCCAGTCATGGATGTCGGTCTCGCCGGTCGTGACGGTGGCCAGATCGGCGCCGGAGTGATCCGCGCACCGCGCGAGTGCTTCGCGGCGGCGCTGGACGAGCACGCCAAAAGGTATGGTCAATCATGACCGCGAGCGTGCCGGATCGGCGGTCGTTGCCGCTGACCTTCACCGGGCGGGTGGCGTTGGTGACCGGGGCCGCCTCAGGCATCGGTCGCGCCACCGCCGCCACGCTCATGGCCGCCGGCATCCGCACGATCTGCCTGGACCTGCGTGAGCCCGAGTCCTTTCCCGGGATTCCCGCCGACCTGCAGATGCGCTGCGCCGCCGACGTCACCGACGTCGCCGCGTTGCGGGCGGTGATCACCGAAAATACCGTCCCGGAAGGGTTGAGCTACCTCGTCAACTGCGCGGGGGTTCTCGACGACACCGGATTCGCGAACGTCTCCCGCGAGTCGTGGCTGCGGTGCCTGGAAGTGAACCTCATCGGTGCCTACAACGTCATCGATGCGGCCGGGGACCTGCTGCGCAAGTCCGAGTCCGGTGGGGTGGTCAATGTGACCTCGATCGAAGGCGCCCGGGTGGTGGCGTTGAGCAACCCGGACCCCACTCCCCAGTACGCCGCGTCCAAGGCTGGGCTGGCCATGCTGACCCAGTCCGCTGCCCGGGCATTCGCCGCCGACGGGGTCCGCGTCAACAGCGTTTCGCCGGGCTTCGTTGCCACGCCGATGGCGCTGGCGGCCGCGCACGAGGACACCGACGCTCTCCCGCCGTCACTGGCTCCGCGCGTTCCGCTCGGTCGTTTCGCGCGACCGGAGGAGATCGCCGATGCCGTCGTCTTCCTGCTCAGCGATCAGGCTCGGTTCATCACCGGGTCCGATCTTCGCATCGATGGAGGATTCACTCTCACATGAGCACCCTGAAGCCAGTCTCACCCGTGGTGGCGTACGAGGCGTCACTCGGGAGAAACGCACGCGTCGGCACTTGGGAAGAACTGGCCCAAGGGACCTTCCGCACCGCCGTCGATCGGTTCCGCCGAGGGCTGTGCGACGATGCGGCCGCTCTGGTCGAGGTCACCGTCCTCGAGGCCGAGGAACTGCGCGAAATCTACGAACAGTGGCCGGACCGGGCGATCGAGTGGATGACGACACACGGCGCTTCGGCGGACGACGTCGACGCGGCGGTTCGCCGTCTCACCGATCTGATCGGTGAGACGGCGATGGCCGGCATCGAGGCGGAGTGGGGACAATTCGTCCAGGCCGTCGACGTGGCGAGCGAACAGTGCCGCCGCAACGACCCCGCAGCGCCGGGAAGCATCGAGAATGCTCGACTGGTCTGGTTGGGTATCCACGACCGGGCGGTCGACCGTATCTCCGGAACGATCGACATCGCGGTCCGCCTGATCGGTGAGTCGTCACTCGGCGACCTGTGGAATTTCCTGATGGGCGATTGGTACGACATCCATGCCCGTCGCTACTCGCTGACGAACCAGAGTTGGAACGAATCGGCGCACCAACTGATGGTCGCTATCGTCGACGGGTTCCATGCCCACCTGACCGGGGTCTCACGACAGGGTGACATCGAGTTGATCGACGAGCCCGATCGCATCGGTTTCCGATTCGCTCCGTGTGGGTCCGGCGGTCGCTCGCTCGATCCCGACATCACCGCCGACCAGCCCCGCGCCGATGCCCCCTTCGGCTTCGCCGTCACCACCGAACCCCATGACTGGGCGTGGAACAAACGCGGCATCTGCTCCTACTGCGTCCACTGCTGTCTGCTCAACGAGGTCATCCCCATCGACCGCCTCGGCTACCCGACCAGAGTCATCGACCCACCGACGTGGCCGGAGAGCCGTGCCGACGCCACCTGCACCTGGTGGGTCTACAAACACCCCTCACTCGTACCCGATGCCGTCTACCGGCGCGTCGGACGCAACCCCGAACTCCGCCCGAAGGACCACAACCATGTCTAATCACGTCTCGATGACGCAGCTCGAGGTCCCCGACTACGACCTGGGCCTGCGCGGCAAGCTCGTCAAGTCGGACAAGACGGTCAGTCCCGCGAGTCTCGCCTTCTGCACCATCATCTACGGTCTCTCGTTGACCGACGAGGTGACCGACACGCCGTTCAGCAACGCCGAGAACGGCTACCCCGACATGACACTCGTCCCCGACGAGAGCACCCGGATCGATCTGCCGTGGCGTCCGGGGACGCAGGCGGTGATCGGAGACCATGTCGCACCCGATGGTCGCCCCTTCGAGGCGTCGCCTCGTGCGGTGCTCAAGTCGCTGATCGAGCGGTACCGCGCACTCGATCTCGAGCCCGTGCTCGGCTACGAGTACGAGGTGTGGATCTTCGAGGAGAACAAGGACTGCGAGCGCGGCGATCTGACGCGGTTCCAGCCCTTCGGGGCGACGGAGAACGCCTACAGCCTGACCCGTTCCGCGGAGATCGACCGCTTCGCCCAGCAGTTCATCGACCGGATGAACGAGATCGGCATCGAGATCGAGGCCTTCCATGCCGAACTCGGACCGGGTTTCTTCGAATTCACTCTCACCCCGCAGCCCGCGCTGCGGGCGGCGGACAACGCCGCTCGCGCACGCCAGTACCTGCGTGATCTGTGCGCCGAGCACGGACTTCGTGCGAGCTTCATGGCCAAACCGTTCGCCGACAAGTCCGGCGCCGGCGGCCATGTCCACTCGAGCCTCGCCCGCGGCGGCCAGAACGTCTTCGCCTCCGAACCCGGCAAGCTCTCCCCGGAGGGCAGTCACTATCTCGCCGGCCTGGTCAGCTCGATGCCCGACCTGGCGCTGATGTTCAATCCATTCGTCAATTCCTACAAGCGCATCGCGCCGGGAATGTTCGTTGCGGAGAAGGCAGCCTGGGGATACGACGACCGAAACGTGGCCTGCCGCGTGCTTCTCGGCGGGATCGGGTCGGCGCGCGTCGAACACCGCCGTCCCGGTGCGGATGCCAACCCCTACATCGTCGCCGATGCGTTGCTGGCCGGGGGTCTCGACGGCATCCAGCGATCCCTCGACCTGCCCCACTCCGGATCACGTGATGCCGGCGCGGTCGACCTGCCGAGCAATCTCGCTCAGGCCGTGGCGCTGTTCGAGTCGTCAGCACTTGCCGCCGATCTGCTCGGCAAGACCTTCACCCAGTCCTATGCGGCGACCCGACGGGCCGAACTCGAACGATTCGAGCAGTGGATGCACAACTCGATCACCGACTGGGAACTGTCCCGACACCTGGAGCACCAGTGAGCACACACATTCAGACCCTCGACCTCGACCAGTTCGAGGCACTCGTCTCCTCCGGGGAGATCGACACGATCGTCTGCGCGACCCCGGACCCGTACGGGCGCCTGGTCGGCAAGCGACTGACAATCCAAGCGTTCCGGTCGCTGGGCCTGAGCGGCGACGGGATCAACGCGAGTAGTTTCATCTTCGCCGTCGACCTCGAGATGACTCCGCTCAACCTGCCGGTGTCGAACTCCGCCAACGGATGGGCCGACATCCGACTGGTTCCGGACCTGACCACCCTGCGGCGGGTGCCCTGGGAGCCGAACACAGCGCTGGTGATCTGTGACGCCTACGAGTGCGGCTCGGACACGATGCTCAGCGTGGCGCCCCGCACCATCTTGAAGCGGCAGATCGAGCGTGCCCACCGAGAAGGACTGGAGTTCAAGTTCGCCTCGGAGCTCGAGTTCTTCCTCGCCGCCGTCGCACCCAACGACGCCTGGCAAGCAGGGTATCAGGACCTGAAGATGCTCTCGAACTACCGATCCGACTATCAGATGATCCAGTCCGGGCGGGACGACTGGTTCATCCGCCAGATCCGAAACCAGATGCCGCAGTTCGGGATCTCGGTCGAATCATCCAAGCCCGAGTGGGGTCTCGGCCAGCAGGAGATCACCCTCGACTATTGCGACACCCTCGAGATGGCCGACCGCCATGTCCTGTTCAAGTACGGGATCAAGCAGCTCGCGCACCAAGCCGACTTGACCGTGACGTTCATGGCCAAGCCGAAGATCGACGACGTCGGCTCTTCCTGTCACCTGCACGTGAGCATGTGGTCGACCGAGACGGGAAGGCCGCTGTGCTGGTCGGAGACCGCCGACGGCGGAATGTCGGCGAAATTCGGCTCGTTCGTCGCCGGCCAGCTCGACAACGCTGTCGACATCAGCCTCCTGTTTTCCCCGACAGTCAACTCGTACAAGCGGTTTCAGCCGGACCAGTTCGCTGGATCGGCCATCGCACTCGGCGAGGACAACCGTTCGTGCGCCTTCCGTCTGGTCGGGCACGGACCGTCTTACCGGGTCGAGAACCGGATCCCCGGTGCCGATGTCAATCCCTACTACGCCTACTCGGGCACCATCGCCGCGGGGCTCGACGGCATCGAGCGCCAATTGCCGACGCCCGCGATCTTCAGCGGAAATGCCTGGGAAGGGCGCGACGTCGAACTTGTACCGACGTCGATGCACCGTGCGATCGATCTGTTCGCCAAGAACAAGATGGCGCGTGCAGCCTTCGGCGACGAGGTCTACGAGCATCTCCTCGCCTCCGCCCAGGCGGAGCTGACCTCCTTCGATTCCCACACGGTGACCGATTGGGAAACCCGCCGCTACTACGAACGTGTCTAACACCCTTGTCCATGAAAGGACCGCCATGCCATTGGATCCCATCGCCCAGAAGATGATCGACGACTCCCGTGCGTCGGGGCGACCGAACGCCCACCTGTTGCCGGTGGAGACCGCGCGGCAGAACTTCGAAGACACCTTCGGGGCGCTGACGAAGCCCGCGATCCATCACACCGTCGACGTCGAGATTCCCACGCGCGATGATGAGGGGATCCGCGGCCGGCTTTATCTGCCCAGCGAGGCGACCGACCTGCCGCTGACCGTGTACTTCCACGGCGGCGGCTGGTTGCTCGGCAGCATCGACTCCCACGACGTCACCACCCGGCTGCTGGCGACCGAATCCGGCAGTGCCGTGCTGTCCGTCGACTACCGCCGCGGTCCCGACTACCGCTTCCCCACCGCAGTCCACGACGCGATCGACGCCCTCGAATGGGCGATCAGCGGCGACGCCCGGCTGCCGGTCGACATCACCCGCGTCGCCATCGCCGGAGACAGCGCCGGAGGCAACCTCGCCGCCGCCGTGGCGATTCATGTGCGTGACACCGGCGTCGCCAGGCTGCGTCACCAGCTGCTCGTCTACCCCGTCACCACCTGCGACCTCGATTGCGGATTCGACGACGAGTACCAGGGAATCATGCTCGAGCGCGACGAGATGCAGTGGCACCAGGACAACTACCTGCCCTCCCCCGACTTCGCGCAGGACCCGCGGGTGGACGTCTTGTCGGCCGATCTGAGCGGGCTACCCGACACCACAGTCATCCTCGCCGAATGTGATCCGATCCGCCCGCAGGGCGAGCTGTACGCCGAAGCGGCGCAGGCCGCGGGCGTCGCGGTCGAGGTGCACCAGACACTCGGCATGGTGCACGGCTTCTTCGGGCTCGACGAGGTGTTTCCCGCGGCCACCGCCGCCATGGAGTTCGCCGGTTCCCGGCTCGCTCGTGCCTTCGATCAGGAGCTCGTGCGATGACCCGCACCGCGCTCGTCACCGGTGCGGCCGGCGGGATCGGGCTCGCCACGGTACATCGTCTGGTCAAGGACGGTGTCCGGGTCGTGGCCACCGACGTCAAGGAACGGGTCGACGATCTGCCCAGCGGCGTGGAGTACGTGGCGTTCGACCTTCTTGCCGGCGAGCGTTTCGACGACCTGTTCGCCTCCTTCTCCGACGGCGGCCTGGACTACCTGGTCAATGCGGCGGGTGTGGCGTTCTTCGATCGCGACGGGTCGACGCTCGACATCGAGGAGTCGATCTGGGACACCACCCTCGGTATCAACCTGCACGGGCTGCGGAAGGTGATCAGGGCCGCGATCCCCCATTTGCGACGTGGTCAGGGCCGCAGCATCGTCAACGTGGCCAGCACCGCCGGGGTCCGCGGGATGGATTCTCCCCTCGACGCCTACCAGGTGAGCAAGGCCGCCGTGGTCTCCTTGACCCATGCCCTGGCGTTGCAGCTGGGCCCCGAGGGAATTCGGGCCAACACCGTGTGCCCCGGAGCGATCCTCACCCCGATGATCGACTACCTCTACGAGCGGGCGCCCGAGCGCCGCACCGACATGGAGAACCGGACACCGTTGCGCCGGCTGGGCCTCCCCGAGGACATCGCGGCCGCAATTGCGTTCCTGCTCTCCGACGAGGCGTCCTTCATCACGGCCGTCGACCTGGTCGTCGACGGCGGTTGGACAGCACAGATCAAGTAGCGACGCCGCGTGGTCGGGTCTCGGAGATCCGATCCCGGACACGCTCACACGCGCACCACCCCGGGGAGCCGATCCATCCCGGCCGCCCCCGAAAAACCCCTCAGCATCAGCAAATTTCCCTCTGGGGATTGACATCCACCTTAAAGGCCTAAATACTGAACCAATAGAGGTTTGGGGTTAGTCCACACGGTCCCAGACTCCGGCCCCAGTACCAAGCCTTCAGACAGGAGAACGCCATGGCACCCAGCGCACGCGGGCGGACCACAGCACGAGTTGCCATCATCGGTTCCGGATTCAGCGGCATCGCAGCCGCGATCGCGCTGAAGAAGAAGGGGATCGAGGACTTCATCATCTTCGAGCAGTCCCCCGGACTCGGTGGGACCTGGTGGCACAACCGGTACCCGGGCGCCGAGGTCGACCTCGAGTCCCACATCTACTCGTTCTCCTACGAGCGCTATGACTGGAGCCGCACCCACGCCGGATGGCAGGAACTGCAGGGCTACCTCGAGCACGTCGCCCGTAAGTGGGACCTGCACAAGCACATCCTCTTCAACGAGAAGGTCGAGAGCGTGACCTGGTCGGACGAGAACCACGACTACATCGTGGCCACCGAATCCGGCACCGATCACGGACGGTTCATGTCCGTCATCAGCGCGGTAGGCTTCCTCAACATCCCGTTGGTTCCGCCGTTCGCCCGCGGCGAGAGCGACTACGAGGGCGCCCTGTGCCACACCTCGCGGTGGATCGACGGCCTCGATCTGACCGACAAGTCGATCGGCGTGGTCGGCACAGGCTCGTCGGCAGTCCAGGTCGTCACCGAGGCCGAAAAGGCCGGCTCGGAAGTGAAGATCTTCCAGCTCGAGCCCAACTGGTTGCTCCCCAAGAACAGCCGGGACTTCACCGAACAGGAGCGCAAGCTCAACCGCTTCGCACCGATCTACGCCTGGCGGCGGTTCAAGCTGTACGCCGACTACGACAAGCGGCAGTACCGGGCCAGTCACGCCCGCTCCGATGGCCGGACCAACAAGGTCAAGCGTCAGCAGTCGCTGGAATTCATGCAGCGCGAGCTCGGTGATCGTCCCGATCTGATGGAGCTGGTCACCCCGAAGTTCGCCTACGAGGCCCGGCGCACCGTGGTCAGCGACACCTACTACGCGGCGCTCAAGAGCCCCAAGGTCAGCCTGGTCCCCCACGGCGTCAAGGGACTCACGCGCACCGGCGCCGTCGACGCCAACGGCGACGAGCACGACCTCGACGTCATCATCCTCGCGACCGGGTTCGACGCAGCGAACTACCTCGGCAACTACCGGGTCCGCGGCGAGAACGGCGCCGATCTGCACGGCCACTGGGAAGGTGAGCCCGAGGCCTTCCTCGGGATGATGGTGCCCGGGTTCCCGAACTTCTTCATCATGTACGGCCCGAACACCAACGCCATTCCGCTGGTGTCCTTCTACGAGGCGCAGGCCAGCTTCGCCGCCGGGCTGATCTCCCGCGCCGTAAAGAAGGGCCACACCCGAATTTCGGTGCGGCGCTCGGCATTCCTGATCTACAACGACTGGGTACAGAGCGCGTTGGGTAAGACCGTGTGGGCCACGACCCGCAACTACTTCCAGGCCGGAAGCGGCAAGATCGTCTCCCAGTGGCCGTTCAGCGCATCGGCCTACATCGCGGCGACGAAGTTGCTGCGCCGGCTGGCCGTCAAGACCGACTGACGGCCCTGAACTTGCCGGCACCCGCGCCCCAGCCTGATCGGGTGCCGGCATCCTGCTCCAGCCGTTGGACACCGGCTGGACCGTGGGAGGGGAAGCTACTCGGAGCTTCCCCTCCCAATTCGGCGCCACAACGCCGTGGGAGAACCGCCCGCCGCGACACCACCGTGTCGCGGCAGGTTACACCGCGTTCCCCGCGAGAGCACCACTCCACCGCACCAATGCCGTGTCGAACGAAGATCACCGGTACACCGTTGCGGCAGAAGACTCTAGACCCGTGAAACAGGCTGGATGCCAGCCACACCCATGACTGCCGACGTCAGTCGAGAAAGAGATAGCCACCATGACGAGCGCAGCAGATACCTCCGAACTAGCGGCGTTCGCGCCGAGCCCCGAGTTCACCGCCGCGGCCAACGCCGGCCCCGAACTGCAGGCTGCCGCAGACGAGGACCGACTCGCA